>NZ_QKTX01000006.1:203166-267397 GCF_003253485.1 Algoriphagus aquaeductus | reverse complement strand
GGCTGGGACACCCAAAATCAACGAATCAAAATCATACAAGATTAAATATCAATCAGTTACAAAAAACCGAAGAAAAGAACGCGGAAGTCAGGAAAGAATTGACTTAATTTGAAAATCCAACCTTTAAAACCATGTCAGAATCCCTTCTTACCGTTGCACTAGCTCAGATCTCCCCCGTTTGGCTGGACAAGGCCGCAACCCTGGAAAAAATAAAAGCAGCAATCCTTGAGGCGGCGTTAAGCGGAGGCGAGCTGATCATCTTTGGTGAAGGCCTGCTGCCCGGCTACCCTTGGTGGTTGTCCATCACTCCTGCTTCGGCTTGGGACAACCGAATCCAAAAGGAAATCCATGCCCACTATGCGCGGAATGCCATACAGATCGAAAAAGGTGAGCTCCAAGCTGTACAAGAATTGGCTAAGAAACACCACATCGCAGTCTATCTCGGCCTCATCGAGCGACCTTCAGATCGGGGAGGTCATAGTCTCTATTGCACGTTGGTCTATATTGATCAGCAAGGAGAAATCCGCTCCATCCACCGCAAGCTTCAGCCTACCTATGACGAACGGCTCACTTGGTCACCCGGTGACGGACATGGCCTGCAAGTACACCCACTCAAAGCCTTCACGGTAGGAGGACTGAATTGCTGGGAAAATTGGATGCCGCTGGCTCGAACAGCTCTGTATGGACAAGGCGAAAACCTCCACGTCGCCGTGTGGCCCGGTGCGGTGAGAAATACCGAAAATATCACCCGAATGATCGCTCAGGAGTCCCGATCCTTTGTCATATCCGTTTCCGGTCTGATGCGGAAAAGTGACTTTCCAGCCCATACGCCGCACCTGGATGTGATTCTGGAAAACTGCCCCGAAGTCCTCGCCGATGGGGGCAGCTGCATCGCAGGACCGGACGGGAAGTGGGTGTTGGAACCAGTAGCCCACTCGGAAGGACTGCTGATCCAAACGCTGGACTTCAACCGGGTTTTGGAAGAGCGACAAAACTTTGACCCGGTGGGGCATTATTCCCGCCCGGATGTCCTACAACTGAAAGTGAATCAGGAGAGACAGCGTTCGGTTTTGTTTAATGAGTGAGGTATAATCAGTTTTAAGCAACTGAATATCAAGATCTAAAAAAGACTGATTAGAATAAAATTCTTCCACTATGCTTTTATTCTTACCAATGATTATTCTCGAAAACCAGGAAATCAAACTATCCTAACTTGAGATGTGTTTGAAAACCAAGAAGAACCAGTTCCAGAAAATCACTATTTTCGTAAAAAAGAATTCAGAATGACTTCGCTTTCCTTATACACCAAACTAGAAGCCTTACCCTCCGAACTAAAAGAGGAGGCGAAAAAGTTTATTGAAAATCTTTTGAAGAAGAATCAGAAAAAAAGTGGATTTGACCCCCAAAAAGCATCACCAAAATTCGGGTCACTTAAAGGTAAAATCCATTTATCTCCGGACTTTGACGAGCCTCTGAATGAATGCTAAAAGAGCCAAATTTTAGGCTGTATTCTCAAACTCAACTTTTTTATCGCAAGTGCTACCTCATTCCAAAGCTTTGAATATTCCCCCAATTGGATTAAGACTGACTTTTCTTCATCTTGAACCTATATTTGAAATTGAACGATGAACAAATTCGGATTTGGGTTTCTGATTGCCGCATTTCTTTTTGCTGGATATTGGTTTTTTTACAGAGGCAAACAAGAGCGCGAAGACCTTCGAGCTTCTTCCGAACTCATCCAAAAGCAAGTCAATCAAGTAGGCAAACTCATCGTGACCGAAGGCTACTTTTCCAAAGTCTTCACCTTCAAAAATTCCCAAAGTCTCTTTCTCAACCTCTGGACTTCGGACAAAAAGGCCCTCGTCGTCGTCAACGCCAAGGCCACCGTGGAGTATGACCTTCGCCAACTGGAAACCGAAATCAATGCCGAAAACCGCACCCTGATTCTCAAAAAAATCCCTCCTCCCATCCTCAACATCTATCCTGAGATCGAATACTACGACGTGACTCAGGACTACTTCAACTCCTTTGGAGCCGAGGATTACAACAAGATCAAAAACTCCGTCACCACCCAAATGCGCGCTCAGATCGAAAAATCTGACCTCATGGAAAATGCCCAAAACCGACTCCTCGCCGAACTGACCAACTTCTACATCCTCACCAAATCCCTAGGCTGGACGCTGATGTATGAAGAGATGGTAATTGAAAATGAGGAGGGATTGGAAAGGCTGGGGAGGTAAAGAGATGTCCTATAGATCGAGTATCCAACTCTTTAACGAAAGCAATAAACCAAAACTATTCGTCTCTGCGTTCTCTGCGACTTTGCGGTGAATAAAAAAATCCCGCGAAGCCTCAACCCAGCGGGATTCAATCCGAAATGTTCTATCCGAAATCCGAAATCATTAGGCTCCCCGTCTAGTGTAAAATAAGCGTTTGACTGGGTGGGATTAATACCCTCTCCTCGTCCTTTGCGCCACTGGGGTGAATTTAAACTCGAAGCAGGATCTCATTTTTCATCTTTCTTCCCTCCTCTTTGCAACCCAAACCTTGACCTCTGCATCTGCATAGAAGAAAAATTTCCTGCTATGCCTCTCGGATTACGAACTGACAAACACGTCACCCAAAACATCCTCATTTATCTTTCCTTTTTGCTTATCGCGTGGATCGGAAGCCTGTATGGTAACGCAATCTTGGGAGATCATTCCTTTTTGAGGGTCTGGCAGCTTGAAAACATATTAATCCTCCTTTTGGGCATTCCTTTCTTGTGGCTGCAAAGCAAGGTTAGCCTTCCTAACTTTTTTGAAACCAGTATCTCCAATAAAAATCGGTTCCTGATTCCTGCTTTGATTGGGATGGTATTTGGGATATTGGATATTCTGGTGATCAAAGTGTTGCTTCATCCTCAACCTTACACCGAGTTACCTCCCTTTTTGCAGCCTTTTCCCTATTCCTTGTTTTTATATTTCTCAGGTGCTTTGGAGGTCGAGGTATTCTATCGCTTGATTCCGATGACTGTGTTTCTAGCGATTGGGACCTGGTATCAAAAAGGAAAATACCTCAACACCCTATTCTGGATCGGTGCAATTCTCACCTCCCTCAGAGAACCCTTGGAGCAACTTCCCGATGGTAGCTATCTTTTGATTTTCTATTCCTTGGGAACAGGATTCTTGATGAACTTGCTTCAGGCGATCTATTTCAAAAATTCCGGATTCTTGGCTTCCCTTTCGGTAAGGTTAGGACACTACCTTTTTTGGCACATCCTCTTAGGGATCTATGTGGAGTTTGTAGAATTGGGGTAGTAGAAAGGGATTGGAATCAGCTTCAATTGGGTATGCGACTTATTTGCTTTCCAGCTTTTCTCTATAAAAATGGAAATCCCCCTAGCCATAAGTGAAAGGGGGAATTGGCTGAAATTGAACCTCCATCATTAATCACAATACTCTTATACCTTTTCATTATCCCTCTCTGCGTTCTCTGCGCCCCTGACTGCCCTCAGGCAGGACTGCGGTGAATAAAAAATCCCACGAAGCCTAAGCCCCGCGGGATTCAATCCGAAATCCGAAATTAATATCCGAAACTTGTACTGAGCTTGTCGAAGTATCATTAGGCTCCTCTTCCACTCGCCGCCAACGGAATATCCGTCAGATCCTGAATCTTGATCGGCTTACCTTGTTCGATGGAGTGTCGGGCGGCGATGCCGACCAGACAGGACATGGCCCCGTCCCGACTGCCGGCTGACTGTCTCCATGGATCAGGTTTGTTGGGATCTAAGAAAAGCTTATCCTTTAGCCGCGTGTCACCGCCTCCATGGCCCCCACCGCCTTGAGGCACGGTGATGACATGGCGCTGACCGAAGTTCTTGACCAAGACCAGTTCATCCTCGTTCTTTTCATCCCAAGGCTGACTCTCCTTGATCCAGGCTTCCAATCGGCCTTTGGTCCCATTAAAGGCGATGCGGTACCCTTCGTAGGGTGAGTAGGTGGTGAGGGAATAGCTTACCTGAACGTTGTTTTTGTACTTGATCTGCACGGCCATCTTGTCGTAGATGTCGATTTCCTCCCGGAATACGCAACCGTCCCGATAGTAGCCGTCGTACTGCTCATTTTCCACATAAAGCTTGGTCAGGTGTTCATTTCTGGTGATGTCCCAATGGAAATCGCATTTGGATGCGTGAGGACATCCACGGCAGGTTTTGGAGCGGAAGGGGCCATTTTTGCCATAAAACTCCAGCGAACCGTAGGCAAATACCTCCTCCGGATCAGAGTCCAGCCACCAATTGAGCAGGTCAAAATGATGCGTGGACTTATGGACGAGCAGGGTGCCTCCAAATTCCTTTCTTCCATGCCATCGGCGGAAATAGTCTGCCCCGTGCGAGGTGTCCAAATACCAGTGGAAATCCACCGAAGTGATGGTTCCGATTTCCCCGGCCCGGAGCAATTCATAGAGTTTCTGACGATGGGGAGAATAGCGGTAGTTGAAGGTGACAATGAGTTTTTTGCCTGACTTACGCTCCGCATCGAGGATCGCTTTGACTTTGACTTCGTCGGTAGTCATGGGCTTTTCGGAGATCACATTCATTCCGGCCAAGAGTCCTTTGACGATAAACTCGTGGTGGGTGCTGTCCATGGTGGTGACGATCAGCACATCCGGCTTGGTCTCCTTGATCATTTGATCGGCACTGAAAAACAGCGGACAGTCAACGCCCATGAAGGTTTTGCCATACTTCATCCGCCCTTCGTTTTTGTCGGACAGTCCGACAAACTCCACCTGATCTTTGTAGGCTCGGATTACATCCCTCCCCCACATGGCAAGACCTCTTACACCGGTTCCGACCATGGCGAGTTTCATTTTCTGACCGGGCTTATCAAAAATGGAGAGTGCCTGCGCCACCGGGTGCAAAAAGAAAGAGCCTGCCAAGGCGCTACCCGAAAGAGCGATAAAGTCTCTTCGGGATTGCTTGCTAGTTGTATTCATGGTTAATGGGTTTTCTTGCTGAATTTTCAAGATAGGTAATTGAAAAAAAGGATGCTTCAAAAGTTACGGAAACGATTTTCCTGATTAGATCTGCGGTAAATCCTTTTTGGCTGAGACTTTTCTCTATTTTTAATCCCGGAAGGCATTATCATGGAGCGAACATTATCGGTTAGGGGACTTTTCAGAATCAGCAGACCCATCAATTTGCTTATGGTGGCTTTTGCCCAAGGGATGACTGCATATTTTCTGATTGAGACAACGACTGGAGGATTGCCTGTTCTTCAGGATTTTCGCTTGTATGTATTGGCGCTTTCCACGGTCATCATCACAGCGGCGGGCTATATGATCAATGACTACTATGATGTGAAGATTGACTATGTCAACCGTCCTCATGAAGTCGTGGTGGGTAAAGGGATCAAGCGCAGGGTAGTCATTTTCTTACATACCTTTTTCAATTTTACAGCCATTGGATTGGGGTATTGGGTCTCTCCCAGAATTGCTTTAGTCAATTTTCTGGCAGCATTTCTCCTTTGGATCTACAGCAATCAACTGAAGCGGGAGCCTTTTATCGGCAATCTCACAGTAGCCTTTTTGACCGGATTCTCCGTGTATTTGGTGGCTTTTTATTATCAGAAAAATGAATTGCTGGTCTTGACCTATGCCATATTTGCCTTTTTCCTCAATCTGATCCGGGAGATCATCAAAGACATTGAAGACCGGCATGGGGATCGCCTTCACGGTTGCCGGACGCTTCCGATAGTCATCGGATTCCGCAAGACCAAACAGGTGATCTTTGCCGTGGCGATTTGCTTTGTCGGGGCGATTTTGACGGTAACTTTTAAAATCAACAACCTCCACCTGTTCTATTATTTCGGCGCCTTGGGCCTTGTTTTTGGATGGTTTATGTGGAAAGTCTATCAGGCCGACCGCCGGGAACACTTCACCCGACTCAGCGCTTGGGCCAAGGTGATGATGCTGGTGGGGACGATGAGTATGGCGTTTCTTTAATTTCGGATTTCAGATTTCGGATTTACGACCTATCGAGGAACTCCAACCCCTATTTTAGTGCGAAGCGCCTTATTTCTATAGTATTTCGATCGTATTTCAAAAATTGGAATTACCAAAAAACCGAATAGAAAAGCCTGAAAATCAAGATTGTCTTTACTCACCCAATTCAAACGTGTAGATTTGATTTAGTCAATATTCAAAAACTATGGGAGCGGCACAACTTAAATCGGACCTTCAAAAAATCATAGAACGGATTGACAATGAACAACTTTTGCAAACCGTTTATGATTTCCTCAAGCAAAGAGAGGATTCAAAAGAAGGTGAATTCTGGAAATCCTTGACAGATGAGCAAAAGAAGGAAATCTATCTTTGGTACGAAGAATCTGAAAATGACGAAAATTTGATCGCCTGGGAGAATTTAAAGAAAAAGTACTGATGGAAGTCTTTGTCACTCCAAGGGCTGAAAAAAAACTTCGATTCCATCGTGGAGTATATTAAGAAGAATTGAGGTGATAATTCCGCAAAAGAATTTATTCAAAAAGCAGATGCGATTTTTAAAATTCTTAAGGCTCAGCCTTTGATTGGCAAAGTCGAAATAGAGGATTTCAACTTTCACCCCAAACCAGAATTCTTTACAGAATCCGAGGAAATAAAATCATCATCTTATCATTTTTTGATGTTAGGAAAAACCCAAAGAAAAAGTTTAAATGATCTAGTTGGTTAGATCCAAAACCTTGATGCTCGTGGGGAAGACGAGTATGCCGTTTTTGTGATATGAAATGCCCATGAGTAAATGCTTCTCACACAGGGGAATGATTATCCGGGGCATTCCATCTGGCCATTAAAAATCAAATTATAAACAGATGAAATTTTGGGTTTGAGATTGAAACGATGGATTGAGAACTTTTCCAAAGTTTGAAACTTTGGAAAAGTTGTAGCACAGAAAATCGCCAATTTTAATCAAAACACCCTATTTCAGCGCGAAGCGTCTTATTTCTATAGTATTTCCATCGTATTTCCACAGTTTTCAAGATAATTTCCATTCATCAATTCAAAAACCATTTTTTTTAGCAACTCCGCATCAAATCCCTTACTTTCATACAAATTTTCTAACAAATGCTTGATTCCAAAGTAGCGGTGATCAAAATCGGGTCCAATGTCCTGACGCAATCCAACGGTCTTCCTGACTTGGACCGGATGGCACATTTGGTGTCTCAAATCCAAGAATTGATTTCCAAGGGAAAAAAGATCGTACTCGTGAGTTCCGGTGCGGTAGCCTTTGGTAGGCAGTCTATCCCTTTACCAGAAAAGTTAAACCCTGTATTCAAAAAACAGATCTGGGCCTCCACCGGGCAGATCAAGCTGATCAATCAGTATCAAGAACTTTTTGGCAAACTGAATCAGCCCATTGCGCAGATTTTGGTGACCAAGGAAGATTTTCGTGACCGCAAGCACTTTCTCAACATGAAGAATTGCGTCGAGGCGCTGCTTCAGCAGGGCATTTTGCCCATCATCAATGAAAACGACACAGTGACCATCACCGAGCTGATGTTTACGGACAACGATGAGCTCGCCAGCCTCACCGCCGCCATGATCAATGCGGACACGATGATTCTGTTGACCAATGTGGACGGGATTTTCACCGGAAATCCTTCCGAACCAAGTTCTCAACTCATCGAAAAAGTGGCTTCCTCCATGCCTGAAGTGAGCAGCTATATTTCTGCGACCAAATCTTCCTTTGGGCGGGGCGGGATGCTGACCAAGTATGCCATGGCAAAAAAATCAGCCGATCTGGGCATACAGGTCATCATCGCCAACGGGAAAAAAGACGGGGTGCTCAGCGCTTTTGCCGATAAGTCTTTGCGGTGCACCTGGTTTGAACCCCAAAAGGTAAAACACGCCACCAAAAAATGGCTGGCACACGGGGCGCAATACTACAAAGCCGAGATCACCATCAATGAAGGAGCAAAAGCCTCCCTGACTTCCTCCGTCATCCGAAGCCTTTTACCAATCGGAATCACAAAAATCGAAGGAGAATTTTCGAAGGGGGACATTCTCCTGATCCGGGATGAAAAAGGAGAAAAAATCGGCTTAGGCCGTGCCGAATACACTTCCAAATTGGCTATCGAACGTCTAGGTCAAAAAAACCAAAAAGCCTTGATCCATTACGACTACCTCTACCTCTTTGACCATGACTGAGTACCAAACTATCTTCGAAGCTGTCCAAAAAAGCAGCCGAAAGCTAATCGGCATCCAAGACCAGCAGGTTCGGCAGGTGCTGGAAGATTTAGCTGATTTGGCGGAGGCGCAGATTCCTTTTTTACTAAAGGAAAATCAAAAGGATCTCGATCGGATGGAAAAAACCAATCCCATGTATGACCGCCTGCTTTTGAGTGATTCCCGAATCAAAGGCATCGCCGGAGAAATCCGACAAGTGGCCCATCTGGAAAGTCCCTTGGGGATTCTGCTTGAACAGCGAATGCTGGAAAACGGGTTGGAGCTTAGCAAAATTTCTGTTCCCCTCGGCGTGATCGGGATCATCTACGAGGCTCGGCCCAATGTGACGTTCGATGTGTTTTCGCTTGCGCTCAAGTCCGGCAATGGGCTGGTGCTAAAAGGCGGCTCAGACGCTGACTTTTCCAATCGGGCCATCATGACCTTAATCCATCAGGTTTTGGAAAAACATGGGGTTCCGAGTGGTGCATTTCAACTTTTACCCCCCGATCGCTCAGCCACTAAGGCCCTCTTGGAAGCGGTAGGCTTCGTGGATGTAATTATCCCAAGAGGGTCTCAGGGCTTGATTGACTTTGTACGGCAAAATGCCAAAGTACCTGTGATCGAAACAGGCGCAGGCATTGTCCATACCTACTTCGATGAGACGGCGGATTTGGAACAAGCCAAAGCCATCCTCCACAATGCCAAGACCCGGCGTCCCAGTGTCTGCAATTCCCTGGATTGCCTGATTATCCATCAGAGTCGATTGATTGATTTGCCAAAACTGATTCAGCCTATGCTGGAAAGCGGAGTAGCGGTCTTTGCGGATGAAAAGGCTTTTATAGCCCTTCCCACTAATCCGCAAATCCATTCTGCTCTACCCGAGCACTTTGGAACCGAATTTCTCAGCCTTAAGCTTTCCATCAAGACGGTCCAAAATCTGGACGAAGCCTTGGATCATATTTCCACCTATTCCTCCAAGCATTCGGAAGCTATTCTTTCCGAAAACCCGGTAACCATCGAGCGATTTCTCAACGAGGTCGATGCCGCGGCTGTCTATGCCAATGCATCCACGGCTTTTACCGATGGAAACCAGTTTGGACTTGGAGCAGAAATCGGAATTTCCACCCAAAAACTTCATGCCCGTGGCCCGATGGCATTGCGGGAACTGACCAGCTACAAGTGGGTGGTAAGGGGTAGCGGACAAGTTCGAGCCTAAACTTTGGCTTTTGTGCCCAAGGTCACCAAAATTCAGAATCCAGATTTTCTAGTTTTGCAGGAAACATTTAGCCCATGAAAACTGCTTCTTTGCTTCTTTTGGCCTTTACACTCTTATTTTCTTCCTGCTCATCTGAAAAATCAACTCAGGATACCTCTGAAGGGAATAAGGTGGCTTTGGTTCAAAATCTTTCTCCTAAAGAATTCCAGGAAAAAAGTCCAAATGGAGTCATTTTGGATGTCAGAACTCCGCAGGAAGTGGCCCAAGGAAAGCTCGCCAATGCTATAGTCCTGGATTATTATCAGGCAAATTTTCTGGATAAAGCCCTCGAAATCCCAAAGGACAAAGAAATCTACATCTACTGTGCAGTCGGTGCCCGAAGTCTCGAAGCCGCGCAGCTTTTGACCCAACAAGGCTACACTAAAGTGTATCATCTCCAGGGCGGAATTCAGGCTTGGTATCAAAATGGACTGCCGATCGAATAGCCTATTCAGTAGGATAGAGCGAGGGATTATTTAAAGCAAAATTTTCCGCTTGCTAAAAAAATCAAAACCTGTCAGAATTTGAATCCTGACAGGTTTTTTGCTTTTAACTTTTTACTCTTATCAATACACCTCCAAAATCGCAAACCGAACACCTCCATAGTTAAAGAACTGTCCAGCCTTTTTGCCTTTCATGACTTGATAAATCGGTGCTTTTTGAGAAATCCCGATGACTGTTCGGCCTTCGATTTCCACCCGCTCTAGGGAAGTAGATATAAAAAAGGTGCGTTGATTGGTCACCACCACAGCCCCAAGATCCACGACATCGAGTGGTTTCTCCGCTTCAATCTGTCTCAAAACCGCCATTTCATAATTCAAAAAACCCAGTTCATGCTCCATTCGAAGCAGGAGCTCACGCCGTTCAGGAGAGGGTCTGTGTTCCTGACTTTCGATTTCTTCCTGGGAATAAAGCTGAGTTTTGAGCTCGGCAATTCCTCTTTCGAAATCTTCGATCGTCCGCTCCTGCTTTTGAATACAGGCTTGGAGAATCTGGGCTTTGGAGAGGCGAAGGGCAATCATGGCTTTCAAGTTTTGAAATCAATAATACGTTGAAAATCAATACTTAACCGTGACAAAAATCAGAATTTGACCCGACATAAATCACGCCGCTTAGCGAAACCTGATAAAAACCCCCTAAATCTCTACCCGGGTTCCGGTTTCGGCAGATTCCAAAATCGCCTGTACGATCCGGATATCCCTAAGCCCTTCTTCTCCCGGAACAGGCATAGGCTTTCCAGCCAAAATCGCCAGGGTATCCTGATCCATCTGATTGGCTTGTTGCCAGGGAACTTCATAGGGAAAATTGATCTCGCCCATGGGACTGCTTCCCTTTATCCCGGCATAGCCCTGAAACGGAGAGATCGACAATTCCCCTTTTTCGCCTTGGACTTTCAGGTAGTTGACATTTTCGGCAAAAGAGGTCTTGATCCAGCCACTCACCCCATTGGGGAACTCCAATTCAGCTTCGACGATTTCTCCTAAACCATCTTTATAAATTTCGGGCCTTTCGGTCCAAACTTTAGCGGATTTCACCGCAACAGGCTCAAGCTGTGTACCCAACCTTGCGCCCTGAATGGAATAAACCCCCATATCATAAATGACACCCCCGCCCATTTCCCGCTTTTGCTTCCAGTGGTCAGTTCGGTTTTCCCGATATCCTGCGGCACAGGAGACCGCATTTATTTTTCCCAGTTTTCCTTCTTTGATCAGTTGGGTGTAGGCAAGAGTATTGGGTTCGTGCTGGCAACGGTACCCGATGGATAGGCTTACCCCATTGGATTTACATGCATCGATCATGGCCTGACATTCCTCCACCGTCACCGCCATGGGCTTTTCACACCAAACGTGCTTTTTTGCCGCAGCAGCCCGCTCCACATACTCCCGGTGCATCGAGGGCGGGAGAACCACATACACCACATCGATGTCAGGATTGTCTTTGATGGAGTCGAAGTTTTCGTAGTTGTAAATATTTTTCTCTGGGATCTTGTATTTAGCCTTCCAAGTTTCAGCTTTGGCCGGAGTTCCAGTCACAATTCCCGCCAAATAGCAATGCTTGGTAATCTGAAGCGCAGGTGCCAAAAGGTCGGTACTGTAATAACCCAGGCCGACCAAAGCCACGCCGAGTTTTTCTTTTTTGACAGATTCGGAACAAGCCAGGAGACTCATCGGAGAAACCAAGCCGAGGCCACTGGCTAGGCCAATTGTTTTGAGGGTATCACGTCTGGAGGTCATAGGATAGAGAGTTAAGTTAAAAGTTTACCCCTTAATTTGGCAAATTCTCAGGTTTTCGCACAGGTTTGCGTTGATTTTGAATTATTTTTATCCCAACCCAACACCAAAACCATGAAAAAGCAACTTCTGATTTTACTCTTTACATTCCTTCCCTTTTGGACATTTTCCCAGACGAAACCCTATTTGTCATTAGCTGATGCCGAACGGATTACCGAAGCGGCTGAAGCAAAAGCCAAGGCCGAAGGCTGGAATGTAGTCATTGCCATTCTCGATGATGGGGGGCATTTGATCTCCCTGAAACGCATGGATGGCGTACAGGTCGGATCCGTCGATGTCGCTCAAGCCAAAGCCAAATCAGCCGTCTTTTTCAAGCGTTCCACCAAGGTCTTTGAAGATGCCATGAAAGGCGAAGGAGGAAGCCGTATCGCCACCTTACCCCATGCAGTGGGAGTGGAAGGAGGCCTGCCGATTTTCAAAGACGGAGTGATTGTGGGATCAATTGGCGTATCAGGAGTGACTTCCGCTCAGGACGGAATCATCGCTCAAGCGGGAATAGACGCCTATTAAGCAGCCTTTGTCTGCGCTCAAGTTAATCCCTGATTTTCTGCGCTTTTCACATTTCCTATTTTCATTTCCAACCATTCATCCGAGCTTAAAGCCATGAAGCTAAGCGGAATTATTTTTCTGTTTTTCTGGACTATCCTGTCCGCCTTTTCTTACCAGGCCCAAGAGCAGATTGCCGTATTCCCATTTCACCTGGATTCCAAACTCTTGGTTTTTGAAGGAAAAATGAATGGTATTCCAACCCAGTTTGCCTTTGATACCGGGGCAGGTATGGGCATGGCCAACTCCTTAAGTATTCCCCAAGGAAGGCTGAAAGTCAAGGGTAAAAAAATCCGTCTTCGGGATTCCAACAATCAAACCCAAAAGGTAAAAACCGGACTGACCGATGTATTGGAAATCGGAGGTTTCCAATTTGAAAAGGTCAGAAGTTTGCTCAATGACATGCAGTTTCTCTACTGCATGGATTACTATCTCCTCGGCCATGATGTAATCCAACAGCTGAATTGGGAAATAGATTTTGAAAGACAGCTTATTCGTGTTTCCAAATCCCCTTTCACCACCCTTCCGGAATGGAAGTCCTTCCCCATTCGGATGAAAGGGAATCGCCCTTTTGTCTCCTTGAGCTTTGAAGGCAAGGAATATCCGGATGCCTTGGTGGATTTTGGGTACGTTTCAGTCATGGATTTTCCCGATCATTTACCGGAGATCCAACCATTCTTAAATCAAAAAGACAGCCTCGGACTAAGCAATCCGAACCTGAGCACCTCCATGGGGGCATTAGGCCAGAACACCTTCCCCTCGAGGACTATTTGGGTTGAAAATTTACGGCTCGACAGTACTGATTTTTCAAGAATCCCGATTGACTTTGAAGTCGGAAACTACCCGAAAATCGGTTTGGGTTTTTTCTCTGCATTGAGCAAAAAAACCATCCTCAATCACACTGAAATGAGGTATTATCTGGAATTGAAGCCTATTCCGGAATTTGAGCAAACCACTCATGTAGGAGTCCTCTATCGAAATGGCAAATTGATCCTGAGCGGAAAACCCAAAGGCTTGACTCCTGCGGATGCTTTGATCGAAATCGGTGAAGAAATCAAAATGGTCAATGGCTTTTCAGCTTCAGATTTTGAGGACGAATGCAGTTTTTTCAGCTGGTCCACTACCCAAAAATCAAAAGAACTGGAAATCGTCAAGTTGGACGGTTCAAGACTCTTTTTTCCAAAACTCCCGATCAACTAACACCAAAATGAAGGCCTTCTACCGAGATCATTACTGCCCACCCGCTCAAATCCAACTCAAAGATATCCCCAAACCCACTCCCAAAGGGGATGAAGTCCTGGTCCGAGTGATGGCCACGACCGTCAACCGCACGGATGTGGGTGTGGCCACCGGAAAACCTTATGCCATCCGGGCATTTGCGGGGCTCAGCCGGCCTAAAATCCCGGTGACGGGAACTGATTTCGCAGGAGTAATCGAAGCGGTAGGGAGCGAAGTTCAAAATTTCAAAATCGGGGATCGGGTTTGGGGATTTGATGACAACGGCGCAGGGACTCACGCCGAATGGGTCGCCTATTCGACCCAAAAAGCCTTGCTCAAAATGCCGGAAAACAGAGATTTCACGTTCATGGTAGCCTGTGCCGAAGCAGCCCATTACGCAGTCAACTTTATCAACAAAGTGCAACTCGAAGCCGGCATGGGAGTTTTGGTCAATGGCGGGACGGGGGCAATCGGCTCAGCTGCGATCCAGATTCTCAAAGCGATGGGCATCGCAGTCACAGCCGTTTGCTTTGAGAAAGATCAAGAATCTGTGAAAAACTTGGGTCCGGATCGGGTCATCGCTTTGGAAAAAACAGATTTCACCAAAGAGGACAAGGTTTATGATTTTGTGTTTGATGCAGTAGGAAAAAGCAGATTTACGCTTTGCATGCGAATACTCAAGCCCCATGGAGTCTACATTTCCTCCGAATTGGGGCCAAATTGGGAGAACATTTGGCTGGCCTTGGCTGGCAAGTTCAGCTCTGGAAAAAAAGTGATTTTCCCCCTTCCCACCGATATCCTGGGCAGTATGCAATACATCCAAAATTTAGTGGAAAAAGGAAAATTCCAACCCTTACTGGATCCCTCGATTTTTTCACCGGAACAAATTTCCGAAGCCTTTTCTTATGTAGCCTCAGGGAAAAAAACCGGAAACCTGATCATCAATTGGGACTAGAACAACCCAAGGTGAATTTTACAAGAAAAATGAACTCAATCACCTGATTTTGTGACTTTTATCACGATTTTTTAGATACTGTTTTTGCAACTTAACCCCTGTAAAAACAACCCATTTTCACACTAAATTTTCAAAAGCCATGAGCGCAATAACCAAAAAGAACAGGGGTTTTTGGCCTCACATGGTCAAAGACTTTTTCGGAACCGAAAACCCATTCAATTGGGATGAAAAATTCTGGTTTCCGGAAAAATCCGTGGAGCTCCCCTCCACCAATGTCATCGAAAATGAAAAAGAATTCAAGCTGGAGCTTTCTGCCCCGGGCTTTGACAAATCCGACTTCAAAATCGATGTGCAAGACGGTGTGCTGAGTATCAGCGCTGAGAAGAAGAATGAAATCGAGGAGGAAAAAGAAAACTACCGCAAGAAGGAATTTTCCTACAGCAGCATCCGAAGGTCTTTTGCTTTGCCCGAAGAAGTCAATGAGGAAGAAATCAACGCCAACTATGACAAAGGAATCCTCAAACTCAGTCTTCCAAAAAAATCAGGTCTCCTTTCAAAACCCAAGATGAAAATCGAGATCAAGTAAACTCTTAGGGATTTTTTGATAGAATTTGGTTTGGACCCGGCCAAGGAGAGTTGGCCGGGTTTTTCGTTGGTCAAAATAGACCTGAAATTCTTCCTTCGGCATCAATATCGACCGATTCTGCCGAAGGAACTTCCGGCAAGCCGGGCATCCGTAGGATTTCTCCTGCAATAGGAATCACAAATCCTGCCCCGGCTGCAATCTCAAACTCCCGAATGGTAATTTTAAAATCCCGGGGTCTTCCGATCAGTTTCTCGTTGTCACTGATGCTTTTCTGGGTTTTGGCGATGCAAATGGGCAGCTGAGAAAGCCCGAGCTTCTCGATCTTCTTGAGTTGGCTTTTAGCGACAGGGGAAAATTCCACTACGGAAGCACCATAGATAGTTTGGGCCACTTTTCGGATCTTTTCCTCCACCGAATCCTCCAATTGATAGGTAGGGGTGAACCGATTCTGATAGCTTTCGGCCGCTTCGACGACCAATTCACCCAAATCTTGGCAACCTTCACCACCCCTAGCCCAACCTTCGCTTAAGGCAACAGGGACTCCCTGTTTTTGGCAATAGTCCAAAATCAGCTTTTTCTCTGCCTCCGAATCCGAACTGAATACATTGACCGCCACGACCACCGGAACTCCAAAGCTTCGCAGGCTGTCCAAATGATGCTGCAAGTTAGGCAGCCCCTTTTCCAATGCCTCCACATCTTCGGAAGTGAGTTCTTTGAGCGGCTTGCCACCATGGTATTTGAGAGCGCGGATGGTAGCCACCAGCACCACCGCTTTAGGAGAAAGTCCGGCTGCTCTTGATTTGATGTTGAAAAATTTCTCTGCACCCAGGTCCGAACCAAAACCAGCCTCCGTCACCACGTAATCACCCAAACTCAAGCCCATTTTGGTCGCCAAAATCGAATTGGTGCCCTGCGCGATATTGGCAAAAGGCCCACCATGGATGATCGCCGGATGATGCCCGAGTGTCTGTACCAGGTTGGGTTTGATCGCTTCTTTCATCAGGGTAGCCATCGCACCTTGCGCATTCAAATCTCTGGCAAAAACGGGCGAACCATCAAATCGGTCTCCGATATAGATCCGTGCAAATCGATCTTTCAAATCTTCCAGATCCTTACTCATACACAGGATCGCCATTACCTCAGAAGCGGCTGTGATATTGAAGCCCGTTTCCCTGGGAATTCCTCCATTTTTTCCGCCCAGACCAATAATTATATTCCTCAGGGAGCGGTCGTTCATATCCATGGCCCGCTTCCAGAGAACCGTCCGGGGATCGATGCCAAGGTTTCGGGTTTTGCTTTGGATCGTATTATCGATCAGGGCAGAAAGAAGATTATTGGCTTTTTCGATCGCATGAAAATCTCCTGTGAAATGAAGATTGATGTCTTCCATGGGAATCACCTGAGACCAGCCACCTCCTGCCGCGCCTCCTTTGATTCCGAAGACAGGCCCGAGACTGGGTTCACGGATGACTGCGATGGAGGATTTTCCGATTCGGTTGAGCCCATCGTTGAGACCAATGGTGACCGTCGTCTTTCCCTCCCCTGCCGGGGTAGGCGTGATCGCAGTGACTAAAATAAGGTTACCCTGCTGCAACTTCTCCTCATCTATCAAATCAAGGGGGAGTTTGGCTTTATATTTTCCATAAAACTCAAGCTCTCCCCGTGAAATATGCAGCTGATCGGCAATATCCTGAATCGGCCAGGGGGCTACTGAATTAGCAATTTGAAGGTCATTCATGGGAGACTGATTTTTTACAAAAGAAGTAGAAAAGGCAGGAGATTGTTCTGACCAATCTTACCAAAAAGACTGATTGAAGTCAGGGATAAAAGGAAAATTCTCAATCGGAAACTTTAACTTTTAAATCAATACTATCCGACTGAAATAGAACAGTCGGACAGTAGTGGTTAAATACAAAAACTGGATTATTTTTTTCACTGATTTCCAGATAGTTATCCTCCCATTATTTCTACTTCACTCCTTGACAACACCAATTCCCCTATTCACATTGAAATGAACTAAACCTAAATTTCATGAAACAAAATTCAAATTATTCTTTAAAACTGCAGCAATTTGCGGAGCATCCTTTCTAGGATTTGCACAATCTGATAGTTCTATTGGTGGTGACGACTCCGAGAGAATTATTTGCAAATTTATTTGGGTCTCAAATTGCAAGGCGTCAGGATCAAGTGGAGTTTGTGCACAAAGTGAAACAGGCGGTAATATCCAATGCAGTAACTATAATTCAAACTGCTAAATGGGATATGGAAAGTTTTAAACCAATATCTCTATTCCCACTCCTTGTCTCACTTTGCCTGATTTTTCAGGTATCTTGGGCTTCGGGCCAAAGTTCTATTGAGGATGGTGAGGCTGGTCAGGTGATTTGTAAATGCACTTGGCTCGAAAAATGCAAATCATCAGGATCGGGTGCCATTTGTGCACAAAGTGCAGAAAATGGAAATATACAATGCAGCAATTATAATGGTAACTGTTAAATTCTAAACCGCCATGTAGCTACTAATGGCAGAATCATATCCATGAAAAATATCAATTTCTTTATTTCACTTTTCCTTCTGGCCTGCTCCTGCAAAAACAAAGTTGACGAAATAAATTCTCAACAGATCTCGATAGCATTTGACTCACTGAAAGTTGAAAAACTTACCTCTATTCACGAAAATTCCTCACAAGAAGGGGATATCTACTTTCAAGACACAAATTTTTTCTTTGTAGACAAACGATTCGGGTATCTATACTTATATGACAAAGAAGGAAATTACTTAAAAACTCTTTTTGGGCAAGGCGAAAGCCCAGAGGAACTAAATACGGCTTACATAGACGGATATGCAATGGATCACAAAGGGAATCACATTTTCCTTGGCTCTTCGTTCGATCTTCACATTCACAGACCAGATCTTACAAGAGAAAAAACAACAATTTTGGATTGGAAAGGAAAGAAGAATGTGAATGAAGTCCGAGAAAATGCTCTCGACAACATCGACCAATTTGCTCTTTACACATTAGACTACCTAAATTTGAATATGATAGCCGATAGCAAGGGAAATCTTTTTATACCGATCTATTCAGAAAACGAGAAATTCAATGCTTTTACTGGAGAAAAATATTATAAGGAAGGGAAGATCCTTGCTAAATACAATTTTAAATCGAATAAAGTCGAGAAACTATTAGGCCAAAGATCTGATGAATATTTAAAATACAATTATATTCCTCACCATGCATGGTTTTCATATGATCTTGACTCGTTTGATCATTTTTTTATAAATCATGAAATTGATCCAAAAATATATTATTACGATAATGATTTTGATTTAATAACAACTTTTGGAACACCCGGAAAATCTATGGATTTGGAATATAAGGAGATAAATCAATTTGATTTAAAGCTCTTTCGAGAATACTATACAAATGATAGACCCAAAAGAGGTTATTATCATTCATTGAAATGCTTGAACGGACTGGTATTTAGAAGTTATACCAAAAACGAAAGCAGTTTAACTCACGGTCTTCAAATTTACAAAGATTTTATCCTCATTGCCGATGTCGAAGTACCCAAAGGTCTTAAGGTGCGTGGTTATATTCCCCCTTACTATTATGGAAGTGTCTATGACGAAGGATCGGACAAGGTTGAAGTATACAGATTCAAATTATGAGACTTATTATTTTTGTTTTTACTATTTCTTTTTTGTCATGCTCAACCCTTGACAACAATATCCATTTCGAGCAAAGTCTAGTGTCATTAAAGGCATAGAAGAAGACTCTACTGGAAAAGAAGCTATTCAGTTTTCTACAAAACTTCTTGAATTGGGCAATATTGACAAGGATACTTTGATAGAAGGCAGGTTTGTTTTAAAGAACTTTGGAAAACAGGATGTTAAAATTAACTATGTAAATCCTGATTGCACATGTACAAATTACGACATTTCAAAAGACTACATACCTGTAAATGATTCTATCATTTTGACCTTAAGATTTGACACTTCCGGATATACAGGGGATCAAAATTTAACGGCAGTGATCAGCACAGATAGTGAAATCAAGTTTTATAAAGTACAAATGAAGTTTACGATCATTAATTAATGTGTACGCATATAATAGCTTGGTTTAAACTGAAAAACCGTGAAGCCCTATAGGCCTAGAATCTCCTCAGCAGCTCTGAAATGCCGAATGGGGCTAGGTGAAATTTGCAATTCAATCCTTATATGCTTAATAAGTTGCAATTGGTTAATTTAATTAGCATTTTTCATCATCAGCAAATTAGAAATTTGTATGTATATAAAGGTATAGATGCAATCTCACCTTTTCCACATCATATTTCCTCTACTCCCGGAGGAGCCGATAGGCATGCAGACTTTTGACCCAAACTTGTCAAATCCCCTCCTGCTCGATCAGGTACACCAATGCGGCCATGGCAGCAGCCCCCAATTCCAATTCCCGCTGATCAACCGCTTCAAAGACATCCGCTTCGGTATGATGGTAATAAAAATACCGCTGCGAATCCGGCAGAAGTCCGATCAAAATCGGTCCCTGATCTCTGAGAGGGCCGATATCTGCCCCTCCTCCCGGCTTTTGCAGATTCCAAAGCTGGTAAGGTCTGAGCAAATCTGCCCAAGAAGCCAATTTGCCACGCTGTGCATCCGTGCCCGTGGATGAAAATCCGATTGGTAAAAATCCTCCCGAATCAGATTCGATAGCGGCAATGTGTTTTTCACCTTTTGCCTTCGCCACACGGGCATATTCCTGACCTCCGCGAAGCCCGTTTTCTTCATTCATCCACATCACCGCACGGAGGGTACGCTTAGGCTTCCAACCCAGTTCTTTGTATAATCTTAACACTTCGATGGCCTGCATACAGCCTGCTCCGTCGTCATGTGCCCCTTCACCCACATCCCAGGAATCCAGGTGTCCACCCACAGCGATGATTTCCTCGGGCTTTTCAGTTCCACGGATTTCCCCGATCACATTATAGGAAAGCTTCTCGGTTTTCATCTCTCCATGAGACTCAAGATAGACTTTCAAGTCTGACTGTTCCGCAAGCAGTTGACTCAACAATTCGGCATCAGCCGTACTGATCGCCAATGCAGGAATTTTGGGAAAATCAGGATTGTAGCGCTGATTTCCGGTGTGGGGAATATCATTGATGGTATTGCTCAACGAGCGAACCAAGGTGCCAATGGCCCCAAGCTTGGAAGCTTCGGCAGCGCCTGAACTCCGCTGTGCATTGGCACCTCCATAGGCCTGAAAGGAATCGATCATCCTGGGATCCATGGGGCCGTTGAAAAAGACAATTTTCCCCTTCACTTTTTCCCCCAAAGCCTGAAGTTCCGGAATGCTTTTAACCTCGATCACTTGCCCAACCAGTCCTTTAGCTCCGGTTCCCTGTGTATTCCCCAAGGCCAATGCATTCAGCTCCACTACGCCATGCTTGACCGAATTGGTAATTTTGACGATATCCTTTCCTCCCCTTTCCCAATGCGGAACCATCACCGGCTGCAAAAAGACGGTATCAAAGTCATAGCTTTCCATCAATTGTTTGGTCCACTCCACGGAAGCCGCAGCACCCGGAGAACCCGCCAATCTATTTCCGACGACTTTGCAGAGGTAGCGGAGATTTTCATAAGTATGCCCGGAGGAAAGCTCTGCATCATAGATCTTCCGGAGATTGGATTCGTGATTTTGAGCAAAAGAAAATGCAGGAACAAAGGCTAAGACTAGGAGAAATTTCTTCATATCTGGAACTACTTTTTTGAAAAAATAGAAAAAGGAAAATTGTCCTGAAAAAGATTTTGACCAATGGTTATTTTTCTTTCAAGCTCCATTCTGGACTTTCTTTCGAAAAAGTGGTTTTACTCCAAATAATCAATCAGTTCCATCGATCGCTCATCCCCAAAATTTACCGAAACAGCAAGAGCGTTTGGTAGTTCGGCATCTTTTGTCCAACATTGAGACAATAGAAAACCTATCCATTGATCCGAAACCTATGCGAAACAATTTACCCTTGAGATCTATTTGGGCCTTGCTGTTGGGATTGGCAGTTTTTGCCTGCAAATCCGACCCTTCAGACGATCCCAACATCAAACCCGAAGACAACCGCTTCACCAAAGTCGTCCTCGCTGAAGGCATGGACGAACCGATGGAAATGACCTTTTTGCCCGGCAATCGCGTGCTTTTTGTAGAACGAAAAGGAGGAGTGAAAATCCTGGATGAAAACACCGGAGAAGTCACTTTGGTCGCTACCATCCCAGTCAACACCAAATACACCAACAAAGCGGGAGTCGTAAGAGAGGCAGAAGAAGGCCTCATGGGAGTAATCGCCCACCCGGACTATGCCAAAAACAACTGGATCTACATGTACTATGCAGATCCGACAGATTCCAAGCACGTCCTTGCCCGATGGGAACTAAAAGGAAACGAACTGGTGGAATCCTCCAAAAAAATCATGCTCGAAGTACCTACTCAGAGGGAAGAATGCTGCCACACCGGTGGTGGGATGGTCTTTGACGCAGAAGGAAACCTGTACTTGACCGTGGGAAACAATACCGTCAACCCGCGTGAAGGCACTTCCAATCTTGACGAAAGACCAGGAATGGAAAACTCCGATGATCAGCGAGCTCCGGGAAATACCAATGACCTGAGAGGAAAAATCCTGAGAATCCATCCGGAGGATGACGGTTCTTATACGATCCCTAAAGGAAATCTTTTCCCTGAGGGAACAGAAAAGACCCGTCCGGAAATCTATACCATGGGCCATCGAAACCCTTGGAGACCAACCCTGGACAGTAAGACAGGCTACCTCTATTGGGGTGAAGTGGGACCGGATGCATCTGTGGATTCCATTTGGGGTCCGAGAGGATACGATGAATTCAACCAAGCCAAAGGCCCAGGATTTTTCGGTTGGCCGTACTTCATCGGGGATAATTTCCCTTACAACCGGCACAACCATGCGGACAGCACCTATGGGGCACCTTATGATGTCAACAATCCGGTCAACGAATCGGTGAACAATACCGGTTTGCGCGAGCTTCCGACTCCGGTTGTACCTGCAATGATTTACTATCCGTACGGTGCTTCTGAGAAATTTCCGGAATTGGGAAGCTCAGGTAGAAGCGCCACGGGAGGACCGGTGTTTAGGAAAGCTGATTTCAAAAAAGACGCGCCTTATGTGTTCCCAGCCTACTACGAAGGCAAATGGCTGATTGTGGACTTTATGCGAGGGTGGATTTTTGCAGTCACCATGGATGAAAACGGGGATTACCAAAGCATGGAGCGATTCCTGCCAGCGGAAACTTTCAGCTCGGCGATTGACATGGACTTCGGACCGGACGGCTCTTTGTACATCCTGGAATATGGTTCAGCTTGGTTCCGGGGCAATGCCAATTCCCGATTGATCAAAATCCAGTACAACCGAGGCAATCGTAAGCCAAATGTCAGTGCAGTGGCAGACAAAACAGCCGGAGCTACGCCTTTGACGGTCAATTTCTCTTCCGAAGGCACAAATGACTTTGACGATTACGATCAAGGCAAGCTGAAATACGAGTGGAAAATAACCAACGGTTCCGGTTTCAATCAAACCTTGACCGAGGCCAATCCAAGCTTCACGTTCGCTGAGGCAGGAACCTACCAAGTCACCCTGACCGTCACCGATACCAAAGGCGAAACTAATTCGGCTTCTCTGGAAGTAACCTCAGGCAATGAGCCTCCGGTGGTCAGCATCGACTTCGGAGGACTCAACCGCAGCTTCTGGTTTGGAGACAAGGAACTGGCCTACAGCATCTCAGTAAGTGATCAAGAAGACGGTGGTTCCGCTGATGGCAAAATCAAGCCGGAAGAAGTGGCGGTCACCTTTGACTATGTGCCTGCAGGTTTTGATCCGATCGAGGTCGCTTCCAAGCAGAGTGGGGTGGAAAGTGCTGCTATTTTGAATCTAGGCAAAAATCTGATCGAACAGAGCGACTGTAAATCCTGCCACCAATACACCGAAAAATCCATCGGCCCTAGCTATCAGGCAGTAGCCGAAAAGTATCCTAACTCTGAGGAAAATTCCAAATACCTCGTGGGCAAAATTATCAAAGGAGGAGCTGGAGTTTGGGGTGACCATGCGATGAGTGCGCACCCTTCTCTCAGCGAAGCAGACGCCAAGAGAATGGTGGATTACATCCTGGCCATGGACGATGTGCAGGCCAATATTGCTTCGCTTCCATTGCGCGGAAAATTGGATGCGGTGATTCCTGAAGGAGAAAATGGGCAGGGCAGTTTCTTGCTGAGAGCCTCCTATTCTGACAAAGGCGGAAACTCCATCGGTTCATTGAATGGAGTGGATTTCGTGGCATTGAGAAGTCCGTTTGTCGATCCTCAGACATCGGTAGATCGAAAAGGCGTTCAGCTGCTGACCACTCCCAGGGTGAGCTTCATGATGGCCGGTGACAATTCACAGTTTGCACTGAAAGGCATCGACCTTACAGGAATTCAGCAGATTGATGTGTTGGCAGCGATCAATCAACGAAATGGAGCTCTTGGAGGAATTGTTGAAATTCGTTTGGGTTCTCCGACTGGAGAAATTCTCGGAACCTCTGAAAAGATTGGCAGAAAAGAAGGCGGAGGATTCAGACCACCTCAGGGAGTGAGTATGCAGGATTGGATGCGAATGAACTCCAATCGAGCCCAGGTTAAAATTAAACCTACTTCGGGCGTTCAGGATCTCTATTTTATCTTCAAAAATCCAGAGGCAAAACCTGAGCAGGTATTGATGGGCATCAACGAGATCGAGTTTAAGAATAAAGCTGAAGAGTAAACGTTTTTAATCACCTTAGAAAGCCCCGAATCGCAAGTTCGGGGCTTTTATTTTGCAATCAATTCATCACGACCAAAGCTTGACACAAGACCCGGAAGGGATTTTGAAGATCAAAAACATTTTCAAAAGCTGCATAATCCACCCAAACAAAGCCCTGATCTCCCCAGCCTTCTCCCCAAGAGTTCACTAGTTTGAAAGCTTTAAATTGATCCGAATAGCCAACTACCAGCATCGCATGAGACCCATATATCTGGTCCTTTTTGACCTGATGTGGACGATAAGCACTCAGTCCCAAGGCATCCTTTTTCCCAAACTCCGGATCCAAGCCCATCGCCACCACAATCGGTTTTCCTTGTGTCAAAAGGGTCTTAACCTCAGCGACCATATTTTCTCCTGACAAAATCAAATAATCCTTCATTTTGAAATTGCTGGCATTTTCACGCTGTGCAGCTGTTGGTTGCAGATTGCATCCTGTGGATTGGTACGGAAAAACCTCCCACTCGCTGGCTCCTTGATCCACCAAAAGCTGAAGCGATCGGATAATCGAAGTCCCTTTGCATTGGCCTTTTGTGATCTGATTATAAATGAAGGATGGGCTCAAAGTGACTCCCTGAGAACGGGAGGAATTTTGCCCGATATTATGGAGCAGACTTCTGCCATAGTAGGTCGTAGCCCAAGCGGTACAAGACCCCAATCTTCCTTGATTGCCTACTTCCGGTAGAAAATTGGAAAGATCAAACGAGGCCGGAAGGTCATTGGGAATGGTAAGGTTTTGGAGCGTTTTCAGGCTTTCCGGAACCCCACCGGAAAACCCGTAACAATACGAATTCTCGCAGCCCATCCAATATTCTTCCCCATCTTCAGCGATAAAAACTTCTCCGTTTTGGGTAAGGGGATCGGTTCCAAGGAGGGAGGTGTATTCATTTTTTTCAAGGCATCCAGTAATCAGAAAAAGAACAACGGGAAAAATCAAAAACTTGCGCATAGGATATCTATTTAGTTATTGGCAAGACGAAAAGTCATTTATTTTCGCTACTCGACTTCCAAACAAAAAATTGACAATCAGTTTTTTCACCAAGTAAAGGACTGTTTTTAGATTCGAAAGCCTTATATTTTTCGAGCTTAACCTCATTCCATGATTTCTTCTTTGCTCCATGACCAAGTCACTTTATTCCCATTTCATCCAGTCCTCGGAATGGGGTTTTCACTTCTGGAAAGTGGCTTTTGGCTGAGCCAGCTTTTCGGCAGACTTCATCCGATGCTCGTTCACTTTCCGATTGCCTTGCTTTTGGTGGCTGCCGTGATGGAGCTTTTTACTTTGAGAAATTTTCGGCATTCCTTTCGGTCGGGCATCCGGTTTTTGGTCGTTTTGGGAGCCATCTCCGCAGTTTTTTCAGCCGGAATGGGTTGGTTGTTAGCCGAAAATGAGGGAATCACGGGAAGCACTTTAGATCTTCATCGAATCCTAGGCCTGGCCAGTGCAGGACTAAGCGTTTTCCTGTTGGTCTTGCTTCGCAAAAGCGAACTCAACCCCTCCACTTCTTCGATTAAAACCTATCGATTGATCCTGTTTCTCACCAGCATTGGAATCGGTGTGGCCGGGCACTTCGGAGCTTCACTGACGCATGGAGAAGATTACTTAACAGAGGTTTTACCCCAAAATTCAGATCAAGAAGCGCCACCATCTCTGACCGTGGACTTAGCTTCCTTTGCCTCCGAGCTTTCTCCCGAAAAAGAAATCCAACTCGTGACCAATGTGCGCTCAGTCCTCGCCCACAACTGCTACAAGTGCCACTCAGGGGCCAAAATCGAGGGCGAGCTGCGATTGGATGAAAAGGAATTTGTCTTTGCCGGAGGGGAAAACGGACCCATCATCGTACCGGGAAACCCCGGTCAAAGCGAATTAATCCGCCGCATTTCCCTTTCCAAAAACCACAAAGACGTGATGCCCGAAAAGGGCAAACTCCTCAGCAAAGAGGAAATTCAACTGCTTACCCTTTGGATCGAAAAAGGGGCTCCTTGGCCCGATGGAGTCGCTCAGCAGTCCGTGTATCGCGTAGCGGCTTTGGCACCCCGGAAACCAGATCTACCTCCAGCCGACCCGGGTTTAGAAAATCCAATTGATCGATGGGTGGATCAGTATTTCCAACAACATCAACTCAAATGGAGCAAACCAGTCGATGACCGAACGTTTCTTCGCAGGGTATACCTCGATATTATCGGACTTTTGCCGTCTCCAGAGGAATTGGCAGCTTTTCAGGAAGACACCAATCCCCAAAAGAGGGAAATCTGGATTCAAAAACTGCTTGACCGCAAAGATGATTTTGCCCAGCATTGGCTGACGTTCTGGAATGATGCGCTGCGAAATGACTATACCGGAACGGGCTATATTACTCGGGGTCGATTTGCCATCACAGATTGGTTATACACTTCGATTCGGGACAATAAGCCCTATGATCAATTCGCCAAAGAACTGCTCAACCCCAATGAAAAATCCAAAGGCTTCATCGAAGGCATCCGCTGGAGAGGGACCGTCAATGCTTCCCAGCGCACCGAGATGCAAGCGGCTCAAAATGTCGGGCAAGTTCTCCTTGGATTAAATCTGAAATGTGCCTCCTGCCACGACAGCTTTATCAGTGACTGGAAACTGGAGCAAGCCTATGCCTTTGCCAATATTTTTGCCGACTCCACCTTGGAAGTAAGCCGCTGCGAGCAACCCACCGGCAAACTAGCCCAAACCAAAATCCTCTGGGAGGAACTCGGCGCGATTGACTCGCTGGCCACCAAAGCCGAGAAGCTCCGCCAACTCGCAGACCAACTCGTCCAACCTGCCAACGGAAGGATGTACCGTACGGTAGTCAACCGCATCTGGAAACAGCTCATGGGACGAGGCATGGTAGAACCCGTGGATGAAATGGACAATGCGCCTTGGAGTCAGGATTTGCTGGATTGGTTGGCTGTGGATTTCGTGGAAAATGGCTATGACCTCAAGCGTCTGATCTATCAGATTACTACTTCAAAAATCTACCAAAGTCCGTCCGTGACAGTCCCTTCCGCCGAAAAACTCCTGGCTGAGGATTTCAAATTCCAAGGAGTCATCCGTCGGCGCATCACGGCAGAGCAATTTGCAGATGCGGTGGCGGAAATTTCAGCACCGCTCTTTGACTCGGTTGAAGTCAAATTCCGCCCCTATCAGCTGATCCCCGAAGCGAAGACCAATCTGAGTTTTGCCAGAGCTTCTTTAGTGGCCAACAATGAATTTCTAAAAGCACTCGGTCGTCCCAACCGGGAAATTGTTTCCACCAGCCGGGATTCTCAGGCGAGTTTATTGCAAGCCCTGGAACTCAGCAATGGAGAGAAACTCAACAAGGCTTTGGTTAAAGGAGGAGAAAAATGGGCCTCTACATTTTCAGATCCCATGGTCTTAACTGAGAACCTGTACGCCAAAGCCCTGCTCCGAAAACCCAGTCCCAAGGAACTGGAAGTGGCTAAAAAAGCACTTGGCCCCAAGCCTAATCCGGCAGCCGTCCAAGATTTACTTTGGGCAGTCTTCCTCTTACCCGAATTCCAATTGATCTATTGAAAAAAGACGCCCCGGTGTGTGTCCCCACACACCGGAACCATAAACATTAGCCATGAAATACCTACAAACCCGACGCGACTTTCTCAAGAAAACCAGTGCTGCAGCCATTGCCACTATGGGTATGGGCGCGCCATTGGCAGGATTGCTTTCCTCCTGCGAAAGTAAAATCCCGACTACCGCCGACTCGGTGATTTTACTTTTCATGGCTGGTGGCATGGCCCATACCGAGACCTTTGACCCCAAAAAATACACTCCCTTCCGTAAAGGAATGGAAGCAAAGGAAGTGTTGAGTACCTTCCCATCTATTCCCACCAAATTGGATGGAATTTTCTTTTCCGAGGGACTGGAAAACATCGCCTCGGTGATGGACAAAGGCACCTTGATCCGATCCTATCAAGCGGCTGACTTGGGACACATTCTGCATACCCGCCACCAATACCATTTTCACACCTGCTACGAACCGCCACAATCCGTGGTCGTTCCGCATTTGGGAAGCTGGATAGCCAAGGAAAAAGGACCACTCAATCCGGTCATCCCTCCCTTTATCAATATCGGACAGCGCTTTACAGTCGGTGAAGGGGAAGAACTAAAAGCCTTCCATTCTGCCGGATTTTTAGGATCGGAGTTTGGACCTTTTCTGATTCCCGACCCTTCTGCCGGATTGGAAGCGGTGAGACCTCCTGTGGGAATGGATTACAATCGATTCGAGGGTAGAAATCAACTTTACAATGACCTGATTTCGGCAAGTCCCATGGGAGAATTCGGCTCGGATTACCAAAAGGAATCACTGAAGCGATCCATGGAACAGGCCTACATGCTGCTCAATTCCCCCGAGGCCAAAGCCTTTGACCTCAGTCAGGAACCGAAAGAAAGCTATGACAAGTACAACACCGGACGTTTTGGTCTGGGCTGTCTCTTGGCAAAAAGGCTGGTCGACCAAGGTGCACGGTACATCACGGTGACCACCGAATACGAACCTTTTTTCGGTTGGGATACCCATGACAATGGACATACCCGACTCAAGGATATGAAGAAAATGATCGATGCTCCCATCGCCCAGCTCATCAAAGACTTGGACCAAAGTGGAAAGCTAGACCGGACGATGGTCATCGTCGCGAGTGAATTCAGTCGGGATATGCTGACCGAAGGACGTCCCGACCTCAAAGTCTTAGACCAGGTGGAAGTACCGGATATCATCGAAGACATGAAAAACTACGGCATGCACAGGCATTTCACGGATGGTTGTTCGGTCCTGATGTTTGGAGGGGGAATCAAGCGTGGCCACATCTTTGGTAAAACTGCCGACGAACGCCCCTGTAAAACCATCGAAAATCCAATTAAAATCGACAGCATCCACCAGACCATTTATCATGCCTTGGGTATACCTTCGGATAAAAACTACGAGATCGAAAAGCGGCCTTTCTACACCACTCCCGATGGACATGGGAAGGTAGAATTTGGGCTTTTGGCTAAATCCTGATTTTCCAACCAAAAAACCTCAATTTTTACCATTGGTAAGATTCAGCGAACCTAGGATTGGAGGAACGTTAAACAATTTGAAAGAAGGATAGTCTAATAGCTTGTATTTCTTCGAACCGTTTTAAACAACCAAAATCCGCTCAACATGAAATTGATTACCACGCTTATCCTCAGTCTTGCAGCTGTTTTTTCGCTGACCGAAAACCCTGCTCCTGCCACCGTCAACAAAGCTGAAAGCCAAATTCGCTGGGAAGCTTCCAAAGTCACTGGCACCCATTGGGGCTATGTACCCATCAAAAACGCGAATCTCGATGTAGCAGGAGGTAAAATCACCGGTGGTTCCTTCGACATGGACATGGTCAACCTGACCGTGGAAGACCTGAAGGAAGAGCCTTCCAAAGGCAATCTGACCAAGCACTTGAAGTCTGATGACTTCTTCTCCGTGGAAAAATTCAACACCTCCACCTTCAAAATCACCGAAGCAAAGTCCAGCAACGGAACTGACTACACCATTTCGGGAACGTTGACCATCAAAGGAATCAGCCAACCGATTTCTTTTCCTGCGAAAGTGACCATGGCAGGTGGAAAAATGACCGCAACCGGGCAAATCACGTTTGACCGCACCAAGTATGACATCAAATTCCGCTCAGGCAACTTCTTCGAAAACCTAGGCGATCGAATGATCTATGACGAGGTGAAACTTGACGTGAAATTGGTCGCATCTGTTTGATCGGATTGAAAAATTGGAATAGTTAAAAAATTAGGCCTGGACGCAAATCCAGGCCTTTTTTAGTTTTCTACCAAACTCGCTAAAAACACCGCAAAGGGACGAATATTCTGATCTGCACTGGCGGACTCCAAGGCACTCATGTATTCTTCCCTGCGCGTCACCGGCACAATCGTCCAGGGATAGCCTCCCGACGCCATCAGCAGATTCATCAAGAATCGGGCAATCCGACCATTTCCATCCACATAGGGATGAATATATACAAAGGCAAAATGACCCAATACGGCTCTGACTCCCGCGCTTTTTTCGGATGAAAGTAAGTCAAAATACGCTGGCATCAGGTCCCTCACCTGCTCCTGAGAAGGGGGCACATGCTTGGATCGGCGGATAAATACCGACTGATTTCGATAGCCCGCAAGGTCAGAAGCTCGGATAATCCCTGCCTCCACACTCGGCGCAAACAGCTCCCGATACCAAGTTCGATGGGCCTTTTCGGCTACCTGACCCGATTCTGCTCCGGAGAGCACCTCTTCCAAGGCCTTTTTGACCGACTGAAATGCCTGCCAATAGCCTCTTGCTGCCATCGAATCCCGATGCTGTCGGTCTGCCTCGTGCAGCTCCGGCTGCCAACTCCCTGCTTTAATACGCTCAATCAAATCCGCAGAAACACGATAGCCCTCGATCGACAGGGAATTGTATGCATCATTGACGAAGAGCTCACTGACCCGCTGCAGATAGGCCGATGAATCCCGGGGAAGACCCGGTTCGGATGGAAAAACCTCCAAAACCGTCTCCCGCATGCTCATCCACATCAGCTGAAGTCGATTGACATGGGGCAAAACTTGTCTCGAAGGAATCAGTAGCGTACTCGGACTGGCAAATGGATCCTGCTCACTGACCGCATAACCCACACTTCGCATCCCTGCCAAAATATCATCCGCAATCGCATCCCGCCCGATATTCCGAAAAGCTCCCGCCAAGCGGCCCGCCACCACGCTATGTCCCCCATCCAGCAGCCTTCGGAGCAAATCCGTGCCATCCCGAAAAGTACCCAAGACGGCTCTGGCATCCACCGGGTTATTTCGGAAAAAAGGCTCTGGGCAGTAAATCAGCGCAGATTCCAAGGTAAACAAGCGAAGACCATGAGGATCAATCACCAGCTCTTCCTTCTCCGCAATTCGCGCTCGCGTCTCAAAGATGGAGGTATCATGAGGCAGCTGAGTGGTCTGATTACGGGCTAAGGGCGATCGCACCAGCAGCTGCCGAGGCACAGTCAAATTACCTGCATGAAGGATGACCGACTGCTCAGGCGACAAACTCCATTCTTCCCCAAAGCGCTCATTCAGATAAGCTGCGCAGAAATACCAAAAGGAGGTGTACCAAGACGTGCTTTCCCCGGCCGGTTCCTCCGGTCGCGTAGGGATATACCATCCCCGCATCACCTCTTTCAAAAAACCCGACCTGACCAAGCGCTCCCGATGGGTACGGCTGAGATCGGATGATTTGACGGCGATCTTATCCACTTCCTGAAGATCCTTGAGAATCGTCAGGGAGCTAGCAAGTCTTTCGGAGATCGTAGCCATTACCTTTTTAATTTATTCAAAGGTAATTTAGCTTTTACGGTTTTACAACTTTTAGCTTATAATGTTTTATCATTTTTAGCTTTTAATGCATTTTTATATTTAGCTTTTATTGTTGTATGAAGAAGACTTGGGAAAATTAATCTTAAAATTTATCCTTCAGCTAAGAAAGAGAACCTCCTTGAACCACCAGCAAATCCGAAAAAACGATTCTTCGAAAGTCTACGACTTTTTCATCTTGGGTCTCTGGTTCTCCAGCTTAATCACAAATCATACTTCACTGTCAGCAAGCCATACCTTGGCTGCACCAGATAGGAAAAAGTGCTGATCAGGTTTTCGCTGAAACTATCCCGACGGATGGCTTGCGTATCAAACAAGTTCCATACAGATGCTTTAAATTCCCAAGGGCTGGATTTTTTTCGATACATCAAAAAGGCATTGAGGAAGTCAAAGTCACTGCGCGTGGAAGCCGCCTGATTGAGGTAGGTATTGTAGGTGTAATCAGCCTTGAGTTTTAAGCCTTTGACGATATCCAAGTCGATTTCGAGTCGTGGACTGTGGGTGACAAAAGTATTTTGAAGTTGTCCTGAGGTATAATCATTCGCAGTAAATGAATATCCTGCCTTGATTTCCAAGATCTTGAAAAAAGTAGTCGTAAGCTTGGTATCATAGGTCTGGGAGAATTGCTGATTCTGCGTGGGTCGATCATCCAAGATCAAATTGGTGGAAAAGGCATTCCACCTCCCGCCGATTTCGAATTTCATCCGATTCAAGGCTTTATCCAGACGGACATCCCCATTGAGCGTCTCATTCACCGGTTGGATATTGATCAGGGAAAGCAGCCGGTTGATCCCAGCAAAATCAGTCGTAGTCGTGATTTCATTTCGCTTTCGCTGGTAATTGAGATTGCCAAACAATGTCAATCCCGAAAACATATCGAAATGGGTATAACTCATCGTATGATTATCAAAAAGTCCATTATCCAACGCTCGATTTCCCTGAAAAACCGCATTGTAATCCTGCAAAACAAGTCCCTGAGCGAGTTTTTGAATGTCCATAAAATTAGCTTCTGTCTGGAAACGGTAGGTCAGGGACCGGTTGGATTTGATCGTCCATTTCGCATACATTCCCGGTAGGGCCAGGACCTTGCTGAAATCGAGCTCATTTGCCACTTGCTGATCTCTCCATGCATATCGATGCAAAAACACCGAGGGACTGAGTACCCATTTTTTCCATTTGGTCTTCCAGGTCGTACCGAGATAGACATCCTGAAAACCAAATTCATTGTCATTATCAAAGTCCTCATATCCTTGATCTGAACCTTCCTGACGAAGGGATCCGATCAAACTTTGGGAAAGCCGCTGATATCCCAAGGACCAGTTGAGGTGATTGGTAGGATTAAGGATATAGTAGTAGTTGAAAGCTCCTTCGACTGTATTTGTCCTTAGCTCTTGTGACTGAAATAAGCGATAGGTTTCGGCATTGGGGATGGGATACAAACCCAAAAGTGGTTTGAGATTCGTCTGCAAGTCAAAGAGCGGATCCGTGAATTTACTTTCCCAATTGAGTTCTGTGGAAAAGACATGGCGAACACTTGGCGCGTGATACCACTCGAGTTTTTGCTGGAAAGAATAGGGTCTTCGGGTGTTTAGAGAAGTGATGTTTTGCAGATTTTGTCCAAAATCCGACACCAGGACATTGCTGTTTTCAATTTCCGAAAGCTTCCCAAAAAGACTGTATTTAAGATAAGTTTCTTCTTTAGGCGTATACGTAAGGGCATATTTCCCCAAGGCAGATTTGTTGGCTACCTGGCTTACCGAATTTAGCTTTTCCTGCACATTGTCACCGGCATTGAGGTAGGTTCGGAGGGAATTGCTGCCCAGACGATTGTCCGAAGCAGATGCAATGAGAAATCCGGTATGCCTCCACCGTTTACTTGGGGTATAATTCAAATTCAGTGCGCCCAGATGAGTTTGCAACTCAGCCGCATTGGTCCGATTGGCCATGGGAATCCCCAAATCATCACTATTCATCTGCACTCGTGAGCCCGTCCGACCACCCAATCCGGCCATCCCTCCACTGAAGCGGAAATAATCCTGAAGCGTAAAAGTCTGTTCGCCCACATTGTTGCTTCCACCGATCAGATTAAGGTTGAGTTTGGGAGCATAGTAGAAAGCATTCGCATGCCCAAGGTATCGCTTTTCCGGCCCCACTCCCCCTTCCAGATCTCCAAATACCATGTTCTTTTTGCCGTCTTTCAGCTGAATGTTTAAGGCCAGGGTCTCATCATTGTCCAATCCTCGAATCGGTGATATCTCATTGAAATTTTTCAACACCTGAACCCGGTCTACTGCATTGGCAGGAAGGTTTTTGGTGGCCAACTTGGTATCTCCATCAAAAAACGTCTTCCCATCCACGAGCACCTTATCCACTTTTTTACCCTGAACTTTCACCTCTCCGTTTTCATCCACTTGGAATCCGGGAAGCTTCTCCAGCACATCGCTGAGCTTTCGTTCCGTACCGGTGGTAAATGCATCCGTTTTATAAGTTAGCGTGTCACCTTTCATGGTCACGGGCATTTCCGATACCACTTCCACCAATCCCAACTCGGTATCACTCTGCTGCAACCGAACCAAAATGGGAGTTTCAGCATCCCAATCCTTAATCTGCAATTCAAATTGCCGGTAGCCGACAAAGGAAACCCGCAGCAAATATTCCGCACCTGTAGCAAGAGTCACTTTGAATCGCCCCTCATCATTGGAAATCCCAAAGCCCCCGATTTTCTGAGTGCTTTGGTTGATCGCGACCACATTGGCATAGGGAATCGGTCGATTGAGGGAGTCCAAGACCTGCCCGATTAAGGGTTTGCTTTGCCCAAAAGATGAGAAAGCAAAGCCAATGAAAAAGGCAAGAAGGAGCAGTCTTTTAGAAAAAAGCATAGTTGGTTAAGTATGAAATAGGAAGTGAGAAAGCTGAAATGGGCTTGGACTAAAACCTATCCGAGATCGCCCAAAGTCTCACATCTTAGGTCTAATGTCTAGCGTCTTGTGTCTTGTATCTTGTATCTTGTATCTCGCTTCTAAAATCAATTTCCAATCCGTATCGTAAACTGATTCCCCTCTCCTGGCTTGCCCTGGTAGCGATTCATCATCTGCTTCATGCTTTCCTCCTGCATGGCGCGGAATTCCTCGCGACTGATTTCTTTACCTCGTTTAGGCCGCTCGATTTTGACTGGATTGGCGCTGGGATTCAGTTCGATTTTTTCACAGATCAGCGTTCTTCCGGAGTTTTGGATTTCGAGAATCAGCCCCGGAAGACCAAAGAAATTTTCTGGTCCATGCGGTACTGGAATCTCCGGCGTAAACCATGCCGTCACTTGGATCGTGTCTTTGACATTTTCCATCTCGGTCATGCCGGTAGAAAAGCGCTGAGAATCTACAATTCGGGAATAGGTGGCTTTTTGAGCAGTATAGTTTCCGATTTTCTTGGTCTCACCGGTCAGTTCCCATTCTGCGGGTTCAAGAGAATCCTTGATCAGAAATTCCTTTCCCATCACATCCTGTTCTTGTTCATAGGTCTGCTCAGCAATGTTTTTGTACAGCACTCGGTCTTGGCTTCCGGTATTGATCACCATGGTCATGCCCCCTGAGGAAGCAGTAGCCGGACCGCCACCGAGACTTTCTACCTGCTTCCAATTGGATTCGGTCGGGGTAAACGAGAGCACATAATCCCGCTCCATCTGCTTTTTGAGCTGAGCTTGGATTTCGGCCATTTGGTCTGGATTCATTCGGGAAGAATCCATTTGCAATCTAATCTGGGAAGAGGACTTATAGTAGGCACGGCCGGTAAGTCCCTGGGCGATCACTTGGACAAAAGCAAAGAGCATCAGTCCTGTGAGAAAAAGAATTCGTGTGTTCATAGTATGTTGGTTTTCGGATACAAAGAAGAAGATATGTTGAAATCTGAAGAGTTAAGCACTGTTAACGTCTGTTAATCCCAAGTCTCGATTTTGCGAAACTTTGGCTTTTTTCAATGGGCTGCTTGACAAAATAAACTAGGCTCTGGGTATTTCTGTCCGTTCACTACCCACCGATCCGGATTTTTGAACCTTCGCCTTGTTTGCCTTGGTAGCGATTGTTCATTTGTTTGATGCTTTCCTCTTGCATGGCCTCAAACGCCTTCCGAGTGACTATTTTTCCTCTTTTGGGAGTTTGTATGACTATTTGATCAGAATCGGGGTTTAATTCTATCTTTTGAAAATAATTTGACTTCCCTCCATTGTGTATTTCCAGGATCAAACCCGGCAATCCATAATAATTCTCCGGACCATGGGAAACCGGTATGTCGGGAGTAAACCATGCTTCAATCTGAAGGGTGTCCTGACCACTTTCCATCTCAACCATTTCGGAGGAAAACCGATGAACTTCCACAAGCCGGTTGAAAATTGCTTTTTGGGCCATATAATCTCCGATACGTTTGGTTTCATTCATCAATTGCCAATTGATGGGTTCCAAGTCATCCTGAATCAAAAACTCTTTGCCCATAAACTCCTGTTCCTGCACGTACCTGGTGTTTGCCAGATTTTTATACAGGATTTCATTTCCATTTCCTGACAGGCTTATGGTCAATCCCTGATCAGCCGAAGGACTTGAAGCCCCATCCAATGTTTCGATCTGTCTCCAATTGGATTCTGTTTTGGAAAAAGTCAGGATAAAGTCCCGTTGCCAAGGTTTCTGCATGATTTCATGAGCTTCGGCAATTTCATCAGGACTCATATCGGTACTATCTATCCGGATCATGATTTGATTGGAAGCCCGATATATGACCCGGCCGGAAAGTTGTTGGGAAAAGACTGCTTGAAAGCAGAAAATCAGAAAACAAAGCGGAAATAAAATTTTGGCAATCATGATGGCTTTTGGATTAATTGAGGAGCACAAACCAACCCAAAGTGAAAAGGTAAAAGAGTTAAGCACTGTTAACGTGTGTTAAGCCCCATTTTTTGGGCTTTTTTATCATTCTAATTTAGAGGCATGAAAAAGCTGGAGTTCAAGCGGATAGGAATTTTGATCGGATTTACCCTGCTGGTCAGTATCGGAGTACAGGCTTGGCGCTTGTATTCCCAAATTCATATCCTCAAAAACCAGCTGCTCGCCGACATCCAGCAAAGTCTGGACAATGCGGTAGAAAGCTATTTCGCCGAACGGGCAAAGACAGATGTGATCACGCTGACCGACGGTCTAATTCCGGGAAGTCCATTTAGGGAAGTCGACAGTAACACCTCCATCTCGGGAAATATGACCCGAATCCATGTCCAAAGGTCTGCGTCTTCAGATTTGAAGAGGCCAGATAGCCCGCCCATCCAAACTTCCCAAGACTCTGCATTTTTCCCCCAAGAATTTATAGATCGGGTAGGGAAAAATAACCTGGTCTTCCGGTCACTTTCCCAAGCCCAGGCAGAAAATCTAAAATTAGATTCCATTTTCTGGCAAAACGTATCCGAAGACTCTGTTCATACCATTGTTCGGATGGATTCTTTGCGTAAGATGGCCAGAGACCATCCGAACAATTTGAACATATTTTTAGGCCGCTCCTCAGCCGACAGCTTAGAGCAGATGAAATTTTTGACCAACAAAATCATTATTTCCATTACTCGGGATTCTTTGGATCTCGACCAAATCGACAGTTTGCTTCAGGGAGAGCTGAGACGAAAAGGAATCACCATCAATTACAAACTTCTTCAAGTCAACAGGAGGTTGCCCCGCTTAAATGAAGCTCCCCAAGCTCCCGAAAAGCCCATGTCCGAAAAGCCGGACATGCAATTCACCGTGTCTCGATCCACATTTTTGCCACCTGGACTGAGTTTGGAATTATTTTTTGAAAACACCACCATGACTCTTCTCAGACGTGGCCTCATCGAGATTGGCATGTCCTTGGCCTTTTTGGCCATCATCGCCTACGCCTTTTACTACCTCTACCAGACGATCAAAAACCAAAAGGAAATCGCAGAGATCAAACAAGACCTGATTGCCAATATCACCCACGAATTCAAAACTCCCATCGCCACCACGCTGTCTGCGATCGAAGGAATCCAAAAATTCAACCCTGAAAACGACTTTCAGAAAACAGACCGCTACCTGGGCATCTCCAAAACCCAATTACTCAAGCTGAATCAGATGGTGGAAAAACTACTCGAAACGGCCACGCTTGACTCAGATCAGTTGGTGATGAAAAAGGAGCAAATCGAGCCCGAACCGCTGTTGAGACAGCTGGTGCAAAAGTTCCAGACTTTAGCCCCTGAAAAGCAAATCTATCTGACACTTCCGGCACATAGTAAACCCATTTTTGCCGATCCGTTTCACTTCGAAAATGTACTTTCCAATCTGCTGGACAATGCCCTCAAATACGGAGGAGATCAAATCCGAATTTGCCTGGATCAAAACGGTTTGCACAAAATCCGAATTCATGACAACGGGGGGAACATTGCCGTTGAACAAAAAGAGCGGGTGTTTGAGCAGTTTTATCGCATCCCCAAAGGGGATATTCATGATGTGAAAGGTTTTGGAATCGGATTGTACTACGTGAAAAAAATCATGGAAAAGCACGAGGGAAAAATCGAACTTGAACTTGGTAAAAACTCCACCACTTTTATCACCTACTGGCCATGAGCAAAATCAACGTACTGCTTGCCGAAGACGAACTGGCTCTCGGAATGATCATTCAGGAAAGTCTGGAGAGCCGGGATTTCAAGGTAAGGCTCTGTGGTGACGGACAAAAAGCATGGGAATCCTATCAGGAGCAAAAACCCGATATCCTTGTTTTGGACGTGATGATGCCCAAAAAAGACGGTTTTTCGCTCGCTGCCGAAATCCGAAAAATCGATCCCCATACTCCGATTATTTTCCTGACTTCTAAAAGTCAGACTGAGGATGTGGTGAAGGGTTTTGGCTTGGGTGCCAATGATTACGTTCGCAAACCGTTCAGTATGGAAGAACTTATCGTGCGGATCAAGGCGCATCTGGATCGGCTCCGTATAAGGCAAAACCAAAGCGACTGGATCGTATTGGGCAAGTATGAATTTCACCCTACCCGACAATTGCTCAAACTGGGAGAAGCCGAGCAACCCCTTACCTCAAGAGAATCCCAACTGCTTCAGATTTTACTCCAAAACGCCAACGACATCACCGATCGCACGCTGATTCTGAATCAGATCTGGGGCTCGGACGACTTTTTCAACGCCCGAAGCATGGATGTCTTTATCACCAAGCTCCGCAAAAAACTACAAGACGATCCTGCAATCCAGATATTGAATGTGCGAGGATATGGGTTTAAGTTGGTGTGTTGAAAACCGTCATTGCGAGGGATCCTCCTGATTTTTCAATAATCCACGAGTCTCAAAATCCCGAAGCAATCTTAAGAACTAGTCAAGAAACTAAAATCGAACCGAGGATAGTTAACTTTTCAAAAGTTCTGAACCTTGGAAAAATAATCCCTTCCGGATCTCCCTTTGAGTTGTTGATTAATTGTATCCTTTATCATTGTACTTTTTATTCCGATAATTCCCTCCTCTGATTCCCATCCCCCCTTATACCTCCCATAAAATCAATTCATTAAAAAAATCGTCCGGGGCGCAACTCGTCCCCGTACTTAGGATTGTATTCTTTATACAGTTTGGTTTATTCAGTTTAGTCCCCAAGTCAGAGGAAATCGGGAGGGAAATCCAAGCTCCTCCCGAGCCTCTGCACCATTTTTAAAAAGGTCAAAAAACTTTTCCAAAGTTTCGAACTTTGTGAAAGTTGGACTCAATACTTCAAGCTCTTCAAATAGGCAATACTTTTTGGCAAAGCCTCCAACTCGTGATCGCCTTCATCCTCGATAAACATGTGCTTGATGCCAATCTTATTGGCTTCACGAAGGATGGCGGGAAAGTCCAGTTCACCCTCACCAAGCGGCACGTCATTTTCAGGTCCGGTCAGGCCAGTCATATCTTTGGGAGCGCCTTTTCTGAAGTCCTTTAAGTGAAGCGAAACCCAACGATTGCCATATTTTTTCAATAATGCCGCCGGATCTCCACCCCCAAAATGTGTCCACATTACATCCATTTGCAGGGAGACGTATTTCGGATCGGTATTTTCCACCAAGTAATCAAACAACGTTCCTTTGCCATAAGGCTGAAACTCATAGCCATGCACATGGTACTTGAAGGTGATTCCGTTTTCCTTTAGGACTTTTCCACCTTCGTTAAATGCTTTGATCGCGCGGTCAGCATCTTCTTTGGAAAATTGCCCCCGCTTATGCGGAATCCAGGCACACATCACATACTTGGCCCCCAAAGCTTTGGCACGGTCTGCTACTGCCTGAGGGTCTGATTCGAGTTGCTCGAAACCGGTACCGGTAGAAGGCAATGAAATCCCCCGATCCGCCAGCATTTTTTTGAAGTCCTCGATACTTACGCCTTGAGGCGCTCCACCTTCAAACTCTGTAAAACCCATTTGTTGGATGATATCGAGTGCTTCAGGAACGCCGTTTTTCCATTGATTTCGGAAGGTGTAAGAGGCAAAGCCAAGGGGCACCTGAAGCATCGGGTCACCTTTTTTCTGAGCTTGAGATTCAGAAGGGGTGATGATCCAAGCAAATGCAAGGACAACTAGTAGAATTGTCTTCTTCATAGGTTTTTTGGGTTATGAGTTCCCGCTGATAAACGCAGAAAAAGTCGCCGACCCACGGTGATGCATCTGCGTGAATCTGCGGAAATAATCTGCTCAGATCTGCGGGAAATCTATTTTACAAATTCAATTTATTCAATTCCTCCACTGCATAGTTAGCAGCTCGAGCGGTGAGGGTCATAAAGGTGAGCGTAGGATTCTGGGTGCTGCCACTGGTCATGCAGGCTCCGTCGGTGACGAATACATTCTTACAAGCATGAAGTTGATTGTATTTATTCAACAATGACGTTTTGGGATCATTGCCCATGCGTACGCCACCCATCTCGTGGATATCCGAACCCGGAGGCGAACCCCGATCGACCACATTGATATTTTTGAAACCCATGCGCTCGTACATCTCGGTCTGCTGCTCCACAAAGTCCCGGGTCATCTTGTCGTCATTCTCTTTCCACTCCACGGACATGATGATTTTGGGAATGCCGTATTTGTCTTTTTCCTCGGTAGAAAGTCGCATATGATTGGACTCTTCGGGCACCATTTCTCCCTGCATCCAGGCAGACATGCCCCAAAGCCCATACTTCGGATTGAGAAGACTGTCTCGCAGGGCATCACCGATCAGTTCCCCATTTCCATCCAACTGACGGCTGGCGGACATCCCGATGGCATAGCCCCGGAGGAAATCCGTCTCCTGTCGATAGACGTTACGGAATCGAGGCACATAGGCGTGGCCGGGATTACGACCATCATTGAACTTATCCAGAAAGCCTTCAAAGGTCGCGTAGCCACTTCCACGATAATTATGACAGGTGATGAATTTTCCCATGAGGCCATTGTCATTTCCAAGTCCGTCAGGAAATCTGGAAGATTTAGAATTAAGCAGAATCGCATTGGAATTGATCGTGGAAGCATTGAGGAAGATGATTTTGGCATAAAACTCAATCGCCTCGCCCGTCAGTCGGTCAATCACTCGGACTCCAGTGGCCTTTCCCTTTTGCTCGTCGTATAGGATGGATTCCACCACCGAGTCAGGGCGAATGGTCAGATTTCCGGTCTTTTCAGCCCAAGGCAAGGTAGACGCATTCGCCGAAAAGTAGCCCCCATAGACACAGCCCCGGTTGCACATGTTTTGGTTCATGCACTTGTTGCGTCCCTGATCTTTGTGAATCTGCTGCGGATCGGTCAGGTGCGCACATCGGCCTTGGACCAGGTGGCGCTCCGAACCATAAATCTCTTTTAACTTTTCCTTGTAATACTGCTCAACACAACTCAGCTCAAAACCCGGCTGCACCACCTGATCGGGAAGTACATCCAAACCATCCCGGCTGCCAGCAAACCCCACAAAAGTTTCCACATAGGTGTACCAAGGCTCCATGTCTTTGTACCGAATCGGCCAATCCACCGCATATCCATCTCTAGCCGGCCCTTCAAAATCAAAATCCGACCAGCGCTGTGTACCCCTAGCCCACAGGAGGGATTTGCCTCCGACATGATAGCCGCGAAACCATCGGAAGGGCTTTTCTTCGATGTAGGGCTGTTCGTCTTGTGCCAAAGCCCAATGCATGGTCTCTTCCCTACCCCAATTGGCAGCACCGATTCCTGATCGTTTTTCGATGGGCACCACGCCACGGAATTCGAATTCCCAAGGTGCTTTGGAGGCAGTAGGATAATCCTCGATATGGCGCACCATCCGGCCACGCTCCAAAACGAGGGTTTTGAGTCCTTTTTCGGTCAGTTCTTTGGCAGCCCAGCCACCGGATGCCCCCGAACCGATGACGATGGCATCGTAGGTGGTGTTTTGCTTGTCTTTGAGGTTGAGGTTTGACATGGTATTTCGGGTTTTCTTTTTATGGTTAGGAAATAAACAACTGACCATAAAATCAAATTGCTTTTCACCTATCGATCATATTTTCAATACTTTAAATCAGAACTTTGCTATTAAAAAATCAATTTTTCTGATTGCTTTAAAAATTCAGATGGACTTAAAATCTGAGTCTCTTGAAATGGGTTAAGTTTCAAGAGGTCAAGGTCTCCGGTAATGAGATAATCCGCTCTCCCATCAAAAATCAATTGAAGAAACTTGTCGTCTTTTGGATCTCGACATACCTCAAAAGAACTTTGGATCTGAATGGAGATTCCTAATTTGGAAAAAAGGGAGAGTGCTTCTACCCTGATTTCTTTGGTCAGATACCTATCAAACTTGGGGCGTTGGATTACAAATTCGAATTCCTTGATTGTTTCCTCTGAATAAAGGACCGAACAATTTCTAAACGCCAGGTCAAGAGCTTTTTTGGATAGTGAATTCTCCAATAAATGTGCGCTGATGAGCACATTGGTATCCAAGACCACTCTTTTAATCCTCAAGTTTCAAAAGTCGGTCTAATTCTTCCTCAGTAATTCCCTTCCGCCCAGCTTCTTTAGCCATCTCATTTCTAAGTCTTTCATATCGATCTATTTCCGAACGATTGAAGATTGCCAAGAGCTGAAGAACACTTTCTTCAAATCGCTCCTTCTCTTTAGAATCTAGACTTTGATAGAGATCCAAAGCTTCTTTATTTACTTGAATTTCAATTTTTTTCATACCCTAATCTACGATTTAAAAGACATTGGGATCTAAAGAAGATTTTATGAAACAGGCACATCCACACATCCTTTGTAATAACCCGGTGCTACTTGATACTTCCTATAGTCCACCATCACTTCTTTTACGGTCGTGAAGCCCATGACGGTATTGGATCGCATCAGCTGGTAGAATTTCTTCTCCTCCTCCACCTCGGAATCTTTCAAAGCAAGGAGGGTTTTCTCCTTGTCCCCCTGAGAAAGGTCCATAAATCCTGCTTTCCCCAAGACCTTCAACTGGGCTTTGATCAGATCTTGATCTTCTTTTTCGTAGCATTTTTCGAAGAGCTTGATCAAAAACTGATCGGTACCCGTACTCAACGCGCCGATGGGCTTGGCATCTGCTGATGGCAAAATCGGCGGTAAACCATCCGGGATAAATGTCTCCGCAATGGCAGAAATCAACTGCTCCTCTTCAAAGGAAAAGAAACCCGCGTGAGTCAGTCGATCCACAATTTGCCATTTCCAGTCGGCAAAAACCAACCCTGCTATTCCGGCAACAGATCCGCCGATGATTTTGAGTGATTTACGTCTATCCATGATAAGTTTGAGTGAGGAGTAAGACTTTCACAAGTTAGATTTTTTTGAAAAAGACCAAACGAAAAAAGGCTGGAATTCCACCAACGGAACTCCAGCCTTCTGAGGAATCGATTTTTACCAAATTTTATTTTCGGTAATCTAAAGGTGCTTTCCTGTTACCTACCAGAGCCTCATAGGTAAATCCTTCTCCTCTTCTTTTATTCAATTCTTCCAACGCTCTTCCTGTCACCGACGGATCTTTGAAAATATCCATCGCAGTCAGGGTCATCGTTTTGGCGGCGTTGATCATCCCTTTCTGTCCGATGCTCATCCCACCTGCAGCAACTGCCTGCCAGGTATGGGCAGAAGTACCGGGGACCCAAGTAGCCGTACCAAGGCCGACCGTAGGCACCAGCCAGCTGATGTCTCCTACGTCGGTAGAGCCTCCACCGCCTTCTTCACTTACTACAAATGGGGCAATCTTAGTCGCATCATCTGGGGAGGCTTTGACGCCCGCTGGATACGTTTTGATGATATCCTCGGCAAACTTTCGTTCTTCCGGAGTATAGGTTACCCCACCGATTTTCTCCAAATTTTTGTGCATGATCCGGGCTAATGTCTCATTGGGCAAGAGATTGTACACTCCGTTGATCACTTCGTATTCCATGCGGGTTTGAGTTCCCAAGGCGGCCCCTTCGGCTGCTTTGACCATTCGATCAAAGATCTGCTTCACCACCATGGCGTCAGGATGTCTCACATAATGATAGGATTCTGCAAAAGCCGGCACCACGTTGGGAGCTTCACCACCCTTGGTGATCACATAGTGCATTCTGGTCTCCTGAGGCACATGTTCACGCATCAGATTGACCATGAAATTCATCGCCTCCACAGCATCCAAAGATGATTTACCTCGCTCTGGTGCAGCTGCAGCGTGCGAAGCTTCTCCGTAAAAGCGGAATTTGGTGGAAATATTTGCCAGTGAGGAGGTAGCTCCAGCGGCATTTTGACTGCTTGGGTGCCAATGGATCATCACATCCACATCTTTGATCAGACCTGCCCTGGCAATATAAACTTTCCCTCCTCCCCCTTCTTCGGCTGGCGTGCCATAGACACGGATGGTTCCCTGGATTTTGTTCTCTTTCATCCATTCCATGATGGTAATCCCCGAGGCCACCGAAGCCGCGCCAAACAAATGGTGACCACAGGCATGCCCCGCACCACCCTCGACTACTGGTTTACGGAAAGGAACCGCTTCCTGAGAAACACCGGGCAGCGCGTCAAACTCAGCCATTATACCGATGACCGGTTTCCCGGAGCCATATTCCGCAACAAAAGCAGTAGGAATCTCAGCAACACCCGCGGTCACTTTGAAACCTGCATCGGAAAGGGTTTTTTGAAGAAGTGCGGAACTGTTGGTTTCAAGGTAGCCGAGCTCCGGATTTGCCCAAATCTTTCTGGCGATATCTCCATAAAAGTCAGCTTTGGCATCCAGTTTATTCAATACCTCTTGCTCCTGAGCTAATGCAGAAAAAAGGGGCAAAAGGAAGATGAGTAGAAATATCTTCTTCATAGAGGGTTGGTTGATTGTGATCCATGAAATTAAAAAGAGTTTCGACTCTTAATAAAGAATTTTCTCTGGAAGGAGTATTTGGGAGGAAAAGATTCTAATCGACCATTCAATATTTCATCCCTGAAAAGCTCGCATCAAATAAATTAAATACGACATATTGAATCAAAAACACATTTCATTATCAAAAAAATGTTTTTTATATTCCTGTCCCAACAAAAAGCACTATGAAAAAAATCTTAAAAGTATTCGCCTACCTTCTAGGTGCGGTGATTCTATTATTGGTCTGTGCACTGGCCTTTTTACAGCTGGGTTTTCCCAGAGTAGATTCCCCACAAGAACTTACCATTGAATATACGCCGGAACGAATTGAGCGGGGTGCATACCTTGCCAATCATGTGGCCGTATGTATGGATTGCCATTCCAAGCGGGATTTTTCCGAATTTTCTGGCCCACCGGCTCCGGGAACTTTAGGTGCTGGTGGAGATCGATTTGATCATGGAATGGGCCTCCCCGGCGTATTTTATGCAAAAAACATCACTCCATTTGGGATTTCCGATTATACCGACGGGGAATTGTATCGCCTGATCACCACCGGAGTCACTAATGACGGAAGGCCCATGTTTCCGCTGATGCCTTATGCCTATTATGGAAAGATGGATCCAGAAGACATTTACGACATCATTGCCTACGTCAGGAGTCTTCCTACCATCGAAAATGAAGTCCCCGACTCAAAAGCAGATTTCCCTGTGAGCTTGATATTACGAACCATCCCTACCAACTCTCAACCGGAAAAAAAACCTGATCCAAGTGACCAAATTGCCTATGGTGCCTACCTTGTCAATGCCTCCGGATGTATCGAATGCCATACTCAGGTGACACCTCAAGGAGTGATTATTCCGGAAAAAGCTTACTCAGGAGGACGGTCATTCCCATTTCCTGACGGTTCCTTGGTTACATCCTCCAATATTACACCTTGCCCAGACACAGGAATCGGCAATTGGTCTGAAGAAATGTTTCTTGCCCGATTTAAACAATATCAGGATTCAGGATATGTCAATCCCAAAGTGGCACCGGGGGAATTTAATTCCATCATGCCCTGGACCATGTATGCGGGTATGAAAGAAGAAGATCTTCGGGCAATTTATGCATACTTGAAGACGCTTCCTGCTACCAAAAATGAAGTGATCAAGTTTACTGCAGCGAAGTAAGTCTTCCCAATTTTGGATTTACTCCCAAAAAGGATCTCAGAATTTGGGATCCTTTTTGTGGTTTTGTGACTCCTGTCACCAATTTGACATTATACAGCTTCTTATTTTTGAGAAGATTGGAAAAAATTTTCCCTTTTTAATCCCGAACAAAATAGCCTACCCATGAAGTCCTCGAGAAGAAAATTCATTGCTCAACTCGGAGCCCTGGGAGCAAGTACAGGATTGGCATCTTTTGCTGAAGCCTCCTCAATCACACGAAAAAACCCTAAAGAGAATCCCACTTCTTTCACCCTCAACATCCTTCAGACCACCGATGTGCATTGCCAGATCCACGCACACGATGAGCTATTTTGGGAAAATGGGAAATCAGTATTCCGAAAAACCGGCGGATATGCTCACTTGAAAACTTTTCTGGATCAGCATCGCGAAAAAATGAACCACAGCTTCTTGATCGATACGGGAGATATGTTTCAGGGCTCAGAGCTCTCGGTAAAAACCACCGGTGAAGCCATGGTGCCAATATTGAATGCACTGGATTACGACCTCTATCTTCCTGGGAATTGGGAGGTGATCTATTATAAAAAGTCCATGCAACATCTCATGGGCTCATTGACTGCGCCCAAGGTTTGTGCGAATATGTATCATGATTTGGGTGAAGGTAAAAGAGGCGAATTGATTTTCCCTCCTTACCATATCTGGACGGTAAATGGGGTGAAAATCGGTTTTTTGGGCTATACCGATCACTTGGTGCCCATCCGTCAGTCTCCAAACTACAGCAAAGGAATCATTTACACCAAGCCTGAAGACAACCTCGCTCACTATGTCGATGTGCTTAGAAATCAGGAAAAATGTGCCTTCGTAGCCATTGTAGCGCACTTGGGACTTTCCCAGCAGATTCATTTGGCCAATCTGCCCGCCTGCGAGGGAGTGGATTACATTTTGGGTGGGGATACGCACGAGCGGGTCAGAAAACCGATACAGGCTAAGTACGCCAAAGTAGTGGAGCCCGGTGCTTTCGGATCTTTTGTCGGCAACCTTGAGCTCAAAATCGAAAACGGAAAAGTGGTCAGCGACCGCTATGAGCTCTTGGAGGTGGATTCCAAAAAATACCCCGAATCCAAAGTGATGAAGGAGGTCATAGCCAAGTATGAAGGCCCCTATTTGGAGGACATCCAGAAAGTGGTTGGCTACAGTACTATTCCGCTTTATCGCTACTTCGTAATCGAAAATACGATAGATACCATGATTTTGAACGCTATTAATTGGCAAGTTCCGGATGTGGACATCGTGCTTTCCAACGGGTTCAGATTCTGTCCGCCTCGGTCCACTCCGGACCAAACCGGAAATATTCCGATCACCAACGGGTTCATTTTCGACATGCTTCCTGTGGACAGTACCATCCGAACAGGCAAAGTCACCGGAAAGCAGATCAAAGAATGGCTCGAAAGGGAGCTTAACAACGTGTTTGCAGCCGATGCTTCCAAACGATTCGGAGGCTGGGTGATCAAATTCAAAGGCATGGAAGTAAAATTCAACGCGTTTGGAGAAGAAGGTCAGCGGGTCCAATCAGCACTGGTTCATGGCAAAAACCTCGACATGGAGAAAGTATATAAAATCTGTGCCTGCGAACGCGATGGAGATCCGGATGACATGCTGTGCAGATTCCGTGGGGTAAAAGAAACCGAAAATACTCCTTTCACCCTGCATCAAGCGATGAAAAGCTATTTGGCCAAAAACTCCCCTGTTACCCCAACACCTCCCAATTCTGCCGTGGCACTTGATGCCCCGGCCACCTTGCTGACCCAGGTAAGTGGAGTGGATTATGAATTCAGATAAATAGATTCTGACTCTCTCTGAACGAATAGAGAAAAGTGTTTAATCCCCCTCAATTGTCTGCCAATTAGTCGGCTTTTTTGTTATTCTTGAGTTTCTATTTCCGCCCGATATTCATGAAGCTCAGAATCCTTCCTTTCCTATTCCTATTTGCTTCCTTCCTCAGTTGTCAGCGCGTACTCAAACCTTCCGATTGGGATACTACCCAGGTAGAAATCGCCCGTGACGAGTTTGGAGTACCGCATATTTTTGGAAAAACCGATGCCGATGTAGCCTATGGACTGGCTTGGGCTCATTCGGAAGATGATTTTGAGACAATCCAAAAGACGGTTTTGGCGGGAAAAGCCTTGGCTGGAAGAGTTTTTGGAGAGCAGGGTGCGGGAATTGACTTTTTTGTTCACCTCCTCGAAACCCGAGAAATCGCGCGAGAAAAATACGACTCCAGCTTTTCTCCAGATTTCAAAAAAGTCTTGGAAGGCTACGCTGCCGGACTCAATGATTACGCCTATCATCACCCCGAGGAAGTGCTCTACGGCCCGGCTTTCCCGATCAATCCCAAGGAAATCATCTCCGCCTATATTCTTTCCCTAGCCCAAATGTCCGGAGCAGACCGAGCGGTTCAGGCGATTGTAGGCGGAAATGTGGATCTCATTCCCGAGGACACTTTGCCAAAAGGATCCAATGCCATCGCCATCCATCCTACCCGGACAGATTCCGGAGAAGCCTTTCTAGCTATCAATTCCCATCAGCCACTCGAAGGGCCGGTGGCTTGGTACGAGGCACATCTCCATTCCGTAGAGGGCTGGAATATCCTGGGAGGATTGTTTCCGGGAGGAGCGATGATTTTCCACGGAGCAAACGAACACTTGGGCTGGGCGCATACGGTGAATTCTCCTGACTTTCTGGATCTATACCAGTTGGAAATCAATTCGGAAGATGGGAACGAATATCGCGTGGACGGAGAATGGCTGGAATTGGAATCCCACATCGTCTGGCTGAAAGTCCGGCTGTGGGACTGGATTACCTTGCCTGTGCCGAAAAAGGTTTGGAAGTCCATCTATGGCCCAACTTTAGTCACCGAGCAAGGCGCATTTGCGATTCGGTTTGGAGCTTTGGACCGAGTCGGAGCACCCGAGCAATGGTGGAGAATGAACAAGGCGAAGAATTTCTCCGAGTGGAAAGCCGCCATGTCATCCATGCAGCTCACCAATTTCAATACCGTCTATGCCGACAAATACGACACGATCTTTTATGTCAGCAATGGACTTTTGCCTAAGCGAACTCCTGGTTTTGATTACAGCGGAACAGTCCCGGGCAATACTAAAAAGACCCTTTGGACAGCGTATCATGCCTTTTCGGAACTTCCCCAGCAAGTCAACCCGCCCTCCGGCTACCTCTACAACACCAACCATTCTCCCTTCAAGGCGAGTGCATTTGAGGACAATCTTTTCCCGGAAAATTACCCCATCGAAATGGGCTTTGACCTCCTGGACAATAACCGTTCCCTGAGATTTCGGGAACTAATGTCCGACACAGGTAGAATTTCCTGGGAGCAGTTTGAGCGAATCAAGTTTGACCAGACTCTACCCCAAAACTTGGCTTTCCGCACGGATCTGAGTTCGCTTTTTGGGCTGGATTCGGCGGACTATCCAGAAATAGAAAAGCAGATTAAGGCCCTGAAAAACTGGAACAAAGAAGCTTCCGCCGACAGTGAAGGGGCTGCCCTTTTTGCCTTTGTGTATTACTATTGGTGGGATGAGTTTGCCAAATCTGGAAGAAGTTTTGAAACCGTGCTGACCAAAGAAGAAGCCGTGCAGGGATTGAGAGCGGCGAAAAAGCATTTTGAAACCCATTTTGGAAAAGAATTGGTGGCACTCGGAGACTATCAGCGGCTCATCAGGGGAAAAAAATCCCTTCCGCTTTGGGGCTTGGATGATGTCTTGGCGGCAATCCGCTCTACCCCTTGGGAAAAAGGCCGCAGAAAAGCAGTGCAAGGCGAATCCTATATTCTCATGGCAAGATTCGGGGAAGGGCTTCCCATCCTTGAGTCCATCAATGTCTATGGTGCGAGCAACCGACCCGAATCGCCCCACTATGCCGATCAGATGGAGCGATTTGTCAAACGAGACTTGAAGCCAATGACCTTGGACAAGGATCAAGTCCTGAAAAGTGCAGTCCGGGTTTACCACCCCGGAAAGAGATAATTCCTATCAGGTCCATATCTGATCCGATTATCCAAGGTAGGTTTGTATCTGATCTTCCTTTTTGTATCTTGAAATCCTCACTCCTTAACCCAAAAACCTATGAATCAACTGAATCGACGAGATTTCATCAAAGGCTCCAGCGCCATGATGACTTTGGCCAGTTTTGGCCTGTTTGGCATGGACTTCAAAGACGCAGAAGGCCCGCTCAAAGTCGCCCTGATCGGTACCGGTTGGTATGGCAAATCCGACCTTTTACGACTGATCCAAGTAGCCGATGTGGAAGTAGTCGCGCTCTGCGATGTCGATAAAAATCTGCTCAAAGCCGCAGGAGACCTCGTCGCCCAGCGCCAGAAATCAAAGAAAGTTCCTGAGCTGTTTGGAGACTATCGCGAACTCCTCAAGAAACACAAATGCGACCTCGTGCTGATCGGTTCGCCGGATCACTGGCATGCGCTACAGGCTATCGAAGCTTTGAAATCCGGTGCTCATGTCTATTTGCAAAAGCCGATTTCTGTCGATGTGATCGAAGGAGAAGCGATATTGGCTGCAGCCCGAAAGTACAATCGCAAATGCCAAATCGGCACGCAGCGCAAAAGCACGCCTCACCTGATCGAAGCCAAAAAACAGATCATTGATACCGGAAAGTTGGGCAAAATCAGTCATGCCGAAGTTTGCTGCTACTTCCACATGCGAGCCAATGGAAATCCTGCCGTGGAGCCAGTCCCTGACTTTTTCGATTACGAAATGTGGACTGGACCTGCGCCGATGCGTCCCTACGATGGACTGCCGCATATTCGCTGGTGGAGAACCTTTATGGAATACGGCAACGGCATCACCGGTGACATGTGTGTGCACATGTTGGACACCGTTCGCTGGATGCTGAAACTCGGTTGGCCAACTCAGATCACGTCGACTGGGGGTATTTACGTCCAAAAGGAAGGTAAATCCAACATCGCCGATACACAGACTGCCATTTTTGAATTTCCTGAGCTACAAGTGGTGTGGCAGCATCGTACTTGGGGCAATGCACCTGACCCGGAATATCCATGGTCCTTCAAGATCTATGGGGAAAACGGAATGCTCGCAGGCAGCACCATGCAGGCAGACTATTTCCCCTACGATGCCAAGGAAGAAAAAATCCACTTCGATTGCGTATTTGAGCGAGAGCAATATCCGGAAGACCTGACCGAAGACCGCATCGAGCTCAATGCTGCTCCGGCCACCCGTCTTCACATGAAAAACTGGCTGGAAGCTATCGACAAGGACACTCTGCCCGTGGCTGATGTCGAAGAAGGGCATATCTCCACAGCGTCTTGTATCCTAGCCAATATCTCCATGGAACTCGGAGGCCGACCTCTCCGATACGACCCCAAAACCATGACGGTACTCAACGATCCCGAAGCAACTGCCAAACTCCGAAGACCCTATCGAGGACCTTGGCTGCATCCGGAGCCGAATAAGGTTTAAGATATGAGAGAATAAGAGATTAAGAGAATGAGTCCCGGACATGAAAATGTTCGGGATTTTTTTGCGGGTAGTCCAGACCTTCCAGGTTTTGAAAACCTGGAAGGTTTTTTTGTTGATTTTCAACCATTTACAAAAAAAACATCCCTACAAATCTAAATTTGAATTTTAGATTTGCAGGGATGGAGAAAGGAGATATCCTTAGAATGAATCCTGACAATTTCTTTACAAAATGATTTTACTGATTGATTTTCAATTATTTGAAACTAAATCATCCCCGATATTTTAAAAATTATTTTTAAAATATCGGGGATGACAAAAAGAAAATCGAAGGAACTGGCAAAAAAATGTCCGTGTGATTGGACTAAAAGGCTTTTTGGAAATACTCGATCAGTCTCGATGACTTTTCCAGCAACCCCAAAAGATACAATGCACGTAAAAAGGGAAAACTCCGCATATGAAAAGTATTTTTCTTACCCTTATCTTTTTCTCAGTGGGATGGGCAGCCCAAGCTCAGTTTTTCATCGCAGGAGGCCATTTCAATGGAGGGATAGCCAATGGACGTCTTAATCATGAAACCGGAGGCCTATTCTTTCCCACCTTATCGGGAATTATTCTCCATGAAGAACGAACCGCCCCAATCCAACTCGGAATCGAGCTTGGCTATGGGATCTATGGAAGTAAACTGGAACGAAGAACGGACCTCTATGAGGGATTTTCTGATGAGCTAAGGCTTCGAAGGAATAACAATATCGCAACAGGAATGTTGGTTATGCGATATATACTCAGACCACAGGGAAAAGTGATGCCCTTTGTCGAAGCAAAATTTGGAGCCAATTACCTTTACACCCGGTACAAAATCCGTGAAAGTATCCTTTCCGAAGAAACCCTTGAGGCAGGAAAAGATCGAGAGGATTGGTCTGTCTCCTATAGCTTTGGGACTGGAGTTCAGATCCCCATCCCATCCAGCCCTGGCTTAGTGTTTGAGTTTAAAGCCAATTACCAAACGGGCCCATCAGCAGAATTCCTCACCAAAGGAGATGCAACCTTTAATCCTTTGCCAAATGGAGGCGGGACTTTTGACTACCAGGTGCGAAGATCACCTCTTGAAATGGTGACTTTGTCTGTTGGATTTTTAGTATATGATGTGTTTCGGTAGGATTAGTTTTTAAAAAAGATTTTATATCTGTAAAACACATTGTAATCCTTTTCGACTTCGCTATCGGGCTTGATATAAATCACATCCTCTTGATCGATATAATGAATATCGCCTTCGATCGGCAATTTGGTGATTGGAGATTGATTTCCTTTTTCATCAATCAATAGATATCTGGATTTCCGATAATTTTTCAAAAGCGCTGCAAATTCTGGATTTCGGCTAGTATTTACTTTCCCGTTTTTCATGGCCAAATATGGCTCCCGAGGAACCTCCGTATAAAAATGTGCTAAGAAAATCGTCCCACCAGCCTTCAAATCGAAAAACCCTGGATATAGGAGTGGTTCATCCTCTACATTAAACTCCAAATTTCGTTTTCGGTCAGGATGATTGATCAGGACTTCCTGGTACGGAATCAGTTCATTACCACGCAACTTGAATAAAAACAATTGATCTCCAATCCGAGGAAGAACTGCAACGAGCTGGCTTTTCGTAGTACCAGTAAAAAACGGAGTGGCCATGCCTACCCATCGCCCTTCTTTTCTGGGCAGCCAAGAATCCGGATACAGGTTGATTTTTTGACTAACTCCTGTCTGGGAATCTATGATAAATCCGGACTCAGCAAGGGAGTAGAAATTCGAATTCTGGAAATCTTTCCCCATCAGTTTGGGAGTTACCGCATTAGCATCTGCTCCAATGAGCAGGGTTTTCCCGTCAATTTCAACTGCTTTAAATTGATTTCTCAGCGGGGCCACTTCCAGCATATTAATTCCTTCAGCTAAGGGTTCGGACCTGCGGATTTTTTCCATGGAGGAATTAAAAAAATGCACTCGCATCTCCTGTGAGATTTCCTTGATTGCTATTCCATTTCCCCAAAATGCCAATTCCCAAGGTTGGGCCACTTGACTGGGTCCCTCACCTTTTAAATTGGGTTTGAGTAGCACCTTACCCTTCGAGTCAGTCAACAGAATCTCCTTGAGCTGTTTCTCTTTGAATAAAAGTTCGCCGGTTTCAGCTTTCCGGTCTACCAAATACAATTCCGAGAGTGACTCGACTAGAATGGAGTCCAGCAGTTGAAATTGAACTTCTTTGGTCTGGGAAGTAATCAAGTCAGAGGATGAATTGCAGCTATATAGGAGGAATGAAAAAGCAAGCGCAAAAATTAATTTTACCATAATCTCATTTTATAAGATTAATCGGCTGAAAGTTTCATTTATATGACAAAACGAAAAAATAAAATCCCTAGCACCTAAATCTGCGCCTTCAACAACTCCAAAAACTTCCGATCGAGCTTTTCTCCATACCAATCTTCGTAAACCACGTCTTTTCTGCCGGAATTGAGCACCCCAAAAGCCCCGGAAAACTCCCAAATTCCAAAGCCTACTTCCATTTCTTTCAACACCTGCAGGACATCTCCAAACCACGCCAAAAACACCTCGTGGGGCGTCTGATTGTAGCAGCCGCATTCCCCACAGTGGACTCCAACTCCCTGGTCAATCAAGGCTTTCCACGGGGCATAGTATTTTCGGATGTTCTCTATATCAAGTGAATTCTCCCCTTGTTGCAAAGGCCAATCCACCGGCGGAACAGACTCCGGATCTTTGTAAACCCAGCTGGCTTTGTAGTGAGAAATCGGAAAAGGATGATACCCCCGGCAGCTCTGCGACAAGTCCAAATCTGCCAATTCCGGCACGGCTATTCCTCCACCCCCATTGCCATCCGCAATGACTAACCGGGATTTTTTGACTGATTTAATGGTTTCCAAAGCAGCTTTGGCCACCCGATGATAGTCCACCACATCTACCGGGCCACCGGGACTGTGCTGATCGTTGGGATTTTCCCGCTGAAACGGTTCATTCACCAGATCAAAGCTGAGTTTCTTGGAGGAAATTCCCCGATAGCGCTTGGCCCACATTTCCCAATGCGCACAAAAGGCTTCCATAGCCTCCTGATCTTTCCAGAGGTTATACGGCTCCTCAAATCCCGCATTGATGCAGAATCCCGGAGCGCGATGTAGGTTTAAACTCACATGCAGACCATGCTTGATGGCCCGCTCCACCAGTGCATCTACTTTTTCCAACCGGCTTTCATCAAAATTCAATACCTCATCCGGCCGAATCGGTCTGCTGCGATCGATGTTCAAATAGGAGGGATATGAAATCGGAACCCGGACAAAATCAAAGCCCCAATCGGCGATCCACTGGATGTAGGCAGGTTTTGTTGGCCTTCCCTGATCTGGGTTATGGGAGAAAAAGTCCAGCAAATTGAAGCCTTTCCAGGCGGGAAGCTTGTTTTTCCTTTTGACTTCCGAAAAAGAAGAATACGGCAACAAACTGGCTCCTGCGGTAGCCAAAGCCGCTTTCTTCATAAAATCCCGGCGAGAATCAGAGAGGTTCATGGACGAAATAGGTTGAGTTTGAAAAAGGAAAATACCTTTTTATGGGGAAAAACCGATCCTGTTTTAATCTGAAATTCTTTATTCTACAGATCGTGCTCTCAGCACTCTGGAAAATAAAAATCACATTTCAGCCCAGAATTGAATTCTAGGCTTTTACAGGTTGTGCCGTTGGCACTTTTTCTAATCATCGCTCAGATAAAGCACCAAAGGTGCGCACGATAAAAGCCTCAAATTCAATTTGGGGCAAAGAATGAAAAATCACCAAAACATCTTATTAAAGGTCAAAAAATTCAAACCTCCCTCCACATCATCACCGGCAAAATCCAAAACACTCCCACCATACTGAACACCAATCCTCCTATCGTCCCTACTGCAAGTGAAAACCAAAACACCTCATTCTGACCATCCATAATGAACGGCACCAAGCCAAAACAGGTAGACAGCACAGTCAGCAAAATCGGTATCGCCTTCCCCGCCACTGATTTAAGAATATTCCGGTTAAATGTCCCCTTGGGGCGATTGTTGAAATCATTGAGAATAAAGATCCCAGCATTCACCGCCAAGCCTCCTAGCATCACAAATGCGGCAAATCCTCCCCGGTCAAAGTTGAATCCTCCCATAGAGAAGATCAAAAACAGCCCGATAAAACTGATCGGAATCAAAAACATGATGAAAAAGGGCTGACGGAAATTCTCAAACAAAATGGTGCAGATAAAGAAAATTGCCACGATCAGAAGTCCCAACAATCCATACTGCCTTTTGGCTTGTTCAAAATTCCAACCCCACTCCTGCTTTTTGGCTTCGTAGCCGATGGGCATTTGGGCTTTCATCTCTTCCAAAACCTGCTCCAGGTACTCATTGCCAAACTTGGCCGAACCCATGTATTCAAAGGACACCACCCGGATGTACTGCCGGTCTTCCTTGTGCAGGGCATTGGTGGTGTTTTCCAGGTTAAGGGTACCAAAATCAGCCACTTTCAGAATCTTATCCTCTCCACTGATCAGCCCTCTTTTCTCCAGATCAAACTTGCTGAAGTTACCCGAAGTCCGCTCCCTCAGGATCAAGCCATAGTTTTTGTCTGCCATGGTCAGGTAGCCACTCGGTCCCTGAGGCTTGGACAAGTCCTGAAGGGTATTCAGGATTTCGTATTGGCTCGTACCGCCCAAGGCAATCTGATTTTGGTCCAATCGCAGCACATATTCCTGGGTTTTCTGCTCGTTATAGCTCAGCCGCTCATTGGTATTGACTGTCTGAATCCGTTTGTGCTGCAGGAGTTTTTCGGCCAAAATATCCGACTGACGCTCCAGTTCATCAAAATTGTACCCTTTCATCTGCACCCGAAACGAAGGGATCCCCTCGCCTCCCCCTCCGGTATAAAAGCCCTGTCCCACTCCGTAGATATTCCACTGCGCCCCACTCCAGTCGGTAGATTTGACGGACAGTTTCCCTTTGAGCTGATAGGGCAAAGCTCCTTTTTCGTAGGCTTCTTTGAAGGTGATAATGATCTGCGCACTTTGCCCGGAGCGCACATACGTGACAAACTGATCGATTCCCTCCACGCCTTTGAGGTATTCCTCAAACTCCCGCATGATAAAATCCATCTGCTCCAGGGTATTTCCAAAAGGAAGTCGGGCAGAGACGAACAGCCGGGTTTTTTCGGGTTCCCGGTACACACTTTTTTCATACACTCCTCTCACAAACATCCGGAGGGTGCCACCCAAGGCCTTGTCTACCCAAGGGCGGATTTCCTCCTGATAAAAAGTATTCCCGATAGTCTTATTATACCATTCCCGTTCGCCCCACTTGGCAGGCAAAAAGAAAATCGGCGTTCCAAAAAGTAACAGAACCAGCAACAAAAAAGTCTTGCGATACCGGGCTGTCCAGGCAATGCCTGTTTCGTAGCGCTGAAGCCAGCGAACCCGCTTTTTCAGCTGAGGAAGCATAAGTTTCCTCCCCTGATGCACAGACTCCTTGAAAAGCAATCCATAAAACGCAGGGGTGAAAAACAGGGCCACCAACAAACTCACTCCTAGCATGACCGCTACCACAATGGAAAACTCCGTCAGGGTCTTTCGGTCCTCCTCTGGCAGCAAAAGCACCAAAAGCAAGGCCGCCACCGTGGTCATCGAAGCTGCCAAGAGGGCTAAGAACACCCGACGATTGCGGTATTTGTGCAGGTGGTCCACCATCACGATGGCATTGTCCACCACGAGTCCAAAACTGATGGTCAATCCCGCTATGGTGTACAAATGAATATCCACTTGAAGAAAATAGAGGATCATCGCCGTCAGGCTCACATTGATCACGATTCCCAAAAAGAGGATACTCAGATATTTCCAGTTTCGGTTGATCAGAAAAATAAAGGCGATCAGGATCAAAATAGACAGTCCCGAACGCTTATAGATCTTGTTGAGCTCTTTTTCAAGAAACTCCGTATCATCGTTTTCCAGTCTGATTTCAAAGCCCGGAGGCAGGTTGATTTTGGCGGCTTCGATGGAGTTTTTGAGGTTTTTGGCCAGCAGTACCTTGTTGACCCCATCCCGATTGTACACCGATAGGGTCACGGAATTGTTCCCATTTATCCGGTAAAAACTCATTGGCTCGCCCTCCTCCAAGGTGACCGTGGCCACATCCTTGAGTCGGACTTCCATGCCCCCCATGGAGCGGATAATCAGGTTTTCAAGTTGATCGATCTGATTGAGTTTGCGGTCTACCGTCACAAAGAGCGTCTCCCCTTTGTTGTTGTACACGGTGCCGGGATACAGCTGCCCAAATGCCCGATTAATCTCTTGATTAAGCAGGGATCTACTGATTCCGAAGGACTGTATCTTTTGTACATCAAAAGTGACGAAGAGCTGTAGCTCATTAGCTCCTCGAATCTGCACTTCCTCCACTTCTGCGAATCGGGTGAGGGCAGGTTTGATCACATCCTCGGTGATTTTGCGGATCTCGAAGGAAGCAAAAGGCCCATTCACACTGTAGGTCAAAATCGGCGTCTTGAAATCGCTGCGATACTCCGCGCTTTGTGTCACATTGGGGTAGGAAAGCCGCTCGTCCAGTTTGGGATACACCTGACGAATCAGGGCCAACACCTCAAACTTTTTGAGCTCCATATCCGCCTTTTTATCAAATCGGAGGGTAATATTTCCCTGATCGTAGTTAGAAACCGACGTGATTTTCTTGATTTCGGTGAGTTGGGAAAAAGCACCTTCCAGCGGAGAAGTAGCCAATTTTTCGATCAGCTCGGGTGAAGAGCGGGGAATCCCATAGCTGACCGTGAGTACAGGTTCACGCTCCCGGGGATTGAGATCTACCGAAAGCAAGGGAACTGTAGCAAAGCCCAAAATCCCCAGCACCACAAAGGCGATCAGTACCCGAAAATTCGTCATCGCAAGCCGGTTTTATGGGTCAACGAATCAAAAAACCAATACATCAAAGGGACGAAATACAAGGCAGTGCCTGTTCCAATCGTCAAACCCCCGATCACCGAATAGACCAAAGGCCTTTGCAAATCCGCCCCCAATCCCGAACTGAAAACAATCGGAATCAAGGCCAAAATCGTGGTCATTGAAGTCATCAATATCGGCTTCAATCGAATTTTTCCAGCCTGATGCAGCGCCATCTCGAGAATTTCAGATCGGGTTAAATTGGGGTTATTTCCCATTTCCTGTTTCAGTCGATTGATCGTATCGATTTTTAGAATGGCGTCATTCACCATGATTCCCAGCATCACGACCAAACCGATTGCAGACATCACATTGAGTGAAGAGCCTGTGAGCAGCAAAATCAAAAACGCACCCCCAATACCCAAAGGCAAAGTCAGCACCACAATCATCGGCTGAATAAAGCTCTCAAACTGTGCCGAAAGAATAAAATACAGCAGCAACACCGAAATGATCAGAATCCCGATCAGCTGACGAAGGGTCTCCTGATCTCTGAAAAATTGCCCTTTCAGCTCCACCGCCAGGTTTTTGGCCACTCCCCAAGAAATGAATTGGTCCGTTTTGGCGTTGGGGTTTTCTTCTTCCACCTGTACACTCTGATAGATTCCTCCCCGGTCAGCCGTCACGTATTTGTACTGATCAGCGTAGCGGTAATCCACAAACTCACTCAACAGATAGGAAGTACTGTCTGAAGCATAGATTCGGGTAGTACGAAGCAGGTCCTCAAAGCGATCCTGACTTTCCTTGAGGCGGATGGGCGTCACCTCTCCAAATCTTCGGATATCCGTAATGGTAAACACCCCAAACAACCGGGACAGCTGCTCCTGCACCCCTTCCACCGGGATTTGGTACAAGGCTAACTTATCTGCTAACAGGGAAAACACCACCGAACTTTCCTCCTGCAATCCCGGACCGGGAGCCCACTGTTCCGAAGGAAATGATTCCAGCCAAGGCTTCATCTTTTCAGCAGCAATCGGTTTCTTGGAATTCAGATCTTTCCATCTCACCTCATAGTAAGGCTGATTGGAACTGAACAGCTGATCAAACGCATTGGGGGCGTCACCGAGCACATAGCTTGCCATCGGATAGTCCTTTTCCAGTCGCTCACGGAGTCGGGCGATTTGCTCTTCTTTTTTGTCTTGAGAGGGGAAAAGCAGGTAAAGCAGGGATTTCTGAATGGAATTATCTCCGTCAAAAAGCAAAAACTGACGGACTCCAATCTCGGCTTCCGCTTGGGTGTAGCCCTCGATATCACGGATCAGCGTGAGCAATCGGTCCCGATTTTGACCGGCTGAAATGGGCTCATTCCAGTCGATTTCCAAGGTCGCATCCGGCTTTTCGATGGGCGGAAGACCTTCATTTTTCAGCAGCAAACTCAAGCCCAAGCCCAAAGGAATCAGCAACAAAAAGAAAAAAAGGGCGATTTTTTTCCTTGAAAAAATCCAGTCAAAACCTCGCTCATATCCCCTCAAAACCCAGAGAAAAGCGGCAGGTTCTCCTTTGAGCTCCTGCCTCTTTCCTACCCGATAAATCATCCAGTACAGCAAGGGCAAGAGGATAAACGCCACCATCAGCGAAACGGACAGAATCGCTGCCACTGCCACCGCTTGATCATAGAATAAAGCTCCGGCTATTCCGCTGAGAAACACCAGCGGAACAAAAACCGCCAAAGTCGTCAGCACCGAGCTGATCAAAGCCCCCATCACCTCATTGGCCCCTTGCACACAGGCCTCCAATAAGGGCAATCCGGATTCTCGCTTGCGGGTGATATTGTCCAGCACGATGATCGCATTGTCGATCAGCATCCCGATCCCCAAGGCCAAGCCGGAGAGGGAAATGATATTGATCGAAATGTTGAAAAAGTAAAAAACCAGAAAACTGATCAGCAGGGAAGTCGGCAAACTGATCCCCATGATCAGCGGAATGCGAAAGTCTTTGATAAACAGAAACAAAATCCCAAAGGCAAACAGTCCACCGAAAAGCAAGCTGGTTTGGAGGTTGGAAATCGCCGCATTGAGCAGGTTGCTTTGGTCTTGGGTGAGTTCGAAGTCCACCTGAGGATAGTCGGTGCGGAAGAGCTCCAAGGATTTCCGCAACTCCGGAATCAGCTCGTTCATCTTGGCAGCTGCCTGCTTGTGCACTGTGATGACCAGCCCTTCGCTCATTCCAAAGAGGTGGTAACCCAGCATTTCTTGGGTTTCGTATTGGGCTTTGGCGACTCGACCAAGGGGAACAATCACGCCTTTTTTGGAGCGTACAGGCAGGGATTCGATGTCTTTGGGCGTGTCCACCCGGGTAGCCAGGCGGAGAAAATAGCGAAACTGCCCATCCTTGACACTGATCCCGGGGAGCTCGGCATTGCCCGCCTTGACGGCGTCAATCAACTCCTGCTGCGTCATGCCCAAAGCAGCCAAGGCTTGCTCATCGGGCTGTACGGAAATAATTCGCTCCCGCTTACCATTGATATCCACAAGCGACACACCGGGAAGCTGCTCGATCCGTTTTTTCAGGACATTTTCTGCCAGTAAGCTCACCTCCACGGGGTCAGTGCCCTCTTTGGGCACCACCTGCACCCGAGCCACGGGAATGTCTGAAGTATTGATCCGAATCACTTCAGGGCGGGGAAGATCCTTGGGAAGGGCATTGGTCAGTCGGTCGATTTTTTCATTGACATCGATGTAGGCCAGCTCCATCTTGACCCCATAGTCAAAGGTCAGCCGCACCGTGCCGATCTCCGAACCCGCCTTGCTTTCCATTTCTTCGAGTCCGTTGAGCGTGATGAGACCTTCTCGGATTTGACGGAGAACATTTTGCTCGATGGATTCGGGTGAGGCATTGGGGTAGGTGACCTTGACCACGATCTGTGGCACGTCGATGGGCGGAAGGAGCGAAATCGGCAACAAGCGAAAGGCGATCGCTGCAAAGACCATCAAGGCCAAAAATGACATGGTGACGGCAATGGGCCGGTTCAGCAAAAATCTCACCATGTCCTATGGATTTACGATTTTGACGGGAGCCTGATGGGCAAGCTGCAGGTTGTTGCTGGTGATGACCGTGCTGTTTTCCGGGATACCGTCGAGCACTTCGATCTCCCGACCGTTGTCCTTTCCTACTTCCACATAGTTCCATTTGGATTCCTTGCCATTTTCGATGGTAAAGACCACCGCCCGACCTGAGCGGAAAACCACCGCATCTTTGGGCACCACGAGACTGTTGCTTTGGGGGGCACGGATGATCGCACGGGCATTCATACCGGGGAGAAGGTTTTTGGAAGAGGTCAGCGTGAGTGATACTTGTACGAGGCCGTTTTCATCCACCTTGGGATTGATGGCGGTGACGCGTCCTTCGAGGGCATTTTGGGGATCAGAGATGGGGTAGACTTCGGCTTTTTGACTGGATGAAATCAGCGGAATATCCGACTCGAGCACCTTAACCCGGAGCAACAGCTGATCGGTGGAAAGGATCTCGGCAAACTCGGCATTTTTTGTAACCAGGCTTCCCTCCTTGAATTTGATATTGGCGATGCGGCCGGAGACCGGTGCGCGCACCTCACAGCGGGCAAGGTTGAGTTCAACTTCCTTCAGCTCCACTTCGGCGAGGGAAAGCCCCGAATTCACGCGAATACGATCTTGAACGGTTTGGGCCACTTTGGGATCTTTGGACTCCAAGGCGAGCTGAAATTGAGCCTTGAGTACTTCCAACTCCGATTGGGCTTTGATCAGATTGATGCGGGCTTTCTCCAAGGCGAATTCCGCCTCCCGACGATCCAAGATGGCGATGACTTGCCCTTTCTGGACAAACTGCCCCTCCAGAATCTGAACCTTCTCGAGGTAGCCTTCCCGTTCTACGAGTGCCTTGACTTCAGAAAGTGCCTCCAGCTTGCCGGTGGCATTGATCAGATAGTCAAAGCTTTTCCGCTCGGCGGTAGCAACCCGGACTTCGGTGGCAGTGACCTCATTCCGGAAGGATTCGGAGGGAATTTCCTGAGAATCTTGTTTGCCTTCGGAACAGGCGAACATCGCCCCTGAAATCAGCAAAACAATCGGATTAAAAATACGCATGGAATACGAGTTAAGAGTAATCGAACTAAGATATAAAAATAAATTTTATGATAAACCAAGAAGCACCCAATATTTCACCAAATCATGATTTAAGAATACTATATAGACCATAGGGATTCCTATTTACACAGTTAATAAAAAAAATCATACCTATCTGAAAAAACAATCTAGATAAAAACTAAACTAAAATCCGAAGAAAAAATAAAGAATAATAACTGTAAACCAAACGACATTAAAGATCGCAATTACTAATTAAGTAATCTTCAAGGCTTTTTAAAGCTCCCTGATTCTCAGGACTTATTTCATCCACTTTTCCAGTAGAATAAACTATAAAAGGATAAAATCCAGAAACACCATATTGATCAAAAATTTCTCCATTTTCCAATGTAATATTTAAATAGTCCAATATATCATATCCCAATTTTATTTTTAGTTGCTTCTCAGATAACACATTTACTAAAATAAACGAAACACACTTTGACCCTTTGTTTCTCAATAAAAATTCTTCCGCAAAACTTATACAACCAGGACAACCGGCATTTGGAATATAAACTAATGGTGTTTTTTTCGAAAAATCCTCGATTTCTTTAGAATTTGAATTACTACAACCCATAAAGATCAAAAACATCGAATACAAGTAGATCCTCATCATAATTTTGAATTTTTTCTAAGTAAAGCTTTCCATCAATAAAGAAAAGAGAAGTTAAGAAATATTGATTATTCGGCAAATCAATACTATCAAATATCTTGAAATCTTTATCCAAAAACACTAAAGAATATTCTCCAAAAACTGAATTTAATCCTGAAAAAGAATCGATAAAATCATTATTAAACTTTTTATTCAAAACCCTAACATAAATGTTATTGGTCGGATCAAATTTAATGAAAGAATAATAATCCTGTCTCATTTGATGCTTTACTTCATCAATTATATCTGGAGCGATTTTTCCAGTTTTATAGGACAAAGGTTCAACATTTATTTTTCTTCCAACCTCCGTCGATACCCTTCTTATTTGGTTATTTCTTAAATCATAGATAGTTAAATCATTATCAATAGGAAAACTTAATACCAATAAATCATCTATTGCATTAAATTCATGGTAAAATTGAAAAAATTGAACACCCCAAATGGCTCCTTTGTATACGTCAGGGTAGGATATCCTATACTGCTTTTCTTCGTTTTTCAGATCAAAAAACATAAATGCATTTTCATCAAAACTTGAATTATTATAATACTCTTTCTCTGAACCCCAACAATTAAACCCGATTTTGCTTCCAAACCGAAATAGGGGCCTAGAACTATCTATTTCGGGTCTTACAGCATTTTTGCCATTATCAATAAAATAACCCTTTTTAACAAACCCCTCAGAATCAACAATTGAAAACTTCGCACTGCCATAGGAATAAAGGAATATTGAATCCTTGTTAAGCCAATAATAATTTGACAATTTACCAATCGCATCTTTTCCATTAACCTCAAAAGCAATCTTCATTTTTAAGTTAGAGGAAGATAAATTATAAAAATATATTGAATTATTTTTTTTATTTAAAAAAGAAAAATGATCACTATCCTCAAACTTAATAATTTGAGAAGAAGAATTCCTTGAAGTTGAAAGACTATCAAGTTCAAAAAAAATTGAATCGCTTTTAACTAGAGAAATTTTATTTCCTTTAAAGTAGCTGGATTCTACTTTTTCGCTCTTACATGACACTAACAATCCGAAAGCTAAAATAAATAAATAAAATGATTTCATTTTTTCAATAATAAATAAGGTGGGGGGGGGGGGGGGGGGGGGGGGGAAAAAACCCCCAAAAAAAAAAAAAAAAAAAATATTAACCCATACAAGGGGGATTTTTTTAAAAAAAAAAAAAA
>NZ_QKTX01000006.1:0-203156 GCF_003253485.1 Algoriphagus aquaeductus | reverse complement strand
GGGGGGGGGGGGGGGGGGGGGGGGGGGGGGGGGGGGGAGTATAATCCCCCCTAAAATCAAACATAAATGATTATCCAACCTGACCAGGTGAAGTTTCTGAAGAAACAAAACAAGAGGTATCTTCTGATCTTTCTAAACACACATATTCTCCATCACGAAGAAAACATCTTCCGTCTGTACCTGGCGACGAAGTTAATGTGCAATCAGCTTTTACAAAGTTCACTGAACCTAAAATCATCAAAAGAAATGAAGCTTTAATAATTGATTTCATATTATAAAGAATTATTCAACCTTCTTTCACGATATGCAGGGCAAGGTTATTTTCCCTAAAAAATCCAGACTTCGGCGCCGACCTTGATCTTTCGTTGGTAAGTTTACATTTGAAAAAAAAAAAACAAGTGTAGTTTTTAAAAAATTCATCTTATTTATTTAACCAGTTGATTTTCAGCAACAAAAATATTAGTTAGTAAAGCTAGCAACCAATGGTTAAGGCAAATAGCTTACTGATCCAAAGAAAATACATCTCCCGAGACCGCTTCCTTTTCCATTAGCTCCGCCGCATACGGTATCCATAGACCTTGTGAAAAGACAAAGGCATGGGAAGGATCGTACTTCCCTTTTTCCAATGGATAATTCCCCAAAACCTCCAGCACTTCATTCAGGACAGTCAGGTAAAGCTGCCTGTTCCTGAGCAAGAAGGTGTAGTGATCCTCCTCAAGCGGAACCTCTTTCCCCAAGGCCTCTTGGGAGAACCGATAATATACTTTTCGATAAGGATCGTAGAGGAGCTTGAGGTAATTCGGAGAAGTCAGCACCCAATTTTGAAAATAGACTTGATCCCAAGAATCCCTCCTCGTCTGTGGCTCGGCAAATTGCTTTCCTTCAAATGAAGAAATGGAAACTTCGACCTGCTCAGCAGTCTCAAAAGAATAGCTTGAGATCGTCGGAGAAATGGAGTAAATAAATGCAAAACCACTTTGCCCTACAGCCACCGAGGGAAAGGTGGTGTAATCAAGCGCAACGCCATCAAAATCAGCAGGATGATAGACTGGTAAGGAGGTCCAGGTTTTTGTCTCCAAAGAATAGGTTGCAAAAACCCGCTTCTTGCTCGCATCGGCTTTGGCAAAATAGAACAACACGCTTTTCTGATTCGGAAGGTACACTAAGCTATTGGCAATTCGCTCATAAGGATATTCGGCATAGACATCTTCCTCCAGCTCAGAAAGCCTTTCAAAAAGGGAGAAGGTTTGTTGGTCGGCACCTCCGTCACGATACAGCAAGAGCCCAGCTCCATCGAAAAACAGGATGGAGTCGGCGGAAATGTAATACAGTTTGGACGGCCTAAAATCTCCCACAAGCTTCAATTCCACTTGAGAAAGACTTTGGTCCACCAAAGAAAACTTGGATAGTGAACCTCCAGCCTCATCGACAAAAAACAAGGTATCCTCTTTCACATGTGAAATCCTGAAAGAAAATAGATCCAACTCAGGAACAGAAAGGGAGTGAATCCGTAAAGACTCCTCCTGCTTAACACCATCCACCTTGGACTCACAGGAGAAGAAAATAGTAACCCATAAAAAAAGAAAAGTAGATCGCCTCATTCCACAAATAAATTACCATCTATTGATTCTAAAATGGAGGCAATCTGGGATTAACCCTTTTTAACTTCAAATCCACCTCCCTCCTCGGCGCCAAAATACTTCGGTGATAGGGCCTGATACGCAATCCAGGATGCTCTTTATCCGTGTAGTATTCCACCAAGCGATCCAGTTGATCCAAATCCACTGCTTCAATCCGCACTTGAGCTAAACCGTCACGGATCATTTCTAGCCGCTCGGCAGCAGCCCGACTGACATCAATCTGTCGCTTGGAATAGCTAGGTAATCGATCATTGATCCGAACTACCACCGAATTGCCGTTTTTCAGATTGATTACGCGAACTACTGTCCCCAAAGGCAAGCGCTTATGGGCTGCAGTTAGGCTATCGATGGAAAAAATCTCCCCATTCGCAGTCTTTCTTCCATGAAACCTCCGACCGTAAAAGCTCGCAGTTCCCTCCTGAATCAGCAAGGAATCCACTTGGGAAAATACTTCCTGAGCAAACAAAGTGAAGAAAAAGAAAAAGGCAAGTCGGCTGGGCACGTTCGAAGCTAACATTTTCGCCCAGTTTCCCAATAAAAGTGCCAATTCCTGTCTGAGCTTTACTTAGGGTTGGAGAACCTAGCCTCTTAACCTATCTTAGTACCTATTCTTTAGTCAGAAAAAGGAAACAGAATCTGACCTCAAGGTCAACTTTTCTCAAAGCCCTACCAACTGCGACTGAAAACGGAACCCTACCATGCTAAAAATCCTCCATACCGCCGACTGGCACCTGGGCAAACGCTTACAGGAATACTCCCGCCTCGAGGAACAGAAGCTCGTCTTGGACGAAATCTGCCAAATCGCCGATCGGGAAAATGTGGACCTCGTCCTGCTCGCAGGAGACATTTTTGACACTTTCAATCCCGCCCATGAAGCCGTCGAACTGCTCTACAAAACCCTCCGACGACTGTCTAAAAACGGTACCCGGCCCATCCTCGCCATTTCCGGCAATCACGACAGCACCCAATTTGTAGAAGCACCCGATCCTTTGGCACGAGAACTAGGAATAATCTTCTACAGCCGATATGACTCTGTCATTCCCTGTGGAAAGTTGGACTCCGGCGTGGAGATCCTGAAGTCTGAAAGCGGATTTATAGAGCTCAAACTACCTCAAGCCGAGTTCCCCATCCGGGTGATCTTAGCTCCCTACGCCAATGAGGTCAGCCTGCGCACCTACCTCGGGGAAGAAAATCGGGAAGAAGAATTCCGAAAATTACTTTCCTCCAAATGGCAGGAATTGGCCGATCAACATTGTGATGAAAAGGGACTGAACCTCTTTTTGGGCCATTTCTTTTTTATGAAGGAAGGTGAAAAAGCGGAAGCCGAACCCGAATCTGAGCGCCCCATCCTGCACGTGGGAGGAACACAAGCCCTTTTCACTAAAAATATCCCTTCCCAAATCCAATACGCAGCCCTTGGCCACCTTCACCGCTACCATGCTGTGGGACATGACTCGATTCCGGTCGTGTATTCGAGTTCACCGCTGGCCTATTCCTTTTCCGAGGCCGATCAGGAGAAAAAAGCCGTCCTGATTGAGGCCCAGGCCGGTCAGCCGGTCAGCTATCAGCCCATCGGTCTTAAGCAGGGCCGACCGCTGTTTCGCGTCAAGTTTGATAACCTGGCCGATACGCTCAGCTGGCTGGAAGCCCATCCCTATTGCTTTGTGGAAATCACCTTTGTAGCCGACGAATCCATCGATGCCACGACACGCAAAGCCATCCTAAAAGCTCACGATGGCATTGTCAGCCTGATCCCCCAACTCAAAAACACGAGGGGACAGGAATCATTTGCCCTACATGTGGATGACTTGGGCAAAGACATGGAGACACTGTTCCGCATGTATTACCAAAGCGAAAAAGGGCAGGAACCCAACGCCCAACTGCTCGGACTTTTCAAAGAAATCATCAGCCAAACCGATCCCGAATGATCCCTGTACGACTGGAAATCGAAGGACTCTACTCCTACCGCGAACGGCAAACCGTGGAGTTTGAAACACTTACTGCGGCCGGACTTTTTGGAATCTTTGGTGCCGTGGGCAGCGGCAAGTCTTCGATTCTCGAAGGCATTCTCCTTGCCCTCTACGGTAGCACCGAGCGACTGGCCACCACCGGCGAGCGCTCCTCCATGGTCAATCTGCAGAGCGAACAGCTCTCGGTCAACTTTACTTTCCGTGCCGGAAAAAACAATGCCCAAACCTACCTCGCCCGCTATTCGGCCAAGCGAAACAAAAAGGATTTTGAAAAAATCGACACGGGAGAGCATATCCTGTATCAGTTGAAAGACGGCAGTTGGGAGGCGATTCCGGACAAGGCCGAAACTGTGCTCGGCATGAGCAAGGAGCATTTCAAGCAGACGATCATCATTCCTCAGGGCAAATTCCGGGAATTCATCGACCAAAAACCGCTCGAGCGGGCCGAAATGATGCAGCAGCTCTTTGGCTTGGAGCGATTTGATCTCGCAGCCAAAACTGCATCGCTCCGAAAAGAAGCCGAATTGGAAAAGACCCGATTGAAAGCACTTTTGGATAATCTGGAAGGCATTTCGATCGAAAGCCTCAGCGAAAAAAGGCAAGAAACTGCCGAATTAGAGGCTGAAACTCAACAGGCATCCAAGGCATTGGCAGATGCGGATCAGGAATTCCGCAAACTGGAACTTACCCGAAAGTCCTTTCTTCAGCTTCAGGAGTTAAAAACTCAGTTGAGCACCTTGGAGCAAAAACTTCCGGAAGTGGAAGAAAAGCGACAGCTGCATAAGGAATTTATCACCGCCAAAACTTACCTCAGACCGATTTGGGATCAGCTACAGGACCGAAAAAAGGATCTGGAAAAGTATCAGGTAAGCTTGAAGGACTGTGAGCGATTTAAGGAAAGTTTTGAAGTTGAAATCGCAAAACTTGAGGAAGAGGAGATCGATCTGAAAGAAAAAAATGATAAGCGTCCCGTCCGGGAAGCCAAAATCCGTGACCTTCGAAAGGTGATCGAAATCCAGGAATTGAACGGAAAACTCGAGGTCGCTCAACAACAGGTGGAAACCATACAGCCTGAGTTGGAAGCCAAAAAAGCCAGCCTGAAGAAGTTAGAAATCGAAATTCAAACCTTGGAAAGCCAAGCTGAAAACCTTCCGGCAGCTGATCCCGATCTTCTCAGTGATCTGAAAACCATCCAACATCAGCTCAATACCAATCAGGAACGCTTGGTGGATTTGCAGCGCATCAAGGGGAATTTTGAACAGGAAACCGGCAAAATCAAAGCCTCCTTGGAGAACATTACTCATCGGATTCCTGCACAGGAAAAGAGCCTGGAAACCTGGACCGAAACCCAAAAGTCCGTGATCCGAAGCATCGAGACCGAACGCGAAAAGCTCCTTCGAAAACAAGGCTTGAATGCCCAAGCACACCTCTTGGTAAACGATGAACCCTGTCCACTCTGCGGATCCATGGAGCATCCCCAGCCTATCGGGGAGGAGTCCGACGAACCACAGATCAAGGCTATGGAACTCCAAATCTTCCGGGAAAAGGATGAATTGGAAAAAATCTTGGCACTGATCCAAAAGGAAAAAGTAGAGCAAAACAATCTGGAAAACCTGGGCCGAAACCTGCTGGAAAAACTCAAGGAAATCCAAAAACTGGAGAATCTGAAAGCAGAGTTTTGGGGAAAACTCAAGGCTTTGAGCATCCAAAACGAAGAAGAACTAGCCGGGAAAATCAACCAACTTTCTCAAAACCATACCCAAAAAGAAGCCTTACTCCAACAAATTCAGGCCAAGCGAAAATCATCCAGCGCTGTGCGCGAACAAGTAGATAAATCAGAAAAGCAGCTCCAACTCGCCCAGATGGCTGTTCAGGATTTGCTTTCCAGAATCCAGTCCAAGCAGGAAGAAATCAAGGATCCGACCTTCTGCAAACCCTTTTTGCAGAAAGACTCACAATCTATCCTGTCAGCTATTGCCAAGGTGGAACGTGACATTGCCGAAGCAATCGAACTTCTCCATGGCAAACAAAAGCATCTTCAGGAACGAAAAAATGCCCAGACCAAAAACCTGGCTGACATTGAGAACTACAAAAAACTAGTTCAGGAAAATAGCAGTAAAATTGAATCCCTTTCCAAGGAATTTGAAGGGTTGAAAATCCAATATGATTTTCAGGATGAGGATGCTTTGATCCGACTTTTTCACCACTCACTTGATGCGGAAAAAACTGCGCTGGAAATCCAGCAATTCGACCAAAAGCTGGCCATCACACGCTCCCGAATGGCAGAAATCCAGTCCGAAGCCGGAATCGGGACCTTTTCCGAAGAAAGCTACCAAGCCAAACACGCAGCTCTCGAGCAACTCCAACTTCAATCCAAAACCCTTCAAAACCAACTTGCGATCCTACAGGAATCCCTGAAAGACATGCTTCAAAAACTGGAGGAAAAGGAAAAGTTGACTCAATCCTTCCAGCAGATCGAAAATCGGGAAAGCGGGCTTCGGGAAATGGAAAGGCTGTTCCAAGGCAAAGGCTTTGTGAAATATGTGAGTTCGATCTACCTCCGCGAGCTCTGCAACACGGCCAACCTGCGTTTCATGAAGCTGACCAAAAACAGCCTGAGTCTCGAGATCGATGACAACAACACCTTTTGGGTGGTGGACTACCTCAATGGAGGAAAGAAACGCTTGCTGAAAACCCTCTCCGGCGGACAGACATTCCAGGCTTCCCTTTGTCTGGCTTTGGCCTTGGCCGAAAAAGTAAAAGCCCTCAATCAGGCCGATCAGAGCTTTTTCTTCCTGGATGAAGGGTTTGGGGCTCTGGACCGAAACTCTCTTCGGGTAGTGTTTGAGACGCTCAAGGCCCTACGCCACGAAAACCGCGTGGTCGGTATCATCAGTCATGTGGAAGAATTGCAGCAGGAAATCGGCGTCTTCGCCCAAATCGAGCTAGACCCAGAGCGCGGCTCGCAGATCCGGTATTCGTATTAGTTTTAGCCACAAAGTTCTCAAAGATAAAATGGAGAACACAAAGGGTTTCTAGCAATAGAGAGCCTATTTGGAAACCAAATCAGTGAAAACCTACCTACCGTAGGCAGGTCTGTGTCGTTTTCTGCGAAAACTTACCTGCTGCAAGCAGGTCTTCGGGAAACTTTTCCAAAAAATCAAAGAATCTCCTTTCGTGCCTTGGTGACTTTGTGGCTAAAGTAATCTATTGAGTAATTTTACTCAGTATATTGAGTAAAATCTTAAAAAGCGAACCTACTAACTGATAACCAGTTACTTATAAAATAATTTTTAAGTAAAAAAGACAGCCAAATGACTGTCTTTTAGGCAAACAAATCCAATACATTCATCTGTAGGAAGTCTTCCCAAGGGATCCCATCAGTGCCGATGACCAGGGATTTTTCGGGACGGAAAGCTTTCGCAAAAGCATTTAATCCAGCCAGCCCTCCGACTTTGGAGGTCTTTACTTCCAAGGCAATGATCCGTTTTTGGTACTCGACGATGAAATCGACTTCGTCATTCCCTTCCCTCCAGTAGTAAATATTCAGCTTTTTGATCTTGAAGGATTGATTGATCAGGTGAGCTCCCACGGCAGACTCCACCCAGCGACCCCAAGCCCGATGGTCGGCCTTGAGGGTATCGAAGGTATCATTGGAAATCCCCGACATGATGGCCGTATTGTGCACTTGGAATTTAGGACTGGAAGAGCGCTTCCGCACCAGATTAGGGCTGTACTTTTCCAATCCTCCCAACAGGCCTGCTTCATTGAGTAGCACCAGGTAATTGGACAGCGTGGTGGTATTACCCGCATCGGCGAGTTGGCCCATGATTTTGGTGAAGCTGAGTACCTGACCGGAATAGGATGAACCGATTTCGAACAGGCGCTTCATCAGGGCAGGCTTATCCACCCGAGTCAGCATCAGGATATCTCTGGAAATGCTCGTCTCCAACAGAGAATCCCGCACATAGGCTTTCCAGCGGTCTTCGTCATCTTTGAGTGTGATCGCACCGGGATATCCCCCAAACCAGATGTATTCCTCAGGAGTAAGTCCGAAGGCCTCCTTCATCTCCCGATACGACCAGTGACTCAAATAGGTGGACTCAAATCTCCCTGCAAGCGACTCCGTCAAACCCTGCTGCAGCATCAAGCGGGATGAGCCCAGCAAAATGACACGGATATCCCGCTCCTCCATCGTGTCCCGGTCCCATTCAGCTTTGACCTGCTCGCTCCAGTTGTCGATTTTTTGGACCTCATCGATCACGAGCAAGAACGGCTGTGCCGGAAACAGCTGCTGCTTGGCGCGGGAATTTTCCCATTGCTGAGCAATCCACACCTGATCCGTGGCAGCTACCGCGTCAGCGGCTACCAAGGCATACGGATAATTCAAATCACGGATGATCTGTCGAACCAAGGTGGTCTTCCCCACTTGCCTTGGTCCATAGATCACCTGGATAAACCTCCTTGGCTCATCCTGAAGTCTTCTTTGAATCGTCTCTTTTTCAGCTCTTTGGTAGCTCATTTTTACTTTTACTTACTTGATTGAGTAAATTTACTCAATACATTGAGTAATTTCAAAAAATCTATCTTTTTTTATTGTATATCAACCACTTACAAGATCATTTTTAGCCGGATCATTAGACGAAAAGGCAAAAAAATACCCCGACAACCTGCCGGGGACTTTTTAAACTAAATAGACCTTACAAGAAAAACTTGTCTTGCCACTGGGACAAGCAGATCTGAATAGTATATCAGATGAATATCTTTTGGTTTGCCAATTTTATTTCTTCGGCTCTGATGGTATGTTCCGAGTCATCAAACAGCTTTACAGTAACCTCTGCCCCCATCTTTTCCAATAGAACGGCTGACTCTTGGATTCTTGAAGCCGGAACGTGAAAATCCTGCTTACTGCTACCGATAAAGATCGGGGTACCAAGAAAATCGCCCTGATACTTTTCAGGATTAAGCTGCTCTCCGATAAGTCCACCCGTGAACGCTGCAACACCGCCAAGTCTTCGGGCATTTCGTGCAGCAAATTCAAGACTCAAACATGCACCTTGGGAAAATCCCACGAGGCAGATCTGTTCCGGCAAAATCCCTGCATCAAGAATTTCACTAAACACCTCTTCTATAAATCCCAAAGACCTCTCAAGTGAAGCATGATTTCCTTCATCTGAAGCCATAAACCCATACGGATACCAGGTATTTCCGTTTGCCTGAGGCGCAACTATTGCATAATCGGTCAGATTCAAGTGGGAACTAAGGGATAATATACTGTCAGCGGTAGCACCGCGACCGTGGATCATAATCAAAGCTTTCTTGGCCTGATCCAGAGGAAGGCCTTTTTTCTTGGTATTAAGCATATTTTTTAGGTTGAAGGGTGACTGGAACAAGCGCAGTTTCAATTCGCTTTCGGCTTGGTTCCGCCCATTCTGGAAGCTTGAGTAATTCTCCCAAATGCGCTTCCTCCTCATCAATAGCAAATCCGGGTTCGTCCGTGGCTATTTCAAACAAAACCCCTCCCGGTTCACGGAAATAGATAGACTTGAAGTAATTACGGTCTCTGACCTCTGTCACTTGATAGCCGTTTTGCATCAATATTTCCTGAATTGCCAATTGGCTCTGGGTGTTGGCGGTACGGAATGCGATATGGTGAACTGTTCCGGCACTTTGCATTCCTCGATTTCCGCTTTTATCGATCACGATATCTACGATGTCACCTGGTTTGCCTTCAGTACCGTATCGATGACGACCATCTTCTTGCCCGATTAATCTATAATTCATGTGGCGGGTCAGCAGCTGTTCGGTCAATTCTTTGGCACGAAGATTCAGCGTAGCCCCATAAAACCCCTTGATCGAATGCTCCAGCGGAATATGGCCATAAGTCCATCCTTGGCGATCATCTTGATCATTTGCGATCAATTCAATACCCATTCCATCATGATCCTCGAATCGAATCAAAGAATCCCCAAACCGAGTCAATACATCAGATACGGCAATCCCAAACTTTTTCAAACGTTCATTCCAATAGTCAAGGGAATCTTTGCCAATGGAAAATGCGGTGTACGTAAGTTCTCCGGTTCCTTTGGTGCCTTTTCTGGCTCCGGTAAATGGAAACGTAGTGAATACCGTTCCTGGGCTGCCCAGCCCATCTCCGAAATAGAAATGATAGACATCCGGCGCATCGAAATTGATGGTCTTTTTCACCAATCTAAGGCCCAAGATGCCCGTATAAAAATCAATGTTTTGCTGAGCATTGCCGGCTATAGCGGTGATGTGGTGGATTCCTGTGATGTAGGGTTGCATGATTGTAGTGGGATAGAATAGCTATTAAATGTTGATACAAAATAAAGCCTCGAAGGTTTGGAAACCCCCGAGGCTCATTGAGAAAACCTCTTTTGGGTTTTTTAAGCTTGTTTTACGAGCTGAACGCTCAAAATCAGACGAACCTGGTCAGAAACAACTACGCTTCCAGCCTCGGTGATGGCAGACCAGGCAAGACCGAAGTCTTTACGATTTACTTTTCCTTCGATTTCAAAACCAGCTTTAGTCTGGCCATAAGGATCGGCTACGATTCCGCCAAAGTTTACGTCCAATTCTACCGCTTTGGTGGTACCTCGCATGGTCAAGTTACCAACTAGGCTGTAATCCCCGCCGTTTTTGGCAATTTTTCCTTCGAAGGATAATTTTGGATGGTTGGCAGCATCAAAGAAATCCGCAGATTTCAAATGTCCGTCGCGGTCAGCCTGATTGGTATCAATGCTGTCAATATCAGCGGTAAATGCAACGGATGCTCCGTCAAAATCTTCAGAAGCCACTTCAGCCGCTCCTTCAAATTTGCGGAAATAGCCGGTTACAGTAGAAATTACCAGGTGCTTTACTTTGAAAGATACTTCTGAGTGAGTTGGGTCAATGATCCATTTGGTGGTGCTCATAATTGTGATTGTTTAAGTAGTTAGATTTTATTTTAAGTATTTACATTGAATGTATAGACATTGTTTTGGATAAATTTTTTTAACCTCTCAGTTTATCCAGCAACTCATTTAAGTGATTGGCCTCTTCAAGTGTCAAATTAACCATTTCACGATTGGCAGATTCAACTTGCTTTTCGAGTACTTCCAAAAGATCCAGTCCTTTTTCTGTGATGACAATGTCCACCTGACGTCTATCAGTCGGGCATTCCTCACGCTTGACCAGGTCCTTCATTTTCAGCTTTTCTACCAGACGGGAAGCATTGGACATTTTATTAAGCATCCGCTCCTGAATAGACGAAACCGTAGTCGGAACTCCATTTTGCCCCCTGAGAATTCTCAACACATTGTATTGCTCGGGAGAAAGATCATGCGGTTTGAAAAGGGAATTCTGAGAGGTCACCAGGTAACTGTGCGTGAACAACAGGTTGACCACCGCTTTGTTGTAAGGATCCTTGAACTCCTTTTGCTGGATTGCGTCTTCGATCTTTCCCATTTTCTACAAATGAATTTAATGTATATACATACAAATGTAAGAAAAGGTTTCAACAGCCCAAGAAAAAAATTACATTTTTCACCAAACACCCCCAAAAAACTGCTTAAAGTCAGTATTTTACGCGTTGGAAATCTTTTCTAAGAATCGAAGATGTATTTTTCAGCTCACGTTCCAGATCATATCCGGTCCACGGCGACTTTCTATTATCAAATGAGAAAGGGTGCTATGGAACCGGACCATCCCGGGGAATTGCTTATGCCCTCCGGAACCGGAATCTTGGCATTTCACCTCCAAGGCCGATATCACGTGAGCGCGCTTGCTTTTTTCGATGGAGAATTGCCCAAAAATTACCTCATTGGTCAGCAAACGGTAAGCTATAGACTTTGGGTAGAAGAGGATACCGATATATTCGGCATTGCACTTCATCCTACTTCCGCTTGGAAAATGACAGGAGTACCTTCCTATCAACTCACGAATAGCCCTACCGACCCATACACGCTCTTTCCGACAAAATACCATCCTTTTCTAAAGGCTATCGAAGAATCAGAAAACTTTGAACAGCGCTGCAAGTCGGGAAATACGCTTTTGGAATTTTTCCAAGCTGAACATTCCCCACAAAAAACTTTGGTGGACTATGCTTTGGATCTGATTTTTGAAAAAAAAGGATGCCTGAGCACCCGGAACCTGTGCAAAGAACTTCACGTCAGCGAACGCCATCTCCAGCATTTGTTTAGACAGCAGATTGGAGTATCACCTTTACAATATGCCAGAATTACACGGTTCAACGCAATTTTTGTGGAATTTACCCGAACAGAAGCCCCGCGTGACTTGGGGTTTCTGACCTCTTTTTATAATTACTACGATGCTTCCCACTTTTTCAAAGATTTCAAAGCCTACTCGGGAGAAGCCCCGAGCCAATTTCATTTGGAGAAATTCTCTTTACTCAAGGAATTGGTGGAAAAAGATCCTTACCTCACCCAAGTCCAGCACTTGAAATCAAGATAAGAATTGGCATTTGGCGGTTTTTTACCAAAGGATGTGGGAATTGAAAAGTAAAATGTACCCTCATCAAACATTTTCTTACCTCAATTCCCGTTATGAAAACGCATTTATTCCCCGCAAAGGCATTGATCCTAGGCCTTATTTTGTGCTTTTCTTCCCAAGTCAATGCCCAATCCAAGTTTATCAAAGACTTGAAAAAGACGGCAGAAGAATCGGCAAAGCGAACCGTAGAGCGAAATGTAGAGCAAAAAACCTCCGAAGCCACTGACAAGGCCTTTGAAAGTGTAATGGAAGCGCCAAATATTTTCAAATCCAAAAAAGGCAGGGCCAAAACAGAAAAAGGAGATGGTACAGAAGAAAAAAGACGCGGTGAAGCAAACCCTTCAGGTAAAAATCCCGGGCCAGCTGCCTCAGGTTCCCATTCGGAGATTTCAATCGCAGGCCAGTTTATCCCCAATGGCCAGATCATGTATCAGGATAATTTTGAACGCGATGCTTTGGGAGATTTTCCCGCCAAGTGGGAAACCAATTCGGGTGGTGAAATCATCACCGTTGATGATTTCAAAGCCTTAAGAACTTCTGGAACTGGCTTTTTTGTCCCCATGCTACCCCGCGAACTGCCGGAAAACTATGCGGTGGAATTTGATCTTTTCACCTTCAATCTGGAATACAAAGGAACCACAGCCCTTCGATTTGGAATCCATTTAGTGGAACAGCCCTTGATCTCAAAAGCTAAAAAAGGTGCCGAAATCGAAATGCCGCTCTGGTATAAAGGGGCTTCAGATTACTTCCAAGTAGAAACCTATGGAATGCCGGCCAAAATCAGCAATAAAATCCCTTATGACTACACCGAAAAACTGAACGATATTATTCATTTCACTCTATTGAAGAACGGAAAACGGGTGAGACTCTTCCTCGATGACACCAAAGTGGTGGACATCCCCTCACTGGCTGCGGATAATCTTGGCAAATACATTCAGTTTTATGTCCGGGAGGTTGATTTGCAAAAAAATCTCGTCGTGGCCTTGGCTAATCTAAAGATCACGGAAGAGGGAGAAGACCTTCGCTCCAAACTTCTCCGGGCAGAAGGCTTCAGCACCACTGCCATCCTTTTTCAGACTGCTTCTGATAAACTTCAGCCTTCTTCCTTTGAATTTCTCAACCAATTGGGTGAGGTATTGAAATCCGACGAATTTATTCGTGTGCAGATTATTGGACACACAGATAGTGATGGCGATGAGGCCAGCAATCAGACGCTATCTGAGAAAAGAGCTGCTTCTGTGGCAGCTTACCTGCAGGAGAAATTTGGGATTGCTTCCAACCGTATGCAAACCTCCGGGAAAGGAGAAACAGAACCCCTCAACAACAACGCTTCCCCGGCTGAAAAAGCCGCAAATCGAAGGGTTGAATTCAAAAAGTATTAAACTTAAAACCATGATATGATGAAGCCGCTTTTAAAAATCTTAGTCTTTTTTCTGATTGGGTCCCCTGTAACCTTACAAGCCCAATTCACGACCAAAATCCCAAGTAACACATCCATCAAAACGGGAGTAGACTTATCCAACTCCCCAAAATTGACATTAGGTAAAACTACCCTGGAACAGCTCAATTCTCAAGTCCTGGATCAATCCCTGAGTTCGATTCCCAAAATCAGCTTAAACCCTGAAGATCTGGAACGAAATCGGGTAAAAACATGGGAGATAACCCCAACAAGACCCATTACCCCCGGGATGGAAATCAGCTTCACCGGTAATTATTCAAAAAATGCGTTTAACATCACGCCTGTTTTAATAAGTGAAATCAATAATCGTAAGATTTTCCAGGCACTCAATATGTCTGTGATTACTTCTATGGTTGTAGAAAAAGATTTTCGTTTCACCATAGAATTAGAAAATCCCTCCCAATTCCCAAGAGACGGGGAAATCGTGGTATCCTTGGGTGGCACAAATTATTTTCTAAAACCTGAACCCGGGAAAAAAGAAGTTTATTTTTTGTTTCGAAACACCACACCTTCCCCTCAAATCATAAGTTTTGGGCCGGCAGTGGTAAATGACGATTGGCAAAATCCTAAAAGTTATGGAGTCACCAAAGTAAAACTGGAAGAACTCGTCCCTGCCCAATAAGCAGCTTTGGAAAATAATAGCCTCAATTCTTCAAAACCTCAGCAGAAAATCGCTGAGGTTTTCTTGTCTGGAAAGCCCCAGCTTTTTCCTTACCCGATAGCGTCCGATTTCTACACCCCGCACAGAAATCCCAAGCAGATTGGCAATTTCCTTGGTGTTTAGGTTCATCCGGATATAGGCACTAAACTTGATTTCCTGAGAAGTAAGCTGGGGATATTTTTCTTTCAACTTGGTAATAAAATTACCATGTACTTGGTCGAAATTTTCAGAAAATCGATTCCATTCGTCTCCCCCTTCTAAATCCCGATCGATATTTTTGACCAAGCGGTTGAGTTGTGAATTCAGAGGCTTGTTTTTTTCCTCCGTAGTCAGATTTTTCAGGGCATTTTTGATGTCTTGAAGAAGCTTGTTTTTTTGGATCAAATGCATGGCTGAAGACGTAAGCTCTTGATTTTTGAAATCAATTTCTGACTGGAGCTGCTCATTTTTGAGGCGCATGATTTCTTCCTCTGATCGCTGAGTTATCGATTCAATCTCATCGTCTTTTTGTTGGATTGCCTTCTTCTTTTCAATTTCCAGCAACTTCGTTTTCTTCTTGTACCTCCGATCGACCCATTTGAACCCAGCATAAAAAACACCCAACAACGCGCAGAAATAAAATAGATAGGCCAGATGGCTTCGATAAAAGGGAGGCTTTATACTAAAGGCAAATACTGCCTCCTCGGTCACCTCCCCGAAGAGCGTTTTTGCTTTCACTCTAAACTGATAATCCCCTTCTCTTAGATTGGTAAATTCCTTTTTACTTTCACCGGTCCAATCGGACCATTCTTGATCATAGTTTTCCAAAAAAAACTGATACTGAACTTCATTGCCACTTTCAAAATGCGGGCTAACAAAGTCAAAGGAAAAGGAGTTTTGAGCAAAAGGAAATACCAAAGGCTCTCTCAATAAATCAGCCTGACCATGCCCCCTGTAGAGGGTGTCCCAATTTGCTCCTCGATTGATAATCTCCCGAAAGAAAACTTTTCCCGGTTGATTGTGGGGTATATCCAAAGAAGGCTGGTAATGGATGAATCCTTTCTTACCGCCAATGAGGATATTTTGATGATCCAACACTGTAATATTTGCCAAATCATCATTCCAAAGCCTTTGAACCTTTCCGAAAGTAGAGGTGTGCAGACTCAGCTGCTGATTGGCACCTTTCTTCATTAATCCCAACTGAGCTTGCTCAATGAAATAAATATTTCCTAACACATCAGGTTCCAAATCTGCAATCACCGTTCCGTATCCAAACAAGTCATTGTACTCGTTGAGCGGGAAAAATCGGTCACTTTGCATATCGTATCCATAAAACCCTCCATTCGCAGTGAACACCAATCGATTGTAGATTTTGAACACGTTGATCAACACATCATTTGGAAATCCCTGTTGACTGTTATACAATTTTTGCTCGATGACTTCTGTCCAATCATCATTCAACCTGACTCTAAATACTCCCTTATACCCGTGAGCTACCCACAAAGTATTTCCGTCAAATTCCATGACCCGGGATGATTCTCCAAAACCATTTAATTTGCGGACAAAAGCAAGACTGCCGTCCTTCCATTGAAACAAATTAAGTCCGGTGTAGGTGCCTTGAATAAACAAATCAGGTATCTGGGGGTGTCCTCTCAAAATCCAAGCTCCTTGTTCGGATGCCAGCATAGAAGCTTTTCCATTTTCAATTAAAAAGGTGCCATTGTGGTGCCCTAATATAATTTTATCCCGAATAAGTTGGATGGAATAGACCTGACCTTCTGTGCCTGGAATCAATCTGACCGATTGATCTTTTAATAAAAAAAGTCCATTATTGGTACCTAAATACACTTGATCTCCCACCTTGAGAGCCGCATAGCCCGAACCAGCCAGTCCCATTTTATCATCGATCCATGAGAAAGGTGAATTAAGATCTACTCTGGAGATCCCATTGTTCATCGCAAGCCAGAGTCCTCCGTCCTGATCCTCATAGATATAATTAATGGTGAGATCTACCAACCCGGAGGTTTTATCTAGGTGAAGGATCAAATTCCCTGAAGAATCCACCACAAAAAGACCTGCATTCTGTGTACCCAGGGCGATAGTTCCATTTTTCAACCGTTGACAATGGTTGATCAGATATTCATTTTTCCAAAAACCGCTCGGCAAGGATAAAGGCTTGATCTCCCCATCATAGACAAAAAGCCCATGCCCAAAGGTAGAAATCAACCATTTCCCTTGTTCGAATGGGAGTACATTGGACACCCTTTTATCTGCAAAAAAATCCCCGTTCCGGATAAGTTTAAAACCATCCTTTTCTAAAAGATGAAGCCCTAATCCCGGTACTTGGGTAAGAATAAGATTATTTACTTTGAAAGAAATGTCCAGACGGTGATCAAATCCAATCGGCTCGAGCTTTTCATTCTCATATTTAAAAACCCCCTTAAAGGTGCAGAAAAACACCACTCCATCAATCTCAAATACCTTCCATGTTTCATCAAATCCCCGCCATCCAACAGAAAGACTGTCTGCCAAGGAAATATATTTCATTTCACCCCGTGAATCTCCTGATAAATACCCGAAATCTGCTTGGGAACCTACATAAACTCTTCCTGACTTACTCCATACGGCAGTGCGAACCTTGGTATTGCTTAATCCATATCGATTCCAGACTTTGCCGTCAAACTCAAGCAACCCCAGATTGTTTGCAACCAAGATTCTTCCCATTTCATCTTGAACAATGTCAAAATTTTGAATTCCGGCTTTGTAATCCGAGGCTTCATAATGGACAATAAAAGGCAATCCCCGGAGTGATGAACTATTTTGCGCCTCCACTTTTGGTACAACCAAGGAAAACCCAAGTACAAAGAAAAACCATCCAATAATTCCCCTATTCATCGCATTTCAATCCCTTAACCCCTTTTTCCCCTAGTTTAAACCGGTATTTTCGGGCTTTTTTGAGATTTTTTTTAGTTCATAAAAGCTTTACTGACTGATCTATCATTGCATTTAAAAACCAATTCAAGTATTCCGATCGATTTTTCCCCACTGGGCATGAGCCCAATCAAACTTTACCAAGGTCAATCCAAAGCTGGATCAGCTGAGAAATTGTATTCCTACCAAAATGCCTAAATATAGGCTGCAAATCAAGCTTTTTCTCCAATTGATGAAATTTTGATGTAGTGATTTACAAAGTGTGATGAAAAGTTGAAGATGTGGTTTTTTTGGGGGTCAGGCTGAAACAATAAAGATTTGGTAAAAAATAAACCCATGAGAAAATCACTATTCAATCTTGCAGCTCTTAGCATGCTATCAGGCTTCATGTGGGCTTGCGACAACGGCTACACAGACGTACCGGTGGTAGACACTCCGCCGATTATCACATTAGGTCCAATCACCAGCGGACTGACTGAAGGCCAGGATTTCAAAATCGACATCACGCTATCTGATGGAATTGATGAAGGAAGAATATCCACCTTGGCAAATTTTACTTATACAATCACCAAAGGAGGGACGACGGTCAATTCCGGATCCCAAGACCTAAGTGGTGACAACCAGAAAGTTACTATTGAAGTTAAAGGTGGCTTTGATCCAGGAGATTACAATCTCGATATCCGAGTGACCGATAGTAACGGAAATGAAAGTACGGAGAACATTTCCTTCAGAGTAGCTTCCAGCAGGCCTGCTTTTGATATTTCAGGCGTGTGGACAATGGAACCAATCGCGGGAGCCATGAGGGTGGGACCTGCACCGGGTAGCTCAGAATGGTGGCAAAATTCATCGGGGGATGTATCCGCTCGAGCCTGCTTTTTTGATGACAAATACACCTTCAATAATGACGGCTCATTCAAGATAGACATGGGAGGCCTGACTTGGCTGGAAACCTGGCAAGGAGTAGCCGCGGACGGATGCGGAATCCCAAAATCCCCATTTGATGGATCCAAAAACTACACCTATACCTACACCAGCACTACCTTGACCCTGATCGGTGAGGGTGCACATATCGGTTTGGCCAAAGTCAATAATGCCGGTGAAATCTCTAACGGTGCAGCGATTGCAAACCAAATCGCCTATACCATAGTAGAACAAACCCAACAAGGGAATACCCGAAAAATGACGCTTCGAATAGAGGCAGGCACTGGGGTCTGGTGGGATTTCAAACTTATCTCTGGCCCTCCTGCCTCAGCAGCGATTGTGGGTAAATGGAAAATGGAGCCGGTGGAAGCAGCCTTGAGCGTCGGTCCCAGCGCCGGGAGCAGAGAATGGTGGTTTAACACCACTGCGGATGTCGCTACCAGGGCCTGCTTTTTTGATGATGTATACACCTTTGAAGCCAACGGAACCTTCACCATAGATATGGGGGCTCAAACTTGGCTTGAAACGTGGCAAGGGATATCCGCAGACGGATGCGGAACTCCCAAATCTCCTCACAATGGCTCAGGATCATTTACTTACATCTACGATGGAGGCACGTTACGACTTATTGGTCAGGGGGCTCATGTAGGATTACCAAAAGCTGTAAATGCAGGAGAACTTCCGAATGTAGCTCTTCCGGGAGAGGTCACTTATCAAGTCGTGGGCCTAACTGAAACAGCAGGAGTCAAACGAATGACTGTTCAAGTTGAGGCAGGAACGGGTGTTTGGTGGACATTTAAATTAATATCGGTTTAATTTCAATCCCCCGGTGTAAGAACATCGGGAAAACCTTGATCTTCATGAAAAATCTCTTTTTCTACACCTCATTCACTTTGTTGGGATTGTTTGGGTGTGTTTCCGAAGAAAATCCAGGAGACACCGGAGCTGAAATGATTTCTATACCTACTCAGGGAACCACCTCTCCAAACACCTATCCCGGGATGACTTTAGTTTGGTCGGATGAATTTAACGGTTCAACCTTGGATCAAGGCAATTGGACTCATGAAACCGGCAATGGGACCAACGGTTGGGGAAACAATGAGCTTCAATTTTATAGACCTCAAAATACCAGTTTACAAAATGGACATTTGGTGATTTCTGCAAAAAAAGAAGCGTTTGGAGGAAGAGCGTACACTTCGTCCCGAATCATAACCAAAGGTAAACAACAGTTTAGATACGGAAGGGTGGACATTCGAGCAGTGATGCCTAAGGGACAAGGTATCTGGCCCGCTCTATGGATGCTTGGATCTAATTTTGACACTGTGAGTTGGCCTGCCTGTGGGGAGATCGATATCATGGAAATGATAGGCGGAAATAACCGGGAAAATACGGTTCATGGTACGGTCCATTGGGAACACGATGGGAAGCATGCCGAGTTTGGAGGAAAATACACCCTTCCCTCCGGCACCTTGGCAGATCAGTTCCATGTCTATTCGATCGTTTGGGATTCGACAACCATTCGTTGGTTAATAGACAATAAGCAATACCACGTCATTGACACTACTCCTGCCCAGCTGGATGAATTCAGGAGAAGTTTCTTCTTTATTTTCAATATCGCAGTGGGTGGGAATTGGCCAGGCTCCCCTGACGGGACTACCACATTTCCCCAGCATTTGATCGTAGATTATGTCCGAATATTCCAAAACAATTAAAAAAAGCCCCTCGGGGCTTTTTTAGCTTCTATTCTTTAGCCATTCCGAAATCAGCTGATTGACCACTTCTGGCTTTTCAATGCAGCTGCTATGCCCTGCTCCGGGAATGACATGAAGTTTCGCTCCAACGATAGCCATTTGGATAAATTTTGCCTTTTCCGGTTTCGTGGCTATATCCTCATCTCCCACAATGATAAGCGTAGGACAGGTGATATTGGTCAGTTCATCCTCCACTCCTTTCCGATAGATCACACCTTCCACCGGGCCGGTAATGGCTCTTTTGTTATTCATCAATTCATTCTTCCAACGTTTGATTGATTCCCGATTAGCCTTATTGGCCAGCCAAGATTCCGCAAACATGATCGGCATAACTTTATTGGCCACGGGGGGAATGACCCCAACCCATTTCACAATACCATTGAGCGTTTTGTATTTGGGAAGATTTTCCACTGGCTCAGCATTGGCGGAAGTTTCCAGGAGAATTAAAGATTTTATCAGATCCGGTCTTCTTGCTGCCAATCTCATGCCTACAAACCCACCCATCGAAAGACCTACAAAATGTACTTTACCCAAACCCAGCTTCTCAATCAGTGCGATTGCATCATCGGTCACGGTATCCATGTCGTAAGGGGCCTTTACTTCGCTTTGACCTTGCCCCCGGTGATCGTAGGCGATGACTCGATAGCTTTTAGACAGCTCCTCTACCTGAGCTCCAAACATCTTATGACTCCATAGAAGTCCATGAGAAAAAACCAGTGTTTCCGCTCCCTCTCCATAATTTTCAAAATATAGGTTTACTCCATTGACAAGAATAGTGGGCATCGTCGTAGTATTTGGGATATATGGGAAGTTAAATAAAAATGAGGACGGGCACTAATTGCACTCGTCCTCATTTCACATTTATCGAAATTGAAACTCCTTTACCAATCCAATCCAGGCTGGGTAATTCGGGCATTTTCTCTGGCTTTGTGTTGATCTACAATAGTTTTCACATCTTCCAGAAGTTTTTTTGCATCATAGACAATTCCGTCTTTTACGGTGTATTTGACACCGCCCACCCTGATGGGTACATTTTTATCGCTGATTCGAATAGCTCCAGTACCATACAACACTTTTAGATTTTGAAGTGGATTTTCTTCCAAAATCACAAAATCGGCAAGCTTCCCGACTTCAACAGTACCGATTTCCTTATCCATACCCAAAGCCTCTGCGCCATACATCGTCGCCGAACGAATCACCTCCAAGGGATGAAAACCGGCTTCTCGCAGCATTTCCAATTCCCGGATGTAAGCAAATCCGTAAAGCTGATAGATAAACCCAGAATCGGAACCAGCGGTCACGCGTCCCCCCCGATTTTTATATTCATTCACAAAAGTCATCCACAAGCGATAGTTTTCTTTCCACTGAACCTCTTGCTCAGTAGTCCAGTCAAACCAATAGGAACCGTGAGACTGTCTGTTGGGTGCATAAAATCTCCAAAGAGAAGGAAGCGTATAGACATCGTGCCATTCTTGGGTACGGGCACGCATTAGGTCACGGTTTGCTTCATAGATGTTTAGGGTAGGATCCAGCGTAAAGTCCAGCTCCAATAATTCATTCATGACCTTGTTCCAATGCTCTGAATAGGGAGCAGCCGCCTGCTTCCAAAGATTACCCGCCTCAGAAAACCGGTGTTGCTCGTTTTGATAATTATAATCCAAACGAAAATCCTGAATAGTCCGGTCTGTAAACAGTGCTTCAGGCAATCCATACCAATGCTCCATAGTAGTTAGTCCTGCCCGAGCGGAATGAAGAACGTTCCAGCGAGCTACATCCATCTGCTGATGGTGCATAGCCGAACCCAATCCAATTCGTTTGTTTTCTGAAATGGCTGCCTGCATTACCTCGGGCTTCGCTCCGAAAAATTTGATGCCATCTGCACCCTTTGCCTTGTTTTCATTGACCCAAGCTTTGGCTTGCTCAGCCGTGGTAATGGGACCTTTTGCCCCCTGACCGAAAGAAGTATAGGCAAGGATTCTAGGTGCAGTGATTTGGTTGGCAGCAGATTTCTTTTTGTGCTCCAAGACCCAATTTAACCCATTGCCGGCCGAAGGGTCTCTGATCGTAGTAATCCCATGTGCCATCCAAAGCTTAAACACATATTCAGCCGGTGTTCCTTGTCCAGAGCCTCCGATATGACCGTGCATATCTACCAATCCGGGAAGCAAGTAGTGACCTTCCAGATCCATGACTTTGGTTTTTTCATCCGCTTTGGGTCGACGGTTTTCATTGATTTCCAATCCCGGGTAGCCGACCGTTTGTACTTGGACGATTCTGTTTTTCTCTACCACAATATCCACAGGACCGATGGGTGGTGCCCCAGTACCATCAATAAGGGTGACTCCACGGATGATCAGCCGCTCATAAGGACCATCTCCTTCCGCTCGGTCGGGAGCTGGCATGATTTGGGAAATCGCCGTCGCCGAAAATGAAAGGACTGCGAGGCAGAATAGGGTAATTTTTTTCAACATAAGGTAGTGGATTCTTTGATTGGATAAGTTAGGTGAAAATCGGAAATCAAAAAACCGATTTTGGACAGCCGGAAAATGAAAAAACCCTGAATTTCTCCAGGGCTTTCGGTTTGATTAAGTGGTTTTATAAATCTTTGAATTTCTCCATGATTTCTTCAGAAATCCCGGTGAAGGAATATCCGCCATCGTGGAAAAGATTTTGCATGGTTACCATGCGAGTCAGGTCGGAAAATAAGGTGACGATGTAATCCGCACAGGCTTCTGCTGAGGCATTTCCCAAAGGAGAAAGAGCCTCGGCAAAATTGAAGAAAGAGTCAAATCCTCCAATTCCTGTACCGGCAGTAGTTTTGGTAGGTGACTGGGAGATGGTATTCACTCTTACCTTTTTGGCCTTGCCAAATCTATACCCATATCCTCTGGCAATACTTTCCAGAAGCGCTTTGGCATCAGCCATATCGGTATAGAAAGGATATACACGCTGGGCGGCAATGTAAGAAAGACCAATAATGGACCCCCACTCTTTCATCACATCCATTTTTTCGGCTACCTGCATCATTTTATGAAAGGAAATCGCCGATACATCGTATGACTTCATCGCCCATTCATAATTGAGATCTCCATAAGATCTGCCTTTTCTGATGTTGGGTGACATCCCAATGGAATGCAACAGAAAGTCGAAATCAGCCCCCAAAAACTCCTTAGCTTCGGCGTATAACTTCTCGATATCTTCTATCACGGTGGCATCGGCAGGAATCACAATGGTATTACATTCCTGAGCGAGCTCTTTGATGGCTCCCATTCTCATGGCAATCGGGGCATTTGTCAGGACAAAGCGTCCACCTTGTTCTTTTACCTTGAGGGCTGTTTTCCAGGCAATAGAGTTCTCATCTAGCGCCCCGGTGATGATTCCTACTTTTCCTTTGAGCAAATTTTCTGGCATATAGCTATTGGATTGATTACAAAAACTCGGGTAAAAATAGACAAAATTCAGGAGTTAGGCTTTCAATATTGCAAGAGCTCTTTTGCACTGGATAAAGCAGAGGGAGATGGATTAGCTCCCGCAATCATTTTGGCTAGTTCCTGCACTCGCTCCTCCGCGTCCAAGAGCTTGATTTTGGAGATGGTTTTTTCGGAGGAGTTATCCTTAAACACAAAGTAATGAAGGTCACCTTTAGCCGCCACTTGCGGAAGGTGAGTGATGCAGATTACCTGATGCCTCTGGGCAATATCCTTCATCATTCTCACCATTTGAAGGGCTACCTCTCCTGAAATCCCGGTATCAATTTCATCAAAAATAAGCGTAGGCAATGCCATTTTATCAGCCATCAGGTACTTGATCCCAAAAAGAAGTCGGGAAAATTCACCTCCCGAGGCTACTTTTTTCAGAGGTTGCGGAATCCCGCCCTTATTTGCTGAAAACAAGATTTCCACCTCATCCAACCCGGAGGCAATGGGAGAAACCTGTTGTATCTCGAGTTTAATACGGGCGTTTTCCATCCCCAATCCGGACAATAATTCTTGCAGTGCATTTTCAAAGACCGGAAAACAAGACTTTCTTTTTTCACTTAAAACCTTCCCGCAAACGAACAAGGTTTTTTCAGCCTCTTGAAAAATTTTCTCAGCATGGGATAGATTTTCATCCAGATTTTGAAATTGAAATACTTTATCCGCCAATTGGCTTTCGATAGTCATCAGCTCCTCTACCGATTGAACTCCGTGCTTTTTTTGCAATTGGTAAATTTTGCTGAGTCGGTCTCGAATTTGCTCCAACTTTCCAAAATCCACCTCCACTTTACTTTCTTCATCAGAAAGGCTTTCGAGGACATCCTTCAACTCAATGAAAACGGTCTGAAAACGTGCTCTGTAATTTTCGAATTTGTGAGCAAGCCGCTCCAGAGCTTGCAAACCGTGTTGGATTTGACCTAAGCCCTGAAGGACCCCAAATTGCTCATCCTGAAAAACGGATAACAATTCATTGATTTTCAGTTTAATTTCTTCGGCGTTTTCGAGAATTTCCTGTTCAGATTCGAGCTCGGATTGCTCTCCCGAAACCAATGAAACGGCACTTAATTCATCCAATTGAAATTGATTGAAGTCTGCTTCTTTTTGAAGCTCCAAAGCCCGTTGTTTTAATTCTTCAAAATTCCTCTTGGCTTTTCTGAAATCTCTGAACGCCTGCTGATAGTCCGATCGCTCCTTTTGAGTTTGGGCAAATGCATCCACCAAACTGAGTTGATATGCCCCTTCGCCCAACAACAAGGTATCGTGCTGTGAATGGACATCCATCAGCCTGGCCCCCAGGACCTTCAATGCATCCAACAATACGGGCGTGTCATTGATAAATGAACGTGATTTGCCTCCCGGACTGATTTCTCTTCTGACAATGCAGGTATCCTCGTAATCCAACTCCAGCTCCTCAAAATAGCTTTTCAAACCATACTCCTGAATATCAAAAATCCCTTCCACGACACATTTTTTTTCTTCATGTAGCAGGACTTTGGTGTCCGCCCGATTGCCCAACAACAGGCCAACGGCACCGAGCATAATGGATTTCCCCGCACCCGTTTCACCGGTTATCATGTTCAGCTTGGCGCTCGGCTGCATCAGTAGCTGATCAATAAGAGCATAGTTGGATATACTTAGCGATTTGAGCATAAGGGAAGAAACTTGGGGACAAAGCTAAAAAAACTGACTTAGCTTCGAAGAAGCTCATTGTACTTTCTCGCATTATTGGGATCAACCTCAAGGAGCAATTTCACTGCTTCTTCTTTGATTTCAAAAGGCGCATTCTTCAATATCTGTGAAATCTCATCACTCTTGGCATCCACAAAACTGATGGTAAATATCCCATTCGGCTGTAGCTTATTGGCCTCTGCCACCAATCTGATCGCCTCTAAAATATTTTTATAAGCTGCCTCCGAATCGATCTGAATCATATCCATGCCCTGTCTGTGGTAGAGATAGAAAGCATCCCGGATCTGAGAATATACCGTTGACACATAGATATCATTGATCAACCAATATCGACTGCGACGATCACCGGGATTTTGAACCCAACCCGGACGTCCTGATTGCTGGGCATTGTTGACGATATCGTTGGCCACTTCGAAATAGGGATTGCCTCCACGGGAAGAAAAGGAATCGTAATCTATCCCCAAGGCGATGTGGGCATAAAAGGCCAAAAGCGAACTGATGTTATTTAAAAAAGTGAATCGATTGAACTCCAGCGGTTGGGACTCGATGTATTCAAAGGACCAATTTCGGTCAGCAAAGTTAAAAATCAAGGATTCATAATTGGTGCCATATACGGGCCGTACTACCTGGATTTGTACCGTGGCACTGTAAACTCCCACTTGGGGAACTTCATTAATGGTGATCAATAAATTACCCTTGATCCGTTCTTCAGGCCGAAACTCATCATTGGTCCAAGACCTTCCATTAAGAAACTGCTCGAAACTTGCCTTCATCTGGTTGAAGACATCCGTATTTTGAAATCTGGATCGATCACTGTTGATGATCACCGTAAAATTGAGCTCCTGTGCAAAAACAGAGGATATACAAAGGAAAAGGATTATGGAAAGAAGGCCTCTCTTCATGAAGCTAAACTTAACAAAAATCTAATTCTCAAACCCAAACCGGGGCAATTTTGACTTCATCAAGAATCAATTCGGCAATTTCGGATTTGGGTAAAAGTTTGGATTCAATGCTTCTCCCATTTTGGTGGAAGATCTTCACTCTATTGGTATCATGCTGAAAACCTGCGCCATCCTCTCGTGCCGAATTGAGTACGACCATATCAAAATTTTTCTTTCCCAACTTGGCTTTGGCATGTGCTTCTTCATTCTCAGTTTCTAATGCAAATCCAACATGAATCTGATTCGGCATCTTTCTTTTCCCAAGTTCAAAAGCGATATCAATTGTCTTTTTGAGCTGAAGGTCAAAAGTATCGTCTTGCTTTTTGATTTTCTCAGCAGCGATTTGGGAAACAGTATAATCTGCAACAGCTGCCGCAAATACACAAATATCCATTTGAGCATGAATAGACTCAGCAGCCTCATACATTTCTTTGGCAGAGGAAACTTTTATTACATGAAAATCCCCGGAATTCAAATTCAAACTTACCGGTCCAGAAACTACAAAAACCTCCGCACCTCTTGAACGAAAAGCCTTTGCAATGGAAAGCCCCATTTTCCCACTGGAATGGTTGCTGATATACCTGACAGGATCAATGGCTTCCTGAGTAGGACCCATCGTGACCATTACTTTCTTGCCTTTAAAATCTTGGGACTGGATAAAAAAATCATTTACCCGATTCACTATGTGCTCCGGCTCCATCATTCTACCCTGACCAGTCAACCCACTCGCCAACTCCCCCGACTCCGCATCGAGCAAGATATTTCCAAAAGAGGATACCTTTTGAAGGTTTGCCCTGACAGAAGGATGCTGGTACATATCCAGATCCATAGCAGGCGCCAGCATCACAGGACACCGGGCGGAGAGATAGGTGGCTGTGAGCAAATTATCACATAGGCCATTGGCAAATTTAGCCAGGGTGTTGGCACTTAATGGCGCGACTACAAACAGGTCTGCCCAAAGGCCCAATTCTACATGGTTATGCCATTGCCCAGACTTTTTGTCAGAAAAATCAGAATAAACCGGTCGCTTGGATAGCGTAGCCAAGGTCAATGGGGTAATAAAATCAAGAGCAGAGGTACTCATGATGATTTGTACCTCTGCTCCGGATTTAATCAGCAGGCGGGTCAATAGAGCGGACTTGTATGCAGCAATGCTGCCTGTCACCCCAAGAAGAATCCGCTTGCCTGAAAGATTCATGGAAAATTACTCAGCTCCTTCCTGATCAGGAAATCGGTGGTAAACCTTTCCTTCTATAAATTCTTCCATTGCCAAGGTCGATGGCTTTGGCATTCTTTCGTAAAACTTGGAGATTTCAATCTGCTCCTTATTCTCGAAAACCTCTTCTAAATTGTCAACCGTAGAGGCAAACTCAGAAAGTTTGTTGTTCAATTCTTCTTTCAGATTGGTGGAAATCTGCTTTGCCCGCTGTCCTACAATATGAATGGACTCATAGATATTACCGGTTTGTTCGGCAACTTTGTCTAAGTCTCGTGTGATGATTGATGGATTGACCGCCATATTATTAGATTGTTTAAATTCCTTAATTAGTTTTCATTTTGAGCAGCATCGACCACAGATTGCGCAGCAAGTCTTTCTGCATACTCTTTTTTATCTTGCAAATGAGCTTCCATTTCACGACGGGTTTGGTTCTCAAACTTTTTCACTTCCGTAGTAAATCCACTTTCCGGATATTTCCGATAAAAATTGTTTGCAAACTTAATGGCGTCATTGAGTCGATCCTCTTTTTTGTCGAAGGTGCTGTTTTTTGCATACGCAAATCCAACTTCCACCAACTTGTAAGCCAGCTCTTCATTATGCTTGCTTTCAGGGTAATCTTTTGCAAAATTCTGGAAATTCACGATGCAAGCCCGATAGAAATCACCTGGAAAGAGTCCGTCTTTCAACCGGTAATACATCTGAGCTTCACTGTATGCCTTTTTTTCAAATCTGCTTTCCAGATCTTTTAGCATTTCCATGGCTCGCTCAAAACTCGCGGAAGTAGGAAATCGCGTCACAAATTGCTGAATGGCAGACACTGCCTCTTGACTGCTTTGCTGATCCAGATTGTAATCCGGTGCATCTAAATAAAGGGAATAGGCGTGCATAAAGAGCGCTTCTTCAGCTAGTGAACTCCTGTTGTAGGTTCGATAAAAATTGTTGAAATATCCTGCTGCCTCGATGTATCTCTTGGTTTTGAAATGACAATTTGCATAGTTGTACTCGGCCATTTCCGCCTTTTCTGAGCCCTTAATTACAGGCAGCACTTTGTCGTAGAGGATAATCGCTTTGTTATATTCTCCTTCTTGATAATACTTGTTTGCACCATTGTAGAGTTCCTCCCAATTGGTGCTTTTTTCCAACTTGGAGAAGGGACCACAAGCGCTAATCAATAAAATCAGGGAGAATACAAGAGGAGAAAGAAATCGCATGTTCATTTTCAAGACCGCAAATATACGGGATAATAATTCGGATTCAAACGTATGGAGAAGTGGCGGAGCTTCTACTTTTTAACTTGTAGTTTCTTGGTTACTACATTTTTATTGTCTACAAACAAGGTGTAGAAGTAGACGCCAGGCTGGAAATCGGAAACATTGATCACAAGTGAGTTTCTTCCGGGATTCAATTCATATTCAGCAATCGGGTTACCGATGAAGCTGTTGATGGTGATTTTTGCTTTGGATCTTGGGTTGACCAATTCATAATCCAACTGCGCTACACGGCTACTTGGATTTGGATAAATATCACTCAGCTTGACATCTTTATGAGAGAAATCGGCTTTTCCTGCATTTTCAACCTCATACCTTGCTTCAACGACGAAGTTTTCCCGAATATTTTCGGCATTCACGAAAAACAGATCAAAACTCCCTTTTGTCTCTGCAATTCCAAGCTCAAATTCAAGGTAGAAATCCGTGTAAATTTCCCCCGGGGCAAGCTTGATGGAAACCTTGGCCAATTCTTTTTTAGGATCGAAACACTGATCCCCAAAGCACACTTTCATTTTTTGAGAAGAACCGATGCTCCCGCGTAGATTCTTAAGAAAATATGTCTTCTGTTGATTGGATTCGTTTTGAAGAATTACCGTTTTTCGTTGGGATGTCCCGATCTCTCCAGAAAAATCCACCACTTCACTTAATACACGTACTTGCTGAGCCCCTGCGAATATGGGGAACATCAACAAAAGTAACGTCCATTTGAAAAGTAATGATTTCATGTAAAATTTTGATCGATACGCCTAGGAAGTTGGTTTTCAAGACAATTAATATACGGACAAAATTATCTAAATGGATACACTAAACTCGAAAAAAGGGGTTAATTGTTGTTAACCTTTTTAAAATTTTTCGGGAATAAAACCGTTGGGGAATTTCAATAATCCCAAAACCAAAATGAGTTACAGATTATTGACTTTAAACTCCTTTTTATTTAATTCTTTTTGAATTTGACCATCCGAAGGCATCTGAAGGGACACGTCGGGATCATCAAAAAGATTTTTGGGTTTAGACTCAATTTCTATCACTTTTCTCCAAGCATCCATGTCTTTTTTGGAGGGCTTCTCCTCAATTCTCCAAGAAAACCCTTCCAAGCGACCTGTTTTGTCATCTATTTTCTGAACAGGTGTAAATTTTCCATCAGGTCTTATTCCGAAATTTGACTTTTTGATGGCACCATCTACAAAAGTCAACTCAATGGTGGCACTCAAAATCCGGTTGACTCCCTGGGTAAGGGTATCCGCTTCCAAGGCAAAATAAAGTGATTCACCATTGCCTTCGATATACAGCTTCTCCATTTGCCCCTCTTTGAAATATCCGGTCATTTTCCTCCCTTTCATTTGATTGAAATTGAGCAGGGTATCGGTCATGATCGCAAAGGCTTTATCTTTCATAAAAACACGATCCAATTTCTCATTGGCAATCAAAAAACTCATGCTGTCCGCTGAGATTTGACTTTTTTGATTCCAAAGAACAGGGTCTCTAAACAGCTGAATAGAGGAATCAGCATAATTATAGTACAGTGAATCTGCCCGGCCTGAGAGATCAGATTTCACCAAGCGGACGGAATGGAACGCTAACAGATATTTGATCGAATCTGCTTCATTGTCATGGGAAATAAGCGTATCGGCAGCCACAAAAAGGGTGTCCGTTTCAAAATACCTTCTGACCAATGCTTTCCCAAATACTTCACTGTATTTGCGCTCCTCCCAATATTTCCCCACATCCCCAAATACCTCGGTATTTCTTTCCTTATTGAGGATCCTCACATCATTTTTGCCCTCATAGTAGCCATTGGGTTCATCATAAAACAGCTCATCGGCTTTTACCCTGGTTTCCTCATTTTCGACAATCCCATCAAAAAATCTAAACTGCTTGCTTTGTGTATTATAGAAACTTCCCTGTTGCGCGTCCAGATTGTATCCCTCTTTGGAAACAATATTGGTCAAACCCTGAGTTTGGGCTGTTTTAGGAATGGTGAGATAGATCAGATCGTTTGATTTGAGGGTGTAATCGGGATTGACCAATTCCACATTTTCCTGAAAAGTAATCCGCTCGTAGTTGACTTCGTAAATCCCGGTTTCACTGGTGAGCACATTGACAGAGTCTACGACTTTTCCCTTATTGAAATAATTGGCAACATTGGTCTCTCTATTGTAATCCAAAAACTCCGTGTAGAGAGTGGTTTGTTGGTTGGTGAAAACTACCTTATTTCTGAGTTTGGCGATTTTGGTATTGCCGTCGTATTCCGCATAGGTACTGGTGGTAGTAATTGGGTCTTCCACGTCTTGGATCCTTACCCTTCCATAAAGCTGTGCTCGATTTTGCTCTCTGAAAAAATGCGCCGAATCACAAAAAATCAGTGAATTTTGGTGTCTCATTCGGACATTGCCCAGTAACCGTTCAATCCCTCTTTCCCCTTTCAGCATTTCGGCATTCAGAATCTCAAGGGTAGAGTTTTCCTGAGCAAAACTACTCGCGACTTTCAAAAATGAAATCAAGAAAAACAAGAGAAGGGTTGAAATTCGAATAGTCATAAATCGGTAGATGTCGGCAAAATTAGCAGAAAAAGCTATTTTTGATCAATGCAGGAAGCCTTTATCTCTCACATCCAAAATCATCAACTGGTGGACACTGACCACCGGTATTTATTGGCCTGCAGTGGAGGTCTGGACAGCATGGCCCTGGCAAATTTACTTTGGAATGCAGGTATTCCCTTTGAAATCGCTCATGTCAATTTTCAACTCAGGGGCCATGAGAGCGACGGCGATCAGACCTTCGTAGAAGCTTGGGCCCAATCCCGGCAAATCCTTTGTCACACCAAAAAGGCAGAAACCACTTCATATGCTGGCTCCAAAGGTATCTCTACCCAAATGGCGGCAAGGGAACTTCGGTATGCTTTCTTTGAGGAAATCCGAAGCAATCAATCCCTTGATGGCATACTGCTGGCCCACCATGAAGATGATCAGATTGAAACGATTTTTCTCAATCTCCTTAGAGGAACCGGAATCGAAGGAATATACGGAATGAGTGAACGAAAAGGTTGGCTGATCCGCCCTTTGTTGGCCTTTTCCAGAGACAGGCTATCCGATTTCATGACCTCAAATGGATACACTTGGAGAGATGACAGCTCCAATCAAAAATCGGAATACAAACGAAACAACCTTCGAATCAACGGACTTCCTGCGATTTACGGCCTTGAGCCTGATGCACGAAAAAATCTATTGAGCAGTTTTGGCCGATTAAAAGACACCGGAAAAGCATTTTCAGGACTTTTTGAGCTTTGGAAGGCCAGCAAAATCAAAGAAATAGAGGGGCATCAGGTTTTAGCTTTTGCAGATCTATTGCCTATGCAAGGCGGGGCCTCCCTTTTGTATTTTTGGCTCAGGTCATACGGTTTCAATCCCGAGCAAACGCAATCCATTTGGGAAAATCTCCAGCAGATCCGTACCGGCTCTATGTTTATGGGGAAAGGTTACCAGCTTTGGTTTGACCGCAAGGAAATGATTCTTTGTCCGGTTCAAGAATCATTTGAAGGTCTGATACTGACCGGAGATGAGGAGGAATTCAATCTCCCTGAAGAGATCTACCAAGTTTTTAGAAGGAAAGGTTCTCATGAGATCGATCCAAATCCTCAGCACGCCCAATTGGACGAGGATCAATTGGAGTTTCCCTTGGAGATCCGAAGCTGGAGAGAAGGGGACAGATTTATTCCACTGGGGATGAAGTCCGAGAAAAAAGTTTCTGATTTTTTGATTGATCTCAAAATATCCATTTCTAAAAAACAACAAATAAAAGTCCTAGTTTCAGGAGGGAAAATTGCCTGGGTCATGGGCTTGAGAATTGCCGATTGGGTCAAAATCACTCCCGCAACCCGAAAAATACTATCCTTCAAAAAACGCTGAGCCATGCGAAACCCTTTTTCCAAAACCTATGAATCCCAAGAGCTGCAGATGTTTGATTTCATGCAGGGGATCAAATTTTTTGAACGGCTCCGCCAAAAAGAATTGGCCCGGTTTCTTCCTGCCATGCATGAGCGAAAGTACAATCGGGATGAGGTAGTCTTTTTCAGCAAAGACCCCAGTCAGGCTCTATACCTGATCCGGAGAGGCCAAATCGACCTGACGATTGATGTCAGGGACAATTTTGAAACAATCATGCAACTCAAGCGGGGAGAAGCTTTTGGCGAAAATTCACTCCTCGAAAATGCCAAACGAACCTATACCGCCTTGGTCACATCTGATGAGGCAGAACTGATTGTCATTCCACACTTTGCCATCCAGGAGATTTTTGACAGCAACCCAAAAATCAAAGCCAAAATGATGACCTCATTGGCGGAGTATTACAATGCCAACAACCAGCGCCTTTTCAGATCCTACCGCGAGTCATTCGGCTTTTTCAGCCTTAGACAAATGTTTGAATAACCTGCTTATCCTCCCCTAGCTTCGTTTGTCAAAAAACAACAATTCAGAACAAACTAATCCTCACACGGTTTCGAATCATAAGCATAGCTTATTAACTTAGCGCCGCTTTTGAAGGCAATTCACATATAAAATCCATAAAAACACATGAGCAAAGTAACCGTAGTTGGTGCAGGTAACGTAGGGGCCACCTGTGCCGATGTTTTAGCTTATCGCGAAATTGCAGAGGAAATCGTATTGGTAGACATCAAAGAAGGCATTGCCGAAGGTAAAGCCCTTGATATTTGGCAAAAGGCTCCCATCAATCAGTATGACAGCCGTACCGTGGGCAGCACCAATGACTACAGCAAAACTGCCAACTCGGATGTGGTCGTCATCACTTCCGGACTTCCCAGAAAACCCGGAATGACTCGTGATGACCTGATTGAAACCAACGCGGGGATTGTAAAGTCAGTAACCGAAAATATTGTCAAATACTCTCCAAACGCCATCATTATTGTGGTTTCCAATCCCCTGGATGTCATGACTTATCAGGCTCATCTGACCTCTGGACTACCAAGAACCAAAGTGATGGGTATGGCCGGGATCTTGGATACAGCCCGATACCGAGCTTTCTTGGCGGAAGAATTGAACGTATCTGGAAAAGAAATCCAAGCCATCCTCATGGGAGGGCATGGAGACACCATGGTACCACTTCCCCGATATACCACCGTAGCAGGGATTCCGGTAACCGAATTGGTAGAAAAAGAGAAACTTGACGCGATCATCGAAAGAACGAAATTTGGAGGCGGGGAACTGGTGAAATTGATGGGCACTTCGGCATGGTATGCTCCCGGATCGGCTGCTGCTCAAATGGTGGAAGCTATCCTGAAAAACCAAAGAAGAGTATTCCCTGTGTGTATCAAACTGGACGGAGAATATGGAATCGATGACTGCTACCTAGGAGTACCGGTGATTCTTGGCAAAAACGGGATTGAAAAAGTGATTGAACTGGATTTGAATGCCGAGGAAAAGGCACTTTTGGAAACTTCCAGAGGACATGTCAAAGAAGTAATGAATGTATTGGATCGATTGGGTAAATAATTCGATTTAATACTAATATCTGACCTAAGATTCTTCCGGTTTTACCGAAGTTTCTTAGGTCTTTTTTTGTATACTCAAATTCAAAATTCACCCTTCCGTATTCAAGTGAAAATCTGGAAAAGTCTTTTGGTCATATTACTGGTTCCTCTTGTGGGTTGGGGGGCTTATGAGTTATACCTTAAGTTCATCTCTTCCAGAAAGATGAATAGCTTGGAATTGATTTCGAGTGACGCGGCTTTCCTTTTCGAAACGAATCAGGCAGACCAAACCTGGAATGAATTGGTCAATCAGCCCGCCTGGGAATTACTTTCTCAATTTCCGGCATTTCAGACTTTTTCTTCTCAGTTGACCACATTGGACAGCCTCATGGGAAGTAATGGGTCTATTTCGAAAATTCTTCGAAAAAAACAGGTCACAGTCAGCTACCATGCCACCGGTGTAGATAATTTCAGCCTTCTTTTCACCGTCAATTTTGGAACTAATTCGCCGGCCGAACTTCTGGAAGAAATGAAGTCAAAAGTCCCGGCCAGGGCAAAATTTCAATCCAGAAGATACAGCGATCAAGAAATACTGGAGTATATCAATCCCTCCAATACCCGACAATGGTCCATCACCATTCTCAACAATGTGTTATTGATCTCCTCGTCCTCTTTTGTCATTGAAGAAGCCATTCGGTTTTACATCAGCGACAACCCCAATCAGCTTTCTGATAAGCTCGGGGACCAGCTCTCCTCTCCCTCTGGATTGGGAAGACTGATTCTTACATCCAAAGGAATCGGTAAACTTCTGAGCGGAGTCAGTTCACAACGGGAGTCACCCGCTATCCAAGAATTCCTGCTTTCAGATCAGGCAGTTGCTTTAAATCTCGAGTTTGAAGAAGACCAACTTGTTTTTAAAGGTCCGATTTCCATGGATCCCTCTCTCAATTTTTTACCTTCTGTGCAGGCCCAATTTCCTGAATTCGAAAAATTGATATCCAACAGAACTCTGTCTCTTTCCCAAATCAATCTCAATGGAATCTATGAAACTCAAAAGCTTCAAAACCCGGCTTTTGCCCCCAAATCCACCATCAGTGGTGAGATTCAGTCCAGATTGATTGATCGAGGGTTTCTGGATTATTTTTCGGGGGAAATGTATTTTCTGGAATTGGAACCTCAGGGGAATCAGATAAAAAACCAAGCGCTTCTGATCAAAACCACTCAACCCGGACAAGTTTGGGCATTTTTGAAAGAATTCCGTAATACTACCGAAACCCTGTCCGGAGATTACTACAGAGAAAATGAAATCCTATTCTTCCCGGAGGAAGAGTTTCCTGCCTATGTTTTCAACGGAAAGTTTATGGGATTTGAGCAAACCCACATCAGTTTGATCGAAGACATCTTGATTTTGACCAATTCGGCACCCGGGATGAAATGGGTGATGGATGATTACTATCAAGGCAATACTTGGAGCCGAAATTCGTCGGATTCGGGTTCTAAGTCGATTTCCCCCTCCTCCGGCTTCAGCAAAACTTTTTTTATCCCTAAAATCTGGAACAGGTGGATTCAAACGAGCAATCCAAACTGGAGCACCTTCCTGCAGAAATTCTCCTCAGAATTTCAGCAATTTTCTTACCTGAGTTTCAGGATTCATCAAATGCCCTCAGGACCGGAAGCATCCTTGCATATCCGATACGGGTCCGAAAAAAAACAGCGTAATACCGAGAAAAAATCTTTCGAACTCGTATCCGGGAAACAATTTTCACTTCCTGCCAAAGTGAGTTATGGCCCTAAGTCTGTTCGAAACTTCAATGATAATTCGGAAGACCTGGTTGTACAGGACGTCAATGATATCCTGTATTTGATCAATTCAGCCGGTGAACAGGTCTTTAGCCAAAAATTATCAGGCCCTATCGTTTCGGATGCATTTCAGATCGATTTCTACAAAAATGGCAAGCTTCAATTGCTGGTAGCGACCGCAGAACAACTTTATGCGATTGACAGACTGGGAAATGCACTGCCGGGCTTCCCGATACGATTACCGGGGGATAAAATTGCCCAACTCAACTTGGTAGATTATGATCAGAGTAGAGAATATCGCTATTTCCTAACCTCTCCAACGGGTAATCTTTGGCTTCTGGACAAAACCGGAAAAGCACTGGATGGGTGGGCTCCATTACGTTTGGGAGAACCCACTCTGGGATCATCATTCCATATCCGGGTGCCCGGAAAAGGCGATTTTATGGTAGCTCAGGGAAAATCAGGCAACGTACATTTCTTTAACCGGAGAGGAGAAAATCAACCTGGCTCTCCATTGAAATTAGGCAAAGATATCACCACGCCAATTCGAGTCACCTATGGGAGTTCTCCTACCCTTACGGCAGTCACCCAAGGAGGCGAGGTCATTGGAGGGTCTTTTTCGGGAGAAATCAATTATCGCAACCAATTGGTCAAAAACAACCGGGACGATCAATTTGATCTGATCGCAGACCAAAAGGCCTTGTCTCTCTTGATTTTAGGTAGACAGTTTAATAAAACTCTGGTCTTGAATGATCAGGAGAAGGTCTTGATGTCTTTGCCGATTTCCGAAAAGGATGCTTGGTTCGGTTATTTTGATTTTGGAAGCTCCCGAAAAATCCTTGCTGTCACCGACCCGGAGCAAGGCTTTGGCTATTTATACGACATGTCGGGCAATCTTTTGACCAATTCCCCTTTGGAAAGCGAAGGTGAAATTCAAATCACCCATCTTGTACGGCAAGGCCAACTCATCATCCGCACTCGGTCCGCAAACAGGATCTTTGAGTATGTTATCCCTGACTGACATTCTTGGCCTACTATCTGGTTTGTCTTAAATTTGCCATATAAATGGACATAACCACCCCATGCTAAAAAAATCCCCAGTCACCCTGATTTTTCTTCTGGCTTTTTCATTCCCGCTTTTTGCGCAGCTCATCCTGGATGAACAAGACTCCAAACCGCTTCCTGAAGGAGTAAATCTAAGTTCTCCTTACCATACTACCCTCAGTTTTTTCATCCATCTGGATCCGGATAATTTCAATCCCAGTCGGGCTGCCAGGACTCTGGACCGAAGGGGAGTGGAAGGTGATCCGGAGACTTTAGCAATCAAGCTTCAGCAAATTTTCGAAGGAAAAGGAATCATCATTCGGACCAGTACCATCCCCAATGAGCCAAATTATCAGGACTCTACCTCCAACTCCGAGCATAAGTACTATTTCGACAAAAACCGGATTCCGGGAATTTACCTGGAGAAAAGAGGAAGTCAGTGGCGATTTTCTGCCTTTTCAGTGAGTCAGATCGATCAGCTTCATGCAGAAACCTATCCTTTTGGCACAGATCAGCTCTTAAACCTGCTTCCCAAAATGGGGACCGAAAATTATTTCGGGCTTCAGGTTTGGCAGATTTTCGGGATGCTGATTTTGATTTTACTGACTTTTTTATCCCATTTGGTTTTCACTTTCCTGGTAGACAAGGTATTGCTCTATCTGATGAATCGAATGGGATACGGGTATATTGGGGAAAATTACCTGCTACCCATTGCCAAAGTCACCAGCTTTTACCTCATTGTTGTCCTCCTCTCCCTGTTGCTTCGTGTCCTCCAATTGCCCGCTGAGATTTGGGCTTGGATCGTACTAGTATTTAACACACTCAAGCCCTTTCTGATCACGGTCATTTTCTACAAAATCGTGGATGTGATCGCCGCCTACTTTGCCAGTCTTGCTGCCAAAACCGCTTCCACCCTGGATGACCAACTGGTTCCTTTGTTACGAAAAACGCTCAAAGCACTTGTCATTCTGATCGGTACGCTGTTTATCCTAAGAGATGGGTTGGATCTGGATATTATTCCATTTCTGACAGGCCTTTCTATCGGAGGTGTAGCCATCGCCTTAGCTGCCCAAGACACCATCAAAAACTTTTTTGGGTCGATCATGATCTTCATTGACAAGCCATTTCAGGTAGGGGATTGGGTGACCTCCGGAGAAATCGACGGTACAGTCGAAGAGGTGGGATTTCGCTCCACAAGAATCCGGACGTTTCGAAATTCACTCATGTATGTCCCCAATGGCAAAATTGCCGATGCAGTGGTGGACAATCACGGATTGAGGCAATACAGAAGATTCTCCACCACCTTGACCATCACCTATGACACTCCTCCGGCACTTATCGAACAGTTCGTACTCGGCCTCAGGGAGATCATCGCTTCTCATCCCAACACCAGAAAAGATCTCTATCATGTCTACTTCAACAATCTGTCCAGCTACAGTCAGGACGTGATGTTTTACCTGTTTTTTGAAGTCCCCACCATCAAGGAAGAACTCCAGGCTCGCCATGAGATTTTGATTCAGGTGGTCAAACTTGCACAGACTCTGGGGGTAAGATTTGCATTCCCTACTCAAACTTTGCACATGGAAACCTTCCCGGAGAAAAAAGGATTGGTCCCGGAACCAATGGATGGACCGGGTTATGAAAATCTCCTAAAGGAATTTTTCAGAAAAGAACTGGGGAAAAAGCTGGATTGATCAAGGGAGAATCTCAAAGTAGGTCCGATTTATTGAGGTCACCCCATTTTTGGTGATCCTTTCCCAAAACACATAAATCCCCGGCAAATCGGGGCCTGAAGTCGAAACCTGATCCTGACCTGTTCCCCAATAAAGCGTGGTTCGCCAATCCGGGAACCGGTCATTTTTTGAAGGGCTGGTAAATTGGTTTTTATCCAACCGGATCAATGGCTGAAGCCCATGATAATCAAAATACCTGGCAGACGGTGCCAGAGGAAACAATCCGAAATTATTGGAATAGCTGGAAAAACTCAGAACACCCGGATACGTGCGGTCATTAAGATAAAATTCCCGATTGAGTACTTCTAGCTTTTGAATCAATTTGGGATTGAAGGCCGACAACAGGTCCGAATCAAAGACAGGCATGGCATCTACCAGCATCAAGGGATTGGCATCGAAGATGCTTTTATTGGCTTCATTCAGCAACCGAAACTCTTTCTTTTTATCCCGAGTACGGACTGCCACACTGGGCACATATTCCCTGACCACCGTCTCCACATTCTCAAAACGGGTATAATCATCCAAGTGGTAGGTATAATCTGCTACAAACCCGGTTACTACTTCCAGAGAATCATTCTCTGACTGTTCTAAATAATAAGCTTGAAGTAAGGAGGCTTTCAGAAGTCCGCTTAGCACTTCCAAATCACGCTCCTCGAGGGACAATTCAGGAAAATCCACCCCATCCTTAAATTTGGTTTTAATCACAGGTGAAATCACCTCCAACCCAGGCATTTCCTGGCCACTTTCCAGTTGAAGAATCAGTCGATCCCAATGCCTTAGCCCTCCGATATCGACTGCCAGGGTTCCGGTTTCATCCACATGATCGGTGTATAAGGCACTCTGAGTCCCATGAACCGAAATAAAATACGTAAGGCTGGAATCCAGATTAGGCACTTTGGCTTTGACAATATGACCGAAAAGCTCCGGCAAAAGGCTTTCCTTTTCCAATTCAGCATACAAGTCAGTGGACGACCACTGCCGTTGCTCTTCCGGTAGGTAGGGGTTGGCAATAGAAATCCCCGCAACATCAGTGGACACCTTATCCGATAGGGAAAAATCGATCCCTGCCCCCTTGCTGAAAGTCTTTTGGACCTGAGGATTGTTTTTGAACCTTTTTTGAGGTGCTTTTGGAGGGATTCGGGGATTGATCACGGTCACAAACTGCTGTGATACTCCTTGATTCAAGTCTAGGTAGGGACTGATTCGAGTGTAGACCCTCAACAGGTAATGATCGGATGGGATCTGGTCAGAAAGTTTCAGAAAATTAACAGCCTCGCCGTTTTCCAAAGGCACTTTGACATGACTGACCGAAACAGCGTTTCGATCCACCAACTCCGCATAAAGTACCTGAGAGGCAGAAGGCTGATTTTGCTGTACCACTCGGGCATCAAACCACAGCTTCTCCCCGGCAAAATAAAGTGTCTTGGGAATATGAAAACTAACCTGTTCTACAGGATAGACGGTGGACTGCCCCAATACCCAACTTCCAAAACCCGAAAGCAATAAAACCGCCAGCGTTAAACTGAGATGTTTTTTGGAAAGAAATGAAGTCAAAATCAAATGCATAGTCTGGTCAATTATCCTCCCAAAATTCAGGCCTTACCGGTGAAGCGTACAGGGTGCAATCCGTGCATCGGCGAGAAGATGGAAAAAAGCCCACAATCGTCGTCCCTACCATCAGTTCTCTTGCCGGAACTATCGATCCATTCCCAAAAACAGTCGTATACTCCGGAATCATCACGGGATTCTCCGCTATCACACAATCATTAAACTGCGGATCAATGTAATTCCATGGGGCCACATCGTTGCGGTTTACGTAAATCCGCTTTTGACGAATCACGCCAAGGCTTACTTGCCCGATGACAGGGGTTTGGTTGTCCAAGCCCTTGATATTTCCTCCAATCAGCGAGGGCAAAGGGCTAAAAATCGATCCGATATCCTCAGTATTCTTTTTCAAAATCTCCCAAAATTGAACATCCTTGGAAGCAATCCCTTTCTGAGAAACCAGTATACTGTATCGCTCCATGATCCGTTCATCTCCAACCGGAATCTCCACTATGGTTCTTTGGAAAACCACCTGATCCTGAAACCGGGAAGACGTCTCCAGTATAATATCCGGACTGGTTTCTGTCTTGAAACAAAGCGAATTTTGCTCCCCTTCGGTTCTAAGTCTCACATCTCTGATTTGGGGATCATAGATCCACGTAGTCCTGATCCGGGGACGATAAATCCAAGTTTCTTCATACGTCCACAAAAAATCATCCGCCTCTGCATTGCCCTGTGTCGACACAAATACCTCTACTCCATCCTCATCTCGGAGATAACCTCCATCGAGAATCTCAGGCGTGACGATGGGTTTTAATTCTTCTGAGGTAAAGCGCTCTCCTGATCTGAGCAAAATTTCCAAGACGTACGTTTGACTCTCATCAATATTTCTTTCAAAAAGATAAATCCCGTCTCCTTTCTCAGTTAAGTCAAATTGTTGCCCGTTTTGGCCACGAAGCATAACTGTCGCACCCAACTCGGGAAGCATGGACGCTTCGGATGAAAGCGGAACTGTACGACTGAGCTTAAGTTCACTTGTTTTACCCTCAGTATCCAGGTATCCTTCTACCACCAAAATCTGAAGTTCAGTAGCCGGAATCTCCGGATCATAAGGAGTCCTGCAACTTCCCAAGAATCCCATTATTCCCAAAAACACTAGCAATACTCTACCCATCAGAATCTAAAGTTATAAGTGATGAAAGGGATAGGCTCTGCAAAAATTGCCAGCTGATAGCCTTGCAATTTGCCCCCTTCGGGCACATAGTAAATAGAATACGCATTGTCCCTCCCCAAGACATTGTATACGCCAAAAGACCAAGAAGCATGCGCGAGCTTTTTGACTTTGTGATTTCCCTCGAGATTGATGGAAAAATCCATCCGGAAGTAATCAGGCACCCGGAAAGAATTCCGGTCCGAGAAAAACACCCGTTCGGCACCTCCATATTCAAACTTGGCGATCGGCAAAGTGACCGGTCTTCCCGTGCTGTATTTGCCTGCCAAAGTCACATTCAGTCTCCGACTGAGTTCATAATTCATGACCAAATTGGCATTGTGCGGCTGATCAAAGTTACTTGGATACCATTCGGAGCGATTGATCTGCTCTTTCCTTTCCGTAGGATCAGTTTGCAGAAGGGAGCGGCTATAGGTATAGGCAATGGAGCCATTCAGCTTTCCCTGCAATTTCCTCAGGTAAAGTTCCGCACCATAGGCTTTCCCTTGGGTGACCAAGACATCCTGTTCGATCCGGTCGTTGAGAACTATTTTTGCTCCAGAGCGGTAATCCAGGAGGTTTTGCATCGTACGATAGTACACTTCAGCAGAAAGCTCATACATGCTCTGTTTCATATTTCTGAAATACCCCAAGGCATACTGAATGCCTCGCTGTGGCTTGAGAAAAGGGTCACTCAGCTTCCAGGTATCTGTCGGTGTGATCACGGAAGAATTACTCAGCAGGTGGATATTCTGCCGCATGGAGTTTACTCCAGCTTTGATCGAAGACCAGTTGGAAAGGGCATACCGGGCAGAAAAACGGAACTCAGGTCCATGATAGGTCTGGACATTATCTCCATTTCCATAGGTAGTTTCCCCGGTGATATTTTCAGGCAAAAAAGCTTCTCCGGGAGCATAAACCGGTAACGTCTGAGGTCCCAAAAACCGGTAAAGATTGTACCTCAATCCACCACTTATGGTCAATTGCTCATTGACTTCATATTCATCTCCCAAGAAAAAAGACCAGTCCATAGCCTTCTCCGAGGCCACTTGATCCGGAATCACAATGCTTTCGGGGCCAAAGGGATTGATTCTCCCGGGATTCAATTGGTAATAAATCCCATGTACTCCATAAGTCAAAATATGGCGGTCGCCCTTTTCCTGGCGAAACTGTGCTTTGAGAAACTGTTGCCGGATATCGAATCGGTATTGATACGAATTGAGCGGATTATCCTCGCCCTGGACCAGAAAGTCGTACCCGTCCTGTCCGGCAGAAAAGGTAGCCTCAATGGCATCATTGAAATAATGAGTCCAGGACACCGCAAAATTTTGATTGGAATAGCTGTAGACCGTGTCTGGATCAAACTGAAATTCATCCTTGCTGAAATAACCTGAAACCCGGATGGCGTCTGTTTCACTAAATCGATGCTCCACAGACCCGTTTAAATCAGCGAAAAATGCCCGACTCGCTCCCAAATCAATCCGGTCTTGCAAAGCGTCCAACAACCAATCCGAATAGGTCAGTCTTGTTCCCAAAATAAAAGTCGTATTGGCACCGATCGGACCATCCAGACTGAGTCTGCTCGTCATCGGTCCGATTCCTCCTGAGCCTCCTATTTTATCTGTTCTTCCTTTCTTAGGAGTCACCTGCAGAACGGAGGAAAGTCTGCCGCCCAAACTGGCTGGAACACCAGCCTTGTATAATTCCACGCCCTGTACCATATCCGAATTGACCGCCGAGAAAAATCCGAAAAGATGGGATGGGTTAAATAAGGTGTTTTGATCTAACAGAATCAGGTTTTGATCTGCGGCACCACCCCGCACATTGAATCCTACACTCGCCTCACCGGCGGTATTGACCCCGGGCATAGTCAAAATTCCTTTGATAATATCCACCTCGCCCATCACAGCGGGGAGTTTGCGCATCTGCTGCACCGAAAGCGATTGAACACCCATTTCAGGCCTAGACACATTGGTCAATGCACCGGATCTCACTACCACCTCATTGAGGGAAAATACTCCCTCGCCGATATTCAAGTCCAGCGTCCCGTCTCCCTGAATATCCAACAGACGCTGCTCGGTATAGCCACCGATATTCTGGACAAGTAGCGTTTTGTATCCTTTGGGGATGGTAATCTCATATTTTCCTCCCTGATCAGTAATAGTCTGTCGCATCGACTCCTTTTCATAGACGATGGCCCCTTGAATGGGCTGATCATTCTCCAGACTTTTGACCACGCCCACGAGTTTGGCTTCAGAACCTGAACCCGGAATCCCGATGACATAGCGCCGATTTCGAACAAATTCATCCTGCCCTACAGAACCCGAAAAACCGGAAGTCGGAGCCTGAAAATAATTGGAAAGAAAATCGACTTGAAATTTTTCCCCTTTGCTGACAAAGACCTCCTTCTCGCCGGAAATGGAATACTTGAGATCTGTTTTTAAAAAAATCACCCCCAACACATCCTCCAACTTATCCTTGCTAGCCTGGAGGTTGACTGTCAATCCGGCCACATCGCTTTCCTTGAAATAAAATCGATAGGGAGTCTCCTTTTCCACTAATTCCACAAATCGTTCAAAAGAGATTCCCGGGAAAAATCCCGTGATCCGATTTTCGGCCTGTCCAAACCCAAGTTGAACAGCGGAAAAGGTAATCAGGAGGAAAATGAAATATTTCTTAAATCTCATCATATACATCAATCCAAGCTGGTACGAGCTACCAGAAAATCCAAAAAGCCCTCTGGTTTTTCCTTGAATCGAAGGTTCTTAGCCTTCAATTCTTTTTTTACTTCTTTTGGCTCCACTCCTAAAATCCTGAAAGCATCAGAAGCTTTTTTCACAGGGTAAAACCTCCCGCTCACTAGTAGAAAATATTCTACTTTATCCTGGTATTCCTCATCAAACCGGGAAAGTTCTCTGATTTCCTTGGTGGTTTTGAAGTGTTTTGCCAAAGCAATTGCGTCTCCTTCACTGATGACTTGATAGATCCCATTACCATGTCGGAAATAGCTCTCATTTCCTGAAAAGTGCCTGAACAACTGCCCGTTGGAAAGGGAAAAACCGTCTATTTTTTCTGGTTTAATCAGGATTTTTTGATTGAAAATCGGATGAAACGTCACCAATTGATCCCGGTAACTGTCATATACCAAAGGAACTTCAGGATAAGAAATCCCATTAATCCGGAGGGTTCCCCGCTCAAATTGTCGGGAATAGTAAAAGGGGTCCCCTTTGATGAGTGCGGAAGGCTCGGCATATTGACCGCCCGTGATGAGCTCTTGGAAATAGGGTATCTGCTCCCGATAGGCCGGGATATACGGTAAATTTTCACCTGCCACCTGTGCTGAAAGTCCGTTACTCAGAAAAAAGAAAGCGGAACTCAGGAAAAATACTATTTTTCGCATCTTGAAAAATACGATTGAAAATTCTTATTGATGCCATTTATTCAAAATATGTATAAACGGATTCATGAAGCTTTTAACGGACAAAATTGATCACCTATGACTTCCAGAAGACAACTCCTCAAGACGTTGGCACTAGCGCCCATTGCCGCGACGGCTGCCAGTGTCCATGCCTCACCTGCTCCAAAAGCATCTTCTCAATTCAAATTCTCGCTCAACACCAGCACCATCAGAGGGCAAAAACTCAGCCTCCCACAAATCATAGAATTGGCCGCAAAGGCCGGTTATGATGGTTTTGAGCCATGGATGATGGAGATAGAGGCCTACCTTAAGGAAGGGAACACCATTTCGTCTTTGAAGAAGCTGGCATCCGACGCGGGATTGGAATTTTTTAACTGCATTGGATTTCCAACCTGGATGGCTCAAGACGAGGAGAAAAGCAAGACGGGATTTGCACAGATGGAGAAGGAAATGGGTATCCTCGCCGAGCTGGGATGCACCCGAGTGGCTGCCCCTGCCATCGGAACCGAGGCCCCACTAGACTTGCTGAAGGCTGGTGAACGCTACAAGAAGCTTTTGGAATTGGGTAGAAAAACCGGCGTCATGCCACAGTTGGAGTTTTGGGGAGCGTTTCCATCCTTTTTCCATCTCGGACAGGCGATGGCAGTAGCCGCTGCGGCAGATGATAAAGATGCCAAAATCCTAGCCGATGTCTACCACCTATTCCGTGGAGGATCCGGTTTTGAAGGAATGAAAATGCTGGACGGTCATGCGATTGACATTTTCCATATGAATGATTTCCCCAGAGAAATCCCAAGAACCGAGCAGCAAGACAAAGATCGTGTCATGCCCGGAGACGGCGGTGCTCCGATGAAAGAACTGGCAGATACCTTGAAGTCCAAAGGAGGACAGATTATCCTCTCCCTCGAGCTATTCAATCCATCTTACTATGCGATGGATGCCGCAGTGGTGGTGAAAGAGGGATTGGAAAAGATGAAAAGGTTTTTTTGAATTTTAGATTTGCGAAGTCCGATTTACGAGGTGTTAATCCTTTCCCTAGTTCACAGTTTAACCTGTGGGCTAGAGAATGGGAAAAACTAAATCAGATTTTTTAAAGATAGAAAATTGGGTGAAAGCCCTTCTCACTTAGAAATCTCTCCAATTGCCTCCAGCCACGATAGTTATTGAGACATTAGGCAATTCAGGCTTTGAAATTCATTCCTTTGAATAGGAATGCGTCTTAAGCCCATTCTATCACGGGATTCCAGGAATCATCGGGCTTTAGCCCAATCGATTGGGAGGAATTTGGCAAATGCCTATTGAAAATCAGATTCCAATTCTTAATTCCTCTTCTCCGATAGTTATCGGGAAAGGCGGCAAATCATCGGGGATCAATTGCAAAAACTTGAGCAAGACTAATTTCCCAATCCTCAAATCCAACATCACCCAAACAAATCAGAGCTCAAATATCGGTCTCCCCGATCACAGGTAATGCAGACGATCAGACCTTCTTCAAGTTCTTTGGATAGTTCGATGGCTGCATGGAGCGCCCCACCGCTACTCATTCCTGCCAGGATACCTTCTTCTTTGGCCATTCTTCGAGTCATCTCAGTAGCCTGCTGCTGACTGACATCGATCACACGATCTACCCGTTCTTTTTCAAAGATTGCCGGCAAAAATTCCGGGGACCAGCGGCGAATGCCCGGAATACTAGACCCGTCTGTAGGCTGAGTGCCGACAATCTGAATTTCCGGATTCATTTCTTTCAAATATCGGGATACTCCCATGATGGTTCCCGTTGTACCCATGGCAGAGACAAAGTGGGTGACTTTACCATCGGTATCTTTCCAGATTTCCGGTCCGGTGGTCTTATAGTGAGCCAAGTAATTGTCCGGATTGCCAAACTGATTGAGCATGTAGTAGCCCTCTTCGTCTCGCATTTGCTCGGCGAGGACTCGGGAATATTCGATGGTCCTGGCGGCGGGAGTCAGGAGGACTTTGGCACCATAGGCTTCCATCGAAAGCACCCGCTCTTTGGTAGAATTATCCGGCATGATCAGGGTCATTTCCAGTCCAAGGACTTTGGCTACCATGGCTAGTGCAATCCCTGTATTTCCGCTGGTGGCCTCCACGAGCTTATCGCCCTTTTGAATATCTCCCCGATCCAAAGCAGCACGAAGCATATGGTAAGCAGCACGGTCTTTGACACTTCCACCGGGATTTTGACCTTCCAACTTACAGTAGATTTTCACTTTGGGATTGGTAGGGATATGCTCCAACTCTACCAAGGGTGTATTTCCAATCAATTCAAAGAGTCGCATCGAAATCATTTTTGAACACATATCGATCGGTCACCAAACCGTCTTCATGATGGATTTGAGTTTGGTAATAAACCTTGGAATTGGAAGGAACTGACTTGGTCAACCAGACATTCCCACCGATTACCGAGTTTTGACCGATCACGGTTTTTCCTCCTAAAATGGTCGCACCGGCATAGATGACCACATGATCTTCAATAGTCGGATGTCTCTTGAGATCTGCATCAGCTTTGTCCACACTGAGTGCTCCCAGCGTCACTCCCTGATAAATTTTGACGTGATTCCCAATAATCGTAGTCTCACCGATTACCACCCCTGTCCCATGATCGATACAGAAATATTGACCAATCGTGGCACCCGGATGAATATCAACCCCTGTCCGACTATGCGCGATCTCAGTGATCATTCTAGGGATCAATTTGATTCCCAACTGATGAAGGAGGTTAGCTATTCTGTAGGCTGAGATGGCATAGAATCCCGGGTAGCTCCGCAAAATTTCGGTTTTGGATTTGGCTGCAGGATCTCCTGCATACATGGCATCTACATCCTGATGAACCCAATCAAAAACTCGCTCCAAGTGGTCAAAGAAATCCTGCGCTAAGGCCTTGCCTTCTCCCTGATGAAGATGTTTGTTTCGTGAAAGGATCGCTCCCAATTGCTCCCTCAAGAGGATCAATCGCGCTGCCACTTCTTCTTCACTTTTTGCTTTTTGCAAAGCATATTCAGGAAAAAGCAACCCGAGCAATTCTTCAAAAAAATGTTGAATCACCTTGGGAGAGGGACAGTCTGAGCACTCTTGGTGTGTCAGAAATATTTTTGAAACAAGGGAGTTCATATCGGTTAAGTTGGAGCTATCAAAGCACAAAACCAACCCGAATTACATAAGGTTCACTGTAATATGAATTACGGTTGTCATGCATCAGGTTGTACAAAAACGTGAAATTGGCTCCACCCCTGGACCCGAAAGGCGCAAAATATCCGGCGCCAACAAAGAAGGCGTCCGTCCAAGTTCGTTGAAAGCGGTCATTGAAAAAATTATAGGCATTCCAGTTGATGGTTTCAAACTCCGTATAGGCAAAAATATTGGGAAGTACATTATATCTCGCAAAGACCCTTCCTCCATAGGAAGAGCCTGAGGCGCCTTGGAATCTGTTGTCATCATAGTATTGATAAGTGGCTCCTAGACCAGAAGAGAATCTGGGAGTAATCATCACGCCGGCCAACGGTGAAATATCAATCAATGTCACTGTCCCAAACTGGAGGCCCAGATTCCCTCCAAAATACATTCGATCCTTGAGGGGAGGGTTATCTTCAGGATCAATATCACGCTGGGCAAATGCCAGGGTGGAGGATAAAATCAAAGTCAAAAACAGGACGGAAAGGCACTTATTTATCGACAACGACATAGAGATCTTCAGTTGGTTTTTTCATCAGATACCGTTCACGGGCAAACTTCTCCAAGAGTTCGGCATTACTCATCAATTCTTCTCTTTCGGCCTTGATCTGGATTCTTTTCTCCTGATAGTATTCCTTTTGATTTTCGAGATCCCAGAGTTTCTGGGTCAGTCGAAAGTGAATAACCAAGCTATTGGAATCGATAAAAATCATCCAAAAAAGAAAAAACAAGGTAGAAAGCACATAAAAATTTCCCGTGTATTTGAAGATTTTCTTCATGATTTGAAATCCAAATTTGAAATGAAGGTACAAAAATGATGCAAAAAAAAGACAGCCCCGAATTAAGGGCTGTCTCTGTACGATCAATTTGATCTTTTCTTATTTCAATCTTCCTTTGAACACGGCGGCATCACCCAATTGCTCTTCGATTCGAAGCAATTGGTTGTATTTAGCCATACGGTCAGAACGTGAAGCGGAACCGGTTTTGATCTGTCCACAATTCACGGCCACAGCCAAATCAGCTATGGTAGAATCTTCTGTTTCGCCGGATCTGTGAGACATGACGGCTGTGAAGCCCGCCTTGTGTGCCATGTTTATTGCGTTCAGGGTTTCGGTAAGGGTTCCGATCTGATTTACTTTTACAAGAATGGAGTTAGCTGATTTCTCTTCGATTCCTCTTTTGAGGAATTTCACATTGGTCACAAATAGATCATCACCTACCAATTGTACTTTGTCTCCGATTTTGGCGGTTAGCATCGCCCAACCTGCCCAATCTTCCTCGGCACAACCGTCCTCGATAGAGTCGATTGGATATTTTTCAGTCAACTCGGCCAAATACGCGACTTGTTCTTCCCGCGATCTTACTTTTCCGGTTGGACCTTCAAACTTAGAGTAGTCATATTTCCCGTCTTTGTAGAATTCGGAAGATGCGCAGTCCAAAGCGATGGTCACATCGTCACCAGGCTTATAGCCGGCCTTGGCGATCGCATCCAAAATACAGGCAAGTGCCTCTTCTGTACCTCCTGAAAAGTTGGGAGCAAATCCACCCTCATCACCTACTGCTGTGCTGAGGTTTTTGTCGTGAAGGATTTTTTTCAAATTATGGAAAATTTCAGCACCCATTCGGATTGCTTCAGAGAAGCTGGAAGCTCCTACCGGACGAACCATGAATTCCTGGAAAGCAATAGGGGCATCGGAGTGAGAACCTCCGTTGATGATATTCAACATCGGAACAGGAAGTGTATTGGCATTCACTCCGCCGATGTATCGGTATAAGGGCTGTCCCGCTTCCATGGCTGCTGCTTTTGCCACCGCCAAAGAAACACCAAGGATCGCATTTGCTCCCAACTTGCTTTTGGTAGAAGTGCCATCCAGATCGATCATGATTTGGTCGATGGTATTCTGCTCAAACACATCCATACCGACCAATTCTGGAGCGATGATGTCATTTACATTGGATACAGCCTTCAGTACGCCTTTCCCCAAATATTTGCTTTTGTCTCCATCCCGGAGCTCGACTGCTTCATTTACACCTGTAGAAGCACCACTTGGAACGGCTGCACGGCCAAAAGCTCCATTTTCAGTAACTACATCGACTTCTACGGTAGGATTTCCTCGTGAATCAAGGATTTGTCTTGCATGAATTGATTGAATCAACGTCATAGTTTTAAAAGGTTTATTAGAATTAGTTTTGGTTAATCAGGGAAATAAAGTCATCAAACAAATACCTAGAATCGTGTGGTCCTGGAGATGATTCAGGGTGATATTGCACGGAAAATGCAGGTTTGTGTTTGAGACGAATACCAGCGACAGTATTGTCATTTAAGTGAACATGGGTAATCTCCACGTGGGGATTCTTTTCTGTGTCCTCTCTAACCACGTTGAATCCGTGATTTTGGGAAGTGATTTCACTCTTACCAGTAAGTAGATTCTTGATGGGGTGGTTGAGACCTCGATGGCCGTGGTGCATTTTGTAGGTTTTGATTCCCACCGCTTCTGCCAAAAGTTGATGACCAAGGCAGATTCCAAAGATTGGCTTACCCGTTTCCAATATATCCTTAACCGTATCTACGGCATACTCCATGACTGCCGGATCACCCGGGCCGTTGGAGAGAAAATAAGCCTGTGGCTCCCATTCTTCCATTTCTTTCAACTTTGTTTTAGCAGGGTATACCTTGCAATAAACACCTCGGGAGGCCAAGTTTCTGAGAATGTTCTTCTTAATCCCAAAATCGAGACAGGCTACTTTTACAGGTGCATTTTCATCACCGAAAAAATAAGGTTCTTGAGTACAAACAGAGGAAGACAATTCCAATCCATTCATATCTGGAACTTTGGCCAATTCGGCTTTCAGTCCTTCAAGATTTTGTTCAAACTCCGAACTGATAATGGCATTCATAGCCCCTTTTGAGCGCAAATGACGAACAAGTTTGCGCGTGTCGATGTCAGCGATACCGGTAATTCCATAGTTTACTAAGTAGTCCTGCAATGAACCAGAAGCATCCAATCTTGAAAAAACTTCTGAGAAACTATTCACCACAATCCCTGCGACACATGGGTGATCGGATTCAATTTCGTCCTGATGCACCCCATAGTTACCTATGTGAGAAGTAGTGGTGACAACAATTTGCCCGGTATAGGATGGATCTGTGTAGATTTCCTGATAGCCAGTCATTCCGGTATTAAAGCAGATTTCTCCGCCATTGGTACCAGGTTTACCGATGAGGGTGCCGTGGAATACCGTCCCATCGGCAAGAAGTAAAGTAGCTTTTTGTTTAATCATTTCTTTGAAGATTGCCCAAAGTTAATAATTCTTGGGGAGGAGGATATTAGGCTAGGGTATAAAAAAAGGATTGAACGGGCGTCCAATCCTTTTGATATTTCAGGTGTTCCTTCAATTTATTTTTCTTCGTTGTCGCTTTCAGTGCCAGCCTCCGCTGCTGGAGCAGCAGGAGCTGCATCAGCCGCTTTACCAGTAGATCTTCTGGATCTTCTAGTGGTCTTTTTAGCTGGCTTAGCATCTTTCAACATCAATTCATTGAAGTCAACCAGTTCGATGATACTCATTTCAGCGTTGTCACCCAAACGGAAACCAGTCTTAATAATCCTGGTATACCCTCCTGGGCGAGTACCTACTTTCTCAATTATCTCACCGAAAAGAGCTTTGATAGCATCCTTGCTTTTCAGATAGGAGAAGGCAATACGTCTATTGTGTGTAGAATCTTCTTTAGCTCTGGTAACCAGAGGCTCAACAAACTTCTTCAATTCTTTAGCCTTGGCAAGCGTAGTAGATATACGCTTGTGAAGAATCAGGGAAGTTGCCATGTTGGAAAGCATTGCCTTCCTGTGAGAGGCAGTCCTACCAAGGTGGTTAAATTTCTTACCGTGTCTCATTGTTTATTATTCTTCATCAAGTTTGTACTTAGAAATGTCCATCCCAAAGGTTAGACCTTTCTCTTGGATCAATTGCTCAAGCTCAGCCAGTGACTTTTTTCCGAAGTTTCTGAATTTCATCATATCAGAAATCTCAAGTCTGGCAAGATCTCCAAGAGTTCTCACATCGGCAGCCTTTAGACAATTGAACGCTCGAACAGAAAGATCAAGATCGCTCAAAGAAGTCTTCAAAAGCTTACGCATGTGAAGGAATTCCTCATCGATAGGCTCTGGTTCAGCTACACCGGTAGAATCAAGGACCATTGTCTGGTCAGAGAACAGCATGAAGTGCTGAATCAAAATTTTAGCTGATTCCTGAAGCGCTTTCTCTGGATGGATAGAACCATCTGTAGAAACTTCAAGGATCAATTTTTCGAAGTCAGTCTTCTGCTCTACTCGGGTGTTTTCAACGCTGTATTTCACATTTTTGATAGGTGTGAAAATGGCATCGATAGCGATTTGTCCAAAAACCTGCTCTTTGGGTTTGGATTCTTCAGCCGGTAAATAACCCCTTCCCTTTTCGACTGTAAGTTCGATTTCGAAATTTTTTGTTTCATCGATATGGCAAATAACCAATTCAGGATTCAAAACTTCGAAGGAAGAAGTGAACTTGGCAATGTCCCCCGCGGTGAAAACAGACTGATTTTTGATTTCTACAGTGATTTTTCCGTCAAATGCGTCATGCACTTTTTTGAATCTCACTTGCTTTAGGTTCAAAATGATGTCAGTCACGTCTTCTACTACACCCTCGATGGTAGAGAATTCGTGGACCACTCCCGGGATTTTGATGGAAGTGATGGCGTATCCCTCCAAAGAAGAAAGCAATATTCTTCTCAGGGCGTTACCGATGGTAACTCCATAGCCTTTTTCGAGTGGTTTGAAGGTGAACAAGCCATGAAAGTCGTCGGCTTTCTCCATCACCACTTTCTCGGGCATTTGAAATGCTAGTATGGACATATATCTCGTTCTGTTTTTTTTTAGCTGAAAATAGTAAAATATTACTTAGAGTAAAGTTCGACAATGAGCTGCTCCTTGATATTCTCCGGAATATCATCTCTGCCTGGTACACTGACGAATTTCCCTGTCAAAGAAGCATTATCCCACTCTAACCAAGGATATCTGTTTGATGCTCTTCCAGCCAAGCTGTTGGTAATCGCCTCAAGAGATTTAGAACGCTCTCTCACAGAGATCACATCACCTGGCTTCAGGGTGTAAGAAGGAATATTGACTACCTCACCATTGACCAAGATGTGCTTATGACCCACAAGCTGTCTGGCTCCTCGACGAGTAGGAGAAATTCCCAATCTATAAACGGTATTATCTAAACGAGCTTCAAGAAGCTGCAGGAGGTTTTCACCGGTAATACCTGTTTTTCTGGAAGCAATGTCAAACATCTTTGCGAATTGTCTCTCCAATACGCCATAGATATATTTCGCTTTTTGCTTCTCAGCAAGCTGAACTGCATATTCGGACTGCTTCTTTCTTCTACCACGACCATGCTGGCCAGGAGGGTAGTTTTTCTTTTGAAGTGCCTTGCTGTGCCCTTCGATAGCTTCTCCAAATCTTCTGGAGATTTTTGCTTTAGGACCTGTATATCTTGCCATTCTGTAACTTTTTTAAAATTAAACTCTTCTACGCTTAGGAGGACGACAACCGTTGTGCGGCATCGGAGTGACATCAATGATGGTAGTCACATCCAAACCTACGTTTTGCAAAGTTCTGATCGCAGATTCACGACCAGCGCCTGGACCTTTTACGAATACTTCGATTTTTCTCAAACCGAGATCATAAGCTACTTGACCGCAATTTTGGGCGGCCATTTGAGCAGCGTAAGGAGTATTTTTCTTAGAACCTCTGAAACCCATTTTACCGGCAGAAGCCCAAGAGATTACTTGACCTGCATTATTGGTAATAGAGATGATGATATTGTTGAAGGAGGCTCTAATGTGTGCCTGACCTACAGCTTCTACCTTTACTACTCGCTTTTTACCTTTTGCTTTATCGTTTCTTTTCTGAGCCATAATCTAAATCAGGTTTTATTTAGTTGCCTTCTTCTTGTTAGCAACAGTCTTTCTCTTACCCTTCCTTGTTCTGGCGTTGTTTTTAGTACCTTGACCACGTACAGGAAGTCCTTTTCTGTGTCTCAAACCTCTGTAACATCCGATATCCATCAGACGCTTGATGTTCAATTGGATCTCCGACTTCAACACCCCTTCGGTTCTGTATTCCTCGGAGATAATGTTACGGATTGCGGTTGACTCTTCGTCATTCCACTCTCCTGCTTTTTTGTCAAAAGAGATACCGGCCTTGCTCAGGATCGCTCTGGCGGCGCTTCTTCCTATTCCGAAGATATAGGTAAGTCCGATTTCGCCGCGCTTATTGTCTGGTATGTCTACACCTGCAATTCTAGCCATGATTAACCTTGTCTTTGTTTATACTTAGGATTTTTCTTATTGATGACGTAAAGTTTTCCTTTTCTTCTGATCACCTTACAGTCAGCACTTCTCTTTTTAATAGATGCCTTTACTTTCATATGATTATTATTTTACATTTCGGCCATATGTAATCTCGCATTCAAGTTTACCTGATTCAAAGACTGGTTGGCTGTTCTGCTCGATTTCATGTCAGTCTATTTATATCGATATACTATTCTGCCTTTTGTTAAATCATAGGGAGATAATTCTAACTTGACTTTATCTCCGGGAAGGATTTTAATGTAATTCATCCTCATTTTACCGGAAATATGGGCAATCAATTGATGTCCATTCTCCAGTTCCACTTTGAACATCGCGTTGGATAACGCCTCCGTAATGGTACCGTCTTGCTCGATTGATGTCTGTTTGGCCATATTAGAATTTAAAGATCTCTTCTATGTATTTATGGGTCGTCAAGACCTCTGTTCTGTCTTCAAATATTGCAACTGTGTGCTCAAAGTGGGCTGAAGGTTTCCGATCTGCAGTTCGGATAGTCCAACCGTCTCTTTCCTGGACGATATTTCTAGATCCAAGATTGATCATGGGCTCAATTGCAATCACCATTCCTTGCTTGAGCAAGGGGCCACTGCCTTTTTTGCCATAATTAGGAACCTCAGGAGCTTCGTGAAGTTTGCGGCCCAGTCCGTGCCCGACTAACTCTCGGACGACCGTATAGCCTTTGGCTTCAACAAATTTTTGGATGGCATGACCGATATCACCGACACGATTTCCAAATTTAGCCTGTTCAATTCCTAAATAGAGTGAATCTCTGGTAGACCGAAGTAATGCTAAAATAGAAGGGGAAACCTCACCTATGGGGTATGTATAAGCGGAATCGCTATGAAAACCTTGGTGAAAGACTCCACAATCTACAGAGATTATATCGCCATCTTTCAATTCATACTCACTGGGAAATCCATGAACAACAACTTCGTTGACAGAGATACACAATGAGGAGGGAAAACCGTTGTACCCTTTAAAAGAAGGTACAGCGCCATGATCCCTGATAAACTCTTCAGCAATTTTATCTAAGAAAGAGGTCTTTACCCCTTCCTTGACATACTTGGCAACCTCTCCATGAGCTTTACCCAGTATATCGGCACTTTCTTTAATCTTAAGGACTTCCTCAGAAGTCTTGTAATGAATCATTATTAAGCGACTTGGTAATTGGAAGGATTATTCTTCACATTACCGCTTTTCATCATTCCTTCATAGTGTCTCATCAACAAATAACTTTCTATTTGTCTCAAAGTATCCATGATAACACCAACCATGATCAATAATGAAGTTCCGCCATAAAACTGAGCAAACTCACCACCCACTCCCGCAATAATAGCTAAGGCAGGAAGAATCGCAACTGCAGCGAGTAGAACAGAACCCGGAAGCGTTATTTTAGAAATGATTCCATCGATAAAATCCGATGTTGGAGCACCAGGCTTGATTCCCGGTACAAATCCACCATTCCTTTTCATGTCTTCTGCAATTTGTTCCGGATTGACCGTGATCGCAGTATAGAAGAACGTAAATACGATAATCAATACTGCAAACAGCAAGTTGTATTGCCAGGATGTGAAATCAGAGAAAGTGGTACCAATGTAATTAGCTATGTCACTCTCACCGGCCCATATCTGAGCTATCAAGGCAGGTACAAACATCAATGATTGTGCAAAGATAATAGGCATTACACCAGAAGCATTCACTTTAATCGGAATGTACTGACGCTGTCCACCATAAACTTTACCTCCTACTACTTGCTTGGCATATTGAACCGGAATTCTCCTGGTAGCTTCTGTAAGAGCAATAACTCCAACAACTACGAAGAATAGAACCACAGCCTCAATAATCAGCAGCAACATGCCTGAGGAACCTTTTTCCAAACCTTCCGCAATCAAAGCTCCCGGAAAGCGGGAAATAATCCCTATCATAATCAGCATAGAGATCCCGTTTCCGATTCCCTTCTCAGTAATTTTTTCACCTAACCACATACAAAACATGGTACCGGCAGAAAGAAGTACTAACGAACTGAACATGAAAAGAGAGGTACTAACCATAACGGCTCCAGTAGGAAGAATTGTAGCTGTTACATAACCAATACCTTGCGCTACCGTGATCGCAATGGTCAGTACTCGGGTAATCTGATTGATTCTTTTTCTACCAGATTCGCCCTCTTTTTGCATTTTTTGAAAATAGGGTACTCCGACAGTAAGCAACTGCAACACAATAGATGCAGATATGTAAGGCATAATCCCCAAACCGAAAATGGAAGCATTGCTAAAGGCTCCCCCCAGAAAAGTATCGATCAAACCGAATATCCCTTCTGGCGCCCCACCGAGTTTTGATGGATCCACACCGGGAAGTACGATGAATGAACCTAATCTGAAGATGATCAAAAATCCAATGGTATTCAGGATTCTTACTCTCAAGTCTTCGATTGAGAAAATGTTCTTTACTGTCGAAATAAACTTTTTCATTTACTTAAATCTTGTTTACAGTACCACCAAGGTTTTCGATTGCTGCTACCGCAGAAGCAGAAAACTGGTGTGCAGTCACGTCCAATTTGGATTTCAATTCTCCACCGCCGAGGATTTTGATTTTATCATTCTTAGATGCCAGTCCATGAGAAACTAACGCTTCCATGGTGATAGCTGAAAGATTGAATTGCTCAGCAAGAGATTGCAAGGTATCCAAATTTACCGGTTTGAACTCTACCTTATTCAAGGATTTGAAACCGAATTTAGGAACACGTCTTTGAAGAGGCATTTGACCACCTTCAAATCCAATCTTAGTTTTGTAACCAGATCTTGACTTAGCTCCTTTATGACCTCTTGTAGAAGTTCCACCTCTACCAGAACCAGTACCACGACCAATTCTTTTGCGGTTTTTTGTAGAACCTTCAGCTGGGGTTAATGTATATAGTTTCATGATTAAGCTTCCTCCACTTTTACAAGGTGATTCACTTTATTTACCATTCCAGCGATTTGAGGAGTATTTTCTACCACCACAGATTTGCTGATACGACCCAGTCCAAGAGCAGTGATTGTTGCTTTCTGATCTTTTGGTCTGTCGATCGTACTTTTCACTTGTGTGATTTTAATCTTTGCCATGATACTTATCCGTTAAAGACTTTTGACATTTTCACGCCTCTCTGTTGAGAAACAGAGATTGCATCTCTAAGCTGAACCAATGCATCAATGGTAGCTTTCACAACATTGTGAGGGTTGGACGAGCCTTTTGATTTAGCTAAAACGTCCGTTACACCGGCTGATTCCAACACTGCACGCATAGCACCACCAGCGATAACACCGGTACCGGCAGCTGCAGGCTTGATCAATACCAAACCTCCACCAAATTTTCCAATTTGTTCATGAGGGATAGTACCTTTCAAAACTGGAACTTTCACCAAGTTCTTCTTAGCGTCTTCGATGCCTTTGGTTATAGCGTCAGTCACTTCATTGGCTTTACCCAATCCGTAACCTACTACACCTTGGCCATCTCCAACCACTACAATTGCAGAGAAGGAAAATCTTCTACCCCCTTTCACCACTTTGGCTACTCGGTTGATAGCGACAACTTTCTCTTTCAATTCTGTATCTGTAGCCCTAATGGGTTTTCTTCTTACTTGAGACATATTGATTAGAATTTAAGGCCTCCTTCTCTGGCACCTTCGGCCAAAGCTTTTACATTACCATGATACAAGTAGCCATTACGGTCAAATACTACTGCAGACACTCCATTGGCAACTGCTCTCTCGGCAAGTTTTTTACCTACTTCCTTGGATACAGTTACATTGGTGTTTGCCTTAGAACCAAGCTCTTTGGAAGAAGCCTGAGCCAAAGTGACGCCTTTAAGATCGTCAACCAACTGTGCATAAATGCCAGTATTACTTTTGAAAACTGACAGACGAGGTCTGGAATCTGTACCAGAAATCTTTCTTCTGATACCCTGCTTGATTCTAAGTCTTCTGGAATTCTTATTAAATGCCATAACCTATTATTTTTTACCGGCAGTTTTACCAGCCTTACGTCTAACTTGTTCACCAACGAAGCGCACACCTTTACCCTTATAAGGTTCAACCTTACGAAGAGATCTGATTTTTGCAGCGACTTGTCCGATCAACTCTTTGTCGATACCTTCCAAAGTAATCAATGGGTTTTTACCTTTTGGCGTCTCCGTCTTAAGAGAGATTTCATTTGGCAAAGCCATAAAAATACTGTGAGAGTAACCTAAGCTCAGCTCAAGTACCTGGCCCTGATTGGAAGCCTTATAACCTACACCGACCAATTCCAAATCCTTTTTGTAGCCTGTGGACACACCAATCACCATGTTGTTGATCAGTGATCTGTAAAGACCATGTAAAGATTTATGTCTTTTGGATTCGGTAGGTCTGGAAACAACGATTTCGCTGCCTTCCACTTTCACCTGAATATCGGGATTCACATCCTGAGTCAGTGTACCCTTTGGACCTTTAACAGTGACAGTTCCATGAGCTGACACGTCTACAGTAACACCGCTGGGTATATTTATTGGTTTTTTACCTATTCTAGACATGATAGTAAATTAATATACGTAGCAAAGAACTTCGCCACCGATACCCTCTACTCGGGCTTCTTTGTCGGTCATCACACCTTTAGATGTGGAAACAATGGCGATACCAAGTCCATTGATCACTCTGGGGAGAGCATCATGCTTGGCGTATTTTCTCAAACCTGGAGTACTAACTCGCTCAAGGCTTACAATGGCGTTTTGCTTTGTAGTAGGATTGTACTTCAAAGCGATCTTGATTGTGCCTTGAGGACCATTATCTTCAAATTTGTAATTTTGAATATATCCTTTTTCGTGCAACACCTTTGTGATTTCCTTCTTGATGTTAGAAGCAGGTATCTCAACGATTCGATGAGAAGCCTTGATGGCATTTCTCAATCTGGTCAGATAATCAGCTATTGGATCAGTCATATTAGTATAGTCTAGCACCACCCGAATTGGGCGTGCAAAGTTACGAATTGATTTTTAGAATAAAAACTACTGTCGTTATTTTACCAGCTAGACTTAGTCAGACCAGGGATTTTACCAGCAGAAGCCATTTCTCTGAAGGTTACCCTGTTGATTCCAAACTTTCGCATGTATCCTTTTGGACGACCGGTCAGCTTACATCTGTTGTGAAGTCTTACCGGAGAAGCATTCTTTGGTAATTTGTCAAGGGCTTCGTAGTCACCGGCTGCTTTCAGCTCGGCTCTTTTCTTGGCATACTTGGCAACCAATCTTTCTCTTTTTCTCTCTCGAGCTTTGATGGACTCTTTTGCCATGATTATTCTTGATTATTTTTATTAACGAATGGCATTCCAAAAGCTTTCAACAGAGCAAAAGCTTCTTCATCTGTACCAGCGGTAGTTACGAAGGTGATATCCATACCTGAGATTCTATTCACTTTCTCGATAGAAATCTCAGGGAAAATAATCTGTTCGGTAACGCCCAACGTGTAGTTTCCTCTTCCGTCAAATCCTTTGTCAGAAATACCTTTGAAGTCACGTACTCGTGGAAGAGCTACGGTCATCAATCGATCAAGGAACTCATACATCTTCTCGCCTCTCAAAGTAACTTTGGCTCCAATTGGCATTCCTTCTCTAAGTTTGAAGTTAGAGACAGCAATTTTAGCTTTGGTTGCAACAGCTCTCTGACCGGTAATCAAAGAAAGCTCTTCAACTCCTTGATCCACTAACTTCTTATCAGCTACTGCAGCTCCAATCCCTTTATTGATGACAATTTTTGTCAACTTGGGAACCTGCATTACGGAGGAGTATTGAAACTTCTCTTTCAAAGCAGGAACGATATCGTTCAAGTATTTTACTTTAATTCTTGGATTAGCCATTGATCACCTCCCCAGTTTTCTTTGAGAACCTCACTAGTTTTCCATTTTCACCTACCTTACGGCCAGTTCTAGTTGCTTCACCGGTTTTAGGGTCAACAAGCATTAAATTACTGATATGCAAGGAGGCTTCCTTCTTTTCGATACCACCCTGAGGCTTTGCAGCAGTAGGCTTCACATGTTTGGTGATCATATTGATCCCTTCCACGATTGCCTTTCTCTTATCAGTATCTATTGAAAGTACCTTTCCGGTTTTTCCTTTGTCATCACCTGCGATTACCTTTACAGTATCTCCAGTTTTGATGTGCAGCTTAGGCTGCTTATTGAATTTTCTTTCCATGATTAAAGTACTTCAGGGGCCAAGGAAACGATTTTCATAAACTGCTTTTCTCTGAGCTCTCTGGCTACTGGACCGAAAATACGGGTACCTCGTGGCTCATCGTTGTTGTTCAACAACACGGCAGCATTATCTTCAAATCTGATATAAGAACCATCCTTTCTACGGATCTCTTTCTTTGTTCTTACAATTACCGCTTTGGAAACGGTACCCTTTTTCATATTGCTGGAAGATAGGGCTGACTTTACAGTCACGACTACTTTATCACCGATTGAAGCATAACGCTTACCAGTTCCTCCCAACACGCGGATGACCAATACCTCTTTGGCACCGGAATTATCTGCAACGCTTAGTCTGGATTCTTGCTGTATCATGATTACTTAGCCCTTTCAATAATTTCAACTAATCTCCAACGCTTATTCTTGCTCAGCGGACGAGTTTCGCTGATTTTAACCAAGTCTCCCGGGTTACACTCATTTTTCTCGTCATGAACCATAAATTTGGTAGTCTTGGCAACAAACTTACCGTAGATCGGATGCTTTACCTTACGCTCTACAGCCACAGTGATGGATTTATCCATTTTGTTGCTTACGACCTTCCCAATTCTTTCTTTGCGAAGATTTCTCTCAATCGTAGCCATTTTCTTTTCTGTTAGCTAGTTATTTGGAGTGTAATGCAGTCTTCAATCTTGCGACCAGACGCTTAGACTCTCTGATTCTGTTAGGATTCTCAATTGGAGAAATCGAATGGGCAAATCTCAATTTGCTTAGATTCTCCTGCTCAGCGACAAGTCGCTCGGCGATTTCACTTGCTGAAAGTGATCTGATTTCAGTGTTTTTCATAATTCCTGATTATTCAGCGTAGTCTCTTCTTACAACAAATCTTGTACTTACGGGTAGCTTCTGCTGCGCAAGTCTCAACGCCTCTTGAGCGGTCTCCAGGCTCACGCCTGTAGCTTCGAAAAGGATAGTACCTGGCTTGATAACTGCAACCCAATATTCTGGAGCACCTTTACCTTTACCCATACGTACCTCTGCGGGCTTTTTGGTGATAGGTTTGTCAGGGAAAATTCTGATCCAAACCTGTCCTTCTCTCTTCATCGCTCTTGTCATGGCAATACGAGCTGCCTCGATCTGGCGAGAAGTAATCCATCCTGGCTCAAGGGATTTGATGCCAAAGTTGCCAAAAGAGAGCTCAGCGCCTCTTGTAGCCAGACCTTTGACACGGCCCTTGTGCATCTTCCTATATTTAGTTCTTTTCGGCTGTAACATGATTTCTCACTTAGAAAGGTGAAAATTAGTTATTTCTTTTTCTGCGTCTTGGACCGTCTTTATCTCTACCTTTTGGAGCTGGGCCACGCTGTCCTTTTGGCTCGTTGGCAGCACCTTGATTAGGGGATAGGTCTCTCTTACCGTATACTTCACCTTTAAAGATCCATACTTTGATACCGATGATTCCATACACCGTAAGTGCTTCGGAGATCGCATAATCAATATCGGCTCTAAGGGTATGAAGAGGGATACGTCCTTCTTTGTACATTTCAGAACGGGCCATTTCAGCTCCGCCTAGACGACCAGAAAGTTTAACTTTAATTCCTTCTGCTCCCACTCTCATGGTAGCAGCAATCGCCTGCTTCATTGCACGACGGAAGGAAATTCTAGCTTGAAGCTGCTGCGCGATAGATTCACCTACCAATTTAGCATCCAATTCAGGACGCTTAATTTCGAAGATATTGATTTGAATATCTTTGTTGGTGATCTTCTTGAGTTCTTCTTTAAGCTTGTCTACTTCGGCTCCACCTTTACCAATTACAACACCTGGTCTGGCAGTGTGAATTGTAAGTGTGATTCTCTTAAGCGTACGCTCAATGATCACTTTAGCAATTCCGCCTTTAGGTATTCTGGCAAGGACGTACTTACGGATTTGTTGATCTTCGTATAATTTTTCAGCAAAATCTTTCCCACCATACCAGTTGGAATCCCAGCCTTTAATTACACCAAGTCTAAATCCTATTGGGTTAATCTTTTGTCCCATAGTCTTTTCTTAATTTGCCTTTTCGTTAGTTTCTACTATATCAGCGGTAACGTCTCCAGCATTGAACGCGTCAATTACCAGGGTTACATGATTGGATCTCTTGCGGATTCTGTGACCACGTCCTTGTGGAGCAGGTCTCAATCGCTTGAGTGAACGACCTTCGTCAACCATGATGGTTTTCACAAATAGGTCAGCTTCTTCAAGCTTGGCATCAGGATTTTTTGCCTGCCAATTGGCCACAGCAGAAAGGAGAAGTTTCTCCAATTTGATCGCTCCATGATTTGGAGTGAATTTCAAAATGCTAAGGGCCAATCCTACTCTCTTGCCTCTTACGAGGTCAGCCACAAGGCGCATTTTGCGCGGTGAAGTAGGAACGTTTCTTAATCTTGCTATTGCTTCCATGATTATCTCTTTCCTTTATCTTTTTTAGCAATGTGGCCACGGAAGTTTCTGGTTGGGGCAAATTCACCCAATTTGTGACCTACCATGTTGTCAGTTACAAATACTGGGATAAACTTGTTTCCGTTATGCACAGCGAAGGTATGTCCCACGAAATCCGGAGAAATCATGGATCTTCTTGACCAAGTCTTGATGACAGATTTCTTGCCTGACTCGTTCATGGCATCTACTTTCTTCACCAGATGGTGTTCGATATAAGGACCTTTTTTTAATGAACGTGCCATAATTATTTAGATCTTTTACTGATGATGAATTTGTTTGAATACTTCTTAGGTGCTCTGGTTTTCTTACCTTTAGCAAGAAGACCTTTGCGTGATCTTGGATGTCCACCTGAAGAACGACCTTCACCACCGCCCATTGGGTGATCTACTGGGTTCATCGCCACACCTCTTGTACGTGGTCTGACACCTAGCCATCTTTTACGGCCGGCTTTACCCAGAACTACATTCATGTGGTCTGCATTTGATACAGTACCAACTGTAGCCATACATGCCCCAAGGATCAGTCTCATTTCACCAGAAGGAAGCTTCACGGTCACGTATCTAGAATCTCTAGCTACAATCTGAGCGTATCCACCTGCACTTCTAGCCAATGCACCACCTTTACCTGGCTTCAATTCCACATTGTGTACAATGGTACCCATTGGGATATTTGCCATTGGCATGGCGTTGCCCACTTCTGGAGCAACTTGCTCACCGGAAATCACTGTTTGTCCTACTTGCAAACCTTCCGGAGCGATAATGTAGGCCTTTGCACCATCTGCGTAATAAAGTAGGGCAAGACGGGCTGTTCTGTTTGGATCGTACTCGATAGCCTTTACGGTAGCTGGTACACCAAACTTCTTTCTTTGGAAGTCTACGATTCGTAGTCTTCTCTTATGACCTCCACCGATGTAGCGAGCGGTCATTTTGCCTTCATTATTTCTACCGCCTGACTTCTTCACAGGAGCGAGGAGCGACTTTTCTGGCTTTGACTTGGTAATCTCGTCAAAGGCAGGAGCTACTCTGAATCGTGTTCCCGGAGTTACAGGCTTCAATTTTTTAATTGCCATGATATTGATTCAATTAAATTTCTCCGTAAAAATCAATTACTTCACCATCAGCCACTTGTACAATTGCTTTCTTGAAAGCATTGGTAAAGCCTGATACGATTTTGTTTTTGGTGTATCTTGTTTTATGCTTTGCAGCATATCTCATGGTCCGCACTGAAACCACTTTTACACCATATTTTTTCTCTACAGTAGATTTAATCTGCAACTTATCGGCAGTTTTCTCGACGATAAAGCCGTAAACACCTTTTTCATTAAGTGCAGATATCTTTTCTGTGATCAAAGGCTGCTTCAGAATATCCATTGTCTTATTTCGATAAAATGGTTTCTAATTTACTTACAGATCCTTCGCACAAAACCAAATGGTCAGCATTGAGGAGTTGGTAAGTATTTACATCATGTACAGTCACAACTTTCGCCTTTGGAAGGTTTCTGCTGGAAAGAAATACATTTTTGTTGTCTTCTGGGAGAACCAACAATGTCTTCTTGTCAGAAAGAGAAAGTCCGTTTAGCAAAGCAAGGTAGTTCTTGGTCTTTGGTGCATCAAAAGAAAGATCTTCCAATACCAATAGGCTGTTTTCTTTCGCTTTATAAGTAAGCGCAGACTTACGGGCCAACTGCTTCACCTTTTTATTCAATTTGAAAGAGTAGTCTCTTGGCTTAGGGCCAAAAACTCTACCCCCACCACGGAAGTTAGGAGCTTTCAAAGATCCGGCACGGGCACCACCGGTTCCCTTTTGCTTCTTGATCTTTTTAGTAGAACCTGCTACTTCATTTCTTTCTTTCGACTTATGCGTACCCTGTCTTTGATTGGCCAGGTATTGCTTTACATCCAGGTAGATTGCGTTATCGTTAGGTTCGATTGCAAAAATCTCGTCAGAAAGAGTCACCTTTCTACCTGTTTCTTGTCCTTTATGATTGATTACTGCTAATTCCATGGCTTACTTCTCCAGAATAACAAATGAATTTTTAGGACCAGGCACTGAACCAGAAACCAAAATCAGGTTTTGCTCAGAATAAACTTTCAACACTCTCAGGTTGATTACTTTTACTCTGTCACCACCAGTTCTTCCGGCCATTCTCATGCCTTTGAATACTCTTGATGGCCAAGAACAAGCACCAATGGAACCTGGGTGTCTTTGTCTGTTGTGCTGACCGTGAGTTTGTCCACCCACACCACCAAAACCATGACGCTTCACGACACCTTGGAAGCCTTTACCTTTTGAAGTACCGATGGCATCCACGAAGTCACCTTCTACGAAAACCTCTCCGGCACTTACTGTCTTTCCGAGCTCCACTTGGCCTTCAAACTCGACCCTGAAGTCACGGAACTCAACAACTTTCTGCTTTGGCGTGGTGCCGGCCTTTTTAAAATGACCGATCAATGGCTTGGGAGTGTTTTTCTCCTTTCGCTCACCGAATGCCAACTGCACTGCGTTGTACCCGTCTGTTTCAACGTTTTTTACTTGCGTCACTACGCAAGGACCAGCTTCGATTAGCGTGCATGCGACGTTACGTCCATCGGCACTGAAGATGCTAGTCATTCCTACTTTTTTACCTATAATACCAGACATCTTGAATAAGATAATTTGATAATCCACAAGCGATTATACACTTGGGCCCTTTTTAAGGACTGCAAAGTTACTGAAATATTATTTGGCAGCAAATCCCAACTCTAATATTTTCAAACAATTAGAAAATAATTGATTTCTGCCTTTAAATCCTTTGGAATGTCGGTTCATACCCATTTTAGGACAGGGAGGAAACAAAAAAACCTGCAGTTCATGCAGGTTTTTTCTTCGAATTTCAAGTCTATCAGACTTTAATTTCTACATCCACACCACTAGGAAGCTCGATCTTCATCAACGCATCCACAGTTTTGGAAGAATTGGAATAGATGTCAACCAATCTTTTGTAAGTACAAAGTTGGTATTGATCTCTAGCCTTTTTGTTTACGTGTGGCGATTTCAACACCGTAAACTTCTCCTTTTTTGTAGGCAATGGAATCGGACCAACAACAACAGCGCCAGTAGCCTTTACTGCCTTCACGATCTTTTCTGATGACTTATCCACCAGGCTATGATCGTATGATTTCAATTTTATTCTGATTTTCTGGTTCATGTTCTTTTCAATTAGGCTTTTTCACCTTTTACTTTCGCAATGACTGCTTCTGCAATATTGCTTGGAACTGGCTCATAGTGAGAGAATGTCAGTGATGCTGTGGCTCGACCTGAAGTGATGGTTCTCAAATCAGTTACGTAACCGAACAATTCAGATAATGGAACAGCTGCTTTCACAACGGTTGATGTACCTTTTGTATCCATACCTTTCATCAAACCTCTTCTTCTGTTCAAATCACCTGTGATAGGACCAGTATATTCATCTGGAGTTACCACATCTACAGCCATGATAGGCTCAAGCAATTGAGGTCTACATTTCTTAGCTGCTTCTTTGAAACCGATTCTAGCTGCCAATTCGAAGGAAAGCGCATCGGAGTCAACGTCATGGTATGAACCGTGAAACAATCTAACTTTCATCGCTTCGATTGGATAGCCTGCCAAAGGACCATTCTTCATTGCTTCCTGGAATCCTTTCTGAACAGGCTGGATAAATTCTTTAGGAATCACACCACCAACGATACCGTTGACAAAGTCAAGTCCGGGCTTAATTTCACCAGTTTCAGGATCTGGATCTTTTGGACCCAACTCGAATACGATATCGGCAAATTTACCTTTACCACCAGTCTGCTTTTTGTAAACCTCCTTGTGCTCAACAGAACCGAAAAGAGCTTCTTTGTAAGCAACCTGAGGAGCACCTTGATTGATTTCAACTTTGAATTCTCTCTTCAAACGGTCGATGATAATCTCCAAGTGAAGTTCACCCATACCTCTAAGGATCGTCTGACCTGTTTCGTGATCAGTATTTACCTGAAGTGTTGGATCCTCTTCTACCAATTTAGCAATTGCCATACCTAGCTTATCGACGTCAGCTTGAGTCTTAGGCTCAATAGCGTAACCGATAACTGGCTCTGGGAATACCATTGACTCAAGAACTACTTTTCTCTTTTCATCGCAAAGTGTATCACCAGTTTTGATGTCTTTGAAACCCACTACAGCTCCGATGTCACCAGCAACCAATCTTTCAATTTGGTTTTGCTTATTCGCGTGCATTTGGAATACTCGAGAGATACGCTCCTTATTTCCAGAACGGCTGTTGAATACATAAGAACCAGACTCCAATACGCCAGAGTATGCTCTTACGAAGCAAAGTCTACCTACAAATGGGTCAGTGGCAATTTTAAAGGCAAGACCAGTGAACGGCTCGGCTTCGCTTGGAGAAATTCTGACCTCTTCGTCCTCATTATCCAAAGAATGACCAATAATATCATCCTTGTCTAATGGAGAAGGCAGCAATTCCATAACCAAGTCAAGCATGGTCTGAACTCCTTTGTTTTTGAAAGAAGATCCGCAAACCATTGGCACAATTTTCATGTCGATGGTTGCTGCTCTAAGTGCCTTCAAGATTTCAGCTTCCGTAATTGAGTTTGGATCATCGAAGAATTTCTCCATCAATGATTCATCATACTCAGCTACCGCTTCCAAAAGGTGCTCTCTGTATTGAGCTACTTCTTCTTCCATATCTTCCGGAATTGGCACAACTTCATAGGTCATCCCCATGTCGTGCTCATTCCAGATCATTGCGCGGTTGTTGATCAAATCGACTACACCACGAAATTTATCTTCGGCACCGATTGGAAGTTGCAAAGGAACTGCGTAAGAACCGAGCATTTCCTTTACTTGCTTACAAACAGCTAAGAAGTTTGCACCGGCACGGTCCATTTTGTTAACGAAACCGATACGAGCGACTTTGTAATTATCAGCTAATCGCCAGTTTGTCTCAGACTGTGGTTCAACACCATCCACAGCACTGAATAGGAAAACAAGTCCATCAAGGATTCTCAGGGAACGGTTTACTTCTACAGTAAAGTCAACGTGGCCTGGGGTATCGATGATGTTAATTTGATATTGATTACTTCTATAATTCCAGAATACAGTAGTAGCAGCGGAAGTAATGGTAATCCCTCTTTCCTGCTCTTGAGCCATCCAGTCCATAGTGGCGGCACCTTCGTGCACTTCACCGATTTTATGGGACTTTCCGGAATAAAATAGGATACGCTCAGTAGTCGTAGTCTTTCCAGCATCAATATGAGCTGCAATACCAATATTTCTGGTAAATCTTAAATCTCTTGCCATCCTAATTAAAATCTAAAGTGGGAGAATGCTTTGTTGGCTTCGGCCATTCTGTGCGTATCATCCTTTTTCTTGACAGCGGCTCCTTCGCCTTTTGCTGCTGCGATGATCTCACCTGCCAATCGGTCCATCATGGTCTTCTCTCCTCTTCTACGAGCATAGAGAATCATCCACTTGATCCCGAGCGCCATTTTTCTTTCAGGTCTGACTTCCATAGGAACCTGGAAAGTAGCACCACCAACTCTACGACTCTTCACCTCAACGGATGGAGCAATATTGTTAAGCGCTTTTTTCCAAACTTCAAGACCATTCTCGCCTACTTTGGATTCTACCTTTGCTACCGCATCGTAGAAAATGTTGTAAGCAATACTCTTCTTCCCGTCGAACATCAGACAGTTTACAAACTTGGTCACCAAAGTATCATTGAACTTTGGGTCAGGAAGAATATATCTCTTCTTTGGTTTCGCTTTTCTCATTTCTTTACAAGTGTTTTATTATTTCTTCTTGCCTGGAGCTGCAGCAGGAGCACCCTTGCCAGCCTTAGGTCTTTTAGCACCATACTTGGAGCGACCTTGCTTACGGTCTTTTACTCCGGCAGTATCCAATGCACCTCGGATGATGTGATATCTCACACCGGGAAGATCCTTCACACGACCACCTCTAATCAATACGATAGAGTGCTCTTGCAGATTGTGACCTTCACCTGGAATGTAAGCATTCACTTCTTTTCCATTAGTCAATCTTACCCTTGCCACCTTTCTCATCGCGGAGTTAGGCTTCTTAGGGGTTGTAGTATATACTCTGGTACAAACCCCTCTACGCTGTGGACATGCATCCAAGGCTCTAGATTTCGATTTGATTTCCAGTGTATTTCTACCTTTTCTTACTAGCTGTTGAATAGTAGGCATTAACTGATAAAATTTAGTTTTCCTGTAAACTGTTAAATTTTGGACTGCAAAGGTAAAGAAAGTAATAAGAGTAACAAAATTAAGCAGTTATATTTTTGTTACGCCTCGCCTGGGGTACCGAATGAAATAGGGAAAGATGGAGTTCCACCCCCTTGATTGATTTTGCCAAAGGCAGCCTCATATTTTTCGATATTATCCTTCAGGGCCGCAAGCAATCTTTTGGCATGATCAGGGGTAACAATAACCCTTGATTTAACTTTTGCCTTTGGGACTCCTGGCATTAGTCTGATAAAGTCTATCACAAATTCAGAATTGGAATGGGCAATCATGGCGAGATTGGAATATACCCCTTCAGCTATTTCTTCCGAAAGTTCGATGTTGATCTGTTGATCATTTCTATTTGGATCTTCCATTGCTTTATTGGATTAAAAAAGGCCTGTATAAGAATACAGGCCTTGTTGAGATTATTGAATTTCAATTAGAGAATCGCTTCGCTGGATCTTTTGGAAGAAGATCTTTCCATGTTTTCAGAAAGTTTTTCATATTCTTCTTTAGAACCTACAATCATCCCTTGCAACCTACGTTGACCCGTACCGGCTGGAATGAGGTGACCAACGATCACATTTTCCTTCAAGCCTAACAGCTCATCACGCTTTCCTCTGATCGCTGCCTCTGAAAGGACCTTGGTCGTTTCCTGGAAGGAAGCGGCGGAAATAAAGCTTTCTGTACCTAAAGAGGCTGCTGTGATACCTTGAAGAGTAGGTGCAGACACGGCTGTTTCGGCATCCCGTACCTGAACAAGCTTCAAGTCTTTACGCTTCAGGCTGGAGTTCTCATCTCTCAGTCTTCTTGAAGAAATGATCATGCCTGGTTTCAACGTCGAAGAATCACCGGCATCCATGACCACTTTTTTATCCAAGATGTTGTCGTTTTCCTCACGGAAAGCCCATTTATCAACCACTTGTCCTTGCAAGAAATTCGTGTCACCTGCATCGAGAATCTCTACTTTCTGCATCATTTGAGATACAATTACCTCGATGTGTTTGTCATTGATTTTCACACCTTGAAGTCTATACACTTCTTGGATTTCATTGACAAGGTATTCTTGCACCGCAGTAGGACCTTTGATAGAAAGAATATCACTTGGAGTGATCGCACCATCTGACAAAGGTTCGCCTGCACGGATGAAGTCATTTTCCTGAACCAGGATGTGCTTGGACAAGGAAACCATGTATTTTTTGATTACTCCATCTCTGGATTCAATTATGATTTCTCTGTTTCCTCGCTTGATACCTCCATAAGTAACTACCCCATCGATTTCTGAAACTACCGCAGGATTGGATGGGTTTCTCGCCTCAAACAATTCTGTAACCCTAGGAAGACCACCGGTAATGTCTCTTGTCTTACCAACAGATCTTGGAATTTTAACCAAGATTTGTCCGGACTTCACTTTCTCTCCTGCTTCCACGGCCAAGTGAGCTCCTACAGGAATATTATATCCTTTGGAATCTTCACCATAATTGATGACAATGGCCGGGTTCTTCGTTCTGTCTTTGGTTTCGATGATTACCTTTTCACGGAAACCAGTCTGATCATCAGCTACTTCTTTGTAAGTGATCCCTTCGACAATGGCTTCGAACTCTACAACACCATCAAACTCTGAGAGAATGACTGCGTTGTATGGATCCCAAGTACAGAGAGATTCACCTTTGGAAATTTTCTGACCATCCTTGACATTAAGAATCGCTCCATATGGAACATGGTTGGACACCAATATTTTGCCTGATTTGGCCTCATTGATTCGGATTTCACCCGAACGTCCCATCACGACAGTGACTGGCTCACCATCTCTGTTGGTGGTTTCGAGATACCTCAATTCCTCATCGAACTCTACTACCCCATCAAATTTCGCATTGATGCTGGCATCAACTGCCATGTTAGAAGCGGTACCACCTACGTGGAAAGTTCTCAACGTCAACTGAGTTCCAGGTTCACCGATAGACTGGGCAGCGATCACACCTACAGATTCACCAGCCTGGACCATCTTACCAGTAGCTAAGTTTCTACCATAACACTTGGAACAAACTCCTCTTCTGGTTTCGCAAGTCAATACTGAACGGATTTCAACCTCCTCAATAGAAGACTCGTCTACTCGTTTGGCGATTTCGTCTGTGATTTCTACTCCAGCTGGGACGATCAGTTCATCTGTGGCTAAGTCATAGACATCATGTACAGACACTCTTCCGAGAATTCTCTCTGAAAGTGGCTCTACGATTTCGTCGTTGTCTTTCAATGGCTGAACCACAAGACCTCTCAGTGTACCACAATCTTCTTCGGTGATGATCATGTCCTGAGCCACGTCAACAAGACGACGAGTCAAATAACCCGCATCGGCAGTTTTCAGTGCCGTATCAGCTAGACCTTTTCGTGCACCGTGAGTGGAGATGAAGTATTCCAATACATCCAGCCCTTCTTTGAAGTTGGAAAGGATTGGGTTTTCAATGATTTCACCAACGGATCCCTGAAGGTTTTTCTGAGGCTTGGCCATCAGACCTCTCATACCACCCAATTGTCGGATCTGCTCTCTAGAACCTCGGGCTCCAGAGTGCATCATCATGTAGATGGCGTTGAATCCTTGCTTGTCCTCCTCCATCTTCTTCATCAGATTATTAGTCAAATGAGAGTTGGTACGAGTCCAAATATCAATTACTTGATTGTAACGCTCGTTGTCGGTAATCAGACCCATGAGGTAGTTGTTCCAAACCTGGTCCACTTCCTCTTTCGCCTTAGCGATCATCGGTTCTTTTTCCTCAGGAATGATGACGTCATTTAATCCCATGGAAAGACCGCCTTGATAAGCCATTTGGAAACCTAGGTGCTTGATATCATCAAGGAACTGAGCTGTTCTGGCAATACCACAGACTTTCACTACCTCGGCGATAATCTGCTGAAGCTTTTTCTTAGTCAATAGTTCATTAACATATCCAACCTCCTCAGGGACGAACTGATTGAAAATCAATCGACCAGCCACCGTTTCGATGATTTGGTCTTTGATCTCTCCTTCAGCTGTTCTCACTTTCACCTTACACTTGATATTGGCATGCTTGGAAATCTTGCCTTCATTCAAAGCAATGATCACTTCTTCAGTACTGTAGAATGTCATGCCTTCTCCAGCTACCGGCTCTTCAGGAGTGGATTTTTTTCCTTTAGTCACATAATAAAGTCCCAATACCATGTCTTGGGAAGGCACTGTAATAGGTGCTCCGTTGGCCGGGTTGAGGATATTATGTGCAGAAAGCATCAAAGTCGAAGCTTCCAAGATCGCCTCATGACCAAGCGGAACGTGAACCGCCATCTGGTCACCGTCAAAGTCAGCGTTGAACGCAGTACATACTAACGGGTGAAGTTGGATTGCTTTTCCTTCGATCAATTTAGGCTGGAAGGCCTGGATACCCAATCTGTGAAGAGTTGGGGCACGGTTAAGGAGCACAGGGTGTCCTTTCAACACGTTTTCCAAGATATCCCATACCACAGGATCTTTTCGATCCACAATTTTCTTGGCAGACTTTACGGTCTTTACAATACCTCTTTCGATCAGTTTTCTGATGATAAATGGTTTGAAAAGCTCAGCCGCCATATTTTTAGGAAAACCGCACTCGTGAAGCTTCAATTCCGGACCTACGACGATTACAGATCGACCGGAGTAATCCACACGCTTACCGAGCAAGTTTTGACGGAAACGACCTTGCTTACCTTTCAGCATGTCTGAAAGTGACTTCAAGGCACGGTTACCATCGGATCTTACCGCGTTTACTTTTCTGGAGTTATCAAAAAGTGAATCCACAGCTTCCTGCAACATTCGCTTCTCGTTTCTCAAAATCACCTCAGGAGCTTTGATATCGATCAATCTCTTGAGACGGTTATTTCTGATGATTACTCTTCTGTAGAGATCATTCAAGTCGGAAGTTGCAAAACGACCACCGTCCAAAGGAACCAATGGACGCAATTCCGGTGGAATAACAGGAACCATACGGACCACCATCCACTCAGGACGGTTTTCGATACGGGTTCTTGCATCACGGAATGCTTCTACAACTTTCAGACGCTTTAAGGCTTCTGCCTTACGCTGCTGAGAAGTATCGGTAGCTGCTTGGTGACGCAGGGAATACGAAAGATCATCCAAATCCAATCTTGCCAATAACATTTCCAAAGCTTCAGCGCCCATTTTGGCGATGAATTTATTTGGATCGTCATCATCAAGCATATGATTTTCCTTGGGAAGCTTATCCATGATGTCCAAGTATTCATCTTCTGTCAGGAAGTCAAGGTATTGAACCCCTTCTTCTGCCTTGATGCCTGCCTGGACAACCACATAGCGCTCATAATACACGATCTGATCCAGCTTCTTGGTAGGAAGGCCAAGAAGGTAACCGATTTTGTTAGGAAGGGACTTAAAGTACCAAATGTGAGCAACCGGAACCACTAATTCGATGTGGCCCATACGCTCACGGCGTACTTTTTTCTCTGTTACTTCTACCCCACAACGGTCACAGATAATGCCTTTATATCTGATTCGCTTGTACTTACCACAATGACATTCCCAATCCTTTACAGGACCGAAGATCCGCTCACAGAACAAACCGCCCATTTCAGGCTTGTAAGTCCTATAATTGATGGTCTCTGGCTGGGTTACTTCACCATTTGAGCTGTCCAGAATTGATTCTGGAGAGGCCAAGCTGATGGTAACTCGGGAGAAATCGTTGTTGAGTTTTTTATTTTTTCTAAACGACATAATTTTTTGAGATATGTTTAGGGCGGTTGCCCGCCCTATGAGCCAAATTAATCGAGGGTAATTTCAAGAGCCAAGCCTCTCAATTCATGAACCAATACATTGAATGATTCAGGGATGTTTGGCTTAGGAAGGTTTTCACCTTTCACAATAGCTTCGTAAGCTTTCGCTCTACCGATTACGTCATCAGACTTCACAGTAAGGATTTCTTGAAGTACATGGGATGCACCAAAAGCTTCCAATGCCCACACTTCCATTTCTCCGAAACGCTGACCACCAAACTGCGCCTTACCTCCCAGTGGCTGTTGAGTGATCAATGAGTATGGTCCAATAGACCGTGCGTGCATCTTATCATCTACCAAGTGACCAAGTTTCAGCATGTATGCAACACCCACTGTCACAGGTTGATCAAATCGATTTCCACTCAATCCATCATAAAGGTACGTTCTACCATAAGCGGGTACACCGGCGATTTCCAATTCGGCAGAAACTTCATCTAATGAAGCCCCATCAAAAATAGGAGTCGCGAATTTCTTACCCGTTTTTTGACCCGCCCAAGCAAGGACAGTTTCAAAGATCTGCCCGATGTTCATTCGGGAAGGTACGCCCAGTGGGTTGAGTACAATATCCATTGGAGTTCCATCTTCCAAGAATGGCATATCTTCGTCTCTTACGATTCGGGCAACGATCCCTTTATTTCCGTGACGACCCGCCATTTTATCACCAACCTTCAGCTTACGCTTTTTAGCGATGTAAACCTTGGCAAGTTGAACTATACCAGCTGGCAATTCATCACCAACTTCGAGAGTAAATCGATCACGCTTGAATCTTCCGGAGATTTCATTTCTGGAGTTGGTATAATTTTTCACCAACTTCACAATAAGGCTGTTGGTATGTGCATCTTCTGTCCAGTCATCCAAAATAATGTCTGAAATGAGGTTTGCCTCTTCTGGAACATTGTAATTGGATTCGTCTCTGTATGGATTTTTGGCAGGGAAGAGATTATTCTCAATGTTTTTCAAATTGAATTTCATCCCTTTGCTGATGATCTCATCACCAAACTTATGCTTCACTCCCTGAGAAGTTTTGCCATCAAGAAGAGTCACCAACTTATTGATCATTCGAGCACGAATACCAAGCAGATCCTTGGAATATTTGGCCTTCAATTTTTCAACTTCAGCTTTTGATTTTGCTCTGTTGTCTTTGTCTTTCTTTGGTCTGGAGAACAGTTTTGTCTCGATTACAACACCATTCAAAGATGGAGAAGCTTTCAAAGAAGCATCTTTTACGTCTCCAGCTTTATCACCAAAGATGGCTCTAAGAAGCTTTTCTTCAGGAGTAGGATCTGTTTCGCCCTTAGGGGTAATTTTACCGATAATGATATCTCCTTCTTTCACTTCAGCACCAACTCGGATAATACCGTTTTCATCCAGGTGCTTAACTGCCTCTTCAGATACGTTTGGAATCTCAGAGGTCAATTCTTCTTCCCCGCGCTTGGTGTCTCGAACTTCCAACTGGAATTCTTCTACGTGGATGGAAGTGAAGATATCTTCCCTCACGACTCGCTCAGAAATCACGATCGCATCCTCGAAGTTATACCCCTGCCATGGCATATAGGCCACTTTTAGGTTTTTACCCAGAGCAAGCTCTCCTTTGTTTGTAGAATAACCTTCTACCAAGACTTGGCCTTTTTTAACCTTCTCTCCCTTAAGTACCAATGGGGTCAAGTTAATGGTGGTATCCTGGTTAGTTCTTCTGAATTTGATCAGGTCATATGAACGATACTCATCGGAAAAATTAACGAGCAGTTCGTCGGATGTCAAATCATATTTAATTCTGATTTTTTTGGCGTCGACATAATCCACCACACCATCAGCCTCAGCGATAATCAATGCCCGTGAATCAATAGCCGCTTTGGCTTCCAAGCCAGTACCGACAATTGGTGCTTCAGGTTTTAAAAGTGGTACCGCCTGACGCTGCATGTTAGAACCCATCAATGCTCTGTTGGCATCATCATGTTCCAAGAAAGGAATCAAAGATGCTGCAACAGAGACAATCTGGTTAGGGGCTACGTCCATGTAGGATATTTCAGTAGGCTCCAGCACCGGGAAGTCACCTTCAAATCTGGCTTTCACTTTCTCGTTGATGAAAGAACCATTTTCGTCCAATGGAGCATTAGCTTGGGCAATATTATTATTGTCCTCCTCTTCGGCAGTCAAGAATACAATGTCTTCGGATTTCATCCCCACTTTGCCATTGTTGACTTTTCTGTAAGGAGTCTCCAAGAAGCCCATCGAGTTGACTTTTGCATGGACGCAAAGTGAAGAAATCAAACCAATGTTTGGCCCTTCTGGAGTTTCGATAGTACAAAGACGACCGTAGTGTGTGTAATGCACATCCCGAACCTCGAAACCGGCTCTTTCTCTGGAAAGACCGCCGGGTCCCAATGCAGAAAGCCTTCTTTTATGAGTCAGCTCAGCAAGAGGATTGGTTTGGTCCATAAACTGAGAAAGCTGATTGGTACCAAAGAAGGAGTTAATCACTGATGAAAGTGTACGTGCATTGATCAAATCGACTGGTTTGAAGTCTTCATTGTCACGAACGTTCATTCTCTCTCGGATTGTTCTGGCCATTCTTGCCAAACCAACTCCAAATTGGCTGTAAAGCTGCTCACCTACTGTTCGAACTCGTCTGTTGGACAAGTGATCGATATCATCCACCACAGCCTTGGAGTTAATCAAACCGATTAGATATTTGACAATAGAAATAATGTCTTCTTTGGTCAATACAATCTTATCAGGCTCGATTTCCAATCCTAATTTTTTGTTGATACGATATCTACCAACTTCACCCAAATCATATCTTTTATCAGAAAAGAATAAGCTTTGAATTACCTCACGTGCCGTAGCTTCATCAGGAGCTTCTGTATTACGAAGCTGACGGTAGATTACTTCTACGGCCTCTTTTTCTGAGTTAGAATTATCTTTTTGTAGGGTATTATAAATGATAGAGAAATCAGCCACATTCACATCTTCTCTGTGGAGAATGATGGACTTGGAACCTGAATCCAAAATCATTTCGATGTCTTCGTCTGTAAGAACAGTGTCCCGTTCTAGCAATACTTCGTTTCGATCAATGGATACTACCTCACCCGTATCCTCGTCAACGAAATCTTCTACCCAAGTTCTCAGAACTCTAGCGGCTAATTTTCTACCTGCTGCCTTTTTTAACGCAGCTTTTGTAGCTGAAACCTCTTCCGAAAGACCAAAAAGATCCAGGATGTCTTTATCAGAGCCATATCCGATTGCTCTCAAAAGAGTGGTTACAGGGAATTTCTTTTTACGATCAATGTAAGCATACATGACATTGTTGATATCAGTAGCAAACTCGATCCAAGAACCTTTGAAAGGAATAATCCTGGCTGAATAAAGCTTAGTCCCATTTGTATGCTTGCTTTGGGCAAAGAAAACACCGGGAGATCTATGCAATTGGGATACAATCACACGCTCTGCACCATTAATAACAAATGAGCCCTTTTCAGTCATGTAAGGCAAGTTCCCAAGAAATACTTCTTGCTCGATGGTTTCGAAGTCCTCATTGTCCTCGTCATGACAAAGCAATCTCAATTTTGCTTTCAACGGAACAGAATAAGTCAGACCCCTATCGATACACTCTTCCACACTATATTTTGGAGGATCGACAGCATAATCAATAAACTCTAGAGTGAAATTTTCTCTGGAATCACTGATTGGAAAGTTTTCTGCGAAAACTTTGAATAACCCATCTGCCCTTCGCTTTTCTGCAGGGGTATCCAGTTGGAAAAAGTCTTTGAAAGACTGTAACTGAATATCGAGAAAATCGGGATAGTCTTTGACCACCTTAATGGAGGAGAAACTTTTCCTTTCGGTTTGATTCTTGATAGCCAAGGTAGTGTATAGTTTATAGTTAAATTAAATATTGGAAAGCGTCAATATACGCTTGGAATAATGCAATTTTGAACCTGTGCATAAACAGGAAAAGACCTGACTAAATTAGTCAGGTCTTCGGGCTAATCCCTAACCTCGAGGTTAGAGATCAACAAATTACTTGATTTCTACTTCAGCACCAGCTTCTTCAAGAGACTTCTTCAAAGCCTCAGCCTCGTCCTTAGCAACACCTTCTTTCAAAGCCTTTGGAGCGGCATCAACAAGATCTTTTGCTTCTTTAAGACCAAGACCAGTCAATTCCTTCACCAATTTGACTACAGCAAGTTTCTGAGCACCAGCTGCTTTCAAGATTACGTCAAAAGAAGTTTTTTCCTCTTCAGCAGGAGCATCACCAGCTCCAGCGGCACCACCCGCTACTACTACAGCACCAGCTGCAGCAGGCTCGATGCCATACTGATCTTTAAGGATATCAGTCAATTCTTTAACTTCTTTTACAGTCAAGTTTACCAACTGTTCTGCAAGTTGTGTAAGATCTGCCATTGTATTAATTATTTAATTGTTTTTTGAATGATTTGATAAGATTATTTTTCCTCTCTGTCAGCAAGAGTCTTAAGAACACCTGTGATGTTATTTTGACCAGACTGCAATGCAGACACGAGATTTTTAGCAGGAGATTGAAGCAATCCAATAAGATCGCCGAGCAATTCTTGCTTAGACTTGAGATTAGAAAGCATTTCAAGGTTGTTCTCGCCCAGAATTACATCTGAATCGATTCCAGCACCTTTAAATACAGGTCTAGTCTCTTTTTTACCCATTTTTTTACGGAAGTCCAAAAGAACTTTCGCTGGCAAATTACTTGTCTCTTTAGAGAAAATGATTCCGGAGAAGCCTTTAAGCGCACCACCTACCAACTTAGAATAGTCGGCATCCAAATTTTCAAGAGCTTTTGCAATCAAAGTGTTCTTAAACACCTTGTATTCAACGCCTCTTTCGTAACAAGTACGTCTAAATGCGTTTACTTCAGCTACTGTAAATCCGCCTGCATCTGTGATATAGAAGAAAGGGTTTTCTTTCAATTTCTCAGTCAGACTGTCGATAATTACTTTTTTCTCGTCTCTAGTCATGATTAAATACCTTGAATACTGCCCTTATCTACTGAAATACCAGGAGACATTGTGCTGGAAATATGAATGCTTTTAAAATAAGTTCCTTTAGAAGAGGAGGGCTTCAATTTAGAGATGGTCATGATCAGCTCTTTCACATTGTCCTGAATTTGCTCAGGCGTGAAAGAAACCTTACCAATACCCGCGTGAATAATACCGAATTTATCAACTTTAAAATCGATTTTACCGGCTTTTACTTCTCTTACTGCCTTACCCACTTCAAGGGTAACTGTTCCAGATTTAGGATTTGGCATCAAGCCACGAGGACCTAATACTCTACCTAACCTACCTACTTTTGCCATCACGTTTGGCATAGTGATGATTACATCAACATCCGTCCAACCGCCTTCAATTTTGGCAATATAATCGTCCAAACCAACGTAGTCTGCACCTGCTTCGGTCGCTTCTGCTACTTTGTCAGGAGTACAAAGCACCAATACCTTGATGTCTTTGCCTGTACCATGAGGAAGGGCTACAACCCCTCTCACCATTTGATCAGCCTTCCGAGGATCAACGCCCAACCGGACATCTACATCTACAGAAGCGTCAAACTTAGTCGTGGTAATTTCCTTAACCAGTGAAGAAGCTGCCTCCAGGGAGTACACTTGGCTTGGGTCGTACTTAGAAAGAGCTTCTTTTTGCTTTTTTGTTAACTTAGCCATTGTTGTTTATTTATACTTCCCAAGGGGCTTTACCAGATACTGTGATACCCATGCTTCGTGCAGTACCAGCTACCATTTTCATGGCAGATTCTACTTTGAAAGCATTCAGGTCAGGCATTTTCGTCTCGGCAATTACTCTTACCTGATCCCAGGTAACAGAACCTACCTTTTTTCTGTTTGGCTCCGCAGAACCGCTTTTCACTTTGGCAGCTTCCAACAGCATATTTGCAGCTGGAGGAGTTTTTACTACAAAGTCAAAAGATTTGTCAGAATAAACTGTAATCAATACAGGAAGCACGGTACCCATTTTGTCTTGGGTACGGGCATTGAATTGTTTACAGAACTCCATAATGTTCAAACCCTTGGAACCAAGAGCTGGACCTACTGGAGGCGACGGGTTAGCCTGGCCACCTTTCACCTGTAGTTTTACATAACCAGTGATTTCCTTAGCCATTGCTTAGTCTTGTTTTTCTACTTGTATAAAGTTTAATTCAACAGGAGTATTTCGGCCGAAAATCTTAACCATAACATTAAGCTTTTTCTTTTCCTCAAATATCTCCTCAATCGTTCCGGTAAATCCACTGAAAGGACCGTCCATTACTTTCACGGCCTCTCCGACTATAAATGGTGTATCCTGCTTCTCGGCAAACTCATCAATCTCCTCAACCTTACCTAAGATACGGTTGACTTCTGACTGACGTAATGGTTCAGGGGTTTTGGAAGCTCCCCCCTGGTTTGATCCAAGAAAACCGATTACTCCCGGAATACTCGTTATTACGTGATTGGCCTCACCATTCGAAAGATCCGCATTGACCAAAACATATCCCGGAAAGAAATTTCTCTCCCTGACACGCTTCTTGCCATTACGCATCTCGTATACCTTCTCAGAAGGAATCAGCACTTCAGGGATGAATTCATCCAATTTCTGTCTGAAAATTTCATTTTCCAGATAGGATTTAGTTTTCTTCTCCTGACCAGCTACTACCCTGAGTACGTACCACTTATGTTCAACCATTCTGTAATTTCAATTAGAATAAATCATAAAACCATGTCATGATGTTCTCAAATCCCAGATCCACTACACCGATAAAAAGTGCGAAGATTAAGGAAGCAACCAACACCAATACGGCACTGTTTTGAAGGAATGAAAATTTTGGCCAAGTGACCTTGTTTTTCATTTCATCATAAGACTCAAGGACAAAGTTTTTAAGATTCATAGTCTATCTTCTTACTGCACGGGCAGAGAGATTCGAACTCCCATCAACGGTTTTGGAGACCGCTATTCTGCCATTGAACTATGCCCGTGTAAAACATACGCCCGAAAACGGAACGCAAAATTAGGAATAATGTCTTTAGAAACAAATGCGATCCCAAAATATCTTTGGGATCGCATCATATATTCTAATTCTGATAATTAGTCAAGAATTTCGGTAACCTGTCCGGCACCTACTGTACGACCACCTTCACGGATCGCAAATCTCAAACCTTTCTCAAGAGCTACAGCAGACAATAGGGTAACTTCGATAGTTACGTTGTCACCTGGCATAACCATTTCCACGTTTGCTGGAAGTTTGATTTCACCAGTTACGTCTGTAGTTCTAAGGTAGAACTGAGGTCTGTATTTGTTGAAGAATGGAGTATGACGTCCACCTTCTTCTTTAGAAAGAACGTAAACTTCTGCCTTGAAGTGAGCGTGAGGCTTCACAGATCCTGGCTTACAGATAATCATACCACGCTTGATTTGAGATTTTTCGATACCTCTCAACAACAAACCTACGTTGTCACCAGCTTCACCTCTATCAAGAATCTTACGGAACATTTCAACACCGGTAACAGTAGACTTTAAGCCTTCAGCACCCATACCGATGATTTCAACTGGTTCACCAGAGTTGATTACACCTCTTTCAATTCTACCAGTTGCTACTGTACCACGTCCAGTGATAGAGAATACGTCTTCAACAGGCATCAAGAAATCTTTGTCGATCAAACGCTCTGGAAGAGGAATGAATGTATCTACTGCGTTCATCAATTGCATCACAGTCTCAACCCACTTCTCTTCACCGTTCAATGCACCAAGTGCAGAACCAGCAATTACTGGGATATTGTCACCGTCAAACTCATAGAAAGAAAGCAATTCTCTTACTTCCATTTCAACAAGCTCAAGCAATTCAGGATCGTCAACCATGTCAACTTTGTTCAAGAAAACAACAAGTTGAGGTACACCTACCTGACGAGCCAAAAGAATGTGCTCTCTGGTTTGCGGCATAGGTCCGTCAGTCGCAGCTACTACAAGGATAGCACCGTCCATCTGGGCAGCACCTGTTACCATGTTTTTAACGTAGTCAGCGTGACCTGGACAGTCTACGTGAGCATAGTGTCTGTTTTCAGTCTGATATTCTACGTGAGAAGTATTAATAGTAATACCTCTTTCTTTCTCTTCAGGAGCGTTGTCGATTGAAGAGAAATCTCTCAATTCAGAAAGACCTTTTTTAGCCAATACGGTAGTGATGGCGGCAGTCAGGGTTGTTTTGCCATGGTCTACGTGTCCAATCGTACCGATATTAACGTGCGGCTTGGAACGGTCGAAGGTTGCTTTTGCCATGCGTGAAAATCCTCAGTTTAAGTTTAAAGATATGTTTAGATAATTATTCTCTGTAATGAGCCAACGACGGGAATTGAACCCGTGACCCCTTCCTTACCAAGGAAGTACTCTACCCCTGAGCTACGTCGGCTTAACCCATTGTGCTCTGTAAGCACAGAGCGGGAGACGAGGCTCGAACCCGCGACCTGCAGCTTGGAAGGCTGCCGCTCTACCAACTGAGCTACTCCCGCTTATAACCGGCGTACCGGATTTTTTTAAGCCCTGCAAAACTAGAAAAAAAATTTTGCATTCAGGCAATCTATGTGGGGGAAACAGGATTCGAACCTGTGAAGACATAAGTCAACGGATTTACAGTCCGTCCCAGTTGGCCGCTTTGGTATTCCCCCAACTGAGTTAAAATCCTTAGCCTTTTTTCGGCTTATGACCTTAACGGATGGCAAAATTAGAGCCTTTTACCAAAGTATCAAAGGTTGGTTCTGAAAATTGAAAACTTTTTCTTGCCTGATGTTTCAATCTTTTAAAAATCAATCAATTAATTTTCATCCTTCAGCATTTTCAGGAAATAGTTGAAGTAATTCTGAAGCTGAGGTGACTTTTCATCCCCTATGGCTACTTCAATTTTTCGGACTGTTTCAAGATCATCCGAAAACCCCAATAAGGCTTGAAACGCCCCCATTCTGACATAGTCTTTGGCACTATATTTTAAATATTTGATCAGGTTGGAAATCGCTTCCTCTTTTCCCTCCTCGGGAAACCGTACAAAATATTCAGAATAATAGCCCAAAAAGTAATATAATCCTTCACCTTTTAGTTGGGCCAACTTTTGATGAAACCATTCTCCCTTATCTCTAACTCCTTCAATGATGTAATATTCCGATACAGGAATAACCAGTCGGAAATTTCCTTCACTTGAAAACCCTTCAATGATTTTGGGATCTACTTTGGATTCTTTTGAATTGATTAATCCCATCAACGCCGAACCCGCGACCAAATAGGAAGGATGATTGGACCATCTTTGAAATGCCTTCTGGTATTTATCCGGATCCCACTCAGTTAATAAATCAATTGCAGCTGCCCTCACAGAATTTCTTTCATCAGATTCTGCTAATTCAAACACCAGGTCCTCTATCCCCAAGAGCTCGGATTGCCAGTTGGAATCAGACATAAGGTATCCCAAACATTTTTCCCGAATGGACCAGAAAGAATCTTTTAAAGCAATTGGAATGATTGAATTCAGCTCAGATCGCGCATCTCTTGAAATCAAACTATCCAAGGCCTCATACCTCGCCACGCCCAACTGCGATTCGTTGAATTGTCTGGCAAAAAATCCATCCTCAAGCTTTTGCGACCTTCGTGCTAAAATTCCCTTCCCCTCATCGACATAAAGCTGATGGATAGGCTTCTCATTTTCAAGTGCAAAAAACTGATTGGCTTCTTTCAGAAAGAGAATTTTGGACTTTCGATTACCATCCTCATACCAGCTTACTTCCAAAGGCAATTGATACAAGGGTGCAGAATTCAGATCTTGAATTTGAGAAATTGTTATCAGAATATTTTCTGGCTCTGAATAGTCAACATCAATTTCTAACTCGGGATGTCCTTTATCCAAAAACCATTGATTGAAAAACCAATTTAAATCCTGCCCACTTACTTGTTCAAACGCCAGCCTAAGGTCATGGACTTCCACAGACTGAAAGGCGTTCTGTCTCAGATACAGATTCAGCGCTCTGAAAAATGCCTCGTCTCCAAGATGGTTTCTTAGCATATGTAATATAACCCCGCCCTTGTTGTAGCTGTGGGCATCAAACATGTCCTCAGAATCCTTGTAATCAAACCGGATCAAATTCACCTGCTTGCTTTCAGACTCGGCAAAATAACCCTCCATCTCGGCAACTAACTTCAAAGCAGCTTGGTCTTCTCCGTATTGAAATTCATTCCACAGGTATTCGCTGTAATTTGCAAATGCCTCATTAAGCGTGAGATTTGCCCAGGACTCTGTCGTCACATAGTCTCCAAACCACTGGTGAAAGAGCTCATGAGCGATAATATAATCCCATTCGGAATCTATTGCTTCACGTTCATCCAAGCGCAGCTCTTCCATAAATATGGAAGCAGTGGTATTTTCCATGGCACCGGACACAAAATCACGTACGACTATCTGATCGTATTTTTCCCAGGGATAGTTGACTCCCAATATTTCTTCAAAAAACGCCATCATTTTAGGCGTATTTTCAAAAACTTTTGCCGCTCCCTTTTCAAAACCTTTCTCCACATAATATCCTAGCGGTATCTCACCATAGCTGTCCTCCACTTTCCCAAAACTACCCACAGCAATCGCTACCAAATACGGTGCATGGGGAAGGTTCATTTCCCAATAATCCTTCCTAAGTCCATTGCCTAGGATTTCTTTTTTTACCAGTTTGCCGTTACTTATAGAAACCATCGAGTCTGGTACTGTAAGTTTGATACTATGGGTAAATCGCTCATTGGGTTTATCAATGGTTGGAAACCATTTGCTGTTGTGCTCCGTCTCTCCTTGGGTCCAAACCATGGTAGGTTTATCTGGAACAGTATCCAGCGGATCGATAAAATACAAGCCCTTGGTATCAGTAATCGCTTTACTGCCATCCCCTGAATTTCGTTCAGGAAAGGCCGTGTAATTAATCATTATCTCTAGGGTGTCTTTTGAAGAGAATTCTTTGGGTAGGTAAATGCTTAATTCTTTTTCATTGTACCTGTAGGAAAGTACCGTTAAGCTGTCTTTCCCCATTAAGGCAATTGTACCAAGTTCAAAGTCTTTTGCATCCAGGACTAAAGTACGCTGAGGATAAAAAAAAGGCTTGACCCTAAGTAGGGCTCTCCCCAAAACGGATTGGTTTTCCCAATCGAATTGCAAATCCAAATCAGTATGAAGAATATCAAAATCCCTTCTTGGACTCGGTTGATATTCTACTATTGATTTTTCTTTATTGTGTCTTAGCTGAAGGTCGTGGTTTTTTTGAGCCGAAATTTCGGACACTGAATCTATCGAAGTCAAAATATCTTTTTCATCAATTGTCGATTTGCTTGTTTTACAGGCATTTAAACCCAAAACTGTCAACACGGCGATACAAATTCTGATACGGATCATCAAATTTCTTTTTGGGACAGATCGTTTTTGACTCATATTTGGTGAGAAATTAGTAGAAGGCAATGGGCCCTAAAATCATTTAACAAAGCCAAAATAGCAGGAATGTTTTCAGTAAACCTTCAAAATACCAGCTACTCCGTCGAAAAATCCAAGGATCAGACCTTGGTCAATCAAAATTTGTTGGAATGGGATATAAAATGGATCGATGAAAAAACGGTTCATTTGATCAAAGGGAATCAATCTATTGATGCCGAACTTTTGGGTCTGGACTTCGAAACCAAAACAATCCAAATCCGACTGGGATATAAAACAGCAACCTTGCAACTTAAAGATCGCTTTGACCTTCTCTTGGACCGAATGGGAATGAATTCGGCCGGGACTGGAAACGTGAAAGAAATCAAAGCTCCTATGCCGGGATTGATTTTGGACCTGAAAGTCAAACCCGGAGACCAGGTCAAAAAGGGGGATGTAGTCCTAATCCTCGAAGCCATGAAGATGGAAAATATCATCAAAGCCCCCGGAGATGGTACTGTGAAAGACGTCAAAGTTTCCCTGAAACAAAGTGTGGAAAAAAATCAGGTCTTGATTCAATTTTGATCAGAAAGCGGCTTCGGGCCGTTTTTTTTTAGGAAATACTGTTTCCATTTTTCAAGTTTTTGAACCGGGTTGGATCGGATCATCTTTTTCATAACTCCTGGAAAAAGTCGACTCAGCCAAACGGTATGGCGCTCCATTCCTCCCACTACGAACTCTTCTTTCCCTTTTTCCACTTCCACAAGAATACCCTGAGCACAAGTTAACGGATCCATCCCCTTGGCCAACGCTTGCTGCATTTTCCCATTGACGCTTCCGTCCCCATTTAAGCCATTTACTGTGATATCAGTGCGGACAAATCCCGGTATAGCCAAGTGAATAAAAAGGCCATTCCCATGTGTCTCGGCTCGAAGGGATTCAAAATATCCATGTAATGCATGCTTGGATGCCGCATAGGATGCCAGCTTGGGCACGCCATATTTACCACTCAGACTTGAGGTAACTACGAGGTGAAGTTGTCCTTGATCAGTTTTGAGTTGGAGTAGTTTTTTGGAAATAATTACCGGCCCCCAAAAGTTGACATCCATGAGTTTTTTTTCGACCTCGACCTCGGTATCCACCACCCGATCTCTCACGGAGATTCCGGCATTGAGAAATACCACATCCAATCCTGAATAAGTTTCCCAAGCTTGTTGGGTAAGATTATTCAGTTGCCGATGATCTCCAATATCCAAAGGAATCACCCCAATATCCGAGGCAGAAAGCGACTTCACAATCTCCAAAAGACGGTTTTCATTTCTTGAGGAAAGCAAGAGTTTGGCACCGGATTTAGCCAAAGAATATACCAACCCTTCCCCAATTCCTGAGGAAGCGCCAACTATCCAAACCCGCTTATCTTTCCAAAAGCTCATCATTCAATTCCTTAGACCGACAATAATTTACTGATCTTCAGTCAATTTATTGGAGCTGAAAGGCATTTTTACCCGATCTCCTAGCATTCTGAACTGAAGAAATTATATTTGTCGGATTGTTTGGACTTTTTGAGGTCGATCCAATCGGAATTTAACCCGAATTTCCCAAGTGGAAAGGTAGCTTTAGAATCAATAAACCAATCGATGAAATACAAACGCATCCTGCTCAAGCTCAGTGGAGAAGCCCTCATGGGCGAAAAAAAATACGGCATCGATCCTGCCCGACTTCAGCAATATGCTGACGAGATCAAAAAAGTAAAAGAAATGGGCGTGGAAATCGCCATAGTGATCGGAGGAGGAAATATTTTTAGAGGAGTGCAAGCCGAAAAATCAGGAATAGACCGGGTACAAGGCGACTACATGGGAATGCTGGCGACCTTGATCAATGCCATGGCACTCCAAAGCGCACTGGAGCAAAACGGCATGTTCACCCGACTAATGTCCGGTATCAAAATCGAAAGTGTATGTGAGCCGTTTATCCGCAGAAGAGCTATCCGTCACTTGGAAAAAGGAAGAATCGTGATTTTCGGTGCCGGAATAGGCAACCCTTACTTTACCACCGACTCCACCGCAGCACTTCGAGCCATCGAAATCGAATCAGATGTAGTTTTAAAAGGAACTCGTGTCGACGGTGTCTATACCGCAGACCCAGAAAAAGACGCTTCTGCTACCAAATATCAAAACATTTCCTTTGACGAGGTGTATAAGAAAAACCTCAACGTCATGGATATGACAGCTTTTACCTTATGTCAGGAAAACAACCTTCCCATCATCGTATTTGACATGAATAAGGAAGGCAATCTCTCCAAATTGGTACAAGGCGAAGAAATCGGAACATTGATCACTGCATAACCTAGACTATTCTCATGGAAGAAATCGAATTATTCTTAGACGAAGCCAAAGAACTCATGCAGAAAGCGGTGGATCATACCGCTGCAGAGTTGGTAAAAATCAGAGCCGGTAAAGCTATGCCCAACCTACTCGACGGAATCATGGTGCAATACTACGGCGCGCCTACTCCGCTCAATCAGGTATCTTCGGTCACCACCCCGGATGCACGAACTTTGGCCATCAAGCCTTTTGAGCGAAACCTGATCTCTGAGATCGAGAAGGCCATCATCAACTCTGATCTTGGTCTAGCTCCTCAAAACAATGGAGAAATCATCATTTTGACTATTCCAGCATTGACCGAAGAGCGAAGAGTTCAACTCGTAAAGCAGGCAAAATCTGAATGTGAAACCGGTAAAATTTCTATCCGCTCCGTCAGAAAAGAAACTAACGAGTCCCTGAGAAAACTTCAAAAAGAAGGCGTTTCCGAAGACGCGATCAAACGTGCCGAAGAGCAAGTTCAAAAATTCACGGACAATTACTCCGCTAAAATCGATGAGCTTCTGGTCAAAAAAGAAGCCGACATCATGAAAGTCTGAAACCACAAGCTCTGGAGAAATTCAGAGCTTTTTTTATTGAAAATAGGTCAGGGAACCAACCATTGACCTTGCCAGTCTTTTTCTTTTTCAAATTGGATTCGGAGGTGACCTTCTTTGCTCAATTGAAGGGCCTCGATTCGTTGAGGACTGATTTTCAATAGGGTGAAAAAGGATTTGTCATTTGTCTCCCAGCCCAAATCAGGATTAGAAATCTTATTTCCAGGTGGCAACATTCCCGTGTATTCTGACCTGCGGGCCTCAGGAATTCCTCTCCAATAACGATCTGCTAACTCATCTTGAAAATGAATCTCTGCCAAGGCCTCCACTCGGACTTGAAGCATTTTTTTGGGATGATAAAAATGTAGCGTCACCTGAGGAGAGTTCTGTACTTCTTTCACTTTCTCAGAACGGAAATCTGTAAAGACTAAAAAATTCAACCCCTGATTCACTTCACGCAATACCACCGTGCGAACCTGTGGAAAGCCTTTTCCTATAGTCCCCAAATTCACATACCGAAACGGATGCTTGGGATCGGAAGCTCCACGATGGAGTTCGTGCTTTATAGACTGCCAAATTTCAGTTGGACTTTCCGAATTTGAAAAGAGCATTTCGGTTGGAATTTTTGAAATAACTCCATTTAAGAAATAGAGTTTAAGAAGAGTCAACTGACGGAATTAACATTAATTCCGTCAGCGGGAATTATGAACAACTAGTAATTCTTCTATTGGGAGCGAAAAAAATTACCCTCGAATTCAAAGAACTCGAGGGTAATGGGCGAAATCTTAAATTGGTTACACTTCTACCGTCGCATCAATATTTTTGAAATACACTTGCTTGTCTGCATCCAAGTCTACCAAAACTGCCGAATCATTTTTGATATAGCCTGCCAAGATCTGCTTGGAAAGTTCATTCAAGATCAACCGCTGCATGGTTCGCTTCAGCGGTCTGGCACCAAAGTTTGGATCAAAGCCCACTTCGCCAAGGTAATCCAGGACTTCTGTGGTTGCTTCGATCTCAATGTTGGATTCAGAAAGACGCTTTTGGATTTCTTTCCACTGAATATCCACGATCTTTCTAATGATCTGCTTATTCAGCGGCTCAAACATGATCGTTTCGTCGATACGGTTCAGGAATTCTGGACGGACTGATTTTTTGAGCAACTCAAATACTTCCGCTTTGGTCTTTTCCAAAATCTCCTCCTTATTCCACTCTTCCATCTCGGCAAATCGCTCCTGAATCAGGTGTGAACCGATATTCGTGGTCAGAATGATAATCGTATTCTTGAAATTGGCGATTCGGCCTTTATTGTCGGTCAAACGACCATCATCCAAGACCTGAAGTAAGATGTTGAACACATCCGGGTGAGCCTTTTCAATTTCATCCAAAAGGATCACTGAGTAAGGCTTTCTTCTCACGGCCTCGGTCAACTGACCGCCTTCATCATAACCCACATAGCCTGGAGGTGCTCCCACCAATCGGCTGACGGAGTGACGCTCTTGGTACTCGGACATATCGATCCGCACCATGGCGTTATCGTCATTGAAGAGGTATTCGGCGAGTGCCTTGGCCAATTCAGTCTTACCCACACCGGTCGTACCCATGAAGATAAAGCTCCCGATCGGACGCTTAGGGTCCTGCAATCCGGCACGGCTTCTTCTCACCGCATCCGAAAGTGCGGCAATCGCTTCCTGCTGACCTGCTACTCTTCGACCCAATTCGTCTTCGAGATGAAGTAATTTTTCACGCTCGGATTGGATCATTTTGATGACCGGAATACCTGTCCATTTAGATACCACCGCAGCGATGTCTTCAGTATCCACTTCCTCTTTGAGTAGCGGCGAACCAGCCTGCATTTCTGCCAATTGGGATTTGAAGGATTCCAGCTTCTTCTCCGATTCGCCGATTTTTCCATATCGGATCTCAGCTACTTTCCCAAAGTCGCCGGCACGTTCTGCCTGTTCAGCTTCAAGTTTCAGCTTTTCGATAGCTTCTTTTTCCCGCTGAATACCCATGATCACGGCCTTTTCGCTTTCCCATTTGGCTTTGACGGACTGTCTTTTTTCACCCAATTCAGCGATCTCTTTACTCAAAATCGCTTCCTTGTCTTTGTTGTTTTCTCTGCGAATCGCTTCCCGTTCGATTTCAAGCTGCATGATTCTACGATTCAGCTCGTCTAGTTCTTGAGGAAGGGAGTCGATCTCCATTCTCAGTTTGGCAGCTGCCTCGTCCATCAAGTCAATGGCTTTATCCGGTAGAAAACGGTCAGAAATGTATCGCTGCGAAAGCTCGACCGCTGCAATGACCGCATCGTCCTTGATTCTTACTCCATGGTGAAGTTCATACTTGTCTTTAATTCCCCGAAGGATAGAAATCGCATCGGCAGCATCGGGTTCATCCACGATGACAGCCTGGAATCGGCGCTCGAGGGCCTTGTCCTTCTCAATGTACTTTTGGTATTCCTTCAGCGTCGTCGCACCGATCGCATGGAGTTCGCCACGTGCCAAGGCTGGTTTGAGCAAGTTGGCAGCATCCATAGCTCCTTCTCCTCCACCTCCGGCTCCGATCAGTGTATGGATTTCATCGATAAAGAGGATGATTTCTCCATCCGAGTCCGTCACCTCTTTGATTACCGCTTTGAGTCGCTCCTCAAATTCCCCCTTGTACTTGGCGCCTGCCACGAGCAAGCCCATATCCAGGGAAATCAAAGTTTTTGACTTTAGGTTTTCCGGCACGTCACCGGAGACAATTCGCTGAGCCAAACCTTCGACAATGGCAGTTTTACCCACACCAGGCTCTCCGAGCAAAATGGGGTTGTTTTTGGTACGCCTCGCGAGGATTTGCAGCACTCGTCTGATTTCTTCATCACGGCCGATGACGGGGTCGATTTTACCCTTTTTGGCCAAGTCGTTCAGGTTTTTGGAATACTTTTCCAAAGCCCTGTACTTGCTTTCTGCGTTGGGATCAGTCACTTTATTTCCTTTTCTTAGTTCCTTGATAGCTTCGATCAGTGGCTTCTCGGCCAATCGCTGATCTTTCAACAGCTGGGCAATCGAATCACTGCCAGCTAAAATTCCCAAGAGCAAATGCTCAATGGCGACGTATTCATCCCCAAAAGTCTTGAGGTAATCCTTGGCCTTAATCAAGGCTTGATTGGTCGCGCCTGAAAGGTATGGCTGCTGATTAGCGCCACTGACTTTGGGAAGCTTGGCGAGTTGCTCGTCCAGCTTTTGCTCGATCAACTGTTTATTTGCTCCGAGTTTCTTGAAAATAAAGTCGGTTACATTTTCATCCTCAGCGAAAATACCTTTGAGTAAATGAGCTGTCTCGATATTGGGCTGACCTGCACTGGTGGCGAGTTCGGCAGCCTTTTGAATCGCCTCTTGAGACTTGATGGTGAATTGTTTAAAATCCATAGTGGTTGTTAGTGGTTAGTTGGTCTTTTCCTCTTGGATCAAATGCTTAGCCAAGGCGGTTTCTAAGTCAGAATGGCTGGAAACCAGGTTGAAATAGGGAGGAAATGGAAATTTTGGCAGGAAAGAGAGGGGTTCCGCGGATAAAAACTGGCCAAAAATTCAGGCCCTGAATTTCAGAAAAAGGAACAAATCAAGTAGTTTAGACCGGCAACTTTTCAACTTTACCGCTTATGAATGAGCTTTTAACTGAGGAACGGGTTTTACAATTGATTCATAAAATCAGAAACCAAAAAGTGATGCTGGATAGTAAACTTGCAGAGATGTACGGTATCCCGACCAAGAGACTGAATGAACAAGTAAAACAAAATCTGGATCGTTTTCCGATAGATTTTATACTGCAGTTGAATCAGGAAAAAGGGGAAAACTTGAAGTCGCAATTTTCAACCGCAAGTTGGGTCAGAACTTTAAAAACAGAAGCGAATCCAAGGATAGACTGAATATAATTTCAGTTTTTTGGAACAGATCATTTCTCTTGCCGTACAATTTTTTAAATTCGATACGTCAAATATTTCTCAAATGGACACCAAACTCACGATTCGATTAAACGCTGAGGTTATTGAAAGGGCAAAGATCTATGCGTCAGAGCAAAAAATCAGTCTTTCAAAACTAGTTGAAAGCTATTTGGACAATATTTCAAAGCCCAAAACAGAAATATCAGAGGATATCCAAATAACTCCCTTTGTCAAAAGCCTTATGGGCGCAGCTGGCTCTTTACCAGATAATTACGACTACAAAAAAGAATACAGGGATTATCTTGAAAAGAAGTATCAATGAAGAATGTGTTTATTGATACCAATATCCTTATCGACTTTTTGACTAACAGAAAGCCATTCGATTTGAAGGCGGGTAAAATTTTTTCACTTTCCGAACAAAAAATCCTGAACTGCGGAGTTTCCTCTCTTTCCATTGCCAATACTCATTATCATCTACTCAAGCTATTAAAAACTGAAGCCGCCAATGAATTGCTTCGAAAATTCAAGATTCTTTTAGTGGTTCATCCTTTGAATGAAAAATTGATCGATTTGGCGTTGAACACTTCCGATTTCACCGATTTTGAAGATGCGCTTCAGTATTTCACAGCACTGGAATTTGGGTACGAAGCAATTTTAACACGAAATCAAAAAGACTTTAAAAATTCGACTATCCCAATCTTAACTCCTGACCAGTTTCTGGAAATCTATAAAAAGTCAGAGCCCTGACCAAAAGACATCAGGGCTCCGATTAAGAGGATTTTTTTGATTGGTTTACTTCTGACTAGCCGCATAATCCTCCACAGCCTTCCAGACTCGGAACACATTTTTGTAGCAGATCTTTTCAATATCCTCTCTAGAATATCCCCGCTTCAATAATTCCGCAATCAGATTAGGAAACATAGAAACGTCCTTCAGTCCAGTGGGAAGTGAATCCCCCACTCCATCAAAGTCCGAACCCAATCCTACATAATCAATCCCAACTAACTTGACCACATGATCAAAATGATCAGCCACGCGCTGAACAGTCGGGAATGGATTATTTTTTTCTGAATATTCTTTGATATACGCCTGCGCAGCAGAATCACTTCGGGAAAGATTGTTTTCAGCCAACCAATTCACGATGTGCTCACGCACTTTTGCCGAACCAGCCGCATACGCTGAATCAATAAAAGAACCACCGAAATTGATCATCATCACCCCTCCGTTTTTTGCCATGGCCTGAATCAGTTCATCACTCATATTTCGCTCAAAGCCCGGAGTGAATTTTCGGACAGAAGAATGCGAAGCGATCACTGGAACTTTGGTTATCGCCAAAGCATCGCGAAAGGTATTGTCAGAGACATGGCTCAAATCGACCATAATTCCCACTCGATTCATTTCAGCCACTACTTTTTCCCCAAACTCACTTAATCCCCCATAGGTACCCATGGTATCATAACTCGCATCTCCGATCAGGTTGTCCTTGCCATGAGTCAGCGTGATGTATCGGATTCCTCTTTTGTGGAAATATTCCACATTGGCCAAATCATCCTCGATACCGGCACCGTTTTCCATACCCATCGGCAATGAAATCAATCCTTTGTTGAAATTGGCTTCAATATCTGCCGGGCTGTATGCCATGGCAAACTTATCCGTAAACGTACTTGCCAAGCGCTCGGTCATCAAAATCAAGGAATCAGCCAACGCTTTGGACGCACCCGGAATCGCCTGATTGCCTGCTGGAATGTAGATGGACATAAAAGGCGCATCGAGGCCGCCTTCTTTGGAGCGGGGATAGTCGAAATTTCCGTCAGGAGTCCTTACAGAAACATCCAGAATTTCTCGCTGAAGTGTAAATCCACCCACTTTCATCCGATACGGCAGATCTACGTGACCATCTACCATGATGGTGGATTGGGCGATTTCCGTAGCGGCTTTAAGACGCTCTTCATCGGACATTTGAGTGTAATCTACGGTGGAGCCTGGATCAGCACAGGCTAAAAACAACCAAACAGGTACCGAGGCAAACAGAAGTTTTTTCATGAACTGGGCTAAATTTAATTTGGGTCAATTTAAGTTCTAATTCGGATTTGATCTGTAAAAATCCATCAATGGCAAATCGAATCTATAAGGCTATAAAAATCAACAGGCGAAATTTTTGATGGAAACCATCAATTAAAAAAAATGATAAGCCTGTTTTGGATAAACAATTCCTTGAAAAACAGATTTTATTTGGAAAGGAAAAATAACCAACTTTAAAGTCCGATTATAAAACAAACCATAACAACACCTTTATCAACTATGAAAAATCTACTCAAGTACTCCCTTCTTGGGATTTCAGCCACACTTCTTTTCTCAAACTGCGGACCTCAAAAGACCGAAGAGGTCGTAGAAGAAGTGGTAGAAGTAAAAACTCCGACCTTGACACTTCTTTGGGAAACAGCAGATTCGCTGATGACCAATGAATCTGTCCTTTTTGACGATGCTACAGGTACTATTTTTGTTTCAAATATCGAAGGCCAAGATCCACTTGGTAAAGACGGCAAAGGTTCAATTGGAATCATTTCCAAAGAAGGCAAAATCGTAAATCCAGCTTGGGTTTCTGGCTTGAATGCTCCTAAAGGAATGGCTATTTCCAATGGAAAATTGTATGTGACCGACATCGACGAATTCGTGGAAATCGACATTGCTACAGCCAAAGTTTCCAACAAATGGAAAGTAGAAGGTGCCCAATTCCTTAACGACGTTGCTGCTCACAACGGAACCGTTTATTTCACAGACATGACCACCGGAAAAGTACACGCCTACGCGGACGGGGCTATTTCCACCATTTCTGAAGGAAACGAATCAATCAACGGTATTGCAGTCGCCACTGATGGAACAATCTACGGACTTGATGCTTCAGGTTTGAAAAAATGGAACGCTGATGGAACAACTACTGTACTCAACACGAACGTAACAGGCGGTGACGGATTGGTAATTCTTGGTGACGGAAATTTTATAGCATCTAGATGGCAAGGAGAAATCTGGTTTGCCAATGACTCTACACAAACCTTAATGCTGGATACCAAAGCCGCAGAGTCCAATACAGCTGATATCGGATACAATGCTGCTGAAATGGTTGTCTATGTCCCTACTTTCTTCAAGAACAAAGTAGCTGCCTATAAACTCGATTATTGATTTTAAACCAGACACTTCAGTTTAGCCTCCTTCTGGAGGCTAAATTTTTTCTGTCAGAAATTGCCACTCGTGGAAACCCATATCCGAAATTGAGTTTTTCTATCACTTATCCGCGGATTTGTCCGTACCTTTCCCCTCAGTAACAATCAACTATCCAAAAGTTTTCCTTTTGGAATTATAAAGTACCCGAATGAAATCAGGAGAAATCAATTACGAATTAGAAAAAAACATGGAGGTCATCTCACAACTGGATGAACTCGTAGGTCACGCTGTGGACAATGTTTTAGTAGATCCGGACGAATGCTGGCAGCCGTCTGATTTTTTACCTGACCTTTCCAATCCTGAGGCGTTGGAAGACATCAAACTTTTGCAAAAAAGAGCAGAAGGAATTCCTGACACCGTGTTGACCTCGTTGGTCGGAAACATGATCACCGAAGAAGCTCTTCCTTCCTATCAAACTTATTTCAATCTGTTAGAAGGAATCAATGAGGAGCGAAGCCTTCTCTCTCCTTCGGGATGGGTAAGATGGTCCAAAGCTTGGACAGCAGAAGAAAACCGCCATGGAGACTTATTGAATAAGTACCTTTACCTTACCGGGCGAGTTGATATGCGAGCAGTTGAGCAGACCATCCATAGACTCATCTCCAATGGATTTGATCCTAAATCAGAATCAGATCCTTACCAGGCGATGATCTATACTTCTTTTCAGGAAAGAGCTACCAAGATTTCCCATGTAAATACCGGAAAACTAGCTGATAAAGCAGGCGACCATGTACTTTCCCGGATTTGTAAAACCATTGCAGGTGACGAAGCCCGACATGAAAAAGCGTATAAATCTTTCATGTCCCGCATCTTTGAGATCGATCCAAGCGGTGCAATCACTGCTTTCGAGAAAATGATGCGAAAGCAAATTGTCATGCCTGCCGTTTTGATGGGTGAAGGAGGAAACAGACCAAATCTGTATAAGGATTTTTCGGAAATCACTCAGAAAGTTGGGATTTATACCGGTTGGGATTATGCCCGGATTATCGAACACCTAGTGGAATTCTGGAAAATAGAAACACTAACGGGATTGGATGCCATGGCAGCAAAAGCTCAGGATTACCTTTCCAACCTTGCCGATCGATACATGAGACTGGCTGACCGAATGAAAGCACCAGATGAAGTTCGGCTCGCATGGCTTAAATAAATACACCAAGTCCTTCTCCAAAGAGGGACTTTTTTTGTGCATTCACCCAAAAAATCAAAATGAAAAACCTAATCCTAATATCGGCTTGCCTTCTTTTCTATCAATCCCTAATTTTTGCTCAAACGCCCCAAGTCAACGCAGATCGACTTCATGGGAACTTGATGACTTTAGCCACTTTTGGAAAAAATGCGCAAGGAGGATCAGATCGAGTTGCTTTTTCGACTCATGATGTGGAAGCCAGAAAGTTTGTCAAATCTCTGATGGAAAAGGCAGGATTAGAAGTTTCCATTGATTTTGCAGGAAATCTGATAGGCAGGAAAGCAGGCAAAAACCCAAATCTCAAACCCATTTCCTTTGGCTCTCATATCGATGAAGTGCCCAACGGAGGAGACTATGATGGGCCTGTTGGCTCTTTAGGTGCCATAGAAGTCGTCCAATCGCTTTCCGAAAACGGATACATCACCGATCATCCATTAGAGGTAATCATTTTCACCAATGAAGAAGGCGGAGTGGTAGGAAGCCGGGCGATAGTGGGAGCGCTGAGTCAAGAAGCCCTTCAGGTCGTCAGCAATGCCGGAGTGACACAAGCCGAAGGAATCAAATTACTCGGCGGAGACCCAGAGAGAATTTCCGAAATGAAGCGAAGTCCAGGTGATGTAGCTGCTTTTCTCGAGCTGCATATCGAGCAGGGAGGTAATTTGTACAATGAAAAGTTGGACATTGGAGTCGTGGAAGGGATTGTGGCTATCGAGTGGTGGGAGATATCTTTCAAAGGCAAAGCGAATCATGCAGGAACGACACCCATGGATTTGCGAAAAGATCCCATGCTACCCGCGGCCGAGTTGATCTTGGAAGTGAATCGAATCGTCAATTCGTATGAGGGTAGACAAGTTGGAACTGTAGGAAAAATCCAAGCTTTCCCCGGTGCGGGAAATGTGATCCCAGGTGAAGTGAAGCTCAATCTGGAAATCCGAGACCTTTCTTCCGAAAAAATCTGGACGATCTATAAAGAAATCGAAGGCAAAGCCAAGGTATTGGCCGAAAAAAGCGGTACTCAATTGGAAATCAAGCATATCGAAGTAGCCAGCAAACCCGCTTTGGCTGACCCAATGATCCGAGAAGTAATCAAAAATCAGGCAGATAAATTGGGATTGACTACCAAAAGTCTTCCAAGCGGAGCCGGACACGATGCGCAGGAAATGGCCCGAATTGCTCCGATGGGAATGATTTTTATCCCCAGTAAAAACGGAATCAGCCATGCGCCTGAGGAGTTTTCGACCAAACAAGACATTGCGAACGGGGCAAATGTTCTACTTCAGACCATCCTGGAATTGGATAAACGACTCAAGTAAAAAACCACTTTCCAGCAAACTTTTTTGATCAGATTTGTATTTAATGTATATACAAACAATTTGAGCTATGCGAACCATCAAACGAATCCATAAAGCCGAATATCGTCCCATCGCCGATTTGGTGACCTACAGTCCGATGCCTACCCGATCTCTTCAACAGATCGATCCTTTCATTTTCCTCAATCATCATGGCTTCCAAACCTATCCCGAGCGAAACCAAGGTTTGCCTTTCGGCCCTCACCCCCATCGGGGAATGGAGACCGTGACTTTTATTCTGGAAGGAGATATCATGCATAAAGACTCTTCAGGACATGAGTCGGTCATTGGGCCTGGTGGAGTACAATACATGACTGCAGGTCGTGGCTTGATTCATGCCGAAGTTTCCAGCACTGAATTCAAGCGAAATGGCGGTGACTTGGAGATATTGCAGCTTTGGCTTAATCTGCCTGCTGCAAAAAAAATGATCACTCCAAACTATGTTGGATTGCAAAAAGAGGAAATTCCGGCATTTGACTTAGATGGAGGGAAAATAAAAGTCCAGCAATTATTCGGAGAATGGAATGGAGTCCAGGGTGCTTTTGAAGGAACTTTTCCCTTGACCATGAGCACGATTTATCAGGAAAAAGGAGGAAAATTTGAAAAGGTAATCCCTAGTGAGGAGAATATCTTTTTCTATATCGTCCGAGGAGAACTTAAGGTTAATGGTGAAGAAATTCAGTTTAGAAACCTGGTAGAATTCACCAATTCTGGAGAAAAAATCGCAGTGGAAGCACTCGAAGATGCAATTTTAATTTTGGGTCACGCCAAGCCTTTCAATGAACCCATGGTAGCTCAAGGACCATTTGTGATGAATACGCAACAACAGATCTACGAAGCCTATCAAGATTATCAAGCCGGGAAATTTGGCTCTTGGGATCATTAACTGTCAATAATATCCTGGGAGACCAGCCGGTAGATTTCAGCGACTTGCTCGTTGTAGTTCAAAAATCGGTGATGATCTTCCAGTGTTTCGTAATCCTCTCGAATTGCAGGCCCAGTTTGGGCCTTTTTTGCGCCCAATTGAAGACTTTTGGAAATGGTCTCGATGATGAGTGGCTTCAGCATTTCAAAATCCAAGCCTTGGCGTCGCATGATTTCTTCCGCAATCCGGATCATGTGATTGGTGAAATTACTGGCGAAAACTGCAGCAATATGAACAGCTTTTCGGTCTTTGGATCGTACGGTATAGACCAAAGGAGATAAGCTTTTAGCCAATTTTTTCAGTTTTTGCAGCGTCTCTTCATCCTCTGCTTCGAGCAAAAAAGGAACCTCATCCAATTCGATTTTCTTTCCCTTGGTAAACGATTGTAAGGGATAAAAAATCCCTGTGTAACTCGCCGAACTGTACCCCAAAATATCCAAGGACATGGTTCCGGAGGTATGAACCAAAATGCTGTTTTCGGGCAAAATCACCGAATCTGCCACTTCAGGAATCGCCGAATCTTTCACTGCCAAAATGAAAATCTGAGCCTTGCTTTCCGAAAAATCCAAGTCATCCTTTGGCTCGGCACTGTAAACCCGTTCGGTAATTTCCTGTGCTTTTTCTAGATCCCTGGCATAAATCTCCGTGATCTCATGTCCGGCATCTTCCAATGCCGGAGCCAAATGCCAAGCGACATTTCCCGCACCCAAAATGGCTATTTTGAACTTCATGAGGGAAGTAAGCTATTTTTTAAAGAAAATGAAAAAGCCACTCTCTGAGAAAGAGAATGGCCTTATGAAATTAAGAGCATTTCCGCTTATACGTGTAGTGCACGATTATCTGTAGCAGCAAGACAAGCTTCTTTGAATGCCTCAGTATAGGTCGGATGCGCATGAGACATTCTGGAAATATCTTCGGCAGAAGCTCGATACTCCATCGCAACGACCGCTTCGGCGATCATATCAGCGGTCCGCGGACCGATCATATGGACACCCAAGATTTCATCGGTCTCGGCATCAGCCAAAACTTTCACCAATCCATCGGTATCCATGGAAGCTCGAGCTCGACCCGAAGCCAAGAATGGAAATTTGCCCACTTTATATTTTCTTCCTTGTTCTTTCAATTGCTCCTCGGTATATCCTACTGCAGCCACTTCCGGCCAAGTGTAAACTACACCAGGAATAAGCAGGTAATTGATATGCGGCTTTTGACCAGCGATAGTTTCAGCTACGTACACACCTTCTTCCTCTGCTTTGTGGGCCAGCATGGCACCTTTCACCACATCACCGATTGCATAGATATGTGGTACGGAGGTTTGAAGGTGATCATTGACTTCGACTTGTCCACGATCGGTTAGCTTCACACCAGCGGCTTCAGCATTGAGTCCATCGGTATAGGGCTTTCGTCCAATAGAGACCAAGACGTAATCGCCTTTGATCTCGATGGTTTCACCTTTTCCATTATCGGCTTTGACTACCACTTCTTTGCCGGTATTTTCTACCGCAGTTACTTTGTGCTTCAGGTAAAAGTCAAAACCAAGCTTTTTCAAGGACTTCTGAAGCTCCTTGCCCATGGTTTTGTCCATAGTTGGGATAATGGAATCCATAAATTCCACGACAGAAACTTTAGCTCCCAATCGGCCATACACCGATCCGAGTTCCATCCCGATCACACCACCACCGATCACGATGAGATGCTTTGGAATTTCCTTCATCTTGAGCGCTTCCGTGGAAGTGATCACCCGATCTTTGTCCAACTTGATAAATGGAAGTGAGGCCGGTTTGGAACCTGTTGCGATAATGATGTTTTTGCCCTGAATATCCGATGAGGAGCCGTCCTCTTTGGTCACCTTGACGGTATGGGCATCCACGAAAGAACCTAATCCATGGTGCACATCGATCTTGTTCTTTTTCATCAAAAACTGGATCCCGTCCACATTTTGCTTGACCACATCGTCCTTTCGGGAGATCATTTGAGCCAAATCGACCTTTAAATCCTTCAGGTTGATTCCGTGGGTTTTGAAAGTATGGGCAGCATTATGGTAATGCTCGGATGAATCCAAAAGTGCCTTGGAAGGAATACAGCCCACATTGAGACAGGTACCACCCAAGGTGGAATATTTTTCTACGATAGCGGTTTTCATCCCAAGTTGAGCAGCGCGGATGGCAGCCACATATCCACCAGGACCAGAACCGATTACTATGACATCATACATTTTGAATAGAATTTAGTAGCAAGTATCAAGTATCAAGACTTTCACTCACCAATGATTGATAATCTAGTACCAAGAGTGAGTAAATTGGAGTCCTCACTCTTGATACTTATGTCTAGCGACTAGATACTTCTCAGACTCCAAACAAAAGCCTGGTAGGGTCTTCCAACAATTGCTTTACACGTACTAAGAAGCTTACAGATTCCCGACCGTCAATGATTCGGTGATCGTATGAAAGTGCCACATACATCATCGGAAGGATTTTCACTTCACCGTTTACAGCCATTGGACGCTCCACAATATTATGCATACCTAAAATAGCAGACTGTGGAGCATTGATGATCGGTGTGGACATCATGGATCCGAATACACCACCATTGGTGATGGTAAAGGTACCTCCGGTCATTTCTTCGATAGAAAGTTTGTTATCTCTGGCTTTTCCGGCCAATCTGACCACTTCTTTTTCGATCTGGTCAAAAGACATAGCTTCCGCATTCCGGATCACAGGAACTACCAAACCTTTTGGAGCAGATACGGCTATAGAAATATCACAGAAGTCATTGTAAACAATCTCGTTGCCATCGATCATGGCATTTACTGCTGGCCACTCCTGAAGTGCCACACAAACTGCCTTGGTAAAGAAGGACATAAAGCCTAATCCTACCCCGTGTTTTTCTTTAAACTGATCTTTGAATTTAGCTCTCAGATCCATGATTGGCTTCATGTTGACCTCGTTGAACGTAGTCAACATCGCCGTTTCATTTTTCACTGCTACCAATCTTCGGGAAACAGTCTTTCTCAAGGAAGACATTTTCTCTCTTCGTACATTTCTGGATCCGGGAGCGGCTGCAGGGGATGCTGATTCTTGTACTTTAGGTGCAGGCTTTTCAGCCGCAGGTGCTGGAGCAGATTTCTTAGCAGAAAGCGCATCTTCTTTAGTAATTCGGCCATCTTTTCCAGAACCACTCACTGACTCGGGAGAAATTCCCTTTTCCGCCAATATCTTTGAAGCAGCAGGTGACGCATGGCCTGCAGCATAAGAGCTAGAGGCAGAAGAAGAGGAACTTGCTGTTGGCTCGGCAGGGGCTGACTCAGTCTTAGCCGGAGCTTCTTCAGTCACCTCGATCTTGCAGATCAAGCCGCCGATTTCGAGGACATCGCCTTCTTTGGCTACGTGTCGCAAAATACCGGTAGCCTCAGCAGGAAGCTCGAAAGTAGCTTTGTCAGAATCGACTTCTGCAATAATCTCATCCAAAGTCACGAAGTCGCCATCTTTTTTGATCCAATTGGCCAGGGTCACTTCAGTGATTGACTCACCTACTGTAGGAACGATCATTTCCTTAACCTCTCCGCTTGCCGATGCTTTTGCAGCAGGAGCGGGAGGCTTTGATTCCGTGGCTGGCTTACTAGCAGCATCAGCCTCTTCGATCACACAGATCAAACCACCGATTTCGACGGTATCTCCTTCTTGCGCTTTGATTCTCAAGATCCCGGCAGCCTCAGCGGGGAATTCAAAAGTTGCTTTGTCAGATTCCAATTCGCACAACACTTCATCGAGTTGCACTTGGTCGCCGTCTTTTTTAAACCACTGACCTACTGTCACTTCGGATATCGATTCGCCTACAGTAGGCACTCTCATTTCTTTGCTCATGGTTTTATATGTTGTCTTTTCAGGTTGAGGAAAAGAAGATTTTACAATTGATTGAAAATTAAAAACAACCCCGGAATTCTAATCCGGGGTGTAATTTAAGATTAAAGCTTTAAAGCCCGAGAAACAATAGATTTCTGTTCTTCCACGTGAACTTTGTTATATCCGGTCGCTGGAGAAGCACTGGTTTTACGTGCGATTACGTCCATAGGTAGGTCCTTGTAAAGCAATCGAAGCAGGTAATTCCAATAACCCATGTTTTCAGGCTCTTCTTGTACCCATACCACCTCGGCACCTTTGTACTGCTTCAAGATTTCAAGAATCTGATTTTTCGGTAGCGGATGGAGCTGCTCAAGTCGGATGATTGCGACATTTTTAACCTTTTCTTTTTCTCTGGCTTCATCCAGATCATAGAACACCTTACCAGAACAAAGAATCACTCGCTTGACATCTTTTGCCGCAACAGTAGTATCAGGTAATACCTCTCTAAATCGACCTGAAGTAAACTCAGCAAGCGGAGAAACTACCTTGGGATGTCTCAACAGTGACTTTGGAGACATGACGATACATGGCTTTCTGAACTCCCAAGTTAACTGTCTTCTCAGCAAATGGAAGAAATTGGAGGGCTCAGTAATATTCGCGACCACCATGTTGTATTCTGCCGAAAGCTGCAAGAAACGCTCCGGACGGGCATTGGAGTGCTCCGGTCCTTGGCCTTCATAACCGTGAGGAAGTAACATCACCAATCCGTTCATTTTCTGCCACTTGGATTCGCCTGAAGAAATAAACTGGTCAATCATGGTCTGAGCACCGTTGGCAAAATCACCGAACTGGCCTTCCCAAATCGTCAGGGAGTTTGGATTTGCCATGGCATAACCATACTCAAAACCAAGGACCGCATATTCAGATAACAGGGAGTTATAAATATGAAACTGCCCCTTTCTTTCCTTCATTTCTTTCAATGAATTGAAAGGTTGATTGGTGTTGGCATCATGGATGACCGCATGTCGGTGAGAGAAGGTACCTCTTTGTACGTCCTGACCAGTGATACGAACTGTTTTTCCTTCCAAAAGGAGAGAACCGTATGCCAGCAGTTCAGCAGATGCCCAGTTTAGTTCTTTGGTTTCAAAAAACATTTCCTTTCGCTGCTTCATCTGCGCTTCGATCTGCTTGATTGGCTTGAATCCTTTAGGGATAAAAGTCAAGGCCTCCGCAACTTTCTCGATTTTATCTTCAGAAATGAACGTTTCGGGTGACTGTTCAAAATCCTCCGGTGTCGATCTGCGAAGACTTCCCCACTCCCGCTCAAACTTGGTAGCCTGATAAGGCAGCGGCTTCTCCTTCACCATATTCAAGCGATCCTGGAGCAACTGACGGAATTCTTCGTCCATTTGAGCTGCTATTTTTGCATCAAAGTCACCGCGCTCTGTCAAACGCTTCACATAGATCTCTCTAGGATTCGGATGCTTGGAGATGATGTTGTAAAGCTCAGGCTGGGTGAATTTAGGTTCGTCAGACTCGTTGTGTCCGTGTCTTCTGTAGCAAACCATATCCACAAAGATGTCTTTGCTGAACTTCTGACGGAACTCAGCTGCCAACTTCGCTGCAAAAACTACCGCCTCTGCATTGTCCCCGTTGACATGGATCACGGGCGCATCAATGATTTTGGCAACGTCAGTACAATAAATTGAGGTACGGGCGTCATCGAAGTCTGTCGTAAAGCCCACTTGGTTGTTAATAACAAAGTGGATGGTACCTCCGGTATTGTATCCTTTCAGACCAGCCATTTGAGTCACCTCATACACGATCCCCTGACCGGCCACAGCTGCATCTCCATGAATCAGGATTGGTAGTGCTTTCTTGGCATCACCCTTATGTTCGTGGTCGATTTTTGCTCTTACAAATCCTTCCACCACCGGATTTACTGCTTCCAAATGTGAGGGATTAGGAGCGAGTTTGAGGTGAACTTTATTTCCTTCGGGAGTAACGATATCAGAAGAATAGCCCATGTGATACTTCACATCGCCGTCACCCATGGTCAGGTCAGGCTTGGCAGTCCCCTCAAATTCGGAGAAAATCTGTTCATAGGTCTTGCCCATGATGTTGGCAAGTACATTGAGGCGGCCACGGTGCGCCATACCGATCATCACTTCTTCCACGCCATGAACGGCCGAAGTATTAATCACTGCATCTAAAAATGGAATGGTACTTTCACCTCCTTCGAGTGAGAATCGCTTTTGACCAAGATACTTGGTATGTAAAAAGTTTTCAAAAACTACCGCCTGATTAAGCTTAAATAAAATTCTTTTTTTCTCGTCAGTTGACGGGTTGAAGGCTAGCGCCTCTTTTTCCACCTTGGTTTTGAACCAATCCAACATCTCGGGATCACGGATGTAAAGGTATTCGAAACCCATCGGACCTTCATAGATGGTCTTGAGTGCTGAAATGATTTCCGAAAGTTTGGCATTGCCAATTCCAATTTCATGTCCGGCTTGAAAGACCGTATTCATGTCCGCATCTCCCAATCCGAAATCCTGCGGATCGATCAGGGCTTTCCGGTCTCTTCGCTCACGAACAGGGTTAGTTTTGGATCTCAAGTGAGCTCGGGAGCGGTGGGCATGAATCAAAGCGCGAACTTTGATTTCCTTCGGAAGCTGCTCCATATCCATAATGGTACCTGGAGTAGCCAATGAACCATTCGGTGATGGCTTACCGGTCGGAATTTGAGGTGCCGAACCATTTTCTTCCTGACCATAATTTGCCAAAGCAAAGTCGAAACCTTCGAAAAATTCTTTCCAGCTTGGGTCTATTGATGCAGGATCGTTTTTGTAGGAAGCATACAACTCATCAATGTAAGACACGTGAGCGTTTGCGATGTAGGAGAATTTATCCATGGTTAGTTTTTGAGAACAACACAAATCTAAGCCCTATTGTTTGGATTTAAAAATTGCTTATTTGCTTTTCCAAATATGTATTTATTGGCAACCAGTTAAAAAAAAAAGCGACGTCTATGGACGTCGCTTTTTAGGAAAATTATAGGAGATGAATTATCTCAATGATGGCCAAGGTTTGCCAGTATTTGATTTTACTGCCACGGTTCCAAATTCACCGTAAGTGTTTCTCCACTCAAAGGTAAGTACTTGAGGCGTAACACTTTTCACTACCATAGAATAACTATCCCCATACTTATCTGTACCAGTCATGGTCAATCTACCGCAGGCATCATTTATTCTGACATTTCCATTACCCCATGTATCGGGATAACATTGCTGCCAAGAACCAAATGTACCATCTGACACAGTGTAGGAACCAGGGGTGGCAGCAACTGCAGTCCACGTGGTAGAACCTGCGAAGGTCTTGCCACAGAAGGTCTCAATATGATCAAATTGGTAGGTGCCTGCCAAATCCGATGGACAGATCACTGAAACCGGATATTGGAAAGGTGAATCATAGAAAGGCGCACCGGCTACGTTTGTAGTCACGTTGTCGGAGCTGAATCTTCTTCCAAACTTATCATTGAGCACCAATCTGAATTCAAACACATCCCCACCCTCAATTTGTGCAGAAGTCAACCCAACAGCTGCAATTGCCTCAGCTGCAGTAACCTCAAATGAAGCCCTAAGGAATCTGGAGGTTTGGTTTGGCTGAAAATCAGAAGCCTGAAGGGTTTTCACTACTACATCATTCTGAGGAGTGTATCTCAAACCTACACCGGGAATCAATCTTCGGTGACGTACACGGATTTCAACTGTCTGAACAGTTTTACCGTCTTCGATGTCCACTGCCTCAAGGGTAAGGGCAAACTTTGATGCCCCAAGGTTGAAGAAGTTGAACGAAGTACTTGTTCTGGCGATCGTTCTCAAATAAGCACCTGTATCAAAATCTTTGTAAGGCACATTTGGCTCTACAAAATCTCTACAAGAGCTTAGAAAGATGAGTGCACTAGCCAACAAGCCGAAACTATATCTTAGCATTTTCATTTTTTCTAAATTAATTGGTTAATAAATCCAAGGTGAAGCAGGATTTTTATCCCAGAACACTTGTACCGCAAGATTTTGTTTCTGAACCGCATTTGTATTGGTCACCATGTAGTTAACAGGATACAGGAATGATCTTACAAACGGACCTGGAGTAGCCTCAAGTGCAGGCTGCATTCTGGCTGGCTTACCTGTTCTTCTGTAGAGGTTGAAAGCTTCCATACCATTACCATACAATGACAACCAATATTCTCTACCAATCACATTCATTCTTCCATCATTGTTTGCTTGGGCATCATATTGGTTTCCGACAAATGCGAGGTAGTTGGTCACACGGGCAGTAAAGGTAGCCGCCGGTTCGAAAGCAGTGATCACAGCACCTTCAGCACCTGCTACCGCAAATGCTCTCACATAGTTCATATGCTTTTGAATACCTGAAAGCAACAACGCTTTAGCATCGCCGGTTGTACCCAATGTCAAAGCTGCTTCAGCCAACATAAAGTCTACATAGGCAGCCAACATGATTGGGTGAATTCCAGCCCCTCTCATACCCAGGTTGATATTACTTACCGGAGCTCCTGAGTCGTTGTCGAATCTACCCCCAGAAGGGAAAGGACCATAAGCAGTTCTTTTCAAACCATCTGGTGGAATACCGTCGGGATCGAGGTGATCTCTACCCCAGAATCCTCGGTTTCCTGCCGGATTACAGTACGGATAATTTCCTACCAAATAATGCGGAGGAGCAATTTGAGAAATACACTCTTGCTCATCTACATTGGTCGTATTGGTCAACACTTGACGATAGAGGTAATATCTGGTCCTTGGATCATCAAAACCCTTTTCCACGGTCAGGTGATGCATGAAATCCGTAGACTGATAGTCACCGCCACCGTTGGTGTATTGTCCTGCAAATTTAGGATGTCTGGAATCCGGATCCGCGTTGGTAGTACCGAATCGGAATACGAAATCATCTCCGGTACCTAAAAGCGCATTTCCAGAAATCAAGGCATTGATGCCGGTTCTTGACGCGGCCGCATCTACGAGCTTGGTATTGAGGTAATACTTCAACTTGAGCGTATTGACCAATCTTCCCCAACGTCCATAGTTACCTGCGTAGAAGTAATCATTAGGAGCACCGGCTGTGGTAGCGGTAAAGTGCGTAGAAGCTTCGTTCAACAGTGTCAAGGCTGCAGCGTATATGGCCTGACCATTATCAACCTTAGGGTTGAAATTAGCCGCATCCAATGCTTCTGAGAAGGGAACATCACCGTAGGTGTCTACCAAATCCATCAACACCATTGCTTTGATCGTCTTGGCAATCCCTAGGTGTCTTTGAAAGTTGGCGGTTTCTGCCAATGGAATAAGGAAATTGATGTCCGCCAACACGTTTGCGTAAGCGTTTGACCAAGTTCCATTTGTTGCATTGGGAGTATAGGCTGCCTCGTACAATGCAGAACCCTGATTTATCATTCGGGTCAATCTTGCTCCACGATCTGCGATTCCAAACCACAGATCTTTGTAATCCAATTGGATTCTGTTCAGAAGAAAATCAGGAGATGCAGTTTCTGCGTTTACTGCATTTGGGTTTTCCAACAGTTCATCCAATTTATCCGCACAAGACGAGGCCAGAACTAATCCTGCAGCCATCGTCAAGCCATATATAAATCTTTTCATTTTCATTTCTGTTTGGGGTTAGAAAGTAAGAGTCAACGTTCCACCCAATCTCTTAGAGCTAGGTCCAGTTACGAAATCAAATCCGAGACCATTACCCACACCTGTTCCCAACACGTCCACATCGAAGTTCATGTTTGGAGGGAAGTTAAGGGCCAAGAACCACAAGTTGGTACCGCTCAACGCCAAAGAAGCTCTTTTGAATGGAGTCTTAGACATCAGTGTGTTTGGCAAAGCATATGAAAGAGAAACTTCTCTCAACCGTACCATTGATCCATCAAACACGTTAGGTTCATCTGTTGCTCCCTGGTATCCAGAGAAGAAGTAATCAGACGCAGTGATTTGATAGTCATTTGGAATATAACGAGGAGAACCATCTGCGTTGGTACCATCCTGTCTCACACCCGGCATGATGAAGGTCATCTCTCGATCAGCTACTGGATCTTTGGTTACACCCCGTGCAAGGGTTGCAGTTACCGTGTTGGAATAGATCACTCCTTTATGGCGATACTCCATCATGGCACTAAGTGTAAAGCCTTTGAAAGAGAAGCTGTTGATCCAAGAACCTGTCCAAGCCGGATTAGGATCCCCCAAGATCACCAATTCATTGGTTGGCTTATGAACACCATTGGACAAGATAATAGGCTGTCCATCCGGAGCACGGTCAAAACCGGTTCCTTTGATGATGTTAAAAGGCTGTCCCGGAATGGCAAAGTTGGCCACATCATTAGTGAAACCTGCTACAATCACTTCCTCAAGGCCACCACCTAATTCCATTACAATGGATCGGTAGAGACCCCAGTTTACGGTAGAATTCCACTCAAATCCGGAAGCGGTAGAAACCGGAGTCACAGTAGCCTGGAATTCTGCACCACGGGTTCTGATTTTACCAATGTTGATTGCTGTAGAAGTAAATCCGGTTGCAGGGTCAATGGGAGCCTGAGTGATCAAGTCTCTTGTGTTTTTCTCATACAAAGAGAGATCAAATCTCAACTTGTTGTTGAACATGACACCTTCTACACCAAATTCCAATTCTCCGTGAAGCTCTGGCTTCAAGTTTGGATTACCCAAAATGTTTGATACCGAGTGTGTCGTGGTCACCGTACCATCGCGATCAAATGCTCTGGCATTTTGTACCAAAACATTTCGTGTATTGTATGGATTTGGATATCCCGCTGAAGTACCGTAACCCAATCTCAACTTCAAATCATTCAATGTGGAAGATCTCCAATCAAAAGCAGTTGTTGGGATAAAGGATACCGAACCCCCTGGGTAAAGAATACTTCTGTTGGGCTGTTCAACTGTAGAAGTCCAGTCATTTCTGGCTGACAGGTTTAAGAAAAGGAAATCTGAATAATCCAAGGTAACGTTGGTGTAGATACCGTATCTTCTTTCCTGCTGGATGTAGTTGAGTGTCCCACCCGAATAAGCATCCGAACTCGCTGAAGTTCTAAAGTTGGAGTGTCTGAACAATCCAAAAGCCAATTGACCTTGAGACGCGATACCAGACTGTTCGTAATCGTCAAAACGGGAGTTCGCACCCAATAAGGCGCTCATTCCGAATTTTTCAGAGAAGTCCTTCTTCCAATTCAAGATCAAGTCCTGATTCCAGATGGTGTTGTTGATGTTAATGGTTCTATAGTAACCATTTCTTGTCGCCAAGTTAGCTGTAGCACCACCCCTGTTATACATGATTTCTTGAGTCTCTGAATAAGTATCCAAACCCAACCGATACGTCATGGAGAAGTTATCGTTGAAGTCATAGTTCAAAGAAGTCGAGTTGAAGAAACGGTTTACATCAGATGTATTTTTATAATATCTCACCAACCAGTTTGGATTGGTAATATCATTACCACCTCTGAAATAAACTGAGCTTCTGTCTACAGGATTCTCAAACGGAAGATTCTCCAAATCCACAGAACGGGGAGTGAACAACACGTGACCAAAAACCGAAGGAATCGCACTACCTGACCCAAAAGAAGCGTTGGCAGGAGGAGATTGCAGATTGGTAATCGCAAAAGTGAAGGAGGAATTGACAGAAAGTTTATCTGTAATTGCCGAATTCAACCCAAGACCAAAATTGTATTTCTGAAGGTTGTTTCCTGGCACAAAGCCTTCCTCATCGGTGTAACCAAAGCTGGCAGTGTATCCGGTTTTATCAGACCCTCCTGCTACTTGGAGAGAGGTGTTTTTGATCAAACCTGTTCTGAAGAAGATTTCAGAAGGATCCTTATACGCTTTGTATTCATACTGCACAGGAGTTCCACCCACTACACCATTTACCCAAAATTGAGGGAAGGCATTACGGATAGCTGCAACAGAGGATGTCGCATAGGGATGGTTGATCGTCAATCCGGTATCCATTCTAGGACCGAAGTTGGAGAAGAAGAATCCAGGAGCTTGCTGGAAGCCATTACCATAGATCTGCCCATACGTAGGCAATGAAGCTGCCTTATTGGTAAATACAGACTGATTCAAGGTTACTTCAGCAGCCTTTCTTTTGGATGCACCGGACTTGGTTGTAATCAAGATTACCCCATTTCTACCTTGGTCACCATAAAGCACCGTAGCAGAAAGACCTTTCAGTACCGACATACTTTCGATGTTGTTTGGATCAATATCCAAGAATCGGGAAGAAGTAGTCGCACCACCTTGGGTAAATCCGTTCTGGGCATTGGTGTTGGTGTTGAAAGGAACACCGTCTACCACGAACAGGGGCTGGTTGGAACCGGTAGCGGAGGAATAACCTCTGATCACCATGTTGGTACCTGAACCAGACATACCATTGGTTGAAGTAATGTTCACCCCTGGCACTTTGCCCTGAAGTACGCGGGCCACGTCTGCTTCTGGACGGTTTTCCAGTTGCGAGTTGTCCACTGAGGTTACTGCATAACCCAGTGCTTTTTTCTCCCTTTCGATACCAATCGCCGTTACTACCACTTCGGATAGTTGCGACGCGTCGGTCGTCAGGGTGACATTGACTACGGACCGGTTACCGATCACCTCTTCTTTGGCCTTCAGGCCAACAAAAGAGAAAATCAGCACATCGGATCCCGCTGGTACGCTGATGGAGAAATTACCATCCAAATCGGTGGTAGTACCCACTGTCGTACCCTTCACGAGAACCGTTGCACCTGGCAACCCTAGACCGTCTTCCTCGGAAATTACCTTGCCGGTAATTACCCGTTGTTGCGCCGACACCTCATAACTGAGGGCCATGGTGAAAAGCGCAACAACAAAGAGTAAAGCTTTTCTCATAAGGTGTTTAGTTTAGTTGATCCGTAAATAAAATTTATTTGCCAGTAATTTCAAAAGCGGTAAAAAATTCGTTTCAACGGCTCGAAAAGCTTATTATTTGGCGCAAAGTCCGATTATTAACAAATATTAACCCAAAGACCATCCTTTTGACCTCAATACAGAACAAAATTTGGAAAAAAGACTAAAATCATTAATTTCAAAAAATCATTTCTTCTGAAAAAAATATTGAAAACTGTGTCAAAAGGGATTTTCTAACGCTTTTTTAACATAAAATAGAAGGTTTTGGGCATTTTTCATTATAAAATTCTTCACAAAGTGAATTTTAAAAAATCTAAAATCTAAATTTTCAAAAAATCGAAATTATTGGGTCATTTTTTACATTAAAAAGGATAATTTTTTGTCATTAAAACAAAAACCGGTTAATTTTTTAACCGGTTTTTCAAAATCAGAAGGAATATCTTAAGGTAAAGGATGCCTCGTCCCACCATAGTTTTGTAAAATCAACAAAATTATATGCGGGTTTCCAATCAAAACTTAAATAGATGTTTGTATTGTAAAAATTATATTCCAATCCTGCGATAAAATCTATCCCATAAGCTTTATAATCATCCGTTCCTTTATACACCCATGGTGGTTCGGCTTTGGGCTCTTTCCATATTCCATAGTGCGCACCTCCTCCCAGGTACCATTCCATTCCTCTAAATTCCCGGATGTCCATATGATGCTCATAAAGCAATACGGCGTTCCAACCTTTCCAACGGTTGAACGCCATCAGCTCAACTGCAGAATGGTCCGTGACAAATCGCTTGACAGATCCTCCCAAAGAAGTACCCGCACGAACTCCAACCATGGTATTGTAATCCCTCATTTGGAATTGAGCTCGAGCTTCTGACCAAAAGAAAAAACCAATTATGGCCCCAACAAATAACAATCTGTGCTTCATGATACCAATACTTTGCAAACCTGTCTTGAAGGCGGTTACCGCATCCATACTCACCTCTTGAAGTTAGACTTCTTGATTTTTTAAGAAATCAATCCGATTCGAAGGTCCAGACAGATCAAAAAGTAAACACTTTTTCTGGAGTAACGCAAAAATTCAAGGGGATATCATGCATCTCCCTCTTCACTTCCGGCTCTGGCTCAAAAAAACTCAATCCGATTTTTATCACATCAGCATTGAGTTTGGATAAAAAATGATCATAGTATCCTTTGCCAAATCCCACGCGATTCCCCTGACTATCATAAGCCAAAAGGGGAACCAAAACTACTTGGATTTTAGAAGGAGCCACGAGAATGGATTCTTGTGGTACAGGAATCCCCCATTCGTCCAGAAAAAAGGCCGCATCCTTGGGAAGCTTTAATGTATCCATATCCAAGGAATCTTTGCTTACCTGAGAGGTATAGATCACTTTGTCTTTTTGCTCCAAAAGCTCCATGATGTAGAAGGTATTTACCTCATTGAACCGGTCGATTGGGAAAAATAGGTGAAAGTGAGTGAGAGGTTCCCTTTCCGAAAGCCAACTCTCAAACTGTCGACGAATAGCGATTGATTTTTCTTTTACCTGATCTGGGGTGAGTTTTTTTCTCAACTGCCTGTAAGCTGAGCGGAGTTCCTGTTTGGTTTTCATCAACCTTTAATTTGTTTTCAATGGTCTGGTATCCTTCCTAATTTGCTTCTTGTACTTCTCAGACTCTTCATATTCTTCCCTACTGCTTCTTCGATTTGCCTGATTTCAAACAAATTCAAGCACCATCATTTGATATTCGAACGGGTCAAAAATTCCCACCAACTCCTCTACCAACTCCGGACGGGACAAGTAAAACTGCATCATATTGACTACCCTCTCCTGAGGACTTCCTCCGGGAGCCGCATACTCCATCACAGACTGAGCTCTATTCAGCTCGACCTGAAGTCTTCGCTCTTCCGCCTTTCTCAATTTTGCCCCCATTTGATCCAATACTTTGAGGCTTCTGACCTTGCCGGCTTCAAAAGCACTGACCAAACTCGTATCTAAAGAGGATGCTTCACTTGCTTTTCTATCGAATAAATCTTGGATCACCTTTCGCTCCTCTTCCAAATCGAAATCAAATTTCGACACTCCCTGAACAAACTCCTTTTTCCACTCTTTGAAATCCCTGAACAAATCATTGGGAGACCATCCTAGCTGTCCGATTTTTTTCAACACCGGTCTATCCAAAAGCAACGCGAAGTTTCTGGGCATCAACACCGGAAAGGGAGTTTCAAACTGGTCAAACACCCCCTTAAGCTGAAGCCAATAGACTACTTCTGCCGGACCACCTAAATAAGCGAGATTGGGAAGAATCATTTCTTGAAAAAGCGGACGAAGGACCACATTGGGGCTGAATCGCTCCGGGTGATTCTCTACTAAATTCTTCATTTTTTCCTCTGAAAAATTAAGACCGGAATTCACTACCTGAAAACCGTGGGCTGCACGCTCGATTCGCTCTCTGATTCCTTTGTCCAAGTAAAACAGATTGATTTCGCGTGGGAAGATCTGACTTTTATAACCAAGTTGTTCCAAAGCTTGGGTGGCTTCCTGAGCTTTTTGATAAGGAGAATGCTCAAATAAATCGGCCAGTATCACCTCCTTAAACAGGCTTTTCAAAGAGGCATCATTTCCATCCACTACCACCAACCCATAAGAACCAAAAAGGTGATTCACATATTTTCTCACCGCTTCTGCTAAGGTTTTACTGGAAGAGTAAGCCTCTTTGAAAAATAACGGGGTAAAACTTACCGACTTTAGAAATTCTTTAAACGAGGCATCCAACTCAAAATCCCCTACTGCCCCTTTTTGGTTACTTTGCCACTGATACTTTTTCCCATCCAGTTTGAAGTAATTGATTTCGTCAAAGTCGTGGTCTTCCGTTGCCATCCAATAGACAGGAACAAACCTGTATTCTGGATAAAACTCCTGAAGCTTTTTGGCCAGGTTGATGGTGGAGATGATTTTATATATAAAGTAGAGTGGCCCGGTAAACAAGTTGAGCTGATGACCGGTGGTCACCGTGAATGTTTTACCATCCTTTAGCGCTTCAATATTCAGCGTCACTTCTTCTTCAAGTACCATTCCGTCGTATTGCTGCTGCAAGGCACGGTGTAAAATCTGCCTTTTCTCTGTAGAAAACCCTTTGGCATCGATCGCTTCCTGAAAGCTCTCCACTTTTGGCGAGTGGGAGTAAAATGGCTTCAACTCCTCTTTACCTTGTATATAGTTTAAAAAAAAGGGGGAAAACTGGCCTGTTTTGCTCAGATCTACGCAGTGTTTTTTCATCGGGATGGGTGAGAAGTCTGTTTGGGAACTCTAACTTAGCGATCTGAACCAAAGTTCGGTTTTTTTTGTAAAAATCAGGACTTCTTACATCAATGGCAGGCAAACCGATTCCAAAAGAAAAATCACCGGTTGGAATCATAGCCCCTAAACAAATTCCTGCCCTTTGAACTTCCTTAGAAAACAAAACTATGCTCGACTATCACCGGTTTTTTCTTGACAACGGCATGGAAGTAATCGTCCATGAAGACCACAGCTCAAAGATTGCTGTGTTCAACCTGTTGTATAAGGTAGGTTCACGATTTGAAGAAAAAGGCAAAACAGGACTGGCACACTTCTTCGAGCACTTGATGTTTGGAAGTTCGGCCAATGTGCCGGTTTTTGATCGGGAACTCGAACGTGTCGGGGGTTCATGCAATGCCTTTACCAGTCCAGACATTACCAATTATTACATGACTCTGCCCGCTTCTAATATTGAAACGGCTTTTTGGCTGGAATCCGACCGGATGCTGCAGCTCACCTTAAGTGAGAAAACCATCGAAACACAGCGCAAAGTGGTCATGGAAGAATTTAAGCAGCGCTACCTCAATCAGCCCTATGGAGAGGTGTGGCATCAGCTGAGGGAAATGGCATTTGAAATTCACCCTTACCAGTGGCCAACCATTGGAAAAGATCTTGGCGACATCGAAGGGTACACCCGCGAGGATGTGTGGGATTTTTACAAAAAGCACTATCACCCCGGGAATGCCATTTTGGTCGTGGCGGGGGATGTTACCCGTTTGCAAATCGAGTCATTGGCAAAAAAATGGTTTGGACCTATTCCAAGCCAAAAGGAAATAGATAGGGTAATACCTCAGGAACTACCCCAACAAGGCAGAAGGCTTAAGGAAGTTCAGGCTAAAGTACCAACTGATGCCTTGTATAAAACCTATAAAATGCCGGCTAAAGGTGAACCGGGATACTTGGAGGCGGATTTGATCAGTGATTTACTTGGATTTGGAAAGTCCTCCATTCTGGAACAGCGATTAGTGAAAAACGGAAAAATCTTCGCTTCGGTCGGAGCCTATATCACCGGCTCAGTGGATCCTGGCTTGCTGGTCTTTTCCGGAAAAATGGAGCAAGGGATCTCTGCCAAGGAAGCTGAAAAAGCCTTGGATGACGTGATTGATGATTTCTTAAAAATGGATATTTCCGAACAGACCCTTCAAAAAATCAAAAATCAGGGAGAGGCTATGAAAACCTACGAATCCGTTCAGCTTCTCAACCGCGCCATGAATCTGGCCTATTTTGCCCATTTGGGTGATCCTGCCTTATATTGGCATGAGTTTGACCAAAAATCACAACTCAATCCAGATCAGATCAAATCCTGGGCAAATCAACTCTTACGAGAAGATCAATCTTCAGTACTTTATTACCAATCCCACCACGCATGACCCCATTTAGAATAGGTTTTGGATACGATGTGCATCAGCTGAAAGAAGGCTATGATTTCTGGCTGGGAGGCATCAAAGTAGAGCATACGAAAGGCGCTGTGGGCCACTCGGATGCAGACGTGCTCATCCATGTGATCTGCGATGCATTACTTGGCGCCGCCAATATGCGGAATATCGGATACCACTTTTCCGACAAAGACCCCAAATACAAAGGAATTGACAGTAAAATCCTCCTGCAAGAAGTGATGAAAATGATCCGGGAGGCAGGCTATGAAATCGGCAACCTTGATTCGACCATTTGCCTTCAACTGCCCAAACTCAATCCCCAAATCCCTGCCATGAAATCCTGCTTGGCCGAGGTAATGAATGTAGCTGAAGAGGCTATTTCCATCAAAGCCACTACTTCGGAATGGTTGGGATTCGTGGGAAGAGAAGAAGGTATATCTGCTTATTGCACTGCATTGATCTATAAAGTATGAGTAACCATCCAGTAAGAATCATTACCACCGAAGACGGTTCCCATTCGCTCTATCATGAAGGGCTTCAGGAGACTTACCACAGCTTTCATGGCGCCTATCGGGAATCAATCCATGTATTTATGCTTTATGGGCTGGATTCTTGGCTGGCCAGAAATCCAAGAAAATACCCGATCCGAGTATTTGAAGTTGGCTTTGGTACAGGACTCAATGCTTGGTTGACCTTAGTATGGGCCGAGCAGAATCAGATCCCTGTACTCTATCATACCATTGAGCCTTTCCCATTGGAAAAGGAAATATACTCCCAGCTCAACTATATCGAGCACGACCATGGCATTTGGCATTTCCACAAATACTTCGAGGCTTTGCATCAGTTCCCTTGGAATGAAGGAGGTCCGGTTTCGGAATATTTCAATATGAAAAAAGACAAAACCACCTTGGAAGAAGCACAGCTTTACCCATCGGATGTGGTATTTTTTGATGCTTTTGCTCCAAGCAAACAACCGGAACTCTGGAAAAAAGAAGTCTTGGAAAAAGTGACAGATTCGATGAAACCCGGAGCAGTTTTCACTACCTATTGTGCCATGGGCCAACTGAAGCGAGATCTCAAAGAACTTGGACTCGAAGTAGAAACTCTCCCCGGACCTCCGGGAAAAAAGGAAATGACGCGCGCCTGGACTACAAGTGATCAGTAAACTGTGGTCAGTAAAAAGGATGGAAGTATCCTCAATGGAAACTGAAAACTGACCACTTCGTACTGGTTTGGCTTGTGTTTTGCAAAAGCCAGCATAAATCAAACAGATATGCTGACTTTTATTTTCGCACTTTGGCTGAGTGTGTTCCAAGTAGACAGTACCGAGAGTGCCAAATTACAACGACTGATTCAGGAGCGAGACCAACTACACTCTCAATGGAAAGCCTCTGAAAGTAAAAAAACGGGGATTTTTGGGAATCGCACTAAAAAAGACATGATCGAAACCAACGATTGGCTGGAAAGAATCCTTCTCAAAGACAATCAAATCATGGATGAGCTGAGGATGCAGGGATCTATTGAAAAGGTTACTATTTCTCAGGAAAAAGAAGATTACAAATCCATCACCATGAAGCTGGAGCGGGATGTACAAATTCTTAAGCGTGCCCTTTCCGAAAAAGAGGCAGAAGTAGAAAAGAAAATCAGTGATCGAAGAACTTTTGAATGGACGACTCTGATATTTTTTCTAAGTACCGCCTTTCTAGCTTGGAGGGTCTATAGATCAAAAAGAGCCTCTTTTTAATCGAAAGAGGCTCTTTTAAATTAATTTACCCGAATATATTCTTCCAGAGGGAAGGGTAAGCAGTCCCGATCTTCGTTAAAAACTAAGCAGTTTGGTTGAAATTGGAAGATCCTTCGATCAGAAGAAAAGGTTAAAACACCTTCCGGTTTTCTAAAAAAATCAATTACCCCGGGCCTTAATTCTGACTTAGGAACATAGAGTGGAGCTTTTCCGTCCAAATGACCAAAATAAAATAATCCATCAGAATAATAATAGGTAAAGGTATTCCCATCTAAATTGTACCAAGAGGTAGTCACCAAACGATAACCTAAAGTGGGACCAGTCTCTGTCTCTCGGACGATACTGGAAAGATCAAAAATGCTGTCGTTTTTAAATTCCATGACATCTACAAACCAGAGATCTAAGGAATCTACAAACTGCCTTTTTTCCCAAGTCCCAATGAGTGGACTGGCTGGCTCTTCATTATCAGTGCAGGAGAAGAGCGTGACAATAAATGCCAAAATCGCAAATGGAAAAATCTTTTTCATGGGAGTAAAATTTGGTTGAAGTTACAACCATTACGAATGAACTAGTCTAAATGATACATCCACACACCTATTTTTTCAATCTTGCAATCGGAGTTCTTGCACCTTTGGTCACTTGATCCATTTGGCAGAGAATCTCAGCATCTAGCGGCAAATAAAGATCTACCCGTGAGCCAAACTTGATAAAGCCGAATTCACCCCCTTGCTCCAGAGGAGTACCTTCTTTCACATACCATTTGATCCTTCTTGCCAAAGCACCTGCGATCTGTCTTACCATGATTTTATTCCCTTTCGTGTCTCGGATCACCATGGAGGTTCTTTCGTTTTCGGTGCTGGATTTGGGATGCCAAGCCACCAAGTATTTTCCGGGATGGTATTTGAAGTATTCCACGATGCCTTTGACGGGAGAGCGATTCACATGCACATTGATCGGAGACATGAAGATGGAAACCTGCTTTCGCTTTTCTTTCAAATACTCATCCTCCACGGCCTCTTCGATCACGACCACCTTCCCATCGGCAGGCGCAAAGACAATCCCATCTTCCTGAGGGGGGTCAAAAACCGGATTTCTAAAAAATTGAAGCACGATAAGGTAAAGGATCACACTCACCATGATGGCCAAGTTCATCAGCAATCTCTCTTCCGGCAAATAATAGTAAAGCAAATAATTTAGCGCCACTAGGATGATCATCATCCAAAACAAAAGCACTCTTCCTTCTTTGTGTATCGTCATCATATTCTTTTCATTAAAAAGGCGTGGAGAAACTCCCCCCACGCCCAAAGTTAAAAGATTTGGTCTGAACTCGTCTCAGAAGCCTCCCCGGAAGGTGTAAGTCTTGGCCACTTTGTCTATTGCAACGATGTATGCAGCAATTCTCATGGGCACATTGTACTTGACCGAAGCTTCATACACATGGTCAAATGCATCCTTCATGATCCGGTCAGATCGTCTGTTGACCCGGTCAGCAGTCCATTTATAGCCCAGTCGGTTTTGAACCCACTCAAAGTAGGAAACGGTCACCCCGCCTGCATTGGCCAAAATATCCGGAACAGCCATGATCCCTTTTTCATTTAAAATAGCGTCAGCCTTGGCCGAAGTAGGTCCATTAGCCCCTTCTACGATCAGCTTAGCTTTGATTCTATCAGCATTGGCAATAGTGATCACATCTTCCACGGCAGCAGGGACAAGCACATCCACTTCCAAGGTCAGGAGATCGCCGGGATTTTCCATTTTATCTGCTCCTTTATACCCTTCCAGAACTCCATTGTTGGCGTCTCGGTATTCAATCGCTTCGATAATATTGATTCCTTTTTCATTGTAAAAAGCTCCGGTATGATCGGAGATAGCCACTACTTTCAATCCTCTTTCTTCCAAAAGTCTGGCGGCCCAACTACCCACGTTTCCGAATCCCTGAACGGCACAAGTAGCCTGGAAAGGATTGATTTTAAGTTTTTGCATCGCTGCAAGAGCGGACACCATCACCCCACGACCGGTAGCCTCTGTCCTCCCCAGTGAACCTCCCAAAACCAATGGTTTTCCGGTTACTACTGCAGGTACGGTCATCCCGTGAGCCTTTGAATATTCGTCCATCAACCAGGCCATTTCTCTCGGACCTGTGCCCATATCCGGAGCAGGAATGTCTTTATCCGGACCGAATACGTCGATCATTGCCATAGTATAGGCACGCATCAACCGCTCGATTTCACCCTTGGACATTTCTCTCGGATTACATCTCACACCGCCTTTTCCACCGCCATAAGGAATATCCACAACGGCACATTTCCAAGTCATCCACGCTGCCAGCGCTCTGACTTCGTCCAAGTGAACATCCGGTGCGAATCGGATACCGCCTTTCGCCGGACCTAAAATATTGGAATGAATGACACGAATCCCTTCAAACACCTGGATTTTCCCGTTATCCATCGTGATCGGCAGGGAAACAATTACTTGCTTGGCAGGATTTTTCAGCACGTTGTACACCTCATCTGACAAGCCGAGTTTTTCAGCCGCGATGTTGAATCTCTCCATCATTGACTCCAAAGGATTTTCTTTATCCTTAATCGGAGCCGGTTCTAGGTAAGCCATATTGGGTTTTTTTAATAAAGTGAAATGCGATACAAACTTAAGTAGTTTTTCAAACTGCCCGCCCTTGAATTAAAAGATTTTCAAAAAGGCAGTGATAAATGGGGCTGAAAGTAACAATCCGTCAAAACGGTCCATAAATCCACCATGGCCGGGAAGCCCGTTTCCGGAGTCCTTGATCTCAATCGAACGCTTAAACAAGGACTCGATCAAATCTCCGTAGGTACCTGCAATGATGATGATGCCGGCAATGACCAGCCACTTCCAATCTTCTAATACGGTAAAATACTGAGAAATGATAAAGGCCACGGCAATAGCGGAAAAAGCACCGCCCAGAAAACCCTCCCAGGACTTTTTCGGGGACACCCGCTCAAAAAGTTTGGTCTTGCCAAATTTGGTTCCTGCGAAATATGCTCCGGTATCACTGGCCCATAAAATCAGCAGGCAACCAATCAAAATTTCATAATGGTAAATCGCATCCACGGAAAACACAGCCAAATTCAAAAGAGAAAACGGTACAGCTACATAAAAAATCCCCAAATAGGTGAAAGCAACGCCGGTAAAGGGCTTTTTATCTGTTTTTTTATACAGCTTGATAAAAAACGTCAGCGATACCAGCGGAAAGATCAAATACAGATACTCGTGGGAAAGCCGCTCCTTTTCGATCATAAACGTCAAAGTGAAAATCATCAAACCCAGGAAGGTTCCGAAACTTTTCAAGGGAAGCATGCCGTCCAGACCCGAAAGCTTGTAAAACTCCATTTGTGAAAAGCCCAAAATCCCAGCAAAAATCAAAAAATAGGTCCAATCCGAATAGATCGAACCCAATACCACCACCAATCCCCCTACTAAGGCTGTGATAGCCCGCTGGGCCAGATTACTGTAGTTATTGATATTAAAACTCGATCTCATTTTGAATCAGTTGGAGTGCAAAGAGAGCCTGTCCATTGGGGACCAAGACTTGGTAAGTCCCGTTAAGCTGATACACTGTCTCTTTTTTGTTAAGAATCACAGCGGGGATTTCTTTTTCCTCCAACACTCCTTTCACAATCTCCGCTCTGATTTGATTCATATCCTCAAATACCTTGATCCAATTTTCCATGCTGACTCTGGTTGGCTTTTTTAAAGTAAAGGAATCCGAGTATAAGTACCAAAAGTCCGAACAAGGCCGCGGGGTAAGACACCGTGTCTGTAGACTCCAGATCGAAATCAATCTGCCCCTGATTGGATAAGTACACGAGCAGGACGGTCAGTGAATTGTTGAAGGCATGTGCCACAATCGGATAGATCAGACTTCCGGAATAATGGTACATGTATCCAAACAAAGCGCCGAGAAATACCCTTGGCAAAAACCCATAAAACTGCACATGAATCGCCGAGAAAATGATCGCAGTAATCCAAATCCCCCAATGAGCCGACTTGAAATAGTTTTTCATTTTAGGTTGGATCAGTCCTCTGAAAAACATTTCCTCTCCGATACCCGCAAATATTCCAATCACCAAAATACCGGTCAAAAGCTCCGGCACAGACTGGAAGTCGGTTAGAAATTTGGTCAATTCCATCAGCTGGGTTTCCATTTCCTTCATCCAGTTTTCCAACCCCGACAATGATTCCGGGAGTACCAACTGGGAATTCCAATACACCAACAGCCCGTTGAAAAACATGCCACCCAAAGTCATGCCCAAGATCAAACCCAAATATTTGGTAGTCACGCGGGAGTTTTGAATCTCCCAGTGCAAATCGGCTTTTTCAATAAAGCGGATGATCACCCAGGAAGCTACCCAAAACCCAAGACCTGAACCTAAGCCTTGAACAAACAACATGGCCATTCGGCCATTGGGCACATCATAGTTGCCATTGATGAGGCCCAAAAGGTCCTCAATCGAGATTTTGAAAAGAGAAGGAATGAGTGCCACCGCAAAACCCTGAAGGAGAACAAGCACCCCAAACGTAACTAAGACAATGACTACCAGGGACAAAAGCCAGTTCTTACGTTTGGCTATTTCGGATTGGGTTTCGTAAATCTCCATATTTGGGCTAAATTTACGCCAAATTTAGAATTGAGAAGTGGTTAAGATTGGAAATATAGAGTTGGGAGAGTTTCCGCTCCTGCTCGCCCCCATGGAAGATGTAAGTGATCCGCCCTTCCGAGCGGTGTGCAAGCAAAACGGGGCAGACCTCATGTACACCGAATTTATCAGCTCAGAAGGATTGATTCGAGACGCCGCCAAAAGTGTCCAAAAGCTGGATGTCTACGATTACGAAAGACCCGTGGGTATTCAGATTTTCGGGGCTGAAATCGAATCCATGCGCGAAGCCGCCGCCATCGCAGAAGCTGCCGGACCGGATATTTTGGATATTAACTACGGCTGTCCAGTACACAAGGTCGCCTGTAAAGGTGCCGGAGCAGGCATTCTTCTGGATATAGACAAAATGGTCTCCATGACTGCCGAGATCGTGAAGCGAGTCAATATCCCCGTCACTGTCAAGACCCGGCTAGGCTGGAGTCATGACACCATCCGCATCGTGGAAGTGGCCGAAAGACTACAGGACGTGGGTATCCAAGCCATCTCCATTCACGCCCGTACCCGTCAGCAGATGTACAAAGGCGAAGCCGACTGGTCCTATCTCAATCTGGTCAAAGACAATCCCAGACTCCACATTCCTGTCTTCGGAAACGGCGACATTGACTCTCCCGAAAAAGCAGCCGAATACCGGTCCAAATACAACGTGGACGGAATGATGATTGGCCGTGCTTCGATCGGCTATCCCTGGATATTCAATGAGATCAAGCACTACTTCCAGACCGGAGAAAAACTTACCGCTCCGGATTTGGCGGAACGAATCGCTGTTACTAAAAAGCATTTGGATTTTTCCATTGAATGGAAAGGGGAAAAGCAGGGAATTCTGGAAATGCGAAGACATTACACCAATTATTTTCGAGGAATGCCCAATTTCAAACCTTTTCGAACAGAAATGGTCACTGCAGACACCTATCAACAAGTTTGTGAAATTTTGGAAAGAGTGGCCGAAGCATACGCAGATTATGAATTTCAAAGCTGATACCAACCGAACCTCAGATTTTTGACCTCTGAGGTTCTTTTTTTAGCCGATTCTCTTTCAGAATTGTTTCCTTTGCAGGCAAAAAAGCCCCTTACACCCTATGAATTCTGCCACCTCCGAAAACAGTCTTAAAAATTGGACGCTTCTGGTGGTTTTGACCTTGATTTGGGGGAGCTCCTTTATCCTGATCAAACGTGGGCTGGAGGTATTTTCTCCGGGTGAGGTCGGTGCTTACCGAATGGTGGCTGCGGCAAGTTTACTTCTTCCGCTTTCCTTGCCCAGAATTAAGAATCTCAGCAGAACTCAAGTAAAAAATCTACTCTTGGCTGGATTACTGGGAAGTTTTATACCTGCTTTTCTGTTTCCTTTGGCACAAACTCAGTTGAGCAGCTCACTAACCGGAGTCTTGAATGCGCTCACTCCGCTTTTTGTAGTATTGGTAGGAGCTGTTTTTTTCAATACCCGGATTACCCGAAGAAATGCCTTGGGACTAGTAATTGCCTTTGTCGGTGTGATCATTTTGGTGACTTATAAAGAAGGCGGTGGCTGGGATTCTCTGGCCGGAATCAATGCATATGCACTCTTTGTGATTGCAGCCTGCATCTGCTACAGCTTCAACCTCCACGTGATCAAAACGAGATTTACCAAGCTCAAATCCATCGAGATTTCCTCCATATCCCTCTTGATGATCCTGCCTTTAGCCTTGATCTACTTATTTGCCGGCACCCAATTTTCCTACAAACTCGTGACCCATCCCCATGCCTGGGAGGCCTTGGGTTATGTCACGCTTTTGGGCATGGTCGGCACTGCGACGGCTCTGATTCTGTTCAACATCATGGTCAAAAGCGCCAGCCCATTCTTTGCCAGCCTGGTCACCTATACCATTCCGATTGTGGCGATCATGTGGGGAGTGTTGGACGGGGAAGTTTTGCTTTTGGGACATTACTTGGGAATCGCCGCGGTGATTCTCGGAGTTTGGGTCGGTAATCGGAAATAAAAAAACCGAATCAATTTTACTTGCCTTCCTGGTAAGTTTTCAATTCTTTTTTGCTCATCTCCAGCATCTTCACCTCTTCGGGATGTACGACTGAAAAAGTCACGTACTGTTTGATTTCCACATCGCCTTTATCACTGACGAATCGAACCGGAAACGGTTGATAAATCAGCCGGTCGTTTTCCTTGACCGTTTTGATGTTGATCATTCGAATATGAGGACCTTGAGAATAGTTTTCTCCCCCTGACTCTGCTAAAATATCTCCTGGAAATACCAGTTGACCCAGTTTCACTTTTTCCGAACCCGCCTTCAGGACCGTGAGTTTGGTAAAAGTCCCGTCTTCATGGTAAATCTCGATGAAGTTTTCTTCAGCGACAAAGCTCAAGTTGCTACCTGCCACATGGGCATCCATTTTCATGTCGGCGATGATCCCTTTTCTCGGAGCCACGACTTGAACGGGCTGATCAAACATAAAAGAGACCCCTACATAAGAACCTTTAGCGGATTCATCTCCCACCGTTGCAGCTAAGGGATTATTCAAGACTGCCTTGACGACCGTACCCTCTGACACTGGCACCAAATAGGATGGACTCACTTTAGACTTGGCATAGACATTCCCCTTGGCAAAGCTGAACGTATAGCGATAGCTGGTGCCCTGTCCTGCCAATGTCGGTTTAAGCGTAGCCACTTTAGTCCTTCCGGGATTTGCAACAGCGGTGGTGTTTCCACCTGCCGGCGTGGTCATGTTTTGTAGCTGGGAAAAGTTAAGAATGACGGAATAAGGAATCTCATTAGGATTGTTTGCATAAAAATTCACATTGTTTTCCTTGTCACGCTCGGTATCGATGGTGATTTGAGCCTGAAGTGAAGAGATGGATAAAACGAACAAAAGGCAAAAGCAGCGTAATTGAATCATTGGGTCGGAATTTAAAGCCTAAAACTAATCTCTTCTAGATCAATTCCAAAAACTCAATCTTCCAAATTCATTCTTTTCCTCCAGGCATAAGCCAACATGGGCAATTGTTGATACGAATTGACTCCAGCCTTGACTCCCTGGGTTTTCAGGAAAATATCATTGGACTTGCGGCTGATCTCGAGGGAAAATGGCTTGATCGCTTCACTGGCTTCCCGGATGGAGTTAAGGTCATTTCGAACTCCCCTGGAGAGTGTCCTAATCCAAGTCTTATAGTTTTCAGGCGCCATGCGGTAATAATCCCGCATTTGATATTGAAGGAGACGCAAATGTCCCGAATACCTCAACAGCGGGTCTTCCGAATTGGTACAAATCACCCAGGCGATAAAATTGGCTTCTCCTTCGTCAGTAACTCCATAGCTGTGTGCCATTTCATGGGCTATCGTAAATGGCTGCTCCAGGGCATGTAGAGTAGGATCAATATAGCTTTCGCCTGTGAAGGGAAAATAGATTCCCAAAATCCCCATTTTCCGCATAAATCCGGGAGGAGGAAACTGTTTGGTACGGGGTCTTCCGGTGAAATTCAACCCCAAAATCTCCAAATTCTCGCTCATATTGGATCTCACCAAGCGCTCCAATTCAGGATAGTCCAAAATCTCAGAAATTGCCAAGGTATCGGACTTGATTCGGTTTCTGTATTGCTCTACCAATCGTTGGGTAATCTGAATTTCTGATTCAAGCTGTTCCAAATTAAGGGACTTAGGCTTGAGTGACAGTTGCTGAAAAATGGGGGTTCGCTGATAATTAAAACCCCATAAGATTAAAAAGAAAAAAACCAATGCCCCAACTCCATTGGAGGTAGCCCGTACAGTGTAGACCGACTTGGATTTCCATCCCTTTTTTTGGAAAAATCTCCGAACAAAAACGACCAGTACCAACAGGACCATGCCAATAAATAAATAGACGCTGGGAAATGGGAGATGCCCCAGCGTCAGGTCGATGACATTTCTAATGCCCGGAAAGAACATTCTGGAATACAGTTCATCCGTGGCCTCCGGATATCGAATGGCAAAATACCGGATGACCAAAGCCAATATTCCAAGGAAGGCCCAGGACCAGTCTCTTTTGCCCATGTTTAATTCGATTTAGATACCTTCGGCCACTACTTCTTTTACTTCTGGAAGCATGCGGGTGAGAAGATTTTGGATACCGGCCTTCAGCGTGATGGTGCTGGAAGGACATCCGGAACAGGAACCCTGCAAAAGCACTTTCACTACTCCATCGGTAAAAGAATGGAAAACGATGGCTCCACCATCCTGCTCTACCGCGGGACGGATATATTCATCGAGAATTCCCTTGATTTTTTTGACGATCTCTGAATCATTTTCATCAAAAAGCGGATCCTTGTCGAAAGAAGCCTGAACCGCTTTCTGTCCGGACTCCAAATACTGCTTAATGTGGTCTCGGATGATAGTTTGGATTTCAGGCCATTCCACCTCCTCAGATTTGGTCACTGTGACAAAATTGGAAGCGATAAAGACGCGCTGGACTGCAGCAAAATTGAAAAGTTCTTTCGCCAATTGACTATTTTCAGCACTTTCGGCACTTGGGTAATCAAAACTTACCCCATCATCGACCAACATAAAGTTGGCCACAAATTTCAAAGAATTGGGATTTGGATTGGCCTCCATGTAGAGGTGAACAGGTCGTGCTTGAGCTTTCAGCATGGGATTACTTGATTGTGTATGCAAAGAAAAACCAAAAAAGGCCCCGGAAGTTCCGAGGCCTCTCTTTTTTAGCCAATTACTTTGGCAATTTTCCTTTAGCCGCATACCAAATGCCGCCATACAGATGCTTCAGGAAATCCGCATCTTCCCAAACTGCGTCCACATGACCCAGTGCCGTGTAGAAAACCCGGCCTCCGTCAAACTCGTGATACCAAGCCATCGGGTGATTGGCTCCCATCGCTTTGGCAGGCTCATAAGTAGTCTCATCTGCATTGATCAAAACTTTGATATTGGGGTTGACATTTCTGAATTCATATAGCTCGTCAGTCCAAAGAAAGTTTTCCGGCAAATGCCATGTGGACGGATGATTTTTGTCCACTACTTGCAGACGAAGGGTCTGATTGCGTGGATGAGCCAGGAAGTAGGCGCCAATCAGCTGATTGTACCAAGGCCATTCGTACTCCGTATCAGTGGCGGAGTGCACCCCTACCACACCTTTTCCGCTTTGAACAAATTTCTGGAAAGCCGCTTTTTGAGCTTCGTTGAAGATCGTTCCCGTCGTGCTCATCAGTACAATCACATCGTAGCGAGCCAGATTTTCATCGGTAAAGTGATTGGCATCTTCAGTGGTGTGAACAGAGAACACATGTTTTTCACCAAGCTTTTTGATCGCAAGGACTCCATTGGGAATAGACTGATGTCGGAATCCTGCTGTTTTGGAAAATACCAAGACACGAAACTGCCCACCCTGCTGGGCGTAAGAGGCCACACTGACCAACAAGGCAAGAATAAGGGTAAGGAAGGTGGATTTGAGATTCATAGGTTAATGGGTTTTGATTTCGGATTTGGAATATCGGATTTCGGATTGGAAGAAACTTATTCTAATCTCCAAAATCCAGTGATGGAGCTATTTGATAAGTTGAAATTTTTCTCCGGCTTCTTTTCGTGAAAATGCATTGAAATGCCACCATTCGCTACCAATTCCTGTAAATCCTGCTCCTTTCATCACTTTTCTGAGGATTTCCCGGTTGGCAACATGGGTTTTGGTGATTTTTCCCTCGGCCACCATCTGCAATTCCCGGTCGGGATAGGCCGGGTAGCCAAAGTAATCATAGGCTGTACCCATGTCCAATGGCTTTCCTGACTCAGTATCAAAAATGGTCAGATCCACTGCTACGCCGAAGTTATGTAATCCTCCAATTTTCGGGTCTGAGACATACAAAGGCTTGATGCTGTCCGGCTTGTCCAAACTATCCCAAAGAATCTGCTGCACACTCAGCGGACGCACGCCATCATATACCAATAGGGTTAGGTTGGGATATTCCTTCTGAAGTTCGGATTGAGCTTTACCCAACATTTCCGCCACCACCGGCTGTAGATAGCAGCGCATATGATCTCCATAGACGTCTTGACCGAAAAAGTTGTCTTCCGTGGAGTACTTCAGCTCCACTTTGATGCCTGGAATCACTTTTTCAATGTCCACCAAACCCTGATCAATCAGGGTTTTCTCCAAAGCAGGTAGGTCAGCTTCTGCTGAAGTTGAGTCTTGATTTTCTTGCTCAAAAAGAGCTTTCCGCTGCTGTTCGGTAAAGATTTCCTGATCACTTTTGGGAGATGAGCAGGCGAAAGCCAAAGCTAGGAGGCAAAGATAAGTTCTCATGCCGGCAGGTTTTTCTTGACCAAAGTAGCTGCCGCTTGCGCGGTGGGGAGCACCACGATATCTGCCAATACGACGTGCGCCGGTCGGTTCACCACAAACTCAATAATATCCGCAATATCCTGAGCAACTAATGGCTCGTAGCCTTGATAGACCGTCTCGGCTCGTTTTTCATCCCCTTTGAATCGCACCAGGGAAAACTCCGTCTCTACCAATCCAGGATGAATACCAATCACTTTGATCCCAAAGGGGTTCAGGTCTAGGCGCATGCCTTTGGTGATCGCATCTACGGCATGTTTGGAGCCGCAGTACACATTTCCGTTGGGATAGACTTCCTTTCCTGCGATCGAACCGATATTGATGATGATTCCGGATTTGCGCTCGGTCATGCCTGGAATGATGGCTTTGGAGACGTAGAGCAAGCCTTTCACGTTGATGTCCATCATGGCATCCCAATCGTCCAAGTTTCCAGTCTGAATCGGATCTAGCCCATGGGCATTTCCGGCGTTGTTGATCAGTACATCGACTGCTGCCCAATTGGCAGGGAGATTTCCGAGAATTTCCCCGACTTTTTCCCGATCACGCACATCAAACACCAAAGGTAAAAATCTGACTCCTGAGGGTATTTCCTTCTCCAATTCATTTAATCGATCCTCTCTACGACCAGTGGCAATGATGTCATAGCCCATTTTGGCCAGGGTGATGGCAGAGGCTTTTCCGATCCCGGAGGTGGCTCCAGTGATTAGGGCGATTTTATTGTTCATGGGTTAAAGATAGACGTAATGATAAAAAAAGTCATCCTGAGCGGAATCTAAGGATTGAAAAATTGACTTTGCATAAGAGCCAAAAAAGATAAGCTTCGCAAGATATTTATCTAAGATAAGTTAAAGCAAAATAGGGTTCTGAAACAGATTCAACCCATGAAGTTCATCAGCCCCTCGCAAATCAAAAAATTGTACTGAGCGAAGTAGAAGTATCGTAATTCGTAAATCCAACTAGCTTCTCCACAAATAGGGAAACAGAATATATGCCGTCACGCCGACGATCGCATTGATGGCTAAAAGCGTTACCAATTTGTCCACACTTACACTCCAATCCAAGCCATCCAAGGCATTTTTGGAAATACGAATTGACATCAAAAGAATCGGTATAATCACCGGGAAACTCAAAATCGCCATCAAAGTGGCGTTATTTCCTGCTTTGGAAGCTATCCCGCTCACCATAGTCAGGCTGGCCGAAAAACCCACCGAACCCAACACCAAATTGAGCAAAAACAAACTTTGATCCTGCACGGGATTTCCAAGGATCACCGAGAACACTCCGTAGCCCAACAAGGACAAAATCAACGTCAGTCCGGTGTTATAAAAAATTTTCGAAAGGATAATCGACTCCGGAGAAGCGATCATGTAGTAATACAATTGGCGGCCTTGGTGTTCCTGCACAAAGCTTTTGGCTACGGCATTCACCGCCGAGAAAAGGATGATGATCCAGTACAAGGCATTCCAAGTGGGGATGGAAAGGTTGCCCATTTTGGCGCCCACACTCAGATACGTGATGAAAACTGCCGAAACCACGTAAAGCAAAATCCCATTTAAGGCGTATTTCTGCCTCCACTCGAGGGTGATTTCCTTGCGGATGAGGACTGAGATTTCTTTCCACATGGATCAAAGGTAGGTACTTTTTTTTGCCACAAAGACCCTAAGGCACAAAAGGATTTTTTGGGATGGATTTAGAAAGTGAAAGCTTCAAAGTCCTGAAAAACATCCCTAAGTCTTTGAATATTCGTTTCCTAAAGGAGACCAAAGGCATCATTTGGTTTGGAAAGGATTCTCTGACTAACTTAAGAGTCTTCAATGCTAGATTATGATTTGGGATGATTTCTTGTTTAGATGGACTAGGATTGCCAGCAATGTCACCTTTCGCTATTTCCTGATTGCAGGCACAGTATTCTTTCTTTTCTACTTTATTCTACATGGTATTTTGGCTAGCCGTAAGATGCAGGCCAAATTCCCCAAGCTCAAAGATTATTCAAGAGACATCGCTTATTCCTTGATCACCATTCTGATTTTTGCCACCATGGCGGCGGTGGTTTTTGTTCTTTTAGATCCCTACACCTTGTATTACCGCGAGGTGGAAAAATACGGTTGGACCTACTTTTACCTAAGTTTTCCCTTGATGTTTTTGATCCACGATGCCTACTTCTATTGGGCTCACCGAATGATGCACCATCCCCGATTGTATAAAGCCATCCACAAAGTTCACCATCAATCCACCAATCCTTCTCCTTGGACGGCTTATGCCTTCCATCCCTTTGAAGCTGTGGTGGAGGCTGGGATTATTCTGGTTTTGGGATTTGTGCTGCCGGTTCATCAGGCCGCATTTGGTTTATTCATGCTGTTTCAGTTTTCCTATAACGTCTACGGACACTTGGGCTATGAGCTTTATCCCAAAAACTTCCAGCGAACCTGGATCGGAAAATGGATCAATACCGGCACGGCACACAACCAACACCATCAGTATTTCCATGGCAACTACGGGCTTTACACCCTGATTTGGGATCGACTTTTCGGTACACTCCGAGAAGATTATGAAAAAAAGTTTGATCAGGTGACCCAAGCTAAAACAGACTCGAAAGTTCAAAATATGGAAAAGCACCTCGCCTGAGTTTATCGAACCTCAAAATTCACCCAAATGACCTTCCCAAAATCACTCCTAGTTGCAACCTGCTTTTTGGCTTTTGCCTGCGCTGAAAAAGCACCGGAAATCGACTACACCAATTGGTCGCATTATGGTGGCCCGGAAGATGGTTCGAGGTATTCTGCCTTGACCCAAATCAACAAAGAAAATGTCTCCCAACTCGAAGTGGCTTGGACCTATCACACCGGAGACGCCACCGAGCGAAGTCAGATTCAATGCCAACCCATCGTGGTGAATGGACTGCTCTATGCCTCTACTCCCAAACTGAACGTCTTTGCCTTGGATGCGGCTACTGGAGAGGAAGTCTGGCGCTTTGACCCTTTTCAAATACTAGGAGGAGAAAATTCCTGGGCAGGCACCAACCGGGGAGTCAGTTATTGGGAAGAGGGCGAAGACAAGCGGATTTTGTTCACGGCAGGCAATTGGCTTATGGCGGTAAATGCCCTGACCGGAGAGCCGATTTTGAGTTTTGGGGATCAGGGAAAAGTGGATCTCAGAAAGGATCTGGATACCGACTTAGAAGATTTTCTGATTGTCTCCAATTCTCCCGGAGTCGTCTTTGAAGACAAATTGATTTTGGGGATGCGTCTTTCCGAAGGTCTGGATGCCGCTCCCGGGCATATTCGAGCTTACCATATCAAAACCGGAAAGCGGGATTGGATTTTTCACACCATTCCTCAGGAAGGCCATGCCGGCTACGAAACTTGGGACTCGAAGCACATCAGACAAATCGGAGGTGCTAACAACTGGGCCGGGATGACGGTAGACTATACCCGGGGGATCGTGTTCGTTCCTACAGGTTCGGCAACTTATGACTTTTGGGGAGGATATCGCACGGGGGATAACCTGTACGCCAATTCACTTTTGGCGCTCGATGCACGGACAGGCAAACGGATTTGGCACTTTCAGGCCATTCACCACGATGTTTGGGATCGGGATTTTCCCGCCAATCCCAATCTGATCCGAATCCAAAAGAACGGCAAATGGATCGATGCAGTCGCTCAGATTTCCAAGCAAGGATATACCTATGTGTTTGACCGGGAAAGCGGTGAGCCGATTTGGCCGATCATTGAAACTCCAGTGACCCAAAGCGTGATGCCCGGAGAGGTCAGTTCCAAAACCCAGCCGATTCCCTCACTTCCTGAACCGTTTATGAATATGGTTTTTGAGGAAAAAGATATCCTCAATTTGACTCCAGATTGGGAAAATGACATTCGAAATCAACTCAGCAACGCCATAATCGGTGACACTTGGGCTCCTCCACATCCGGAGAAACCCATCGTACTTTTTCCAGGCATGGATGGTGGGGGAGAATGGGGCGGAGCATCCTTTGATCACGAAACTCAAACGATGTACATCAATGCCAATCAGATTCCGTGGTTGATTTCCATGACTCCCAATGCGAGTTTCGACAATGTGGGCCTATCTATTTACAGCAATTACTGCAGCAACTGTCATGGCCTAGATCGAAAAGGCAATCCACCTGCTTTGCCGAGTTTGCTGGGGTTGAAAGACAAATACACGGCTGATTCCCTGGATCAATTGCTCCGCAAAGGGAGGGGCGCTATGCCTGCTTTTTCCCATATTTCGGCTGAGGAAAGAGGAATCCTGATCGACTACTTACTAGGTAAAGCCGACGCCGGAGACAAAAAGGAGCTGGAAGCCGAAAGCTCCAAACTTTATCCCCGCTACTACATGAAAGGCTATCAGCGTCTCACTACCCAAGAGGGAATCTACGGTTCCAATCCTCCATGGGGACTTTTGACCGCAATTGATATGAATACAGGATTGAAAAAATGGCAAATTCCGCTCGGAAGTATCGATTCTTTGAAAACGATGGGATTTGAAAATACCGGTATCGAAAATTATGGCGGGCCTGTGGCCACAGCCGGTGGAGTACTTTTCATCGCTGCTACCAAGGATGAGAAAATCCGTGCTTTCGATAAAGAAACCGGAAAACTCCTTTGGGAAGCCCAACTCCCCGCGGCAGGTCATGCCACTCCGGCAGTTTATCAGATAAATGGCAAGCAATTCCTTGTCATTGCCTGCGGTGGCGGCAAAGGTACCAAAAGTGGAGATGCGTATGTGGCTTTTGCTTTACCGGACAATTTGATCCGGCCATGAGAAAATCATCGATTTTTACACTTCTCTTATTAAGCTTTCTGACGGCCATGGATTTTCCCCAAAGTGAAGGTTTCCGTGAGGACTTTGGCTCTTCGGACTTGACCCATTTTAGGTATGGTTCGACAGGGAGAAATTCCGCTTTCAAATGGCAATCGGGTAAATCACTCGGTCGAGAATATGAAGTGCTTTCGTTCAAACTTGACCCCAAGGAACAATCAGGTCCGGGAAAAGGACCTGAAATAATATCGAAGGACTTCACCCATTTTGGCACCTACTCGGCAAGACTGAAAGTGCCGGACCCCCGCCTCCATCAGCCCAAAGTGGGAGCAGTCGTGGGGCTTTTCACTTATCATGAGGATGATCAATTGGGGCTGAGTGAAATAGATTTTGAGTGGCTGATCGCAGATCCGACGGTCATTTACATGGGCACTTGGACAGGAAAATCAGGGGAACTCCGACGCGTGGGCCGCACGATCAATTTGGCAAAGGGACTGATTTACACCACCGAAGAAAGGCTCGATCATAAAAGTCAGCGAACCAAGCTAGTCGGAACCAAGCCAGATTTTATTGAAACCATCCCCAGATTTGATGCCTCTTCTGATTTCCACACCTATGGATTTGACTGGAAGCCGGACCGGATTCGGTGGTGGATGATTCATCCGGTCACCTCGGATACCTTAGTGCTTTGGGATTATCGGGGAGAAAGAGGAATTCCTCAGCATCCTTCCCGATATCGAGTCAACTTCTGGCATACAGACAACTGGAGCGTGGAGACTCGTCGGGACGCACTGGAGAAACCCAAAAAACGCTACGAACTCGAAGTGGACTGGATGGAGTATCGACCATTTTAAATCTTCGTCATTCGAAATTCGGTCTTTAGTCTTCCAACCCAAAATCAAAGGAAATTCGTCTACTGGCAGAAGAGCTTATAATCATGATTTCAAATTTCAAATGATGAATTTCAAAGCCCTACCTTTGCTGCATGTCAACCTCTCAAAAAAGCCAGTCAGAGATCCTTTCCAAGCTAGGAATCGAGCAGCTGAATCCCATGCAGCTCGCTGCAAAGCAAGCCATCGAATCCTCGAATGAGATTATTTTGCTTTCCCCAACCGGAACTGGAAAAACCCTGGCTTTTCTTTTACCGCTGATTCAGGAGCTTGATGCAACGTTGGAAGAAATCCAATTGATCATCATCGTGCCTTCCCGGGAATTGGCGATTCAGATTGAGCAAGTGATGCGGGAAATGGGAACCGGATATAAGGTGAATGCCGTCTATGGAGGAAGGGCAGGTTCCAAAGATCGGATCGAAATCAAGCATCGACCTGCGGTACTGGTAGGCACTCCGGGAAGGGTGGCAGATCACCTGAGACGGGAAGCTTTTGACACCGGTTTTATCAAAAATCTAGTGCTGGATGAGTTTGACAAGTCACTGGAAATCGGCTTCGAAAGCGAAATGAAGGACATTCTTCAGCTCCTTCCCCGAGTAAAGAAAATGATTTTGACCTCAGCTACTTACGGAGTGGAAATCCCACGATTTGTAGGCTTGAAATCACCGGTCACCGTGGATTTTTTGGAGGACAAAATCTCCCAGCTTCAAATCAAAAAGGTCCTTTCTCCCACCAAAGACAAGCTCGAAACCCTCCTTGACCTGATTTCGCACTTGGGTAATCAAAACGGGATCATCTTCTGCAACTTCAAGGATTCCATCGAGCGAGTGAGCGACTTTCTGAGCGAGAACGGGATTTCTCACGGGGTTTTTCACGGAGGTATGGAGCAGACAGATCGGGAACGCTCCCTGATCAAATTCAGAAATGGAACCCATCAGATACTCTTGGCTACCGACTTGGCAGCGAGGGGAATCGACGTACCTGAGCTCAAGTTTATCATTCATTACCATCTCCCGGTAAGGAGCGAGGAATTTACCCATCGGAATGGCAGGACCGCCCGCATGAACAGTGAAGGAACGGCCTATGTCCTCCACTTTGAAAAGGATCCCCTTCCTGATTTTATCGGAAATCTTCCTGTGGAAAAATTGACCCCCTCCCCACTTCCTCGCCCTTCAGAATGGAGTACGCTGTTTGTTTCGGGAGGGCGAAAAGACAAAATTTCCAAAGGCGATGTGGCGGGACTGTTTTTCAAGCAAGGTGGACTTGGCAAAGAAGACCTCGGCGTCATCGAGCTGAAGACTGATTGTGCGTTTGTAGGGGTGAAAACTGACGCAGTGGAAAGGCTCCTTCCCAAGGTCAACAACCTGAAGTTGAAGGAAAAGAAAGTAAGGGTGGCGGTGATTTAGAATTAAAGCAGGTTGTTGGCTCCTAATCCTTTTTCTCCCCTTTTTTCATCGCTTCAACTTGCAGTTTGATGAGTTCTAACTGGTCTTGGGTTAGCTCTTTTTGCTTTCCCAAAAAATCCACCTGATCTGAAAAATGTCCGGATCGCTCGAGCTCAAGTGCTACCAGACGTTGCAGATCAGCGATGCGAGCCTGGTGAAATTTGTCTTGTTTTTGGTACTCCCGGAAAAGCAAAAAATGCAGGAAAAGTACGCCAAATACCACCGCAAAGGCCAAAATCACTAATCCGCCATTTTCCAAAATCGAATAAATCATCCAGTCTCCAGGGAAAAATCAAAACTACCCAGAAGAGTTTTAGCGCGGAATACGTCAAATGGCCTATTTGATCTCAGCTCGCTTCAACCTTGCTTATTTTGAAGGCCAAGAAAGCTTTACACTTGTGCCCTGCCCCAATCCGGACTTGATCTCCACTTTTCCTCCCAGCTCCTCTGCACGTTTCTGCATATTGTAAAGTCCATTTCCGAGAAGTATTGTCCCTTGATCAAACCCCTTTCCGTTATCGTGAATGACACCTACGAAATCTTTTTTTGTAGCATGGAACTTGATCTCTACTCTTGAGGCATCGGAATACCTGACTGCATTTTGCACTGCTTCCTGGACAATTCGGAGAATCTGAATACTATCCGAAGAGTTCATCTTCGATTCTCGATCAATATTTTCTTCAATCAGGCAGTCAAATTGAATGGAAGACTTGGATTCTCGAGCTTTCTGCAGGTAATCCTGAATCCTCAATATCAAAGAATCCCAAGTCACCTGCCCACTGTTCATCGCCCAGATGGTATCCCGAAGTTCGGTGATGGTCTGTTTGGTAAAATTGGCGATGCTGTCATATCGGGAAGTCAGTTGCTCTTTGATCGGCTCGAAGTACTTCAGGTTTTCGATTGCCGAAATGATAAAGGTGAGCTGTGCCCCGATATTATCATGGAGATCCCGGGAAATCAGCATCCGCTGTTCTTGAAGCTTGTTTTGTGTTTCGAGTTGTGCCAAAGCTGCCTTCAGTTCGCCTTCCTGCTGAAGTTGGCGGTTTTTGAGTTTTTGCTGACTGTAAAGCAGATACCCAACTACGGCAAGAATCAAGGCCAAACCTAAAGAGCCAAATATCATCAGGTTCTGGTTTTTGATTTGAAGCTGTTGTTCGGCAATTTGAAGATCTTTGAGCTCGGTCTGATACTTGGTTTCCAATTCTGCCACTATTTCCTTCGACTCCTTTTCCACTTTGGTCCGTAGAGTTTGCTGGTATAGATTGGAATAAAATCGAGAGCTGTCAGCCTGCCCCAAGGAGGCATAAACGGAGATCAGTTCGAAATATGGAAACAAGACGTCTTCCTCGGAGCCTTGTTCCTGAAAGTTTTTTGCGGCAGCAATCAGCAGGGGTTTCGCTTCCCTGAATTTCCCTTTTGCATTGAGCGCAGAGCCTAAAGCGGTCTCCAAAGCAGCAACTTCGTATTGAGTATTCACTTGCCTGGCTACAACAAGCCCCTTTCTTGCAATATCCTCCAAATTGTCCAAGTCCCCTTTTTCCAATAGAAACATGGCATAAATCCGATACGAAATCGCCTGATTCATAGGGTCTTCAAGTTCGACGGATTTTGCAATCGCTTTTCGGAAATAGGTTTCTGCCTGATCAAAATCCCCCAAATACTTATAGACAGTTCCCAGATTATTGTAGCTGCCGATCACCGAACGAAAATCTTCCAAACGCTCCCGGATAGCAATGGCCTCTTCATAAGCCTGCTTGGCTTTCTGATAGTCCGGAAGATTTTGATAAATCACGCCTAGGTTGTTGAGAACGGCAGCGGCATTTAATTCGGCTTTTTCTTTTTGAAAAATCGGGAGTGCCTTCAAAAAATAGCCGATCGCAGAGTCAGTCTCATATTTACGTTGATGGATAAAACCCAAAGCATTGTAAGACTTGGCCATCCCCAAGGAATCCTGAATTTGCTCACGGATTTGCAAAGACCTCAGATATAAAACTTTAGACTCATCCAGGTTGCCTTTTTGCAGAATCCCACTTCCCAAATCCGAATAAGCTTGAGCCAAAATCTTGGGTTCACCGGCTTCCTCCGCTTTTTCCACGGCCATCTTTCCAAAAAATATAGCTGAATCTAGATTGATGGCAGCATATTGCCAACCCAGTTCTCCATACATATTGGCGAGCTGATCAGGGGGAAGTTTTTCCTCAACCCGCGACTTCAGACTGTCAATTATCTGTCTTGGACTCTGGCTAAACACGTTGGAGCCACTGCAAAGCAGGACTAGTAAAAAAGAAACAATGGTTAAATTCTTCACAGGCAGGAGATTTTTATAGCGCCAACAGAAGCAAATATTATGAAAACCAAAGAGAAAATCTAAATCAGAGTGTTCAGAAAAATCCCGATGTATCAAATTAAAATTGGTTTACTCGATACTTGATGACATCTTCTTTGGAATCGACTGGTTTGCTCAAGCCAAACTAATTCGGAATCTTACAGTTAGATTTAACAGAAATAAACCCAAAAAGTAACTCATGTTTGATTTTGCACTGAATGAAAATCAACGGATGATCGCCCAAATGATCCGTGATTTTGGAGCCAAAGAGATTACCCCGTTTCGCAAAGAATGGGACGACAACTCCCATTTTCCCATTGATGTTTTCAAAAAACTCGGCGAACTCGGCCTGATGGGTGTGCTCGTCCCGACCGAATATGGAGGTTCAGGCTTTGGCTACTTTGAGTACGTAACCGCCATCGCTGAACTCGCCAAACTTGATCCCTCTGTAGGCCTTTCTATGGCTGCCCACAACTCGCTATGTACAGGACACATTATGATGTTTGGTACCGAAGAACAAAAGCGAAAATACCTACCCAAACTCGCTACCTGCGAATGGCTGGGTGCATGGGGCCTGACCGAGCCAAATACCGGTTCGGATGCCGGAAATATGCGAACCGTCGCCAAAAAGGACGGGGAGTACTATGTCATCAACGGCGCCAAAAACTTTATCACGCATGGCTATTCAGGAGATGTGGCAGTGGTCATCGCACGAACCGGTGAAGTGGGAGACAGCCATGGCATGACTGCGTTTATTGTAGAAAGAGGAACTCCCGGCTTCAAAGGTGGTCGTAAAGAAGACAAGCTCGGCATGCGCGCTTCGGAGACAGCTGAAATAATCTTCGAAGATTGCCGAATTCATGAAAGCCAAGTGCTTGGAGAGGTCGGAGAGGGATTTATCCAATCCATGAAAATCCTCGATGGTGGTCGAATCTCGATCGCCGCGCTTTCTCTTGGTATTGCAGAAGGTGCGCTGGAAGCAGCCATCCAATATTCCAAAGAGCGTCATCAATTCAACAAACCGATCTCCAGCTTTCAGGGGATTTCCTTTAAGTTGGCAGATATGGCGACACAGGTCGAGGCAGCAAGTCTGCTGACTTTCAAAGCTGCGGACTTGAAAAACAAAGGACAAAAAGTAACCCTTGCCGGAGCGAAGGCCAAACTTTACGCCTCGGAAGTGGCTGTATCAGTTGCCAATGAAGCGGTGCAGATTTTTGGTGGCTATGGCTTTACCAAGGACTATCCGGTGGAAAAATACTACCGCGACGCCAAGCTTTGTACAATTGGAGAAGGTACTTCCGAGATTCAAAAGCTGGTGATTTCAAGAGAAGTTTTGAAATAAAAAGCCGGGAGGCTGAAAAATACCTTATGCGGTTCTATATAAAGTAGCCTGTCTCAAATTTAGTTACAATGTCAGCCTGAGCGGAGTCGAAGGCCGTTTCCAGTTATCTGGATCACATTTCGACTTCGCTCAATAAGACAAACTCACCTTTGAGACGGCCTCTTTTTGCAGGAATTCTAAATAGTATTAAACTTCACCTGAGTGGCTTAATCTTATCATTCTAGTCCTTTTTTCTGGATTCTAAAATCCACTTCCAAACAGGCATCACCTCGACTTTGACTCCATCAAACTCCAAGGAGTCGGATTCCTCGAGTGTCAGGATCAGTCCTTTTTTGACTTTTGCATAAGCGCAGGTTTTTAGGACACCTTTGATCTCTCGGTCCCGAGTATGCAGCTGTTCCAATGACCAAGCAACCTGTATGGGAAGTGGTTCTTCGTTTTCGTTCAGAACGACGAAGTCACATTCGTGCGACTGATCCGAGTAGTAAAATATCCGCTGCTGATAGATCGAGCCGTAGAGTCTGTAAAGCTGTTGGAAAACTAAATTCTCCAACATTATCCCGTTTCTTTCCGGCTGTATCCCGACCAAGGCATTCAATAGTCCGTTGTCCAGCCAATAGGCTTTCTTGTCAGACTTCTCTGATTTTCCCTGTGAGTGATCAAATCGGCCGATTCTTTTGAAAAGATAGGCGTCTTCCGCATGGTTGAGTACATCATAAAGCGTGTTCAAGCCCACAGAGTAACCCATGGACTTGAGCTGGTTGAAATACCTTCTGACCGAGACGGGCTGTCCCACGCTGCCTGCCACCAGTCGAAAGAGTGATCTCAAATACTGGAAATTCGAAAGCTGATGATACTCGATGATGTCCCTCAGGAGCATGGTATTGTAGTATTCTTGGAGATAGGCTATTTGCAGGCTAGGCTCGGTCAAGCGTGTGAGTTCAGGATACCCGCCCTGATGAAGGTACTTTTTGAAATAGGCTTCGGTAGTGCTTTTCTCTGGGCCATACACCACAGGCTGATGGGCGTAAAACCTGCAAAACTCCTGAAAAGAAAGGGGCAAAAGCTCTAATGCGATACTTCTTCCTCGGAGCACGGTATTGACTTCGGTATGCAGCAGCCGGCTATTGCTCCCCGTGAAGCAGATTTTCTTGGTGTAGGTCTCGCTGATACGGTTGAGAAACTTTTCCCATCCCAAAACAGCTTGGACTTCATCAAAGAAAAAATAACAATCTGCCAAATGAACCTCAGGATGCAATTCCCTCCAAGACTGTAGGATCAAATCGAGCTGTTCCGGTAGAAAGTGAACCCGTTCGTCCTCAAAGTTGAAATAGACGAGTCGGGAGGGGCTTATTTCTTTGGATTTTGAAAGTTCCTGCATGTACAGGTTCATGGCGGATGTTTTTCCTACCCGTCGAGGCCCGAGGACTGCTTGCATTTTGGGCAAGTCCACATGCAGCTTGGTATCTCTTAGGACCAATTCTTCCCGGAGTTGCCGGGTTGAATTTTCTGTAAGGATATCTTTCAGGATCTCTTTCATACTCTAAAGGTAGAAAAAGTATTTTCATAAGTGACAAATATTATAAAAATGTCTTTTTAAAAAAGACAAAAATTTAAAAATTGTCACTAAAAAATCCCCGATGAACCAACATCGGGGATTTTTTAAGCTTTCAATTCTTAGAGTTAATCCGAAATCACAAATCCGGACTTCAAAAAGCTCTTTCTTCTAGATGTTCACCCAACTTCAATCTTGGAACACCCTTGCTCATCCAATCCGGTGCAGGAAGCCCTTTCAGATGGTGATCGAAGAATTCCATCATTCGGACGCTGTAGTCTTTCCGATTTTCGAGTTTGCCAAGGCCGTGATTTTCACCTAAATACTGAACCATGATCACCGGTTTTTTCAAACGTCGAAGGGCATTGTAGTATTCCACCCCTTGGGTAAAGTCCACTGCACCGTCTTTGTCATTGTGCAATAAGAGCAGTGGTGTCTGTACTTTTTTCACATGATAGATCGGGCTGTTTCGCTCATAAGCCTCCCAATTTTCCCAAGGACCACCCAAGAATCTGCCCTGAGAAGCTTCGAAGATGGACATATTTCCACCTCCCGTATTCCAATAAATCAGGTCATACATGGAAATCATGTTGGTTAAAGGTGCACCAGCTGCCGCTGCTTTGAAGCGGTTGGTTTGGGTGATCAGGAAGGAAGTCTGGTACCCGCCCCAGCTGTGACCATGAAGTCCCATTTTGCTTTCATCGATTACCCCAGTTTTGATTGCGGCATCGACAGCCGGTAGTACTGCCCAAACAGCAGACATGCCGGGATCATCCATTTTGTACACGATATCCGGGATCAGGACCGCATACCCATTGCTGGTGTAAAGCGATGGACTCCAGCCCGTACCGCTGTAGCCTGGATTGGACCAGTTGTGTAAAGTCTGCGAAAGCTTTTCGTAGTAATATACCACTGTCGGGTACTTTTGGCCTTCCACATATCCTGCGGGAAGGAAAAGTGCAGCCTGCAAAGAATCCCCTTTGGCAGTGACATAATCAATCAGTTTTACTCCCGAAGACCAAGCGAATTTGCCTGCATCGGGCGCATTTTCGGTGATTTGCTTAGGATTAGCCAAGGTGGCATCAGCTAAGAATACCTGCGTGGGCTGGTTGAATTTTTCTTTGGTAAAGGTATAAACTCCGGCTTTTTTGGCTTTGGTCAAGCCTTGGATATTGGCATCTTCCCAAAGCAGAAACTTCGCTCCTGCGGTTAAGCCCATTTTGGCTGGCGCTAAAGTAGCGATTCCGCTTTTCTTGGTGTTTTCGCCATAGGTCCGTAGGTACACCGTCTTGGTCAGGTCAATTCCCTTTTCTTCAGGATCCAGGCTAATCCGGTACTGATAGCGGATTTTATCCTTCTTCCCGTTTTGGGTCAAATTGAGCGGAATTTCTTTGGAGGACATGGGGATTTGCCAGATATCCCAGCCGTCACGCACGAGTACATAGCGGCTATCGCTGCTCCAGCCAAGTGGGTTATAGAGTGGCTTGATCACATTGTGGTCATCTTCCACATCCACCACACTCACAGGAAGCTTTTCGGTGATGTTGGTATGGGTTCTGGTTGTAATGTCATAGACATAAAAGTGACCGTCTTTGCCATACAGGAGTTTCTTTCCATCGGTGGAAGGACGAGGCATGGAGGCAAAAGAAGGCTGGTAAAACTTCTCGAAAAGCGGAGTTTTTGCACCAGTCTTAAGGTCAATGATAAAATAATCCCGATAATTTTGACCATTGAGGTTGATGTCCAGTTCATAAGTTTGCTGATCAGAACCAAGGGCAAAATGTTGGAATGGCAGAATGTTCAGATCCCTCATACTGCTGTCTTGAAGGGCGATGTGCTTTTTACCCGCTACATCGTACATGGCCCAGAAACTATAGTTTTTATCCATATTTTCCATCACCTGCTGACGGGATTGAAGGCGGTCGTCATTCCAGTGCCAGATGGTCATTTCCGGCTTTTTGGCATCATTGGATTTTTTGTCGTCTGACTTGCCGGAGTTGAGTTTTCCGATGGCTTTTTGCAAATCCGAAATGGATTTGATGGTCGTGTCGGCCATGATTTTAGCCAGATTTTCAGATTCGTCTTTTTTCAGGGAATCAGTATTGACTTCCTTCTTGGGGCTTTCTTTTTCTGCCAAAACCAAAGGATGAATACCGTAGAATAATCGGGTCAAATCCTCTGACCACATCGGTCTGCGATTTGGTGTGATGGTGTATTTCTGATCAAAGCCGGTCGAGTCTTTTGCAGGTTCGTAAAGCGTAACCTGAGGATTGGAAAGGTTTTTCACTCCTAACACTGCCCCTTTGTCCTGCTTGTACTTTTTGTCTTTTTTCATTTTCAAGACGGCAAAGGCATCCCCTTTTTCGGTCCAGTTGATACTCTGATAGCCTGCCTCGTCCGAATCCAGGACTTGGATGGAATTGCTCTCCATGTTCAGGAGGTAAAGACCATTTCCTTGTGAATTGGCAGCATCGACCGTGTAGGCAAGGTGAGTTCCGGCTTTATTTACCGCTTGTTCCCGCACATTGCCGAGGTTCTGGGATTTGCCGGTGGCAAGGTGATAAATCAAAAGGTCAGCACCTTTGGCTTCTCCATTTCCTTCTTTGGGAAGGTTGATGACCAAGTGAGAGGCAGCTTCTCCATTGAAAGAAAATCCTCCGACTCCTTCAAACGTCTTTTTGTCTTCGGTGCCGAGTTTGATCAGGTGGAGTTTTTCCTTTAGCGGTTTACCTTTTGCCTTTTCGTTGGCTTGCTTTTCGGCAAACTTAGGGTATTCCTTGAAGGCGATCCACTGACTGTTTTCGCTGAATTCAAAGCTCGCGAAATTGGCATTTCCTATCGGGAAGGACTTTTTGCTGGCCGGATCTGCGGTCTTTTGGAGGATCAGTTCACCATCCACTTCGATTCCGGTGAGGACATAGGCCATCCATTGTCCGTCGGGCGAAAGCTTGTATCCTCCACCGGGCATGGATTTCCAAGTGGCGACGTCTTTCCAGGACATGGGTTTGGGTGCATCTTGGGCCATTGCCAACTGAAAAGTCAAGGCAAATAGCCAAAGAATGAGTAGTTGTTTTCTCATGGTAAGTAGATTAGGTAGGGAAAATAAGGGATTTACCTCATATCTACGAACCGTTAAAAAAAAGAAGGCCTGCATGGAGACATGCAGGCCTTTCTAACTACCTCAAAGAGATTAAACTTACTTTTTCTCAAAAACCACTTTTCCTCCCACGACAGTCATCTGAACTTTGGCCTTCAGAATCTCATCCTCAGGGATTTCCATAATGTTTTTGTCAAAAATGGTGAAGTCAGCTGCTTTTCCTACCTCAATAGATCCTTTGAAATTTTCTTCAAACTCCGCATAGGCGCCATCCAAGGTGTAGGACTTCAGGGCCTGCTCACGGGTCATTTTTTGTTCGCCTTCGTAGCCTCCCTCCGGAAGTCCCTGAAGGGTCTTGCGGGTCACCGAGGCATAGAAAGAAGGAATCGGATCTACGGGTTCCACGGGGGCATCGGTTCCGTTGGCAATGCGGGCGCCGGTCTTGAACAGACTCTGCCACACATAGGCCCCATCGATGATGCGCTTTTCGCCCAAGCGATCAATCGCCCAAGGTCGGTCCGAACTCAAGTGAATCGCCTGCATGGCCGCAATCACGCCCAACTGACCAAATCTCGGAATATCATCTGGATGCAAATGCTGGGCATGCTCGATGCGGAAGCGATGATCTTTGGCCTCGGGATTTTTGGCAAAAGCCGCTTCGTATCGATCCAAAATCTCCTGATTGGCTCGGTCCCCGATCGCATGGGAGCAAACCTGAAAACCGAGCGGCAGGGCCTTTTCGGAAACCTCAGTCACCACAGACATCGGAAGTGTTTCATGGCCTCGATGACCGGGCTTGTCAGAATAATCTTCCAGCAACCAAGCTCCCCAAGGACCAAGAGCCCCGTCGCAGTTCAGCTTGATGGAGCGCACAGTCAGAAAATGATCAGGGTCGATCATCGGGCCTTTTTTGTACCAAGCTTCGAGTAATTCAGGCTGACGTCCCGTAAGCATGATGTACATCCGTGAGGTAAGCTTGCCTTCATTTTTGAACTTTTGAACCAAGTCGATCACGTCCTGACCCGAACCCGCATCGTGGAAGGAAGTAATTCCTTTCTCGGCCAATTCCTGAAGAGCCAAAGTGAGTGCTTCCTCATTTTTCTCAGGGGTTGTCTCAGGGATGAGTTTAGCCACCAAAGTAAAGGCCCGCTCTACCAAGACTCCTGATGGGTTGCCGAGTTCGTCACGAAGGACTTCGCCTCCCTCGACTTCCTGTGTGGGTTTTTCGCTGCGCAAAGGAGTGATGCCCGCGAGTTCCATGGCCTTTTGGTTGACAAAGGAAGCATGACCAGAAGCATGGGCGAGGTACACCGGATTATTTGGTGTGACGGCGCTGAGGGCATCATGTGTTTGGAATCCTTTGACCGTTTTCTCGGGCATTTGCAGCCATTTGTCCTGATGCCAGCCTCGGCCTGTAATCCAGTCACCCGGCTTGGCAATGGCAGCAGCTTCGGCTACTTTCTGGATGAGTTCGTCGTAGGTTTTAACACCCATGAGGTCGATTTCGAGCTTGTTGTACCCGATGCCCATCAGGTGAGCATGAGATTCAATAAATCCAGGAGTCATGGTTTTGCCCTGTAAGTCGATCACCTCGGTAGACTCGCCCACAAATGCTTGGATTTCTTCGGTCGAGCCTAAAGCTAGGATCAACCCATCTTTGACGGCCACGGCTTGGACTTGCGGATTAGCTTCGTCCACCGTGTAGACCGTTCCGTTGATGAAAACTTTGTCAGCGGGATTTTCCGGACCGGATTTACATGCCCCGGCGAAAATTGCAAATAAAAGGAGAGTGTAGATATTCTTCATGGATTGATAAATTCTGAACCGAAGCTAGATGTTTTAGAGGAGGTGGGCAAATGGGATTTTTTGGAAGACAAAAAGGTGAAATCAGATTTTAGAAAAATGACTTTAATTACCAAAAATTGGTAATTTTATAAAAAAGAAAAAATTATGGGACGCAACACATCAGTTTCTTTGGGAGATTATTTTGAAAGTTTCGTGGACTCTAAGGTCTCGGAAGGAAGATTTTCGAGTGCCAGCGAGGTTATCCGTGCGGGCCTTCGCCTGCTAGAAGAAGAGGAAAATAAAATCCAAGCACTAAAAAATGCTATTCAAGAAGGCATTAAGAGTGGAATTATAGAAGATTTTGATCCTCAAAAACATCTTGAGTCCTTGAAAGCCAAGAAAAAACATGGCTAACTATTTTTTAACTTACAAGGCGGTTGAGGATCTATCGGAAATTTGGGATTACTCCTTTGAAACTTGGTCTGAATACCAAGCCGACAATCATGACTTAGGGAAAAATTACAAAGAAATTTCCTCCGAAATTTATGGTTATAAATCTGGTGAGCATATCGTTTTCTATCGAAAACTGAGTGAAAAAACCATCGAAATTGTTCGGTTTTTACATTCTAAGATGGATTTGAAAAGTAGAATTCTGGAATGAATCCAACCCTGAATCCTCAAAATTAGAACTCAATTGCAACTAAAAATTTGTGTGTGGCTTTTCTGAGCTCATTGAAAAATAATCACCTAACCAATACCTTTTTCACCAGCACCTTTCGATCATCCGTTTCCAACTGTAAAAAGTAAACTCCGGGCAGAAGGGCTTGGGTTTGGATTTCGATTTCCCGGTTGGCGGGAATGGTAATTTCATCCAATAGGATTTGGCCCAAAGAGGTGATCAGCCTTGCTTTCGCAACGGTATTGGAGACCACTTTAAACGAACCTGAGGTCGGATTGGGATAGACTTTGACCAAGAGTTCTCCATCGGTTGGATTTTCTGATTTTACGGATTTCAGATAGGTAATTCCTCCGCCTCGGCTTCCCAAAATCAAATCCACGTTTTCATCGAAACCCGGATTGACTACCGAGATCCACGTGTTTCTTCCCAGGCGGAAAGGGTAATTTTGATCTTCCATCTTAACCAAAACCTGATCTCTAACCTCCGAATTCATCATGTCCTTGACCAGAAATATCCGTCCTGTCTGATCCGCCGAGTACAAATCCGGTTTGTCCTGAATTCGTACCGACACACTCAGATTTCTGTTTGCAGGATTATCCTGATAACCCAAGAAATTAGCTGTTTTCAAAGTAGCCGAGCGAGCTTCCAGATCTAATTCATAGAGCGTCAGGCTTCCATTTTGCGCAGCGACGAGCAGGTAATCTTTCCCTTGGTAAGGAAAAAGGGTCAGCTGATCCCCTACCCGAAGCGCCAAGCCGGAAAGCTGAAAATCGTTCCAATCCGCACCTTGACTTCGTAAAAGTACCTGACTCGGGACACCATTGGTAGTCCGCACCGCAGAGACTAAGAGATAAGATTGGTTTTTTACACTGCCGTATTCGATCAGTTGGATCTCCAGCAGGTTTAAATTGGATAAACCGAGGTAGTCTTCATTCAACAGCTCAAATCGGTCTCCGAAGTAGCTCAGGCGATAGGCTTGGCCTTGGACAGTATTTCCATTTTTGACATTTGCCGTCAACCAAAGTTCCCCTGCAAAGACATTTCCTTTGAAGTAGGGTCTTACATTTTCCCCCAAATCGAACAATTGATCTTGAAGAATCGGGCTGATGACTCCCGTATTTTTCTCCAGCATCACTACCGCCTTGGCAAAGTCAATTCGAAATGGGGCTGAGGTCTCATTGGTATTCAGACTGACAATCAAATCCTCTTCGATCACTTGCCCCACATGAAATCTGGGAAAGACAGGCAGATTTCCAAACCCTGGTACCTCGGTGGAAAATGAAGTGAATTTTGGATTGTCGGAAGAACCCGAGTTGGGCATAAAATAGAGCGTATTGCACTCATCCCTTCCCAACAGCAGGTCAGGAACACCGTCTTCGGTAAAATCGCGGTACAAAATACTATGCCCACCGGCATGTAGGATTCGGGCACCCTCATCGATTTGGATATTGGGGCCTAGTGGACGGCCATCACAAGTTTGGCTAAAACTAACCTGTGCGCAAGCGCAAAATTCAAAATTACCCCAATGCCGGATAGGGAAGGAAAAACCATCGACATCCGGTGTTCCTTTTCGCTCCATGGAAGTATTGCGGTAAAACTCCAAAAAATCACCCACAGCAAAGTTGAAAATCACCAAATCCAAGTCCCCGTCACCGTCCACATCCTGAATAAGTGGAATATCCAAATTGTTGGCAGGTATGTTATTCGCACCTTCGAGTCTTAGGAAATTTTGAGCTATGGTCCATGAAACTTGAATCCCTGAAGAGGTATTGCGGAATGCCCGGATTCCAAGAGGAGTAGAAGTAAACAGGTCTTTTTTACCATCCCCATCAAAATCTGCGAAGACTAAAAATCCACTGATTTCTGTCGGGAGTAAATAGGCAAGATCCGGTCTTAATCTGAAATCCCCTCCAATTTTCTCAAAAACCTGGAGCTGTCGGGAATTGATATCCCATGCGACCCACTCCTCCACTCCATCTCCGGTGAGGTCGACTGTTTGGATTTGTGCAGAATTGATTCCTTGTGATAAGCCTATGGGAACAGTCTGTCCATTTACCCTTACCGATTTGCTTTGGTCCCAATCAAATACTGTCTGGGCGAAAGTCTGAGAACAGATCGACAGAAAAATCAGGACAAGTATTTTTTGCATAGCAAGGGAAAATGAAACTCCAAAATAAAACGAAACGAGCTCTGCAAAGATGTGGCCTTTGCGTTATTTTGTGGCAAATTTTCCCGAAAAATGAACCTCGATATCCTTTACCAGCTTTTTCTCAAAAGCACAGGCGTAAGCACCGATACCCGTAAGATCGATCCGGGTAATCTCTTTTTTGCATTGAAGGGACCGAATTTCAACGCGAATGACTTTGCGGCCAAAGCTTTAGAAATGGGCGCATCCGCTGTGGTGATTGACGAGGCAAAGTACTTCGTGGAAGATGACGAGCGCTATTTTATCTGCGAAGATGTATTGACCACCTTGCAACATCTGGCTACGCATCACCGTCGGAAGTTTACCATTCCGGTGATTGGATTGACTGGTTCGAATGGCAAAACGACTTCCAAGGAACTTTTGCATGCTGTCTTGAAGCAAAAATTCAATACGCTGGCCACTATCGGAAATCTGAACAATCACATTGGCGTGCCTTTGACTTTGCTCAGATTAAAGCCCGAACACGAAATTGCTATCATCGAAATGGGAGCCAATAAGCAGGGCGATATCAAGGAGCTCTGCGATATTGCCGAGCCAACTCATGGCTTTATCACCAATATCGGAAAGGCGCATTTGGAAGGAATGGGCGGTCCAGAAGGCGTGCTCAAAACCAAAACTGAATTGTACCAGCACTTGAGGGAAAATAAAGGGACGGTCTTTATCAACACCCAAGACCCGATCCTGTCGAATATGATCAAGCGATTTGAGAATCCGGTGCTTTATCCGGCGAATGGGGATTTCTGTGAAGTTCAGTTTCTGGGTGCGGATCCGTTTGTAAAGTTTTCGGTTGAAGGAGTCCCGGGTGAGCACTTGACCTCGCTGATTGGGGCTTATAATTTTGGAAATATCGCCAATGCCTTGACGATTGGGAAGTTTTATGGAGTGCCAATGGATAAAGCAGTAGAGGGAATTGTCCATTACAAACCCGAAAACATGCGCTCTCAACTCATCGAGAAAGGCAGCAATCTAATCATTCTCGATGCATACAATGCTAACCCATCGAGTATGGAAGTGGCAATCCGGACTTTTGGTCAGATGACCGGGAAAAAACACAAAATGATCATTCTCGGAGACATGTTTGAGCTTGGGGAGCATGCCGAAGAAGAGCACCGAAAGTTGGGTGAAATCGTCAGTGAGTACCCGATTGACAAGGTGTGTTTTACAGGTAAGCTGATTGTCTCAGCACTGGAAAAAGCTCCTAAAGCACTTTATTTCCCTGATCCTTTTTCCTTTAGAAACTGGCTGGAAGACAGCAAATTGGAAGACTACCTCATCCTGATCAAAGGCAGCCGTGGGATGAAGCTGGAGACCTTGGTGGATTTTATTTGAAAGTGGAAAGAAAAACTTCAGGCGTGAAAACCGGTATTTGAGACTTCTTGTAGTCAGCTGAGTTTCGGGTAATGATGCCTTTAATCTCTGGATTTTGGACTGCAGTAAAATGCTGGATAGCGTCCTCGAAATCAGAAAATCCACTTTTGATGGCTGAGAAAATTTCTTTTTCCGAGACGGGAAGGATTTTACAGAATCTCAACAATTCAGTAATCTTTTCCAATGCTCCCTCGTTGCCATATCTCTTCCGGAGTAGGTAATGAATATTTGCAACAGTGAGAGATGAGAAGAAAATCTGAATTTCCTTGTTTACTGCTTTTTCAAAAATTTCATCAGCTGAAAAATTAAATGGGTCTCTATTGAGTAGGAAATCTAAAATGACATCCGAATCTAAAAAGTAACTAGAGTCCATATTTTTCCTCCAATGCCTTGGTCAGTTCTTCTTTGTAGTCAAATTCACCTTCATGTTTCAGGCAGCCTTTCAACTTTAAAAAACTTTCTGGAAGTGGCTTCCTTTCTTTTTTCTTTGGTTCTTCTTTATGCTCAAAGGTGAGCAGCTTGAAGTAGTTTTCCACTAAAGAAGAAAGACTCTGTCCCTGGCGGGCTGCAAATTCTTTGGCTTTTTCGATCACCTCTTTTTCGAGGGTCAAGGTTAATTTCGTATTCATTACACGTGTAGTTTTTTTGAAATTTAACACGTGTAATTTACCATAAAGTTCACTTAATCCAAACCTCATAAACTTCCAAAGCATTAATCTAGTTAATCCTTCATTCTTGAATTTTCTACCTTTACTTTCACACATCTGCTTTCCCATGCGCCCGTATCTCGAATTTCTCTCAGCACTAGCCCAAAACAACCACAAAGACTGGATGGATGCCAACAAAAAATGGTATACCGACACCAGGGCTAGATTGCTCGAAGATGTGGAGATTTTGTTGAAAGAAATGACCGAGATCGAACCTGAACTTTCGGCTTTCAAACCCAAGGATTGTGTCTTTCGACAAAATCGGGATATCCGCTTTTCTGCCAACAAGGACCCATACAAAACAAATTTCGGGGTGTATTTTTCGCCGGGAGGAAAAAAATCACCCGGTCCGGGATATTACCTGCAAATCCAACCCGGAAACTCTTTTCTAGCAGGTGGAATCTGGATGCCGGAAGCCGATACGCTGAAGAAAATCCGGAAGGAAATCGACTACAGCGGAGCCGAACTTGAGCGAATAGAAAATGATCCTGAATTCAAAAAACTCTTCAAAGGTATAGAAGGCGAAAAGCTTAAAACCAGTCCACGCGATTACGAGGCAGATCACCCTTACATCGAATACCTGAAGCTGAAAAGCTTCACCGTTTCCCATCCCATTTCAGACAAGGCCGTCGATTCAGGGGCTTTTTTGACTTTTGCAATGGACGGATTTCGTCGGATGAAACCTTTCAATGATTTCCTCCGGCAGGCTATCGAAGAGGTCGAAGACGGATCTGGAATTCTTTAAATTCTCTTCATTAGGAATTAATCTGCCTTAGGATTTGGATCGGTGAAATCCCCTTACCTTTGCGCCATGATTGATTTCAAACAAATCCTTTCCGTTTCACTCATTCTGTTTTCGGTGATTGATATTCTAGGTTCCATCCCGATCATCATCAATCTCCGCAAAAAAGTAGGTCATATCCAATCCGAAAAAGCCACCTTGGCAGCAGGTGTGTTGATGATCGCATTTTTGTTGGTTGGGAAATCCATCCTTAGCCTGTTTGGCATTGGGGTAGAGGACTTTGCCATCGCAGGTGCCCTCATCATTTTTGCCTTGGGCGCAGAGATGATTTTAGGCATTGAGCTGTTCAAGCCCGATCCTGAGGCGACTTCCAGTGCTTCCATCGTCCCGATTGCATTTCCCTTGATTGCCGGCGCAGGCACTTTGACTACCATTCTGACGCTGAAAGCGGAATTTGAGCAGGTCAATATTGCCATCGGCATATTGCTTAACTTGATTTTTGTCTACATCGTGCTGAAAAGTACCACTTGGCTCGAGCGCAAACTCGGAAAGACAGGTGTCGATGTACTTCGGAGAATCTTCGGGATCATCCTTCTCTCCATCGCAGTGAAAATTTTCAAATCAAATGCCTTTCCGATCGCAGTCGGATAAGTTTAAAGCCGGAGACCCCGGCTTTTTTCATTTCTTTGCACTATGATTATCATTTTTACCGACGGTGCAGCCAAAGGAAATCCAGGTCCGGGAGGCTACGGTGTAGTGCTGAAATTTGGCCAGCATCGGAAAGAACTTTCTGAGGGCTTTCGACTGACGACCAATAACCGAATGGAATTGCTCGCGGTAATACGTGCGCTTCAGGAGCTCAAAACCACCGAATTCCCGGTTCAGATCTACTCTGACAGCAAGTATGTGGTCGATGCCATCGAGAAAGGCTGGCTTTGGGGCTGGCAGAAAAAGGGCTTCAAGGACAAGAAAAATCCCGATCTCTGGCTACGCTACATTCCCCTTCACCTAAAATTCAAACCCAAGTTTGTATGGGTTAAAGGCCATGCCGGCCATCCTGAAAACGAGCGCTGTGATCAGCTGGCAGTGGCTGCCGCCATGGGAAGCAACCTTCCTGCTGATACAGGGTATGAGCAAGGATTGGGGAATTGATTGGCTAAAGGCTTTGGATTTTATGGCTAGGAGAGGAATTCTTTTAGGAATGTTCTGACTGGGATAAGTCTGACAGTTTTTTCTTCCAGAGTTAGTTTGTCATTTTGGTCCATCGTAATGATGAAGCCCTCCTTTTTCCCGAAGAAGGTCATAGCCTCTACTAGTCCATCCAGTTCTCGCTGCTTGTTATCCCCGTGCACCTGATCAGTTACTTGGATGACCCACTTGCACTGCTTGTTTTCCAATACAACGAAATCACATTCTCTTCGCTCATTGAAGTAGTATAGCTCAAAATCCTTTTTTCTCAAGAGGATAAAAACCAAGTTTTCAAGGAGTCTGCCGCTGTCACCGCTGAAGCTGAGTGAGTTTGCTTTTGCAAATCCTGTATCGATAGCGTAGACTTTTTTGGGATTTTTCGAAATGCTTTTGGCGGACCAACTAAACTTTGGCACGAAAAAGAACAAGTAGGCATCTTCCATCCAGGATAAATAGTCAGAGACTGTGCTGGGAGAGCCCACATCAAAGGTCTTTCTCAAACTATTGATGCTCGTCGTTTTTCCCACATTGGACAGGAGAAATAGAGCGATTTCCATCAGGGTTTTGGTGTTTTTGATGCCATAGCGGATGGCGATGTCCCTGAAGACGATGTCTTTTAAGAGATTCTGAAGTACTTCGGGATTTCGGTCTCGAAGAAACTCAGGGAATCCTCCCGAAAACAGATAGTCTAGGAAACTCTCCTTACTGTCTTCGAGCTCAGTGTATGCCAAATATTCGGAGTAAGAAAATGGAAATATTTCGTACGAAAGGTGGCGTCCTGTCAGTCTTGTACCCAACTCGCTGCTGAGAAGAGAGGCATTAGACCCGGTGATAAATACTTTGCTTCCCCTGTCATGTAGCTGCCTGACGAAAACTTCCCAACCGCTGACGTTCTGGATTTCATCAAAGAAATAAACGGACACCGCCTCTCCAAACACTTCATCCAATTTGGCAAAGTCGCTAATCTCAAATCCGAATATCCTCGGATCCTCAAAGTTCAGGTAGGCATAATCTTTATGAGTATTGCTTATTAGCTGACGCATGAGGGTGCTTTTTCCGCAGCGTCGTATACCTGTGATTACCTCGATATGGGTACTTGAAGGCTTAAATCCAGTTATTGCCTCTCGTTCAGTGAGCCTGGTTGTTTTTGACAATCCTTTTTTCTGTCCACTGACTGCCGCTGCTAATTCTTCCTTAAGTACCATTGATCTAGTGGTTTATAGCCTTAAAGGTAAAATTTATTTTAAGGAAGTAAAAACATTTACTTTTCTAAAATAAAAAAGTTTACACTGTCAACGTAAACTTTTAAATGATTTCAAATAATACCTAAGACTAATTAGACCAATTCATTCATAGTCAGCAACGGAACATCAGTCCTGAGAAGATCCTTTAAGGGAGTGTATTCTCGGGAAGGATAGGTCCAACCTTCGTCGGATAACTCCCAAAGCAAAGGTGCCAGGTTTTGAACAGCCGCTTTGCAGCCTTGGACGATGGCCCCCATTTTTCCGGTCTGCTTGGAAAGTACCGCTTCATTCTCAATTTCAAAGGGACCTGAAAACCCTTTTTCCTTTAGAATAGATACAAAAGCTCTCCAATCCATAGAGTCACCTAGTCCAAATCCGGGAAGGGTGGCTTCATAATGGTGTCTATCCCAAGGATTTTTGCTGGAGCTGACACCCAGTTTTTCGGCCCATTCGGGACGGATTTGCTGCATCGGGTACATATTACCCCAGAAAGGATCGGGTACATTTCGGGTGGACTTCACATGGATACGCTTTAAGCGGGCCATGTCGGTATGCTTCATCACCTCCACCGGATCAGTATGCTGCCATACGTCATGGGAAGGGTCGTAGATTTCCCCGTGATTTTTTTCTGGCACCAATTCATACATCAGTTTACGGGCAGCGAGTACTCCGGTCAGGTTATTGAAAGTACCCGTGTAGCCGGAGCTTCTCCATCCTTCCATGGGACAGTTTTCATAGAGTACGGTCACCCCAAGACTATTGGCATAGCGGATGATCGGTCCGAATATTCGTTGATATTCCAGCAGGTTTTTTTCAAATCCACCGTCTTGATTTCCGAGCTCGTGATTGTATCCCACGAAGGTTCCGACTTTTACGTCATTCTCATCGCCTCCAAGCAGATAAGCCATACGTATGAGGCGTAGCAGGTGATTTTGGTTTTTGACTCTATGGATAGGGTCGCCACCGATGAGATTTTCAAATGCACCAATGGATAGTCTAAGATTGGCGCCATTAAACTGATCGATCAGGGCTTTGGCTTGGTCCGGGCCGAAATTTTCATAATCCAGATGCGTCGCCACGAAGTCATCCCGGGTCCCATCTTTTCTAAAGACACAAAGGTCAAGTCCTTGAACACCGATTTCTATTGCTTTCTCTACGGTCTGATCCAGGTTGAGCTGGTCAAATGCAGAAGTCATGATCCATATTGGGTTTGCCATGGTTTTTGGGTTTTTGCTAAAAATAAAAGAAAGACCTCATCTGAGGAAACAAGACCTGGATTAGTGGTGAAAAATGAATCGAAGACTTATTTAAGCTATCTTTGAAGAATGCGAAGTAGTAAAAAAACGATTCAGGGAAGAAAATTGGAAATCATCAAAGGAATCCTGGAAATCGAGGATGTAGAGTCCATAGAATTTTTAGAGGCATTTCTCAGAAATAAGATCCGGAGGATATCCAAGGAGGATTTATTGGAGGGAAATTCTTCTGCAGAAAAAGACCTTACCTAAAACCAAAGAAAAGGGATTCATGATTATCCCTCCGAATATTTTCTCCTGATTTCTACTTTTTGCTTTTGACGGTCCCAAAGGGCTTTGGCTAAATCAGAGGCTACTTGGTCAGGCTCCGATTCGTGGAGGATTTGCTTCAACTTATTTTCGGAAAGATCCACGCGATAGCAGATTTGAAGCAATCTTTCAAGGTTTCGATCCATCAGTTGACTGATGGCTTTGGACAAAATTTCTATTGCCTTTTCCTCGGAAAATTCCTCCTTGACTTCCGGAAGTTGAAAGTCTTTGGTGATTAGGGAGAAAGCTTCATTTGCGATGGGTTGAACCATAGTGAAAAATATAAGAAAAAAGCCCCGAATTGCTCAGGGCTTCATGTTATGCTTCTTTTTCAGTTTCGTTGCTCTCTTCCAGGACCTCAGGAATGCTTTTGCGAATGATCTGATACCAAGCATTTAATTTCTTGATATCGGATACATATACTCGTTCTTGATCGAATTCGGGAAGGACAGACTTCAGAAAGGCTCTCAATTCCGCATCAGAAGAGGATGCGTCCACACCGGTATCGCCTTTGTATTCAGCCTCGATTTTTTTCATCACAGACTCCAATGGCTCAGCACCTTCCTCGGTCATGGTGTAGATAGAAATATCACTCAGGATGGAAACTCTCATGGACATACCCGCCACCAATTTGGCCTTTTTCTCATCCAAAGATTCCAAAATCACACCCGAACGGGTTGGTTTGAGGATTTTATACAAACCCGGCTTACCGGCTACTGTTGCAATGTCTTTAAAATTCATATTCTTCTTAATTCAGGCTGCAAATATAGGACTCTCGATCAATTTCTTCCCTCAGCCTCGAATTCAGACACCAATTCATAAAGGAATTTGCTCAACTCTTCTTTTCCCTGACCCTTTTCTGCTGAGGTGACAAAGTAATCCGGAGTTTCACCGAAAATTTCTACCAGTTTATTCAGAAAAGTCCTGACGTTTTTGTCGGTTTGGGTTTTGGATTGCTTGTCGGCTTTGGTAAAAGCCACGGCAAAGGGCACACCTTCTTCCCCACACCAATTCAAAAATTCCAAATCGATCATCTGAGGCTCCAATCTACTGTCAATCAAAACGATCACCCCGCAAAGGTTGGCTCTGTTGGTCAGGTAGTCACTGATCATTTTTTCCCACTTTACCTTTTTGTCCTTACTCACCTTGGCGAAGCCATAACCGGGCAAATCCACCAAATACCACCGGTCATCAATGGTGAAATGATTGATCAATTGCGTTTTACCGGGTTTTTGAGAGGTTTTTGCAAGCTCCTTTACCCCAGTCAGCATGTTAATCAATGAGCTCTTGCCTACGTTGGATCGTCCGATGAAAGCAATTTCGGCCCGGTCGGGTTTTGGACACTTTTTGGGATCAGTATTGCTTATCAGGAAGGTTGCTTTTCGGATCATAACTTTTTTATTCGAGGCAAAAATACGCTTTTATTTCAGAAGGGCTTTTTGCCTTTGGTTTCAACATTTTTCGATTCCTCGGGTTTGTGTAGTAATATTGCGCCACCAAAGAAGATTCGTGATGTCCGTCGTCCCCTACAAAGATAAGCAAGACCCCAAGAAGGCACAGGTTGCTGAAATGTTTAACAACATCAGCCCTAAATACGATTTGCTCAACCATGTGCTCAGCTTGGGTATTGATATTATCTGGAGAAAAAAGGCGGTGAAAATGCTCAAAAAAGATCAGCCTAAGCTGATTTTGGACATTGCTACAGGAACGGGGGATTTTGCCATCGAAGCCTTGGCTCTCCATCCTGACAAAATCATCGGAGTGGACATTTCTGAAGGAATGCTAGCCGAAGGTCGAAAGAAAATGGTGAAGCGAGGTCTTCAGGACAAGATCGAAATGCACCTAGGAGATTCGGAGGGTCTGCAGTTTGAGGATAATAAGTTTGATGCGGTCATCGTTTCATTTGGAGTCAGAAACTTCGAGAATTTGGAAAAGGGGCTGGCAGACATGTATCGGGTACTTAAGCCGGGCGGCAAAACGGTGATTTTGGAGTTCAGCAAGCCAAAAGCTTTTCCTATGAAGCAGGCTTACTCCTTTTATTCCAATACCATTTTGCCTCAGGTGGGAAAAATTGTATCCAAAGACAATTCTGCCTATACTTACCTTCCTGAGTCTGTACAGGCCTTTCCCGACGGAGAGGATTTTCTGGCAGTATTGAAAAAAGTCGGATTTCACAGCACCGTATGCAAGCCACTCACTTTTGGAATCAGCTCCATCTACGTAGGACAAAAATAATCCTCCTTCTGCTTTCCTTTTTAGGATTGGGGCTTGATGCACATGCACAGGGTTTATTTGGAATGACCAGCACCTCAGGATCGGATGATAAGGTGATTTCCTACGGTTTTTTCTTGGCACCACACACGTCTACCTATCAAATCAGGTATTCGGAACAGTATTTCAACTTCAACCTGGCTGCCGGTCCCAATGATCAGATCTATTCAATTTACCCCAAATATACCCCCGGGTTTTCTTTGGGGTTCACGGGGATCCTGAGGTTTCACGACCAAGTCAATCTGATGTTTACTCCGAAGATCGCCTTTTATGAGTACCGGGTGGACTTCAACTATGTCAACCTCAACCCAAATCCGGCACCAACGCCAGTACCAGGGGGATCAGGAAACACTACTGGAAATACAAATTCTGATCCGGCGGCAAGTAACCTCGGCTATCGAACCGAAGAATTGGTCAATGAAGCGACTATTGTGGAATTACCCCTCCTCTTCAAATACCGATCCCAGCGATTTAACAATACCCGAATGTATTTTATCGGAGGAGGAAGCTATCAATTCCGCACCAAATCTCAGGATGAAGCCAATTTGGATCCTATTGTGACCTCTGGCCGGGATTTTACAATCGAGGCAGGAATGGGCTTTGAGGTTTATTTCAAGTTTTTCAAGTTTGCTCCGGAAATACGGTTTTCCCACGGGCTAAACAATCTTTACATACCAGAAAAAAACGACCCTCAGTTCAGGGATGTCATTTCCTCCATTCGCAGAAAAGGAATTACACTTTACCTCAATTTCCAATAAGCTCCGAAATTGATTCCGTAAAAACCTGAGCCTAAGGTCTGGGTTGAATTTTAGTCACACTGGTCATCCACCAGAATATTGCTATTTTAAGCCGAACAAGCAGAAAAGCCTGTTCGGCTTTTCTATTCCCAAACTAACCCAGCATCCAAACCATGACTCTCAGACCTTGGCATTTCCTTGCCTTAGCAGTATTCCTGCTCACCTTGATTTCATTTATTTGGCTATTTCAGGAGGAAAAAACCACGCCTGGTCTTGGTTCGATCCCTTTCATCTTTTGGTCTAGTTTCGTGGTCACGCTTTTTGTCGTACTGGCCACTTTTCTGGGCTCCAAAATCTTCCCACATAAAGAAACTCCAAAATCATGACGGGCTGGTTGATTCTATTTTTCACCCTGTTTTTGGCTTCTTTGGGATACGCCTCTTACAGATCCTACAGCAAAAACCGTAGTTCGGATGACTTTATGTTAGCCGGCTCCAATATTGGAGCGATATTGGGTTTTTTGACCTTTTCGGCCGCCTTGTTTAGTGCGTTTACCTTTATGGGTATGCCGGATTTCTTTCGGGTTCATGGTGTAGGTGCTTGGATTTTCCTTGGACTTTCGGATGCCCTGATGGTATTCTTTCTGCTATGGTTTGGATATAAGCTTCGAAAAAGAGCAACAGAAGTCGGCTATAAAGGGGTGGCGGGATTTGTACAAAATTGCTTTCAAACCCAGTGGGCAGGCTATCTATTGTTTCTCAGTTCCTTTTTGTTTTTGATCCCTTATGTAGCCATCCAGATCCGTGGGATATCGATTTTCTTGGATGCCGCTTTTCCCGACTTGATTCCGGGCTGGGGATGGGCGTCTCTTTTGGTGGTTTTGATGCTGGTTTACTCTGAAATTGGCGGACTTAAGGCAATCATGTACAGTGATGCCATCCAAGGATTGATCATGCTGGTAGTAATCTGGATTATCGGATACACTTGTTTGCAAATGGCCGGCGGCTTGGAAGCCGGAATTGCGAAAGTAACGGAGTCCAATGCAGGTCTCCTCAGCTTGCCGGGCCCAAAAGGGCTATTTAGCAGTCCTTTTCTGATCGCGTCAGCAATTGCGATTGTGATGATTCCGGTCTCTCAGCCTCAATTTACCACGCGACTGGTGGTGATGAAAGACCTCAAGTCGGTGCATAAAATGGCTTATGCGGTAGGCTTTTTTGCCATTTTGGTTATCCTTCCCACAGCCTTTATTGGACTTTATGGCGCAGTGAAGTATCCTGATAGCACAACCGCTGAGTTTCTTTCAGCAGCCTTATTGTTTGATCAGGCCAGCCCTGTGGCGGCATTGGCTGTGGTGGGCCTTTTTGCTGCGTGTTTGTCCACAACCAATGCTCAGATCTTTGCTTTGGGCACAGAATTGAGGTCATTGCTGACAGGTTCGGACAAAAAGGTCATGCGCATTACTCAGGTTGCCATCTTTGTTTTTTCCATCATCGTGTTGGTGTTTTCCACTTACATGAGCGATGAATTGGTGCTTTTGGCAAGAGTGAGTTTTGCAGGTACTTCCATGATCGCTCCGGTGGTTTTGGGAGCGGTGATGTTTAAGCATCCGCCCAAATCACTCCTTTTTTTATCAGCATTTGCGCTCGTTTATTTTGTGTTTTCGCTGGCCGAATTGGTCCCTGCCGGATTTGCGGGATTACCTACAGATGCAGCGATGTACCTCATCCTGATTCCTGCCACTGTGATTCTTATGCTTATTCATCATTTCAGTTCTAAATCTTCCCATGAAGCTTGATTTCAATCTTTCTTTAGAAAAAGTAAACCAACAACTCCCTCGATTCTGGGAGCTTTCGGGTCAAAAAATCCGATCCATCGAATCCACCTTTGATACGGGCAAAGGGGCTCCTGTCTTTACCGAAAAAGGAACCTATGTCACCCGAGGCTGGACTGAATGGACACAGGGTTTTCAGTATGGATCGGCGATTCTGCAATTTGACGCGACGGGTGAGACTGACTTTCTAGAAATAGGCAGAAAAAATACAGTAGCCAAAATGGCTCCTCACCTGACTCACATCGGAGTGCATGATCACGGTTTCAACAATGTCAGCACGTATGGAAATCTCCTTCGCCTGATTTTGGAAGGAAAGATTGAGGGTTCCGATTGGGAAAAGGAATTTTATACCCTAGCACTGAAAGTAACAGGAGCCGTACAGGCTACCCGTTGGACCACCATTCCAAGTGGAGGATTTATTTACTCCTTCAATGGTCCTCATTCTTTGTTTGTGGATACCATTCGCAGCTGTCGGGCCTTGGTCGTTTCACATCAGCTAGGACATGTACTTCAGGCAGAAAATGACAAGCGAATTTCCCTTATTCAGCGTGCGGTTCAGCATTTGTTGAGTACGGTTCGCTTTTCGATTTTCTATGGAAAAGGCCGAGACAGCTACGATATTTCCGGCCGAACAGCCCACGAAATCATCTTCAATACCAACGATGGCAATTATCGTTGCCCCAATTCCCAACAAGGCTATACCGGCTTTAGCACTTGGACGAGAGGTTTGGCATGGGCTATTTGTGGTTTGGGAGAGACTTTGGAGATTTTGGATCAGATCAAAGAGTCGGATTATTCCGATGTCATTTCCAAAAAAGATCTGATCGCCGAGCTTTCCCAGGCTGCCATCGCAACATCTGAGTTCTACTTGGCTAATACTCCTGTCGATGGCATTCCCTATTGGGATACCGGAGCGCCAAATCTTCACCGATTGGGGGACTACCTCAATCGACCTGCAGATCCATTCAATGGGTTCGAACCGGTGGACAGTTCTGCAGCATGCATCGCCGCCCAAGGATTGATCCGTATTGGCAACTGGCTAACAGCCTCAGATCCCGAGCGTGCCAAAACCTATCAGCAAGCAGGGATTCAACTGGCCAGTGTTCTCTTTTCCGAACCTTATCTTTCTACTCAAGGATCTCATCAAGGCTTGATTTTGCACTCGATCTACCATCAGCCTAATGGCTGGGACTATGTACCAGAAAAAGGTAAAGTGGCCCATGGCGAGTCCAGTATGTGGGGAGATTACCATGCTCGGGAATTGGCCTTGCTCATTCAGCGAATGGCTAATAAGGAACCTTATTACACTTACTTAAACTGCGTGCCGGCATGAGTGGAAAGTACAAACCCCAATACCCCAGAGTAGCCCAATTGAAAACGGCTGAGCAGTTTGGGCTGCATTTGGAAAAAGAAGGAATTCAGCTGGGTTTTGATGCAGAATTGATTTCCGAAGAAAATTCCCCTTTTGGAAAAGCACATACTCTCCGATCAGGAAGAACCATCGGAAATGCCATGTGCATCCTACCCATGGAAGGTTGGGATGGCACGGAAGACGGTAGACCTACCGATCTGACCAAAAGACGCTGGAAAAACTTTGCCCTAAGTGGTGCCAAGCTCCTTTGGGGCTGTGAAGCAGTGGCTGTCCGGCACGAGGGACGCGCCAATCCCAATCAGCTTTTGCTCAATGAAGATACATTCTCTGAATTCGTGGACTTGTTTGACTTGGTTCAAACTACCCATCAAGAGCATTTTGGAGAAACGTCCGATTTGGTAGTAGGACTTCAGCTTACCCATTCGGGGCGCTTTTGCAAACCGAATGACAAAAAGCACATGGAACCTAGGATCCTGTATCCTCATCCGGTTCTGAATAAGAAATTTGGACTGTCAGAGGATTATCCCTTGATGACCGATGAGGAGATCGATTCGATTATTGCAGATTACATCAAGGCTGCGGTGCTGGCACAAAAGGCCGGATTCCATTTTGTGGACATCAAGCATTGCCATGGCTACTTGGGACATGAGTTTCTCAGTGCCTATGATCGGGAAGGGAAATATGGAGGAAGCTTTGAGAATCGTACTCGATTTCTGAGAGATATCGTTAGCGGAATTCGGGCAGCCGCTCCGGGTCTGGAAATTGGGGTTCGACTGAGCATTTTTGACTGGGTACCTTTTCAAAAAGGCCCGGAAGAAAAGGGAGTTCCTGCTCTGGGAAGTCCCTATCGCTACGCTTTTGGGGGATCTGAAAATGGAATAGGAGAAGATTTTGAGGAATCTTCGACATTTCTGAATGTCTTAAAAGAATTGGACATCGAGCTCCTCTGTACTACAGCAGGCAGCCCGTATTACAATCCCCACATTCAGCGCCCGGCCTTGTTTCCTCCTTCGGATGGGTATTTGCCTCCCGAAGATCCCCTCCATGGTGTTGCCCGTCAGATCGCAGCTACGGCTCAGTTGAAAAAAGCTTTCCCGGAATTTTACGTAGTAGGTTCGGCGTATTCCTATTTGCAGGAATGGCTACCGAATGTTGGTCAAGAAGTATTGAAAACTGGAAAGGCGGACTCTATTGGCTTTGGCCGAATGGTGTTGAGTTATCCGGATATGCCAGCGGATATCTTGTCGGGCCAAGGCTTGAAGCGAGGCAAAATCTGCCGCACCTTTTCCGACTGCACTACCGCACCGAGAAACGGCATGATTTCAGGCTGTTTTCCGTTGGACCCGTTTTACAAATCCATGCCCGAGTACGACCAACTTAAAACTCTGAAAGGCGAATGAGAAAGACTGCATTAATTACCGGAGGCACGCGGGGAATTGGGCTTGGAATTGCCAAAAAGCTGGCCCAAGAAGGAATCGACTTGGCCCTGAATGGAGTCAGACCTGAGTCTGATGTGGAGGATATCTTGGAAGAGCTTCGCAAAACTGGAGTTCGAGTGGCCTATTTCCCGGGGAATATTGCCAAAAAGGCTGATCGGGAAATGATTCTAAGTGGGATAAAGGAAAAATTTGGATCCCTGAATTTCCTGATCAACAATGCTGGAGTGGCTCCTCGGGTTCGGGCAGATGTACTCGAAGTAGCTGAAGAGGACTTTGATCACCTGATGGATATCAATTTGCGAGGGACTTTTTTCTTGACACAGGCTATTGCCAATTGGATGCTGGAATTGAAAAAAGCAGGTGATTCTTCCGATTTTTCCATTGTCACCATCACTTCCGTGTCTGCAAAGCTGGCTTCGACCAATCGTGCTGCCTATTGCATGGCTAAGTCTGGACTATCGATGATGAGTCAGGTTTTTGCGGTGCGATTGGCAGAAGTTGGGATACCGGTTTTCGAGATTCAGCCAGGAGTGATCGAGACCGATATGACTGAGAAGGTCAAGGAAATCTATCAGGATCGAATCCAAAAAGGCTTGACCTTAGAGCCAAGAATGGGTAAACCCGAGGATATTGGAAAAATCGTAGCGGCCCTTCTCCGGGGAGATTTGAGTTATGCGACCGGACAAATTATTGCTGTAGACGGAGGTATGATGGTGGGGCGGCTTTGAGGAACTTTATTTGGGCTGAGCCGATTAAATCAATATTCTTTCTAAATTGAGTTATGCAAATCGAACGTACTGAAAAAGAAATCATTATCAGGGTTTCCTCAAAAACTGATCTCAGCGGATTGCAGCGGATTCTAGATTTTATCCGAGTGAAAGAAATGGGTGCGGAAAATATGGTTTCTGACGTGGAAATTGAGGAATTGGCAAGAGAATCCAAATCGACTTGGTGGAAGGAAAATAAATCCCGATTCATCAAGTGAATATTGTCGTAGATACGAATATCATTTTTAGCGCAATACTTAATCCCAATGGCAAAATCGGAGATTTACTTCTCGATCCTCTTGATCGATTCGCTTTTTTGCTCCAGATTTTTTGACCACGGAATTAGCCCGATATCACAAAAAACTGATTTCTCTATCCAAGCTTTCTGAAAGCGATATTTTGTTTTTGAAAAAGCTGGTTTTGTCAAAAGTGACTTGGGTTGATTTGGATACTGTCAGTGAAGAATCTTGGATGAAGGCGTTCCAACTAGTTAAACAAATCGATGAATTTGATGCTCCTTTTGTCGCTTTGAGTTTGAATATGAATAGCTATTTATGGTCGGGCGACAAAAAATTGAAAAACGGGCTGAAGGATTTGAGTTATGACAAAGTCATTGAAACGGATTCTCTTTTGGAAATCAGAAATGCTTTAGATTAGTGTTATTCCTTCATTTACTGATGTATCCAAAATCCCACCACCTCAAAACCGAAATCCTCGCAGGAATCTCCACTTTTCTAGCCTGCTTTTACATCATCATCGTCAATCCGGCAATTTTGGCTGAGGCGGGAATGCCGTTCTCAGCAGTGCTTACTGCTACCGTTTTGGTGTCTGCATTTGGGAGCTTGATGATGGGATTATATGCCAAAAATCCGATTGTCGTGGCGCCGGGCATGGGGATCAATGCCTTTTTTACCTACACCGCTGTGAAAGGCTTCGGATTGAGTTTTGAGGAAGCACTGGGAACAGTCTTTTGGTCGGGAGTGATCTTTTTGCTGCTTTCAGTTTTCAAGACCCGTGAAAAAATCATTCAGGCAATTCCTTCTGCTATCCGACATGCAGTTTCGGCAGGGATCGGATTATTCATTTGCTTTATTGGATTTCAGAATGCCCACTTCATCATTGACAATCCTGCTACTTTGGTCGGGATGGCCATGTTCAAAGATCCGATTACCCTGACTTTTTTGGCTGGACTGCTGATTACAGGAGCGTTAATCATCAGAAAGGTTTCCGGAGCGATCATCTTTGGGATCTTGATTACAACAGCATTGGCTTGGCCCATTGGACGCTGGTGGGGAGATGCGGCTGCAGTCAATTTCGGGGTTTCTACTCTGGTCAATTTCACAGGATTTTTTTCATGGCCTGACTTTAGTTTGGTAGGCAAAGCCGATATTCTCGGTTCACTGAAATACAGCTACATCCCCGTGATCTTTGTATTCACTTTCACCATTCTTTTTGACGGGATCAGTACCTTTGTTGGGCTGGCAGAAGCTTCAGGACTAAAAGATCCTGATGGCAATCCCCAAAACATGCGCAAATCGCTGTTGACTGATTCCTTTGCTACTTTGTTTGCAGGATTGGTAGGGAGCAGTTCGGGGACGGCTTACATCGAATCGGCAGTCGGAATAGAGGAAGGCGGGCGAACCGGAGCTACTGCGGTGACAGCAGGCCTGCTGTTTCTACCCTTTATGTTCTTTTCCCCGCTACTGTCCATTATTCCATCGATCGCAAGTTCGATTGCCTTGGTCTTGGTGGGTTCCTTTATGGTCATTCCTTTGACCAAGATCAACTGGAAAAAACCGGAGGAAGCCTTGCCTTCATTTCTGACCATCGTTTTAATTCCCTTTACTTACAGTTTATCCATAGGTATTTCATTTGGATTTATTTCCTGGACCCTGTTGAAGTTGGCTTCGGGAAAAATATCCGAAGTCAACCCTATTTTAGCCCTGATCAGCGTACTTTCGCTTTTCTTTTTGTGGCTATGATCAAAAAACTCCTTCTCGCGTTCTTTCTGATTGGTTCCCTTTCAGCAAACGCACAACGCATAGCCATCATGGGTGCCTTGGATCAGGAAATCGCCATTCTGCTCGACTCCATGAAGGGGAAAAAAGAGGTAGAAAGATCCGGCTTGACTTTTTATAAAGGAAAGCTGAAAGGTCAGAAAGTTGTCGTCATCAAATCAGGGGTGGGAAAAGTCAATGCCGCTTACAGCACGGCTATTCTTTTGGATCGATTTCAGCCTTCCCAACTGATTTTCACTGGCGTGGCGGGAGGATTGCATCCCGAGGCTTTGCCTGGCGATATCGTCATCGGAACCGAGCTGGTTCAGTTTGATTTTGGACAGATTGACTCTACGGGATTTAAGGTGTCTCCATTTCGAAAGCTCACCGGGGGTCGACATGATGAGCTGTACATTGCTGCGGACGCTGAGCTTTTAAAGCAAGCGGAACTCGCTGCCGGAAAGGTTGATTTTTTGTCCATATCGGGAAGGAAGCCAAGAGTTTTTTTAGGAAGAATTGCTACTGGGGATGTTTTCGTAAGTGATCAGGAGATGGCGGAAAATCTTTACCAAAATCATCAAGCGCTCGCCACAGAGATGGAAGGTGCTGCAGTAGCCCACCTTTGCCGATCAGTAGGGGTGCCATTTCTCGTTATTCGGAGCTGCAGCGACAACGCCAACCAAAATGCTCGCGTAAATTTCAATCAGTTTGTAGAACCTGCTGCTATCAATTCTGCAGGATTGGTTCTAAAACTTCTCGAATTCCTCTAACCAAATTCCAAATAATTAATCCTAGTTTTGAAGAATTTATCAAAAGGTAAATTTTCGAAAAATCAAGAAACTCTCTTCTCAAAACTCCCTATGGTACTCCAACTTATTCTCCTTGCAATTGGTCTGGTATTACTGGTCAAAGGCGCCGATTGGCTGGTAGATGGGGCATCTGTGCTCGCCAAAAAAAATAATGTATCGGATTTGGCGATCGGACTTACCATTGTTGCATTTGGTACTTCAGCTCCTGAATTGGTCGTCAATGCCGTGGCGGCTTCCGGCAACTATCCCGATATTGTATTTGGCAATATCATCGGTTCCAACAATTTCAACCTCTTCGTGATTCTAGGGATTGCAGGTCTTATTGTACCGCTTTCCGTCCAGTCCAGCACCGTTTGGAAAGAGATTCCCTTCTCTCTTCTAGCTGCTATTATTTTATTTTTTCTTGCAAATAATTACTTCTTGGCACAATCAGAGGAGCTTTCCCGATATGATGCAATCATCCTTTTGGTTTTGTTTTGTGCCTTCTTGTATTATGTGGCTACCCAACTGAAAAGCGATCCCGAAGCAGAAGTCGTCGCAGCCAAAGATTATTCTACTTTGAAAATCTGGGGGCTGATCATCATCGGCTTGGCAGGATTGGTCGGCGGTGGAAAACTGGTCGTGGACAATGCGGTAGCTATGGCCCAATCCCTTGGAGTCAGTGAAAAAATCATCGGACTCACCATTGTGGCAGCAGGAACCTCTCTTCCCGAATTGGCCACTTCTGTAGTAGCGGCGATGAAGAGAAATGCAGATATCGCCATTGGTAACATCGTCGGGTCCAATATCTTCAACATCCTGCTTATTCTCGGGGCAAGTGGATTAATCAGACCACTGGCCTACACCACTTCCTTCAATACTGATATTTACATCCTTTGTATTGGCACCATTTTCTTGTTTATGGCCATGTTTATTGGCAAAAAACACAGACTCGACAGATGGCAAGCATTTGTGTTATTAAGCTCATATTTGCTTTACACCGGATATTTGGTGGGCATGGAGTCGTAAAGTGAAATAAAACGGATGTTATCACGGGGTTCTGATCAAGGGTTGGAACCCTGTTTTTTTCCACTTGTAAAAATCAGAAGGGGGAAAATGTAAATTCCTTCTATTTTTCAGGCGATTAAGCAGGATTTATTCTGAATTAATCCAGTCCAGCCAAACCTATGAAGCTTAATTTCCAAAAATTCATTCTCCTTTTTGGGTTCATTCCACTGTATCTCGCCATGATCAATCCCGTTTTTGCTCAGCAAAGGGGAAGAATCAAAGGGGTGATTTTGGATAAAACCAGCACCGATCCCCTTCCCTTTGCTACCATAGGTGTATACACCGAAAAAGACAGCCTGGTGGGTGGAGGTATTTCTGACGAAAACGGAAAGTATCAGGTTGATCTTCCATTGGGGAAATTTTATGCCTTGGTGGAATTTATGGGTTATGAAGCAGTGAAAACTCCCGCTTTTTCACTGACAAGGGAGAATCCAATCCTAGACCTTGGCTCCCAAAGTCTTTCCACCACCGCTTCTGATCTCAATGAAGTAGTCGTGCAGGGAGAAAAAACCATCATGGAACTTTCGCTGGACAAGCGGATTTTCAATGTGGGAAAAGACCTCGCCAATGCCGGAGGAAATGCTTCTGACATTCTGATGAACCTGCCTTCTGTAGCTGTGGACCCGGAAGGAAATGTGCGGTTGAGAGGCTCCACCAATGTTAGAATTTTGATTGACGGGAAGCCATCCGGACTGGTCAGCTTCAAAGGCAGCAGCGGACTGAGGCAGCTTCCGGCCAATATGGTCGAGCGCGTGGAGGTCATCACCAATCCATCTGCCAGATATGAAGCAGAAGGGATGGCTGGAGTCATTAACATCATCCTGAAAAAAGACAGTAAACAAGGATTCAATGGCTCTTTTGAGGTCATCACGGGCTATCCGCTCAATTTAGGCTTTACCACCAATCTCAACTATCGCCACAAGCGGATCAACTGGTTTATTAACTATGGACTGTCCACCCGTCGGCAACCGGGAATCAGTGAACTGTACCAGGAAGTATACAATGAAGACGGGAGTACTTCCCTCCTTCTTCAAAACAATTCCCTGGACCTCAAAACGCTGAATAACAACCTCAGGGGTGGCTTGGATTATTACTTCAACGAAAACAGCATCCTGACGCTTTCTTACCTTTGGAGAAGAAGTGATGCCCATCGAATCTTGGATATCCGTTACGAAGATTACCTCAATACGACCAACAATTACCTGGGATACAGCCTTCGCCGTCAGGATGAAACAGAGGACGAACCCAATAAAGAAGCCATCATCAACTACAAGCGAAACTTTGGCAAAAAAGGGCACGAGCTGACTGCCTCCTTCACCTATTTGAACTATTGGGAGCGATCGGATCAGATCTACACCGAATATTCCTTCACTCCTCAAGGCACCGCTGTTCCGGCAAAAGATCTGGTTCAAACTTCCTTGAATGATGAATATGAAAATCAATATCTACTCCAAATGGACTATGTCAAACCCTTTGCGAGTAAAGGTAAATTCGAAACCGGCTTGAGAACCAGCTTCCGGGAAATGGAAAATGACTACCTCGTGCAGGAAAAAAATGAGTCGGGGGACTTTGTGACTATTCCCGGATTGGACAATATTTTTCTCTATGACGAAAATATCCTGGCAGCCTACGGGATTGTAGGAAATGAAACCGGCAAATGGAGCTATCAAGCCGGCCTGAGAGCAGAGCATACCGATGTCAATACCATCTTGGTGGAAACCAATGTCCAAAATCCCCGAAAATACACCAATCTCTTCCCAAGTGCACATTTGACTTATAATATTACGGAGGAGAACGCCTTCCAACTCAGCTACAGCCGAAGAGTGAGAAGACCTGTTTACAACGATCTGAGCCCCTATGTGACGCTGTCAGATCAACGAAATTTCTTCAGCGGAAATCCCGATTTGGACCCGGAATTTACCGATGCTTTTGAGTTGGGACACATCAAGTACTTCGACAGAGCCACGGTCTTCTCGACCGTCTATTTCCGAAACACCGTGGATAAAATCGAGCGAATCCGCCGGGTCAACGATAACGGATTCTCCGAAACAGCCCCTTTCAATCTGACTGGTGAAAAATCCTACGGGGTGGAATTCAGTGGAGATTACCGCCCTACAGAATGGTGGAAACTGGACTTCAATGCCAATTTCTTCCATGCACGCATCGATGCGAGCAATATCGGTCAGCCAGAAATCCGAACCACCTACTCTTGGTTATTCAGACAGACTTCCCGATTTACCTTTGGAAATGGATGGGATATTCAAGCCAGAGCAAATTATGAAGCCCGTCAACGAACCGCCCAGGGTGTACGGAAAGGAATCTTCTTCATGGACCTTTCGGCAAGCAAGCGGGTCCTTCAGGAAAGAGGGACTTTAATCCTTAACATTACGGATGTATTCAATACGCGAATCAACCGGTACATCACAGAGGGGTTTAACTTCCTCACCATCGGTGAATCCCAGATGATCCGGAGACAGACTAACCTTACCTTTGCTTATCGAATCAAGCAATAATCACCCAACCGGAAGCCCAGCTTCAAGGCCCTTCCCAAACAGATCACTCCCAGTATGCGTTTCTTTCTAGGTTTTATCGCCTATCTATTAGTTTGCTCGGTTGGTTTTGCCCAAAAAATCAATGCCTCCTATCGCCTGCACATCCAAAAAGCCAGCTCGGAAATTAGGGTGGACGGGGTGATGGATGAAAAAGCCTGGGAAGATGCCGAAGTGGCCACGGACTTTTTCATGATCACTCCGATGGATACCAGTTTTGCCAAAGTCAAGACAGATGTGCGGATGACCTATGATGACAAGCACCTCTATCTGATCGTCATCAACCATCATGCAGTAGATGGACCCTACATGGTCGAGTCGCTCCGTCGGGATTTTTCATTCGGAAAAAATGACAACTTTCTGCTCTTCATGGATCCCTTTGAAGATCTGACCAATGGATTTTCCTTTGGCGCAAATGCGGCAGGTGCCCAATGGGACGGGCAGATGTACAATGGTGGAGCTGTAGACCTGAGTTGGGATAATAAGTGGGTATCCAAAGTGAAAAACTACGAGGACAAATGGATTTTTGAAGCGGCGATCCCATTCAAATCCATCCGATACAAGAAAGGCATTACCGAATGGGGGATCAATTTTTCCCGACTGGATCTAAAAACCACGGAAAAATCCGGCTGGGCGCCTGTACCCCGACAGTTTCCATCTGCATCCCTTGCCTACACGGGCACCCTGGTGTGGGACAATCCTCCGCCTGATGCCGGAGCCAATATTTCTGTGATTCCTTATGTGTTGGGAGGTGTCAGCAAAAACCATCAGGCAGAAGGCAAGGAAGTCTATCGCCGGGAAGTTGGGGTGGATGCCAAAATTTCCCTCACCTCCTCCATGAATCTTGACTTGACGGTCAATCCGGATTTTTCCCAGGTCGAGGTGGATCGGCAAGTGACCAATTTGGATCGATTTGAACTCTTTTTCCCGGAGAGAAGACAGTTCTTTTTGGAAAACGGGGATCTTTTCGCAGGATTTGGCTATTCGACGATCCGGCCATTTTTCTCCCGAAGAATCGGCCTCAATGCGCCGATTCAATTTGGAGCCAGACTTAGTGGAAAGTTGAATAAAGACTGGAGAATCGGTGCGATGAATATGCAGACGGGTGAAGTAACTGAATCGGCTCTCCCCGCACAGAACTTCACCGTGATGGCCCTTCAGCGCCAAGTAGGAGCGAGATCCAATATCGGAGGGATATTGGTCAATAAACAATCCCTTCGATACGATCCTGATCAGGTGACAGACGGAAAACCCGTTTATGCTGAATTCAACCGAAATGTAGGCTTGGAATACAATCTAGCTTCAGCCAATAACCTGTGGACAGGAAAAGCCATGCTGCTCCAATCATTCGGACCTGAAAATATGGGTAGGGGATTGGTACATGCCGCCAATCTGAGATATGCCAGCGGCAACCTGACCTGGAACTGGCAACACGAGTATGTGTCTGAAAACTACACAGCCGAAGTGGGCTTTGTGCCTCGAAACGGGTTCTACCGAATCAGTCCCATGATCGGCTACCGCTGGTTTCCCAAAAGCGAGAAAATCTTGAGCCACGGTCCTGATTTCAACACATCAATTTTCTTCAACACCCGAGGAGAGCAGACGGACAACACCACATACGCGACATACAATGTTCGTTTTCGCAGCCAAAGCAATCTCTTGGGATGGGTGGCCTATGATTTTGTCAAGCTTCAGCGGCCCTTTGACCCAACCAATTTCTCAGGAAAATTTCTGGATTCCGGGACCGAACATACTTGGAATGCCTTTGGATTGGAGTACTCGAGCAAACCACAGTCCCTCTTTACCTACGCCTTCACCTCACGGGTGGGAGGATATTTTGCTGATGGGCAACGGTTCAATTTTACGACCGATTTTGGTTACCGATTCCAGCCTTATGTGAGTTTGGCCCTGAGTACCAATTTCAATCAGATCAATCTACCCCAACCTTGGGGGGATACCCGATTTTGGCTCGTCGGCCCACGGGTGGACGTGACCATGACCAATACGGTGTTTTTTACAGCCTTTGTTCAGTACAACGAACAGATCAATAATATTAACCTGAATACCCGGTTTCAATGGCGGTTTAAGCCTGCCTCCGATTTGTTTTTGGTCTACACTGACAATTACCTGCCCGCACCGTTTAATGTGAAGAATCGTTCAGTAGTGCTGAAATTTACCTATTGGTGGAATGTGTAGGCTGGGGTTTCCAGTTTTATACTTTCTTCTCGCGACTAAGTAATGACTTACCCTTGGGGTGGTTAAAAGGCCAAAGTTTACTGGGAAGAGCTGATTGTTAAAAAATTGTTGACTAAATCAAATATAGCCCACGATCAAAATTCACACATAAAACTAATCGTTTTATTGATCATATTTCTACAGAGTTGTGGGGAAAAAGAGAAAGCTTTTTCCTATGATTCTACTAAGATAATAGAAGTCAAGTCAGCCTTTTTGAAGGGCGATTCACCAGAATTTGATTTTGAATTACTCGACTCTATAAACCTTGAGGTTCCTGGAAACCCTCCCCTTACCTTAATCCAAGACTTGGTTTTTTCGCAAAACTTCTTCCTTCTTTTGGACAGAAAACAAGGCCTATTAAAATTTGACAACAACGGTATGGTTCTCTTGAAAATCGGAGAGTTTGGCGAGGGTCCAGATGAATATATTATGCCCTATGCGATTCACTTGGATGAAAAGGAAAATGTTGTCTTTGTGGCAGATTGGCAAAAAATGGTTATTCTGACATATAGCCTTGACGGAAAATTTGAATCAACAAGCAGGAAGCTTCCGGGTCATCCAATCTCTTTTTATAGCGATAATGATACCCTACTCATTGTTCAGGAGACAATAAATGGGACAAAAGAGTATTCTAGAGAGGTGATGATAAGCTCAATTGAACCCAATATCCTTGAAGTTAAAAACTGGGAAAGACCACTTTACAGCTACCATTCTAATTTCACAAATATCCATCCAATCCCCAGGATAATAAGTCGGGTAGGCAGTGTTCCCCTTTTTTATATGCCAATCATTCGGGGAGATATATCATCGCATAGTGACACGGATACGATTTTTAGAAAACAGGAGGGTCGATTGACCCCAGAATACCTACTTCATTTCATTGGATTTGACAACACAGTTCAACTGGGAATGTGGCAAGTGGTGATGTCAAATAGCCATGCGTTTTTACGAATTGTATATGACAATTCTTCCTATTTTATAGTAATTGATTTAGAAACCAATCGTCCCCTAATTCATTTAAGGAAATTATTTGATCAGGCGATGACAGATGAAATGATTCCAAGGCCTATTAAAGGAGATCGGTATTATTCCATTCTTAGAGATAGGGCGAATGGTTTGGAGAGAAATCCACGAATAGTGTTTTATCGTTTTCCGTTGGAAATCAATCAAAATTCACATTAAAAATGGTGGCGATTCCAAAGAGTGGCCTAGCGCGAAGGAATTGCCCATTCTCGAAGCCCGCAGCAAATTCCACCCGGAAAAAGCGGAACAGATTATCCAGTGAATATCCGATCTCCGTGTAATGAGGGGAGTTTTCGGTCTTGAGGTAATTGACAAAGACATTTTCCCTGACTCCTGAAAAACGAAGCATCGGTAGCTGGGTAAACAGGAATTTCCTGAACTGATAATGGGCTATCGCCGATACATACGTGCCTGATGTGCTGTATCGATAGTAGTCCATCACTCTGAAATTGGATGCGGCACCCATATTGGAAAATAAGGTTCGGTTGCCTCCAAAGTGCTTGAAGTCTTGGAAGAAAACCTGATTGGCATTTAGAAACGTGCCTCCGGTGACATTGAAGTCCAGCTTGCCACTCGCCGCAAATTTCACGGCATGTTGAATTGAGGTTTCGATTTGGTCAAAGTCTGCCGCAAAATCAGATCCCCACAAACCGGGCATTGCTTTTTGATACGTAAAAGTAATGAGGGGGGAGCGCTCATAATTGGGCGATTTTCGACCATTTCGGATGGTGTAGGACAAGCCGGGCCTCCATTCTACCGAACCATGAAGTTTGGCAATTCGGTGACTGAAAAATGCATCTTCTCGAGCCTCCACATTTTCCGGGCGATTGGAGGTATAGACTCTTTCGGGTTTGTTGTACATGCTGTAGTTGGAGGTATTCTCCAAGTTACGTCGCTCAGCCAGGGTGAAATTGACCCGGTAGGTCAATCCGTAATTGACCCGATGGGACCAATACGCACGGGCATATTCCTGCTCGTAAAGTTTCATGTAATTTTTGCGCACCAAAAGTGAGTAAGCAGCATTGACTTGCTCCTGGATCGGATCTTCAGCATTAAATTGATGGATAAACCTACCTCCTTCTATTCCCCAAGTCTGTCCGGAGGTAGGCTGGGTATGGGACCAGCGAAAATCAACTTTGGTGTATAAACGCTGACTGGAAAACCCATAGCGGAGTTCGGGCTCAATATTGAAGCTTTTTCTAAGCCGGCTGACCGAATCGGCCAGTTTGACTTCTTCGTATTTTCGATAAAAAAGAGCCATCCCCACTTTCCAGCCTTCCACGGTATTGAAGGAAAGCTTGGTCCAGTTTTCACGGAAACCCAACGAAACCCCTTTGCCAAAGCTGTAAGAGGCTCCGTTTAGAAAATCCAAGGGCTGATATTTTTTTCGGGCCCTTTTCGCGATGGAATCTACTTCACTGACTTTTGCCGCCTCAATCACCGCAAGGCTATCATCCCGTTTATAGCCTTCCAGTTCTTTCAGCGTGAGGGGTACCGGACGGATACTGTCCCAATAGCTTAGGCCCCGCTTTTTAGCCAGAGAATCCACGCTATAGCTTCGCTCGGAGATCACATCCCTTTTATCCTCCTCAACCTGTTCTTTGAGGACTTCTTTTTCATACTCATTGAGGAGCTTTCTATATTCTTTTCTGGTTTTGGGCTCTTCGCTTGCCAATTGCTCCAAGGCAGAAACCGATTTGGAAAACTTGGCTGCATTATCCGGAACTTCCTGGATTTTCTCGTCTATGATTTGGGGCTTGTAGGCGAGGTCGGGATTGAGGGTGACTTCATATTCACGGGTAGAAGCCAAATACTGAAACTCACCTGCAAAACCGAAGATTTTCCCACCAAAGGTATAGGTATGGGTCAAGGGCATCCATACATGATCGGCTACGGGGGCATATTGCTGTTTGGCACGGATCTGAAATCCGAAAAGGGAAGTTTTCAGGTCAAGACTATGGATCGCCCAAAGATCCTCGATGATGTAGATGTATCCTTCGAATACCCGCTCTCCCCTTGAACGTGGCGTCACCTTAATTTTGCTGACCATCACATTCTGGTCAAAAAAACTTCCTTCGTATTTGAATTGATAGTATTGAAAGGCATATCGGGAAAGTGGGGAGACAATCTCATTGATCTGATCCTGATAAAAAGAAGTCTGAATATAGGGTGCCGGAGAGGTACCTTGATTGTCTCCGTTGGTTCGGATCGAAATTACTTTTTCCTCCACTTTGTCCGGAAGAGTAAAAGTAATTCTCGATACAGATTCTGAGGTATATGCCTCATTCAGCTTGAGCCCTTCTTCTTCCAGCTTTTTCTTGAGGAAAAAAGGAGCGTCTGTGAGTTGTCCGGTACCTTTTAAGTACACGGTCATCGCATACTTCTGAAGCTGGAGACGATGGTATTTCGCCTTGGCAATGGCCTTGCGCATAATCGTCAGTGCCGGGTCTTCAGCGCCAGCCCTGACCTCTACCTCCCTTAAGTTGTAGATCTGTGGTTCCAGGATGAAATTCAGATCTACCCAGGAGGATTCAATCTGCACCGTCTGAATTTGGGATTTGTATCCTAAATATTGAACGACCACATCATAGAAGCCGGGTTTCAGCTTAAATTCATAAAGACCGTTTTCATTGGTGGGCACACCATCTTCCAGATTTCGGATAAAAACAGAAGCATAAGCCAAAGGCTCCCCTTCTTGGGTCGATACTTTTCCACGGATTCCCTGTCCATTGGCCATGAAAAAGGAGGCAGAAATCACAAGTGTCAATGCGAGACGAAGAATCCTTGTCATAAAAGTGGTCTAGGAGGTCTTTTCAAAGATGAGTAAAGGTAGGATTTGGTTGCTTTTGCCGATTTTCAAAAAAGAAAACTACGCCACCATTTAAGAAAATATAAGAAATGGAAAGTCCTTTCGGAACAACTGTTCCCCAGTTTCAACAGACATCCTTGAAAGTCGGCTTTAAAATGTAGCCATCCACAGGATTCTAAAACAACCCATTAAACGAACTGCACAAATTAACATGCCCTGAAAACACAGATCCGCTATGGATACAATACTCATGATTACCGAACTTTCTTATATAGTATTAAATAGCGTAATAGCTATAATAAATGAAAAAAATAGAAACTTGATCAGGATTATGGAACAAGACCTTAAAAGAGAAATATCTCTAAGGCGAAAGACTTTTTTAATTTTTTCATAGATGTCCAAAACGGGTCCAAACGCCACAATTTTTTTAACCCTAAATTTTCATATAATTAATAAAAATTGATTTTTTTAATTATCCATAAATGGAAAACGTTTTCCATTAAATTATTAACACATAAAACACTAAATCATTAATTTTTTGTTAAAATAAAGATTATTCTGTTGGAAAGGTATTTTTTGAACCGCTTAGGTGGCATTTGTTAAGATTTGCAAAATCAAATTCCTTGGGTCACATTAGGCTTGAAATTAAGTACTCATACCTATTTCGCTTTTTAAAAAAACAACAAACCCTATGAGAAATTATTTACCAAAGCTCAAGTCATTGATGCTTGCTATGGCGCTCTTCATGGGAGCAGCCATCGGTGTCAATGCCCAAAACCGAACCATCTCAGGAACAGTCCTGGATGCGTCGCTTGGAGACCCTGTTCCGGGTGCAACGGTACTCGTGAAAGGTACCACCCGAGGTACTGCCACTGATTTGGACGGTAAATTTACCCTCCCGCTTCAGGCCGGCGATCAAGTATTGGTGATATCCTTCGTGGGATATCTGACACAAGAAGTGGAAATCGGCAACCAGTCTACCATCACTATCAATCTTCAGGAGGACATTCAAAGCCTTCAGGAAGCCGTGGTTATCGGATACGGTTCGCAGGACAAAAAGGAAATCACTTCTGCGGTAGTCGGAGTAAAGCCTGACGATTTCAACCGAGGTAACGTATCCAACCCAACCCAATTGCTTCAGGGTAAGGTAGCCGGTCTATCCATTACCAGACCGGGAGGTAACCCCAATGCTGGATTCAACATCCGATTGAGAGGTCTTTCTACCTTCGGTGCCAACTCCTCTCCTTTGATCGTATTGGACGGGGTAATCGGTGCTTCCTTGGAAAACGTGGACCCGAATGACATCCAGTCCATCGACGTGTTGAAGGACGGTTCAGCTGCCGCCATCTACGGCGCCAGAGGTTCTTCCGGTGTTATTTTGATCACTACCACCAAGCAAGGCAAAAAAGAAGGTGTGACCAACGTGACAATCAACACCTTTGGTACCATGGACCGTGCAGCGAATCTGATTCCTATTCTTTCTGCGGAAGAATTCGTAGCCAGAGGGGGTACAGATTTTGGTGCCCGCACCGATTGGAGAGAAGAGTTGATCTCTGATGCCTTTTCTTACACCACCAACGCCAGTGTGTCAGGCAGCTTCGGCAACACCAGCTACATGGGTTCTGTCAACTATCGAAATAATAACGGTATTGTGGATGGGGTAGGAAATGAGCGATTGAACACCCGTCTGAACCTTTCTCAGGGAGCTTTGAACAACAGATTGAGATTCAACATCAACTTGTCATTTACCAATGTAGACTCCGAGGAAATCAATGGCGCAGCTTTCAGATATGCGACCATTTACAACCCAACTGCACCGATTTTTGCAGAAAATACTCAGGACTCAAGAGATTTTGGAGGTTATTTCCAGCGAGATTTGTTTGATTTCTTCAACCCTGTCGCGTTGGCCAGACAGCAGCGATTCGTAGGGGAAACAAAAACCGCCCTGACATCCTACAGAGCTGAATTTGACATCCTTCCCAACTTGACACTATCAGCACAGTATTCTCAAGACAGAAGAAATACGCTTTCCGGTGGTTTCTGGTCTTTGAATGATTTCCAAGTGGGTATTGGATCTCAGGGTTCTGCTGAAAGAAACACGTTCGACAGAAGTCAAAGAATTTTTGAGTCTACCCTACGATACGAAACAGACCTTTCTGATAAATTGAACATGACTTTATTGGGAGGTGTGGGAACTCAATTTACCACTAACCAAGGTTTCAATGCCCGAGTAAGACAGTTCCTTTTCGATTCGGGATGGAACAACTTAGGCGCTGGTGCTATCCGATTGGGTAACAACACCAACGTTTCTTCCTTCGCAAACCAAGATCAGCTAAACTCTGCTTTTGGTAGAGCGAATTTTAATTGGGACAACACCTTCTTCGTGTCCGCCTCTGTAAGAGCTGAAACTTACTCAGGATTTGGCGCCAATAACCAGACAGGTGTATTTCCTGCGTTCTCTGTTGGCTCGGACTTTACCCAACTTTTCGACATGGGCGTGTTCAATCAATTCAAGCCAAGAGTCTCCTATGGGGTGACCGGTAACCTTCCCCCATCTCCAACCTTGGCCTTGGGTGTGTTTGGCAATGGTAACCGAATTGATTTGGACGGGGATCCACTTACTCAAAACGACATCTTTGTCGGAATCAACCAATTCTCCAATCCAAACAGAGATCTGAAATGGGAAACTAAAAAAGAATTCAACGTGGGGATCGATTTCGGATTGTTCAATGGAAAAGTGAATGGTAGCGTAGATTACTACACCAGAAACATTTCTGACTTGTTGTTTAACGTGCCTGTTGCAACAGGTGCTCCTAACCCCTTTGATCCGGGACGATTCAACACAGCTTCTTCTACTTGGGTCAACTTGGCCGATTTGAGAGCTGCTGGTTTTGAATTCGCAATCGGTGTAAATCAAATCGGAAAAGGAGCGTTGAAGTGGACACCAAATTTCAACTTCACCATTTATGACAAAACGACCATCGAAAGCTTGTCGGCAGGTGATCTTGGTTTTGATGAATTGAGATTTGCTACTCCTGGTTCTCCGGGACAAAACAACAACCCCATCATCTACAACCGTGTAGGTCAGACTTTGGGTGATTTCTATGGTCCAAGACTTTTGGGATATACTGAATCAGGCCAATACATCCTTTCTACCACAGACCCTAACGAATTCGAAAGATTGGGTAATGGTCTTCCTAAAGGTGAATTTGGTTTTGCAAACAGCTTTATGTACGGACAGTGGACGTTGAATGTCTTCTTAAGAGGGGCTTGGGGTCATGACCTATACAACTCCTACAGAGGCTTCTATGAAAATGCTGATGCTGCGTCTAACACCTGGAACTCTGTAATTACCAGCAAGACTCCAACCAGTCCACTGGTAACTTCTACGCCAACCTTCAACAGTTCCTATATTGAGGATGCTTCATTTATCCGCTTGGACAACATGGAATTGGGTTACAATTTTAAAACCAAATCTCCTAACCTCAGTTCTTTAAGAATGTATTTCGCTGCTCAAAACCTGTTTACGATCACCAATTATACCGGTATCGATCCAGAGGTGAGAATCAATGATCAGGAAAACGGGGATGGTTTTACTACTTCTCTTTCTCCGGGTATCGAGCGTAGAAATACCTACTTCCAGACTCGTTCATTCACGTTGGGAGTAACTGTCAACTTCAAATAACCAATCAAATTCTACAGATATGTTTAAATCTATTCGTAAAATCGGTTTAGTGCTTCCCTTGGTCTTCGCCATGGGTGCATGTCAGGAGCTGGAGCAGGAGGTATTGGATGGGGTTACAGCTGAGGATGTTGCCAACAGCAAAAATCCGAATTTGATTGCCGTTCTTAAAGCTTCTGCTTACGCAAGAATCGTGGGCTCCTGGGGAGGCCACAATAGCATCTGGTCCATTCATGAAGTTTCTTCAGATGAGATGGCAATCCCTCAAAAAGGTGCCGACTGGGAAGATGGTGGTCTATGGCTTAGAATGCACAGACACACTTGGCAGCCTTCAGATGAGGCTTTCAACAACTCTTGGAACTATTGCTACACTGCCGTGGGTGAAATCAACAACCTGTTGATCCAATATCCTGAAGTAGAGGCATTGGGCGCTGAGCTGAAGGTTTTGAGAGCTTTGGTGTATCTATGGCTCATCGACTCGTTTGGAAATGTTCCGATCGTGACTGAAGAATCCACCGGAGGTAATCCGACCAACAATACACGTACAGAGGTTTTCACCTTCATCGAAAACTCCATTCTGGAAAACATAAATCTCCTTCCAGAGACTTCGTCTAAGTATACCCTTAACAAAACCTCTGCGAAGGCAATTTTGGCTAAGCTTTACCTCAATGCACAAGTGTACACCGGTACACCGCGTTGGGCTGATGCAGAGCGCTTGGCCGATGAGGTGATCAACAGCGGTCAGTATTCCTTGACTTCCAATTTCTTTGCAAACTTCTCTGAAAGAAATTCCGGCTCTACTGAGAATATCCTGACCCTGCCTTATGACCAAAACAACGCAGGCGGGTTTAATCTTCCGCAGATGACCCTTCACTACCTGAGTCAAAACACCTACAACTTACAAGAGCAGCCTTGGAACGGATATGCCTCTTTGGAGGAGTTTTACAACAGCTTTGACAACAATGATGTTCGTAAAAACTCATTCTTGGTGGGACCTCAGTTTGCTTCTGATGGAACTAGACTTAATGACATCTCGGCAGAACCAAATGATCCTGATGGACCACCATTGACCTTCACTCCTCAGATCAATCAACTTGCACCCAATGCCTTTAGACAAGCCGGTGCCAGAGTGGGTAAATTTGAATTCGCGCTTGGTGCAGCTTCGAGCTTGAACAACGACTATCCACTGATCCGATTGGGTGATATCATCCTCATCAAAGCTGAAGCAGCTCTTCGTCAGGGCAAAACCGCTATTGCACTAGCTGCTGCAAATCAGATCAGAACCCGCGCAGGTATGCCAGCATACACTACCCTTACTTTGGACGAATTGTACAATGAAAGAGGCCGTGAGATGTTTGCTGAGGCGAGCAGAAGAACTGATGCCATCCGATTTGGAAAGTGGAATTTGCCATGGTGGGAAAAACAAGCTTCTCAACCATTCAGAGCCTTGTTCCCGATTCCTTTGCAGCAGATCAATGCCAACCCTAACTTGAGACAAAATCCAGGTTATTAATCTGACTTGACCCAATGATAAAAGGAAGTGTGCCTTGGTACACTTCCTTTTTTTTCTGGAAGGTCTGGGTAAATTTGAGTTAAACCTGGCAGGTCATGAAAGACCTGCCAGGTTTTTTAGCCATCATCTGTGAAAATCAACAGGACAATCTTTCTCAGTTTTTTAATTCTCTTTTCCTGCGGAAAAAAGAAACAGGAACCCTCTGCCCTTTTCAAACTTCTGGACGAGGAGTACACCGGAATAAAATTCAGGAATGACCTTACTTACACCGAGAAAGTAAATCCCTATACTTTTCGCAATTTTTACAACGGGGCGGGAGTGGCCATCGGAGACATCAACAATGATGGGCTTCCTGATCTATTTTTTGCGGGGAATCAAACCTCGAACAAACTCTACCTCAATGAGGGAAATCTCCAATTCAAAGACATTACCGATACGGCCGGACTCAATTCAGAAGGTTATTGGTCGACTGGAGTAAGTATGGCGGATGTCAATGGGGACGGCCTTCTGGATATTTATGTTTGCAAATCCGGTCCGATGGAAGGTGACCGTAGACACAATGAATTATTCATCAATAACGGCGATCTCACTTTTACCGAAAAATCCAAGGAATACGGCCTGGCAGAAATTGGCCTCAGCCAACACGCGGTGTTTTTTGATTATGACATGGACGGGGATTTGGACATGTACCTCCTGAGCAATTCCGGACGTTCGGTGGGGGTGTATGACCTTAGGGAAGGACAACGGGAAATCCGCGATCCTGAAGGAGGAAATAAGCTTTTCAGAAATGATGGAGATAAGTTTACGGACGTTTCCGAGGAGGCAGGGATCTATGGTAGTGCCATAGGCTATGGTCTCGGAGTGACGGTGGCCGACTTGAATCAAGACAATTGGCCAGACCTGTATGTTTCCAATGACTTTTTTGAACGGGATTACCTCTACCTGAACAATCAGGATGGAACATTTTCTGAAGTCCTGCCTGAAATTCTCCCTGAAATCAGCATGGGAAGCATGGGGGCTGACATCGCTGATCTGGACAATGACGCGTTGCCGGATATTTTTGTCACAGAAATGCTCCCAATAGACCTGGCAAGGGTCAAAACCAAAACACCATTTGAAGATTGGGACAAGTATCAGGCGAGTGCCAAAGCCGGTTATCACCACCAATTCACGCGAAATACACTTCAACGTCATCTGGGTTTCAGACCGGGGACATCTATTCCGGTCTTTTCCGAAGTGGGCCGCCTTGCTGGAGTAGAAGCTACCGATTGGAGTTGGGGAGCCTTAATCTTTGATGCAGATAATGACGGACTCAAAGACATTTTCGTAGCCAACGGCATAGTCAAGGACTTGACCGATTTTGACTTTGTAGACTTCTACGCCAACAATCAGGAACAAATAGCTTCTTTCCGAAAGGACTCCGTGTTGGTAACCAAAATGATTGATGCTTTCCCGTCAATCCCTCAACGCAACTTTTTTTTTAAGAATAAAAGCGAATGGCAATTTGAAAATCAGGCTGAATGGTCGGGATTGGACCAATTTACCTTCAGTACCGGTTCAGCTTATGGAGACCTCGACAACGATGGGGATTTGGACTTGGTGGTCAATAACTTGAACGAACGAGCCTTTGTCTATCAAAATACCGCTACCGAATCCCAACAGGGAAATTACCTCACGCTGGATTTAGGAAAAGCCTTTGGAGCTAAGGTTACTGCCTATTCGGGAAACCAAACCTTTTATCAGGAATACCATCCCGTCAAAGGATACATGTCTTCCGTGGACACCAAAATTCATTTTGGCTTGGGATCAAATTCTCAATTGGATTCGCTTGTGATTCGTTGGCCTGTCGGGACGGTCACGACTTTGAACTCTGTCAAAGCCAACCAACACCTCAAGCTTTTCCCCGAACAAGAAGCCGTCAATCAACAACCTCCAGTTTTTGTCGACACTTCACTTTTCGTGCAAAGTGACTACCAGATTCCATTCAAACATCAGGAAAGCGATTTTATAGATTTTGACCGGGACCGACTTCGGTTTTGGATGGTGAGTAATGAAGGACCAAATGCCATCCAGGCAGACGTCAACGGCGACGGATTAGAAGATGTGTTTGTACCCGGTGCCAAAGGACAAGCTTCTGCGCTTTTCCTGCAGCATTCATCAGGCAAGTTCTCGGAAGTTCAACCGGCACTTTTTGCAGAAGATAGCCTTGCCGAGGACGTCAGCGGGCACTTCTTTGACGCAAACGGCGATGGGCACCTGGATTTGATGGTGGCAAGTGGAGGAATCGAGTTTTCAAACTTCGCCGGTACCTACACCGACAGGCTGTATCTCAATGACGGAAAAGGAAAATTCACAAAATCGACTCAGGTCTTTTCCTATTCGCCAACATCCTTTATTCTGTCGTTGGACTTGGATAAGGATGGAGATTTGGATCTCCTCATAGGCAGCCGATGTATGCCGTTCGATTATGGCATTCCTGCAGGTTTACAGGTCTGGCAAAATGACGGAAAAGGAAACTTTATCGAAATTACTAACCATATCCATCCCGAATTTTCCCAATTGGGCATGCTGACTGCCGGCGCTTTAGCGGATTTGGATGGGGATGGCCATACAGAACTGATCGTAACCGGAGAATGGATGCCCATTCGGATTTTTTCTTATGCTGAAGGGAAGTTTTTGGAAAAAACAGCAGATTTTGGATTCTCAGATTCCCGTGGGCTTTGGAACTGCCTTTTAGTCACCGATATCAACGGGGACGGAAAAGCAGATATTCTGGCAGGAAATCAGGGGCTAAATTCCAGATTAAGGACGGACTCCTCATCCCAATTGCAGATGATCGTCAATGACTTTGACCAAAACGGAGCCTTGGATCATATCCTGTCGAAATATGAGAATCAAAAAACAGTTCCGTTGGTGCTCAAGCCTGCCCTACTCCGACAAATCCCCTCCCTTAAAAAGCAGCTCCTGACTTATGAATCCTATCAAAACAAGCACCTGGAGGACCTTTTCCCTCAAGCTGTTTGGTCAAAATCCTTAACTTTAAAGGCCGAAAAGCTGGAAACCAGCCTTTGGATCAATAACGGAAGTGGAGCCTTCAGACTTGCTTCATTACCTGTCGAGATTCAATACGCTCCGGTTTATGCTATCCAAGTCATTCCGGGTAAATCAGGACTCCCCTATCTGATCTTTGGAGGAAATCAAAGTCGAATTAAGCCTGAGCTTGGCTCTCAACTTGGGAGTTATGGATGGGTACTGGAACCAACCTCCAACCAAAATTGGAAAGCACTGAAACCCCAAGAAAGCGGATTCTTTGTGCCCGGAGAAGTCAGAAGCATCCTCTCTATGGAAATCGAAAACAAACCCAACTTAGTCGTATTTAGAAATAATGAAACACCGATCGTTTTTACCATTCGCTAGTATTCTTTTGCTAATCACGACCCTGGCTTGTCAGTCACCCTACCAAAAAATGGAGGCTGAGCAACTCGCTTCAGGAAAAGTAGTCAATGACTTATTCTTCGGCTTAGAGCTCGGCATGAGTCAAAAACAATTTTTCGAAACCTGTTGGGATCTCAACAAACAGGGAGTACTGACCAACGGCCCCTCCGAACTTTCAGTGGAGCACAGCTTGGTTTTTCCTTCAGGAAATCCGGGTAAAATGCGCTTTTATCCCAAGTTTGCTGAGGATAAAATATATTTTATGCCGGTAGAATTTCAGTATGATGGGTGGGGCCCATGGAATGAGGACCTGGCCGTGGAAAAGCTTCGGGAGGATGTGGTGAAGCTTTTCGAAAAATGGTATGGAGAAGGGTTCATTGAAGTCACCAATGAGGACAAAACACAGATCGCCTACGTAAAAATGGATGGAAACCGACGCATCCGAATCTTCAAAAAACACATTTCCGCTGTCAGGGCAGAAATCTCAGACTTGCCGGTTCAGCGTAAAATCAGCCAAAAAGAATTATGAATAAACTATTTGGTGGGCTGATTCTACTTGCTGCCCTTTCCGCCTGCTCCAAACCAGAAAAAAAAGGGCCTACCCTTTTTGAAGAAATCAATACTGAAGTATCTGGAGTAGACTTCAAAAACGACCTCACCTTTGATGAAAAATTCAACATTTTCACCTATCGCAATTACTACAACGGTGGCGGGGTAGCCATCGGCGATGTCAATAATGACGGCTTGGCCGATTTGTATTTTACAGCAAACCTGGGCCCGAATAAGCTGTACCTCAACCGGGGAGATTTCAAATTTGAGGACGTAACCGAAACGGCCGGAGTGGCTGGCACTCGCGCCTGGAGTACAGGAGTGGCCATGGCCGATGTCAATGGGGATGGTTTTTTGGATATTTACGTCTGCAACTCAGGGGATATTTCGGGTGACAACAAGCAAAATGAGCTTTTTATCAACCAAGGCGACGGCACCTTCAAGGAAATGGCTGAGGCCTACGGTTTGGCAGATCAGGGATTTTCGACCCATGCGGTCTTTTTTGACTATGATAAAGACGGTGACCTCGATGTCTACCTGCTCAACAACTCCTATCAGGCGATCGGCACCTTCAATAAGATGCAAAACGAACGCCCAAAACGTGATCCTGTAGGAGGAGATAAGCTGTTCAGAAATGACGGGGATTCCTTTACCGACGTCAGCGAAGAAGCAGGGATCTATGGATCAGTCATCGGGTTTGGTTTGGGCATCACCATCGGAGATGTCAACCAGGACACTTGGCCGGATATTTTTATTTCCAATGACTTTTTTGAAAAGGACTATTTATATATCAACAATCAGGATGGCACCTTTACCGAATCCCTGGAATCCTATATGAGATCTATCAGTGCCGCCTCCATGGGCGCAGATATCGCGGATGTCAACGGAGATGGATTGCTGGATATTTTTGTGACAGACATGCTTCCGGAGTCTCTCAACAGGCTCAAGCAAGTGACCACCTTTGAAAACTGGGACAAGTTTCTTTTCAACAAAACACACGGCTACCACTACCAATTTTCCAGAAATATGCTCCATGTCAATAATGGGGACGGCACGTTTAGCGAAATGGGCAGATTGGCTAACGTGGAAGCGACCGACTGGAGCTGGGGAGCGCTATTGTTCGACATGGACAATGACGGCAAGCGGGACATCTTCGTGGCCAATGGCATCTATCAGGATATCACCGATCTGGATTATTTGAATTTCATTGACGACGAACAAACCAAACGGAAAATCATCTCTGAAGAAGGAGTCAATTTTAAGGCTTTGATCGATCCGATTCCAGTCCGGCCGGTTTCCAATTATGCATTTAGAAACCTTGGCAATCTCCAATTTGAAAATGTAGCGGATACCTGGGGGCTTGGCACTCCCATACATTCCAACGGTTCGGCTTACGGTGACCTCAACAATGACGGTACCTTGGACCTGGTGATCAACAATGTGAACCAACCTGCACAGATTTTCAAAAATCAGGGCAAAACTCTCCAACCGGAGAATCATAGTATTCAGTTTCAGCTGGTAGGAAAAGGAAAAAATACTGGGGCTATCGGAACCCAGATTCAGGTAAAAGCAGGAGATCAGCTCTTCTACGCCGAGCAGATGCCCAATCGGGGATTCCAATCCAGCGTCGATCCCAAAATCACCATCGGTTTGGGCAGACTTACTACCGTGGATGAAGTTCGGGTGCTTTGGCCGGATGGGAGCTACACCGAATTGAAAAATCAACCGGTCAATCAGTTACTTACTTTGAAATGGGAAGAGGCAAAAGCACTACCCCAGGGTGTTTCTTTTTTTCCAACGCCTGCGACTCCGCGATTTGTAAAGGCTCCTCAATCGAATTTGGATTTTAAGCACCTGGAAAACGAGTACATTGACTTTGATCGGGACCGGTTGACCTACCACATGTTTTCTACCGAAGGTCCAGCCTTTGCCAAAGCCGACGTCAACGGGGATGGCCTGGAGGATTTGTTTTTTGGAGGAGCTAAATCCTTCCCCGGAAAAATCTATCTCGCTCAGGCAAATGGCAGTTTTGTGGAAAAACCTCAGGCGGATTTAGTAGCCGATGCCCTCTCCGAAGATACCGACGCAGTCTTTTTTGATGCAGATGGAGATGGAGATCTGGACCTATTCGTCACCTCGGGAGGCAATGAGTCTGGATTTGGAAATCTTGATTTGACGGATCGACTTTATCTCAATGATGGAAAGGGGAATTTCAGCAAGGGTTTCCATACCGGAATGATGGGGGTGTTGGGCAGTAGTTCTGTGGTGGAAGTGTTCGATTTCAATGGGGACGGTGCCCCGGATTTATTTGTGGGCGGTCGCTTAGTGCCGTTTACCTACGGAGCACCGGCGGATAGTCAGCTTTGGATCAATGATGGGAAAGGCAATTTTACCGAGCAGTCTGCCACTTTTGCGCCTGAATTGAAATCTCTCGGAATGGTGACGGATGCCAAAGTCCTGGACTACGATGGAGACGGAAAGCAGGACTTGGCTGTGGTAGGCGATTGGATGGCCCCGACTTTCTTCAAAAACACGGGACAAAAGCTGGAAATAACCCCAATTGCAGGCATGGATCAACTCAAAGGCTGGTACCGAACCCTAGCAGTCGGAGATTTCAATGGGGACGGGAAGCCCGATCTGGCATTGGGTAACCAAGGTTTGAATACCCGAATGAAAGGTTCGACCACACATCCGGTCAAAATGTTCCTCAACGATTTTGACCAAAACGGCGCCATCGAGCAGATCTACACCCGGCAAATTGGCGAGGTGCAAGTGCCTTACACCTTAAAACATGAACTCGAAAAACAGGTGCCGAGCATCAAGAAAAAGTATATCCGCTACGCAGATTACAACAATCAAAGCTTGAGCGACATCTTCGCGAAAGAGGTCATCGACCGTTCGATTGTGCAGGAGATGAATCACCTCCAATCCGGCGTACTGATCAATCAGGGCAATGGGAATTTTGAATGGAAGGCGTTTCCCGTTGAAGCGCAAAAGACATGGATTTTTGCCATTCAATCGGTGGATTTGAACGCAGATGGTATTGAAGATCTGATTTTGGGAGGAAATCTGTCACATGTGAAACCGGAAGTCGGAACCTATGATGCCGGATACGGAGAGATTTTGCTTGGAAAAGGAGATGGAACCTTTACTTTCTGGCCAAACCGCATGCATGGCTTAAAGCTGGAAGGGGATATCCGACAATTTTCAACACTTGGGAAAAATCGCTTGCTGGTGGTGAAAAACAGCGCTCCTGCTGAAATCTGGACATATTGATGCGAAGGTATTTTATTCATTGGTCGATAGTCGGTATTGGGCTTTTGGGAATCATTTCCTGCAGCAAAAAGGAAACAACTCCTGGTTTTGATCCCCTTTTCGAATTAAAAAATCCGGACCAAACCGGACTTAGTTTCGAAAACCGACTTACCTCCACCGCTGAATCCAACATCATCGAATACCTCTATTTCTACAACGGAGGGGGAGTAGCTGCCGGAGACATCGACAATGACGGGTTGATTGATTTGTATTTTACCGGGAATCAGGTTCCCAATAAGCTTTTCCGAAACAAAGGTAATTTTCAGTTTGAAGACATAACCGAATCGGCAGGAGTAACCGGTGACGGAGGCTGGTCCACGGGTGTGACCATGGCCGATGTCAATGGAGACGGATTGGTGGATATTTACGTCTGCCAAGTGGGAGATTACGGGGCAATCAAAGGGCAAAATAAGCTTTACATCAACCAAGGCGAAGGGAAGTTTAAAGAATCGGCTGCCGAATACGGGTTGGACTTCAAAGGATTTTCTACCCATGCTGTATTTTTTGACTATGATCGGGATGGGGATTTGGACCTCTACCTGCTCAATCACAACGTAAAGTCTCCGGAGGTTTTTGCCCGGGCAGAAAACCGATCCAAGTCCGATCCCAGTGGAGATAAGCTTTACAAAAACCTACTTGCAGAAGGAAAAACAGGATTTGAAGACGTCACCGAAACCTCCGGCATTTACTCCAGCATTCTGGGTTTTGGCTTGGGGGTAGCTGTGGAAGATTTCAATGCCGATGGCTGGCTTGATTTGTACGTGTCCAACGATTTTACCGAAAACGACTACCTCTACCTCAACAATCAGGACGGCACCTTTCGCGAGGCATTGGATGAAATGATTTCCTCAACCAGCCGCTACAGCATGGGCAATGATGTCGCAGACCTGAATGGAGATGGTTTACCCGAAATTTTCACCACGGACATGCTCCCCGAGGATCCGGAAATCTGGATGAAATCTGTAGGTGAAGACAAGGCAGAAGTCTACCAAATCAAAAAGCAGTTTGGCTATCAGGATCAATATGTGCGCAATCATCTCCAAGTCAATCAGGGTAATGGACAATTTGCTGAAGTAGCACTGTTTGCCGGAGTGTATGCCTCGGATTGGAGCTGGTCCCCCTTGCTATTCGACATGGACAATGACGGCTTGGTTGACATTCATGTGAGTAACGGCATTGTGAAGCGTCCGAATGATTTGGATTTTATCCAGTACTCACAGGAGGCTGATGCCAGCACGCCTTTGGAGGTGCTGCGCAAAAAACAGATCGACATGCTGCCCAGTTTGAAAATTGCCAATTTTGCCTGGAAGAATCTGGGAGGCCTTCGCTTCGAAAATCAGGCAAAAGCCTTGGGATTGGATCAGGAGTCTTATTCCAACGGCTCTGTGTGCGTGGACTTGGACAATGACGGAGATTTGGACCTGGTGCTGAACAACCTTGATCAGGAAGCCTTTGTCTACCAAAACCGAAGTGAGCGATTGGGAAATTCTTACCTGAAAGTGGCCCTTATCCAAGAGGGTTTTAACTCACAGGCAATTGGTGCTCAGGTCACCGTTTTTGCAAAAAATCAAACCTGGACCCAGCGCATCAGCACAAGTCGGGGATTCCAGTCAGGACCGGCAGCCGAGCTGGTTTTTGGCTTGGGTGAAGTGCAGCAAGTTGATTCCATTTTAGTTTCATGGCCAAATGGGGATCGGGAAACCTTCTCCGGAGTAGCCGTGAATCAATCCATCAAGCTTTCTCACGGAAGCGGAAAGGTTCGGGAAATAGACCAATCCGAAAGTCCTTCCTCATTTTCATTTCCCCAAATCTCCTGGACTCATCTGGAAAAAGACGAAGTGGACGAGCTCAAACGTGAGTATTTGGCACCCAAAAGCTTTGCCCGAATGGGACCAGCCTTGGCGGTAGGGGATGTCAATGGTGACGGCATGGACGATGTATATTTGGGAGGAGCAAAAGATCAACCGGGGGCCATTTTCCTGCAGCAATCCGATGGAAGTTTCAAGGAAAATCCTCAACCCATCTTTACCCAATTAGCCAAAGCAGAAGATACCGTAGCCGAATTTGCAGACTTGAATGGGGATGGACTGATGGATCTTTACGTGGGCAGCGGGGGTTCGGAGTACGAGACGGGGAGTCTATTTTATTTCGACCGGGTTTTCTTTGGTGACGGCAAGGGGAATTTCTTTTTTTCCATGAATTCACTTCCTCCCATCGGGGAAAATACGTCGGCTATTGCGATTCATGATGTGGATGGAGACGGGGATTTGGACATTTTTGTAGCTGCCAGTCATCAGGCAGGAGACTACGGTGCCAGTCCACCAAGCAGCCTGCTGATCAACCAAGGCCGAGGGCAGTTTAAGGCCGAGACCGAAGCTTGGTTTGGAAAAGACATCGAGTTTGGAATGCTGAATGCGGCCTCTTTTGCGGATTTGGATGGAGATGGAAAGGCTGAATTGATCTTGGCCGGCGACTGGACGGGAATTCGGGTTTTTGACTTATCCGGAGGAAAAGCCGTGGAAAAGATGCCGAAAGGTCTGGCTTATTCTTCCGGTTGGATCAATGCTTTGAAAATTGCTGACCTAGATAAAAACGGCAAACCCGACCTGATTGTGGGCAATCTGGGTCTGAACTCCAAGCTGAAAGCGAGTGCCGAAAGGCCCGTATGGCTCTACCATCATGACTTTGACTCAAATGGACAAGCCGATCCTATTCTATTTCATTTCATGGGTGAAAAGCTGGTGCCTTTTCCAACCCGGGATGATCTGATCCGTCAGATTCCTGGCGTGAAACGAACCCATGCTTCCTATGCCGACTATGCCAAAATCAGCGAGCCAGCTGACCTTTTCCCGAAGGATCAATTGGAAAAAGCCCGTAAGCTTCCGGCTTTTGAGTTCCGCTCGGGAGTCTATTTCCAGGATGAAAAAGGAGAATTTTCCTTTGTGCCTTTTCCGGATGAAGTCCAGTGGGGGCCGATCTTAACACTTGAGATGGACACCCAAACAGGACAGATTTGGCTGGGAGGGAATTTTTCCGGGTTTCGCACCGACTTGGGCAAGTCCATGAACTTGTCTCCGCTCTCTTACCGATGGGATAACGGGAAATGGGTTAAAATACCGGTGAATTCCAGTTTCTCTCAAAAACTGGAGATCCGAAAGCTCAAAACTATCCGGGTAAAAAACCAAGAATGGATAATTGGATTGCCAAATGCCGGAACGCCGATTTGGCTGCACTAAAAACCTGCCACAAATCATTTGGGATTGATTCCCTTATACTTAGATTTGACCCTACATGTAAGGTGGTAAAATTCTCACAGACCCAATCCAGAGAATCGATTTATCACACTTAATTCAAAACCCAATATGCGTACGTTTAGAATTCTGGTCATCCCGGTGCTTTTATCCCTGATGATCTTTTCCTGTCAGGAGAAAAAAGACTACTCCCAAGCCATCACCGATGGCAGTTATTTCACCAAAGCCCAAAATCGGGTGACGGAGACGATTATCCACGATATATTCTCCCCTCCCGTGGCCGCAAGGATTTATTCCTATTCCTCCCTGGCTGCTTATGAAGTGGCTGCTGCCACTGACCCGACCAATTATGCTCCCCTAATGGGGCAACTGAATGGCTCGGAGCCCTTGGATGTCAAAGTACCTGAAAATGTCTATGCCCCACTTGCTGCCTTGGCGGCGTACTACCACGTGGGTACGGCTTTGATCTTTTCCGAAGAAAAGATGAACGAGCACCGGGATGCGGTATTTGCCGAACTCCAGGAAAAAGGAATCCCTGAGGATGTATTTGAATCCTCTGTCAATTATGGTCAAGAAGTGGGTAAAAAAATCATCGAATACGCCAAAAAGGACAACTACCACCAAAGCCGATCTTTTCCAAAATACACGGTAACCAACGAACCCGGAACTTGGCAACCCACTCCTCCTGCCTACATGGAAGCAGTGGAACCGCATTGGAACAAAATCAGAACCTTTGTGTTGGACTCCGCTTCACAGTTTAAAATAGCTCCTCCACCTCCGTTTTCTACCGATCCCAACTCTGAATTTTTCAAAAGAGCCCTGGAAGTGGTCGAAATTCAAAAAAATATGACTCCGGATCAAAAGGACATCGCCATGTTTTGGGATTGCAATCCGTACAAGATGAATGTCAAAGGTCATGTGATGTTTGCTGAGAAAAAGATCACTCCCGGTGGGCACTGGATGGGCATCGCTTCCATTGCCTCTGCTGCTGCGGGCAAAGACTGGAGAGGTACCGTGGAGGCTTTGGCCATGACCGCCATCTCGCTCAATGAGGCCTTTATCGCCTGCTGGGATGAAAAGTACCGCAGCCGCACCATCCGTCCGGAAACCTACATCAATCAGCACATCGATGAAAACTGGGTTCCGCTGCTTCAGACTCCGCCTTTCCCCGAGCATACTTCCGGCCACAGCGTGGCTTCCACCGCAGCTTCTTACACCTTAGCCCAGCTTTTCGGTGACCAGCTCCATATCGTGGACAGCACCGAAGTAGCCTATGGACTTCCGATTCGGGAGTTTGACTCCTTCTCACAGGCAGCTGCCGAGGCAGCCATCAGCCGATTCTACGGAGGGATTCACTACATGCCAGCCATCGAGGAAGGCAGTAAGCAGGGTCAGAAAGTCGGAGAACTGATCTGGCAAAAGATCTCCACCAAGCCGGAGAGGGTGGCGATGAAGAAGTAACTTCTAAGACGCAAGACAGTGTACGCAAGACACAAGAATTGAGAAATTCAGATCTTGGTTTTATAAAGAAATAAATCCCGGGCGAGCGCTCGGGATTTTTTGTTCGATAATTTGGAGTCTGACTTTGGCTTTACTCTTTCAAAAACTCCTCCAAGCGAAGCTTGTAAAGCTCGGGAACACCAATCTCGGGGGAGGAAAAAAATTCATCATTTTTAGTGAAAAAAGTTTGAAGGCTACTTTTCGGATTGATTCCCGGCTTGAGTTCATTTGTTTCGAAAAACTTGTTTTCTGGATCATAAATCACCTGAAAAGGAAACCGCGCCTCTTCCAGACTTCGGATCACGTAGGCTCTGTTTCTTTTCTTTTCTGTGTTTTGTCCGGCAATCACGCAGACTACACCTATCTCAGGATACTTATCCCGCATTTCTGTCCAAAAATCCGGTTGCAAGCCAAACAAAAGCATGGAGTTGATTTCCAAATTGAGATACACGATCATTTTTTTGGGACAGCTCAAACACAACTCTTTGGAATTTTCCCCATATCCAACTACCTCAAGACCTTCGGGGATTCTTATCGTTTCGCGCTCGCTTTTCTCCTTACATCCGAAAAAACAGCTCAAAAAAACCAGTGAAATCAAAATTCGTCTCATATCATTTACTTACGTTTTGCTTTGATCAGAATCGGATAGTCAAATTCCTGCTCCGTGATTTTGGTCCGGAGTTCAGGAGATAAAATAGTCTTCTCACTTTTCTTCAGAAACGAATGATAGGTCAAAAACCAGACATGATCCTCTTCCAAACCTATGGGATCATTCCAGATTTCTGCTTCCTGTTCGGGATAATCCAACCCTTGAAATTCTCCCGTGATTCTGTCGTAGAAATAAACCTTCTTTTGAGTACCGATCTCATTCCCTTGGAAATGGACATTGGCAATAATCTTTTTGGAATTGGAAAAAGCTGATTTGAAGACAGCAAATCCCTGCTCTTGGATCAGCTGATAGCCTTGCATCAGATCCATCTCCCAAAATTCCTTCGGAACCTGAAAGTGCCCCATATCCAGATTTAGTATAGGTTTTACCTGCCCGTTCTGAATAGTGTACAGCGTATCGTTGAAAATCTCTGCCAAAATCAAATCCCCACCTGCCGTCTCGTAAAAATTCCGCTCGGTCATGGGAAGCATTTCATTGGTGTAGTCATTGGGGAAATAGGATTGCAAAACTTTACCGGAGGAGTTTGTCCTTACCAATCGGTGTGTCACCAAAGGCTTATTGTAACTTCCATATAGGTAAAATTCATCGTTCTCTGCAAGGGTAAATGCACTGGCCAAATATTCCGCATCCGCGAGTTTCTGAAGTTCTCCTTGCTCACTGACCTGATACATGGTCGTACGATCTCCTAGCGTAGCGAGCACAAAAAGCCGCTCCTCCGCATCGATCTGAAAGTCCTGTAATCCTTTCAATTCATTGGGCCCCTCACCTTTGACCGCCACGGTTTTTAAGAATTGTCCTGCATCTGAAAAGACATGGATTCCATCCCGCTGTGCGATATCCATCACGTAGATTTTGTTTTTACTCTTTCTCACCCTCAGGTCATTTCCCATCAGGTTCTGAGCATTGGTTTCCAAGGGAATGAGGTCTACTATCTCCAACTCGGAACTCGGCAAGTTAATAGCATCCGAAAGGGAAAGTCTAAAGGAATCAGGATTGGAATTATTAGATTCTTTGGATGTACATCCGTAGAAGAAAAATAGAATGGGCAGTGATCTCAACAAGAAGTATTTCATGATGATCAGTTAAAGTAATGAGAAAAAGAGGCGGCTTGAAGCCGCCCCATTACGAGTTAACAGCTGTAGCATTGTAGGTAATACTTCGAGCACCTTGTACCAGTTTGATAGGTTTCGCAATTTAAAGCTTCCACCTTATCACCACACCAGTACATTCTTTGATAGCAAGGACCTGGTTCCAGTCCTTCATCTTGTGCCTTCGCACTTTGATTGAACATGAGGACTGATCCCAAAAACGCCAGTCCGAAGAATACTTTTTTGTACTATTCAGAGTTTAGTCTTAGTTTGAATTGAACTAAAAAAATTAAACTATTTGGGTTTGAATCAATAATTGTTTTCAAAGATGAATTTTCAAATTCTGCACTAGTTGGATTAATCTGTTCCTTTGAAATAAATGCTACAAACTTATCTTCATTTATTCCTATAACTTTTGGAAAGGGCTGATCAAAGCTTATGTCATTCTTGATATTTTGGAAGCTAAAACTGACTCCTGAGTCCCCATCTACCAAAGCCATTTTCGGAACCTCATTCAAAATATGAAAAAGCAAAAATTGATTTGCAGTTTTTTCAAATAAGGTGAAAAAAGAAGGTTGACTTTGAAGTGTAGATCTAAATTGATTAAAACCTTCTTGATCTAGTGGAAAGTCGGTTTTAGCAGGAAATGCTAGAGGCTCTCCTCCGTATGAAAATCTTTTAAACTCTACCAACTCTCCCTGATCTACCTTGTAAATAATGGGAGAAAATTGGGTGTGGAGCAAAGTGGTTGACTTTTCCCCATCCTTTTCCTGATGAAAAGGATTCATAGGATTCATTAAATATTCAATCGAAAATGGAAGATGTTTTGTAGTCACCTTACCATTTGGGTTAACAAAAACCAAGGTAAAATCCTGTCCTCCTCCCGTAATACCAACAAAACCTGAGTCAATCTTGGCAAATTTTCTCAAAGGCAATTCCAATCCTATGGGATCTTGGAGGATAAAACCACCATTTTCAAATTTTATGGGAAGGATTTTCCTCCCAATTCCGTCCAAGACGTAGATAAAATTCTTATCAATCCAAAAGTCTGAAATCTCTCTGGCCTCGTTTGGCCCTTCTCCTTTCCTCAAAGGCATAGGTACAAATTCACCCGACTGCTTATCAAATGCATATAGAGATTGAGAAAAATTAAAATCCCCTAATATGATTAATTGATCTATGAACATTGCTTTATCAATCTCATTGGGAAGCTGAGAAGGGTCGCCTGTCAATGGAATATAGCTTACCTCTTGAACAAGACTGGAGAGAGTAGCTGAATTTGTGGATTCTTCTGGAATAATAAGATGATCTACTCGTGGATTTTTCGATTTACATGCAAAAACCAAAATCACTAAGAATATCAAAGAACTGTTTACTTTTTTCATTTGAGCAGAATGAAATATAATGCATTAAGGAAAGAAGACCCTCCATCAGGTTGATGGAGGGAAAATTTAATTGTTTATTAACAAGATGTTGATTGTCCGCATTGACACTCTACACCCGAGTCATTTTGATGGCAAACTTGTCTTGTTGTACCTGTAAACCAGTTACAAATAAGAACTTCCACTTTACAGGTGATCCCACCTTCTCCTGGCAAAGAAGCCTGTGCCTTTGCACCCTGATTGAAAATGAGGACTGATCCCAAAAACGCCAGTCCGAAGAATACTTTTTTCATGGTTTTCGGGCCATTTGTGGGGACACGAACGGCGGCAATTTGATTAATAAGCTTTTGGCCAAAAACGGCTTCATTTTGAAGCTGAAACTAAATTAAGTTGAACTCCATGCCGAGGCAATACCTAGTCTGTTAATTTTAATGACAATTACAGGAAGGGCGTTTTTTTTTGCAGACGGTATTGACTAGGGTAAAGACCTAATAGTCAAACCTCACCAGATTAGGTTGTTCGTCAGTGGTTACCCCGTAGATTCTTCTATTCCTTTCATCCACGGCAAAGCCAAAGAGGGGAAAGTCAAGTTGATATTGGGCCAGAGGTTTACCAGAATAGTCAAATTCAAAAATCCGATTTAGATTGGTCATTTCACTAATTGCGGTGTAAGATTTACCGCTGAAAAGGACAAAGAGGGAGTTTTCTCCGGCAAATACATCTCGATATCGAGTAGTAGAAGTTTCAAGTGGAAAAGTAGGCATTTGATAACCTCCTGAATTTCCTATTCTAAAATCCTGAATGGTAGATTCAGGGCCGATTATGGTAGTGATCGACTGATCTGAAAGGCGAACAATGTCAATATAATCTACCTTCAACCCCGCTTTTACCGCATAGGTGCGGGAATTGTTAACCCGTAAGGGGCCTTGGAATACGTTACTTACCAAATTGGCATCCAATTCTTCCTCTTTATACCCATTCGGTAACTCCCTTCCTTTAATCATGTTTTTCCAATTCCCAAATGTGCTCAGCGTATCTCCAGAAATAGTTAAATGAAGATATTTTGTCCAGCCATCTACCACATGGGCTATAAATGAAGTATCAGAGGTAAAAGCAGCATCGGTAATAAAAAAAGCAGTAGCAGGCGCTCTAAATTGCCTTTCGGCCAAACGAGAAGAATCTGAAAGATCGAAGACAGAAAACACGTTGAGTTCAGGGTCATAAGTCAGGATCTTGCGGGGATCTTGAAGTGCTTCTAGTTGGGTGATAACCGTAATTTCACCCGGGCCCATTCCATCAATCCCCTTAGATCTAAGGTAAGCCTCTTCCTGAAGATCTATGATATGAAACTTATCATCTGATGTGTTTTTTCGCTCAAAAACCACCGCTTTGGATCCGATTATGGTGATTCCACGAGGATTGAGTATTTTTGGAAAAGAGTATTTATGACCCTTCAATGATATTGGAGTAGGTAGATCCTTTTCTAAGAAATACAACTCGCTTTTTGGGTTTGTACCCTTTGAACACCCCAACAGTAGGTAAACCAAAATAATACAGGATGTTGCAATCTGATTTCTTTTCATCGATGGAGAAATAGGAAGCGGATTGAGCGGGGTTGAAACAACCCCGCTGACTTACTTAAATGCAAAATTTGATACCTTCGATCCACGTAGCTTCTGCCACATTCCCATATCTAGGATGGCGGCAAGATTCATCAGATTGACAACAAACGCCCCCGGACGAATTCCCATCATCACCTGGCAGAGAAGCCTGTGCCTTCGCACCTTGATTAAACATGAGGACTGATCCCAAAAACGCCAGTCCGAAGAATACTTTCTTCATAGTTTTTTAAAGAGTTTGAATTGATTAAAAAGTTTTTGGCCAAAAACGGCTTCATTTTGAAGCTGAAACTAAATTAAGTTGAACTCCATGCCGAGGCAATACCTAGTCTGTTAATTTTAATGACAATTACAGGAAGGGCGTTTTTTTTTGCAAACGGTAAAATACAGTTGTAAATCTTTTTAGCTGTACTTTTTGATGAAAATCATACGAACTACCCAAAGTAAATTTTTATTAATGAATATACGGAATCTTGCCAGTAGCATTTCTAAAGCTCAGAAGACCAAGTTAACGCCATATTTTTGGGAATCTTCGGTCTTCGGTCATCGGTCGCCTGTGCTGAGCGCAGTCGAAGCATCCAGCCCAAAATCAGTGGAATATTCGTCAACTGGCAGAATAGCGAATAATCAGTTTTTTATTTCATCTTGTTGCTGTTGCAATAGAGGGTGTACCCCATAATAAGAGAAGGGGTATCCCCAAATTCTACATCTGATACGCCTGTTTTGATTTGATTAATCGATCTTCACAACCTCCATTTCCGCATCATTTTTTGCAAAAATCACCCAGATTTGGGATCCTACTCTCACTTCTTTAATCTCCTTCACATCCCCGTGGATTTTCATGGTGTATTTCTTTTCCGACCTAAAATCCCCCTGCCCGGTTCCTGTTAAAATGTTCCCCCAACTTCCCTGATAGGCTCCAAAATAAGGAGCCGAAGAGGTGTTGTTACCCCCAATTATTAAATCAGGAAACCCATCCTGATTGACATCGGTCAAGAGGATCGCCTCAATTGGGGAAAATTGAGCTTCGGCTGGAAGTGGTATTGACTGAAACTTTTTACCCTCTTGGTTTACCAAAACCACGGATTCAAATTGATGGGCTTCCAGTTGTTTTGCTCCTTCCAGATCAAACCTGCGAAAAATCTCCTCCACAGTTTTTCCCGCAAAATCGGTATAGTTCACAAAGTCCTTTTTAAGGACAGGAATTTGTTTGGTAAGCTCATCTTTTGAGGCTATCGAATAATATTTGCCGTCTTCCGGATAGGAAATAATTTGTTCTATACTTCCATTTTGGTCAAAATCTTTGACCATCATCCTTACAGGGAGCTTTTCAAAAGTTTTCAGACGGCTATTCAATCCCAAGTTTCCTACCACCAAATCGGGGTAGCCGTCTCCATTTAGGTCTGCGGCAGCTAATGAATTCCACCAACCGGATGAATAATCCAATCCGAAGTGTGATGTTTCATTGATCAGTACTCCATTTTTATTCAAAAAAACGGTAATCGGCATCCATTCTCCCACCACCACCAAGTCTAAATTTCCATCAAGGTCTAGGTCTGTCCATACGGCATCTTTTACCATCCCCAAATATTCCAAGTCAGGAGCGACTTCCTTCGTCACATCCACAAACTGATGGTCACCGAGATTTTTCAACAGATAACTTCTGGGACTCAGACCATACTTACCCGGCACATTTCTACCACCGATCATCAAATCCATTAAACCATCCTGATTGAAATCAACAGATCTCACGACAGATACCTGGGTATTGATTTCCAATGGCAAGGGAATTTTCTTATAAAATCTTCCATTGCCGTCATTTAGATATAAAATAGTGGACCCCACTTCTTCAGTTGGGAGTGGAAGATTCCCACCTCTTCCTACCACCAAATCCATCGCTCCATCTCCATTGACGTCAAGCAGCTCTGCACAAACATCCTCCAAAAATGCATCCTCCTCCAATAAGGGCTGAACTATCGGAAAAAACTTACCTTCTTTATTTTGAAGGAAAACTACTCCTGCCTGACCCGAAGCCCCTCCGACAAAAACATCCTCTCTCCCGTCCCCATTTAAATCCCCGATAGTCAAGGCAGGTCCTTCCTTCGATAATTTGTGCGGCAACAAAGGCTCTACATTGAAATCATTGTACTCATTTTCAAAGTGAATAAATTCCAATCCGGTTGAATTTCTCTCCAAAACTCTAACCCCGGATTTTTCGGGTGAGGGAGTAGGCTTGGATTCCTTCGTAGCTTCAGTCTCCTTCATCACCAGGGTAGAATTGACCCGGACCTGTGTGAAGGTTTCAGATTTTCCACTGGGCCAAATGATCTTGACGGAATCCAGAATTTCGTGGCTACCCACTCCAAAATGAAGTTCCGGGGCTACAGCGGATTGAAAACCCCTGCTGGTATAATTTTCCCGAACCTGAACTTGATTTTTGGAATAAATCTCCACCCTGGCACCAATTCCAAATTTGTTCCGGTTTTGGCCTTCAAATTTGACTTTTAAATAGTTCTTGTCGGCGGTATCCCCGGAAATCTGATCGAGTCTGTTTTGAAAAATTCCAGCTTGCTCATTGATGTTGTTGACGACCAGATCCAGGTCTCCATCATTATCCAAATCAACATACACCGCTCCATTGGAAATGCTTTTCTCCGATAAACCCCACTTCCGGGAAAGATCCTCAAAAGTCAAATCCCCGTTATTTTTAAAAATAAAATTACCAACATCTCCCGGAGGCATCTTTTTGGCAAGTTGTAGATTCCGAAGGTCAGGCTTATTTTGAAAACCGTCTTTCAACTCAGGATTCATCAGGAAGTTGATGTAGTCCAAATCATTGGGTCTTCTCACAATTCCATTGGAAACAAACAAATCTTTCCATCCATCATTGTCAAAATCGGCGAACAATGCCGACCAACTCCAATCCGTAGCATATATCCCCGAGTATTGTCCGATTTCTGAGAAGGTCCCGTTTCCATTGTTAAGTTGGAGCGTGTTTCTGGAAACCTGCCTTTCAAATCCGAAACTGAGCTTAAGTTGATAAATTTCCTCACTGTCTTCTCCTGCTGACATTTTCTTGATTTTCTCCTCTTTGGGAAGCATATCGAGGGTAATAAAATCTATCCAGCCATCATTATTGATGTCAGCAAAGTCATTTCCCATCGAAAACCTGCTGCTGACCGTAGTCATCGCAGAAATCTGCTCTTTGAATGTGCCGTCAGTTTGATTGATATAGAGATAATCATTTTCATTAAAATCATTGGAAACGTAGATGTCTGGCCAGCCATCGTTGTTGATATCCGTAATACCAACTCCCAATCCATATCCAATATGACTTGAAAATATTCCTGCTTCATTGGTCACCGGGGTAAAACGGATTTCACCCTTTTCAGCATTATTTCTGTAAAGTCGATCTCCCTCAGGCCCACTGTCCATATACCTGAGAGATGCTCTTCCATAGCTATTTTCTGTATGTACTGCATGATTAAGCAAATACATATCTAAATCCCCATCCCGATCATAATCAAAAAATGCAGCTTGGGTACTGAATCCCTGAAAATCTAGTCCGTATAATTGAGCGCTTTCGGTAAAAGAAAGGTCACCATTGTTGATATAAAGTTCGTTTTTACCTTTTATCCCCTTCCAATCGCCCAATCGGCATACATAAATATCCAACAATCCATCCCCATTGATATCTACCATGCTTACCCCGGTTTTCCAAGGACCAAGGGATGAGGTACCACTCGATTCGGTAATGTCTTCAAATAAAAAGCCGCCTTTGTTTAGAAAAAGCTTATTGGGCAGTTGGTTAGAAGAGAAATATAAGTCAACGAGGCCATCATTATTAATATCCCCTGCAGCTACTCCGCCACCATTGTAGAAATAGAGGTATTCGATGATATTGAATTCCTCTTTTTCAGTCAATTTATTAATGAAATTTATCCCTGTTTTTTTAGAATCTAAGGAAATAAATAACATTTCCCCGCTTTGAAAGTCAGCTTTTGGAGAACAGGAAATAAGTGCCAAAAGAAAAAAAAAGTAGGTTTGGCAGTTGGCATATTTCATCTGTTTATAATTTGATTTTTAATGGCCAGATAGCCTGTCCCGATCTTTCATCGGGAGAATGCCCCGGATAATCATTCCCCTGTGTGAG
>NZ_QKTX01000005.1 GCF_003253485.1 Algoriphagus aquaeductus | reverse complement strand
ATGACAACACTAATTTAGTTATTCAGCCTAAGGAAAGGAAGCCTAGGCTTCCTTTCCTTAAACCTTTAGTGTTGCATTTATAACTTGAATCTGGGTTTTGTAAAAGCGAAATAACATGGACAATAGCGTTAGAATCAAATTCGATAAAATAGACCGCAGGATTCTGGAAATCCTTCAGGGCAATGCTAAAATTACCAATGCACAGTTGTCCAAAGACATTGGACTGTCTCCTGCGCCTACTCTAGAGCGCGTAAAGAAGCTGGAACAGTCAGGAATCATCAAAAGCTACCATGCCAAATTGGATCCCGAGAAAATCGGATTGGGCGTAAGTACCTTTGTATTGGTAAGCTTAATCGGTCACAATAAGGGCAACATTGACGCTTTTATGAAAGAGATCAATGAAATCCAAGAGGTCATCGAATGCTATCATATCACCGGTACGGGTGACTTTATCTTGAAAATCATTGCTAAGGATATCACCGCTTATCAAAAATTGATGCTTGAAAAAGTATCCGAAATCAAAGAAGTAGATTCCATGCAGTCCATGGTAATTCTATCTACCTTTAAGGATTCAAAAGTACTGCCTATACCTGCGTAATTCAGGATTTAACACAAGATAGGGTGGTTCTTCCACCCTTTTTTTTTTGAAAAAAATGATTGAAAACCCCTGGAAAACCAAGCATATCCAAACGATCTATGAAAATCCATGGATCCGATTGGAAAATCATGATATTATCAATCCTGCCGGTAAAGACGGTGTCTATGGAAAAGTCCATTTTAAAAATTTGGCCATGGCGATCATTCCCATAGATCAAGATGGATTTACCTGGCTGGTGGGACAATTTCGGTATACCTTAAATGAATATTCCTGGGAAATCCCCATGGGTGGAGGGCCTATGGGAGAGGAACCTTTAGCGGCAGCAAAGAGAGAACTCAAAGAAGAAACGGGTCTGACTGCCGAAAAATGGACCGAAATCATGAAAATCCACACGTCTAATTCGGTGACAGACGAGGTGGGATTTATTTACCTGGCAGAAGATCTAACTCTGGGTGAGACTGAATTTGAAGAAACTGAAATTATCCAAGTAAAGAGGGTTCTCTTTTCAGAGGCACTCAATTGGGTAATGGAGGGTAAAATTACCGACTCAATCAGTGTGGCGGGAATTCTCAAAGCTGCCAGAATTTTAGGTTATTAAAGCCATGACATTACGAGATCATTTTAAAACTACTTTTCATTTGGCCTATCCTGTCATGTTAAGCCAACTGGGGCAAGTCTCCGTAGGTGTGGCAGATAGCATGATGGTAGGCCGACTCGGTGCGATTCCCTTGGCAGCAGCTTCCCTTGGCAACAGTATATTCTTCGTCATTATGATGTTTGGAATTGGGGTTTCCATGGGGATTACTCCTTTGGTGTCTGTGGCCGAAGGAAAAGGGAAGCCCAAGCGGATTTCCCGACTTTTTAGCCATGGCCTTTGGATCAATGCCGCGACGGGTTTGATCTTGACGATGCTGGTATTGGGTTTGTCCCAAGGGCTTCATTTTCTCAATCAGCCCGAAGAAGTTGTCATTTTGGCGGTTCCTTATTTGCTGATTATTACCGCATCGCTGATTCCTTTGATGGTATTTCAGACGTTCAAGCAATTGGCGGAGGGTTTGTCTCAAACGAGGCAGGCCATGTATATTACCATTTTTTGCAACTTAGTCAATGTCTTCCTCAACTGGGTACTCATTTGGGGAGTGTGGGGATTTCCAGAATTAGGGCTAAATGGTGCAGGTTGGGCAACCTTGATTTCAAGGGTGCTCATGATGATCTTGATGGGTGGTTATGTGCTGTACTCCAAAAGGTATAGGGTGTTTCAGCTTCGACTGCTCAATCCAAAAGCAAGTCTGCCCATGGTCAGCAGGATTCTCAAAATCGGTATCCCAACCGGTTTTCAATATATTTTTGAAGTATCGGCCTTCAGTACAGCTGCGATCATGATGGGATGGATCGGTGTCAATGCACTGGCAGGGCATCAAATTGCACTGAATCTCGCCTCCATCAGTTACATGATGGCTACCGGTTTGTCTACCGCAGGAATGATTCGGGTAAGTAATCAAATAGGAAAAGGAAATCTCAGCGGGATGCGGGAGGCAGGTATGACTGTTTTTGGGATGGTCATCGCCTTTATGCTTGTCTGCGCAGTGGTGTTTTTTGCCTTTCGGTTTTTCCTGCCTACCCTATACATCGACGACCCGGAGGTGATTTCTCTTTCTGCATCTTTGTTGATTATTGCAGGGCTTTTCCAACTTTCGGATGGGGTACAGGTCGTTGGATTGGGGGTATTGAGAGGCTTGGAAGATGTCAAGGTACCAACTTTGGTTACCCTAATGGCTTATTGGGTCTTGGGATTACCTTTGGGATATGTGTTGGCTTTTGAATTTGGCTGGGCTGAAAAAGGAGTATGGATAGGTCTTCTTATTGGGTTGACAATCACCGCGGTGATGCTGTTTTACAGATTTCATCAGTTGAGCAAAAAGAAGATTATGGAACAATCCATTCAGATTACTACCGATTAATTTCCAAATAAAGATCTCGGGGAATTCCCGGTGAAGAAGTATCTTGGTTTCAAATCAACCTGAAACCCATGAAACGACTTTTACTCGCATTTGCTTTTGCTCTCCTTATTTCCCAATCTTTTGCCCAAGAGCCTGCCGTTCTTTCCGTAAGGAAACAAGCCGAGGTAATCGACTCCTGGTTGGAGGATCGAATGCAGAATCTCCTTCCCAGTCTGATGACCGAAACAGGCATTGACATGTGGATCGTGATGTCGAGGGAATACAATGAGGATCCGGTTATCCGGACACTTCTGCCTGCTACCTGGCATGCTGCCCGCCGTCGAACCATCCTTGTGATGTATCAACCCAGTCCCAGTGCCAAGGTGGAAGCATTTGCCGTGGCTCGCTATGATGTGGGTAAATCCTTCAAAAAAGCATGGGATCCCGAAGCTCAGCCTGATCAGTGGAAAGCACTCATGGAGATCGTTCAAGCCAAAAATCCCAAAAAGATAGGTCTCAATTACGCCAAAGATTATGGTCATGCAGATGGTTTGACTCATTTTGATTACGAGGAGTTTATGAAAAACCTTCCTCAGGCGCATCATTCCAAAGTAGTCTCTGCTCAGACTTTGGCTGTTCGTTGGCTGGAAACCAGGACTGCTGCGGAAATGACCACTTATAAGCATATCCAGGAGTTGGCGCATTACATCATTGCAGAAGGACTTTCCGATCGGGTGATCACTCCGGGGGTGACGACCACCGAAGATGTGGTGTGGTTTTACAGAGAAAAAATCAAGGAAATGAAGCTTGATACCTGGTTTCATCCTACCGTCGATATTCAAAGACCTGACCCTAATTCTCAGGAAGCTTCCCGTTCCTTTGCCGTGAGGCCAAGTGAAGAAGTGATTATGCCCGGAGACTTGCTTCACATTGATTTTGGAATCACTTACCTCCGACTCAACACAGACACCCAGGAATTGGCTTATGTTCTTAAACCAGGGGAAACTGAAGTGCCTAAGTATCTTCAAGATGCCTTGGCAGTCGGCAATCGCCTTCAGGATATTCTTACCTCAAATTATGTGGCAGGACGGACAGGGAATGAAATTTTGAGAGCCTCCCGTCAGCAAATGGATGCAGAAGGAATTCGTGGAAGTATTTATACACACCCATTGGGATTTTATGGGCACGCTGCCGGACCGACTATCGGAATGTGGGATAATCAGGGCAATACTCCCGGAGCGGGTGATTTTCCGCTACATGCCAATACCGGTTATGCGATAGAATTAAATGCGGTGGTATTTGTCAAAGAATGGAACAAGGATGTGAGAGTGATGCTGGAAGAGGGAGCTTTCTTTGACGGGGAAAAAGTAACCTATTACAACGGACGTCAGAAATCCATTTTGGCGATTCCCCGAGTCAGTAATTATTTGGGTTATTGATGGTGGGAATGATAGCTCTTTCGGTCTCTTTTGATGAATATCAAGATCAAAAAACCCAAGAAGGCGATTGACCCAGAAGAAAGAAATACCAGTTTGAAATTTTCAGGATTATTGGCGTAAAGCCATCCGGAAACTACGGCTCCCACGCCGATTCCACTTTCCAGAAATATGTACATGGTAGCCAAAGCCCTCCCTCGAAACCGATCGAGGGAGCGGTCTACTACCCAAGCGGTGGTGGTAGGACTGTACATGCCCACGGCTGCTCCAAAAAGTACTCCTGAAGCCAGCAAAACGGCTTTGCTTTCCGCAAATGCAACCGCGCACATGGCCAGCACCATCACCGCACTTGCTACGCGCATCACGGCTACACGACCATGACGGTCAGATGTTCGACCGGCCAGTAACCGGATTCCCAAGGAAGAAAGGGTAAAGACTGCGAAAAACAATCCTTTATTTTTTATACCCAGGTGAACTGAAAAGTCAGGAATAATGGTCAATACAACTCCAAAAGAGAATACAGACAGGAAAAGGATAACCGAAGGCAAAAGGACCCGTTTTTCAATGATCTCGTCACGGTCTAGTTTGAAGAGGCTTAGCTTTAATGGCTCTTTTTCTTTCAGGGTCTCTTTGAGTCGCATCAAGATCAAAATGGAAAAAATAGCCGTGAAGGCCGCACTATAAAACAAGATCTCGATAGGCCATATACTTGCAATCCAACCTCCAATAGCAGGTCCGGCAGCCATCCCCAAAGATCCAAAAAGGGATTGGATTCCCATGGCTTCCCCTCTTTTCTGAAAAGGTACTATATCTGCCACGTAGGCCGAAGCACCAGTAGGGGTAAAGCCTGCCGAAAATCCATGCGCAAATCGGAGAAACAGAAATCCTCCAACAAAGCTCAAAAGTGGATAGAGCAGTCCCACCACAAAGCAAACACCGGCACCGAACATCATCACCGGAATTCTTCCCACTTTATCGGCAAGCTTGCCGCTGAAAGGTCGGGAAAGTCCTGCAGAAAGGGTGAACAGCGCAATAATCAATCCTTTGTAATCTTCCCCTCCCAATGAAGTCAGGTAAGCGGGAAGTTCGGGAATGATCATATTGAAGCTGGAGAAAAACAAAAAACTGCTCATGCAGAGCAAGAAGAAATTCAGCGTAAAAAAAGACGGCAGCAATCGCATTCTCCGGGTTAAGTCTTAAAGTAAAAGGCCGGAAAAATATCCGGCCTTAAGGTTGGTTTTAGTTGTCTTTATTGGCTTCTTCTTCGCTTTGGGCGAGTAGGAAGGCCTTCATAAACTCATTCAAGCCTCCATCCAATACACCTTGCGCATCCGAAGTTTCATGACCTGTCCGGTTGTCTTTCACCAGTTTGTAAGGGTGCAGGACGTAGTTTCGGATTTGTGAGCCAAAGTCTACCCGCAGTTTGGAAGATTCGATTTTGGCAATTTCCGCATTTCGCTTTTCCAACTCCATCTGATAGAGTCTGGATTTAAGCATTTGCATCGCTTTTTCTCGGTTGGCTAGCTGGGAGCGCTCTACTTGGCAGACGACCACTATACCCGTTGGTTTGTGGGTCAACTGCACTTTGGTTTCCACCTTGTTCACGTTCTGTCCACCTGCACCACCCGAACGGGAAGTATGAAGTTCAACATCTGCAGGGTTGATCTCGATTTCGATCGAATCATCCACTTCCGGATAGGCATATACAGAAGCAAACGAAGTATGTCTTCTGCCTCCCGAGTCGAATGGCGAAATTCTAACCAAACGATGCACACCAGTTTCAGATTTGAGGAACCCATAAGCTAATGGCCCTTCAAATTCCAGGGTTGCTGATTTGATTCCGGCGACTTCACCGGGTTGTACGTCTACTTCTTTTACCTTGTAGCCGTTTTTTTCTCCCCACATGATGTACATCCTCATAAGGATCGAAGCCCAGTCGTTGCTTTCGGTTCCACCGGCACCGGGGTTGATTTCCAGGACGGCGTTGAGTTGATCCTCTTCTGCGGAAAGCATTTTCTTAAGCTCAAGTTCCTCTACAGCTTCTTTAGCTTTGGCAAAGTCCGCTTTGAGCTCTTCTTCTGTTACTTCTCCTGCCGAGAAAAATTCGTACAACACTTCCAAATCCTGGATTTTCTGGTCCAGGCTTTCAAAAGATGAAGTCCAGCCTTTTCTGGCTTGAATTTGTTTCATGGTTTTTTCTGCCTCTTCTGGGTCATTCCAGAAATCGGGCTGGGCCGAAACGGCCTCTAGGTCTTGGATTTCTACTTTCTTACGATCGTAGTCAAAGATACCTCCTCAAAGCCGAAGTGCGGGCTTTCAAGTCTTTCAGTTGTTCTGAAGTCATCTGTCTAAGTGAAAATTTAAGCTGCAAAAGTCTGAAAAAAATCCCTCTTATGCCAGAGTGGATTCATTATTCCAAGCGCATCAGGATAATTTGTACTCTATTTTTTCCGGTTTGGCTGAAGGTCTTGTATCGAACGGGAAGTAATGCCAAGCCGGTTCCGAGAAGAATACCAGAGGTGGTGGCGATTCCGGAGTCAATGGAAAGGTTTCCTTCTTGGTAGATACTGTTGACCCCTTCTACGGCCAAAAGCAGAGTCCCGGCTCCCAGAAATAGGCCAGTTAAGTTTTTCAGGGTTCGATTTCTTGAATCTTTGTCTCGAATATCGACTTCCAGAATATCAGTGGGGCTCAGAATATTCTCGGTCAGATAAATAAACTCGGTGTCCAGATTCACAATTTTATCGGTGATGAAGTAGCCTAGCTTTTTGCTTTTGTAGGTAATCGATTCACCGGGATAAAAACGGATTTGGGTTTTTTGATTGGCACCTCTCTTCAACAAAATAAAATCCTTTGCCTGACTCTGTCCGGAAGCCAATTGGCAAACTAAGGCCAACAAAAGAATAAGAACGGGTTTTTTCATGGATTGAAAAATAATAAAAAACGGGAAGTTGACTTCCCGTTATAGATTAGATTTTGATGATCCACTGATGGGGATCTGCGATTTCTCCGTATTTGATTCCGTCCAATTCTTTCAAGATCCTTTTTCCGAAAGAATCCTGGGAGCTTTCTGCCAAGGTGTAGTCTTTCCCATTGACATGGATTTTATTGATAAAGGCTATGGTAGCTGCAGTTCCTACCCCAAAGGCTTCCTGTAAGCTTCCATTTTCCAAGGCTTGATGCAATTCTGAGACGGTCAGAAAACGCTCTTCGAGGGGCTCTGACCAGTCTTTGGCAAGCTGAATGACCGAATCTCTTGTGATTCCTTTAAGGATGGTACCGGTATGGGTAGGAGCGGTGATCAGAGTTCCGTTTATTTTGAACATGACATTCATCGTACCGCTTTCTTCAATTTTGCTATGCGATTTTCCGTCAGTCCAAAGCAATTGGTCATATCCGGCTTTTTGCGCCTGAAGTGCCGGATAAAGGGATGCCGCATAGTTCCCGGCTGTTTTGGCAGCACCGGTTCCCCCTTCGGTGGCGCGGGTAAATTGGGTTTCTACTTTGACAGAAACAGGCTTATTGTAATAGGCACCTACCGGACAGGTAAAAATCATGAATCGATAGGTGTCGGAAGGCTTTACTCCGATGTAATTATCCATCGCGAACATGAACGGGCGGATATACAAACTGGATCCTTTACCGGAAGGGATCCAATTTCTATCCAAATCCACCAGTTGGGTTAGTCCCTCCAGAAAAATCTCCTCCGGGATGGAAGGCATGCACATCCGTTCTGCGGATTCATTCATTCTTCGGGCATTGGCATCCCCTCTGAAAATCAAAATCTCACCTGAATCATTTTTATAAGCCTTCATCCCCTCAAAAATAGACTGTCCATAATGCAGGGCTGCATTGGCAGGATGGATTTCCATGGGTGCGTATGGCTCGATTCTCAAATCAGTCCACTCTCCGTTTTTGTAGTCCGCCACAAACATGTGGTCAGAAATGACTTTGCCAAAAACCAAGTTGGAAAAATCGGTTTCGGAGAGTTTGGAATGGGTGGTTTTGATAACCGGAATGGCAAGAGAGGTTTTCATACTCTTTTCTTTTGTCAGGCAGAGCCTGGGTTCTTGATATTTTGAAGGCAGAAATTGCTTCTTGCCTGAATGTGATTTTATAGTCTGGGCTTCCAGGTGACCTCTTCTACTTCGAGTTCCTGGGCCATTTTTCGCCCCAGGACAAAAAGATAGTCGGAAAGTCGGTTGAGGTATTGAATCACCAAATCGGAAACTGGTTCGAGTGAGGCTAATTCTACGACAATACGTTCTGACCGACGGCATACTGTTCGGGCCAAGTGGCAGAAGGAAACAGATGGATGGCCTCCGGGAAGAATAAAGGCTGACAGCATGGGTAATTGGGCATCCATGATATCCATTTCCTGCTCGAGGTGCTCGACATCTTCTTGATGAAGGTCTGGTTTTTTGACTTTGTCCTTGCCCGGAACTGTGGCCAAGTCCGCTCCGATAGTGAAAAGTCGATCCTGGATTTCTTTCAGAAAGTCGGCTCTTTTTTTATTCACCTCCTGATCTCTCAAAAGTCCCAAATAGGAATTCAATTCATCAATTGTACCGTATGCGTCAATTCTCAAATCAGATTTTGGTACTCTTACTCCGCCTAATAAAGAAGTAATGCCTTGGTCCCCTGTTTTGGTGTAGATCTTCATCGCTGCCTCGTTTCTTTCAGTGGCAAAAATAAGAATCTATTTCGAATTGATGGGGAAAATCAGGCATGCATTACCGCTCCTCGGGTAGGATTGGGATTCAACTTATCCGATTCCACCAGTCCATCGCGGAGTCTTACAATCCGATGTGCATAATGAGCGATGTCATCTTCGTGGGTTACCATGATGATTGTGTTTCCTTTGGCGTGGAGTTCATGGAAAAGCTCCATGATATCATAGGAAGTCTTAGAATCTAAGTTACCGGTTGGTTCATCAGCCAAAATAATACTGGGATTATTCACCAATGCTCTTGCGATCGCAACCCGCTGCCGCTGACCTCCTGAAAGTTCGTTGGGTTTGTGTTTGGTGCGGTCTCCAAGTCCTACATTTTCTAAGGCCTTGAAAGCCATCTCTTCCCGCTCGGATTTAGAATATCCAGCATAAACCAAAGGTAGGGCCACATTATCCAAACAAGTGGCTCGGGGCAAAAGGTTAAAGGTTTGGAATACGAAGCCGATTTCTTTGTTTCTGATTTCGGCCAGCTCATTTTCGCTCATGTCACTGACATCCTTTCCTGCCAAAATGTAGGTGCCGGAAGTAGGTGAGTCCAAACAGCCGATGATATTCATCAAAGTAGATTTGCCCGATCCAGAGGGTCCCATAAAGGCGACATATTCACCACGATTTACATTTATACTTACCGATTTGAGGGCCTGAATAATTTCAGATCCCATTTTGTAGGTTTTGTTGATTTCGTGGGTTTCGATGACTCTGTTCATGGTAGATAATTTGGGGTAAGTTAGTGGTTTAGCTTTTTTGTTTGGAAAGCCAATGCGTCAAAATACGTGAAAAACTGTTAATAGTTAATCATTTGGAGCTTTTCTATTTCGTCCCAAGTCATCCAAGTACTCATCTGTTGTATTGCGGCTGTGGCATAGTTATCCAAGCCGATCCGTTTGGCTGCCTGAACCTTTCGGATCCAGAGCAAAGGGTCTTGGTTGAAATCGCTTGCAGCATTGATGATTTCATAGGCCAAAAGTGGATCAGCTGCGCGATCTGCCGCACTCAGGATCAATGGAGTAAAGTAAGGATTGGCTGTCAGCTCTTCCTGAAGTCCAAGATAGCGGGTAAAAGCCCCCAGGGATTGGGAATCCGACCAATCCGGATTTTGAAGAAAAGTTTGAAGCTCATTTTCGGCATTCACTTTTCCGGCAAGTGCTTTTCCGAGTTCTGCCAGTTGGTTTTTTGTCAACCCATGGGCTTTGTGACTCAGTAATCTCTCCGCAAACTCCACCTGATAATCTGGAGATGAAATGGATTTCCAGGTTTCGAATAGGTTTTCAGGAAGTTGTTGATTGAAGGTTCCGAACAAAGTCAAATCCTCAGAAACAATGATCGAGGTTTTCTCAGGATTTATCAGTGCCAGTTCGGCTGCTTTTTCTGCAAATCCTCCCAGTTCCAAAATGGCCAGGTGATGGGGTTCGATGGCTTTGAAGCCTTTCTCATCGGCCACCACAAAATCTTTAGAGGCTTTTTGAAAATCCAATTGCTGCGCTTGAATCAGTCCGGTGAGATTCAAATAATAGGCTGCATCTCCCGGATTTCTAAAAGCTAATCCATTCAGGTTTTTTACAACTTCATTGATCCTTCCCGCACCCAAACTTCGAAGTATTGCCGTTTCCTGGAGTTGCATGGTGAAGTCCAAAAACAGCTCCTCCTTGGCTAATGAGTCCAAAAATTGGATTTCGGAGCTTGGGTCTTCGCTATTGATCTCTGTGACTAGGTTTCGGTATCCTGCATGAATCAGCATCGGAGAGGATTCTTTTGCAAGCTGTTTCCGAAGGGATTCCAATATGCCATTTTCAGGACGATCTCCCTTTTTTCTTGTCGCAGCAATCTGGTTGATTTGACTGATCAAATCATCCCCCCCAGAGGCAGTTTCTGATTCCAATCCTAATTTGGATTGAAGGGCGGTCCAGTTAGAAGCTGTGATTTTTGAATCTCCAGAATGATTTTTCAACAAAAGTGCTGCATCCTCATACCGTTGGGTAAGGGTATAGAAAAGTGCCAGATTATTCACCAAATAGACATTGCCGGGAAATCGCTTCAAGCCATTTTCCAAGTAATAAATGGCCTCGAAATACTTGTTTTCCCGTTGTAGCCTTTCGCTGACAAGAAGGATATTGTCTACTTGGGGTGCTTCGGCAAAGCTTTGCTCCAGATGTTCCTTGGCAAGTGTGGGTTGGTTCAGTTGGAACAGCAGGTGAGCAGTCAGGTTTTTTGCCTTGGGATTGTAGCGATATCGATCCCAGCTGTTTTCATAGAGAATACTGGCTTCCAGTTTTTGACCGGTTTGGTAGTAGTAATCCCCCAGAATATTGTTGGTCAGGGAGTTTGCCTGAGCAGCTACCATGGCCTCCATGTAAATGGTAATCACCAAAATGGCAATGACCCCACCGATTCTCAAATGGTAATAGGGTAGGGAGTAAGGCTTGTACATAATCCGGTGAACTCCTTTGCCTGAATTCATTACTCCCAGAAAATTGCTCATCAAGTAGATGAAAAAGAAAAGAGAAAACCCGATTTGAGAATAGACCAAAAGATGCTTGATGAGTTCTTTGGCCGGCTGATTCGCAGATACTTCCAGTTTCCAAACCACCCAAAGTATGATGGCAAAGCCAAGTATAAACAAGGCTTGGAGTGTGGAAGCGGATGCTGCCAAATTGGTGCCTTGGGTGATTTTTTCTCGAATGGAGAACCAACTAAATAATCCTAACGGAAATAGGAGGTAAAGCGGAGAAAAAGTTGGAAAGGGTAAATTGACCTCGCCTCTAAGCGCTAACAATTGAAATACAAGCAAGAGAAAATAGAGTACTCCAAGCATTAAAACCTGAGCCGAGACTTTTGTGGAGAGGTTTTCGTTGGCTTTGGACAAAAGCACAAATACCCCGGAGAGCATCCCGTGCCCTTGCCAAAATATCCAGGAAATACCCAAGCCCAAGCCTATAATCAAGCTCTGTTCTGAAAGGTAGAGGGAGGGATTCGCTATAGGGCTAAGTTGGATCAGCGTGTAAAGGGCAACTAGAAACCCGGCAAGTACCACGATCCATCTCACCCAAAATTTCACACCTGTAGCCCAAATGTGAAAGAAGACAGTGGGAAGTACAGATCCTGACAGCAGGATAATCAGCGAGACGTTGGCACTGGGTCCGCCGATATTCAATCCGTTGACATTGGAAAGGGTCAAAAGGAAAATCCAGGCCACGCCGGCACCCAGAAATGCAAACTTTTTGAATTCGCTCACCAGAGACAAAACTGTGACAGAAATCAACAGAACAATTCCTCCAAATAGGTAGCTCTCCCAAATGGTAAATCTCACCGGAAGCGAATGAAAGTCCTGAAAGACCAAGTAATTGTCAAGGTAGATGGGGATTTTTAATTCTCCGATTTCCACTGAATTAAATGGGACAGCAATCGTGTCCAGAAAAGCGGCAGATTGGATATTTGGAAAAGCCCAAGGGGAAAAAAACAACGAGAAAAGCGCAAAAAACCCTCCGGACACGAGGAACAGGAGGGCAAGCAGTTGTGCAAATCTGATTTGGTTTGCTTGTGGTTGTGGCATGTTATTCTAATACTTTGGGTACTCTAAAGTAGTCAGAATCGCTTTTTGGAGCATTTTTCAAAGCTTCCTCATGACTCAAGTGGTTGCCCACTTTGTCTTCTCGCATCACATTGACTTCGGAGGACATGGTAGTCAGGGGCTCTACACCGCTGGTATCCACTTCGTTGAGTTGCTCCACCCAATCCAAGATTTGCGACATGTCTTTAGACATTTTTTCAGCCGAATTTTCATCAAATTCCAATCTGGCCAGATGGGCTATTTTTTTGATAGATTCTTTCGTGATTTTCATTTTGTAAAGGTTCAATTGAGGAAAAATCAATCCGTTTAGCCGATTTCTTTCTATAAGTTCGGATTGTCTTCCAGAAGCTGTTGTTGAATTACCTCGAAACATTTATCCCTGAGGGCCTCTTCAGATTCAAAGTCTTTTGGCTCCAATACCTCATGAAGGACCATTTTTGCCGGTCTCCTGTGTAGCATCAACAGACCGTCGTCGGGTAAAATTAGGTGATTGTAAGCTAATGTGACAGGAACCACCGGGATTTGTTTCTCCATGGCCAAGCGGAAAGCTCCATTTTTGAACGGAACCATCCGGGGAGGATCTTGAGTATAAATGCCACCTTCCGGAAAAAGGACAATTCCGCTTCCCCGGTCAATCGCTTCCCCTGCGCGGCGCATGGTTTCAGCCCTGCTTTTTATCCGGCTTCGATCCACAGCGATATGTAGTTTTTTGAAATAGTAGCCAAACAGTGGAACTTTACGAATAGATGCTTTTCCCACAAAAAGCACATCTCCAGGCACAAATCCCATCATGGCCACATCCAAATAGCTGAAATGGTTGGCTAAGAAGATATGGGGTTTGTTTTTTTTCAACTTTGCCTTAATCTCAACCTGGACGGGTAAGAAAATCAGGGAAAAATAGGTTTTTGCCCAATATTGATTGATTTTTCTGCCGTATCGTTTCCACCCGGGCACCCAAATACAGATGAGAAAAAATGGGAAAATCACCAAAAAAGTGACCACAAACAGGATGGCTGCAAAATAGGTATAGATTCGCTTTGGCAGCTTATTCATGATTGATCATGTGGTTGGCAACTTTGATAAAATACCCCATCATCAGTTCCTTGGCCTGTTGATCGGGCTTCAGTTTTTCTAAGGCAGTGAGCATGGCATTGAGCCAATGATCCCGCATTGCGGGGTCGATTTGCCATTCAAAATGGCGCATCCTCAACCTGGGATGACCTCTTTCTTGGGAATAGGTTTGAGGTCCTCCAAAGACCTGCAAAAGAAACAAAAACAGCCGTCTTTCTGCAGGAATCAGATCCTCGGGATAGAGTTTTCTCAATGCGGGGGTTTTCTCCACTTCCTCATAAAAGTATCGGACCAGTAGTGAGATTTTTTCTTCACCGATCAGTTCATAGATAGTCTGAAATGGATTCATGCCGCAAAACTAGCCAAATCTTCCAATCAGGATTCTAATTTTTTGACTCGGAGGGATGTCCCTTCCGTCGAAATTACCATGATTTTTTCGCCCTGTTCCAAAAATTCTCCCCGGGAATACGCGTCGTAAATTTCACCTTCGATTTCTACTTTTCCACTCGGTCTCAATCGGGAATGAACGGTTCCGATTTTGCCTTTTAGGTTTTCTGAATAAATGCTGGAAGTGTATCCTTGAGACCGGTCTTGTGTCGTCGACAAGGTAATGGTTCGAAAAGCTCCCCATTCATTCACTTTCGGAGTGAGCCAAAAGACAAGGCCCACTGAGGCAAGAGCGGCTAAAATTACGGTCAATAATGCGCCGAAAAGTTGGGATGCGGGGACAAAGTCAAAGTTGAAATCTTGGTTGGGGAGCATGCCAAGCACCAGACCTCCCAAAATCATGATGATACCGAGGACTCCAAAAATCCCAAATCCCGGTATGACAAACAGCTCCACAGCCAATAAAATCACCCCGATGACAAACATCAGGATTTCCCAATTGTCAGCAAGGCCGTTGAGGTAATAAGGAATGAAGTAAAGCAAAGTGGCAATAATCGCTGCCAAGAGTGGAAAGCCAATACCGGGTGTCTGCAATTCAAAATAAATTCCGCCGATAATGATCAGGATTAACACGCCGCTGATTGCCGGGCTGAGAAAAAATGCGATAATTTTATCCACTGTGTCCTCCTCATAGGCTATCAACTCGGCATTTCGGATTCCCTGTGACTGAAGGATTTCTTCGATCGAACCAAATTCTCCTTCACAAAAGCCGTATTTCATGGCTTCGGAAACAGAAAAAGTAATCACCGAACCGGCATCGGAAATTCCTTCGACTTCAATTTTTTCATCGACCATGGCCTCGGCTATTTTGGGATCTCTTCCTTTTGCCTCTGCAGTACTTCGCATCATGGAGCGCATGTAGGATTGGTATTTATCAGGAGCTGCAGCGCCGTCAACTCCATTGACGACCGTGGCAGCGCCAATGCTGGCTCCCGGTGCCATATAAATACTGTCACAGGCGATGGATATCAATGCTCCCGCAGAGGCAGCGTCTTTATTTATAAAGACATAAACCGGGGTTTTGGACTCTAAAATTCTCGTTCTGATTTCATCCGCGTCAGTTACGGCACCGCCATAGGTGTCCATTTCTATAAAAATCAAATCGGATTCGAGTCGTTCTGCCTCTTCCATTGCCACTTTGACTCGGCGGTTCATAGCTGGATCAATGTTGTTGTCGATCTTGAAAGTGTATACTTTTTTGGGAGTATCCTGTGCTTTAAGAAGAGATAGCCCAAAATTGAAAAGAAGGAAAACAAGGAAGAGTCGGTTTTTCATAAGGTAGTTTTCTGTTTGAAAAGATAGCAATTTGAGAAGATTTGCCTGTTACTATACTTGACATTTATTGAAGAACAATGGTTTGGGATCAAATCTGAAATTTTTCCATTGGAGCAAGTGTTAACTTATTCAATTCCGGATTTAGGGACTTTTAGCATTATTCTTGCTATCCGTAAGATGTTACATTCTATTTGTTTCCCTCGACCGTAAATTCAGACATTTCAGTACCATGAATCCAAAACCCAAAGTCGCTCTACTCAGCTTGTTTTTACTTTTGTTTGTGTCCGTTACATCAGAGGCGTCAAGGCTTGTTCCAGGAGATTCTATCGGAGTGGAACGGGTTGGAGAGAAGACCTATATTTTGCACAAGGTTTCTCCTCAAGAAACGCTTTTTGCTATTTCAAGGAAATATCAGGTTCCGGTAGGGGATATTCAGAACGCAAATGAGGTGTTGAAGCAAGGTCTGAAAATCGGCCAGACGATTCGGGTTCCCTATATGGATAAGTCAGTTTTGCCTGCTGGCACATCCGTTCACAAAGTAGCTACCGGAGAGACGCTATTCTCAATATCCAAGAAATATGGGGTGACGGTGGACTCTTTGAAGCAATGGAACAAGTTGCTGGGAAATGATCTCAGTGTGGGCCAATCCCTCATTGTCAAAGAAATCGATCCTGCTCAGAATACAACGGTTGCCACTGTGAATAATGCTGCCGCATCAGTATCTCAATCAGTACCCCAGACTGTTCAAAAGCCAACCGAATCCAAACCTACTGTGGAGCAGGTAAAAGTGGTAGAACAAAAAGCAGAAACACCGAGAACTAATCCTGAGCCAGTCAAAACTCAGCCGGAGGTGAATAGGCCTGCTTCTCAAACCACGCAGAGCATGACTCCTGTAGCACCGGGAGAATGGATATCACACACCGTCAAGTCCGGTGAAACGCTTTTTTCTCTTTCCACTCAGTATGGCAGCAGTGTAGAGGACTTGATCAAGTGGAATGCCTTAAGTTCAAATAACCTCAGATCAGGACAAGTAATTAAGGTAGGAAGAGCTCCGGAAGGCCCCAGCACTGTACCTGTAATCGGCACTCCCAGGGTAGTTTCCTCCACGGCTGAAATGAAAGTAGAGCCCACTCCTGAGAATACCTCGGGAGGATTCAAAAACATCAAAGAAACGGGACAGGCAGAACTCATTGAAGGTACCGGTGGACACAAAAAGTATTTAGTTCTCCATCGGACTGCTCCTGTTGGGAGCGTGATTCGGGTCAAAAATGAAGAAAATGATTTGACTATTTTTGCCCGGGTGGTAGGTACTCTTCCCGAAACCGGGGATAATTCAAAGTTGATCATTAAATTATCTCAGGCTGCCTATGACCAGTTGAAGGCTGTCAATCCCAGATTTCCGGTAGAGATCCTTTATTAAATTAAGCCAAAATTTTAATGCAAAGGCCCCGGAAGGGGTCTTTTTTTTGGGGCTATCGAGGCTCATTTGGACCTTCCACTTTCGGTATCTTTGGGATTCTTGGGATAGGAGGGTACCTTTGTGTGTCGAGTACCCCATCATGAACAAACTCCAGCTTTTCTTCCATCACCTGTTTAGGTTCATTTGGAATGCAATCTTCATCCTTTCTTATCCCATTCTTGCGAGTTTTGGACTGATATTTATTGGGCTGACATTTTTATTTTCCAAGCTCTCCCTACTGTTGACCAGGTTGAAGCCAGAAGGAAACAAGGTGGTATTCAAGGAGTCGGACTGGGAAACTTTACCCTATTCCAACGATCTGCTTGAAGCAAAATTGATCAAGCAAATCATGTTTGGACCCTCGGGTTTCAGGTTGAGAAGAAAGGACGGAGTGCCATCCATTTTAGGCGATTATGTTTTTGGAAAGAAGGTTCGAGTAATCGAAGAGGGTTTTATCCTTGAAAAATGGAATACCCTGGAGTCGAAAGAAATGCCCGATTTTGATATTTGCCTTTACAACCCTGATGAGGATAGTCTGCGGTCACTCACTACTATCAAATGCTTTGATTGGCATGTATCTGAGAAAACCAAGCACGAACTTTCCTTCAAGTGGTTTGACGGCACTCAGGGTGGAGAAGTGAAAGTGGCTTTGTGATGAGTCAGATCAAAGATTTTTTGGACGAAAAGGTTATTCAGTACAATCAGCCCGGGTTTATCACCCTCGATCCGATTTCCATTCCTCATCGGTTTTCCAAGAAACAAGACATTGAAATCTCCGGATTCTTTGCTGCCATCCTGGCTTGGGGTCAGCGAAAAACCATCATCAATAAATGTTTGGAGTTGTTTTCGCTCATGGATAATGCGCCCTATGATTTTCTGCTTCAACATCAGGAAGAAGATTTAAAATCCCTTTTAAACTTCAAGCATCGAACATTCAATGAGGTCGATACGCTCTATTTCATTCACTTCCTTTCTTGGTATTATCGGCAATTTGACAGTTTGGAGGATGCTTTTCTAATCGGACAGACGGGGATGAGGGACAGCATGGAGTCCATTCTGACTCGATTTCACGAGTACTTTTTTAGTCTCCCCGATGCACCATCCCGAACCAAAAAACACATCGCAACACCGGCAAGAAAGGCGGCTTGCAAGCGAATCAACATGTATCTCCGTTGGATGGTGAGAGACGATGCTAAAGGTGTGGATTTTGGGCTTTGGAAAAAGATTCACCCCTCCCAGCTCATCTGTCCCTGTGATCTACATGTGGATCGGGTAGCTCGGAAGCTGGGATTGATTACCCGAAAACAAACCGATTGGCAGACTGCCTTAGAACTTACCGATCGACTGCGGGAGTTTGATCCTGAAGATCCTGTGAAGTATGATTTTGCGCTGTTTGGGTTGGGAGTAGAAGAGAAGTTTTGAGACTACTTTATACCCATCTCTTTTTTTAATTGAATTAAGTCCTCCAAAAACTCAGTCTTCATTTTTTGTGTATAAATTCTATATATATTGCCAAGGTTTTGGAATTCAATCAGTCTTTCAAAGTCTTTCAATCTTGATTTCCATGTAATTCCATCCGTAAATAATAAGAAAAAAGTGTCATTTCTTTTTTCATCAATTATTTTTTTAACATCACCAATTACATCGCTTTGTTTGCTTCCAGTAGCTCCGTAGGCTTTGACTTCAATTACAATACTTGGGTTTTCAGTTGAAGGAATGCAGAAATCTGCTTTGGCAGTAGAAATTCCTTTTGCTCCAAGAAAGCTTTTTCTAACAACATATTCTGAAAAAACCTCTTTAATAATATTTTCAACAAAATCTTCTAAATTTTTACCTCTTTTCTGACCTTTAATTGCACTACCTCTTCCATGCTTTAATCTTTCTTCAATAATGTCTGCCCAAGTGATTTTTTTGGACTTTAAAGAGTTGATTAAGAAAATGAGGTTAAGAGATTTAAGTTTATTTATATACTCTTCCTTATTTTCTAAATAGCCTTTTTTTCCAATAGCTATTTTTGAGTCTGAAAAAATAATCTTTAAAGTTTCTTGAAACTCATCCTTTGATTTTTCTAAGATTATTCTGATAAAAGTTATACCGATTTCGAAGTTTTCATCAAGAAGAGTTTTTAGATGTTTTTCATTTATTTCTCCCTTTTGTTGATAGATGTTTTTGTTTACAGTTTCTAGGAATAATGTTGAAAATTCATCTTTCCATTCTGTTCCTACTTCAGATATTTGATTAATAAGTCCCTCCTTATCTTGCTTATGTCTTTTCATATTCCAATAATCAAATATTCATTTACTGATTTCCTTTTTGCCCCAGAATGATTTCCAAAATGATATTTATATGGCTTCTCAAAAACTTTAACTTCATGTTTATATTTGGATAAAAGAATTGTAAGATTTTCTAATTCTGGATAAGCATTTGAAGAGTAAGACAGTGCAATAATACTATTTGAAAATTTTTTAAAAATCTTATCAAAAGCTTCAACTGCTGTTTTCCTGTAAGAAAATGGGGTGTATTTTTTTTCAATTTTTTTTACCTTGGTCGATTCAAGAATTTTTTCTCCAACCCAATAGCTAGAAAGCCCCTCAAGAAAATGATACCTTTTAATATAACAATTATCATCTGAATTAGGTACGTATGGTGGGTCTAGGTAAACTAAATCAATTTTAAATTGAGATTCATTGAAAAGAAATATGTCTTGATTGAAAGAGAGATTTAGTTTTTTGTTGTCAAATATTGATTTATTGTATACAGCTACTTGTTCTATAAAGTGCTCCGAAATATCAATTGTCAAATCTCTCCTCCCATCATTATATTTGTCTAGGTTTCCTGATATTGTAAAAACACCTCTTGGTTGTTTTTTTAGGCAAGATCTAAATAATGCAGTATATGCAAGCGCTTTTTTGTTTTCTGTTTTTAAGTATTTAATATTTTCGCTTATTCTATCTAAGAAATCTAAATCCTTCTCAGAGAAAAAAATATTCTTAAATTTAAGTTTTATAAAGTTGTCATGTTTTTTAGAAGTATCTAAAAGTGTTTGCAAATCATTCTCATCCAAAATTTCATTATTGTTTTCTATAGTTGCTTTAGAAATTAAAGAGGAAAATTTTAAAAAATCATTTGAATAGACAGTTTTATTCATAGTCTTGAATAGATAAGAAACTGCACCTGAGCCAGAAAAGCCGTCTAAAACTGTTTCAAATTCATAATTCTTCAGGGTATCTTGTATCCATGGCAATAGCTTTTGTTTTCCCCCCATGTATCGCATCCGAGGATAATTCTCAAATTTGCCTTGGGATTTGGGTGGTAATTCTATATCAGGTATTAGTAGTTGCATAGTGAATCAAACTTAATAGATTATAATTGAAGTGACTTTAATTTTGACAAAGTTTGTCGCATTTAATGGAATTTTTTCACTTCAGGAGCTTCGGCAGTGGCTGAATACTCCGTCGCAAATCGTTCTGCATAGTGATCAAGCAGCTGCATGATCCGCTCCTGCTTAGGTGACTTCACGATCAAACCTGCATGGTATTCCAAAGGAACCCTGAAGCACACCTCCGGATCATCAAAACTGCTCAGATCAGGATGCTCGTATTTTGAAAGGGTGAGTACGATGCCCGCATAGTTTTTAGCCACTTTGGGAAGTTCGTATTTCCTGTTTTTCACAGTAGCATCCTCAATCTTGGCCCATTCTGCCCAAAGGTTGATGTCGGTGGCAGCCTCTACCATTTCTGCCAAATGTGCCCCGCCAACTCGGGAGGCGGTTTCCAAAAAGTAGATCTCTCCATCCTCACGGGATTTGATAAATTCCGTATGAGAGGCGCCATTTTTCAGACCAAATGCTTTCATAATGGCTTCATTGACCTTTTTGATCTTTTTCTCATCTTCAGAGCCATAGGGGATATTGGCAGATCGGAAGATTCCACCTCCTTGGGAAATTTCCATGGGAGTGGCCAAATACCGTGACACGGTCAAAAACAGATTTTTTCCATCCAATTGAAGTCCATCGGCGTGATACACATCTCCCGGCTTAAACTGCTCGATGAGGTAATAAATCCTGTTGTCTCCCAATTCATTCAAATGCCTCCAAAGAGAATCTTTGTCATGAACCTTGATGATGCCATGGGCCGAGGCTTCTGACCGTGGCTTGAGTACCCAAGGGGCTGCGACGGTATCTGCAAAATGGTTGATGTCAGCATTGTTGAAAAGAGGGGAAAAAGCCGGTATGCGAATTCCTGCATCTTTTGCTTTGATCCGCATGGCGAGCTTGTCCCTGAAATAGCGTCCCGTCGTCTGCCCCATGCCTGCGATGCGAAAGTTTTCACGGAGAAATGCTGCTTTTTCCACATCATAATCATCCAAAGCGACAATTGAATCGATTTTATGTTCTTTCATCAATCCGCCCACCCCCTTCAGCAATAAATCCATGTCCCAATCCAAGTCCAACCCGGGCATGTAAAATACTTCATCGATGTATTCGAACGCCCAAGGCTTTTCGCGTAGCTGTTCGGTAGTCACCAAAAAAACGCGGTTGCCTTGTTTTTTGAGTGCAGTCATAAAGGCATTGCCTTTGAAATAATTGGAGATGCAGAGAAAAGTTTTGAAATCGTTCATGAGCTTGGATCGATTGAGATCTTAAAATCAAAAAAAATCCGGCAAATCTGAAGACTGCCGGAATTTTTTTAAAGAATACTTTCGAAATACCTGAGTAACAAACCGACCCCATAAGCTGTGCCGGTTTTGGTCTTGGCAAATTCAGTGTCGGAAAAAGCCACGCCGGCGATGTCCAAATGTGCCCAGGCCGGGTGCTCGTGCGTAAAGGCCTGGAGAAACTTTGCAGCCGTGATGGCACCGGCAAAGGGTTTTCCATGGTAATTTTTGATGTCAGCGATTTCGGAATCCATTTCTTTTCCGAAGGATTCCCAAAGTGGAAGTGGCCAGGATTTTTCTCCGATTTCTTCTCCTGCGGATTGTAGTCCATAGGAGATTGTTCCGTCGTTGGTAAACAAAGCCGCGCATTCGTATCCGAAGGTACCGATGGCACTGCCGGTAAGTGTGGCCAAATCGATCACCTGATCCGGAGCGTAATTTTTGATCAGGTAAGAAAGTCCGTCAGCCAAGATCAGTCGGCCTTCTGCATCCGTATCGATCACCTCAATGCTCAATCCCGCATGGCTTCCGATGACTTCGGAAGGCAAATAGGCATCCTTGTCGATCGCGTTTTCCACCGCTGGAACGATGGAGGTCAGATTGAGGTGTAAGCCCAAATCTGCGACTAGCTGAGTAGTGGCCAAGACTGCTGCCGCACCGCCCATATCTGACTTCATGTGATGCATGCCTTGGGTTTTGATATTGAGGCCTCCTGTGTCAAAGGTGACTCCTTTGCCAACTAAGCCCACATGCTTTGAGGCCTTGGGATGACGGTACTCGATGATGATGAATCGCGGATCTTTTGCAGAGCCTCTACCTACTGCCAAAAAAGCTTCCAGTTTTTCTGATTTGGCCTTTTTGGAATCCCAAACTTTGACGTTCAGTTCAAACTTTTTCCCAAGATTTTTGGCCCAATCGCCGAGATTTTCCGGAGTGATTTTGTTGGGGGGAAGGTCGACTAGTTTAAATGCCTCGATTTTTGCGTCTGCGATTTTTCCGGCTCTTGCTGCTAAGTCTTTAGCCTTTTTCAGGGACGTGATGATTTCTACTTTGAGCTTACTGTGATCTTTGGGTTTCTCTTTTTTGAAAAACCCGATGGAATAAGCCCCCAGCTTGAAGCCTACCAAAGCGGCTTCAACATGGCTTTCGTCCATTTCGGCCGGAAAATCCAAAAGAACCTCTTTTTCGATCAGCGAGGATTGCTTGGAAAGGACGCGTCTCAAGCTGTTTTCTACGGTTTTGTAATCGGGATTTTCTCCTAAACCTATAAGTAGAACCAGCTGACCTTCTATTTCAAAGCTGAATTGACTGTCTTTTTTTCCTGAAAAAAGTAGAGAAGGAATGGTTTTTTGAAGATTTTTTTCGGTCAGTATATCGCTCACCTGATTTTCAAAAACAGGGATGACCCTCAGTCCTGTGGAAGAAGGGTTTTTGGGATTCAATTTGAACTGCATAGTAGGTAAGTTAGGAGGTTACTCCGGTTTGTCACTGAAAAAAAGCCATTCGATTGCTTTTGGAAACTCATCGCTCCAATAAGATTCATTGTGCTTTCCATGTTCATTGATTGAAAGCCGTACTTTCATTTTTCCCTGAAGGCTTTCTCTCTTGATCAGGCGTTTGCGAAATTTGGTCACATGGTCAACCATGGTTTCGCTTTCATCACCCCCGGCATAAAGGTAAATACGGGTATCCATGGGCTCGAAAAAATCCAAAAAACCCAATTTGATCTTTGGAATGACCCAAAGCGAGGGAGAGAAAATCATCAATTTGCCAAATACCTCCGGATACATCAATCCCGAAAAGATACTGACCAGACCCCCCATCGAACTGCCACCGATTCCGGTATGATCCCGTTCCGGCTTGGTTCGGTAGGTGCGGTCCACAAAGGGCTTCAAGGTGTCCGTGATAAAACGGATATATTGTTTTCCCTGTCCTTTTCCAAGGAGGGTCTTGCCCACATTGTATTCCTGCACACGCTCTGATTCTCCATGCTCGACAGCGATGACGATGATCTTGCCAATACCATAGTCTGACATCACGGCTAGCTTTTTATCAATTTGCCAGTTGCCAAATTCGGCATTTTCATTGAAGAGATTTTGAGCGTCCTGCAGATAGAGTACCGGATAATGCTCGGAGCTGGTTTCGTAGTCGTGGGGGAGAAGTGCCCAGATTTTTCGGGTCTTGTTGAGTTGGGGGATTTCAAATTCCTCTGAGATCAGGTGAATCTGGGGAAGTTGTGAAGGACGGTAAGGAAGCCAGTTTTTTCGCCATTTGGCTACTTTTTCCACTTTTACCGGTTGGTTATCCTTCCAGTGGCGGTTTGGGGTTCGGTTGCCATATTGATCAATTTCCACCTCAGACCAATCGCCTTTGGTAAATTTGTAAATCAGCTCTGCATCAAATTCGGATTCAGCAGGAAATTCATATTCATAGACACCCTCCTCGATCTTCTCCATCTTAAATCGGGCGTCTTGAGTAGCCCAATTATTAAAATTACCCGAAAGATATACGGGTCTGCTATCATCCTCATCTGCTTGAAGAATGATCTTTTTGGTATGGGTTTGTGAAGTAGGAGCTGCTGAAATTTCTGAAACCATTAGGGAGGGTGACTGCTAAAATTGACCCGAGGGGTCAAAAATAAGTTTTACGATGGGAAGAATGAAATTAAACTCACTTAATCGGGTTCTCCCGGTCTAAATCGGATTTCCTCAGGATAAGGGATGGCATGGATCAATTCTCCGTTTTGGATTCGTTGCTGAAGTCCCTTCCAATAGGCCGGATCAAATAAGTCTTTATGATAGGCTAGAAAATGGGGTTTCAAATCCGCTCTACCGATCATCCAACGCTTGAAGTCTTCCGGAAACACGTCGTTTTTTCTGATTTCATACCAAGGCTCTGAAGCATAAATTTGCTCATAGGTTTCCGGTTTGGGTTTTTCTCTGAAATTCATGTCCTCCAAAAATTCGATCTCGTCGTAGTCGTAGAAAATGACCCTTTTTTGACGGGTTAGACCAAAATTTTTGGTCATCATATCTCCCGGAAAAATATTGGCCTGAGCCAGTTGGAGGATAGCTCTCCCATAGTCTTCTACGGCTTTTTCCCCGTCTTTTGTGGAGCAGGTTTCAAGGAAAATGTTTAAAGGGATCATTTTTCTTTCCGTGTATAGATGTTTGATTATCAGTTGGTTGTTTTCGATCCGTAAAAGGGAATTGGCCGTGTTTTTGAGTTCTTTCATCAATTCAGGACTAACCCGATCGAGGGGAATTCTGAAATGCTCAAATTCATGGGTGTCGGCCATTCGTCCCACACGGTCATGCAACGAAACCAACTTGTATTTTTCCCTCACCTCTTGCCGAGTCATGTTTTTTGGAGGTTCAAAGTGGTCTTTGATGAGTTTAAAGACAATGTTCAAAGAGGGAAGTGTAAAAACCGTCATCACCATCCCCTTGATTCCCGGGGCTATTACAAACTGGTCAGTGCTATTCTGGAGGTGGTGAAGGAAATCCCGATAAAAAATAGTTTTTCCATGTTTATTAAAACCAATCGCATTGTAAAGCTCATGGATTTTTTTGTGTGGAATGACTGAACTCAAGAAGCCGACGATCTGAGAAGGCACTTCAGCTTCCACCATAAAATAGGATCGGGTGAAGCTGAACAAATGACTCATCAGATTGGGGTCAAAAATCAAGGTGTCCACATAGATTCCTTTGGGGCCATTGAGAATCGGAATAATAAATGGCATCCATTTTTTGCCGACATAGGTACGGCCGATGAGATAGGCAGCTTTGTTTCTGTAAAAAACAGGCTTGAGCAATTGCGTTTTGGTGCCTACCTCCACCTGATATCGGGTGAGAATGACCTCTTTCACTCCATTGACCAAAAACTGCACATCCTGTTCCTTATCCATAAATTGAACACCGAAGTCGAAATCCTCCAAAATCTGACGAATGATATTTTCCAAACCCATGGAGGCAGGGTAAGTAAGGAGTAGGTCGGAGTTTTCTCGGATTTCACAGGCATTATACCCTTCCATGACGTACATGAGCTCTTCATCCAAGGGATTGTTTGGAAAGGTCTTCCGAAAAACCGAGTTGAAGAAAGTTTCCGCCAACTCCACGTCGGGGCGCTGACTGATCATCTGTTGGTACGCTGATCTGATCAATTTCCAGATTTCCCGATTGGCACTGTCCGAACCGAGGATTTCCTGGAAAACTTTCGCCAGTTGGAAAAGTAAATCTTTGTAAAGCCTAAGCCTTTGTCTATGATTCAGTTGTGTAGCTTGCCAATTGCGTTGGGCAAAGTAAAGTGGAGCCAGCCGGGTGTAGGTATTGAAGCTTTCGATATAGGTCAGAAATCCTTCAAAAATCTTGGTCGCAAGTGGGAGAGCTCTGTTTGGCATAGGAAATTTGGTACTGAAGCTAAAAAAAAGATTTTTTTATAAAGTTGGAACATTTTTTTAAAAGGTAAATCCCTTGATTTTCTGTGAATTAAATAAGATTCTTGTTGGCCGAATAAAATTTTGAAAATTTTTCGCAATCGATTGTTTGGAGAGAAAAAAAACATTTTCTACTTTTCGAGTGTATTCATGAATTGAATATCTACAATAGGTTTAATAGGTTTGAGAGCAGGAAAAGGTCGGGTGATAGCCCGGCCTTTTTTAGTTTTGGTGCATGCAGGAGTTTCCGCATAATCTCCCTCTTTATTTGGGTATAGTGAAATAAAACACCGTGCCAACACCAGGTTCCGACTCCAACCAAATTTTACCTCCCCAACTTTCGACTTGTTTTTTGACCACAGCGAGTCCAATTCCTGTTCCTTTGTAATCCTCTTTTTTGTGAAGGCGCTGGAAAATGATGAACACCCGCTCATGAAATTCATTGGGGATTCCAATACCGTTATCCTGAATTGAGATCAACCAATCCCGTCCACGATCTGTGGCACTGACTTCCAATCGTGGGGGAGTATCCGGCTTGGAATATTTGATCCCGTTTTCCACCAGATTCTGGATCACTTGTGTCAAAGGTGCCCGGTAGGCCAATGCTTTGGGAAGTGTGGTGAACTTCACCTGGGCCTGTTTTTCTTCCATCAATCTTTTATTAAAAAGCAGGGTTTGATGGAGGATGTCCTGCAAATCCACTTCTTCTTTTTCACTTTCATTTTTCCCTGATCGGGAGTATTCAAGTAAATCCAAAATCAGCTGCCTCATTCTCTTTGCACCATCGACTGCAAAATTGATGTACAATTTTGCCTTGTCATCGAGGTGATGGGAGTATTTGGATTCGAGCATGGTCATAAACGAGGTGATCATCCGCAAAGGTTCCTGCAAATCGTGCGAAGTCACATAGGCAAATTGTTCCAACTCTTTGTTGGTCAAATCCAACTGTTTGATTTTTTCTTCCAGCTCAAGATTCAGTTGTTTGAGAGATTGTTCATATCGTTTTCGGTCCGTGATGTCCACCATTGCTCCCAAGGCGCGATTGGCTTTTCCGTTTTTGTCCCTGATAAAATAGGTTCGGTGCTGGATGTAGGCATAGGTTCCATCATTTTTCAGGAATCTGTATTCCAAAGAAAGATTGGCGTCTTGATTGATCCCAAACAAGGAGGCTTCAAACTGCGACTTAACAGTTGCTTGATCTTCGGGGTGCAGGATTTCGATAAAGTCCTGAAGTGAATGGATTTTTTTTGAGGATTCATATCCAAATTGAGAGTTGAACCCCTCACTTACAAATAATTTGGATTGGTGAATGTCATAGTCCCAAATGATGTCTTGAGTGGCCTTTGCGATGATTTCAAATCGCTCATTGGATTGAATGATCGCTTCTTCAAAATTTTTCCGCTCCGTGATATCCTTGAAAAATACACTTAGGGTATCATCCGAAGGATAGGCGTTGATTTCCAGCCATTTTCCAAACTCAGGGAAGTATTCTTCAGCCTTGAAATGGGAGTTTTTTTGAATGATATCCCGGTAGTAACTCAGAAATTTGGCTGCTGTCGAATTGGGATATCGGTCCCAAATAATTTCTCCCACGATTTCTTCCCTGGAAACACCGAGGATTTTTTCAGCGGCTTGGTTCCAGTAGTTGACTCTTTCCTGCTTGTCCAAAACGAAAAACCCATCCCCCAAACTTTCGAGGATTCTGGTTTTTTCCATTACCAGATTTTCAAGATCGACTTTGTCCTTTCGGCGTTTGATCGATGATTCGAGATTGGAGGTAAAATATCTTAAGAAATTGATTTCAGAGGGTCTCCATTCACGTTCATGGGTACATTCATCAAATCCAGCGAATCCCCAGAATTCATTTTCAATAAAAATGGGGAACATCAGTAGGGATTTGATGTCTTGGAATTCCAGCATTTCCCGTAAAGCCGGATCTTCGATATCCTTGACGTTGGCAATTAATGGCTGGTTTTTTTCAAGGCTATGGAACAAATCCATAAAATCATCTACTTCAATTTTCTCCAAAGCCGGATTGTCGATTTGAGGACTGATACCGGGAGCGACCCATTCAAAGGTTTGTTTGGCGTATTTTTTACCTGTTTGCGGATCATCCAGATTTTCAAAAAGGTATATCCGATCCACATGAACTGTGTTGCCGATCAGGTTAAAAGTGGTATCGATGACTTCAGACCAATTTTCTTCGACAAACAGGTGACCGATCACTTCTGTCAAAGAATTAAGTAGGGAATTTTGATATTGAATTTCCAGCTCGTCCAACTTTTGGGAATGAATGTCTTGGGCACTGCCATAAATTTTTATGCAGTTTCCATTGATATATTCTGCTTCCAGGACCAGCTTCACCCAAATGGAATCATTAAGGTAATCCCTTCGAATAAGGACTTCTAGCTCCAAGGGTTCTTCCACGTGTTCGCTGATGAATCGTTGATAAGCCCTTTTGACCGTCGCTTGGTCTTTTTCAGATAGCATCTTTAATGTTTTTCCGATAGAGACCTCTTGGTTGACCGGATAGTCTAATACCCACTTCAGGGAGTCGGACCAAATCATCTGAAGCTGGTCTGGACCTACTATAAACAATTCCCAACTTCCTACCCGAGCCAATCTTTTGGTGCTTTTAAATAGGCAGCTTTTGCTTTCTTGAAACGGATTTTCGGAATTGTTTTGATTGATTATACCTCTTGAGGTGGTTTGCTCTTCAATGATTTTGGCCTGTTCTTCTAAAGTGGCTTGTTGAATAATCAGGTTTATCGATTGGGTAGCCAATAATCTGAGGTGTTCCTGTGTCAATTCACTGATTGTTTTGGAATCGAAATCAAACAGGCAAATGGCTCCAACACGATAATCTTTGGGAAATTCTATAGGAAGCACTACCAGAGATTCTGGTGTTACCCCCGAAAGGAAAAATAAAGAAGCATGGTCCCATTCCTTGGAGAAGTGGTCTGTTTCGTAAAAATCTAAATTGGAATGAATGATTTTCTCCGCCAGCTTTTCAATGGTTTCTGAAGGATAATAGTCACAATCGAAACAATAAGTGAAGATTGAATTGTCCTCTTTTATTAAAATGATCAGGGCAGAGGAGAATCCGGTTAGCGCTTTCGCTAAATGAACAAAGGTTTCGAATTTTTCCTCCGTGTTTGCAAGGATGACTCGTTCAAAACTTGAATTCGAAGGAAAATAAGTTTTTTCGATTGTAGATGAGATCATAAGCACGAGTTCTAGGGAAATTAATCTTGGAAATCAGCAATGACAGTGATGGGGTGATTTTCTGATTCCCAACAGATGAGATTAATTCCCTTCAAAATTACGTGTAGAATGCGGAATTGGCTGTTTATGGAGGGAGTGTTCATTTACAAAGAAAGACATAACCGCATCTTTGTAGCTCTTTGGGAGCATCGAGTCTAATGTGTGTTTTATTAGTTTAAAAAATTATAGTGATATTTCAAGAAATAATATCATTGTCTAAATTCAATTAAAAAGTGATGCTTATTTATATTCTCATTTAGGTCGACTTATATGTTTTTTAGTCACAACATTTGAGATACTGTATCCAGTAATATTTAATTGGTTAAAAATACAAAAAAGTCCTTTTTAGGTGGCTCGTTTGGATAGTTGGATCCAATAATCTTCTATTTTTTGAATGGCCTCCAAAAATTCATTCATATCCACAGGTTTGGTGATGTAGCTGTTCGTATGGTTTTCATAGGCTCTTTGGATGTCCTTTTTATTGGATGAAGTAGTCAACATGATGACCGGGATTTTTTTCAGCTCTTCATGCTGTTTGATCCTTGCCAAGACCTCATGCCCATTGAAAATCGGAATATTGATGTCCAATAAAATCAAGTCTGGCACTTTTGCTTGGGTAAACGCTCCTGTTTGATGTAAAAAGTCCAAAGCTTCCTGCCCATTTCGGGCGACACTGATTTGAATATTGAATTTACTCTCTTCAAATGCCTCCTGTGTCAGTAAGATGTCGCCTTCGTTGTCTTCTACCAGTAATATGTGGACAGTTTTCATCTGTTTATAATTTGATTTTTAATGGTCAGATAGAATCTCGCATGGATTATAATCCTCTCTCTGTGTTTCGCTTGCGTCATGCTCGATTTCATCTGTTTATAATTTGATTTTTAATGGCCAGATAGCCTGTCCCGATCTTTCATCGGGAGAATGCCCCGGATAATCATTCCCCTGTGTGAGAAGCATTTACTCATGGGCATTTCATCTGTTTATAATTTGATTTTTAATGGCCAGATAGCCTGTCCCGATCTTTCATCGGGAGAATGCCCCGGATAATCATTCCCCTGTGTGAGAAGCATTTACTCATGGGCATTTCATGTTAGGATAGATTTAATTGGTTAGGTTCCGATGTGTTAGTCTCTTTTTTTAAACTGAAATAAAATGTAGACCCTTTTCCAACCTCTGATTCCACCCACACCTTACCTCCTCTGGATTCTATTTGTTTTTTAACCAAAGCCAAGCCAATACCGGTGCCTTCAAATTCCTCCCGGTTGTGGAGTCTCTGAAATATGACGAATATTTTGTGAAAGAACTCAGGATCAATCCCAATTCCGTTGTCCTGTACCATGAATTGCCAAGCATCCTCCATTTCTCTTACCGAAACGAAGATTTGTGGCGCGATATCAGGCTTCGAGTATTTAATCGCATTATCCAGAAGGCAATGAAATACTTGAGTCAGGGGCACTTTGGCGGTTTTGATCTTGGGTAGAGGGTCATAACTGATTTGGGCTGATTTTTCCTGAATTATTTTTTTTCTCAATACCAGGTAATCTTCCACAATTAGGTTTGGATCCACGATTTCATCCGGTTCCTTGAGTCGGCCTGCCCTCGAGTACTCCAACAGGTCGAGAATGATATGCTTCATTCTTTTTGCACCATCAATGGCATAGTGGATGTACTGATGGGCCCGATCATCCAGCTGATCCCCATATTTTCTTCTCAATTGATCCATAAAGCTGGAAATCATCCTCAGTGGTTCTTGCAAATCATGGGATGTGATGAAGGCAAACTGCTCCAGTTCTTCATTGGCAAGTTGGAGATCGTAAATATTCTTGATCAGGTCAGCATTGAGTCGCTTGAGTTCTCTTTCGTATTCTTTTCGATAGGTAATATCCGTGATGGCCCCGACCATTCGGATGGGTTTTCCTTGGTCATCTCTGATGATGATCCCTTTGTCCAAAACGGTCTTGGTGGTTCCGGATGGATGAAGGATTCGATATTCAAGTTCCCAAAGTCGGGTTTCTGGATTTGCCAGAGCTTCTTCTACACTTTCTTTGATCAAATCAATGTCTTCCGGATGGAAGTTGTCTTTCCAGAAATCTGTTCTTTTGAGGATCTTTTGAGGTTCATATCCGAATAACCTCTGAAATCCATTTCCTCGATAATAGATGTCTTTGCTGATATCCCAGTCCCAAATAGCGTCCGTAGTAGCTTCTGTCACCCGTTCAAATCGCTCATTGGCCTCTCGGATAATCAAATCTGTGGCCTTTCTTAAAGTCACGTCTTTGAAATAGACAGAAAGGCCTTTGGGAGAAGGGTAGGCTGTTACCTCAAACCATTTACCCAAAGTGGGATAGTGCTCTTCGAACGAAAGGATTTCATTGGTTTCTTTGGCGCGGTGGTACATGCGATAAAAATCCGAATCCACGGCATCTGCATATTCCACCCATAGATTTTTACCCAGGATTTCTTCTTTGTTTTTGAATAAAACCTGTTCTGCTACCCGGTTCCAATAAGTGACGATCCAATCATTGTCTACTGCAAAAAAGGCGTCACCGATGCTTTCCAGAATTTCATTTCGTTCTTCATAGGCTTTTTTAAGCTCTTCTGCTGCCCGTTTTCGCTCATCTATATTTTTGAAGTAAACCGAGACCCCATTTTGAGAAGCATAGGCATTCACATCATACCAGCAATTATCTCCGGGGTAGAAGTACTCGAAACTCTCGTTTTGTCCGGTGTCAGCGACTCGTTGGTAGAGCTTTTGGAGCACAGTTCCTCTGGCAGCAGGGAAGACTTCCCAAATATTTTCCCCAATTACCTCTTCCTTTTTTCGTTGGAGGAGAAGCTCAGCTTCTTTATTGAAATAGGTGAAATTCCATTGGCTATCCATGGCATAAAAAGCATCAGAGATACTGCCCAAAATTTCACTCATACGGATGTCCAGGGACTTTTTGTCCTGGATATCCTGATAGCTGCCAAAAATCCGGACACAGTTACCCTGAATGAATTCTCCTTCTCCAATGCATCGAACCCAACGGAAATTTCCCTTGGCGGTTTTGACCATCAGTTCTTCATCAAAGGAGGTTCCGGTGGCAATCAAGGTTTCTACAGCTTTTTTGATTTTGCCATAACTATCCGGAGTGTAGAATTCATATCCCCCCGAAAGTGAAGGATTGTAATCCGGGTTGACTTCCAGGATCTTTTTGACCATGGGAGACCAGTACATAAATTCTGACGTGTCAGATTTGCTCAGGTCCAATTCCCAGCTTCCGATTTTGGCCAGTTCAGAAGTCTCCTCATAGAGCATTTTTGATTTTACCTCATCGGTAATGTCAAAAACCATGGAGTTGAACATGATGGTTTGGTCAGGAAAAAAATAAGGGGTGCCGAATCCTTCGTGCCATCGGATTTCACCGGAGGGGAGAATATTCCTCCATTTGCTATGCCATTGCGTCTGATTGGAGAGGGAATGTTGGATATCCTTCAGTACCTGTTCGTAATCCCCTCCGGCCTTGATTTGATTCCAAATGATCTGCGTGTCTTTTTCACAATCTTCCGGCGAAATTTCCCAGATTTTCCGGGCGGCTTGGCTGACCGATTGGAGTCGGTCAGTCCCATCAGGAAACATAAAGTACTGAAACACCACACCCGGAAGGTCATTGGAAAGCGAATGGAGCTGAAACTGTGTGGTTTTGAGTTGGGTGATATCTTGGAAACTACCGAATACCCGAATGCATTCTCCTCTCAGGATTTCTGATCTCCCAATACATTTTACCCATTTTTCATTTCCTTTTGCAGTGATGATTGCCGCCTCAAACTCAAAAGTTTCCTCGGTTTTTTGAGCTTTGGAAATAATGGAGGCCACGATCTCCTGATAATCTTCCCGATAAAAATTGATCCCGGTAGCCAAATCAGGGTTAAAAAAGTCGGGATCGGTTTCATGGATTTCATGGATCACCGGAGACCAGTACACTTCTCCAGTCGACTGATCGATCTCCCATCCTCCGATGCGGGCAAGATGAGAGGCATCATCGACGATTTGTCTTAATTTTTTTTCTTCACTGATGTTTTTTGCTGTGGCATAGATCAATCCATCTTCCAAAATGGCATTTCCATGCCAATCCAGCCATACGGCCTTCCCGGATCGGGTGATCACTCTATTTTCAAATTTGAGAATTTCGCCGCCTTTTTCTACCAGTTTCGCAAAGTGGCGCATGGAGTATTCCTTGTCTGCCGGATGGACGAATTCATTGAAAGGTTTTCCTTGTATGTCGTTTTCCGAGTACCCCAACAACTCACAACCTGCCTGATTGATTTTGATAAAATGGCCCTGAAAATCCATCAGACATACCAGATCCGGTAGAGATTCGAATAGATGATGCAGATCATTTTCAATTCTTTTTCTATAAATCTCCACCCCAAGAAAAGTCTCCAGTTGTTCCAGCAAAATCATTTGGTTGGACAGGAAAGCTCCATCAGAGTTGGTTCCCAAGATCATCACACCAATCACTTCATTTTGATACCGTAAGGGGATACCGAAAGCAGATTTAAGGCCAGTCTGTTTTGCGGCATTTTTTCTAAAAAATTTTGATGCCTTATCCTGATGATTCCAAAACTGCGCCGATCCATTTTTTAATACCATTCCCGGAAGCCCCTTTCCCATAGCTATTTGGCCGATTTGCTCTTCATCTGCATAGAAAAGTTTTGAAATTTCCAACCGCACTGATTTCCCCAAAAGCCTCAGGTTTTTTTGATGGATATCGGGAAGCCACACCTCACACAGGGTCAGATTGGCAAATTCGGAAACCAGGTCACAAACCTGATTCAAGGCAGATTGAAGGTCACTTTTTTCAGAGAATGCCGTGCTTATTTTAGTGAGAAGTTCTTTGCGTAATTGTTTTTGCTTTTCCTTGGTCACATCCCGTTCGATGGCAATCCAATGGGTAAACCATCCTTTTTCGTTTGCGACCGGAGTCACAGCGAGATTGACCCAAAATTCTTCTCCGTTTTTTTTGTAATTGATGGTGGTGATCTCGCAGGATTCCCAATTTTGGAGAGCTTTCTTGAGACGTCCGAGCTCCGAAAGATCTGATTTGGGGCCTTGTAAAATTCGGGGAGATTGGCCTTTGACTTCCTCCAAAGTATAGCCCGTGAGTTTGGTAAATGCCTGATTCACATATTGGATCCGAGGACCCGGAGATTCGAGGGGTTCTGCTTCTGTGATCATCACGATATCATCGGTGTGGGTGATGACACTTTCGAGTAGTTTGAGGTGTTGTTCCTCTTCTTTTTGGGCGGTAATATCTTGTGCTGTACCTGAGAAGGAAATCGGCACTCCTTTTTCGTCAAACTTTACCCTGCCTTTTTCATGAACCCATTTGATTTTTCCGGATGGGGTGTAAATTCTATGGACAAAATCAAAAGACCGTTCTCCTGAAAGTGCAAGGGGCTGTAAATAATCAAATTCAGTCCGGTCATCTGCATGAATGGATTGGTAAAAAATATCAAAATCAGGCTTAAATACCTGAGGATCGACTTCCCAGATTTTGTAAACCTCTTCTGACCAAATGAATTCATTGGTTCGGAGGTCAGTGGACCAATAGCCCAGTTTGGCAATGGAAGTGGCCTCTTGAATCAAGGCTTTTGAATCTTCCAACTCTTTTAATTGGCGTTCTTTTTCGGTGACATCCAGGCAGGAAACCATGATTGCCTCAAGGCCCTGAAAAATAACCTTGTGGCCGTGGACCTCCATGAGCATGATTTCACCGTTTTTCTTTTGATGCTTAAAGGTGCCAAATCGGATGTTTCCAGACTTCTGATCAATGTCACTGTGCGCTGAAATAAGTTTTGGTACCTCCTCTTTAGGTCGGAGTTGCTTGATCGTCATGGAAAGGAACTCTTCCTTTGAGTATCCATAATGCGACAAAGCAGCATCATTCACATCCAGAATCCGCATGGATTGGATTTCATAAATCCAGTTGGGCAAAGGATTGTGATAAAAAAGTGAACTGTAATCTTGATAGTGCATGGGGTATTTTGGGTGAAAAAAAGATCTTCTCCTGACTCCAATGCAAGGCTTTGTCAGGAGATTTTCTTCATTCCATAAAGTTAATTTATGAATTAAATTTTAAATAATCAGGAATTCTTACTTAAATCAAAAAAACAAAAAATGTAAACGAACAGATTTTATTTGAAAATGAATGAAAAAACTGACCCAAAAGAAGCTTGATAATTACTCTTAACTCTGGACAAATCCATTTCCCTTTTTCCAATGAAAGTATTTCTAGGCCCTAGCAGTTTTTAACTCGGATTGAGTCAGGGAAAGTCACTGGCTTAGCATTGAAATTTCGATCTTTTTCATTTTCAACAGAGTTTCCAAGCCTTTCTTGCTATGGGAATTATCAGCTAAAAGGCGGGAGAGATGTTCAGGAATAACCTGCCAAGAGACCCCAAATTGATCCTTTAACCAGCCACATTGACCTTCCTCACCTTTCAGGGTAAGTTTTTCCCAGTAATAATCAATTTCATCCTGATTTTCACAAGGGATCACTAAGGATATGCCCTCGGAAAATTGAAACCCGTGATCCAGACCACTGTCCATTGCCACAAAAAGCTGCTTTCCCAAAGTAAATTGGGCATGGTTTATTTTTCCAGTCTGACTTGGAGAATCTTCCCCATATCTTGATATAAACTTGGTCAAGGAATCAGGGACAATGGAAGTATAAAAGTTTAAGGCTTCCTCCGCTTTCCCAAAATTTCTGCCGGTAAACATCATTGCCGGAGAATAATTTCCGTAGGGAGGTGCTTCAGGATGAGCCGTCAATTGCCAACTGACACCATAGCGATCTTGGACCCAACCATATTTTTCGGACCAAGGATAAGTACCCAAGGGCATCAATGCCTTTCCATCCTCCACTAGTTTTTCCCAAAGCTTTTCGACCAACCCGACCTCAGGAAATTCGGCATAAAAGGATAGGGCGGGAGAAGGGGTGAATTCGGGGCCTCCATTGAGCAGCATGAATTTTGAATTCCCGGCCCTCCAACTAGTCACCCAAGGGTTGCTTTCTTGGATGGATGCCTCAGGAAAAATGGAGACATAAAACTCCGCGGCTTCTTTGGCGGATTGGTTGGTCCAAATACAGGGGTAGATTGATTTCATCTGTTTATAATTTGATTTTTAATGGCCAGATGGAATGCCCCGGATAATCATTCCCCTGTGTGAGAAGCATTTACTCATGGGCATTTCATGTGGATTTGGTTTACCGTTCGCAAATTTGTTTGAGCACCTCCAGCGCTTGGGGCCAGATTTTAAGAAAATGGTCCCGGTATTCTCCTCCGCTTTCCATATCCACCATGAGTTTTGTTTTTTCTCCCAAGTTTATGAATGTGTAGTTTTCTGTGACTCCTGCAAAGGCCTCAATCTCAGGACCGGAGGTGATTTCTTCCCCTTTGGCCAAAAAACCGAGATGTTCTATGGAAATGTATTGGTTTTCAATACGGTCTGCAATTCTGCTGACCATCCCATCGATTCCATTTTCAGCTAGAAATAGAATTTTCGAGCCTTTTTCCCAAGATCCTTTGTAATGAGATCCGGGAGAAAAAGGATAGGTCCATTCTCGATAGCTTTTATCTTCCAACATCAGGGTAAACACCTTATTCACTGGGGCTTCGATTGAAATTTCAAAGTGCAGGGAGTCTTGTTGAAAACCTTCTACATAAGACTTGAAATGATCCAAAATCGCCTGCCAGCCCTGACGTTGCAGCTCTTCGGAATTCATTTTTTCAGCTTCAAAAAGCACCTTAACGGTGGTTTTATCCTGATGCGCTTGAAAGGTGACTTCGGCCTTTCGTCCATCACTTATGACATAGGATAAGAATTCATTGGGTTTGACTTCTTGAAATACTCCTTCAAAGTCAAATCCCATGCTGCCGTCTTTTGCCTCCATCCGATAGGAAAAGCTTCCTCCGGGCTCCAATTCGTTGGTTGCATGGGGGGAGTGCCAATCTTCTGAAGCGGCGTTCCATTTGACGATGTGGCGGGGAGAAGTGTAGGCAGTCCAAACCTGATTTACAGGTGCAGAAAGGGTGGCCTCGACTGTAATTTTTGATTTAGTGCTTTCAGACATGGGTTTGATTTTTAGTCTCTTCAATGATGTAAACAAATTTAAATCTTCCAACCCGGCAATCACTGGTGTAAAAATGACAATGAAGGGGTTTTTTGCGACAAGATTGGTTATTTTTAGAACTTGACCTGAATCAGATTATCCTACAAATACATCGACCTATGAAGAAGATCTTGATTTTAGCCATGGAGCAATCGGTAGTCCAGGCCATTGCCGGGGCTCAATATTGTTTCCAGACGGTGAATTTTTTCCTGCAGCAACAAGGACAATCCCCCCTGTTTGAAGTTCATTTGGTCGGGCTTTATGAGGAAGTGAACCCCGGTTTTCCAGGCTTTCGACTACAGCCGGATGTTTTGATTGAAAATTCCTTTCAGGGTGACTTGATTATTATTCCCCCACTTCTGGGTGATTTTTCTGAAGCGATCTCTTCCAATTCGAAGTTTTTACCTTGGATCAGAGCGCAGTATGAGTCAGGTGCAGAAGTAGCATCCTTGTGTGTGGGAGCATTTTTTTTGGCAGCTACAGGCCTGATCGAAGGGAAGCATTGCTCCACCCATTGGGGTTTTGTGGATCAGTTTAAGGCTATGTTTCCCGGAGTGAAGGTTCAGGACGGGAGTATCGTGACAGAGGAATCGGGGATTTATTCAAGTGGAGGAGCCAATTCTTATTGGAACCTGCTGCTGCATTTGGTGGAAAAATACGCAGGGCGAGAGATGGCCATATTGTTGTCCAAATACTTTGCTATTGACATCGATCGGGAATCTCAGGCTTCCTTTTCGATTTTCAAGGGTCAAAAAGATCACCCGGACAAACAAATCCTACAAGCCCAGGAAATCATCGAGAAAAATTTTGCCAAAGGTTTGACCGTGGATCTACTTGCTGAGCAAGTTCATTTGGGAAGAAGGAGTTTCGAGCGCAGATTCAAGAAACTGACCGGAAACTCGGTTTTGGAATATGTCCAGCGCGTCAAAATTGAAGCGGCTAAGCGCATATTTGAATCCAGCATAAAAAACTGCAATGAGGTTATGTGGGAGGTTGGATATACCGATGCCAAAGCCTTCAGAAAAGTCTTTCAGAAAATCACCGGCCTCACTCCTTTAGAATACCGAATGAAATACAATAAGGTAAGTAAAGCCGCTTGACATGATCTGAAGCAGCTCTTTTTGACGAGGTAAATCGATGATCAGATTTGTTTTTGTCCCCATTCTTCACTTAGCTTAAGGTTCTAATTTTAAAATATGAAGCAATATCGGCTACGTTCTTTTGGATTTTTCTGCGCCTTGGTGTTAGTCTGGGCTTGTGATTCTGGATCTGATTCCAAGCAAGAAGAGGCCATTCAGCCAGTTGCGAGCGAAAATCAATTGGGAACACTCAAGAATCAGATTTCATTGGCTCTTGTTCAAAAAAACAATTGGCTTAACCATTGGGCAGGTTCTTTGGGAGGATTCGATGAATCGGATTTTATATGGGTATTTACTGATTCCATAGATCCCATGGAGATGCCTGAGAAAAACCCGATTTTGGAGAAAGATCCTTTGCGCCCCTACCAGATTGCCCATCCTGAAGGTGACGGAGTGATGGATATTTACTCTTATAAAGTAGAAGCTCAGGAAGGATTGGACAGACCCTTCCTTAATCCGGATTCTGAGGTGATTTGGTATCGATCGGATGGGATGAAAGAGCGCCTGCTTTTTATAGGTCCATCGGGAATGTTTGAAGAAGGATTATGGTTGAGCCCGGTAGAATTTTTGGTATTGGGTTATTTTGAAGAAGATGAGGGATTTCGTCCGATGGTTTGGATGATCAATACCGAGAAGCATCAATTGAGTCAGTTTAAACTCAACAAAACCACCGAGAAATATCTTCCAGCTTCCTATCTGGATAAAAAACTAAAATCCGTGGATTTGGCATCCAATGGAAATTGATCGCTTAGTTCCCCAACTATTAGCCGCTTTGCGAAAACCTCTACCCGGAAAAGAGGCTCACCTTAGAATGTCTCCCCAACCGGTCGATTGGAGGAGGTTTACTTTGCATATCCCCGAGACTCATCGAAAAAGTGGGGTTTTACTGCTCATTTATCCCGAAAAGGGAATCGGCTTTTTCCCTTTGATCAAGCGACCTGTCTATGCCGGTGTGCACAGTGGGCAAATCGCCCTTCCCGGGGGTAAAATGGAACCGGGAGATCCGGATGTCACCTTTACGGCCTTGAGGGAAGCAGAGGAAGAAATTGGAATAGATGCCGGGAAGGTTGAGGTTTTGGGCAAACTTTCAGATTTGTATATCCCAACCAGTAATTTTTTGGTCACTCCGGTGATTGGTTTGATCTCCGACAAACCCAGATTTGTACCCGAACAAAAGGAGGTGGCTAAAATTATTTCCACGGCGATTTACTCCTTGACAGCGCCTGAAAAAATCAAACATACCGAGCTGTCGGTCGGGGAAGGAATTCGGTTGAATACACCCTATTTTGACATTTCCGGAGAAATCGTCTGGGGGGCCACGGCGATGATTCTAAGCGAACTGCTTTTACTTTTGGAAAGCAAGGACCATTAATCATTCGTCTTTTTGGGCAATTGTTGGTATTGTTGTATCAGAATAGAAGACCCAAATGATGGAAGAAAACACCCCTTTATTGACCAATGATGCAGTCGTGTTTGGACTGTTGATGGCAACTTTGGCATTTGTATTCGCCACTTCTGCCAGCAAGCATCCTTTTTGGGTCAGATTTTACACGTATGTGCCTACGGTTTTGCTGTGTTATTTTATTCCGGCTGTATTCAATTCTTTGGGCTTGATTTCCGGAGAATCTTCCAGTTTGTATAAAGTAGCCTCCCGCTATCTTTTGCCTGCCTCGTTGGTGTTGTTCACGATTAGTATCGATTTGAAAGGAATCTTAAGATTGGGCCCCAAAGCATTGACCATGTTTTTGGCGGGGACTTTGGGAATTATGCTGGGTGGTCCACTTGCTTTATTGACAGTAGGATTCGTGTATCCGGATATTTATTCCGGTTCAGGTCCGGATGAAATCTGGAGAGGTCTCTCAACGATTGCCGGAAGTTGGATTGGAGGAGGTGCCAACCAAACGGCCATGCTGGAGGTGTTTGGGGCCAGTCCGGTGCTTTTTGGGCAGATGATTGCGGTGGATGTGCTGGTGGCCAATCTTTGGATGGCTTTCCTGTTGTATTGGGCTGCTAAGCCGGAGAAATTGGATAAACTTTTAAAGTCTGACACCTCTGCCATTTATGAGTTGAGAGATCGGATTGCCAAGTTTAGAGAAGGGATCATGAAGATTCCCAGTCTCAAGGATTCCATGCTTATTTTCGGAGTTGGATTTGGAGTCACGGGCATAGCCCATTGGGGTGCGGATTTTCTTGCACCATGGTTTGGGACAAATTTTCCCGAGTTGGATCAGTATTCGCTCAACTCCGCATTTTTCTGGATTGTAGTGATCGCCACCACGGCTGGTTTGCTTCTTTCGTTTACCCGGGCGAGGGATTTGGAAGGGGCAGGGGCGTCCAGAATGGGTTCAGTTTTGCTCTATGTCTTGGTAGCCACGATAGGGATGCAAATGGATTTGGGAGCCGTGTTGGACAATCCGATACTTTTTCTGATCGGGATCGTTTGGATGATTTTTCATGTTCTGATCATGATCTTGGTGGCGTGGATTATCAAAGCTCCTTTCTTCTATGTGGCAGTGGGATCTCAGGCTAATGTGGGAGGTGCGGCGTCGGCTCCGATTGTGGCATCCGCATTCGATGCTTCCTTGGCTCCCGTCGGTGTATTGCTGGCAGTATTGGGGTATGCGGTAGGTACTTATGGAGCTTATCTGAGTGGGTTGATGATGCAATGGATATCCGGCATGTGATGAAACATTCGCGAAAATTGGTTTTTTGTTGTGCTGGATCAGATTGTAAAAAATCCGGTGCCAAATTGATTCGCAAAGAGTTGAAGGAGTCTTTGCAGGAAGGTGACCTCAAAGGAAAGGTCAAACTAATCCAGACGAAGTGTATGGACATGTGCAAATCTGCTCCGGTAGTCATTGTGGGTGATCATTTTTGCAAAAAGACTACTTCTGAAAAAGTCCTTAATCAATTAAAAAAGCCCTGAAAATCAGGGCTTCATAGTTAGATTTTTGTGGTTTTTACCGCTGTGCCACTCACCGTCACCATCAGCATCCCATCACGGATGGTCTCATAGTCCAGGTCGATACCAATGATCGCATTGGCTCCAAACTGCCTGGCCTGCATTTCCATTTCTGCAATGGCTGTGGCTTTGGCTTCTCTCAAGACTTGTTCGTAGGCAGAGGATCTTCCCCCGACGATGTCGGTGATGCTGGCAAAAAAATCTTTGAAGATGTTGGCTCCGATGATGGTTTCTCCGGATACAATACCCAGGTATTGGTCGATGGTATACCCTTCCAGATTGTTTGTGGTTGTGATGATCATAGTTTTGGATTTGAAATTGAAATCTAATTTAGGCTTTCACCACGTATTTGACGGAAAGAAGTTTTCCGGAAACAGGTAATTATTGGGCCCTAAGTCTCGATACAGGTCATTCTTTTACAAAATGATGGAAACCCGTTGTGATTCCTGAATTCTTTTTAAATATTAGTCGGTTCCCAAATGGGATAGTGTTATTTTTCAGAGACACCCAAAAAGACCTATGAATCAGTTTCAGCAATTCGATATTTCTGATTTTCTCAATGAAATTCAGGAACCCTTGTTTCTGATGGATTCGGAAGAGATTATTTTCTTCAATCAATATTTCCGTGAGAATTTTGAATTGCCCGGTGATAAATGGAAGTCTTTTTTGGACCTCGAGGAGCTTCAGCAGGAGTTGATTCGGTTTTTTAAGACGGGAGATCTTCCTTCATCCCGGCTGGTGAAGTCAATTAAGGGCCTGGACGGTGAAAAACACGGCTTCGAATGGGTGTTTATCAATCTTCCTTCCAGCTATACCGATCGGTTTTTGATCGTCAAGGGCAACCGTATCAAGACCGATTTTGATCAAGAACAAGAAGCCGAGCTGAGGCAAAAGGGGGTGATGACCGAGGAGCTTCGCTACATGCAAAGCATTCTCAACAATAGCCATGACCTCATAGTCATCTTGGACAAAGCAGGGAACTATCAGTTTGTCAGTAAATCGGTAGAAGCAAAAATCGGGATTCCGGTTTCAGAGTTGCTTGGAAGAAATTTCAGAGAATTTTTGGATTCGGGAATATTTGAAATCGTCAAAGGAAGCTTTGAAGAGATATTGAGCTCAAAAGAGGAAGTGGCGCTTGATTTTTGGGTCAACCTTCCCAACGGCAAACGCATTTACTTGGAAAGTTTTGCCAAAAATCTCCTCGATCACCCTCAGATTCAAGGTATTCTCTTTAGTTCCCGGGATATCACCGATTTTATCCAGACTTCCCAGTCTTTGCAAAAGCGCTATGAAATAGAAAATCTGGTCAATCTGATTTCTGCCCAACTGATCAATGGAAAGTGGTCCAATTTGGAGGATGAATTCGATAAAGCCTTGATCCAATTGGGAAAAATGCTGGGTGCGGAGAGCTCCAAAATTCTCATTATCAACCGGGATACCAGAGAGTTGGAGGTGCTGAACAGCTGGACCAATGATGAACAATCCGGGTTTGGATTGGAATATAGTCCCCGATATTTCGCTGTCATCAATACCAGTAGAAAAGACCTGGAAAAAGGGAAAGTAAAGCAGGCTTTGATCCCGATCAAAACCATGCCTATGGGAAAACTCCATTCGGAAGCAAGGCTTTTGATGATTCCTTTGATTTCGGGAAAAAAGCTCCTGGGAATAATCCAATTCGATTTTTTGCCGGATAAGTTTACTTATTCCGAAAAGGAGATTCAGGTTTTCAAGCAGTTGGGAGACATTCTGGCAGGGGCTTATTTGGGCAGTCAGATGATGAGTCGCCTTCAGCGTAATGAGAACCTGCTAGCCAGTACTGAATTGCTGTCCAATTCCGGCTCTTGGAGATTTGGCTCCCATCAAAACAGATTTCACTTTTCCGGCGGATTGTCCAAGATTTTGGGCATGGGCATGCAGCCGATTGTAGCCGATTTTGCTTCGTTGATTTATAAAATTGACAAAGAACATCGGGCCGAATTCATCAAAAATCTCAAGGAAGCTTCGCTCCATCTAAGTCGAACATCCGGGGAATTTACCATTACAGATGAGGAGAAAGGGGTTCGCTATATCAGTTACGAGATTGAGGGAAGAAAGGACTTTTTAAGTCAAGGTCTGGAGATTTATGGGTTTTGTGCCGATATCACCCACAAGAGGGCGACCGATGGGTATTTGAGATTACAGTCTCAGATCCTGGCGCAGGTGAGTGATCCGATCTTAGTGACCAATTTGGCACTGGAGGTAATATATCTCAATGAATCAGCTATTCAGCTTTGTTGCCCACAGACAGCGAGGAATTTCAAAGGTTATTTGGAGGGGTTGGTCTCGATCCGATGGAGTGAAAATGAAAATCTAAAGGAAATCGCTGAGAAACTGGCTGTGGGGCAGATTTGGAAGTCCGAGCGGTTTATCCATACGAGGCATACCCAATCCTCGCCATTTGAGGTGACCCTGCAACCTATTCTGGCAGAGGGGGAGGAGAAAATCGGATATTCTCTGATACTCCACAGTTTGGCGGAGAAATATCATTCTGAGTTGGTCTCCAGAAGAGCCAAGCTGATCGTTGAGAATAGCCCGGTTATCCTCTTTAGTGTGAATCCCAGTGATCAATATCGAATCAAATACATATCCGAAAATATCAACAGGTTTGGATATGATGCCTCCACGCTCATGCAAAATGAAACTCCATTTTTGGAGTTGCTCCATCCTGAGGACAAGGAAGTGATATTGGATTTGGCGAAAAAGAATACCGGATCCGGGGGGATTCGGTCTTTTTCCGGAGAATACCGCATCCGTAAAACGGATGGTTCCTATGTTTGGGTGGAGGATAAAACCTCCGACGTGGAAAATGAGGAGGGGCAGGTCATCCTCCATGAGGGCCTTTTTCAGGATATTTCTGATCGAAAAAGACTGGAAAACATTCAAAAAGAAAGGGATAAGCAATACCGGGTGTTGGCTTCCAATATTCCCCGAACCAATATTTTTCTCCTGGATTCTCAGAGGAGATACATTTTGGCCGAAGGAACCAATTTTGATATTTGGGGCCTCAAAAGAGAAGATTTTGAAGGGAAGCACCTTCGGGATTTTCAGTTGACAACGTATGAGGAGGTCAATGCCATCTTGGATCGGGTGTATCAGGACAGAGAAATTGTCGAAACCGAGTTTTCGATCAATGGTCGCCAATATCACCGGATCATCAGGCCCATTATTGAAAATGATCAGGTGGAGTATGCACTGAGTATTGTGAGAGATATTCAGGAAGAATACCAGGCAAAACAGGATTTGATCAATTCGGAGGAAAAGTACAGACGCTTGGTCGAGGAATCCACGGAGATCATTTTCTCCCTGACCGAAACCTTCCTGCTTCATTATGTGTCGCCCAATGTCAAGCAGTTTTTAGGTTATGACTCCGAGGAAGTGATCGGTAGAAGCATTTTTGAGTTTTTGAATCCGGACGATTTGGATCAATTCCGAATCATGATGGGAGAGAAAAAGGATATTTTGTCTACCACCCAGTTTTTGGAGTTTAGGCTCCGGCACAAGGACGGGACCTTTAAAGTGTTCAGTTCCAATAGGAAAATGATTCAGGATAAACAGGGAATTCATCGGTATTACACCGGAGTGGCCAGGGATATTTCCAAATTGAAGGAGGCTGAAACCGAACTGAGAATTGCGAAGGAAAAAGCAGAACAGGCCTCTTTGGTTAAGTCTCAGTTTTTGTCCGTAATGAGCCATGAGATCCGGACGCCCATGAATGCAGTGATTGGTCTTGCCCATTTTCTCATGGAAGAAAATCCACGGCCTGATCAGTTGGAAAACCTGAAAACACTTCAGTTTTCAGCTGAAAACCTGATGGCGCTGATCAACGATATCTTGGATTACAATAAGATTGATTCGGGAAAAGTAGAATTGGAAAAGGCGCCTTTTGATATCCGAAATGTGGTGCATCGTATCGTCCATTCCCATAGTTTCCAAGCCAATGAAAAGAATCTAAGGCTAAGTTGCGAAATAGACGAGGCAATTCCTGAAACGCTGATTGGAGATTCGCTCCGTTTGGGACAGGTAGTCAACAATCTGGTGTCCAATGCGGTGAAATTTACAGACAAGGGCTTTGTGCGAATTTCCCTATCCCGAGAATATACCCGAAACGGCATCACCGATATTCGATTTCTCTTTGAAGATTCAGGGATAGGAATCCCTGATTCAAAGAAGAAGACCATTTTTGAGGCATTTACCCAGGCATCATCGTCCACCAGTAGAAAATACGGAGGGACGGGATTAGGCTTGGCTATAGTCAAGCGCCTGGTGGAATTATACGGTGGGGAGATTGAGCTTTACAACCGGAAATCAGGAGGGAGTGTGTTTGAGTTTACTCTTCCTTTTGAATTCATTGATCAAAAAGCCCTTGAAGCAGAACGGGCTGCCCAAACTGTCTCAAAGTCCCTGGAAAAGGCCTCGATCTTGGTGGCTGAGGATAATGTGGTCAATCAGATTTTGATTCGGAAGTTTTTGACCAAATGGAACGCAGGCAAATTGGTGATTGCAGGAGATGGGAAAGAGGCACTGGAAATGTTTGAGCATGAATCCTTTGACTTGGTCTTGTTGGATCTTCAGATGCCGGAATTGGATGGGTTTGAAGTAGCTGTGAAAATCAGGGCAAATTTGGACAGGGAAAAAGCTCAAGTTCCCATACTTGCGTTGACCGCGGCCTCTTATCAAGAGGTAAAGGAGGATTTGATTCTTTCTGGCATCGATGATTTTATTCCTAAGCCTTTTTCTCCCGAAGTGCTGTATGAAAAAATTATTAAGGTTCTGAATCCAAAAGATCCTGATGAAATTGTGGTTTAGCACTAATTTTGCCGAGGGGATGCTGCCAAGCTGGTATTCAGTCCAAAATTTAACCCATGATTCACTTCAAAAGAATTCTCTTCATTTTTTGCCTGACTTTGATCACCGTTGTGGTTGGTGCCCAAGGACTCATTGAGAAAAGATCATCATTTTATGGGTTTACCGGTACTTCTGGTGCTAATATCCGCCAATTCAATTCCTTGCTTGAAGAAAGAGGACTTTCCCCTATCCGAAATAGGTATCGTTCGTATGGGTTGGGATATCAGTCCCGAATCAATGATTTTTTAATCGGATTTGAACTTTCACAGCATCAAAGTAAAACCAGTGATTTTGACGATTTCCAAATCAAATACCGGACCTCCAGAGCATTGATCAATGTGGGTTATTCCCTCACCGAAGAAGGCAAATTTCAATTGATTCATTACATGTCTTTGGGAATGGGTTATTTGAATTTTCAGATGCTTCCTCAAAATCAGGAGAAAAATCTCGAGTTGTTTCTCTTGGATCCCAAAGAAGGTTTTATTCTCAGGAAAAACGATATTCATAAAGGCACGAGTCGATTTGGTGATTTTTTGACTGAAATAGGTTTTCAGGCGAGCTATGACTTTGATTTGCCCGGACGGAAAGAATCCCTGGAAATTTTAGCCAAAGTCGGCTATTCTTTCAGCCCGTTTGAGGGAAGTTGGTCTCTGAACGGTATTGCTTTTGACAATGCCCAGGCAGGCGCTTTTTTCAGAGTTGGGGCAGGAATTTCGCTTCCTGACAGGAATTTTTTCTATAAAGATGCGACAATCGGAATTTCCCTGATTCGGGGAGTACATTTCAAAAGTCCCGAGAAATTCAATTCTGTTCTGGAAGATTACGGGTATCAGCCACTGGAAGGTAAACCTTCCAATTGGGGAGTTAGAATTCTTGGTGAAACGGATGGCTTGCTGTATGGTGTGGATGTATTCAACTTGGCAATGAAAGGGCGTGCAAGCAATTCCCAAGATCATAGCCTAAACAGTGTGCGGGTCTATGGGAACGTGGGGCATAAGTTTTTTCAATATAAAAATTTCGCTTTGGGAGCCATGGGTGGTGTTGGATTCGGAAACCTTCGATATACCCTTTCTTCCAAAAATAAGCCTGATTTCCCCGAGTTATTTGAGGAAAGGTATTTTGACGGGTATTTGAGAAGTTCGGGAGTCATGTTCAAACCTGAGGCCTTGGTAGAATACGGATTGCCTATGACAAAAAGAAAGTTTTTTGATTTGGTGTTTTCTGCCTCTGCCGGCTATGAGCTAGCCTTTCCTTCCTATTCTTTAGGGGAAATTTCGATGAGTGAATACATGTCCGGACCATTTCTGATGTTCGGAGTAGGAGTAAGGCCTTAATTGTATTTTTCAAGAAAGTCAAAAAAAACGACCAATTGATCTTCACCTCCATAATGGGAAAGGTGATTTATTGAAAATTTGATCTTACATTTGAACTGCTTATCGAGAAAGACCGAGGGAAGGGCCCTGCGACGTCTTAGCAACCTGATCACAAGGTGCTAACTCCCGTTCCGGAAATGCCGGAAAAAGATGAGCGGAAGAGATTACCTCAAGTACTTTTCTCCGTGTTTTGCTCGATTGGCTTTTTGAATTGAATTATAAAAAGATGCAAAACAGAACGGAAACCCTACTCCAAGCGATTCAACAGCGCATACTCATTCTTGACGGAGCCATGGGCACCATGATTCAGCGCTATAAGTTGGAAGAAGGGGACTTCAGAACTCCTGAGCTTCAACATCACCCCAAACCGCTCAAAGGAAACAATGACCTGCTTTCGCTGAGCAGACCGGATATCATTAAAGCCATACATCGGGAATACCTGGAGGCAGGTGCAGATATCATCGAGACGAATACTTTCTCGGGGACTACTATCGCTCAGGAAGATTATGCTTTGTCTCATTTGGCGTATCGGATCAATTTGGAGTCAGCCCAACTTGCCCGGGAGGTTGCTGATGAATTTACCGCGAAAGATCCCTCCAAACCCCGGTTTGTGGCGGGTGCAATCGGCCCAACCAATCGTACTGCTTCCATTTCTCCGGATGTGAATGACCCAGGCTATCGGGCCATCACGTTTGATCAACTTGCCGAAGCCTATGCAGAGCAAGTCAGAGGGTTATTGGATGGAGGTTCGGATATTATTTTGATCGAAACCATTTTTGACACACTCAATGCCAAAGCTGCACTCTATGCGGTGCAGGAAGTATATGAAGAGCGAGGAATCCCCTTGGACCCAAAAGAGGGAGGAATTCCGATTATGATTTCGGGAACGATCACCGATGCATCGGGCCGTACACTTTCAGGACAGACTACAGAGGCTTTCTTGATTTCGGTTTCGCATGTCCCCTTGCTTTCTGTAGGACTCAATTGTGCTTTGGGAGCCAAGGAATTGAGACCTTATTTGAAGGTGCTGTCCCAAAATGCACCCTTTTATGTATCCGCTTATCCCAATGCCGGTTTGCCCAATGAATTTGGAGCTTATGATCAGGGAGCCAATGAAATGGCAGATCAGGTGAGGGATTTCTTGAAAGAAGGGATGTTGAATATTTTGGGGGGATGCTGCGGTACCACACCGGATCACATCCGTGCCCTGGCCAAAATGACGGCGGAATTTCAGCCCCGAAAAATTGAAGCAGAACTAGAGGAGGAGGAAAACAATGCCTAAGCAGAACTACATGAAACTGTCGGGGCTGGAACCTTTGGTGTTCACCCCCAACATCAACTTTGTCAATATCGGAGAACGAACCAATATCACTGGATCCAAGAAATTTGCCCGGTTGATTTTGGGTGGAAAATACGACGACGCGCTGGAAATCGCCCTGGATCAAGTCAGGGGTGGAGCACAAGTGCTGGATGTCTGCATGGATGAAGGCATGCTTGATGGGGAATTTGCGATGAGGCGATTCCTTAACCTGATCGCTTCCGAACCTGAAATCAGTCGGATTCCGATCATGATCGACAGCTCCAAGTGGAGCATCATTCTGGCTGGATTGAAATGTGTTCAGGGAAAAGGCATCGTAAATTCGATTTCCTTAAAAAACGGGGAAGAGGAATTTATCCAACAGGCCAAAACAATCAAGAAATTTGGAGCAGCAGTAGTGGTGATGGCTTTTGATGAAAAAGGCCAAGCCGATACCTATGAGCGCAGAATTGAGATTTGCGAGCGCAGCTATCGCGTTTTAGTAGATCGGGTGAAGTTCAATCCCCAGGATATCATTTTTGATCCCAATATCTTCCCGGTAGCAACCGGGATGGAAGAGCATCGACGCAATGCCTTGGACTTCTTTTTGGCGACCAAGTGGATCAAGGAAAACCTTCCCGGTGCCAAAGTCAGTGGAGGTGTCAGCAATGTGTCCTTCTCTTTTCGTGGAAATGATCGGGTGAGAGAGGCCATGCATGCGGCTTTTCTCTACCATGCCATCCACCATGGGATGGATATGGGCATCGTCAATCCTACCATGCTCGAAGTATATGACGATATTCCAAAGGACCTTTTGGAGCGGGTAGAGGATGTGCTTTTTGATCGAAGATCGGATGCAACGGAGCGCTTGCTGGAATTTGCAGAGACCGTCAAAGCAGCTGACAAAAAGGAAATAGTCAATGAAGCGTGGCGATCAGATCCCGTGGCTAAGCGGATTGAGCATGCGCTGGTCAAAGGGATTTTGGACTTTATTGTAGAAGATACCGAAGCGGCCCGACTCGAATTGGTCAATCCCCTGAAGGTGATTGAAGGTCCATTGATGGATGGGATGAATGTTGTAGGAGACCTTTTTGGAGAAGGAAAAATGTTTCTTCCTCAGGTGGTCAAGTCCGCCCGGGTGATGAAGAAAGCTGTGGCGTATTTGGAGCCCTTTATGCCCCTTCCAGAAGAAGGTCAAGAAGCTTCCTCCTTGAAAAAAATCTTGCTCGCCACGGTAAAAGGCGACGTGCATGACATTGGAAAAAATATCGTCGGCGTGGTCTTGGCCTGCAACAGCTACCAGATCATTGATCTTGGCGTGATGGTCGATGCTCAAAAAATCATCGACGAAGCGATCAAAAACAAGGTGGATATCATCGGTTTGAGCGGATTGATTACGCCTTCACTGGATGAAATGGTCAATGTTGCTTCTGAAATGGAACGACAGGGATTGAAGATCCCTTTACTGATCGGTGGAGCGACCACCTCTAGGATTCATACTGCGGTGAAGATTGACCCGGTTTATTCAGGTACGGTGGTTCACGTGACGGATGCAAGTAAATCTGTTCCTATTGCCGGAGAGGCTATTTCTGAGGAAACCAAAGAAGCCTACCACAGACAAATCAAGGAGACCTATCGTCAGCTTCGGGAAGAACATGAAGCCAAGCAATCGGTCAAGCAGATGGTTTCTTATGAGGAAGCTAAAGGCAATCCGGTTGAAATCGATTGGAGCACCTATGAGCCTGTAAAGCCGAAAGTGCTTGGAAGGACAGTTTTGGAGGATTTGGATCTTTCCGTTTTGAGAAAATACATCGACTGGACCCCGTTTTTCAGTACTTGGATGCTGAGTGGGAAGTATCCCAAAATCCTGGAAGATCCGATCGTGGGAGAGGAAGCCAAGCGTCTTTTTGCTGATGCACAGAATATGCTAGATCAGCTTATTGACGAAAAATGGCTTTCTGCCAAGGCGGTTTTTTCCCTACTTCCTGTTCAGCGAAATGCGGATGACGCGGTGGTCTTTGAGCCCAATACTGAAAATGTGATTGGCCAGTTCCACTTTTTGCGTCAACAAGGAAAAAAAGGAAAAGGAGTGCCTAATCGATCCTTAGCGGACTATCTCCATCCGGAAAAGACCGATTACCTGGGGTGTTTTGCGGTGACTTCAGGCTTGGGGATGGAGGTGAAATTGGCTGAATTTCAAGCAGCAGGAGACGATTACAATGATATTTTATTCAAGGCTTTGGCAGACCGATTGGCTGAAGCGGCTGCGGAATATGTGCATGAATTAGTACGAAAAGAGTATTGGGGCTATTCAACAACGGAAAGTCTGGATAATGATTCTCTGATCCGGGAAGAATATCTCGGGATCAGACCAGCACCGGGCTATCCGGCCTGTCCGGAGCATTCTGAAAAAGAAACCATCGCCCGGATCTTGGATTTGGAAAATACGGTCGGAATCACGCTCACATCCAGCTTTGCAATGTATCCGACGAGTTCAGTTTCCGGATTTTACTTTGGACACCCCGAGTCAAAATACTTCGGTCTAGGCAAAATTGCCGAAGACCAAGTGGCCAGCTATGCGATGCGAAAGGGAATTTCGATCGAGCAGGCTGAGCGATTGCTTTCACCCAATCTGGCTTACACGCCTTCCAACCTATTAGCGAATCAAACTGTATGAAGATAACCGAACACCTGAAAAATGCGAAATCCACGCTTTTTTCATTTGAAATTTTACCTCCCCTCAAAGGTCAAAGTTTGAAAGAACTTTTAGAAGGAATTGAGCCTTTGATGGAGTTCAAGCCGCCTTTTGTCGATGTGACCTATCACCGGGAAGAGTTTATTTACAAAAAGCATCCCAATGGACTTTTGGAAAAAGTGAGCACCAAAAAGCGTCCGGGAACGGTGGGTATCTGTGCTGCGATTATGAACCGGTATCATGTGGATGCAGTCCCGCATTTGCTTTGTGGGGGATTTACGAAAGAGGAGACGGAAAATGCCCTGATCGACCTCAATTTTATCGGGGTGGACAATGTGCTGGCCCTACGGGGTGATGCCCCCAAAACAGAAGGGAGATTTATTCCTGAACCAGAAGGTCATCAGTTTGCCACCGAATTGGTGGAGCAGATTGTGCGGATGAATCAGGGGAAATACCTTCACGAGGAGACGGAAAACAGCTTTCATACGGACTTTTGTGTCGGCGTAGCAGGTTATCCGGAGAAGCATTTTGAGGCACCGAGTATGAAGTTTGATCTCAAGTATCTGAAAGAAAAAGTGGACCGGGGTGCCGAGTACATCGTGACTCAGATGTTTTTTGACAACCAGAAATATTTCGAGTATGTGAGAAAAGTTAGAGAGGCAGGAATTGAGGTTCCGATTATTCCTGGGATTAAGCCGATCACTACTTTGGGTCAGATTACCATGTTGCCTCGTACTTTTTTCCTGGATCTTCCGGATGCCTTGACCGATGAATTGGAAAAGTGCAAAACCAATGCAGAAGTGAAAGAAGTGGGAATCGCTTGGGCGATCGGGCAGTGCAAGGAATTAGTGGCTGCCAATGTGCCAAGTCTTCATTTCTATACAATGAGTAAGGCGGATGCTACTTACAAAATTGCAAAAGAGGTGTTTTGATAACCTTTGAGGTCTTCAAGACCTCGAAGGTTTCCTTTGTTAATCAAACCTTTGGGGTTTTTGAAACATCAGAGGATTGAACCACTCCTCCTATTTTTTCCTTCCTATCCTCGAATCTGCCTATCTTCGGGCATGATTCAGTTGATCGAATGTCCCCGGGATGCTATGCAGGGAATCCCGGATTTTATAGATACCGCCATCAAGGCCGCATATATCAATCAGTTGCTGGAGGTTGGGTTTCATACCCTTGATTTTGGGAGTTTTGTCAGTCCCAAAGCCATTCCGCAAATGCGGGATACGGCCGAGGTGTTGGACATGCTGGACCTACACAAGTCCAAATCCAAACTACTGGCCATAGTAGCAAATGTTAGAGGAGCTGAAGATGCTCTTCAGTTTCCTGAAATCGACTTTTTGGGTTTCCCGCTGTCTGTTTCGGAGACGTTTCAGCAGCGAAATACCAATGCCAGTATTGCAGATGCGCTGAAGACCGTAGAAGCGATTCAAAACCTGTGTGAAGCCAAAGGAAAAAAGCAGGTGGTGTACCTCAGTATGGGGTTTGGAAATCCTTATGGAGATCCCTATTCCCCGGAATTGATTGCAGAGTTTGTGGAGAAATTGGCCCAACTCCAAATGGAGACCATTTCACTTTCTGATACCATTGGCGTCGCAACGCCAGGGCTGATCACCCAGCTTTTTGAGGTGCAAACGCAGGCATTTCCGCAGATCCGGTTTGGTGCACATTTGCACAGCAGGCCCGAATCGATTGGGGAAAAAGTATTGGCTGCCTTGCAAGGAGGGTGCCGTCGATTTGATGGAGCGCTCTATGGCTTTGGAGGATGCCCGATGGCCAAGGACGAACTGGTGGGAAATATGGCCACAGAAGTGATGATTGAGACTTTGGAAAGTCAAGGATTTGAGCTGAATTTGGATAAATCAGAACTCGCTGAATCATTGAAGCTTGCAAGGTTTGTCTTTAATTCTTGATTGATGGCTGAGCAGCACGTTCAAAGTAAAGTAATTGCCTTACGCGGGTTTAGAAGAATCCATAAATTGCTTGGTGTACCCTTGATCATTTTCTTTCTCGTGATCGGAATTACTTCCATTTTATTGGCTTGGAAAAAGAAAGTGGAATTGCTTCCACCGACGCTTTCTACCCGAGTAGAAAACGGTACTTGGATCTTACCTTCAGAAATGGTGAAGATCGGGGAGGAAGAGATGAAAAGACTAGGCAGAAATCCGGAAGTGGACCGCATTGATATTCGTCCTGACAAAGGAACCGCCAAAGTGACCTTTAAAACTCATTTTACTGAAGTACAGGTGGATGGATTCTCGGGCGAAGTCCTTTCGGTGGACACACGCCATTCGGACTGGATCGAAAAAGTTCACGATGGAAGTATTATCGACTTTTATACCACAGGGGATGAAGGTGCTAAGCTGACCTATTCGACTTTGATTTCGATCGGATTGATCTTTCTGGCGATTAGTGGTTTTTACTTATGGTATTATCCTAAGGTGGTGAGAAAGTTGAAAGGGAAATAGCTTCATTTTTCCTTCTAATTTTACTTTGTATTAAATTCCACTATGGAAAATGATAAGCTTCCTACGGTAAATGAGCCCGATATTGAATACGGCCGATATTCCTATGCCGACTACCTCACTTGGCAAATGGATGAGATGGTCGAGTTGATCAAAGGAAAGGTGTTTAAACGAGATGCTGCTGCACCCAGGATGTCTCACCAAAAGGTTTCTGTTCGTTTGACTTCGGTATTTTTTAATTTCTTGCAGGGAAAATCCTGCCAAGTGTTTCATGCCCCGTTTGATGTCAGATTACCAGTAAAATCAAAGAGAAATCAGGATATAGACACGGTAGTTCAGCCCGATTTGTGTATTGTTTGCGACATAAAAAAACTTGACGAGGCTGGATGCTTAGGAGCTCCAGATTTGGTAGTAGAAATTCTTTCACCCGGCAATAACAAACGTGAGCTAAAAAATAAATACGAAGTCTACGAAGAAGCAGGTGTCAAAGAATATTGGGTGATTCATCCCAATGAACAGACTTTATTGATCTATACGCTCAAGGAAGGGCACTATCATCCCTCACGATTATTTGTTTCAGGTGATGTAGTCCAATCTTCTTGTATAGCGGGTTTTAGCCTCAATTTGGAAGAGATTTTTGAAGGATAAATCCGAATTAAACCAAAAGTTTAAACTTTTTTCCCGGTAGTGATTTGACGACTCCTTCAAACTCCAAAGAAAGCAATTTGGAGGAAAGAATTCCCAGCGGTATCTCCGTAGCATAGGAGATCAGGTCGATTTCCGATTCGCCTTTTGTCTGCAAATGCGATAAAATGGCTTTTTCTTCCTCATCTCTTCCAGATAGATCCAATGTTGGTTTTTTGATCTTTTCCTCTCCCGGTTTGCTCCAAAATAAAGCCTCGGCAATGTCTCCCGGGCCGGTGTAGATAGAAGCCTTCATTTTTTTGATCAGCTGATTGCAGCCTTCCGAAAAAGTTGATTGGAGGTTTCCGGGTACGGCAAAGACATCCTTATCATAGCTGTAGGCAATCTCAGCCGTGATCAAGGCCCCGCCTTTCTCGGCTGCTTCCACCACGATCAAGGCATCCGAAAGCCCGGCTATTATCCGGTTCCTAGCCGGAAAATTTCCGGGAACCATCTTGCTTCCGGGTGCATATTCGGAAAGCAAAAGACCGGTTTCCTGAAGTTGCTCGGCGGTCTTTCGATGTGCGGCAGGATAGATATAATCCAAAGGAGAGCCCATGATCGCTAGGGTAGGCAGTCCGACTTGGAGTGCAGCCCGATGGGCTTCAATATCGATTCCATAGGCCAATCCTGAAATGATGGTCGGTTGATAGGGGAGAAGATCCTCTACGATTTTTTTGGTGATGGCTTTTCCATAAGAGGTGGCACTTCTAGTACCTACGATTCCGATTGCCCGCTCGGGATTCAAATCTCCCTTACCTTGAGAGAATAAGATGACGGGAGCATCTTCGATGGATTTAAGTGCTTGTGGAAATTGGGATGAAGTGGAAAAATGAATTTGGAAGCCCTTTTTTGAACAACTTTCGATGACTTCGTCAGCGGCCTTAATCAGGGAGGATTCCTGTTTTTGGATTTCGAGAAGCTTTTCTCCAACTCGGGGTATTTTTAAGGCTTTGCCTTTGGTCAGTCTGAAAAAATCCTTCGGAGAGCCGCTGTAAGATACGATGGCTTTAAAAAGTGAAGGCCCAACCTTTGGGGCAATCGCAAGTGCTAAATGATATCGGAGTTGCTCATGATCCGGATCTGGAAGTAAGTTCATGCTTCAGATTGATTAAAAAGTCCTTGATTTCCTGAAGTTTCTGTACCGCAGCAACCTTGTCAAATCCTTGTTGCTTACCAGAGGCGATTACTTCTTGAGCACCTTGAAGCGTATATCCTTTTTCCTTGACCAGATGGTAGACATATCGGATTTTCTGGATGTCATCCTTGGTGTACCGACGATTGCCTTTTTTGTCCTTCTTTGGCCGGATGATGTCAAATTCTCCTTCCCAATAGCGAATCAGAGAGGCGGCTACTTTGAACATGTCAGCTACTTCACCGATGGAATAGTATTTTTTTTCTATTTCTCGCTCTTTGTAAGGCACAGCAGGAATTATTTAAAATGGAATTGGAAATTTACCCACGCTCAGGTGAGTTTTAAAAACGTTCTAAAATAAGAAAATCGTACGTCTCTTCAATTTTTACTTCAAGCAATGCTTGTAAAAACTTGATTTTATCTGTTTAATACCTGCAGGATTTGAACAGCTGATAGTCCGGCTGTCTCGGTTCTGAGTCTACTTTTACCCAATGAAACTGCCTCAAATCCCGAGTCAAAAGCCTGTTGGATTTCCTTGGGATCAAAATCGCCCTCAGGACCGATTAGGACCAGGTATTTTTTTCCAGCCTGGGCCAAATCCATCAAATGATGTGGAGGGTTTTCATCCACATAAGCGATAAATCTCTGGAAATCATTGAATTCATCTCTCTTGATTAAATCATCGAACTTGGTGATAGAGTTGAGAATGGGAGTTCTAAACTTGATACTTTGCTTGCAGGCCGAAATGATTTTTTTCTGGAGGCGATCGGTTTTGAGATAGGAACGCTCTGAATTTATCGTTTCGATGAGAGTCAATTCATGGAATCCGATTTCAGTAATTTTTTCCACCATCCATTCCATCCGATCCGGGCTTTTGGTAGGAGCAATGGCCAGGTGGATGTAAAAAAGGTCTTCTTGGGCTACTTTCTTGCTCAGGATTTTCAGACTGGCTTTTTTGGGATTGGCTTCCAAAATCACCGATTCATAGACCATACCTTTTCCATCAGTCAGTGAGATGACATCTCCCTGCTTTTTGCGAAGCACACGGATCAAATGCTTGGATTCTTCTTCTGTGAGCGTGGAAATGGGTTCGGTAACCTGGTCTTGAAAAAACAGCTGCATAACCTGATGGGATGTGGACACAAAAAAAGCACATTCCTATCAGAAATGTGCTTTTAAACCAAATTAACCTATAACCAAATTAACCTTTTGAAATTTCCATGTTGACGGTCTTTCCTTTGATGGTGTTGTTTTTCATCACTCGGATTACGTGCTCAGCGTCTTTCTGAGGCACATCCACAAAGGAGAAGTTGTCAAAAATGTCAATGCCGCCGATGCTTTTTCCAGGTACGCCAGTTTCTCCGGCGATGGCTCCTACAATATCATTCGGACGGATTCTATCTTTGTTTCCTAAGTTGAGGAATAGACGCGTCATGTTAGCATCCCGTGTACGCTCTGTTCTTGGAGCGAAGTCTCTTCCGCCTTCTTTTTTGTCACCAAAACGGCTTCCTCTTTCGAAACGATCTCCACCACTTCTTGGACCTCTTTCAAAACGGTCTCCTCTTCCTTCGCTACGTCCAAATCGATCTCCTCTTCCACCTTCTCTTCGGTCTCCGAATCTGCTTTCACGACCTCCGTCACGTCCGCCTTCTCTTCTTCGGTCTCCGTAGGCTGTTTCGATGCCAAAGTCCTGATCCTTCAGTTCTTTCACGGCATCTCCCATCACCATTTTCAATAGGCCAAGAGAAATTTGCTCTGGAGTCAAACCTTCTTTAACCATTTGACTGATGGTAGATTCGAAGATTTCGTTGTTTTCTTCCTTGCTCAATACGCGGTGTACGTCTTTCACCAATTGAGCTTTTTTCAACTCGACCAGTTCTGTAACTGATGGAGGAGTCATTTTATTGATAGAAGCCTTGGTGTAACGCTCCAAGTCTCTCAATTTCATGGTTTCTCTACGACCCGTAATAAAGGTGATCGCTGTTCCGGATTTGCCGGCACGGCCTGTTCTACCGATTCGGTGTACGTAGTACTCTTCGTCCAATGGAATGTCGAAGTTGAAAACAGCTTCCACATTGTCCACGTCAATACCTCTGGCGGCCACGTCAGTTGCTACCAAAACGGTGCAAAGTCCTTTTCTGAACTTGCCCATCACCTTGTCACGCTGAGCCTGAGAAAGGTCACCATGAAGTGCTTCTGCTAGGATTCCTCTGGCACCCAATGCCTCAGTTACCTCATCGGTCATGCGCTTGGTGTTACAGAAGACCACGCTGAGGGCGTAGTTGTTGATATTCATCAGACGAACCATCAATTCCATTTTCAAAGAAGGCTTCACTTCATAGTAAACCTGCTCGATTTTGGATACGGTAAGCTCATTTTTAGCAACCTTGATGATTTCCGGGTTGGTCTGGTACTTTCTGGTCAAGTCCATGATTGGCTTGGCCATCGTAGCTGAGAAGAAGACGGTCTGTCTTTCTTCCGGCATTTCCTGAAGGATCGCCTCGATATCATCTCTGAAGCCCATATCCAGCATTTCATCTGCCTCGTCAAGGACAATGATACCGGCGTCTTCCAATCTAAGCGTACCACGATCCATGTGATCTTGAATACGGCCTGGAGTACCTACCACGATCTGAACGCCTTTCTTCAGGGTACGAATCTGCTTGTCGATAGATTCGCCACCATAGATAGCCACAGAACTGATTTTTTTGTGATACTTCGCCAATTTCTGGATTTCTCCTTCTACCTGCACCGCGAGTTCACGGGTAGGGCAAAGGATGATGGCCTGAGGTCTGTTGAATTCAGGATCTACCAAATCGATAATTGGAATGGCAAATGCTGCAGTCTTTCCGGTTCCGGTTTGCGCCTGACCGATGACATCGCGACCTTCCAGTACGAAAGGAATAGCTTGTGATTGAATGGGGGAAGGTTGAGTGTAACCCATCTCTTCCACGGCCCGCAAGATTTCTTCTGAAATCCCCAGGTCTGAGAATTTGATTGTGTTTTCCATGAATGTTTCCTTACTTTTTCTTGCCATGTACTCCTAAATCCCAGACAAGCGACAGTAAGGATTCACGGCTCGAAAAATAGCTGTGTCAAAATTGACGATGCAAAAGTAGGATGAAAAATTCCGAAAACCAAACCCACTTCAAAAGTTTTTAGAATATTCTGTAAAAATCAGAGGTTTAAAGCGAAATATATTTGGTTTTCCTTTTTTTGAATCTTTTAAATTTTCTGTTTTTATCTCCAAACTATTATAAAAACGACCTGTCTGCCGAAGCCTCCTTTGCCATTTTTTCTGCAAGATCCTTACCCAAATAACGGTCAATCATGCCATGTCCCACATACAAAAGAGGTGTCAACAAAACTGCCACGGTAAATTTGTAGATGTAATTGATCATGCCTACGGCGATGATCTGACTGATGCTCCAGTTGCCAAAGACATAAAAAGCAATGCCAAGCACCACAAATGAGTCAATAAACTGGGAAACCAAGGTAGAACCTGTGGCTCGAAGCCAAATCATTTTTGGACCCGTGACAGCTCTGAGTTTTTGGAACACAAATACGTCGATCAACTGACCCAATAGAAATGCGGTTAATGAGCCGATGATGATTCCCAGACCTTGTCTGAAAATCGTATTGAAGGCATAGTCAATATTGAAGCCAGAACCATCCGGAGTCTGGGCATTGACTTCCAACCAGAAATCTGCGGGCACTAAAACTGTGACTAAGCTGATGATTACAAAAACGTAAGCGATCAATCCTGCTGTAATGAAGCTGATCTTTCGGACTCCTTTTTTTCCAAAGTATTCATTGATGATATCTGTGGTAATAAAAACGATAGGCCAAATGACGGCTCCTGCGGTCAGATTGAAATCCAAGACATATTCTCCGAAAAAAGTCCAGTTGACCGGCTCAAATCCCAGTGTTTTTTCTCCGGAAAATATCTTGACTCCGATGATTTCGGCGAGGATGGCATTGGTCAAAAAGATGGATCCCAGAATGATAAACAGGTTCGTTTTTCTGCTTTGTTGAATTTCATTCATAATTAGAAAGGATAGGGTAAGTGCTGCCTTCTTCGCTTAAAACAGAATGGGGAAAAACGGTTTGGGCTTCGGTCAGCATATCATTTAAGTCCGCATATCGGGATGAAAAATGACCCAACAGCAATCTTTTTACGCCGCTTAGTCGTGCGATTTCGGCAGCTTGTATGGCAGTGCAGTGGAAAGTGTCTTTTGCACGCTTTGAATCAACTTCCATAAAGGTGGATTCATGGTAGAGTAAATCTACCCCTTGAATAAATCCGGAGATTTCGGGATGGAAAATCGTATCGGAACAAAAAGCATAACTCCTCAAAGGAGGCAGGGGATAAGCATAGTCTTCTGCCCGGTAATCCTGACCGTCCGAATCCCTGTAATCCCTGCCTTGACGGAGTTCGTGAATGGCCTCCAATGGAATTTTCTTTTCTTGAAGTTTTTCTTTGATCAGGCTTCTGAGTCCTTTTTTTTCCCTGATCAAAAATCCAGTGGTAGGTATGCGGTGAAGCAATGGGAAACTGTAAACAGCAAATCTGGGAAGGTCTACCAGTAGATTTAGGCTATCAGCCTTGGTTTGTACAAATTCGATGGGATAGGAAAGACGCGTGTTACTCCAGCGGAAATGGGTGGTAATAATTTCATCCAGGCCTTGCGGACCAAAAATAGTCAATGGCTGGGTTCGTTTCGAAAGATGGTAACTGGACAACACTCCGATCAAGCCCAAGTAATGATCTCCGTGAAGGTGGGAGATGAAAATGTGTGAAATCTTGGAAGACTTGATCTTATACTTCCTCATTTGGATTTGAGTAGCCTCACCACAGTCCAGCAATAAACACTCCTGCCCAAATCTGACGACTTGGGCAGTGTGATTTCTTCCATGCACAGGGATGGAAGAAGTGTTTCCTAAAATGGTGACTTCAAATTCAGGGATCAAGCCTCCTCCTCGTCTTCGCCTCCGTCGATTTCGTGCATGAATACGGCTTCTCCTGCCTCTTCAAGACTGTTGACCAAATTTAGTTTTTTGTCCAGCATGGAGATTTTCAACAGCTTCATGACATGCTCCTGCACTCCTGAGATCAAGAAAATACCCCCGTTTCGGCCGAATTCGCGATCTCCTACAAGCAGTGCACTCAATCCGCTGGAGTCCACATATTTTACCGCACTCATGTCCAATACAATATTGGCGTATCCTTCTGCATGGATGGTCAACAGCTCTGACTTCAGTTTTGGAGCCAGCAAGGAATCGATCTTTTCCTCCATAGGGGAGAAAACTACATACTGCTCTTTTTTATCGATGGTGTATTTCATATTTGGTGGGGTTCTTATTAGTTGGTCAAATGGTTCGTAATTGCTTTTTCTATTCTTGATTGGATGTTGTTCGTGTCTGCTTTGACGAACTTTTCTCCGGTGATGTTTTCGAAAAGCTCAATATAGCGATCAGAGATGCTTTCTACAATTTCATCGGTCATTTCCGGTACGGTCTGCCCTTCTTTTCCCTGAAATCCATTGGAGATCAGCCATTGTCGGACAAATTCCTTGGACAATTGCTTTTGAGGCAAGCCTTTTTCCTGATTTTCTTCGTAGCCTTCAGCGTAGAAATATCGGGAAGAGTCCGGGGTGTGGATCTCATCGATGAGCAGGATTTGATCTCCGAATTTTCCAAACTCATACTTGGTGTCCACGAGGATCAAGCCCTTTTCCCGGGCCATTTCCTGACCTTTTTTGAATAAGGCTCTGGTGTATTTCTCCAAAATCACATAATCTGCCTCGCTGACAATTCCCTTAGAGAGAATGTCTTCTCTGGAAATGTCTTCGTCATGCCCCTCGGAAGCTTTGGTGGTAGGAGTGATGATGGGTTCAGGGAAAGGATCATTTTCTCTCAAACCTTCCGGCATGTTGACCCCGCAAAGGACCCGCTTTCCAGCCTTGTATTCTCTCGCGGCATGTCCTGCCAGATATCCTCTTATGACCATTTCCACTTTGAATGGTTCACATCGCTTGCCTATCGTGACATTCGGATCGGGAGTGGATGTCACCCAGTTGGGTACGATGTCAGCGGTGGCTTTCAAAAATCCCGCTGCGATCTGATTGAGCACTTGACCCTTGAAAGGAATCGGCCGGGGAAGGACCACATCAAATGCCGAGATCCTGTCGGATGCGACCACCACCAGTTCTTCTTCGAAAATATATACGTCTCTTACTTTTCCTTTATAAAATCCCACCTGTCCCGGGAAGGTAAAGTGGGTTTCTTTGATGGCATTGCTCATTTGAAATACGTTTGGGCAAAAATAGAAAAACCTATTTCCCCAGCCTCAGACTGGTGTTTTATTTATTGATAATATTTCCGAATTCATAGGTTTCCGAGCGGACTAACTCCCCATTTTCATTGAAGTATTCCCGCTTGCCATGAAGTCTTCCTTTGGAGTAATTTCTGATTTCCTGAGGATTGCCGTTTTCGTAATAAATTTTCACTTCACCTTCTTCCACTCCGTTGATAAATTGGACGATGGAATAAGGCTTGCCTGAAGCGTAGAAATTTTCCTCTTTTTCTTTTCCGCCCTTGGAATCAAATGTGACACGCTGTCGGAGGTTTTCATTTTCATGAAAATAGAGGATAGGCTGGGTGGGAATCCCCTTGGAATAAACCGCCTTCATTTTAAGGGTCCCGTCAGGGAAATATTCGATCAGCTCGCCTTCCGGAATGCCTTTTTTGAATATTCCTTTCCGCTCCGGTTTTCCATCCGGGTAGTTGTTGAGATAGGCTCCGTCCAGAGCTCCCATCACAAATTGCCTTTGAGACTTGATTTGCCCCTCTGAATAGTAACTGATTTCGGGACCGTTCAAAACGCCTTTACTGTAAATGGCTTTGTAAAATAGATTGCCTGATTCATCCCATTCCTCAAAAGTGCCGTGATATTGGCCTGCCTGAAAATTAATCCTTGATTTGACTGCACCATTTGGATAGTAGGAAAGAGAAAGACCATCCGGCTTGTTGTTTTTGAAGGTGGTTTTATCCTGAATTTTTCCATCTTCAAAATAGGAAATGACTTCCCCCTCGAGTTGATTGTTGACAAAGGTGGATTCTTGACTGATTTTGCCTCCGGGAAAGTAACTGATCGATTTCCCTTCCCGCTGATTATCCCGAAAAGTGACGATTCGGAGGGTATCTCCCGTCTCCGGATCCAAATCATAAAAAGCCCCGTTTCGCTTGTCATTTTTGAGATTTCCGATCAAAATCAGCTTTCCGTCGATGTCATACAGCCACACAGGTCCTTCTGCTTTTCCATTGATTTTGGTCAGGACCTCCTTGATTCGGGTTTCACCTTCATCATAATAGGTACGGATGGTATCTTGAGAGAAAGAATGAGACATAAAAACTCCGGACAGCATCAGGAGTGTCAGGAATTTGAATTTTTTGTTAACATGTTGGCTGACCCGAAGAAACAAAACCATATCAAGGCGTTGGTAAGATTTTGGAAAATTAACGAGCAAGGGAGTCAAATTGACTATTTTTGGGCAAAAATTATCCAAACCTTATTTTTCAGGGTTTGCCAAACTCCATTCCGTATGTCATCTAAACCGACTTATTTACTACTTAGCCTGATTTTTATTTTTTCATGCACTCAGGAAAAAGCGCTCGAATTCAAAATGTATGAGGGGGAGATTTTTGGGACTTACTACCGAATTCAGGTCGGTGATCCCGAAAGAGATTTTCAGCCCCAGTTTGATTCGGTTTTCGCATTGATCAACAAAGCCTCCAACTCTTATATTCAAGACTCTGAGGTCTCGGATTTCAACAACACCGGAAAATTGACTCAGCCTTCTTTCACCTTCCAGGACATGATGGATTCTTCGATGAAATACCATCGGTTGAGTCAAGGTTTTTATGAGCCTACGCTTTTTCCGTTGCTGAAGGCATGGGGTTTTTCTTTTGAACAAAGAGAAAAAATGGATTCGATGAAAGTGGACCAACTCAGAAAACTGGTGGGTTTTGAATCCAAAGTTGTCGTTTCTGATTCTGGTTATGTGGCAGCAGAGGATGGAGTCAAACTGGATATTACCGGAATAGGGGAGGGATATGCCATCGACAAGCTTGTAGCGGTATTGGAAGGGGCCGGAGTGGAAAACTATATGGTCGAAATCGGTGGAGAAATGAAGGCTAAAGGCAAAAACCCACGGGGAACGGTCTGGACCATAGGCGTAGAAGATCCTCAGCAGGCAGAATTGGGTATAAGCAGCACCATGCTGACCAAAGTAGAACTGGACGGGAGGGCGATCAGCAGTTCAGGGAATTATCGAAAGTTTTACGTCGACGAGGAAGGAAACAGGCGTCCCCATCTGATCGATCCGTTTACCGGGTTTCCGGTGAGTCATTCGATGGTTTCGGTCTCCGTGCTGGCTCCTTCTGCCACAGAAGCAGATGCTTTGGCTACAGCCTTTATGGCAATGGGATCTGAGCGGGCCAAAGCCTTGGCTGAGAAGCTTCCCGGTGTGGAAGCCATGTTTGTGATCGGCGGAAAAGAAAAGCTGGAACTGGACTTTACCTCAGGTTTTCCAAGAGATCCAGCAAACTAGATTCAATCGCTTCCAAATCTCTGAAATGATGGCTTTTACAAAGAAAAATCATTGTTCAGCCTTTTATCAAACTTTGGCAGGAGTGCTCCTTGTTGGGACGTCATGTTCCTCTATCAAAAATTCTCCGAAATATGGGCTAGGAGAAGAGGTGTATTTATCAAAAATTGATGAAGGAAATTCTCAGCAACTGTACCTTGAGGAGCAAGGGGAGGTCTTGGAATTTTATGAGGTAGAACGGAAAGACGGAAAATGGGTAGTTCCCGATGGTAAATCTCCTTTGCTTGTTATCGATAAAACGAACCCTGAATTTGCCAACCAGCTTCATCTGACAAAGAAATCTTTTGATTTGGATCTGATCACCATACCTATAAAGTATAGACCTGCTCAATCTGTTGTTCCTTCTCAAATCAACAGCGTCTTAAATGCCGCTGCGTATCTTGGGTACCGTCTTGACTACTATCAATTAGACGGGAGTGCCACTTCTCCCCTCGGAAAGGTAAACTTGACCACCGACCATTTTGGGGTTTCTTTTGGTGGGTTTTTAGGAATCGGCAATTCTGATGTCAATGAATTCCTGACGGCAGGAATTGTTCCAATTGACTATCAGGGAATAGTTCTTTCAAAAGGCATTGCAGCCATTTTTGCCGTGAACAAATTTACTTTGGGCTTAGCTATTGGTTGGGATAATCTTCTGGATTCCAACCGGTCGTTTTGGATCTATCAAAATAAGCCCTGGTTGGGTTTAACCATTGGAATCAACTTGAATTAAAAAGAGGCCGCATATTTGTTTGATGCGACCTCTGTTTCTTATTATTTATCGAAGATTAGAACTTTACTGTTGGTTAAAATCTGTTTCTATCCCAATCTTCAAACCTTCTCAATCACAATCGCTGAAGCGCCGCCACCCCCGTTGCAGATGCCTGCTACTCCGATGTTACCGGATTTTTTGTGAAGGACAGAGTTGAGCGTCGTGATGATTCTGGCGCCTGATGCTCCAAGTGGGTGACCGAGAGAAACAGCCCCTCCAAATACATTCAGGCGGTCATTGTCCAAGTGAAGTTGACGCTGATTGGCGATCGCTACCGCTGCAAAAGCTTCGTTGATTTCGTAATAGGAAACCTCGTCTGAAGAAACTTCGGCATGTTTCAAGGCCTTTGGAATGGCCAAAGCCGGAGCTGTGGTAAACCAAAGCGGATCGGTAGCCGCATCTGCAAATCCTCTGATTTTGGCAACTGGAGTCAGCCCAAGCTCCTCCATTTTTTCTTTACTCATCAAAACCAAGGCCGAAGCGCCGTCATTCATGGTAGATGCATTGGCAGCTGTTACGGTTCCGTTTTTGTCAAATACAGGCTTCAGGGAAGGGATTTTGTCAAACATCACATTTCTGAATTCCTCGTCTTCTTCCATCAGGATCGTTTCTCCCTTTCGGCCGGTCATTTCCACCGGTACGATTTCATCCTTAAACATGCCTGCTTCCCAAGCCGCAGCGGCTCTTTTGTAGGATTGGATGGCATATTCATCCTGCTGCTCGCGGGTGATGTTCATTTCTTTGGCGGTATTTTCCGCACAGTTTCCCATTGGGAATTTATAGTACACTTCAAAAAGTCCGTCTTTTACCAATCCGTCGATCAGTTCGGCGTTTCCGTATTTGTACCCAAATCTTGCCTTTGGGACATAATAGGGCACATTGGACATGCTTTCCATACCACCGGCTACCACCACGTCATTGATGCCCAGCATGATCGATTGCGCTGCGAGCATCACGGCTTTCATTCCGGATGCACATACTTTATTCACGGTGGTGCAAGGCACATGGTATCCGATTCCCGCTCCGATGGCAGCCTGACGGGCAGGAGCCTGACCCAGATTGGCAGAGATCACATTGCCCATAAATACTTCATTTACGTCTTCGGATTTGACTCCGGATTTGGTCAAAGCGCCACGGATGGCAATGCTTCCCAGTTCTATGGCAGTCATTCCGGAGAGCTTGCCTCCAAAACTTCCCAGGGGAGTTCTGACTGCGGAGACGATAAATACTTCCTTGTTCATGTTACTATTTGGGTTTAGTTGATGCTTGATGTCTGATGTCCGGTGACCGATGATTCAGCTGACATCGAGCATCGGTCATCGGGCGATTTTTTTACCAATCCGGCAATCCTTTTTTAGGTCGCTGAGTCGGCTTCTTTTTGTTTTCCTGGATATAGCGAAGTTCGGCGGCGTTCAGCGACTCCAGAATCTGCGCTGCCTGTTCGGGAGTCAGGTTCATAGACTTCAATTTTTCCCTCATCTCTTCCAACTTCTTTTGACGATCGGCTAGATTGGCGTCCATTTGGTCATTGGCATTTTCTCCGGCCTCTTCACTTTGTTGGGATGGATTTTCTCCCTTCTGGCCTTCTTTGGCTTTGTCTTCGTTGGTTTGCTCTCCGTCTTTTTGCTCAGATTTGGAGTCTCCCTGTTCGCCTTCGCTTTTTTGACTTTGGTTCTGCTGGTTTTGCTGCTGCTGATCTTGAGGATTTTGCTGTTGTTCTTCCTCCTGTTCTTTTTCCAGTTTTTCCTTTAGTGCCTTAAGCTTGGCGTCATTGGGGAATTTGGTCAAACCATCATTGACTTCCCGGAGTGCCTGTTCCTTTTCGGTTTTTACATAGGAGCGTGCCGCCCGGTTGAAAAAGTCTCCGGCACTTTGAGCGATGGCATATTCCGAAAATATAAACGCCAAAACGAATACCAATCCAAGAGTTTTATTTTTCATCGATTTCTACCACGTCTTTGAGTGTTGTCATAAAATCCTGATATGCTGCCACGGTTGAATCCTGTGCCAAAGCTTCCTCCATAATTTTCAAAGCATCTTTGAAGCGGAATTGTTCCACCAATCGGTCTGCTTCTGCCTTTTTCCTTTTGGCAAATTCCGAAGGTTCGGGCTTGTTTTGTTCCTGTTGCTTTCGCTCTTCGTCTCTTTTAAGCCATCTGGCTAGTAGTTCATAGTTGTATCGGGCTTGCTCATTGAGTGGATTTTGAATCAAGGCGGATTGAAATTTACTCAAAGCCGCTTGGTATTCTTTTTTATTTCCCAGGATGATCCCTGCCTGATTGAAGGAAAAGGAGGCCAGATTTTTATCCTTACTCTGTGTGGCCTGATCATAGAAAGCCATCGCCTCGTCTGTTTTTCCAGCATAGTGATTACTCAGGCCAAGGTCAAAATCCAAGGCAAAGGAGCTATACTGAAACTCATCGATCAATAGCTGATGGTCTCGGATCGCATCTTCGTATCGGGCTTCTGCATAGCTTTTTTCCGCAGTTTGGATGGCATTATTCAGCCTGGTCACCTTGGTCCACGAAGAAGGGATAACAAGTAAAGCCGCAATGATCAGTTTATTCCAGCCCATTAGATTTTGATGGTTTTGATCGGTAAAATCATATCCAGCAATGCCAAACCTAACGCTGCCAACAGGAAATAGAAATACTTGTTGGAGCTGGCTTCCACCACCCGGGTATTGGCCACACCGCCTTCGAGATTTTCTATGGCAGAGATCAGGCTGCCCATTTCTTGAGCTTGATCGGAGATCTCGAAATATTGCCCCCCGGTTTCATTTGCCACATATCGCAGTGGATCGGGGTTCAGTTTTGTGAGCGCAGGCTGCCCGGTTTGCGGGTCGATCACCACGCCATTGCCCCTTGGCATTTGGCCTCCTTTGGTAGTGCCTACGCCAATGGAAAATACTTTGATGCCGTTGTCATAAAGCTCCTCAGAAATACTGCCCAGATTGTCTCCAAAGTGCTCTCCATCAGAAATAAGAATCACTGATTTGGATTTCAGTTCAGGACTTTGGTCATTTTGAAATCGATCCAGGGCCATTTTTAAGGGAGTAGTCAGGTCCGTTCCCATGTTCGGGACCAAACCGATGTTGAGCCCATCGATGTATAAGTTGGCCACTGCCTGGTCATAGGTCAATGGCAGCTGCAGGAAAGCCTCGGTTGAAAAGATGATTAATCCGATTCGGTCTGAAGGAAAAGACTTGAGCAGTTCTTTGAGTTCAAACTGAATTCTCCTCAGTCGATTGGGGGCTACATCCGTCGCTACCATAGACTGCGAAAGATCGATCGCAATAAAAATATCCTTTCCTTCTTCTTTTACTTCCTTGAAGGAATTGCCGATGGATGGGCCTGCAAAGGCGATCAGAAATAGAATGAAATAACTCGTCCTCACGATCAGTTTGGTGAATAGACGCTGCTTTTCAACCTTGAGGCGGCGATTGATTGCCCAAAAGCGGGTGATGTAAAGCAGGTATAGCAGGATAAATATCCCGGCAAACAAAAGGGTGAGTTTGAGGTCAGGGTATGCCCAAATCATGGCCTGAAATTAGGAAATAAACCTAACTTTGAAAGACTCAATTCTGCAAAGGCGCTTATGAGAAGCAAAAGAAATGGCAGAATTAACAAACATTAATTTTCTCTGACCGTTCGCCTTCTGTGACTTATTAATCTTCCCATTCATGCCTTTTTTGCGAGTTCTTACCTTGGTTTACTTGTTTTTCTTTGGCACTCAGGCATATTCCCAAGCGGTAAAGACTTTGAATGGACAGGTCATGGACGTCAGCAATTCAGGGCCTTTAATAGGGGCAAGTGTTTTTTGGGAAGGATATACTTCCCAAGGAACCATTACTGATCTGGATGGAAGATTTCAGCTGTCTGTCATATCCCTACCTGCCAAACTGATCATTTCTTACGTGGGTTTTGAAAGGTCCATCCGGGTGATCCATGAACGAGAAACGGATAAACTGTTGAAGTTTTATCTCAAACCGGAGGAACTTTCCCTTCAAGAAGTCATCATCCAAGAGCGAAGACCGGACGAGCAAATCAAAAATCTGGAAATCGGGAAAGCCTCGGTTCCTATTGAAACCATCAAAAATATTCCGGCACTATTTGGTGAGGTGGATTTGCTGCGAAGCCTTCAATTACTGCCTGGGGTACAGACTGCGGGTGAAGGAACCACCGGGCTTTTTGTAAGAGGAGGTTCCGCGGATCAAAACCTCGTGCAATTGGACGGAGCACCTGTCTACAATGCTTCTCATTTTTTTGGAGTCTTTTCAGTGTTCAATCCTGATGCGCTGAAAAAAGTAGACCTTTACAAAGGAAACATGCCCTCCCAATTTGGAGGAAGAGCTTCCTCGTTGATCGATGTCAGCCTGAGAGAAGGAGGTAGGGATAAAATCCACGGGGAAGGAGGGATAGGCAGTATTTCGTCCAGATTAACCTTGGATGGTCCACTGTTTGGGAAAAATTCAAGCTTTATTCTCAGCGCCCGGAGAACCTATGCGGATTTGTTTTTGAAACTTTCTTCTGATCCCAATATCAATAACAACAAGCTCAATTTCCATGACTTGAGCGGAAAGTTTTCTTTTGTATTGGGGGAAAAAGACAAGCTGTCTTTGAGTACTTATCAGGGAAGCGATTTTTTGGGTTTGGACAATCAGTTTGGCCTTGGCTGGACCAATTGGGTGAGCTCGGTCAATTGGAATAGGGTGAACTCAGAATCCTCTTTTTTCGATTTGCAGGCCTATCATTCGCGATATAAATACCGGGTAGATTTTGAGGATCGGGAAAATGGATTTTTATGGAAAAACGCGCTTTCCGAGTCAGGAATTAAGGCCAATTGGACTCGAATATTTAAAAAATCTACTACAATAAATTGGGGCACGCACCATCAGCTTTATTCATTTGCGCCGATCGATTTGATCCCGGCCCCCGAAAGCGCGATCAGCCCTATCGCTACTCAATCCGTTCAGGGAGTATTGCTGAATTTATTTGGAGGAATAGCCCATGAAATTTCACCTCAACTCAGTACCGAGGCAGGTATTCGATGGGGAGTTTACCAACAGGTGGGAAAAGGAGTTCAATATCTGTATCCCGATGGAATTCCTGACCGAAATATTGACCCTTCCGATTCGGTTTCCTTTGGGACACTTGAAAAAATGAAGTTTTACCAAGGACTCGAGCCAAGACTTGCCTTTCGCTACCTGATCAATCCTGAGTTTTCGGTAAAAGCCGCATTCAATAGAAATTTTCAGTACGCACAGATTGCAACCAACAGTTCTGCCGGTCTGCCGATTGATCGGTGGATCTTGGCAGGAAGATATGTGCGACCGGTCCGAAGCGATCAGATTTCGTTGGGGTTGTTTCATAATTTTGATCAAAATCGCTGGGAGGTTTCATTGGAAGGGTATTATAAAGACTTGCGAAATGTGATTGACTTGCGAAATGGAGCACAAGTGCTTTTTACAGATCGGGTGGAAACAGAAATTCTCAGCGGGAATGGCTGGTCTTACGGAACAGAATTTTTGCTTCGAAAAAATACAGGGAAGACAACCGGATGGCTGGCGTATACCTGGTCACGGGCATGGAGGCAAATCGAAGGAATCAGCAGAAATCAACCCTACAATCCACGTTTTGATCGGCCTCATGATGTGACTTTGGTGCTCAATCATGAGTTTTCCGCATCCTGGACAGCAGGGTTGACTTTCTTGTATACCACCGGTCAGGCCGTATCTTTTCCTGTTGGTTCTTATGTGGTCGACAATCAGATTGTGCCGCTTTATTCGGATTTTCGGAATACCAACCGTTTTCCGGATTATCATCGGATGGATGCATCCATTACCTGGAAAAATCCCGACAAAGGTAGAAAGTGGCGAGGAAGCTGGAATTTCAGTGTGTACAACCTCTATGGAAGAAAAAATCCGTTTGCATACGAGTTTAGGACCATATTCAACAATGACATCAACTTCTCCTTTTCGGACGGCGAGGTGGTCTCTGCAAGGCCTGGTGTAGTGATGACTTACCTGTTTACTTTCTTACCTTCACTTACTTATAATTTTCAGTTCTGATGATAAGATACGCCGTCATATTTCTTTTGAGTCTGACTTTAATGTCCTGTCAAGAGGAGGTGTTTTTGGTTTTGGATCAAAACGAGGAGAGACTTCCGGTCATCGAGGCGCTTTGGACCGATCAGGGGGTCTATAATGAAGTCAAAATGTCCCTTTCCAAAAACTATTATGATTCGATGGATTTGGAGATCATCAGAGATGCGCAGGTTTTCATCCGGGTCAAAAGTTCCGGAAGAGTGATTCCATTTAATTTCATCACTGCTTCCAATTCTTACCGCCCCCATCCATCAGAGCGGGCGCGGGTAGGAGAAACCTATGAGCTCAATGTGGTGTGGAATGATAAAGCATATCAAGCCTCAGGAATGATGCTGGCTGCACCGATTGTAGACAGCGTCACCTGGAAATTTGAAGAAAAAAGACTTTTTAGAGAAGAAGGTTTCTACATTAAAGTATATGGAAAAATCCCTTTCACAGCGGACAACAATTACCGCATCCGGGTGATAGAAAATGATACCCTCAAAAATCAACGGGAGGATTACCTGTTGTTTGACGATACTTTTGGTCTTCAGTTTTTTGAAAAAGGCTTGGAATTGGGTTATTCATTTAAAGAGAATGACCGGGTGCGACTTGAACTATACCGTCTCAATCGGGACGCGTTTGAGTACCTTAATCAGCTGGTCAATTTGCTTTTCAATGACGGGGGATTATTCAGTCCTCCGCCTCAAAATCCTGAGTCGAACATTAAAGCAGTGAAAGGTAATACCCCCGCTCTTGGATTTTTCACGGTTTCACCCATTTTGAGCCGAACCGTCCTGATTCAGGCCAAATACGACTGATTTATTTTTAATAATTGTCCGCACTTGTAACATTCCAAATCCTCATTGATTCACGAGGTGGGTACATCGAGTGTGTTCGGCACGGGCAACCGATATTTCGACAAGCTCAGTACAAACGACCGGAGGATTTGTATTTCAACCTTTTCGGGAAATTCCCAATGCCTGCTAAGCCGTCTTACAGGGAGGCTGATTGCCAGTATCCGAAAATTTTTTTCAAAAAATATTCGCAAATGTTTGTCTGAGAAATTTTATTAATCGTAATATTGCAATGTAATTATGGGAATCACGAAAACAGATCTCTTCAGCACTGAGCAAAACGAACTGGCTCAATTGGCAAAGGCCTTTGCGCATCCCGCGAGGATTGCCATTCTGCAGTATTTGGCCAAGACCAAGTCTTGCATCAACGGAACCTTGGTTCAGGAGCTAGGGCTTGCCCAAGCTACTATTTCTCAGCATTTGAGAGAATTGAAAGAATTGGGACTAATAAAAGGGTCCATCGAGGGTGTCTCAGTCAATTATTGTCTCAATGAAGAAAAATGGGAGCGAGTCAGTGCTTTGTTTAATGGTCTTTTTGATCAACTGACCCAGTCTTGTTCATCAGGAGATTGTTGTTAAAAAAAATTTATCTTAATCAATCGTAATATTGCAATAATCCAATCTTTATGTACTTATCAGAAATCAAATCCCAGCTTCCATCCCTAAGTCAACTGACCTTCCTTTTGCCGGATGGAACTTCAGTACCTGCGCATTTTCACATCACTGAAATCGGTCAGGTAAACAAGAAATTTATTGATTGCGGAGGGACCATCCGAGATGAAAAATCCATCAATTTCCAGCTTTGGGAAGATGGAGATTACGATCACCGGTTGGGTGCCAAAAAACTTTTGGACATCATTGAGCTTTCAGAGCGAGTTTTAGGCTTGGAGGATCTGGAAGTGGAGGTGGAATACCAAGGGGATACCATCGGGAAATATGGACTGGAATTTAACGGAGCAGCTTTTGTGCTGACTAAGAAAATGACCGATTGCCTCGCAAAAGACAAATGCGGAATACCTGCTCAAAAACCAAAAGTACGTCTCTCTGAGTTGCAGGCCGCTTCAGCAGGTTGTTGTACTCCCAACTCCGGGTGTTGTTAATTGTTGATTTTCCTTTTTATGAAAAATACAATTTATCCAGTCCTCCAGAGGACTATTGACTCCTTGCCAATCCGTCAGATTCCTGAAGAAAGAATGCCGGTCATTGAATCCCTGGTTGAGTATATTTTAGGCAAAATCAAAAACAGAGAGGAAGTGCGACTGAATTTTATCTGTACGCACAATAGCCGAAGAAGTCAGTTTTCCCAGATTTGGGCACAGACTGCGGCGGATTATTTTGGTATCGAAGCTTTTTGCTATTCCGGTGGAGTGGAGGTGACGGCTTTCAATGAACGGGCCGTAGCTGCGATCCGTCGTGATGGATTCAAAGTGATCCAAAAAGGAGAAGGCAATCCTACCTATTTTGTTTTTCATGGGGAAGATTCCGAGCCTATCACGACGTTTTCGAAAGTATATGATGATGTCATCAATGCACAGAAAGGTTTCGCTGCGGTGATGACTTGTGATCATGCTGATGAGAATTGTCCGTTTATTCCCGGTGCAGAAGCCAGAATCCCTTTAAGGTTTGAAGATCCCAAAGCCTTTGATGGGACAGACTTGGAGGAGAAGATGTATACCGAACGCTCCCATCAGATCGGGGCAGAGTTGTTTTTGGTTTTTCAAAAAGTAAGTGAAAGACGATGAGCGCACCAAGGAGATTGGGATTCTTGGATAAAAATTTGACGCTTTGGATCTTCCTTGCGATGATTCTTGGCGTGGCTTTGGGGTACTTCTTGCCATCATTTGCCGACAGGGTAGAAGCCATGAGCCGGGGTACGACCAATATTCCCATAGCCCTTGGTTTAATCTTGATGATGTATCCTCCCTTGGCCAAAGTGGATTATAGACTTATGCCCAAAGTCTTCAAAAACGTCAGAATTCTCAGCATTTCCTTAATTCTAAATTGGATAGTGGGGCCTATGTTGATGTTTGTCTTGGCCATTGTTTTCCTCAGGGATTACCCGGAGTACATGGTAGGGTTGATCTTGATCGGATTGGCGAGGTGTATTGCCATGGTCTTGGTGTGGAATGATTTGGCGGAGGGTAGCTCGGAGTATGGAGCAGGGCTTGTTGCACTCAACAGTATTTTTCAAGTGTTTGGGTACAGCTTTTATGCCTGGTTTTTCATTACCAAACTTCCTCCCTTATTAGGTTTTGAAGGCGCCATCATTGATGTTTCCATAGGTACTATAGCTGAAAGTGTTGCCATCTACCTGGGTATACCTTTCTTGGCCGGACTTTTAAGCCGCTTGATTTTGCCAAACATCAAAGGTGAAGCCTGGTATAAAGAAAAGTTTTTGCCAAGAATTGCCCCGATCACCCTGATAGCCTTACTGTTCACCATTGTAATTATGTTTTCACTTAAAGGAGAATTGATTGTAGAAATCCCAGGCGATGTACTTCGAATCGCCCTTCCGTTGCTAGTTTATTTCTTGATAATGTTTGTATTGGGCTTCTTTTTCAGTAAAGTGATGGGAGCTCCCTATGTTCAAAATGCTGCGATTTCTTTTACCGCAGCGGGAAACAATTTCGAATTGGCAATTGCAGTGGCAATTGCAGTTTTTGGCTTGAGTTCAGGTCAGGCATTTACCGGGGTAATTGGTCCTTTGGTAGAAGTTCCGGCCTTGATCTTATTGGTCAGGGTTGCTTTCTGGTTGAGAGCTAAATACTATTCAAATTAAGAAGACACACGCTTCTATTTTTATTTCAAAACCGGCTCAAAGACCGGTTTTTTTCTTTAGGTAAGAAAAGATTCAATTTTTTTTGATTCTTCTTCTTGCAATTAACAAGTCAAAAACGTAGAATTACTAAATATTAGTAGCACCAAGAAAAACCACTTAAAATGTCACCTATGGAAGAGTTAAATCAGCACGAAGAAGAAATCATGAGCCTGTTTTGGAAACAGGGAGAACTCTTGATCCGAGATGTATTGGATCAGTTGGAGGATCCCAAGCCACCTTACACGACCTTGGCATCAACTATTCGTAATCTAGAGCGCAAAGGATACCTAAGTCACCGCATGTATGGTACTGTGAATATTTACAAGCCTATCATCAATCAGGAAGCATACAGCAAAAGAAGCATCAACAGATTGGTTTCCACATTCTTTGGAGGATCGGTTGGGAATTTTCTCTCCTTTATGGTTAAGGAGAAAAACATCTCTGAGAAAGAAATTAATGAATTGCAGGATTTGATCGATAAAATGGATAAACCCTCCGAATAATGGAATCAGTACTTGTTTACCTACTTGAAGTTTCGGTTTGTTTGGGTCTGACCTTGTTGATATATAGGTTTGCGCTAAGCGAATTGACTTTTTTTTCCCTAAATCGGGCGATTTTATTGGTACTGTTGGTAAGTTCTTTTACGATTCCTCTACTTTCCATTGATTTTATGGGAATTGGTGGAGGCAATGTAGTGAGAGAAATGACCCTCCCGGTATTTCAAGTAGGTGAACAAGAAACTTTGCCGGCTTATCAAGCCCCTAAATGGCCTTCCATACTCTTAGTAGGTTATTTAATTGGGGCGTTGGTGATGGCTGGAAGATTGATTTTTGGCTTTATGATTTCCCAACGGCTTATCGGTCAAGCGCAGAAAGTCAGGCATGAAAATCATTTGATTGCCTTGCACCCTGATTTTGTTCCGGCTTCGTTTTTTGGATACATCCTGATGCCAAGTTTTGAGCCGGAAGATCCCTCCCAAAAGCAAATTATTCTTCACGAATCCATGCATGTGACCTACCGGCATTCTTGGGATTTGCTATTGGTAAATTTTGCCAAGGTGATCTTTTGGTTTAATCCATTGATTTACCTTTTCGAAAGGTCTTTGAGGGAAGTTCACGAATATCAGGCTGATCAAGGGGTTACTTCTTATTATTCACCGAAAGAGTATGCCATGCTTCTTCTGAGGTTGATCTCAGGCAAACCAGGCTGGCAATTCATGAATAACTTCAATCAGTTTCAGACCAAGAAAAGGATTCTCATGATGGCGAAAGGAAAATCATCTCGCCTGCAGAGATTCCGATTTTTTGCACTGATTCCTGTCCTTGGTATTTTGATGTTTATGTTTTCATGCGAAAAAGAGGAATTGCTTCCAAAAGTCTCCGATTTGAAAGAAGAATTCACCGAAATCGTAGAAGTACCTTTGACAGATCAACCCGCTCCTTCATTTGCTGATTTGCCCAAGGATGAAGTTCAAAAAATCAATCCTGTAATCATCACGGAAGTAGCCGATGAGGTTTTTGATGTAGTGGAGCAACAGCCTAATCCAGAAGGAGGAATGAAAGGCTGGAATGAGTATTTAGCGAAAAACCTTAAATATCCCCTTTCGGCCAGGGAAAAAGGAATCGAGGGAACGGTCATTGTTGTGTTCGAAATTCACACGGATGGTTCTATTCATAATGTTGAGATTCTACGCGGAATAGGAGGGGGAGCCGATGAAGAGGCTGTACGTGTCGTAAGTAGTGCGCCACGTTGGGAACCTGGAAGGCAAAGAGGTAGAGCCGTAAAAACCCGAATGAGATTACCGATTCGATTTAAAATCGAAAAGCCTGTTGCCTTTCCCGTCAAAATCCCTGTATCCGAAATTCCACTTCCAAAAGTCAATCAGCAAAGTGGGTTGGTTGTCACAGCCTACCAATCTAAATAGGAAATATCATCCATCTCTCTAACCAAAATAGATTTGATCTTTCCTACTTAATTAACATACCATAATTAACCTAAACTATAAGCTATGAAATCGAATCGACTTATTCAATTTGGGATACTATTTGTATTTCTAAATTTTGCTTGTGTTTTCCCTGTCTTTTCCCAGTCCAATTCAATCAGAATCATCGGTTCTGTGGTCAATGAGCAAGATGAAATCATCAAAGGTGCGGCCATCCTAATCAAGCAAAGCACTACCGGAACCGTTACCGATCTTTCCGGTAACTTTTCACTGGATGTTCCTTCTTTGCCTATCGTGTTGTTGGTGTCTTATATCGGATATGATACCCAAGAAGTCCAGGTGAATGAAGCTGATGGAACGGTCAAAGTAAAGCTAACCCAAACCCAAAAAACAAATCCGTCTCCAACTGAACCAGAGCCAATTTACCAGGCCATTGACCAGACTGACGAAATCCCTCAGCCCATTGGGGGTCGGGAAGAGTGGCATAAATACATCGCCAAAAATATTGTGTATCCGGCGAATGACAGGAAATCTGGAATCCAAGGAGTGGTGTTGGCAGTCTTCAATGTTACCTCGGAAGGAAAAGTACAGGATGTCGAATTGTTGAGAGGAATAGGAGGCGAATGTGACCAAGAAGTGATTCGGGTAATTTCTGCCAGTCCAGATTGGATTCCTGCCAAACAGGATGGCAAGCCCGTTCAATCAAGAATGCGTGTGCCTATACTCTTTCGGGTGGATTCGGACAAGCAAGAAGACATCGACAAATGGATAAAGGAAAAAGCTGTGTCGGAAGCATACGGAAGGCATTTTGTCGTGGTCGGTTATTCTTCTCCTTCTTCTACTAAGTAATCTGAAACCAGTTTGATGCCCAATTTCCATCCATAAAAATGGATGGACTGGGGGTAGTATGTTCAAAATTTAACCTAAACTCTATAAATCCATGAAAAACAATCTCATGAAAATCAAGCACATGGCTCTAATCTCCGTGTTAGGGCTTGGAGTCACCTTTTCTTCCTGCCAAATCGATCAGGCAGAGGAAATCGAAGGGCCTACACAAGTGGCCGCCAAACCCAGCATGGCTCCCACCAACATTGCCGCACGTATTACGGATGTAGGCAAGGACGGAAAAGAAATTTTCGACGTCACTGAAGTACAGCCAGTACCTCCTGGAGGTTTGGAAGGATGGAACTCGTATTTATTAGCCAACTTGAAGTATCCTTCTGAAGCTAAAAAACTTGGTATTGAAGGCACCGTGATCGTAGATTTTGTGATCAATTCAGACGGTTCAATTTCCAACCCCACTATTCTTAGAGGCATTGGGGGTGGCTGTGATGAAGAGGCTATTCGTGTTGTTCAAAATTCTGCTAACTGGGAACCTGCTCAGCAAAAGGATAGAAAAGTAAATTCCAGAATGAAGTTGCCTGTTCGATTTAAATTGAGCTGATAGGCTTTTGGGAACTAGACCAACTTATTTTGCTGCCAAAGAGAGTATCGTGGCTGCAATGAGAGCCGGGAAGATTAGGGTCTCGAAATCGAAAGGTCTTCGAACCCTCGACTCCAATCTGTCGGCAGCTTGAATTGATACGTTATTTCATTCCCTAGATTACCCCCAACCTGGACAAATCATGGTGCAAAATCAGTAAAGATTTGAATTGTTGGTAGAAAAGCAAAAAAGCCGCTGAATGAGTTATTCAGGGGCTTTTTTTCAAATTCTTGTGCTGAGCTTAGTCGAAGCATCAAATTTCCAATCTCAAATTTCCTAATCCATATTTTCCCCATGGAAAATAGCATTCAAAAAGAGCTTGTTGGTGCCATACCAAGTTCCACGGAAGTTGGGACTGTCGAAGAAATGTACCACACGGCCTTGTCCGGCAGGAGAGATCACCACTCCGGCACTTTGCTTGAGCTTTTCCAGATTCGTTTTTGAAATGTAGCCTCCTAAGTGAGGATTTGAAGTGTATTTGATCGGAGTCAGGTATTTGTCTGCTGATGGTTTGATGAAGATGTCCGTATTTCTGTACACCGGCAGATTTTTTCGGTGATAGCCATAAGCGATCGGATGCGTCAAATCCATTTCTGCCAGATAGATACTTCCGCCTACTTCTTTTGCTCCTTCGAAGTCATTTCTGACACTGAATGGAAGAGCGGCAGGCTCTTGTTCCTCTTTTTCGAGTTTCACGGCTTCTTCTTTGGTGATTCCTTTTTGATTGAGCCAAAGTGAGGCGCTCTTCATGGAAATGATGGTGCCGCCTCGATTCACCCAGTCTTTGAGGTGATTGACTTGTCCTTCGGAAAGCGAATTGTAGTTCCCGGAAGGAAGGATCAGCGTGTTGTATTGGTGAAGGTTGACACGCCCAAATTGTTCCATATTCACTTTGGTAATCGGCATACCAAAATGCTGGTCCAGCAAATTCCAGATTTCTCCGGCTTCGGTGGCGTTGATACCCAAACCTACCATCATGATCACTTTTGGCTGCTGCACGGCTGAAACCAAATTAGACCCCAAATCAATGCCGCTGAGGTTTAATCCGGTCTGTACAGCATAGACTTTCTGTGCATTTTTGGCTGCCAATTCTTTGATTTTTGCACTGACTTCCTCGGCTTTAAGCTTTTGAAAGCCCATAGGAATCATCAGGGTACCCGCCGGAAAGTCCACTTTTCCGTCTTGGGTTTGGGAGGAAAAAGGCCGGTGAATCGATTCCACATGGATTCCTGCTTTTTGCAGATCATAGAGCATTTTGGGAGCATAATAGTCCGACCAATCGATCAGGTAAGCGTAGGCTTTTCCTTCAGGGAAAGAAAAAACAGGAGCTTTAACCTCAGAAATTTGGCTACCAGTTTTTACCGTTGGCGCTGCCGAAAAAGGCATCCCATAAGCCGCAGCCATGGTCCAGGCTGAAGCATCGTAAAATACCGAGTCCGCAAACTCTTTCACATATTCAAACATGGTTCTCACCATGCGGTATTGAGGTTGATTGGTAGGAACCACCCAGGATTTTCCTTTTTTAAACGACTGGCCAGAGGCAGTTAAGTCGGCTGTGTTTTCATAGACTTTGATCTTGTGGTCTAAAAGGAATTGGACAAAAAGTCGGTTTCTGCTTTCATCAAATTCGTCTCCGAACACATAGTTTTTCGCAGGGTCTTTGGCTCCTTCCGCCACCGCAGTTTGGAAAAACTCTCTGAGGTACTCATGCATGTATTCCCGGTTGTCCAAAGCGGCTTCCATGGTGGCCAAGGAATTGACTACATGATTTCGGATAGTAAAGGCAAACGTGATATCTCCTCTTTGGCTGCTTTGCACATGCCCTCGGCTGCTGGCAGTTTCAAACACCAAACCCAGTCCACCATGAATGTCCGGATAGGTTGATCCATAACCTGGGTAGCTATTGTCAAAAACTTCTTTGGTCCAATAGAGACTTCCGATCTCGTCCATGTATTTGGCGAAATATTTGGCGAAGCGGGGATTGATATCGTCGTAATTTTTTCTCGGTACCACCGGGTTTTCGGAACCGTAGGGCTTGGTGGGTTCGAAGAAATAGGTGCTGTTGGTGCCCATTTCATGGAAATCCGTGGTCACGTTGGGATACCACTGATGGTACCATTCCACTTTTACTTTTGATTCGGGATGAGCTAAAGGCAACCAATCCCGATTGAGGTCAAACCAGTAGTGATTGGTTCGTCCATTGGGCCAAGCTTCGTTGTGCTCACGATCCAATGGATCAGCAACGGGAGGGAAGCCTTTGTTGGAGTTAGCCCAAAGGCTATGTCGGTCACGTCCGTCTGGATTCAGAGTCGGGTCGATGTGTACAACGGAATTTTCTCTGAGATTTTTGGCCAAATCCGACTGCGAAGCCATCAGCCAATAGGCGGTCAGCATGGCTGCTTCGGCAGAGGAAGGTTCATTTCCGTGTACGCCATACCCCAGGTGAATGATGGAGGGCATATCGGCTACAGCAGGCTTTGGCTGAGATGGATCGGCCAGTTGAAGCTGCTTTTGGCGGATTTGATCCAGATTCCCCATGTTTTTAGCGGAGGCAATCGTCAAAATGACCTTGGGCCTATGCTCATGGGTGTAGCCGATGGTTTGGAGTTGGGCGGTCTCGATGAGTTGGTCGAGTTTTTCGAAATACTTCACGATCAGGTCATAGCGTGTGTGCCAATCTCCGATCGGGTAACCCAAAAACTGGGAGGGAGAGGGGATTGCAGGATCAAATTTTTCTCCGGGGAAATAGTATTCCTCCTGGGCAAAGGCTTGTAAGGTCAGGATAAGGCCGAAAATCAATCCGAGTAAAGGTCTTTTCATTTCGATAGTTTTTTTGGAAAAGTAGAAAAGGATTTGGGTAAATCCATCAAAAATCCATCAACGGCTTTCCGTTTCACGCCTTTTTTCCTGTAATTTATTGGCAGAGTACTAATTCCTAAAATAATCTATTGTACTATGAAGAAACTATTGACCCTGGCTTTGATTGGAAGTGGCATGAGCCTTAGCCAATTATCTATTGCCCAGCAAAACCCAACTCCTCCGCCATTGCCTCCTCAGGCTACAGAGTTTTACACCCCTGTTGTTCCGAAGATTAGCCCCGGTGCCCAAAACAATCTTCCTCCTTCAGACGCCATCGTCCTATTTGACGGAACCAGTCTCAACAATTTCGTCTCTGCCAAAGATGGAAATGCACCGGCTGAGTGGAAGATCGAAAATGGAGAATTGGTGGTGGTTCGCGGAAAAGGAGATATCCAGTCGAAGCTTCCTTTTGGAGATGCCCAATACCATGTCGAGTGGTCTGCTCCAACCGAGATCGTCGGTGAAGGTCAGGGCCGAGGCAATTCAGGATTTTTCCTGATGGGAATGTACGAGGTTCAAATCCTCGATAGCTACGAAAGCAAAACCTACACCAATGGTCAGGCTGGTTCGATATACAAGCAGTATCCACCCTTGGTCAATCCGCTGAGGGCTCCGGGAGAGTGGAACTACTACGACATCATTTTCAAGGCTCCACGTTTTGACAAAAACGGACATTTGACTTCTCCGGCTACCGTGACTGTTTTGATTAACGGAGTGGTGGTACAAAACAATGTAATTCTCAAAGGCCCAACCGAGTACATCGGTATTCCTAATTACAAAGCCCATGCTGAAGCCCTACCGATCAAGTTACAAGACCATGGCAACCCGGTGAGATTCAGAAATATTTGGGTAAGACCGTTGTGATTTCGGATTTCGGATGGTTGATTTCGGGTCTTCCGACGTCCGAAATCCCAAATCCGAAATTTCACTTTTCTCCCAATAACCATTAATCCAATAACCATCATGTCCTCAAGAAGACGATTTATACAAAACACCATGCTCCTCGGGGCTGGACTTAGCATGCCGTCCATACTGACTGCTGCTGATTTCGGGAAATTCACCCGTACTATTGGCCCGAATGATCAGATCAATTATGGTTTGATTGGCTGCAAAGGAATGGGCTGGTCCAATATGAATGCCCACCTCAAGATTCCTCAAGTCAACTGTGTGGCGATCTGTGATATCGATCAAAGTGTACTCGATCAGCGTAGTGAAGATGTATTCAAACTACGAGGAACCCGTCCCAAGCAATACAAGGACTATCGCAAAATGCTGGAGGACAAGAATATTGATGTCGTCATTGTCGGTACACCGGATCATTGGCACTGCCTGAATATGGTAGATGCGGTATCAGCCGGTAAGCATGTCTATGTGGAGAAACCCATTGCCAATACCATCGAAGAGTGCCAAATTATGGTCAAGGCCCAAGAGCGCTACGGCAAAATCGTCCAAGTAGGACAATGGCAGCGTTCGGGTTCTCAGTACGATGAGGCAATCCAATACGTCAAATCAGGCAAACTGGGCCAAATTCGTCTGGTGAAATGCTGGGCTTACCAAGGTTGGATGAAGCCGGTTCCTGTCGTGCCAAATGGCCCTGTGCCTGCTGGGGTGGATTACGATATGTGGTTAGGTCCTGCACCGAAAAGAGAATTCAACGCCAATCGATTCCATTTCAATTTCCGTTGGTTTTGGGATTACGCGGGTGGCTTGATGACCGACTGGGGCGTACATGAGATCGATATCGCACTGTATGCCATGGGTGTCAGTGCACCTAAGTCAGTGATGGCTTCCGGGGGTAAATTTGCCTATCCGGATGATGCCTCAGAGACTCCGGACACTTTGCAAACCGTATATGAATACGATGGCTTCAATATGCTTTGGGAACACGCCACGGGAATCGATGGTGGAAACTACGGCACTACGGAAGGTATTGCCTTTATCGGAAACAATGCCACCTTGGTCGTCAACCGGGGTGGTTGGAAAGTGATCCCCGAAACCGAAAACGTGGACGGTCAGCGCAAACCAAAAGTGGAAGAAGTCCCTCATACCCGTCCTGCCGGGCCAAGTGCTTTGGACCTGCATGCGGTCAACTTTGTGGAGGCCATGACAGCCAATGATGCCAGTAAGCTGAAGTGCGGTATCCAAACCGGTTCGGTGGCTGCGATCAACGCCCAAATGGGAAATATCGCTTACAAAACCGGCAAGAAAGTCTATTGGGATGCGGGAAAAAATCAGTTTACTGATGCGGATGCCAATGCACTGATGAAAGCACAGTACCATAATGGCTGGAATGTGCCGAAGGTGTAAGATTTGAAATTAGAAATTTGAAGTTTGAAATTGCCCTCCGGAGAAATTCTGGAGGGTTTTTACCCTTCATCATCTTTATGGGGATATGATATCATTCAAGATCTCAAACCATACCTCTGAGTAGAAAATCGGTAACTCCACCTTATTTTTCAAAGAAAATCTTCATCATTTTTCAATATGATCGCTAAGTCAAAAGGTAACTTTTCTCTGATTATTGGATATTTACTTGTTTTGTTCGGATTCCTTTTGTTTCCAATCTTATCCTGGGCTCAGAACAATGATTCACTTTTGCGCAGATTGGAAAAACAACAGTTTGAAAATTCGCCAGAACAACTCCTTTCGCAACTTCAGCAAGTAGATGAAGCGCTTTTGAATCGGAAAATCACCTTTTCTCTTCCTGAAAATATTCGTTTTGCAGCCATCAAAATGGCCTATTTCAACTCCAATGGAGAAGGCGACAAAGGTCTCTTGCTTGCGGACTCACTTCAAAATATTCCTGAATATAAGACTCTGCCTGAGGAGGCTTGGGCCAGCATTTACTTTCAGAAAGGAGACATTTATCTCTACCAGGAAAAAATGCTGGAATCCAGTCGCAATTATGCGCGTGCAATCCAACTTTATGAACTTCAAGCCAAGCCCAATTTTTCCGAACTGGCCCTTTGTCATAACAACCTGGGCTATGTTCAGGATATCCTTGGTTTTCAGAACCGCTCAAAGCAAAGTTATTACCGAGCATTTGAAATATGGAAAACGAGTCACTTGGATGAATTTTCGAATATTTCAACTGTACTGAATAACCTGATATTTGCTGAAATAGAATATGGCAACTATACGGCAGCCGAGGAGCTCTTGGCCTTTTTTCAAAGGTATGTGACTGAGACCAAAAAGTCCTTTGGATTATCTGAAATCGAGGAATTAGATCTTGAAATGAAGCTTCTATTGAACTTTTCCAGGTTTTATGGAGCCACAAAAAATGACCGGCAATTGGATCGGATATTAATTCAAGCTGAGGCGATAATCCGACATGCACCTCGGGATTTTTTTGAGGAACAATGGGGAGTAATGGCCGCGATTTATGAAGAAGCAGGTTTTCTCCAAAAGGAGATGAAAAACTTCCAAGCGGCAGTAGGCTACTACGAACGAATGAAATCCCTTCCTCTTTCGGGATTTTTTCAGATGAAATATCTTGCCAACCAGGCCATAGTATATTATGATGCAGGTGAAAATCAAAAATCGCTCGACTATGCGCAAAAAAGCTTAAGCCTCCTGGAACGATACGGATTTGGAGGTTCAAGTGGTTTTTCATTACAAGTTTTACAGGCGGATCTTTTGAATCGTCTCGGAGAGGAAGGAAAATCCATGGAGATGTTGGAAAAAATGTTGAGTGATCTCCTCCAAAAGCCCATTAATCGTAAAGGGATTGCAGAACTTACCTATTCGGATTTTAAGCAGTTGAATAATGAACGGTACCTCACCATCTTGATCAAATCCGGTCAGATTTTAATGCGGATGGGCAAGAAAAATTCTAATCTTCAAGATTTGAGTTCTTCTCTGAATTTGTTTCAGGTGGCAGGGGAGATGTTTCAGGAATATTACCTGAAGGGAAGTTACACCCAATCCTTGGAAGAGATAAACAAACAGATTCAGGAAGGCATTTTTTCGCTTTGGAATGAAAATGGGCTGCTCACCTCTGAAAAGAAGATCCGCCTATTGGAGTTAGTGGAGCGAAATGATTCGCAACAGGGCTGGAAAAAATTTCTAAGCAAAAATGAGGAGTTCCTTGGTTCTACTTCTGAATTTTTAAAAGAGCTTAATCTAAAAACCATAGAGCTGAATCAAGGTCAGTTATCCCAAGGCAGGGAAAAGAGTCTCCGTGAAGAACTTCACCAAATAGAAAAAAGGATTCAGGAAGAGGAAGCTTACCGTTTCTATAACAGGCCTTTTGACATTCTATCATTTCAAAGGGACCTACCTCCAAATTTGTCAGTGTTGAAATACCTGGTGACCGAAAAGCAAATTTTCGCTTTATTGATTCATCAGAACGATCTTCAGGTTTATTCCTTGGCCCCGGTGGAGATGGTCAATTCCTGGGTGGAGGAGTTTCGAAATTCCATGGTTCGCTTGGATGATAGTTACCGATCTCCTGCTGCCACACTTTACCGACTGCTGGTTTCTCCTTTTGCCGAATCTCTGAGGGAAGAGATTTATATTCTTCCTGACGATCGGCTGCATGGGATACCTTTTGAGGCGCTGATAGATGAAAAAGGAGATTTTTTGGTTCAGAATCATTTCATGTCTTACCAGCAATCTTTTCGAGAGATGGCCTATGAAAGTCCAAAAAATGATCGTTTTGGGGCTGATTTCTTGGTAGCTTTTGCGCCAGACTATCAGGGTACTGGCTATCAGGCTATTAAAAACAATCTCGAGGAGGTAGTCAACTTGACGGGATTGGTGGACGGTAAGGCTATGATTGGTCAACATGCCAATAAGACTGCTTTTATCAACAGCCTAACAGATTATCAGATACACCATCTGGCTATGCATGCAGAGCAAAATCCGGTAAACTATGAGGAGTCTGCCTTGATTTTTTCAGGGGGAGATAAGCTACTCCTGAGAGACCTATATCAGGTAAATTTCCCCTCCGAACTTGTGGTCCTTAGCGCATGCCAAACAGGAATGGGCAAACTGATGCCTGGAGAGGGGCTAATGAGCCTTTCCAAGGCCTTGAATTTGGCAGGCGTCAAAAGTACCGTTTACAGTCTTTGGGCGATCCCCGATAAGGAAACGGCCGAGGTTATGCTCAATTTTTACAGAGGCATCAAAGCGGGAAAACCAAAGCACATCGCCTTAATCCATGCGAAGAGGCAGTTTATTCAGGAAAACCCTTTAAAAAATCATCCGCTTTTTTGGTCAGGATTTGTTCTCAATGGCAAAACAGACCCGCTGTCTTCCTCTTGGTGGTCCAAAGAGGCGAAATTTGCCATGGTTTTCGGATGCCTTGGATTAGTGTTGGGATGGATTATTTTTCTCCGAAAGTCCAGAAAAAGACCTGGTTCACTTTAGTTTTTCCAGAATTTCCTGAGCACGGTTCTGGAGAGGGTGCCCTGGGGAAGCAGCCACTTTTGTCATGAGTGATTTTCCTTCGGGAAGCTTATTGAGCAAGAAGTATCCCAAGGCCTCAAACCAAATTGCGGTGATTTTGTCGGGTTGGGAGGCATTTTCATTAACTTTCTGAAATAAGGGAATGGCTTTTTCCGGTCTACCTAGTTCCAATTGGCAAATCCCCGAATAAAATGCGGCATAATCACCCCCTGCTTCATTCTGTAGCCGGTCAAACAGGCTGGCTGCATTTTCAAAGTCGCCATTGTCAAAAGCCAGAAAGGCATCTGATTTTAGAGTTGATTCTTGATCACCTCTTACTGTGGGTGCTACCAGATTGGGATAAGTTTCATAATAGCTCTTGAATAATTTTTCCCCCGGATTCATACTCAAGTTGATCCAAAGGAAAAAGCCGGTTATAACTATCAGACAGGCGGCAATTCCTGAAAAGAGCCATGACTTGACAGGGCTTGAGGGCTTTTGGCGGTCTTTTTCCTCTTGATCAATTTCTTTCAAAATGGCTTTGAGGTCGTTTCTTTCCTGTAAGGTTACAGCAATTTTGACCTTTTTATGCTCCTCAAGCAACTTTTTATATTCAGGTTGCTCTTCAAGTAATTTTTCGAACAGTTCTTGGTCTTCAGGACTGAGTGTTCCTTCAAGATAGGCGTTGATAAGTTCTTCCTGGTCCATATTAGGTTTGGTTCAAGGTGTCTTTGAGGCTTTTCAGGCATCGGGATTTAGTACTCTTCAGGACCTCTTTGGAATCATATCCCATGATTTGGCATATTTCATCGAGGGATTTGGCTTGATAGTAAAAGAGTCGGAGAATCTCCCGGCATTTTGGTCCAAGATTTTCGAGTTTTTGGCGAAGTCTGAGGATCATTTCATCCTTGGTTTCTTCCTCAAAGCTTTCCGATATCAGTTCTTCCTTGACCTCTTCTGTCAGTTCACTGGTCAGGTGATTCTTTTTCAGGCTTTTAAACAGGATAAATTTTCCAACAGAATACAAATAGGTTCCGATACTGGAATTGAGCGTTTGAATTTTTCCTTTTTGAGCATTTTCTGCCAACACAATGATGGCATCCTGATAGGCATTGTCAATCAGGTCATCATCTGAGGTATAGCGTTTCGCAAAGAGCCTGAAGCCTTTTTTATGCGAGAGATAGATTTGTTTTAAGGTTTCCCGATCACCTGCTTTCAGCAGTTCCAGCTGCTTTTCTTTCACATCCATTGGTTCAAAAAGTATGGAAAAGTAAACATAGATTTTTTCGGATAAGAAGCAAAAGATATGATTTAAGAGGTTAGACAATGGACTGGAGACATAAGATGCAAGAAGCGAGACACAGGAATCAAGATCCAATAGGCTATTATGGGGAAACCTATCTAGCTGGACAAAGTCTTATTCTTGACTACTCAACTTTTTTCACTTTGATAAATGGGTATGATATAAAAGCGCAAAAAAATCTCAATGGTATGTTTACTTCTCCATCGCTGATGCACTAACAGAGGAATTTAACCTCATCGCATCATGAAAAAATTTTTAATCCTGGGACTTTGCATCGGAATTGTGGTTCAGGGGCATGCCCAAAATCTGGGTAGGAGAATTGTAATCAATACCAAATCCCAAACCGAAGGAAAAGTAGAAAACAAAACTTCGGAAACGGTTGACAAGGCCTTCAATAAAATGGAAGAAGGGGTCAATAATCTTTTCAAAAAAAAGGGTAAAGCGGATAAATCAGGAGAAGGGGACGAGGAGTCGGAGGCCGAAACCCAAAGCTATGATGAAAATGGAAGGAGCTCTTCACCATCTCAGGTAATTGAGACGGATGGGAATGCATCTGCGAAAATCCAGGCTTATTCCAACTTTGACTTTATACCCGGTGAGCGGGTGATTGCTTTTGAGGACTTTTCTCAGGATGCAGTCGGTGATTTTCCGGCTCGGTGGAATACCAATTCTTCCGGTGAAGTGGTAACGATCGAAGGGCTTGAAGGCAAATGGTTGGTTTTTTCTGACGAGGGCGTACTTTATCCTGAATTTGTAGGGGCACTTCCTGAGAACTGTACCATCGAGTTTGACCTCGCAGTAATCAAAGAAAATGCAGTGTTGACCAAATTGGCCTTTATTGATGAAAATCACAGCGCTAACATTCTGGATTTTGGTACTGCGAATGCCACGATTATTGAGCTCGAACCTAACACTGGAAACACGGCAATTTTCTCCTATAATATCAACGGGGATGCAGTAGTCGAAAACGTAAAGCCTCAAAAGCAATTTTTTATTCCCAATGGAGAGGAATATGCCTTTGTCAAAGTGTCAATCTGGAAGCAAAAATCAAGGCTTAGGGTTTACCTCAATGAATCCAAGGTATGGGATATTCCCAGGGCTTTTCAGTCGGAAGGTAAGTATCGGTTTGTTCTTGGGACCGCAACATTTTTCGTGGAAAACAGAGAGTTTTTGCTTTCTAATCTCCGGTTTGCAGTGGGGCAGCCCGATACCAGATCCAAGTTGATCACCGAAGGCAAGTTGATCACGCAAGGGATCGTGTTTGATTCTGGTTCGGCCACAATCAAGCCGGAATCCTATGGAATTCTAAAAGAAATCGCCGGAGTCCTTACAGAAAACCAATCTGTGAATGTACATATCATCGGTCATACAGACAGTGATGGAGACCTTAGCCTAAATCAAACCCTTTCTCAAAAGCGAGCTGAAGCGGTCAAATCAGCGCTTTCGGGTCAATTTGGCATTGATGAGGCCCGTATGAGTACAGAGGGAAAAGGGGAATCCGAGCCTATAGCTGATAATGGGAGCTCGGATGGTAAAGCGCAAAATCGTCGGGTGGAATTCATCAAAAAGTAAGCGATGAAAACTCAGATTTTCTACGTGCTGATTCTTCTGGGAATGGTTTCCTGTGGAGAAAAAGGCAATTCCAATGCCCTCGAAGAGGCTGTGAAATTGGCCGAGTCCAAAGGATTGTTTGAAGCAGCAAAAGCCTATGAAGGCAAACTGAATGAACTGCTCACGCTGGAAATGGCGGCAAATACAATGGGTTTTCCTGCGCAAGAGGCTGATGTGGATTACAATACCACCCTTTCCAACCCATCTTTTCATGCGCTCAATTACACGTGGGACCGAGGTCGAACCCGCCCAATGACCGTAGGGAATATGACGGTACAGGTGCCTGACTTGGATCGACTTGAACTTAGTGGTATTCAGAAAATCAGCAAGAAGGATTTTGAATTTCAATATCGGGTCCTGTCTCCCGAGGAGGTTCAACAATCCAATCAATTGATGAAGGACGCACTCCAAGACCGGGTGAGTAAGGGAGAAATCACGCAGGATCAAGCAGATTTGGCAGGTGGATTCGGTGCGGGACTGGCTGGAAACCAGACCCGCGAACAGGTGACAGAAGTCGGGGAGGCTGCCACGTGGATGCCTGAGGACGCTTCACTCTATGTTTATCAGGATGGCTTTATGTTTCGGCTGACGATCAATCAAGCAGGGGAATCTTCGGTCCTCAAGCAAAAGCTTATCCTACTGGCCGACCAGATTCTGAACAAACTATAACTCATCGCATTATTCTTCTTTTCCATAAACTTCTTTCAAAATGAAAAATCTTCATTTCGTTCTACTCTTGCTTTGTGCGATGGTTTTTTCCGCCAAAGCCCAAAATCTCAACTTTGTCAATATCAATGCTACCCAAAATATCCCACGATTTGAGGTCAAGAACAATCAAACCACACTTTACCACATGGTGGGGGGGAAGCAGGTGTTGATGCAGACTTGGAATCAAGTTCCGCAGTTTTTCAACGATGAGGATCGCATCAATCGGTATAAAATGACAGTTTCCCGGGAGGATAAGCTGGCTCGCCGAACTTATGAGGTTTTCTATAGCTTTTCCCGTGATGCCCAAGCCTATGATGGCTATATCAAAACCACTATACGCTACAAGGATTCGAGGCCTAGCAAGGTAATTGAAGATTTCTTTGTGAACAGAACGGCATCCCAATGAGCAACCTGATATGGTAAGGTACTGTAAACCATGCAATTGAATTTTGTATAGAAAATTTTGATTTCATTTCACAGAATTTTAACTCTTATGTATATCCATCGAATTTTAAGTTTGCTTTTTTTTCTCCTCTCAGGAGTCACCTATGCCCAAATGTGGGAAGGGACCTATCAAACCCAATATGGTCCCGTGAAACTGGTTTACGAAAACGGAATCTACTACGGGGATTATGCCGGAAATGGGACCATTTTGGCTTTTGAGTACTTCAACCGGGACCATGAACTACACGGGGTGTTTTTCAATGGCAATGCCCGGGGAAAATTTCTGTGGAGATCAGGAGCAGATCTTCAAGCTCAGGGATTTAGCGGACACTTTGCTTACGATAATTCCATTTCACTCCAAGATTTACGAGGCAAGGGAGTTTACTTTATCTCTGATTTTCAAACCGGAAATACTCAATTCAATTGGAATGGGAAACGCACGTCCACCAGTAAAGTGAGCAATCTGGAAACAGGAGTTTGGTCGGGAAAGTGGAAAACCAATTTTGCCGAGCTTGACTTACAGCAGGTAGGAAATCGAGTCACGGGCAAGTATGGGAGCCTGGGAGATATTGATGCCACCTTTGACAAAGGGAAGAAAATCCTGAAAGGAACCTTCACCAACAATGGCCGCACCGGGTACCTGGAATTTGCATTTTCTGGAAATGAATTTCAAGGAAAATGGGGATGGAATCCAGAAATGACAGAATCTCCTGCATGGTCGGGAAATAAAATCGTCAAATCCAATAGAGCCGTAACGGCTCCGGTTATCGCCTCGGCCACCAAAAAAATCACCGTTAGACTGGGGTCAATCCTGGCACAGGAAATACCGAGCCATAGAAATCCGGAGATTTATGGGTTTGCGGGAGTCAGAATGTATCGGGTTACCTCCGGTGGAAGAGAGGAGATCCGACCTTTTGGAAATAAATCGGCGAATTACTTTGATCGGACCGAATCCAATCCTTTTTCAAGAGATTCCCGATATGATTACCGGGTAGATTTACCAAACACACCTGAATATATCCGGGATTTTACCATTTCTAGTCAAGATTTGAATAATCCGGAGGTGGATATTGAAGTGGAGATTTGGCACCATATCAAAGGGAAAGTACTGGGTCCCAACTTTGATATGGGATATTACAAAGAGGTTCTTAATCTGGAAGCGATCAATTTTGAAAGTGGTGGTCTGTTGAGAGTGGGACAAGGATACCGAAATGGTCAAAGACAGGGTAATCTGAATTCCAAATCCCAAGCGATGGTATATGTGACCGGGTTGTAATTCCATGGTTGATTATTTGCAATTCTGTCTGCCGCTTTGACGTAAACCTCTCTCCGGCGTCTTTGGTGACGAATTGCAGACCTCAGTTGCAGGTTTGCATGAACCCGAGTTACCCCAAATGATCAACCTCAACTACCCCGAATCCCAAAAATGAAAGAAATCCTATGGTAAGCACTGACTATACAAGATTTTAAACTCATCCATTCGCTTGCTGACAAAACAGCAGTTATTCTCCAAGTATACTATGAAACCAAGGCCTTGGAATTTATCAATCAGGTAATCTTAGACTAAGAGATTTATGCGCAGCGTTACTGGTTTAAGCTTTTAGAAAACCTGAACTTCAAACGAAATGGTAAAGCGGCCTTTCAAGTGTGAATTTTGAGCAATAGAAGCTTGAAAAAAAATCACAGAATTTTCTTTTGGAAAGAATTCATTTGATTTCATGATTGGAATAATGGGAATATTCAGTGTTTTATAATTATCTGAATAACAGTTGTTTTGTAGAAATTTGGAATAAAAAACAAAGAGAAAATCCGGACCTTTTCGATGGGTATTTACCAAACTTAATTTGGTCATAAAAAATCTCTTTTTCCTTCATCCAAGTGCTGTTTTTTGAGGATTTTTCTTGATCTACATTTGAGGTTATGCTGTTTGCAGCATTTCCCATTTATGAAAAAAAACGGTCTTACGGTTGCCATTTTGGTAGCCATGTTCCTCGGTCTGATTGTGGGCTATTCGATTCACCAATCCGGCAATCAGGAGCTCATCGACAGCTACAGTAAGAATATCAAACTCCTCGCTACGATTTTCATCCGACTGGTTCAGATGATTATTGCCCCTTTGGTATTCAGTACTTTGGTGGTGGGGATCGCAAAGCTCGGTGATATTCATGCCGTCAGTCGAGTAGGTTCCAAAGCCTTGATCTGGTTTTTCTCGGCTTCCTTGATCTCCCTGATGATCGGTTTGGTGATGGTCAATTTTTTTGAACCCGGAGTAGGAATGAATTTAAGTATATCCGATGCTTCCGGAGTTGCGGATGTGACAGGAAAAACCCAAAATTTTTCCCTTCAAAATTTTGTGGAGCATATCGTTCCCAAAAGTGTGATTGAAGCCATGGCCACAAACGAAATTCTACAATTGGTGGTCTTTTCGATCTTCTTCGGGATTGCTCTTGCAGGATTGGGGTCCAAAGGTAATTCCCTGATCAAAGCTTTGGACGTAGTCTCCCACGTCGTGTTGAAAATGGTAGGGTATGTGATGAAGACTGCCCCATTGGGTGTTTTTGGAGCCATTTCGGCCGTGATCGCCACCAGAGGGTTGGATATCCTGTTGACCTATGCCAAATATTTTGGAGCATTTATCGCGGGGATAGCCGTGCTTTGGGTGATTTTGCTGCTGGTGGGTTATATGATTTTAGGCAAAAGGCTGGGCAGCTTGCTTAAGCGATTGTTTGGCTCGATGGTAATTGCCTTTAGCACCACCAGTTCTGAGGCGGTATTTCCCAAATTGACCGAAGAACTGGAGCGATTTGGATGCAAAGACCGTATTGTTTCCTTTATCCTTCCTTTAGGCTATTCCTTCAATTTGGACGGAAGTATGATGTACATGACCTTTGCCAGTATTTTTATAGCGCAGGTTTATGGAATCGAGCTTGATTTGGGCACACAATTGACCATGCTTTTGGTTTTGATGTTGAGTAGCAAAGGAGTGGCTGGAGTTCCCAGAGCGAGTTTGGTGGTGGTAGCAGCTACCTGTGGGATGTTTGGTGTACCGGTTGAGGGAATTGCCTTGATTTTGCCGATTGATCATTTTTGTGATATGTTCCGAAGTGCTACCAATGTCCTGGGAAATGGACTGGCCACCGCGGCAGTTTCCAAGTGGGAGGGTGAGTTAGAGTCAGAGCCGCTTCCTGCTGTGGAGGAAAAAGTGCTGGTTTAAACCGGATGTTGAATTAGGGTCCGTAGTGGCCAGTCTCGAAGCATTTTACTTTGAATCGGGAATTCTAATACCAATTCCGGTTTGAGGAAAAAGAGGAGGTATCGCTAACTGATTTTTTTAACCCTGAGCGAATTCGAAGGGTTGATGTTGCCCTTCAGAGAGATTTAGAAAGCTTTTTTTGGGTACGCAGTTTGAAGTAGTATTGCCGAAAGATGTTGTACTTTCGTTGGATCCATTTTATTAGAATCTTTTAATTATTCCTGACCATGAAAAAGTTATTTACAAGTTGCGTGGTTGCATTATTCTTTATCGGAGAAATTGTAGCCCAAAATGAAACAGAAAGCCTCGCGGAGGATTGCTCTTGCACGATGGCTTTAGAAAGGAATGATGCTTTACTGTCCAATCATTGGGAGAAGAGAAGTCCTCTTGCTGAAAAACTAGCCAATCATTCCGTATTGGTGTCCATGGACCGATTTGACATGCCCGCAGGTCCTTCTGGATATACGACCGCAATAGGTGTTCGAGGTGGCTATACCACAGGTGTCACATTAAAACACTTTGTAAATAACAAGGCCGCATTGGAGTTGATATTGGGTGCAAGCAGGTGGAGAGGAACCTCTATCACTGGAATTTATGAGTGGCACAAAAAAAACGCCTTGGAAGTACCTGAGTTGAGTTGGGTTTATGGGGTAGGAGCCAGAATCGGATTTTATGATGGTCGGTATTATTATGACGGTTTCCGGGGCCCTTGCAATGATCCAAGAAATCCAAAGTGTCCGGCCTATTGGGGTGACAGGAATTTCGCTGCCATTGGAATTGTTGGGATAGGCGGACTTGAGTATAAGTTTAAAGATGCTCCAATTACAATCGGCTTGGATTTGATTCCCTATTTCTACTTCCAGCATTATCGTGGGAATTTCGTAGATGGAAGCCTTGCCATTCGTTATACCTTGAAATAAATCCTTTTCACTATTGGAGTTCCACTTTTTCCTTGGGCTTATTATTGGAAAAAGGGAAGAGCCAATTACCGGTTGTTACCCTTTGGGAATGGGATGAAAATCTGATTTCCAAAGGGTTTTTCTTTTTATTCCGAGTAGGAAAAAGGCCTTTTCTCAGCTATGGTCTGATTTTTTTCTTTTGGGTTTTCCTTCTTCATTGACTGCTTTGATTTTTACCCTTCGGTATTGAAAAATGATGGACTTAAATATCGTCTGGAAAATACCAGGCATCAGAATTACAAAAATTCAAATAATCTTCGCTTTCACGGCTTAAATTGAATTTTCCCCACCGATTAATCCCTGTTACCGCCATTATAACATTCCTGTTGAAATGAGTGGATAAAGGGATTACATTTAATTTCAAGAATATAAACTAACCATTAAAACTAGAGACCATTGAAAAGAAGAGACTTTCTACATTATTCAGGGCTTGGTTTGGGGGCAATGATGGTCCCAAGTTTGGTGGCTTTCAGCAAACCTGTCGCGGCAGAGCATCTCATCGCTCCCGGCATGGATGCTGCCGCCAAAAAGCTCTTGGCTGATGTGGCACTCAATACGACCAAAAGTCTGGGTGCAACCTACACCGACGTCCGTATCGGCCGCTACCTTCAGCAATACCTGTTTACCCGTGAGAAAAACGTACAGGGAATCACCAATGCCGAGTCTTTCGGAGTGGGAATCCGGGTAATCGCCAACGGTACCTGGGGATTTTCGGCTACTTCCGATGTGACTCCTGACGGGATTAAAAAGTGTGCGGAAACAGCTGTGGCCATCGCCAAAGCCAACTCCAAACTCCAAAAAGAACCCGTAGTGCTTGCCCCTGTCAAGGCTTATGGCGAAGTCAGCTGGAAAACACCCATCCAGAAAAACGCGATGGAAGTACCGGTCAAGGACAAAATCGACTTGTTGCTTTCGGTCAACAACGCTGCCTTGGACAATGGTGCTGCCTTTGTCAATTCTGCGCTTTTCATGATCAACGAGCAGAAGTATTTCGCTTCCACTGACGGTTCTTACATTGATCAGGACATTCACCGCATTTGGCCCAATTTCACCGTGACTGCGGTCAACCGTCAGGAAGGCGTGTTCCGTTCCCGTCAGGCACTGAGCGCACCGATGGGCATGGGTTACGAATATTTGGATGGTTTGGATTCCGAGAAATTCATGAATCCGGCCGGATTCAACAGCTATCGCAACAGCTATGACATGGTGGAAGATGCCGTCACCGCTGCCAAGCATGCAAAAGAGAAATTGACTGCCAAGTCTGTTCTTCCAGGCAAGTATGATTTGATGCTTGATCCGGACCATTTGGGATTGACCATTCACGAGTCAGTGGGTCACCCCTTGGAGTTGGATCGTGTCTTGGGTTATGAAGCCAACTATGCCGGAACAAGCTTCGCCACGCTTGACAAGTGGGAGACCAAAAATTTCAAGTACGGTTCGGATTTGGTCAACATCGTTGCAGATAAAGTCCAGCCCAATTCCCTGGGAAATGTAGGATGGGACGACGAAGGCGTGCAAGCCAAAGAATGGGATTTGATCAAAAATGGGGTGTTGGTGAACTACCAAGCCATCCGCGATCAGGCCAAAATCATCAACGAACCGGAATCTCACGGTTGCTGCTTTGCCGATAATTGGAGTTCAGTGCAGTTTCAGCGTATGCCAAACGTGTCTCTGAAGCCGGGTGAGGCCAAGATGAGTCCTCACGATATGATCATAGACATCGAGAAAGGAATTTACATCCTAGGTCGTGGATCTTATTCCATCGATCAGCAGCGCTACAACTTCCAGTTTGGGGGTCAGCTTTTCTACGAAATCAAAAACGGCCAAATCGCCGGAATGCTCGAGGACGTTGCCTATCAGTCCAATACCCAGGAGTTTTGGAACAGCTGCTCGGCCCTTTGCGACAAAGACGATTACCGCTTGTTCGGTTCTTTCTTCGACGGAAAAGGCCAGCCTTCTCAAGTTTCTGCAGTTTCCCACGGAAGTCCTACCACCCGTTTTGACGGAGTCAATGTCATCAACACCGGTAGATCTATTTAATCCTGAATATTACTATGGCTATACTAACTCAAGAACAAGCTAAAGCGATCATAGATAAGGTGTTGTCTTATGCTAAAGCCGATGAAACCGAGGTGACCATCAGCGGTGGCCGTACCGGAAACATCCGCTATGCCAGAAACACGGTCAATACCAGTGGTGAAACAAACGAGCTCAGCCTCAGCGTCACTTCGGTCTATGGGAAAAAATCAGGCTCTGCCACCATCAATGAATTTGATGATGAGTCATTGAAAAGAACGGTTGCCCGGGCTGAAGAAATTGCCGCGTTGGCACCGGAAAATCCGGAATACATGCCGATGTTGGGTCCGCAGAATTATGCGGCTTCCAAAACTTTTGCAAAAGCTACCGATGCGATCAATCCCGAATATCGGGCACAATTGGCAGTAGACAGCATCAAGCCCTGCGTGGACAATAACCTGACCGCTGCCGGATATTTGGAGGATTTTACAGGCTTTGTGGCGACGGGAAACAGTAAGGGGCTCTTTGGTTACAATCAAAGCACTTCTGTGGAATTCACCATTACCGTCAGATCGGCAGATGGTACAGGTTCGGGCTATGCAGGAAAAGATTTTAACGACGCATCACTTCTGAATGCTAGTCAGGTTACCAATATCGCTGCGCAAAAGGCCATGGCTTCCGTCAATGCCCAAGCCATCGAACCTGGAAAATACACGGTAATCCTTGAACCCATGGCTGCCAATGATCTCCTTAGACTTTTGGCTTCAGGAATGGATGCGAGAAGTGCAGACGAAGGCCGAAGCTTTCTGAGCAAAAAAGGCGGAGGTACCAAGTTGGGCGAAAAGCTATTTGACGAACGGGTGACGATTTATTCCGATCCGAATCATCCGGATATTCCGGCTGCACCTTGGTCAGGAGAAGGATTTCCTTTGGAAAAGACCACCTGGGTGGAAAATGGCGTGGTAAAAAACATGTTTTATTCCCGCTATTGGGCACAGAAGCAAGGGGTAAACGTGGTGCCAAGACCTCAGGGATTCATCTTTGCCGGAGGCGATCAGTCTTTGGCGGACATGATCCGAAATACCGAAAGAGGAATTTTGGTTACCCGTTTCTGGTATATCCGTGCTGTAGATCCTCAGACTTTGCTCTACACAGGCTTGACCCGTGACGGTACATTCTACATCGAAAACGGTCAGATCAAATTCCCGGTGAAAAACTTCCGATTCAACGAAAGCCCCATCATCATGCTCAACAACATTGAAGCAATGGGCAAGCCCGAGCGAACCGGTGGAAACATGGTGCCCCCGATGAAGATCAGGGACTTCACCTTTACCTCATTGTCGGACGCTGTTTGATTTATATAGATTGTTTATCTCTAATGTAAGTGGTGAGTGGTAAGTTGTGAGTAGTTAAACTTACTGTTTACCACTTACTACTTACAAAGGAGGTACACAAATCCACTTCCATCATGTCCACATTTTTCTTCACTCGCATCAAATACACCTCAGGCAATTGGGATACGGATCAGCGCATGCCGTCCAATATCCTGCACAGCCTGGTGGAGTACACCACGATTCCGGTGGACGAAAAGGAGCGCGTGATCGAGTTGAGCAGTGAGGAGATTTACAAAAGTCCCTTTTGCTACCTCAGTGGACACAAGCTCGTGGAGTTTACCCAACAGGAGCGGCAGATCTTCAAAACCTATGTGGAGCGGGGAGGTTTTGTCTTTGTCGATGACTGCAATCATGACATTGACGGACTTTTCGCCAAATCCTTTGAAAAAGAAATGGCCCGAACCTTTGGCCCTGAAGCTTTGCAAAAAATCCCAAACGACCACTGGCTTTACCGATGCTTTTTTGAGTTTGAAGACGGTCCGCCTACCACTTCCTTCGAGCTCAACGGCTGGGGAGATGACTTGGTGCACGACTACCTCAAAGCAATTCAGATCAACGGACGGATCGGTGTCCTGTACAGCAATAAAGACTATGGCTGCGAATGGGATTACGATTTCAGAAATAAGCGCTTTAACAAAATCGACAATACCCGATTCGGGGTCAATATTGTCGTCTACGCATTAACCTAAATCTATGTATCCCAAAACTTTCGCTCAACCAAAGGATTTAAAAGTTTGATGCTGGATTTTGCCAAATTCCCCCTTATCAAGGGGGTTAGGGGGATTTAAACCTCGAAATGAATTCAAATTTTATTTATTCGTGAAACAATCCAAAAGTCATTAACCTAAACCAACTTGGAAACCGAACTCATCAAATACCAACAGCTCGTGGAGAAGATTCCCCAGCTGAAAAAAGAAATTGCCAAGGTCATTGTCGGACAGGAGGAAGTTCTGGATGAGGTGATCATCACGCTTTTGGCTGGAGGTCATTGTTTGCTCGAAGGTGTTCCCGGTTTGGCAAAAACCCTGATGGTCAAAACCATCTCCGAAGTGATGGAGCTGAGTTTTAAGCGGATTCAGTTTACACCTGACCTGATGCCCGGTGACATCATCGGGACAGAAATCCTCGAGGAAGACCACAGTACGGGAAAGAAATTTTTCCAGTTTAACCAAGGGCCGATCTTCGCCAATATGGTTTTGGCCGATGAGATCAACCGAACTCCTCCCAAAACTCAGGCAGCTTTGCTGGAAGCCATGCAGGAAAAACTGGTGACCTATGCAGGCAAAAATTATCCGCTTCCTGATCCTTTTTTGATCATCGCCACCCAAAATCCCATTGAGCAAAGCGGAACCTATCCGCTTCCCGAGGCACAGCTGGACCGATTCCTTTTGTACATCAAGTTGGGCTACCCTTCCGAGCATGAGGAATTGGAAGTGCTTCAAAAAACCACCGGAACCTATAAAGCAAATCCCCAAAAAGTACTCAGCGGATCTGAAGTCAAGCAGCTCCAGGAACTCACCAGACAAGTTCACCTTGATTCGGCACTATTGGCCTATATCAATCGCCTGATCCGGGCGACGAGATTAGAAACTACTTCAGTTGCCGAAGTGAAAAACTACGTGGAGTGGGGTGCAGGTACCCGTGCCGGACAGGCTTTGGTCCTTTGTGCCAAAGCCAGGGCAATTGTCAAAGGCCGTTTTTCCGTGATTCCGGAGGATATTCAGCACCTGATCTATCCGGTCTTGAGGCATCGGATTTCCCTGCATTTCCGTGCGGAAGCCGAGCAGTTGGATACCGATTTTATCATCAAAAAGATCCTCGAGCAAGTTCCTGTTCATGCCAAGTAATCTGGAGATCATCAAGCTCAACGACCTGCGCCTTGCTGCCCGATTGATCAGTCAGCAGCTGCGGCAGGGGATCCACTCGGGCATTCGGGTGGGTGTCGGCAGCGAGTTTGAGCAATACCGGCATTATCAGCCCGGGGATGATCTCAAACGGATCGACTGGAAGTATTTTTCCAGGTCCGGCAAGTACATGATCAAAGAATCCACCACGGAAAGCAACCTTCAAATCCGTCTGATGCTGGACCTTTCCGGTTCGATGAATTATGTGGAAAATGACTTTTCCAGATTGGATTATGCCAAAAACCTGATCGCTTCTTTGGCCTATCTGGGATTTCTGCAGGGGGATGCTTTGAGTTATTTTACCCTGTCCGAAGGGAAAATCGAGCAGAAAGTAGCGCCAACACCCAAAAGTTTCCAAAGGATTTTATTGTTTTTGGAGCAGGCCAAAGCTGGCGGTTCCTGGCCATTGCAGCCGATTTCGGATTCTTTTCTTCAGGGAAAAGAGCGAGAATTGGTGATCTGGGTGTCTGACTTTTTACAGAAAGAATCCGAATGGGAAAACCTCATTAAAGCTTTCAATCATCCCAGAAAAGAGCTGATGTTGATTCAGATTTTGGGTGAACAGGAGTTGGACTTCAAGCTGGAGGGGAACTTTGTTTTTCGGGATTTGGAGTCCGGACAGGAAGTTGTGCAGGATGCAAGGGCGATGCATACCCAGTTTCGCGAGAGGTTTCAGGCCTATCTCGATCACTTGGATCAAACTTTCCAGGCCCCGAATGTGCAATTGATCCGGGTTTCCATGAAAGAACCTTTGGCCGGAGTGATCCGACAGATTTTGAACCGAAAAAAGCTAGCCTGATGGAGTGGATTCAGCCGACTTTGCTTTGGGGAATGTTGGGTTTGTCGATCCCTGTTTTGATCCATTTGTGGAATGGAAAAAAGGGCAAAGTAATCGCTTGGGCAGCTTTTCCCTGGTTGGATCCCAAAGAATCCCAATCCAGCCGTTCGGTCAAACTGGAAAATTGGTTGTTGCTTTTGATCCGAATCCTGTTGTTGACCACGCTTGTTTTTTTGTTGGCCGGATTGATTTGGAAAAGGTTTGAAGGAGGGAGAGAATATAAGGTTGTCCATTTGGTTTGGCCGGATGAGCAAGTGGAGGCGGAGTTTCGGTTTGAACTGGAGCAGGCGACTCAAAAAGGGCAGGAAGTCCGCTGGTTAGGAGCGGGTTTGCCGGACTATCAAGGGGAGCAGATTTCGGGGGTGGGATTTTCTTTGGAAAAATTGCAGGACTATCTGGATGAGTTGGATTCTGACATAGATTCGATTTACCTGTACACGGGATTGCAGGCTTCCTATTTTCAGGAAAACACCTACTGGCTACCGCAAAAGCCGGTTTTTCGGATAGCTGAAAATTACATCGCCAAAGTCAAAAGCCCTGCCATTGCCTTGGAATCCGGGAAGTTTTTGGAGCTGGATTTGGAAGGGATTTTGGTGAAAACCTCTGCAACAACAAACTCCTCCCAAGCGATTTCCGGCACCATTCCTGTTGCTTTTCTCTCTTTAGAAAAGGAGAAAAAAGAAGCGATCCAGTCCGCCCTAGCAGCCATCGAAGAGGTCTATGGATTGAAGTTTACCGAAAGTGATTCGATTCAATCCCTGTTTCTTTTTTCAGAAACTTTTCTCCCAAACCTCAAGAAAAATCAATTGCTTTTTCTCACTGAAAATCATGGAGATAAGGTCTCGCATCAAGTTTTTGCCTTAAGTGATTTGATTAACCTGAACTGGGAGGAAACTTTGGAAAAGGGTCTTCTTCCGGAGTTGATTTTAAAGCCGATTTTGACTCATTTGGAAGTGGAAAAAACTGATCTGAAAATCAGCAAAAACCAACTTGAGCAAAGGTTTTCAGCTATTCCAAAATCTCATTTGACCAAGTCCGCAAACATGAATGAATTGTTCTTGATTCTCTTGGTGATACTCTTCGCTGTCGAACACTTCCTAGCCTACCGCGCCAATCTGTGAAAACGCTCCAATCCCATATCGCCTCGATCGAGCGTCAGCTTTCGGCCAATCTTTGGTTAAAGGCTCTTTTGCTTGGAGTGAGTTTGGCCTTGATTCTTGGTTTTTGGTGGGAAAACCAAATCTGGAAAAGTGTCCTTACAGGTGGAGGAACAGTTGGGATAGCCTATGCTTTGGGGGCTTTTCGAAGCCAAAAGAAAAAAGCGGTACAAGTCCTTCATCAGCAAGCCGGAAATCTGGAGTTTAGCCTGGAACTTCTGGAAAAGAGCGAACTCAACATTGCCGATCAACTCCAAATCACTCGCATTACAGCCCAGATTCCACCAAAAATCTCGGTTTTTGGAAAAGGGCTGTTGCCGTTTGTCGCCGTGTTTGGTGCGTCGCTTTTGCTCACTTTTCTACTTCCTTTTTTAGCCAATCCAAGTCAAGACTTAGAACCCGACATAAAGACTTCTCAGGAAGTATCGTTGGTGAGCGAGGATAATCCAAAGCTTCCCATACTCCAATCTGCCCAAGTGGAGATTCAGGCTCCCGCCTACACCCGTTTGCCTGCACAAACCGAAACCAATCTGGATATCAAAGCCCTGAAAGGTTCTCGTTTGACCTGGGATTTGACTTTCAAAAATGGACAGGATTTGGAGGTTTTTCTGGTGAATTCCTTGGGAGAAAAGCTTCCATTTCAATCCCATTCAGGCGGATTTCAACTCCAGGAGCAACTCACGGGTTCAGGGATTTATTCCATTCAGGCTTTCCGAATAGATGAATCCGTCTTTCAGTCTGAGTTTTACACTTTGGAGTCGGTGGAGGATTTGAGTCCGGTGATTGAGCCTGAAGAGAAAGAGACCTACAAATTCTTTTTCCCCGGAAACAATCCCAAAATTCCCCTCAAAGCGCAGATTTCCGATGATTTTTCGGTTCATGAAGTGGTGATTGTAGCGACTTTGGCAAGAGGAAGAGGAGAGAATGTGAAGTTTCGGGAGACTCAGTTACCGGTTGAAAACAGGCCATTTCAGCAGAAGAACAGCGGGTTGACCTTGGACCTTTCCGGCATGGATTTCAAGCCCGGGGATGAGCTCTACTACTATTGGTCTGCAAAAGACAACAGGCAACCCGAAGCGAATTTTTCCCGCTCGGACACCTATTTCATCAAGTATTTCGATGAAAGTGAGGACAGCGAGGAGGCATTTGCCGGCATGGCCATCAACGTGTTGCCGGATTATTTTCGAAGTCAGCGGCAGATCATCATCGATACCGAAAAATTGGTTGCCGAGCGGAAAAATAAAACTGAAAAGGAGTTCAATTTCATCTCAAATGAAATCGGATACGACCAAAAACTGCTACGCCTCCGCTATGGGCAATATCTCGGAGAGGAGTTTGAATCCGATGCCGGTGGAGGAGTGATGGAAGGGCAGGAGGGCGATCTTTTGAGTGGTTATATGCACCTGCACGATCAGGAAGGAGAGCATGATCCGGATTTTAAGGTGGAGGAAGAAAGCCACGAAGGGCATTCCCACGGAGAGGAACAAACATCAGGGGGAGGAATTGAAAGTTTGCTGGCAGACTATATGCATGCACATGACTCAGAGGAACTGAACACCTATTTTGAGAAAAGTACTCGCGGTGCCTTGAAGTCCGCTCTCGAGCAAATGTGGCAGGCGGAGCTGTATTTGCGGCTTTTTGAGCCCGAGAAATCCCTTCCTTTTCAATACAAAGCCCTGGAACTCCTGAAAACTGTGCAGCAAAAATCCCGGGTGTATATCAAGCGAACGGGCTACGATCCGCCGCCGATCAAGGCAGAGGAGATCCGATTGAGCGGAAAATTGGAGCAACTCGGAACCCGATTGGAAAAGGAATTGGCCGAACTGGAGGAGCAGATCGAACCGCTGGCTTCTGAGGTTTTAGGCTTATTACTCAAGCAAGAATTGACTGTTTCCGAAAAGGAAAATGTCAGGCAATTAGGCCAATTGTGGTCAGCACGGATTCAAAATTCCGGAATGGAGGATTGGTCGGTTTTGCTGGCTTTGCAGGAATTGGAAGCCGGAAAATTGGATAAAAAAGGGAAAAATCTATTGAGGAAAAAACTTTATCCTTTAGCCAAAAATTACAAGTTCGTAGACCCAAGTCAGCTGTCCAATCAGGCTTTGAGAGATGCCTTTTTAAAGAAGAATCCATGAGTTTAGACTTTTCGCCGATCGTTTCTCTTCCCTTGCTTTGGACCCTATTGATTTTGGTCTTGGTGATCGGATTGTCTTCGGTGTTTTTCTATCGAAAGAAAGGCGTTTCTATAAATCGTCTATGGGTCAAAACCAGTCTATTTTTCGGATTTTGGGGGTTTTTGGCTTTATCGCTTCTTCGACCACAAGTGCCAATTTCTCAGGAGTCTGAGCCTTGGTTGGTCTATGAAGAAGGCATAGAACAGGCTGAACTTGACTTTTGGAAAGACAGTTTGGGATTGGAAGAAGCGGTCGAAATCTCTGAATTTGACGGACAGTCTGAACGAGTGGTATTGTTGGGAAAGCAATTTTCCAAAGCAGAATTGTATCCGCTTCGGAGTAGAGAGGTAAACTGGGTTTTGCCGATTGAAAATGGGTTGATCCGGGATATTTCCTGGAAAGGCTATGTGCGGAAAGGGGAAAATCAGCGGGTTTTTTATTCCATTTTCTCCTCCCAACCAGACCAATTTCTAAAACTTGGTATTGCAAAAGCCGATTCAGCAACCATGAACTCCGGTTGGAATCAGGGAGTTCTTGAGTTCCGAACCGCAGGTCAAGGTAGGTCGGAGGTTCCTCTGGTTCTGGAAAAAGACACCCTTGCTATCCTTCGCTATTTTATCGGGCCTTCCGTTCCAAAGAAATACCAATTCCAGATGGGATTTCCGAGTGCAGAAAGCCGGACGCTTGCTACCTGGCTTAGGGAAAAAGGAGAAAACGTCAGCGAACAGATTCAGCTTTCCCGGGAGACTTTTTTGCAGACCCAAGAGAATAATGACTCACTACAGATACGCATCATCGATCCTGCCCAACTTTCCCAAAAGGCTGTTCAGGATTGGGTGAAAGCCGGAATGGGAAATCTGATGCTGATCCAAGTCAGCGATCCAAATGCGCTTACCCAACAAGTCAATCGGCTTTTTGGGACGGAATTTGAGTTGGAATCAGCTGGTTCAGAGCTGGAAAACGGTTTGGAAGCTTTGCCTTTCAGATGGAAGGAAAAGCAAGGTCAGAAAGCTTTTCTGGATCAGCGAATCGCTATCCAGCAGGTTGGAAGTTCCCAAGTTGGGATCAGTTTGCTGGAGTCCAGCTATACCCTAGTGATGGAGGGGAAAAAAGAAGCCTATGAGGAGATTTGGGGAGAGGTTTTTGGAGCGATGCAACCGGATGAACCCCGATCCAAACGCTCGAATGCTCCGGTTTTCCAAGGTTTAGAGGCTAATATTCAGCTGTTTGAACAGGACAGTTTGCCGGAGATTTTGAGAGTGGGAGAGGATACGATTTGGCTAAAAATTAATCCGATCAATGAGTTTCAGGCTGAGGGAAATTGGCAGCCAAACGGAACAGGCTGGTTGGATGCAGGAGATGATTTTTCGGTTTACGGTTATGGTTTGGATGAATTCCCGGCTGTGGCGACCGCTCGGTATATTTCAGAACTTCGGCAGAACACCAAAGCAGTAGAAGAAGCCCAGTCTAAACCCATTTCCCCATGGATCGGCTTGATTGGGATGTTGGTGTTTTTGGGTGCGATGTGGGTGGAGCCGAAGCTGCAGTAGCCAACACAAAATGATTTTACCACAGAGTTCACAGGGATCGTGGAAAATATGGAATCTGTGGATTCTATGGACTTGACAGGTATTTTCAGGGTGGGGGTTAGTCAGCTTTAATGTAGCTTTGATGTAGCTTTGATGCAGCTTTGCTACTAGGTTGATGCCAGTTTGATGGGGAGAAACAAGTATTTCAAGAGACCAAGGTTTGGCGGGGAAATTTTTGAACCTGGATTATGCATTAGAATTCGTAGCGAGAACTCAAAATGCAAGAAAATCAGGCACTTTGGAGATCGAGGCGTAGCACCGCTACGGTGAGATCGAAAAGTGAAGTGAAACGACTGATTTTGAAGCATTATGAGGTCGTAGTAGATTTTCTAATGCATATTTCAGGTTGAACCTGGTTTTTCTGTGGTGTAAGAGCTCAAATCTTCGAATACCGCGTTTGGATTGCAACCCCCGAGGAACTTAAACCATATACTTCTAGATCTAAATAAGGGTTTATATCCTGGAAATTGGCTTGGCATATTGTTTTTTTAAAGTGGATTAATAGCGCTGCGAGGTATATTTAAATCCTTCGATTTGTTGGAATTTAGGGTAAGAACATCAACATTTGGGCAAATGAATCCCGCATGAATTACCTAAGCCGGATAGCGATGATCGCTAGTACCTTGGGACTGTTCGCTTTAATCGCAGATTTTGGTTTCAATCAAAACAGCTTTTACCAAGAGGTTTTTGACGGTTTCTATTTCATTGTTTTAGGGTTTGGAATTATATCCACCGTCGCCCGATATGTTGCCAAAAAGAGATTCCCGGCCAAAAGTGTTTTTGCCTTTGATCTGATTTCCGTCGGCTTTTCCCTGTGGGTCTTTTACCTCTACCTGTTTGTGGGGGTACCCTTTGAGACTGACCTGATGCTGGAAAACCCCATTTGGGTTCAGATCGCCGTCGTGTTGACTTTTATCCGTGAGTTTTCTGAGCTTCGGATCAATTACAAGCGCACCGTACTCAATCCCGCCCAGCTTTTTGTGTCGAGTTTTGTGCTGATCATACTTTTCGGGACTTTTCTCCTGATGACTCCAAGGGCTACGGTGGGAGGTTTGTCTTTTATCGATGCGCTGTTTACCTCGACCAGTGCCGTGTGTGTCACCGGATTGATTGTGGTGGATACCGGAAGCTACTTTACTGATTTTGGGCAGTTGGTTATTCTCTTTTTGATTCAGATCGGAGGTTTGGGGATTTTGACTTTTGCCAGTTACTTCAGCTATTTTTTCAAAGGGGGTGCCACTTATGAAAATCAGCTGGCATTGAGTGATATGACCAATTCCAACAAATTGGGAGAGGTATTTTCGACGATCAAGTCCATTTTGTTGATCACCTTCGGAATCGAATTGATTTCAGCCGTTTTGATCTATTCGAGCCTGGATTCCACCCTTTTTCCCTCCGAACCCAGAAAGATTTTCTTTGCCGTTTTTCATGCGGTTTCGGCTTTTTGCAATGCCGGTTTTTCGACCCTTCCCAATGGGCTTTATGAAATGGGATTTCGGTACAATTACCTCCTGCAGCTGGTGATTATCCTGACTTTCGTGATGGGAGGATTGGGATTTCCCATTGTCAACAACATCATCACCTTTTTGAAATACAAACTGAAGGCATTGGCTTCTTTTGGCCGATACAAACCTACCTATCGTCCTTGGGTTCTGAATCTAAACAGTCGGATTACGCTGGTGACTACCCTTAGTATTTCACTGGTGGGTTTTGTGCTTTTTTTGGCTTTGGAATATAGCAATACCCTGGCCGAACATCAGGGCATGGGCAAGATCGTGACGGCTCTGTTTGGGGCCACCACTCCCCGAACGGCCGGATTCAATACCATCGACACTTCCGCGATGCTCTTTCCCACGACCATGATTGTTTTTTTGCTGATGTGGATTGGGGCTTCACCTGCTTCCACAGGAGGAGGGATCAAAACCAGTACCTTTGCGATTGCCACACTCAATATTTTAAGTTTGGCCAAAGGAAAAAGCAAAATTGAGGTTTACCGAAGGGAGATTGCCGATATTTCTGTCAGACGTGCATTTGCCACCATTTCTCTTTCCTTGATAATAATCGGGTTTGGGATCGTTTTGATTTCCGTATTTGATCCGGAAAAAACCTTGATTCAGATTGGCTTTGAATGTTTTTCAGCATTCAGTACGGTTGGATTGAGCTTGGGGATCACCGCTGCCCTATCCGATATGAGTAAAATTATCCTTACGGTCATCATGTTTGTCGGACGGGTTAGTATGTTATCGTTACTCATCGCCGTTTTCAAAAAGGTGCGGTATAAAAATTATAAATACCCGACGGAGGAAATTGTAATCAATTAATAGGGGCTTGTCAATCGGTTGGTAGCAAGAGGATTAAGCTTGCTGTTTATTCGACTATTAAACATCAACATATTTATGAAATACATCATTGTTGGATTGGGAAATTTCGGGTCTTCCTTGGCTATGAAACTGACCGCTTCAGGTAACGAAGTGATCGGGATTGATTCCCGAATTGAGAAGGTTGATCTGTATAAGGAGAAAATTTCTCATACGATCTGTATGAATGCCACGGATGAATTTACGGTTTCGGGACTTCCCCTGAGAGATACCGATGTGGTCATCGTGGCCATAGGAGAGGATCAAGGGGCCAACATCATGGCCACAGCCTTATTTAAAAATCAGCAAGTCAAACGATTGATCAGCCGTGCCATCAATCCGCTTCACGAGCGGGTGTTGCAAGCGCTTGGGGTGGATGAAATCGTGCACCCGGAGGAAGAAACAGCGGAACGCTTGGCAAAAAAGCTATGCATCAAAAATGTGGTGGACTCCTTCGAGCTCAGCGAGGAGTTTAGCATCATAGAGGCAAATGTGCCGGAAGAGTACGTGGGCAAATCCATCCGAGAGATAGGATTCAGGCAAAAATTCAATCTGCTCGTACTTACAACCATCAAAAAGGAGGAAGTCAAAAGCATCCTCGGGAAAAGCAGAACCATGGAAAGGGTTTTAGGGATTGCTACTCCCGAATTGATCTTGAAGGAAAATGAAATTTTGGTTCTTTTCGGCGCCAACCAAGACTTGGAAAAATTTCTGAAGAAGCGCTTTTAGGTCTTATTTACAAAAGCTCAAAAAGAAAAAGTAATCCCGCTAATCATCCAAAATTTGTCTTTGGAGGTCTGTTGTGCGGTTTGTTGAAACAAAGCCTCTGAAGAATAGAAATACCTTCCTTCTATCCTCAGGAGCAGATTTGACTGAGGGGTGAGGTTGAGGCATAGCCCATTGCTGAAAGCCTGGAATGGGGGTTGGAGCTCAGCGGTGATCTGAATCGAGTTGGGGTCGGAAAAATACTCCATTCTGCCCGATAGGGCTATTTTTTCGGTAAAGTGGTAACGGGCGATAAAATTGGCCTGCCACCAAAATACCTTGGAATTGAAGCGGTCCATCAGGTTGTTTTGGAAACCTGCATATAGACAGGAGGTGAAATCCCATTTTCCATCCCCATCGTGAATCCAGTACACATCGCTGAATGCCCGCAGTCGATCCTCGGGTCGGTCTGAAGACCGCTCATCTCCCCAGTAAGTATTCCAGTTGATGAGGTTTTTTTTATCAGGACGGTATTCGAGCTGAGTTCCCAGAGCTTTGCCGCGATTTTGATCCCTGATTTGTTGCCAGCCATTAAGTAGATATAGATAGGCAGTGAGTTTTCCGGAAAGAGGTAGGGTAAACTTGGCTCCTGAAAGGTAATAGGGGACATACTCCGGAGCAAAGCTGCGGGTATACATCAGGTGATCTCGACTGATGGCGCTTTCATTGGTATAGGGTGAACCCAAGATCCCAAAATCAACCCAGATTTCTTTTTCTTTGAACACTTGGAAACCCACAGAGGCTTCCACCAGATTTTTCAAGGTACCCGGCTCATTTTGGTAGTTGGCATTGATATAGGTGCCAAAACCCGGAACCAATCGCCCCCTTACTCGCTCAGATTCGTATCGGATATCCACAAAGGCCAGGTTGACAGTGGCCTCATTGTGCCGGTTCATGGATACAAAATAGGGGACTTGCCCATCTTCCGGACGGCTAAAGTCAAATCCAAAATAGGTGTCAAGGTAGGCTCCGATACTGAGGTTGCCGATATGTTCTCCCGTGTCGGAATTCATCAGTCCGGAGTTGAGAACCTGTGCAGACACTGGAGTCAGGGTTACCCAACCCAAAAACAAATGGAGTAAAAAAAGCCTCATTTCTAACAGATTTCGGAGAATCATATCCTGGTAGTGAAAATCAAATCTTATTAAACGCTTTGCTGCCTGTCGGGGAATTCCTTTTGATTTTGGGTCGTGTGATGCGAACTTCCCGACTTTCGTCGGTAAGGTGCTCAGCCCAAGCGACCGAAGATGCACAAAAGCTTGTCCTAATCTTGCTCTTCAAATGGTTAAGATGAAATGGCGGTAAGATTCCCTTTTTCCCAAAATTCAAATCTCAAATCTCAAATTTGAAATTTACCACACCCAGGTCCCTGTGGCGCCGGGATTCAGAGAGCCGAAAATCACCTTTTCCTTTTCCTGGATTTTGAAGCTGATCGGTTTTTGGGAATCATTTAGCGCAATCAATACTTTTTTTCCGTCAGGACGAAGAAATGCCACGTTGGACAGTCCTTCAAACACATTGGAATCAATTCGGACAGACCCGGGATCGACGAATTTGCTCGCATGGGCGATCACATAGTAGGCCGGATTGCGGGTCACCTGATCCCCATCGATGGTGACTGCACCAAGGCATCGGTCACATCCACCTCGATCGGTGTGCGGAGTGAGAGAAGGATTGGAACTGAGGTTCCATTCGAGCACCGTTTTGGCCCAATTGCGGGGAGCACCGATCAGCAGGTTTTTGACATGCCAGGGGATGTCACCTTCCAGGTTGCCGGGAGCGCCTACCCATTGCTCGGTGAAGTAGATGTTTTTGTCAGGATAGGCCTGATGAACTTCAGAAAGCGCTTCGATCTGCCCTCCGTAAAGGTGAAAAGCGGAGCCATCCACAAAGGGATTGGCCAGGGAGTCATTTAATATGGAGATGGGATAATCCGGCCGGTCTGCATTGTGGTCGTAGATGACAATTTTGGTTTTGATACCTTCATTTTTGAAAGCTGGACCCAAATGCTGCCCCACAAACCTGGCTTGTTGGATAGGCAACATAAAAAGTGACGGATTATTTCCGGGGTGTAGCGGCTCATTTTGGATGGTAAGCGCATCGATATTGAATCCCCTCTTTTCCATTTCTCGGATGTATTTTACCAAGTACTGTGCATACACCGGCTCAAATTCCTCTAATAGCGAACCCCCACGCGTGTCTTTGTTGTCCTTCATCCACTTGGGTGGTGACCAGGGAGAAGCCATAAGTTTGATTTCCGGATTGATTTCCAGGATTTGTTTCAAAACAGGAATTACATCCAATGTATCGTAGCTTAAGCTGAAATTTTCGAGCGAAAGATCGGTGGCCAGCGAATCCTCCAAATCGTTGTAGGAGAAGGGGAATTCATTGAGATCGGAAGCCGCCACGGCAAGTCGGAGATATGATATGCGGATGTCTTTTTCTCCATTGCCAAACAACTCTTTCAATACGGCAATCCTAGCCGAATCACTCATTTCCAAGAGGTGTTTGGCCGAACCCTGACTGAGTGTAAATCCAAACCCATCCATACTTTGATAAGTGGTTTCGGGATCTACCTGAATGATCAATTCCGAATCATTGTCATCCAGGTCTTCGGTAAGTTGCTGGAACAGAATCCCCTCTTTAGGGTCAGTCAGCCAAAATTCGGCGATGGGCTCTTTTTTGGAGCAGGCAAAGAGCAACAGGGAGAGGAATAGAAAAGGAATTTTTTTCATGACCTTAAAGAAAATGCCCCATTCTCGGGGTTTCAAAGTTTGTGATTTGAGATCAGAAATCAAGTAATTCCAGTCATAATTCCTTTTTATGATAATACAGAAGAAAGGAAAACGTCAATTCCAGCCTTGTCTAAGTCGTTCCAGCACTTCATGGGGGAAAATCATCCGGGTCAAGGGATCATTAGCTTTATACTCTCCAAAATACCAGTGATTGGAATCTCTTTTGGCACTCGCGATCAAGGTGTTTTTGACCTTGATGGTAAATCGCATGGTCTCTTCGTCAAAGCGGATTTGCTGCCCGGAATACGCAATCTGAAATCCTTCGTAGAGTTGCTGGATTTGTTTTTCTGTGGTGAAAAGAGAGGGGTTGAGGTAAATTTCCAAGGTCATGGTGTAATCTACGGGAACATAAACCGTGTCTGTAAGTACAAGTCCTTCCTTGAAATCGAGAATTTTCATTTCGCCAAAGTCAAAGCGCATGCCCACTTCATGTTCCATCTGACTGTACATCTGTTCCATCATTTTCCGAGGGGCCAAAGTGAAAATTTTGGGATTGGCCATGTCCAAAACGGTTTTCCAGTCCTTTGTCTTGGTGGCCAGAAAGTATTGTTCCAGTTTTGGTTGAAGTTCCAAGGAATGACCTTGTGCCCAAGCACAGTGAATAGACAAAAAGGCTGCGAGGAAAAAAAGAACAGATTTTTTCATAAGCGAGGGCAATGGTGAAAAATAACCCAAAAAACCGGGATTTCAGGAATGCTAGAGAAGAAATCAGTCAAGGATCATTTTTCAGTTTTTTCGAAGGGGGGGGCGAGGAAGGGGATTATCCGTTTTCAGGAATTTAAAAATCCGGCAACCGGTATTTTTTCGGGGAATATTTTATGGAAACAGTCAAAAAGAGGCTTTTCTAAATCCAGCCTGCTTTTTTCACTCTATAAGCTCACGAATCTACTAATTATCTGTTTTGTTAATGATTTAGTAATGGTCTGTAAGCGAAAAAAAAGTATTTGAAGTGCAAAAAAATATAAACAAAATGATCAACGGTATTTTGTTTATTCAAAATACTTTTAATCTTTGACAATTGATTAAGTGGGCTGATGTCGAGTTTTTTATAGAAAAATCAGTTTCACTCAGTTTTTAAGGCGAATTATTTGACACAACTATGGGAAAGAAAATTTTACTCCATTGGACCAGGCTGCTGTTACTGGTCATGACGATTGGCTTATCGGGGATGATAAGTCAGGAGAGTTGGGGGCAGGTTGTCCAGCCAACTGTCACAACGGATAAGTTGGATTATGCACCAGGAGAGGTTGCAATTATCTCAGGTAGTGGATGGATTGGGGATTCAAAGATTGATATTCATATGGATGAGGATCCTCCTTTACATGCAGATCATCAGCATGATTTTACTGATGTACCTGTAAATGCAGATGGTACATGGAGTGTGCAATTTCCAATTGAAGAGTACCACCTAGGGGTCACTTTTTATGTCACTGTAACAGGTCAAGAGACTGGAAGGACTGCGGAGTGGGTTTTTACGGATGGGAATGTGACGTTTAATTCAGTTGGATTACCAGGTCTTTCGGGCGCTTCCGTTGATTATAGGTACAGGAATCCAACAGGTGCGAATAATAGTAGTAATGACATAATTGGTACAGATAGTACTTCATTCACTGTAGGTGCAAGAAATAATGAACTTGTATTTTTTTCTTACCCAGATTTAATTTCAATTGGTGGAATTAATTATAGTTTAATTAGTGTCGGAATCAGTTCAGGAACTTTGGCTGAAGGTACTTTAGGGTACGACTATCAATTTTCATCCCCAAATGCAACAAGAACTTTAACTGGGAATTATGGAGCCTTAGTCATTTCTCCAGTTACGACGACCTATGGCAGTGCCTCTGTAGAACTTAAATCAACATTATACTCTAACTATCAAACTTCCGTCGGAATTTCAGGTCAAACAATTACATTTTTCATAAATGGAACCAGTGTCGGTACTGGCACAACGAATGCTAGCGGTATTGCCACTCTGAACGTAGATATTACCTCTTTGCCTTCACCTCTTGGAAAACTTGATGCGGGCGGTAGCTATACAATCACAAGTTCGTTTGCCGGGGTAACTGGAACCTATCTGCCAATTTCAGCAGCAAACAGTACTTCAAGTACTTTAACTGTAAATAAGCGTCCGGTAACGGTGACTGCGGAGGACAAGAGCAAGATCTATGGCAATGCCGATCCTGCCTTTACCTACCAGATCACATCGGGCAGCCTTGCGTTCACCGATTCGTTTACGGGCGCTTTGACCAGAGATTCCGGTGAAGACGTAGGCGACTACGCGATCACGCAGGGCACGCTGGCCTTGAGCAGCAACTATGACCTGACCTTCGTGGCGGGCAATCTGGAAATCACCGAAAGACCGATCGAGGTGACTGCGGATGACAAGAGCAAGATCTACGGCAATGCCGATCCTGCCTTTACCTACCAGATCACATCGGGCAGCCTTGCGTTCACCGATTCGTTTACGGGAGCTTTGACCAGAGATTCCGGTGAAGATGTAGGCGACTACGCGATCACGCAGGGCACGCTGGCCTTGAGCGGCAACTACATCCTGACCTTCGTGGCGGGCAATCTGGAAATCACTCCACTTCCAGTAACTGTGACAGCTGATGCCATCAGCAAATTCTGTGGCCAGGTTAATCCTCCGCTGACTTATACTTCAAGTCCTGCAGTTGGAACAGCCTTGCCAAATGGAGCGCTTATTGGCTTCACTGGTTCATTGACCAGAGTACCTGGAGAAGGTGTAGGAAGCTATGCCATCCAACAAGGTTCTTTGGCTAACAGCAACTATGTGATTACCTATGTGGGTGCCAATTTCACCATAAATGGTGTCACCATCGATGCCTCAGCTTCCAGTACTCCTGTTCCGATGGGAAGTGCAGCTATGTTGAGCGCAACAGTAACTCCAAATGTGGCTGATGTAACCGTAACCTTCACAGTTACAAATGAGGCTAACACAGTGGTATTTACAACAACGGCTTCGACTAATTCATCTGGTGTAGCAACTGCTACAACAGGTAGTCTAAATGCCATCGGTGTTCTCAAAGTGACAGCTACTGCAGGTTCAGGATGTGCTGAATCCGTTGCTTACATCCCAGTATTTGATGCCAGCGGAAGCTTTGTAACCGGTGGTGGCTGGATCGAATCTCCTGCTGGTGCAATGCCTGCTAATCCTAACGCAGTTGGAAAAGCCAACTTCGGTTTCGTATCACGTTACAAAAAGGGAAGCACCCAAGTAGATGGTAATACCGAATTCCAATTCAATGCAGGTGGAATTAACTTCAAGTCCACTATGCATGAATCAGGTTCATTGGTAATCTCCGGTAGAAAAGCGACTTACCGTGGATCAGGAACTATAAATGGTCAAACTGGATTTAAGTTCGTTGTTGTGGCAATTGATGGTGATTGGAACGGGCAAAACAATCCTGATGCTTTCAGAATCAAAATAACAACTACTTCAGGTGTCACTATCTATGATAACAAAATTGGAAGCGCAGAAAATGCAGACGATGCCACCATTCTTGGCAACAACGGTACAGGTGGTGGATCTATCGTAATCCATGAAGTGAAGGCTCCAGCCAAAGGAAACAAGCGAGTTTCGACCGAACTGATGACCGTTGCCTGGAACACTCCGGTGGAAACTATAAAGAAGCAAGTAGATCAGTTGAGCCTCACTTGGTTTGAAAGCAGAAAACTGCCAATGACCTTGGATGCAAGCAACTACGATCCATTGACTCCTGGATTCTATGAGTTGAAAGTAGATCTGATGGAAAATGAGTTCTTCGCTCTGGATGAGCCGATCTCAATTCAGGTGCTGGTTCAGGATAAACCAAAAGCTTTGGATATCCTTGTCGATAACAGCAAACTGACCAAAGAACTACGAGTAGGAGATGTGTTGGGCATCTTGAGAACAATCGATCCGGTGGATAATATCCATACCTATGGAATCGGGGATCATCCTGATCTCACCCTGGATGGCGATAAGCTGATCTGGAAAGGAACTACGGTTCCGGCACAGTTGAAGCTCACCGTCTTCAGTACTGATCGGGCAGGTCAGACCATCAGCAGAGAAATCAGCCTGAGCAGAGAAATGAAACCGGGAGAGTTCTTCCTGTATCCAAACCCTGCACAGCGTGAGACTAACGTAATGGTAGATCTGGACCAAGAAGCCACCGTAGCGATCAGAATCTATGACGCAGTCGGCCGAATGGTCGTAGAAAATGAAGCATACCGTGAAGGAAGCTTCACCCAAACCTTCAACTTAGACGGCCTGGCCGCAGGCTTCTACACCGTGCAGGTGAAAGTCGGAGATATGGTCATGACCAAGCGATTGATTAAGAAATAATCACCAATTAATTTTCCTCAAAATCCCGGTTCGCTTCGAATCGGGATTTTTTTGTTTTTGGACTTTCGGGAATTTTCTTGAGATTGGTAAAACCGCTAACCACTCAATAATCCCATGGCTGAAATCAAGACCAAACAAACAGATGCAGATGTATATGAATTTATCCGGGCTTTTGCGGATTCGGAGCAAAAGCGGCAGGACAGCTACGAATTGATCCGGATTATGCAGGAATTTACGGGCTTTGAACCCAAAATGTGGGGTCCCTCTATTATCGGGTTTGGCAAGTACCACTACCAATCCGAGCGAAGCAGTCAGCAGGGGGATTGGCCCTTGGTTGGATTTTCTCCCAGAAAAGCGGCCATCTCCCTCTACGTTTACACCGGTAGTCCCAAACATGCCCATCTTTTGGATGGTCTTGGGAAATTCAAAATGGGAAAGGCCTGTATCTATATCAAAAAACTAGCAGACATCAATATCGAGCAAATGAAAGTCCTCATGCAGGCTTCCATAGATTTTCTTCATGAGAAATACGGGAAAATTGACTAGGAATCCCCTCCATTAAAGATCCCCCTTCTTCCCAATCAGCTCCGGATCATACTGCAATTCAGCTTGCTGTGGGATCTGGAGTGGTCATTTGGTCCACTCTAAATTCCCTCCTAAACAATTCAAACTTTTTAGATTCATCATAAATTCTATTTTTGGACAAAGTTCAATCATGCGCCCCGAAGAAATCGACCGCCTTTCTACCGTCCTTTCCTATAATCTGCTGGATACTCCTCCCGAAGCAGACTTGGATGAATTGGCTGAGCTTATTTCTTTAGTTTGTGCTACTCCCATCGCCATTATTTCATTGATTGACGATAAGAGGCAATGGTACAAGGCCAAGGTAGGGGTTGAGAATTCTGAAGTTCCGGTTGAGGACTCCTTTTGCCAGTACACGATGCTTGACTCCACGCTCTTGGAGATTCCGGATGCGAGCAAGGATGATCGGGTCAAAGACAAACCGGCCACCCAGGGAAAGAACGGGATTCGTTTTTATGCCGGAATTCCCCTTCAGGCACCCAATGGGCATAATATCGGTACGGTTTGCGTAGCAAGTCCGATAAAAGGAAAGCTCAGTGAAAAGCAACAAAAGGCTTTTCGATTGCTGGCGAAGCAGGCGATGAATTTGATTGAATCCAAAAAAATGAACAAAAATTTGGGTTTGGAGCTTCGTCAAATCATTGATACCGAGCGGAAAAAAGCCGAGAGCAAACTGTACGAAAAAGAAGCTGAAATCAATGCCTTGATCCAGGCGATCAGTCTTTCCAATGGATTAGTCGAGTTTTCTCCCGAAGGAGAGATCGTATTGGTCAATGAGATTTTTGCCAGTTCAGTTGGCTATCAGGTTGCTGAATTGACAGGTAAGCTACATTCTGAATTGCTGTTTGAAGAAGATTTGGACCAATATGGGGATTTTTGGCATAAACTGAGGCAGGGCATTTTCAAGTCGGGACAGATGAAACGGCGTCACCGAAATGGGAATCCTGTTTGGATTTTGGCAACCTACAATCCCATTTTGGATGAAAAAGGAAGAGTCACCAAAGTCATAAAAATCGCCCAGGAAATTACCCAGTCCATCGAAAGTAGGGATACCCTGCAAAAAGAGAAAGAAAAGGCAGATATTCTCAATATTCAAAAGGACAACTTTATCGCCAATGTCAGCCATGAGATTCGTACTCCGATTCATGCGATTTTGGGATTTACGCAGCTTTTGCTGGATTCGGAAACTGAGCCTTTAAAAACGGGTTACCTCCAAGCCGTAAAGACTGCAGGAGATACCCTGCTTTTCATCATCAACGATATCCTGGATATTTCCAAAATTGAATCCGGGATTTTTCAGATTGACCAAGTCGAGTTTGATCTTAGGCGAACCATCGAAGAGCTCTATTCTTTTCTAAGAATCCGGTCGATTCAAAAAAACCTGGATTTCAGTTTTCAGATCGACCCTAAAATTCCGCCTTATTTGCTGGGGGATAAAAACCGACTTGCTCAGGTTTTGATCAATCTGGTTGGGAATGCGATCAAATTCACGGAGGAAGGTTTTGTGAAACTGATGGTATCGCAAAAAAGACAAACCAAGGATAAAGTTTGGATAAAGTTCAGTGTTCAGGATTCGGGGATAGGGATTCCTGCTGAGAAATTGGGGCAAATTTTTAACCGTTTTTCCCAAAGTGGAGAAACCAATTCCAGAAGATTTGGAGGGACCGGTTTGGGGCTCAATATTTCCAAGAGCATTGTCGAAAAAATGAACGGGTTGATCGAGGTCAACAGCAAGGAAGGGGCAGGTTCTGAATTTTCCTTTGAAATCGCCTTCAAAAAATCAGACCGGAAGCAGAGTTCTGATTCTCAAAGTACGCCCAAAGAACCGGGCGATAAGAGGCTTAATCCCATCCGGATTTTACTTTGTGAGGACAACGAGCTCAACCAAGTCCTGATGACCAAGTTGCTTTCACCTCCTCATTTTGAGTTGACTTTGGCCAAATCGGGGTTGGAAGGAGTCCGGTACCTGGAAAGTCATTCGGTGGATTTGATCTTGATGGATATCCAAATGCCTGTGATGGATGGATATCAGGCTACTGACAAGATTAGAAACGAATTGAACATAAAGGCCCCGATAATTGCGCTTTCGGCAAATTTCTTGATAAAAGAAAAGAAAAAATGTCTGGATGCAGGCATGGATGATTATTTGTCCAAACCGTTTTCTCAAGAGGAGTTGTTTCAAAAAATTCACGACTGGGCTCCGGCGGGAAGTGTAGCTTCGAATACGGATGGGGAGTATCATCCTGATCTTCAGGCGTCCGAATTGCCGGTTGATCTGAGTATTCTGAGTGAATTTTCGGGAGGGAATCGGGAATTTGAACTGGAAATGATCCGTATGTTTTTGGATCAGGTGAAGTCTTGGAAGGAAGAAATGAAGCAGGATATTTCTCAGGAGAGTTTTGAAGGCATCAAAGCCAGCAGCCACCGCTTGAAATCCTCTTTTGCAGTCATCGGAGCAAAAGACGAGGCCTTAGCCCAACTTCAAGTGCTTGCAGAAAACCGTGACTTAAGCAATATTATCGGCGTGTTTCAGGGAATGATTGAATATCTGGACCTGGCAATTCCCTTTTTGGAAGAAAAATTAAACAAAAAATGAAGAAATTATTACTGGTCGAGGATGATGAAATGCTCTTGAAATCCCTCTCCTTTTATTTGAAAACCAATCAATTTGATGTCTTAGCCTATGACAATGGCGCTGATGCCATTGAGATGCTTTCCGATTCAAATTCGTCCGTTGATTTGGTCATCACGGATCTCAATTTGCCCTTTGCAGGAGGTCAGCAGGTCATTCAGGCAGTAAAAAACAGTTCTCGCCCTGATCTTCCTATCATTGTGTTGACCGCTTCAGGAATAGAATCCACAGAATTGGAAGTCTTGGACTTGGGTGCGGATGAGTTTATTTCCAAGCCTTTCAGCCCTGCGATTTTGCTCAAGCGTATTCAGAAATTAGTGAAATAATCCAACCGTCTTTTTGATGTCGTTTTTCAATCTTGGCTCTTATGGAATTTTTGGAAACCCGTAGTCAGTTTTTTCGGGAATGGTGGCTCAACATTTCGTTGAAAGAAGGCTTGATCCTGGTTATTCTGGCGTTTGCGTTGGCGGGTTTGTTCTTTTTCCTGCTGACCTTGTGGAAAAGAGCCCGAAAGCTGAAGGAGATAAAGGTAAAGGATGCTTACCAAGCGGAAATAGATCAGGTACTTTTTGGGTTTGTATTTGGTCAGGATGGGGCGGAAGAGGAATTGAAAAAATTTTCCATTTCGGGGAAATCCAATTTGTATAAAAAAGTATTGATCAAATCACTGATCAGCCTTCACAGCAATTTTACCGGGAGTTCGACAGACAAATTAGAAGAGTTCTATGTCAGTTCGGGCTTGGTGAGTTATTCCCTTCACAAGCTGCAATCCAAGAAATGGACCGAAGTCGTGGAAGGAATCCGTGATTTGGCGGCTTTGAATTATCAGCCTGCTTATGACTCTATCAAACAGGTGAAATTTTCCAAAAACGACCTCGTGCAGCAGGAAAAACTGATTGCGAGGATTAGGCTGCGGGGATTAAGCGAACTTAGCGAGTTCCGAAACAGCAAAGCCTATTTTAATGATTGGACCCAAAGTAATATCCTTTTTTCGGTCAAACGATTTAAGGTGAAGAACCTGGAAAACCTCCAGGATTTGCTCGATTCGTCCAATGAATCGGTGGCTCTTTTGGTGATTCGATTGATATTTTATTTCCGAAATTCAGCCCAATTGCTGGCCATAGATGATTTTGAGCAGCGCACAGGGAGTGAAAAATTACTCAGTGAGATCAATTTTTTAAAGCGAAACAGTACGATAAAGGCCTATTCGAGTTATGACAGGAATTGATTGGTTAGATACCGGGATTTGGGTTTTCAATTACTTTATCCTCTTTTTCGCCTTTCTGGTGATGATTTCCTACTTGGTTTTGGCCGCGATCAGTGCCCGTGGATTGACGCAATACCTGGCACGAAATCGATTTGTCAATTATCAGGCGCTGTTATCCTTAGAGAATGTGCCTCGAGTAAGTTTGATCGCCCCTGCCTACAACGAAGGCCGAACCATAGAGGAAAACGTGAAGTCTCTTTTGGCGATCAATTACAACAACTATGATGTGATCGTGGTCAATGATGGGAGCAAGGACAACTCGATGGAAGTGCTGATTGCCGGTTTCCAGTTGGTGCGGTCTGAGATAACCTACGTTCCCTACATTCCGACTAAGCAAGTCAGAGGTATTTATATTTCCACAAATCCTGCCTATTCTAAATTGGTCGTGATTGACAAGGAAAACGGAGGCAAAGCAGATGCCCTGAATACGGGGATCAATCATTCTCAAAATCCCTACTTGGTGTGCATCGATGTGGATTGCATCATGGACAAAGACGTGCTGTTGAAGCTGGCCAAGCCGTATATGGAAGCTTCTGATTCCAAAGTCATTGCCACCGGTGGGGTCGTGCGGATTGCCAATTCCTGCGTGATCAAAGCCGGCAAACTGGTAGATGTCAAAGCCCCTGACAATTTTCTGGCGAGAGTACAGGTGATCGAGTACCTGAGGGCTTTTATCCTCGGGCGTATGGCTTGGAGCAAAATGGACGGACTGTTGATTATCAGCGGGGCATTCGGAATGTTTGACCGGGACATTGCGATGAAGTGTGGGGGATACAGTACCTCCACGGTGGGAGAAGATATGGAGTTGATCGTGCGGATGAGGAGGTATATGATCGATCAGGGATTGCCATACAAAGTTCAATACATTCCTGATCCCCTATGCTGGACAGAGGCACCGGAGAGTTTCAAGATTTTGGGCAAGCAGCGAAGCCGTTGGATGCGGGGCACGATCGAGACGCTTTGGACCCATCGCAAGATGCTGTTCAATCCCAAGTACAAAATCCTGGGCTTGCTCAGTTTTCCGTATTGGTTTTTCTTTGAATACCTCGCGCCTTTGGTTGAGTTTACCGGCTTGATCATCACCTTTATTCTGATCTACCTCGGTATTGTGAATTGGGAATATTTCGTTCTCTTTATTATTCTGGTGTATGTGTTTGCGGTATTTTTTTCCATGCTGGCACTGTATGCCGAGGAATCCACTTTCAAACGCTATCACCGAATCAAGGACTTGGTCAAACTGGCAGGTGTAGCCCTGATCGAACCCTTATATTTCCATCCCTTTACGGTTTATGCCTCCCTCAAGGGCAACTGGGAAAAGTTGAGAGGAAATAAAGGCTGGGGCGAAATGACCCGAAAGGGATTTGAGAAAAAACCGGGTTGAAGTAATTCAGAGCCAAGGAGGTGAGGTGTCGAATTCTTTTAATTAGACTCTTCCTGCCCGCTTGAAGGGGCTTGAGGTTGTTTGACAAGGGTGAATCCTCTCTAGGTTTACTAGAATTATGATTGGGACTTGGCGTATGGTTGTAACTACGCCTTCCTATCCAAACAAATTTGTAATTTGCTTATGGTAAAATATGATCTTAGAATGAACCAATTGCAAATTGGGAAGGACATGAGGGTGAAGTTTCAAACTTCACCCAGCACCCAACTGAACTTCAGAGGTGGTGAGGAGATAATAAGGCTTGGGGAGATTTTGAATAAAGCCGGGTTTTTAAGTTGAATTAATCGCTTTATTTTTTTCCAAATACGTCTCTTATGGCTTCCAGATAGCTGAAACCGTGACCTTCGGTAGGTTCGATGTAGTTTCCTTCCAGGTATTCGTTCCAGCAGCAAATCATCACGGTATTGCCGTTGGCGGATCGGTATTTTTGGGAGATAGCTTGAGCTTCCTTGAGTTTGGCTGTGAAGGAAGATTTATCGCTATGAACGAGGTCTTTGTAGGGTTCTGAAGGGAATCCGCTGGTTTGAGGCCAAGTGCCTCCTGCAGGTCGCATATCCCAACCCATCGCCACAGGAACTTGATATTCAAAATTTGGATCATTCTTAAACTGCTCTGACCATCGATTCCAGTGCCTTCGGTAGGTTTCCCGCATGTCAGCATAGGATCGGTTGTCTTTTTCCATAAAGTTGTGGTAAACGTAGGCCGTCATGCCTTCAAAGCCCATTCCTTTGAGTCTGGGGACATATTCCTGTAAAAGCTGACGGTTTTGATACCTTCCGCCTTCCCAGGGACGATTGGGATTATTGGCTCTCCAGCGAGTGGGAAGTCCATACATGCGTTCCCGCTCCAGCATGGGACCTGCCATCACTGCGATAAATTTGATTCCGGGCAATCCGGCTTTTTTGGCTGTGGCCTGAGAAAGTTCCAGTAAATCATTCATCTTCAGCCCATAGAAGGCTGCTCTGGATTCTGTGTCTTGGGGAAAATAAAAATACACTACGGGTCTGCCATCGGCTTCTTTGAGGTAATCCTCCCTGCTGAAATATTGATCAATCCAGAGTTGGGTTATTTTTTCGTGAACCTTCAGGTAGAGCGCCTTGTCAGGTTTTTCCCCAGGATAATTGGCGTTTCGGGCCATTTCTTCTGGTGAGCCCACTTTTAGCCACAGCATCCAGCGTTCGTGACTATCGTCGCACCAGTTGATGGCAAATTTTAGCTGTTCCTCTTTAGGAAGTTTCGCATTTTCTGCCAAAAGCACTTCGAGCTGATCACCCCATTCGACCAAGCCCGGTACTGCCACCCGGCCGTCCCGATTGGGATCGATAGGCCAGCCTTGAGGATAGTAGATTTTTGACTGAGGGCCAAAATAAAGGTGATAGTAGTAATGTCTGCCAAAAAACCAGTCGTAGGCGAAAAAATCAATCCCATAGCTTTTCATGTATTGAAGTTGCTTGCGAGCCACCTCGGGGTCGGTTCGGGAGTAAAAACCCTTAAGTTCAGCAATCGGTTTCCTATTTAGATAAGGGCCTTCGTAAGGATATCGGGCATTATAAATTCTTCCCCGTGGCCCCCAGGTTCCAGTATTTTGAAGGTTGGCACAATCCGCAGGATTTTGAAGGCAGGACCAAAAGCTATCCCGGTCCACATTAGGATCAGGGGAAGTATTCCAGGAAGGCATAAAATAGACGCCGATGAGTTCGTTAGTTTCTTTTTTGAAAGATGGGGAGGAAAAGGTCAAATCAAACTTTTTAGAATCAAGTTTGGATTTGGATTCTGATTTGGTACAAGAAACCTGGACAAAGGCCATTAAAAATAATATGCTGAAAACTAATCGGCTAAACATAGATTCCTAGGATAAAATGGAAGAATGAATGCATTAATGAAGTTTAATCGATTCTAAGAAAATGAAAGATCATGCCAAATTCTTTTTCATGATCTGAATATTCCGGTATTCCGGATACATCTGTTCAAAATCCAGCGTGTAAGTCATCAGGTGCTCAAAACCATTTTTCTCATAAAACCGCTTAGCCTGAGGCTGACATTCCATCGCCTCCAGCCAAATCGAATCCAGCTGGTTTTCTTTGGCAACTTGTTCGCAATGCTGCATCAGGAGGGGAGCGAGACCTTTTCCATGCGCTTTGGGATGTAGATACAGCCGATGAAGCTTCATAGCATTGGGGATATCGATTTCTCTTGGGGAAAAGGGAAAGTCGTACTTTAAAATTCCGATTTTTTCACCATTCCATTCCACAAAAAAGTAATGGCTTCGACTACGGGAAAGCTCCTTCAAAACAGTTTCTGGACGATAAATCAAATCCACATACCAATCTCCCTCATCATACCAGATGTAGCGGTAACTCGCCCGATAGACTTCGTCCATTAGCTTGTATAGTGTAGGTTGGTCTTCTGGTAAAATGCGATTTAAGACCAGGTAATCTGAAAGAATGATGGGCTGTTCCATTCCCGAAAATTAGGGAAATCTACCGCAGTTTGTCCACCATTTCCTTGGTCATTTCATCGGCATACACGCCATAGGAATTGACCAAAACGCCTTTGATTTCTCCATCGATTGAGGATATGGCAAACAGGATAGCCTCATCCGCAGGATTGGTATTTCCTTCAAACCGGTAGGTACGATCCACCTCAAACTGGTTGGGAAGCAGACAAATATCTCCGCAAATCAGGCTGTCGAATCGGATATTGAAGTCTTCGGTGTATCCTTCTTTTCGGAGTTTTTCCAAAGTTTCGACTAGGGTAGGTTCGTAATTTTCCATGGCTAAAAAGAATTTGGTGAGGTGAATGAAGGTACAAATTTTTAGCCAGGAGTACGACCTTTGGGGTTTTTGAAACCCCGAAGGTCTTTGATTTGGAATAAAACCTTCGAGGTCAGAAAAAGACCTCAAAGGTTATCGGCGGTCCTGCTTTTCCGAAAGCAGGAATTGGTTATAAAAAAGAAAATCCTGCTCAAGAGGAAGCAGGATAAAGTTGGGGATACCTTTGGTTTTTTAAGTCTCCCTTTGAAAGATTAACCTTGAGCCATCTAGTCATTAAATCGCAAATTTTATATGAAATCAGCGATTATAATCGCAAATTTTAAATGATATTTGCGATTATGTTTATTCAGAGACAAGTTCAAGATAAGCTAACCAAGCGTCTTCAGGACCCAAAAGCCATTATCATTTTTGGCCCAAGACAAGTGGGCAAAAGCACCCTATTGAAGCACCTTGCCGATAATTTTCAGCTTCCAATACTGTGGTGGAATGGAGATGATGCGGATATCCGCGAAATGCTGGAAAGCCCAAGTTCTACCAAACTCAAAACATTGATTGGAAAATCGAAAACGCTTGTCATCGATGAAGCACAACGAATTCAAAATATTGGCATTTGTATCAAAATCATCGTTGATAATTTTCCTGAGGTCAAAGTGTTGGTCACCGGTTCCTCTGCTTTTGAACTCTCCAATAGTATTAAAGAACCCCTTACCGGAAGGAAATGGGAATATTTTCTTTTCCCCTTCTCTTTTACAGAAATGGTAAACCAAGGCAATTTCTTAGAAGAAAAGCGGATGATTCCCTCAAGAATGGTTTATGGATATTATCCAGAAATTGTCTTGAATCTAGCCGATGCAGCCGATCGGCTAAGAATGATTGCGGATTCTTATCTATTCAAAGATGTTTTTGCATTGGGGAATTTGCGCAAACCTGAACAGATCATCAAGTTGCTTCAGGCTTTGGCTTACCAGGTAGGGAATGAGGTTTCTTACCACGAATTAGGGATGATGGCTGGTTTGGACAATGAGACCGTGGAAAAATACATCACCCTTTTGGAACAAGCATTTATCATTTTCAGGCTGGGTTCTTTCAGTAGGAATCTACGTAATGAGCTCAAAAAAGCTAAGAAAGTCTATTTTGTAGACAATGGTATCCGAAACAGCCTGATCAATAATTTTCTTCCCTTGGAAAGTAGGACAGATGTCGGGGCTTTGTGGGAAAACTTTCTGATGGCGGAACGTTTCAAGAAAAATGCCTTAGAGGGACAGTTTAATCGGGGATATTTTTGGAGAACCCATGCCCAACAGGAAATTGATTATGTGGAAGAAGTAGAAGGAAAGCTTTCTGCTTGGGAATTTAAATGGAGTCCAAAAGCCAAAGTCAAGATTCCATCTACCTTTAGGCAGGCATATCCCGAAGCCTCCATACAAACTATTCACGCTGAAAATTTTGAGGAATTTGTTTTGTAGTTTTTTAACCAAAACAAAAAATCCTGCTTCGGGAGAAGCAGGATAAAATTCATTTTTCAAAAAGGCCTTTGCGTTTCTCTGCGTTCTTTGCGGTGAGAAAAAACCTTCGAGGTTTGGAAAACCTCAAAGGTTATTTTCTCGCTAATGCTCTTTTTGCAGCCTTCACGATATTTTCGGCATTCAAACCGTATTTCTCCAGCAATTGTGTTGGGGTGCCTGACTCGCCGAAGCTGTCATTGACACCCACATACTCTAATGGCGCAGGATTGTGACGAATCAAAGTTTGAGCAATGCTGTCACCCAAGCCACCGTTGATCTGATGCTCCTCGGCAGATACCGCACAACCGGTCTTTTTCACTGATTCGAGGATTGCTTCTTGATCCAGAGGCTTGATCGTATGGATGTTGATGACCTCCGCATGGATACCTTCCTGACGAAGCATGGCCTCAGCCACTACGGCTTCCCAAACTAAGTGTCCGGTAGCGAAAATGGTCACATCCTTGCCATCAATCATTTTCCAGGCTTTCCCGATTTCAAACTTCTGATCTGCGGGAGTGAAGATTGGCCAGCTTGGGCGTCCAAATCTTAGGTAAACAGGCCCTTCGTACTCCGCAATCGCCAAAGTCGCTGCTTTGGTCTGATTGTAATCACAAGGGTTGATCACGGTCATGTGCGGGAGCATTTTCATCATGCCTAAGTCCTCCAAGATTTGGTGTGTGGCACCGTCTTCTCCAAGCGTCAAACCGGCATGAGATGCACAGATTTTCACGTTTTTATCAGAATAGGCAACGGATTGACGGATTTGGTCATATACCCGACCGGTGGCAAAGTTGGCGAAGGTACCTGCAAAAGGAATTTTTCCTCCCAAGGTCATCCCTGCAGCCAAACCGATCATATTCGCCTCGGCGATACCAGTCTGGAAAAAGCGATCCGGAAATTCTTTTTGGAAATCGCCCATTTTCAGGGATCCGATCAAGTCGGCACAAAGGCCCACCACATTGGGATTTCTTCTTCCTGCCTCGAGGAAGCCGTCACCGAAACCGGAACGGGTGTCTTTTTTTTCTGTATAGGTAAATTTTAAGTCTAAGCTCATCTTCTTGTCTTTTGGGATGGGAAATCAATAATCACCGAGTGTCTCTTCCAATTGACCCAATGCTTTGGCCAACTGCTCGTCGTTTGGAGGGGAACCGTGCCACTTGTGCGTGCCGACCATGAAGTCCACGCCGTAGCCCATTTCGGTGTAGAGTAAGTTCATCACCGGCTTTCCTTTTCCGGTCAATGACTTCGCCAATTCCAATCCTTCGATTACAGATTTGAGATCGTTTCCGTTTTTGGTTTCGATGACCTCCCAGCCAAAAGCTTCCCATTTGGCTTTCAGATTTTTCAGGTCCATCACTTTGGTCGTGGGACCGTCAATTTGCTGACCGTTGTAATCTACCGTGGCAATCAAATTGTCCACTCCATAATGTGCCGCATACATCGCCGCTTCCCATACTTGCCCTTCCTGTAGCTCGCCATCACCCATCAGGATATACACCAATTTGTCGTCTTGATTGAGTTTTTTGGCCTGAGCTGCTCCTAAGGCAACCGAAAGTCCCTGACCCAAAGAACCTGAAGCTATACGGATACCCGGAAGGTGCTCGTGTGTAGCCGGGTGACCCTGAAGTCTGGAATTGAGTTTTCGGAAGGTTTTCAGTTCTTCTACCGGGAAATAGCCACTTCTTGCCAAGACAGAATACCATCCTGCAGATAGGTGACCATTGGAAAGGAAGAAAAGGTCTTCACCTGAACCGTTCATTTTAAAATCAGGATTGTGGTGAAGTTGGTCAAAATACAGCGCGACGAAGAATTCGGCACAGCCAAGCGGTGCACCGGGGTGTCCTGACTGGACGGCATGTACCATTCTCAGTACATCCCTGCGCAGCTGTGTGCAGATGTTTTGGAGTTGTTCAATTGATTGTTTTTCCATTAGCTAGGTTTATTTGAGGATTTGAGCAGTATGGTTTTTGGTATCGACTTTCTCGATTACCTCAGCAATTTTTCCTTCCTCATCAATTACAAAAGTGGTTCTTGCGGTGCCCATGTACTTTCGGCCATACATGGATTTTTCGACCCAGGTACCATAGGCTTCGTGCACTTTCAGATCCGTATCCGCGATCAAAGGGAAGGGGAGGTTTTGCTTTTCTATAAATTTCTTATGTGATTTTTCATCATCCGAACTGATTCCGAGTACCACATAACCGGCTTTCAATAAAGCATCATAGTTGTCTCTCAGGTTACAGGCTTGAGCGGTGCATCCGGGGGTGGCATCTTTGGGGTAAAAGTAAAGAACTACCTTTTTGCCGCGGTAATCGGAGAGCTTGATGGTTTCGCCTGTTTCAATTTTTGCTTCGAAATCTGGGGCCATTTGGCCTACTTCTAGTGACATAATTTTGTTGGTTTGAATGGAACAATTAAGAAATGGTCGTGCGATACTCGGCTACATTGCCGGCCATATCGGTGACCTTCAGTAAAACCGTCCCTTTCAGCGGTTGTTTAGCTTTTGTTTCGGACCAGATGACCGCCTGCTTGTGTTCATAGCGCATCAGCACCCATTTTCCATCTACCCAAGCCTCAAAACTTCGGATTCCTGACAGGTTGTCCTTGATCGTAAATCTCATGCCTTGTGCATTGACCCGAATGGGTGTGATGGTGGGTTTGACATTGTCTTCGGCCAAAACAAAACTACCAAAATTTCTGGTTTTGAAGCGGATTTGGCCGCCTTCCCAATTCCCTCCGACAAAGGAGCGAGCGCCATTGGGGGAGCGTTGGTACACATGGGTCTTGGTTTTGTCTCCAGCGTAGCCATTTACATCCCAAAGCAGTTCGATGGGGTTCCAAAGATACTCTGTAATTTCCTGAAGGCGAAGTACGGGAGAGTTGGCTGGACCTGAGTGGGCTACCCGGAGGTACAAATCCTCCAAGAGGCTGTTTTCTTCCACTTTTACAGTCAATTTTTCTGTGGCCAAAAGCTGCTCTTTTCCAACGGGAAAATGTCCGATGATTTCCGGAATGTATATTTCTGAACAAAGGTCAATTTTGCTCGGGATACCAAATCTCAAGTCCCAGAGGTAGGTTCGGCTCTGTGCATCCTGATAGGCTGGGAGTATTTCATAGGCTTGATTTCCAATAAAATACTTCGCTAATCCGCCTTTGTCTGATTGCTTGACTTTGATTTTCATGATGCTTTTGAAGAAGCTTACTTGGGGACTTACCGGACCGGCTCCGTCTGCGATCGTTGAATCCAGGTCAGCTCCGGTCAAAGTCAGATTGACCAAGCGGGAATTGCTGTAGGCATCGGAGAGGCGGATTTGCACATTCTTCTTTTGACCGGCTTCTACCTGAAAGGTTCCCGTACCGGTGGAATTGGGGGTAAAGAAGTCAAATTTCAGGTCAGGTTGGTGATACAGACGCGTGAAGCGATTTTGATGGGTATGCAATAAAAAATGTCTGGTGTAGTTGAAATCAACTTGATTGATCAACAAGGTATAGAGCAGTCCATTATCATCCGAAACCTCGAATTTTGGAAAACCATTCTGATTTTCTGCGCCATCTAGTTTATCATAGCTTTGGATTTCCAGTCCGACTTTTCCGGTTACCCGGATCGTTTCGGGGATCCGATAGCTTGAGCCGCTGAGTACAGGAGTAAGCTCCAACCGTTGAAATTTCCCATTTACCCGGCTGTCGATTTCCAGCGGGACTATGGCGATTTTTTGAGGAGTAGGAGGGATGTTGTCGAGGATTTCTGTGAAGCCCGCCTTCAAGGGGTCCATGGCCCGATCCAAACTGTCCCGGATTTCAAAATGCAGGTGTGGACCTCCCGAACTTCCGGTATTTCCTCCATAGGCAATCAATTCCCCTTTTTTCACCGGCAATTCTCCGACAGCGGGAAAAACTTCCAATTCATTTTGCTCCGCCTCATACATCTTTTGTACCATCCAGTCGTGAAGCTTAGGTACGAAGTTTCTGAGGTGTCCATACAGCGTGATATTTCCGCTGGGATGCTTGAGGTAAATGACATTCCCGTAGCCGAAAGAGGAAATTTTGATCCGATGCACCCATCCGTCTGCAGCTGCATAAATGGGCTCGCCTTCGACTCCTCCGAATTTATAGTCCAACCCGGTATGAAAGTGGTTGGGTCGAAGTTCGGAGAAGTTACCGGAAAGGTAATTTCTGCCGCCTGGCTTGACGGGAGAGCGGAAATAGCCTTTTTGGATTTCTTGGGCAGAAATATCCGAGAATAAGAAAAGACCAAAAAGAAAGAGTAGAGAGGAAAGCTTACCTGACTTCAAAATCCAACATTTTTTCATTTCCGATAAAACCTGTTAGGTGATCTCCGATTTTTACGGGACCTACCCCTGCCGGAGTTCCGGTATAGATCAAATCTCCTTTTTTCAGGGTAAAAAATTGGGAAACGTATGCGATGATCGTGGCAAAATCGAAGAGCATCAGGCTGGTATTTCCTTTTTGCTTGAGCTCCCCGTTGATTTCCAGATGAAAGTCGATGTCTTTGAGATCAGCAAAAGCCGAAACAGGCTTGAAATCACCGATCGGTGCCGAACCGTTGAATGCTTTGGCAATTTCCCAAGGAAGACCTTTTGCCTTGCATTGATCTTGGAGATCGCGGGCCGTAAAGTCGATTCCGAGGCCGATTTCTTCAAAATAGCGATGTGCAAATTGAGGCTGAATGTATTTTCCTTCCTTGGATACTTTGAGGACGAGTTCGACTTCGTGATGAATATTTTCGGAGAAATCCGGATGAAAAAAAGGTGCCCCACCTTTCAACAAAGCGGTATCCGGTTTAAGAAATACGACTGGTTTTCCGGGTTTTTCGTTTTTGAGTTCTTCGATATGAGCGGCGTAGTTACGGCCGATGCAGATGATCTTCATAGGTTTTTGGCGCTTTTCTGGGCTGTAAAATCAGATTCGATTTCCAGTCGTGAAAATAAGGATATCCTTGGCAAAAAGTGGATGAAAAGCAGAGATAATGGGGATTTTTACTCGACAGGTTGGAATCGTATCAGGAGATTTCCAGTTGAGTCAAAAAAATCCAGAAAGCCATTTGGTGAGAGTTGATATTGAGTTGTGGATTGGACAAAGCTAAAACCTCCTTTTTGAATTGGGCTTTGGCCTAAGCAAACTTTATCGGCATCCAATCGGTAATATTTATCCACTAATTGGATTTTTCTTTCGCCTACTTCCCCCAAGCCTGTGATGCCCTTAAAACAACCTCCATAAGTTTCGAGCGTTCTCGTTGGTTTTTGTACGTGAATAAATATTGGAAAAAAGGGTTGGTCCGGTAGGGGGATATTTTTCCAAGCTCCCTCAATAGTGCCGATGAAATCTTTCCTTTTCTCTAAAATTGATTTCAATTTCAATTTTTGAGGAGGTTGAACCTCTTCATATTCAACTTTTAGTTTGTAAAAATATCCTTCTTCAAATTTAAAGTCTTTAATTTCGAAACTCTCAGATTGACGTTGCCAGCTAGAGTAATCCAGCTCTTCTTTATCTTGAGTAAGGATAAAAATTCCCGTTTGGGCATAGGGATAAAGTTCTGTATTCAGGCGATATGGATAAACCCAAATGGTTTTAGTTTCCTTTTCCTCACAGGAAAAGAATAGGGTAAAGTGGATAATCAAATATCTGGCTGACTTCATCTCAATTTATTTTTTCCCAAACTGCCACTTCCCCTCCTAAGTCATTGTGAAATATAAGCAGGTTGCCTTCTCTTTTGAATTTTTCCTGTAATCCGGGATATGGTTTAATTAATAAAGAAGGAGGACAAGCCACTAAGGTTGATCGCACATCACCAAATGAAATAACCCGATTGGGCCCAACTTTCTTTATCTGAAGGGAAATGCTGTTGCATCCATCTGAGGATAAAGCCATTCTTATTCCCGGTAAAAAATTAATGCTCTGCCCTTTGGGAAAACTTGGATTGGGCAAATCTTCACCGAGGTATCGCTTTACTTTCCAATTCCCCTCCAACAAATCATAATAGTCTCGTTCTTCTTCTAAAATCCGAACCAGCTTGGTGGTGATTTTCTTAGTATTTATGTTTCTGAATCTTTGAACCTGGATTTTCTGAAGGTAAAATGGCTTGAATGTAAAGCCCTCGATTTCAAAAGGAATTCGTTCTAGAACGGACCAATTGAAATCAAATTCATCAGACCGTGAAATTCCCAAGCAGGTAGTCTGAGTCGTGCCCGTAGGATCACATGGAATTGGATAACTGTACACCCAGAAAGTTTCCAATTCCCCAAATGGTTCTTCTATCCCTTGACAGGAAACAGTCAGAAAGAAGATGATCAGAAGTAAGTAGGCATTCTTTTTCATAGCTAAAAAAGAACTGATATGCGTCAAACTTACTTGAACGCCAAAAAATACACCTCCCATAAAATGCAAAATCCGAGATTTTATTTCTCGGATTTTGCAAAATTGGATCTTTTGTGAGCTATCAGAATTTCATCTTTTTGACCTCCTTCAGGACTTTTTCCGTCCATCTAGCATAGACTAATCCCGATGGATGCAATTGGTCTTCGACGACCATGTCAGGCTGTGCTCCGATTTTTCTGTAATCTTTCGTGATTTCCACAAATGCGACTCCATATCGATCACATATCGTTTTTTTCGCGGCATTGTATGCATCTATTTCACTCGCAACTTTGGCCTGATCAGCATTTCGATTGGCTGCAAATGGGGTGACACCCCAATCGGGAATGGATATGACTACGACATGATCTTTTTGATCTTTGGCAAATCCAATGGCTCGATTCAGCATGGCCTCAAAGTCTTTTTCATAATCGGTCACTGGTCTTCCCCGGTATTGATTGTTTACTCCGATCAGGAGGGTGACCAGATCGTATCCCTGTTCGTCGGTTTGGCTGGAATTGATTCCTGCATCGAGTTCGTCTACAGTCCAGCCGGTCTTTGCAATGATTTGCGGAGTGCTGAATTCATATTTTCCTGATTTATTCAAGGCCTCCACCAACTGAACCGGATATCGGTCTTTTTCCGCGACTCCTTCACCGATGGTGTAGCTATCGCCCAGGGCTAGGTAGGTGAGGGTTTTGTTTTGATTTTTGGGTATCACTGATGAAGTCATTAGGCAAAGGGAGCCGACAAGGATTAGGAAAAGGTTTGGAATATTCATGTCCTTAAAGTTCTGATCTTTTTTCAAATTCTTTTTTCAACTCCTCAAGAAGTTGCTTTTCGCTGGGAAGGTAGAGTTGATAGCTACTTGCAAAAATAGTTCGATTGTTTTCGGGTAAAGCATATTTGACCATAGAGTTATTTTTGTCAGCACAGAGTAAAATTCCTAGGGTAGGTTTTTCACTGGGTAATTTTTCCTCTCTATCGTAGTAATTCACATACATTTGGAGCTGGCCAAGATCTTGATGAGTGAGTTTTTGAGTTTTAATTTCAATTAGGACAAAACAGGAAAGCAGTCTATTGTAAAAGACTAGATCGATGTAAAAATCATCCCCATCCAAATGAATTCTTTTTTGCCTGGCCACAAATGCAAATCCATTTCCTAATTCAAGCAAAAAATCATGGAGGTGGGTTATAATGGCAGATTCTAGGTCTTTTTCGTAGTAGGAAGATTCTCTTTTAAGTCCCAAGAATTCCAAAACCATGGGATCTTTGATTATTTCGGATGGATTTTCGGGAATTCGCTCTTTTCTGGCTATTGCTAATAAAGTTTCCTTGTCAGTACTTAGCAAAAGGCGCTCATAAAATTGAGAATTAAGTTGGCGCTCAAGTTCCCTGACAGACCAATTGTTTTTCTTTATTTCAGCGATATAAAACTCTCTTTTGTCCTGACTGTCAATACTCAGAAGCAAAGAATAATGACTCCAACTCAATTGCGTAGACAATGTCTGCGCAATTGGAAAGGTTCTGAAAAACAACCGCATTAATTCCAAATTCCTTGAAGAAAATCCGTTTCCGAAATCTTCACTAAGCTTTTCTGAAAGGTTTTTGATCAAATAAAGGCCATACTCAGCTCTGTCCTTTCCGTTTTGCTCTTCCTCAAAAATCCTCTTTCCAATTTGCCAGTACATTAATACCCGTTCAGTATTTACAGATCTGACAGCACGTTCTCTAGATTGAAGAATGATTTTTTGAATGTCCTGAATTAGATGTGATAGTTCCATTTTAAAAGTTATTCAAAAAGTGAAATCTGTGAATTAAGACTGAAATACATTTTCCACCATAGTAAAGCTACCTGCATCAGCATCCATCTTCACTCTTGCCCCAACCGGTACGATAAACTGACGTGGAATATGCCCAATCATCGCGCCTGTATAAGCCGGAATTCCCAAGGGAAGAACATATTGATCCATGATCTGATCTACAGTGAGAGTTCCGTAGCCAGCGCCAGGTTTACAGTCGGAACATTGACCGAAAATAAAGCCTTTGATCTTGGCCAGTGTTCCGTTAAGCTGAAGCGTACTCATCATCCGATCGATGCGATAGGGATCCTCTCCGATGTCTTCGATGAATAAAATAGCGTCTTGAAAATCAGGATAATAAGGTGTTCCAGATAAAGCGGTTAATACAGTCAGATTTCCTCCCAGAATTTTACCTTCAGCAGTTCCTCCTTGGAGTGTTTGGATTCGATTGGCCTTGAGTACCAATTCATCTCCCTTTCCTCCTTCATTTTTGAAGGTCACCAATTCTTTTTTGAAGAAAATCTGGTCAAACTGTTTCACATTAAAGCTGTTCCAAGAACCCGAGCCATTGGGTCCGTGAAAACTGATCAGACCTGCTTGACTTTGGAGTGCGCAATGGAGCGCGGTAATGTCCGAATAGCCCAAAAGTGGCTTAGGGTTTCTTTTGATCTGTTCGTAGTTGATCAAAGGGAGAATCCGGGAAGCCCCCGATCCACCACGGATGCAGATGACTGCTTTGACCTCAGGGTCTGCAAACATGGCATTAAAATCATCGGCTCGCTCCTCATCCGTGCCGGCCAGGTGACCGAATCGGTTGGTCAGGTTTTTACCCAATTTTACTTTGAAGCCGAGCGCTTCCATGGCTTCTTGGGCATAGGTAAATTCCATCCGGTCGGCAGTGGCTGCAGATGGGGAAATGATCCCTACGGTGTCTCCTTTTTGAATGGACTTTGGGAAAAGAGCCGCTGCGGGGGAATTGTTTTTGAAATCAAAACCGAGAAAGGAAGCCGAAGCAGTGGCTAGGCCGAAAGATTTGAGAAAGGCGCGCTTGTTCATAGGATTCAAATTGGAATTGAAATTACTTTCTTTTCCAGCTAAAAGAAAAACCCTGCCAAAAAGCAGGGCTTTCTTATGGTTTTCAATATTCTCTTATTTCCCACAGATTTTCACAGAAAAAGTCACAGATTTCCGCAGATAAAGGAGAGTCAACTGATTATTTCTTTATCTCCAGCAGCATTTTTTCTAGCTGTTCCATAATTGGCTTGAGGGTTTGGTCGTATTTTTTGATCCTGCGTCGGATGCTGATATGCATGACCACAAAAATCATTACTGTAAGACCCAAATGAGCGCTGATCCGAATGGTGGCTGATAAAGGTTCTAGCAGGACAAAATAAGCCACATTGATCGCAGCGGCCAGCAAAAACGCATAGAAATACATGTAAGTCCCGGCGATTTTGTAGCGTTGTTTCAATTTGGTGAGTTGGGTTTCGATGTAGGCTTTGTTGGAGTAGCTTGCCGAATCATCGCTTGGCTTCAGTGCCGAACTGAAACTCAACCATCCCACCCAAAGCATCGCTGCGGCAATGACCAACAGGCTAAAAAGGATTGCTTTGCTTTCGCCCCAAGGCATTACTGCAAATAAAAAAACCAAGGTGGAAGGTGTGATGATCGCGATAGCTATTCGTTCTTTCCGCTGTTTTTCTTCGGTCTTTTTGAGGCCCGAGATTAACCCTTGGATGTCGAAATTGCTGGCTTTTTGACTTTGCCAGAGTTGTTGAATATCGTTGAAGTTAGTTTCCATGTGTTTGAGGGTTGAGCTTTTGGGTGAGGGAAGTTTTGATACGATTGACTTTGACGGCCACATAGTTTTCGCTGATGCCGCTGATCTCTGCGATGGTTTTGTAGGCAGTACCTTCCAGAAGAAGGGTGGCAATGATCCGGTCCAATTCCGGGAGTTCAGAAATGGCTTGATAGAGGAGTTGTAGTCTGATTTCCTGTTCTTGGGAGTAGTTTTCCGGTTCGGCAAGGTCCAGATTATCAGGAAACTCGGTTTTCTGCTCAGCCATTTTCTTTTCCTTGGCAGTGAAAGTCAAAGCCGTGTTGTAGGCAATTCGATAGATCCAGGTGCTGATCTCGCTTTCGCCTTTGAAACTTTCGAGGTTCCTCCAGATTTTGATCAGGATTTCCTGGAAAAGGTCATTGGCAAGTTCTTTTTCCCGAACAAAACCCATACAGAGACGGTAGATTTTGTCCTTATGACTGAGGTACAAGGCTTCAAAATCCTGTTCTTTTTGGGTTCTCATCGGAGAAAGGAGCTAAGTTTTTCCATAAACCATTCCGGGTTGTCCCACATGATGAAGTGGTGGGCCGTGGGAGCCAGTTCAATTTGGACGTTTTCGGCCAATCGGTATTGGTCGGAGAACGATTTTTTTACGCTCTCCTCAGTCAATCCATAGTTTTTGCCCGAGGCCCAAGCTCCCAACACCAACATGGGTGTCTTTACCTCCGCCAATTCATCTCTGAAGTCCGTGGTCATCAACTCGTAAAAAGCTTCCGCTGTGGTGCCTCGGTCACTCTGCATGGACCAATCGACAGCGATTGGGAGTTTTTCGGCATTGATGGTCATCATGGGCATGCTAGCCTGCTGCTGAGCGCGGTATTGCTCGGGACTTTGGGAAAGCATCAGTTGCTTCATCTGGGAGGCCATTCCTACCATGTTTTCTTCGGTGGCTGCCGGATTAAAGGCAGCGGAGTAAAAGGGAAAGGAGTCGACGATGACGACTTTTTGGATACGATCGGGGAGACTCCGGGAGAGCCTGAGCGAGAGAAATCCGCCCAGGCTGTGTCCGATTAAGGTTACTTTTTCTTTTTGTGCTGTTATATAGTCGATGATTAGTTTTTCCATGGTAGGTAGAAATCCCGAGGGCATCTCAACTGCGGGATTGGTACCAAATCCGGGAAGGGTAAGGACATGGCATTCGTAGTTCTTGGAAAGTTGGGCCACTGTTTCATCCCACACTTCACCCGAAGAGGCCAATCCCGGGATGAGGATGATTTTTGGTCCGTTTCCGCTGACAGATACCTTAAGGTCTTGCGTGTGCGCTTGGGTCAGACTTCCAAAAATGAAGAGGTAAAGAAGAATAAGCTTTTTCATCTGTTTATAATTTGATTTTTAATGGTCAGATGGAATGCCCTAGATAATCATTCCCCTGTGTGAGAAGCATTTTCTCATGGGCATTTCATGGGTTTTGCTTGTTTTCTTCTTTAGACCAACCGGTAGGGGAAACCTTACAGCGTCAGTGGGAAATTTTGAAAAAAGTTTTTTGGGGTAATCTGTGTTGGGGAAGCAAAGTCTAATTTGAATGTTGTCCAGTTCTCGAGTTGTCAAAAGTAAAATGACGATTTCTTTGCTGGATAACCCGACAACTTGATAACCCGACAACTCGACAACGAGAAAGGCTAAAACCCATCCCTTACCATCACCATGACCTTTTCCACTTCTTTTCTTACGGTGGATGCAGGGTAGGGAAAGTTGGTGTTCATGAAGGCGAAGGCATAATTTTTCCCGCTTTTGGTTTTGATCAGACCCACGAGGCTGTAGTTGTTGCTCATGCTTCCGGTTTTTGCAAAAATGTAGGGCTGTGCGGCCTGAAAGCTGTTTTTCAGGGTTCCTGTTTTTCCGCCAATGGCTAAGTATTCATTCAGTTCGGCTTCGGGAAGCAGTCGGTACAACTTTTCGAATAAGGTCACCATCGATCTCGGAGTAAAGAGATTATGCCGACTCAGCCCGCTTCCGTCTACCCATTTGGGCTGATCGGGGAGGTCGAAGAGGTAGGTTTTGAGCATGTACTCGATGGCCCGCTCGGTATCCAAGGTCTGAAAGAGTCGGTCAGAAACCATAAAAAGCAACTGCTCAGCCAGGAAATTGTCACTTTCCAGCATCATCTCTTTAAGAATTGGTGAAAGGAGCGAACCTCTCCAATGCTTATGATCGACCGGTAAAGGCTCAGGTTTGTAGATCCATTTCTTGCCCGTTTCTGCTTCCGCCAATTGGACAAAAACATCTGGTGTATTCAAAAACGGGATAAACTGCTCTCTTCCCAAGAAAGTCGAAGGATTGAAATAAAACCGGTTGCTGTGAAAGTCCCGCTCCAGTTCTTTGAAAGGTTTGGAGGTGGTGAATACCTGATTTTTGAAAAATGCGGGGCTCACATCCGGCCTATTGCCAATTTTTTTGACCTGAATTAAATTTCCATAGATCGGTAATGAGCTCCGTTCTGCCGAATAATCATAGTAATAATCGTCCCATTGCCAGCCGTAGCCGAAGGCCGGCGAGACCTGATTGGCATCGGAAAATTGGATGATGGTGTGGTTGCCAATAATCCTTTGAAAGTCGGGTTGTGCAAATTCTTTGTACTTCCAAGTTGGATCGCCCGCTCCCCATATTTTCAAGGTGTCTCCGGCGGAGACATATCGCAGCGTTTGTGTGCTGTCCTGAAGAATCACCAAAGAAGCAAACAAAGTAAACAGCTTGGTAGTCGAAGCTGGCAAGATGCGGATTTGACTGTTTTTCTCAAATTCCACATGTTGGGAGTCCAAGTCATAGAGCATAAATCCGGTCAAATGCCCGTTGAAAAAGCTCTCTGGCCCGAGGGCTTTTTCCAAGACCAAATAGTTTTCCTTTTTGATCTGGGCAAAAAGCCGGAAATGGAAGGACAGAAGGAGAAACAAGAATATGCCTCTTTGGATCATATCAGGCATTTTTCAAAACGGCATAGGCTAAACCCAGCCAACCCAAAATAAATCCAACTCCACCGATCGGGGTAATTGCCCCCAGCCAGGTAATTCCGGTCAGACAGAGGATATACAGTGATCCTGAAAAGATTAAAACACCCAAAAACATTCCCCAAGCTGCCAAACTCAAGCCTTTCCAATCCGGCTTGATTAAAGCCAGAATCCCCAATCCCAGTAAACCTAAAGTATGGTAAAAATGATAGCTGACGGCAGTTTCGAAGGTGTCCAATCTTCCGTTTTGGATCAAAAGCGGCTCCAATCCATGGGCTCCAAAAGCTCCAAGGCCTACGGCCAAGGCACCGGAAATCCCGGTAATAACTAGTATGTTTTTTCCCTTCATCCTTGTGAATAATTTCTTGCTCCAAATATGGCCGAACCGATCCGCACCATCGTGCTGCCCTCTTCCTGTGCGATCTGATAATCTCCACTCATGCCCATCGATAATTCTTCCATTTGGACGAAACCGGGAAGAGGTCTGTTCTTCAGTTTTTCAAACAGGTGTTTGAGTTCTCGAAACTCTTTTCGGATCTGCTCCTGATTTTCAGTAAAAGTTGCCATCCCCATCAATCCCCTGATTTTGACATGGGAAAGGGTCTTAAATTCTTCAGAAGCCAACATTTCTTCCAATTCAACTTCATCAAATCCGAATTTACTCTCCTCTTCGGCAATATGGATCTGAAGCAGAACAGGAATGACCCGGTCGATTTTTTTTCCCTGTTTGTCAATTTCCTTCAAGAGTTTGAAAGAGTCCACGCCATGAATTAAGTGGACAAACGGGGCGATGTATTTGATCTTGTTGCTTTGCAGGTGGCCGATCATATGCCAACGGGTATCGGCAGGCAGCTCGGGTTGCTTGGCTTGGATTTCCTGGACTTTATTTTCTCCGAAGTCCCTGATTCCCGCTTGGTAAGCGGCTTTGAGATCTCCAATCGGCTTGGTCTTGCTCACTGCTATCAGTTGGCACGCCGGGTTGACAAACGAATTTTTTATATGTTCCAGGTTGGCTTTGATGTCCATTTTCTATTTTTTAGCATAAATTTTTAGCCTCACAGCCTAGACAAAGATATGGCAATCCTCAGCAATTTGCTCAAAAATGGCATCCGACTCCGGGTAAGTTTGGAGCAGGAATATTCCAATCCACTGGATTTGCAGAAGCAACAGCTTCAAAAGCTTTTGCTAAAATGTGAGCGGACCCAGATTGGGAAGCGCTATGATTTCAGCTGGATTTTGAAGGGGTTTAAGGGAAGTGAAAATGAGTTTTATGAGCGATTCAAGACCCAGGTTCCGATTTACGACTACAACTCCATTTATGAGGAATTTTGGCACTTGCAGCTTCAAGGAAAAAAGAATATCACTTGGCCGGGTGCTGTTAACTATTTTGCCTTGAGTTCGGGTACCTCGGGGGCGTCTTCGAAATATATTCCGATTACCAAATCCATGGTAAAGGCAATTAGAAAAACCGGGGTGAGGCAAATCTTAAGTCTTTCGAAATATGATTTGCCCTCCTCTTTGTTTACCAAAGGTATCCTCATGCTCGGGGGAAGCACGGATTTGGAGTTTAATGGGACGTATTTTGCAGGAGATTTAAGCGGAATTACGGCAGGAAGGCTGCCGATTTGGTTTCAGCGATTTTATAAACCCGGTAAGAAAATCTCCCGAAATCGAAACTGGGGAGATAAACTTGATCAGATCGTTGAAAAGGCACCTGATTGGGATATTGGGATCATCGTAGGGGTACCTGCATGGCTACAGTTGCTGATCGAGAAAATCATCGATCGGTATCAGGTGAAAGATATTCATGAGATTTGGCCCAATTTGAAGATTTTTGTCCATGGAGGTGTTTCCTTTGAACCCTATCGTAAGGGCTTTGAGAAGCTGCTCGGGAAGCCGATGATCTACATTGAAACCTATCTGGCGTCAGAGGGATTTTTGGCTTTTCAGGCAATGCCAAACCGAAAATCCATGCGGTTGGTGTTGAATAATGGTATTTTTCATGAGTTTGTCCCATTTACCTCCGATAATTTTGATGAGGATGGCAACATAAAAAAAGAGGCCAAAACCTTGAAAATAGATGAAATCGAGGAAGATAAAGACTATGCCGTCTTGATCAGTACCTGTGCAGGTGCATGGCGATACCTGATTGGAGATGTCATCCGGTTTGTTTCCAAATCTGAATCAGAAATCATCATTACTGGACGAACCAAGCATTTTTTGAGTCTGTGCGGGGAACATCTCTCGGTAGATAATATGAACAAAGCCATAGAGTTGGCTTCGGAGGAGTTGAATATCCGGGTGAAAGAATTTACCGTTTTGGGAGTGCCTTTCGAGTCCCTTTTTGCACATAATTGGTATGTGGGAACTGATGATGAGGTGGATGCGGTAAAACTTACCGAGTCCATTGACCGGGAGTTGAAAAAGCTAAATGACGACTATGCGGTAGAACGCAATCATGCCTTGAAAAAAATCGAGGTTCGACCACTTCCCAGTGGTGATTTTTACGAATGGATGCGCCAGAATGGAAAGGAAGGCGGTCAGAATAAATTTCCCCGGGTCTTGAAAGGGGAAAAGGCCAAAAGCTGGCAAGAATTTATCCGTGCAAAATATCCCGACTTATGATTCAGGCCTTATTGGAGGGAATCAGTATGGGCTTGCTGCTTTCGGTCATCGTAGGTCCGGTATTTTTCACCTTGATTACCAACAGTATGGAGTATGGCTTTCGCTATGCGTCGATGCTGGCTTTTGGAATTTTTTGCAGTGATACGCTGTACGTGATTCTGACCTATTTCGGAGTAAGCTTTTTAGCCAATTCACCTTATTTCCAGTTGATTTTGGGCTATGTTGGAGGTTTGATTTTATTGGGTTTTGGGATCAGTTCTTTACTGAAGAAGCGAATGATTCGGCCCAATTCCGGAGGATTGCCGATTTTGAAGGCGAAGAAACGGACAGCTTTTGCCAAAGGATTCAGCATCAACGGAATCAATCCGTTTGTGATGCTTTTTTGGATTTCGATTGCTAGTTTGGTTTCTTTAAAAACGGACTGGAAATCATTCCAAGTTTTCAATTATTATTCCGGGATATTGCTGACTGTTTTTGTAATCGATTTAGGGAAAGCATTTATAGCCAAGCAGCTTTCCCATCTTGTGACCCCCAGGCTGATGGGGATTTTGAATAAACTGGTAGGTCTGATCATTATTTTCTTTGGACTCAAAATGCTTTGGAATACCCACTTTGCCTAAACCTGTTTCCATTTTGGCAGTTTGTACCCTATGAACCACTCATTCAAAGTCTTATTTCTAATGATGCTAGTCCTATTTTTTGCGACGGAAGGCATGGTCTTGGCACAGGAATTTCCTCCACTTCAAGCATTCAATCAAACCCGAATTGATTACAATCAAAAAGGAATGGTCATTCTGGGTTCTTGGGCGATTGGAAATATGGTTTGGGGTGGGATTGGAGCAAGCCATACAACCGGAGAAGTGAAAGCTTTTCATCAGATGAATCTGTATTGGAACACGGTGAATCTTGCCATTGCCGGATTTGGCTATTGGCAGGCGGCCAAAGAAGTTCCGGGAACAGATTTTTGGGCAACCATGGAGGCACAGCAAAGCATCGAGAAAACCCTATTGGTCAATGCAGCCTTGGATGTGGCCTACATGGCAGGTGGACTTTATATGAAGGAAAGAGGAATTAGAACGGATAATTCCCGCTTAGTTGGATTTGGGAAATCGGTGATTTTGCAAGGGGCTTTTCTCATGGCTTTCGATGCGGTGATGTACGGGTTTCATCAGGCTCATGGAAAAGAGATTCCGGGTTTGATACAAAATGTCAGTTTTGGTCTCTCAGGAGTCAATTTTAGAATGAATTTCTAAATAGTTGGTTAATTTCAAACTAGTTATTGAATAATTCGTATTTTTAGTCAACTGGAAAATAAACCTTGAAATATGAAGAACTTCCTCCCTTTACTCGCTTTGGTTTTTGTTTTGGGTTCATGCAAGATTTCCGAATCCGTCACCGTCGATTCCATTGCCAATGCAGAAATGCTGAAAGGATATCAAAGCTTTAAACTGGTGGAGGAGGATTATGCAGATAAACGGAATGGCCGAATTAAGCTTACTTTTAGAGACAAACTGCTCGAATATGGTTTTGAGGAATCTTCCGAAAATCCTGATTTTTTAATCCAGGGAGTGGTAGTTACCCGCAAATTCATTCAAGAACTAGGGCTGACTTCTACTATTCCGGGCCCTTTTTACGGTGGATTTAATTCTAATAATAATAGCGGTGGCGGCATTAGTGGTGGTAGGAGTGCCTTTGTAGTGAATCGAGGAATGATCGGTAAAGTGATTTTTTTGATTCAGGATGCTAAAACCAATGAAATCGCATGGATGGGCGTCAGCACTGGAGTAATCACTGGAGGTGGTCTGTTTGATCCTGAGGATTTGGATCTAGCACTGCATGAATTGATGGCCTCGCTTTAAGAATAATTTTTTACTCCCCCGAGTGGTTATTTTGTAGCAGGCGGAGCTCACTGTAAGGGCAGCCAAAGGTTTGGTATAAATTATTTTTATCTTTGGCCTATGGAAAATTTATCACCTTGTCCAAAATGTAAATCTGAGTACACCTATGAAATGGATGGCCTGATGGTCTGTCCAGACTGTGGATTGGAGTGGAACTCTGCTGAAATCCAAGAAGAAGTAGAGATAGGATTGGTCGTGAAAGATTCCAATGGAAACGTTTTGGCCGATGGTGATTCAGTAGTGATTATCAAAGATCTTCCTGTAAAGGGTGCGCCAAAGCCGATCAAGGCAGGAACCAAAGTAAAAAGCATCCGACTGGTGGAAGGCGATCATAACATCGATTGCAAAATCGAAGGGTTTGGATCGATGGCTTTGAAGTCGGAGTTTGTGCGAAAAGCGTGATTAAAGACACAAAAATTTAGACATAAGACATAAGACACAAGAAGCTAGACTCAAGACATAAGATGCCAGCTATTATACTAAAGCGAAAGTCCACTTAACTTTTCCAAAGTTTTGAACTCTGGAAAAGTTCTCCATCCTAAGCCTCTTTATCTACTAATTTTTGCAAAAAAAATCCCACTGAATTCACTCCAGTGGGATTTTCGATTTTCTAGGCTATGGATTAAGCCAAGAAGTTTTCTACCGGTGTGTAAGGCATGTTGAATGCCTCTGCTACTGCCTTGTACACAATTTCTCCGTTGATCACATTCAATCCGGGAACCAATTCCGCATTTTCCTGCGCTGCTTTTTTCCAGCCTTTATCAGCCAATTGGATGGCGTAGGGAAGGGTAGCGTTGGTCAAAGCCAAAGTAGACGTGTAAGGAACCGCACCCGGCATATTAGCCACACAGTAATGTACTACATCATCGATCACAAAAGTTGGATTTTCGTGGGTAGTAGGCTTGCAGGTTTCGATACAGCCACCCTGATCTACGGCTACATCTACGAGTACCGCACCTTTTTTCATGTCTTTGAGCATGTCACGGGTGATCAGGTGAGGAGCTTTTGCTCCCGGAATCAATACTGCGCCCACGATCAAGTCAGCATGCTTAATCATTTCACGAATATTATATTCGTTGGACATCATGGTTTTTACATTCTTTGGCATGACATCATCGAGGTATCGCATTCTGCCTAGCGACACATCCATGATGGTGACATCAGCACCCATTCCGGCAGCCATCCAGGCCGCTTGGGTTCCCACGATACCACCTCCTAGAATCAATACTTTCGCAGGAAGGACACCCGGTACGCCACCAAGTAGAATGCCTCTACCTCCCAATGGTTTCTCCAAATAGTTAGCACCTTTTTGTATTGCCATTCTTCCGGCTACTTCAGACATGGGTACCAAGAGCGGTAGGCTGCGATCTGCCTTTTCGACAGTTTCATAAGCCAAACAGACAGACTTGCTCGCCACCATGGCTTTGGTCAATGGCTCATAGGAAGCAAAGTGAAAATAGGTGAACAAAAGCTGATTTTCTTTGATCAGTTTGTATTCAGACTCGATCGGCTCCTTCACCTTCATGATCATCTCAGCGATTTCGTAGGTTGCTTCGATGGTCGGCAAAATGTTTGCTCCAGCAGCTTGGTATTCAGCATCAGAGAATCCACTCCCTACACCAGCTGTATGCTGTACGTAAACGGTATGGCCTCTCTTGATTAGTTCTTTTGCGCCTGCAGGAGTGAGCGCAACGCGATTTTCATTGTTTTTGATTTCCTTCGGAACACCTATAATCATGGCAAAGTCTATTTGGATTTACACTAAATTGGCGCAAAGATAAGAACCAATACGCTTCTGTAAAGCCGTTTGGAAAATACTATTTGGATACCATTTTGTAAATAGTTGTTTTTCCGAAGTTTATTTGATTTTTATTCGGATAAGTATAGATTATTCCAAATTTTCAGTTTTAAAAAACGAATATTTTGAAAATTTTTTTTCGAAAATAAATTATTCCAAGGCTTTTCCCTTTTTTCAAATGTTCAATCAAAACGCCTGATATTTGAAGAATATCCAAATAATATTTCATTATAATCGTAATATTTTCAATTATACCAAATATTAAATGGTGTAATACTTTCTTGGAAATTTGTACAACCGAGGTTTTTGGCTATTTTTGAAAGTGACAAAGTATTCAAACCCAAAATAGCTTTAGTAACAGCAACAGTATGGCAGTAAAATCACAATCCCGGGCTTCCGAATTGCCCACACTTGAGCGGAAAGAAATATTGGATGATTTCAGAGTGGCAGTCCTCAGTAGGCATGCTTCTTTGATGGGAAGGAAGGAAGTGTTTATGGGTAAGGCCAAATTTGGGATTTTTGGAGATGGAAAAGAGCTCGCTCAAATTGCCATGGCCAAAGCCTTTAAAAAAGGAGATTTTAGAGCAGGATATTACAGAGATCAGACATTTATGATGGCTCTGGGTGAATTGACGGTTCAGCAGTATTTCGCTCAACTCTATGCGCATACCAACGTGGAGGCTGATCCTGCCAGTGCGGGCCGTCTGATGAACGGGCATTTTGCCACCCGAACTATTCATGAAGATGGTACTTGGAAGGAATTGACCAGTCTGAATAATTCCGCTGCGGATATTTCACCTACGGCTGCACAGATGCCCAAGCTTCTTGGTCTGGCTTATGCTTCGAAACTTTTTAGGGAAAATAAAGGGCTAAAAAACCTGACCCAATTTTCGGTCAATGGCAATGAAGTGGCTTGGGGTACTATCGGCAACGCTTCTACTTCAGAAGGGATGTTTTTTGAATCCATCAATGCGGCCGGGGTTCTACAGGTGCCCATGGTCATTTCGGTGTGGGATGACGGGTATGGTATCTCTGTACCTCAGGAATACCACACGACCAAAGGAAGTATTTCCGAGATTTTGATGGGTTTTCAGCGCACCGAATCAGAAAAGGGCTTTGAGATTCTCCGTGTAAAAGGGTGGGATTATGAAGCACTACTTCAGGCTTTTGCCTATGCAGGAAATGTAGCCAGAAATGAACATGTGCCTGTGTTGATTCATGTGGATGAAATGACACAGCCGCAGGGGCATTCTACTTCCGGTTCTCACGAGCGATACAAATCTGCTGAAAGACTACAGTGGGAAAAGGATTGGGACTGCATCGCCAAGTTCCGTGAATATATCATCTCAAATGGCATTGCAAATGCGGATCAACTAGATGAAATAGAGTCGGAGGCTAAGACCGAAGTAAAGCGTCAAAAAGAAGCGGCTTGGAATGATTTTTCCAAAGAAATAAAAGAGGAATTGGAGCAGGTGATCCAACTTATTCGCAGTGCTGCCGAAAAATCAAACAGAAAAGTGGTGCTCCTTCAGATCGCAGATGATCTCAAAAAGACCATCAATCCGATCCGAAAAGACGTCATCAGCACGGTTAGAAAAGTATTGCTGTTGCTCCGTGCGGAGCCTGAATCGGTCAAAGGAGAACTGAAGGCTTGGTATGAGAGCCAATCCAAGAATAATTTTGATAGATACAGCAGCCATCTCTATACCGAAACCGGTTTTTCGTCCCTGAAAGTGAAGGAGGTTCCTGCTCAAATTGATGAAAAATCACCAATGGTGGATGGCAGAGAGGTCCTTCAGGCTTTCTTTGATTATACCTTGGATCATGATTCCCGATTCTTCGCATTCGGTGAAGACGTTGGGAAAATCGGAGACGTGAATCAAGCATTTGCAGGACTTCAGGCCAAACATGGGGAGTGGAGAGTGACCGATACCGGAATTCGAGAATGTACCATCATAGGTCAGGGCATTGGGGCAGCATTGAGAGGCCTTCGGCCAATGGCAGAGATCCAATATTTGGATTATCTGCTTTATGGTTTGCAGATGCTATCTGATGATTTGGCATCCTTGCACTACCGTACCAAAGGAGGTCAAAAAGCACCGCTGATTGTCCGTACGCGGGGACATCGATTAGAAGGGGTGTGGCATGCGGGATCACCGATGGGGATGATTCTTTCGAGCTTAAGGGGAATGATGGTGTGTGTGCCACGTGATATGACCCAGGCTGCCGGGATGTATAATACGCTCCTGAAATCGGACGATCCTGCGATTGTGATCGAATGTCTAAACGGATATCGACTAAAAGAAAGATTGCCTCATAATATGGGGGAATATACTGTGGCTTTGGGTAAACCGGAAATACTCCAGCAGGGACAGGATGTCACCATCGTTACCTATGGCAGTATGTGTCGGATCGTGATGGAGGCAGCCGCAGAATTGGCGGAGATTGGCATTTCTGTGGAGGTGATTGATGTGCAGACTTTATTGCCTTTTGATACCTATGGCATCATCGGAAAGTCAATCCAAAAGACCAATCGGGTAATTTTTGCGGATGAGGATGTTCCTGGAGGAGCTACCGCATTTATGCTTCAGCAAGTGATGGATCATCAGGATATATTCAGACACCTGGATTCCGAACCACAAACTTTGGCAGCAAAAGCGCATCGCCCCGCATATTCTTCCGATGGGGACTACTTCTCCAAGCCCAGTGCAGATGATGTGGTAGAAAAGGTCTATCAGATGATGCATGAGAGTAATCCTAAAAAGTTTCCTTCTCTCTGAGACAAAAAAAAATGAAGAAGGCAGCGAATTCGCTGCCTTTTTTCATTACCTGAGTGTATATCAATTTCTTGTAATCTGCCTTAAAGTCAATTCAGGACTGGACACTTCATTGGATCGGTTCAGTGCTCTATCTTGGATTTGAACATCTATTCTGAGCGTGTCATTTCTGAAAATGGATTCCCAACCCGAAGAGAGCATTCGATACGAAATACTTCCTTCTACCGGCTGTCCTTCTTCCGTGGTCAATACTCTGGGAAACCGACCATTGAAAGTAGTGAAAAATGGAGGGTCCTGCCATCTAAACTCCGTAAACCGACCATTTCTCTTGATGAAAAACCGGACAAAAATATTGTACTGATTTTCGTTTTGCTCCACCCACAAGGTGTCTCGGATGGTATTATTATTCACGATTGGGTTGATAACCCAATCTACCGGATTATATGTCGGAGCATTTGCCGGACGTCTGGAATAAGTAATCAAATTGTTTGCTCCATCTCTTCGGAAGTTGAATGGATTAAATGGAGGGTTGATTTCCGTCGCAGAAAGACCCAAATCACCTTCCGCATCTTTGAACTTGATCGTGAGTATCAAAGAATCCTGAGAAGGGGTGGGAGCGTAAACTAAACTTGAAAATTCGATTTCAGGAACGCTTGGAAAATCTTCGGGTGGACTAATGCAAGAAGTGCCGAATAGTGCCAAGCCAAACAATAATCCTGAATAGTTTTTAATTCGCATGGGACGAAGGTAAATTTACTTCCTAAAATAAGGTAAGTTTTTCCCTTGGGAAAACTCAAATGATAAAACGATGCTAGATTTCAAAAGTTTTTCAGACAGGTTGGATAATTTGACTCCTGGCCAATTTGAAAATCTAGCACTGGATTTATTTCGCTTTCAAGCTACTTCCAATAAAATTTACCAAGCCTATCTTCGTGCAAGGAAAATTGACTTTTTTGCTGTAGATGCCCTTCGTGATATTCCATTCCTTCCGATTCGTTTTTTCAAAGATGCTGCGGTGGTATGTGGAAATCCGACAGATTACACCTCCTTTTATTCCAGCAGTGGGACCACGGGAATGATTACCAGCAAGCATTACATTTGGTCCGAGTCTTGGTATTTGCGACATACCCAAAGGATTTTTGAAAAGGAATATGGCCCCTTGCGCGATTTCCATGTGCTCGCGTTGCTTCCTGCTTACTTGGAGCGTCCTGGAAGCAGTTTGGTATCGATGGCCAATTTTTTTATTGACAAAAGCCAGTCTGCCCATTCTGGTTTTTACCTCTACAATCAGGAGGAATTACTCGAGAAACTTCAGTCCTTGAAAAATGACTCTAAAAAGGTGCTTTTGCTGGGCGTTACTTTTGCCTTACTCGATTTGGCAGAGTCTGAAAAACCATTTTCCAAAATGGAAAATTTGATCATCATGGAAACCGGAGGAATGAAGGGCAGGAGGAAGGAGATGGTCAGAGAGGAGGTTCATGATCGGTTAAAGTCATTTTTCCAGACAGAGGTCATCCATTCAGAATATGGAATGACGGAGTTGATGTCTCAGGCCTATTCAAAAGGCAATGGAAAATATACGCTACCGGATTCTATGCGCGTTTTACTCAGAGACATCAATGATCCACTGAGTTGGGCAACGAAATCTCAAGGAGGGATTAACATCATCGATCTGGCAAATTTTCATTCCTGCGCATTTATCGAAACCCAAGATTTGGGAAAATTTGATGAAAAAGGGCAATTGGAAGTATTGGGCCGGTTTGATAATTCAGAACTCCGAGGGTGTAACTTGTTGGTGCAGTAATTGCTATCTTAAAAATTATTAGACATATTTATCGAAATAAATCAAATCTTATGAAGAGAATTGCCTCAATAGCACTTTTGATTGGAGTTTTGGCTCTGGGTGCCTGCGCCTCAAGTAAACCTTGTCCGGCTTATGCCAAAGCACCTGTTTCTCAGAAAGCATCCAGTTGAAAAAATATGCTGACCTTAATAGTCAGCATATTTTTTTACATCCTCTAGGCTGATGGTCGGTTCTCCTAAGATCACCAGCCGCTCTACCACGTTTCTCAGCTCCCGAATATTCCCGGTCCACGGGAATTCTTGAAGTTTCGTGACAGCTTCGACCGTGATTTTTTTCTTCGCATCCCCATTTTCCTGAGCGATATCTTCCAGAAATTTTTCAATAAGCAGGGGAATATCTTCCTTACGGTCTTTCAGGGCAGGTACCTGAATCAGGATCACGCTGAGTCGGTGATACAAATCCTCTCTAAATCGCCCTGCCTCAATTTCTTTTTTCAAGTCTTTGTTGGTTGCAGCCAATACCCGAACATCTACCTTGATGTCTTTATCACTGCCGACACGGTTGATCAGATTTTCCTGCAAGGCTCTCAAAACCTTCGATTGTGCCGAAAGGGACATGTCACCGATTTCATCCAAAAAGAGAGTGCCACCTTGGGCTTGTTCAAACTTCCCCGCCCGCTGCTTGTGGGCAGAGGTAAACGCGCCCTTTTCATGTCCAAATAGTTCGGATTCGATGAGTTCGGATGGAATAGCAGCGCAATTGACTGCGACAAAAGCTTCTTCCACCCGGTTGCTTTTTTGATGAATCCAATGGGCTACCAACTCTTTACCGGTTCCATTGGGGCCGGTGATCAATACTCTTGCATCTGTCGGAGCCACTTTTTCAATGGTATCCTTCACCCTGGCGATAGCAGGGGAGGCACCCACCATATCAAATTTTTTGGAAAGCTTCTTTTTGAGCACCTTGGTTTCGGTCACGAGCTGCTTTTTGTCCAGGGCATTGCGTACCGTAAGCAAAAGTCGATTGAGATCAGGAGGCTTGGGGATAAAGTCAAACGCTCCCTTTTTAGTGGCCTCCACTGCGGTTTCGATACTGCCATGGGCAGAGATCATGATGAATTGAGGTGATTTGTCCAAGGACTTTGCCTGGTCCAAAACCTCGATCCCATCCATTTTTGGCATTTTTACGTCGCAAAGGACTAAATCGAATTCTTCATCCTTGATTTTTTGCAGGCCTTCTTCCCCGTCTTGAGCTTCGGTGACTTCAAACTTTTCATATTCTAGAATTTCCCTAAGGGAGGCACGGATAAACCGTTCGTCGTCGATGATCAGAATTTTTGGCATGATGTAAAGTAAGTAAAAAAGTGCAAGTCTGTAAGCCGGGTTCTGTATCCCGATTGCACGGGATTCCTGTCATTTATCTCGATCCTGATTCACATCAGAACTCTATCGATCTACCCACCCCGGAATTCTTCTTCGAAAAGAAGAAATCGAACGAGCAGCTCTTTGCCCGAGGCCTATTTGATCTTTCAACCCATAAGGTTTGCCTTGCCCCCTTCATCACTGTCGGGGCGGTGGGCTCTTACCCCACCTTTTCACCCTTACCCTTCGACATGCTCAGGGCAGGCCCTGTGTCTTGAGGCGGTTTGTTTTCTGTGGCACTATCTGTCTTCTGACCGTCTCCAGTCAGAAGCCTTCCCGTTAGGAAGTATGGCGCTCTGTGTTGCCCGGACTTTCCTCCCTCCCGACATTTATCGGCAGAGCGACAGGACGACTTGCACGGTGCAAAGTACGGTATTTTCGGCCAAAGGGTTAAAAAGAAGGTGCTTTTACTTTCTCTAATCCTTTTTTGAAAAAAAAATGATTTTTTTTTCAGGCTTTGAAAACTTTCTTGAGGTTTCCCTGTTCTATATCCAAAGGCTTAAATAGCTTTTCTTCATAGTGCTGGGTTGAGCCGCTCCGAAAGGGGCGGTTCTTTTTTTGTCCCTGATTTCAAACCTAGGTTCATTTTTAATTTGATTACCTTTGGATCAAAGTTGATTTGCAAATGATTCTCATTGGAAACGCCGTCTTGTCTGACGATATCAAAGAAAATTTTTTCGTCTGTGACCTTGAAGCCTGCAAGGGTGCTTGCTGTGTCGAAGGGGATGCAGGTGCGCCCTTGGAAGAAGAGGAGACTAAGATTTTGGAAGAAATCTATCCTATTGTAAAAGATTACCTTACAGAAGAAGGACGTCAGGCGATAGAGGCTCAGGGTACTTGGGTGATAGACAAGGATGGGGACAAGGGAACCCCTACGATAGGCGATAATCGGGAGTGTGCCTATGCCTTGTATGATGAGCGGGGTATTCTCAAATGCGGCATAGAACAGGCGTATCTCGATGGAAAAATCTCCTGGAAAAAACCGATTTCCTGTCATTTGTACCCCATAAGGGTGACGAAATACGATGAGTTTGATGCCCTCAATTATGATCGCTGGCACATTTGTGATCCCGCTTGTCAATTGGGAAAAAGCCTGCAGGTTCCCTTATACCGATTTCTTAAGGATGCGCTTGTAAGAAAATACGGTGAGGCTTGGTATGGGGAATTGGTCGCTGAAATCGAGGGGTATTGATGAATTGTGAAAAGTAAGAGGTTGGTAAAAGGTACCCATAGCAGGGCGACAGGCGATCAAAAGAGATTTCTCTTTTTCAATCCCTGAATGGCAAACGCTGCGATTTTTTGGTATCCCAAGTCAGATGGATGAATCTGGTCTTCTGAGAAAAATCCCGGACTTATTTCTACGGATAAAGGGTCAAAAACAATTTTAGCGTTTTCTCGAGCCAACTCTATCATCTCATTTTGTAGAAATTGCCGTTGGATTTTTAGAAAATCCCTCATTTTCTCGGAAAAGGCAGGAAATAGATGGACCGGTGGAATATCTGCCAGATAAATCCACTCGGGATGGGATTCTGACTCGATCTGATTAATCAAATGTTTCAATTCCCGTTTGAAAGCGGTGGGTTGAGTGACTCTAAAACAATCATTTGCTCCTAAAAACAAGATCACTCCGCTGATTTTTTTAGGATTTTCTGTTCTTAGATTCTTTAAAAGGGGATACGCTTCCCGGACCCTCAATCCATTTCTTCCATAGTTTTCAATCGTAAAATCATTTCCGAAAAGGCCGGATAAATGACCCGCCAAGGTTTTTTCAAAAGTACTTGCCCCAACTCCGGCAGCAGTGGATTCTCCCAAAACAAGAATTCTTGCCGGTCCGATTCCGAAAATCACATTTTCCGACCTGGCCGGAAGCTTGACGCCCTTACTTCGGATCCGGGCTGCCTCCAAATATAAAACAGGAAGAAAGGGGATCAAGCGAAGCTTAAAAAGCCAATACATCTTGATTATCCTCCGGACTTTTTGGCGCCATAACCGGCCTGCAACAAGACCTGAAGGACTTTGTCCCGGTGATCTCCTTGGATCAGAATTTCTCCTTCTTTCGTTGACCCACCGACCCCGCATTTGTTTTTGAGCAATTTGCCCAATTCTTTGAGGTCCTCTTCTGTTCCGATAAATCCTTCCACCAAGGTTACCTGCTTTCCTGCTCTTGCTTTTTTGTCAAGCAGGACTTTGAGTTTTTGCTGAGACGGAGGCAGGGTGATTACTTCATCGCCTTCTCCAAAATTGTATTCGAAATTATCTGATGTGGAATAGACTACACCGTCCCTTTTTTTCCAATCGTTATTTTTCTTGCTCATATGGATAAATCAACAAAAAAGCCCGTCCGAAGATAGACAGGCCTCAAAGTTAAGAGTTTTCAACTATTTGGTTTTGAAAGTCCAAACAGGACGTTTGGAATGATTGACTACATCCTCTGCGATACTACCGGTGATCAGGTGAAGTAGGCCCGTTCGACCATGAGTGGTCATAGCAATCAGATCCGCATCAATGTCCTCCGCAAATTCAATAATTCCCGACTCCTCAGTCAGGGAATTGTAGATTTCAGCCTTGATGTTATCAAATTTATGCTTTTGTACAAAGGTCCTGATTCTTGCCATGGAATCACGGGTGGTTTCAAAATTACCCGGTGTATTGATGACAACAAAGTAAAATTGGGCATCAAATACACTTTGGATCCGCTTGATTCGGGCCGCCACCTCATCATCAGAATCTCTAAAATCCGATGCGAAAACCACCTTTTTCATGTCTTGGACTTGGGTTTCACCTTTGATGGTAATGACCGGACATGGGGCAGTGCGGACAATTTTCTCTGTGTTGCTGCCTATAATCACTTCCTCAAGTCCAGAAGCGCCTTTGGACCCCATGACTACAAGATCAGGTTTTGCCTCCTGAATTGCCTCTGAAATTCCCTTGAACACATTGCCAAGGATTAATTTGGTTGAGAATTCGAAGTTTGAGTTGTGGTAGGTTTCTTCCAGTTCTCTGAGTTGCTTTTTCCGGGTTTCGATCAGCTCCATAAAGAATATCTGATTTTCGAAATCAGGCATTGGATCTAATCCTCCCCCCATGGTACTCATCCCTGAGGCTACGGGAACCTCGATCACATGGAACACCGTAATGCTGATTTTTGGGTAATTCCCAGCCAAGCCTGTTGCGAAATTCAGGGCATAGTGGGCTGTCTGGGAAAAGTCGAAAGGTACAAAGACACTGATCATAGCTTTTGGGTTTTATTGGTCCAAATTAGGGATTAATAGTTACCATAAAAGGACTTTTATCAGCTTTTGATCATATAATAATTCCCAGGCCAAAGAGTAAAGTCCAAATCAGTGTACTGATCGCCATGATTTTCAGAAAAGGATCTGTCCTTTCTGAAGTTTTGGCCTTCTGCACCCCAAATCCCACTTTGAGCATAAGGGGAGAAGCCAAGAAAGCCAAAAGAGTGAAGTATTGTGTACTAAATAGGGCGAACAACACAAGGGATAGATATCCAATAATCAAAAGAACCCAATTGTACTGAACCGCTTTTTCCCTTCCAATTCTCACCGGTATGGATTTCTTACCTGCTTTTTCATCCGATTCAATGTCCCGGATATTGTTGATATTGAGGACTGCTGTACTAAAACATCCCAGGGAAATGGCAATCCATACTGCCAAGGATTCAAAACTCAGCGTGTGGAGAAAATAGGTACCCAACACCCCGGTTAGCCCGAAGAAAGCAAAGACGGAAAGGTCACCCAAGCCCGCATACCCGTAAGGATTGCTGCCTGAGGTATAGGTGATTGCAGCCCAAATGGCCGCAATACCCAATCCCAGAAATAGGAGGAAAAGCTTCCAGTCTTCCAAAGCGAAAAAGATCAGCAGTAATCCGGAAATCAAAGATAGGAAACCGAATAGGTACATCGCCCGCTTCATTTCAGCCAAAGTAATTATCCCGGACTGTACGGCTCTCACCGGACCTTGGCGATCTGCTGAGTCCGCTCCATGAACCGTATCCCCATAATCATTGGAAAGATTGGATAGAATCTGAAGGAAAATGGTGGTAAGTGAAGCCAAAAGCAAAATTTCCCAGCGAAAGCCATCTTGCCATTTGGCCAGAAATGACCCTGCCAAAATACTCGCCAAGGCCAGGGGTAAAGTACGAAGCCTGACTGCATGCAGCCAGGCCTCTCTTTTCGTTGTAATTTCTTTTTTCAATGCAGTTTTTATCAGATCAGGCTTCGATAAGTTTCAAAATCTGCTCGTCAAGCGGAGTCACAGAGGAGGGGAAGAACTTTACCAATTCACCTTTTTCGTTGATGAAATACTTGCAGAAGTTCCAGCTTGGTTCTTCATTGTTCCACCCGTTTTGCTTGGCGTCTGATAGCCATCTGTACAGCGGATGCTTGTCAAAGCCTTTTACCGATACTTTTTCAAACATTGGAAAAGTCACACCGTACTCGGTAGAGCAAAACTCCTTAATTTCTTCATTGGAACCCGGTTCCTGTCCTCCGAAGTTATTGGCAGGAAATCCCAATACCACAATTTTATCGCTGTGATTGGCATAAAGCTCCTGAAGCTGTGCATACTGCTTGGTGTAGCCGCACTTGGAGGCTACGTTGACGATCAGGAGTTTTTTTCCTTTAAATGAGGAAAAATCAACTTCCTGCCCGTTGATGTCTTTCATTTTGAAATCGTAAAAAGAACTTTCCATAGTATGGTCATAGGAAGGGTGAAAACTGGATGTCTCACTTGGACGCTCCAGGGTTTTGCCACAGGCAAAAAGGATAATGCTGAGGGTAATTAGGATGGTTTTCATGGTTACATTCGTTCAGGGACTTGTATGCCTAGCAAACTCATCCCTTTTTTGATTGTTTTGGCTGTAAGTGCAGAAAGTGCTACTCGGAAAGATTGAATCGCTTGATCTTTTTCATGAAATATAGGAAGATCTGCATAAAAGCGGTTGTATTCCTTGGCCAAGTCAAACAGGTATTGGGCAAGAATGGAAGGAGAATATTCCTCAGCAGCCATTTTGATTTTCCGCTCAAAATCATTCAAAATCTGAATCAAAGCTGCTTCTGAATCTGCCAATTCACCTACACCCGAAAAATCATGGGTTTGGTAATCCACGCCGATTTGATCCGCTTTCCTCAAAATTGCAGCGATTCGTGCGTGAGAATACTGTACAAACGGGCCGGTATATCCCTGAAATTCGATGGATTCCTGAGGATTGAAAAGCATCCGCTTTTTGGGATCTACTTTGAGCAAGAAATATTTCAAAGCACCCAGTCCCAGGATTTCATATAGTTCTTTGGCCTGTTCCTCGGTAAAGCCTTCGATTTTCCCAAGTTCTTTGGTGTGATGCTCGGCCGTTTCGATCATTTCCTGAATCAAGTCATCTGCATCGACGACTGTCCCTTCGCGGGATTTCATTTTTCCGGTAGGCAAATCCACCATACCATAAGAAAGATGGTACAAGCCCGGACCGTAAGAACGGCCCAATTTTCGCATGATCTTAAACAGGACATCAAAGTGGTAATCCTGTTCATTTCCAACTACATATACGGATTTGTCAATCTGGAAATCCTTGTATTTCAGATCGGCTGTTCCCATATCTTGGGTGATGTATACGGAAGTGCCATCTCCTCTGAGAACCAGTTTTTCATCCAATCCTTCATCCGTCAGGTCCACCCATACGGATCCGTTTTCTTTTTTGAAAAAGACTTCTTTTGCGAGGCCTTCTTCAACAATATCTTTTCCGAGCAGGTAAGTGTCTGACTCGTAGTAAAATTTGTCAAAGTTGACTCCCATTTTTCGATATGTGGCATCAAATCCCGCATATACCCAACTATTCATCTGCTTCCAAAGAGAAACCACCGCCTCGTCTCCTGCTTCCCACTTTCGGAGCATTTCCTGGGCTTCCAGGAGAATTGGTGCATTTTTCTTGGCTTCCTCTTCAGATTGACCCCGGGAGATCAGCTCTTTGATCTGATTTTTGTATTCGATATCAAACTTGACATAATACTTCCCCGCCAAGTGATCGCCTTTCAATCCGGAGCTTTCGGGGGTTTCTCCATTGCCAAAGTGCTGATAAGCCACCATGGATTTGCAGATGTGGATACCCCGATCGTTGACCAGGTTGGCTTTGATGACTTCGTAGCCGTTGGCTTTGAGGATTTCGGCCACAGAATAACCCAGGAAGTTATTTCGAAGATGCCCGAGGTGAAGCGGCTTATTGGTATTGGGAGAGGAGTACTCCACCATGACCTTTTGGCCATTGGAGGGGAGTTGGCCTAGAGAATGATTGCTGTAGATTTTTTGGAAGAGATCCAGCCACACCCGTTCGTTGAGGACCAAGTTCAAGAAACCTTTGACCACATTGAAATCCCGGACAGCAGGAACATTGGCCTTCAGGTACTCGCCAATAAGATTTCCGGTATTTTCCGGAGTCGTTTGGGAGATTTTGAGAAAAGGGAAGACCACGAAAGTATAACTGCCCTCAAATTCCTTTTTGGTAGGAGCAAGACTGATCTGCTCTAAAGGAAGATCATGGTTGAATATATTCTGAAAGGCTAACTGTATGCCTTGAATGATGGATTCTTGAAAGTTCATTTTACTGAAATATTAACCGCAAAGAACGCGAAGGTACACAAAGAAAATCAATCAAAAGGACCTGGGGCCTTCCGTTAAAATGACCCTTTTGATTCCTGATCTTAATTGATACACATTGAAATTTATGATTAATCCTAATTTAAATTTGCCCAGTTTCAGATAGTTAATTACTTAAGCAACATGCACATTGGATATTTCTTTGACTGATTTCGGCTCCAAAACAAGTTTGTTTTCTATCAATAGATCGATTTTGTAACCCAGATCTAGTATCAAATCATCCACTTGAATGGGCATATTTTTTTCCATTTCAACAAAAAGACCCGCCTTCGTAAGCTTGTGAAACAAAACTTGCTTATAAACATTTTCCAAAAGGCCAGGTCCAAGCTGAGAATGAACGTCTATCGCAATTCCAAGCACAATATTACTCAGTTCATTTTCACTTAAATGGCTAAAGGTTATCATCTCTTTGTGTTTCTTGGTGTTCTTTGTGGCTAGACTAAAAGTTGTCTACCAGCGACTTAGTAGTGATTTCCAAGACATCAAAAGCGATTTCGGCCATCGTGTTTTCGGTGTCGAGCGTGGGATTCACTTCCACGATTTCCCAGCAGCAAACCCGCTTGTCTTTGATCAACTCCGCATTGAGTTGGATGGCTTCTTCTACCGTGAGACCATTGGGCACAGGCGTACCTGTACCGACTGAAATAGAACTGTCCAGACTGTCTACATCAAATGATATGTAGAGCTGATCGCAGTCCTTTAAAGTTTGAAGGGCTTCTTGAGCAACTTTTGAGATTCCCAATTGCCGGACCTCAGCCGTGCTGAAATTCTTGATTCCATATTTTTTGATCAAAAAATCTTCCGGTTCTTCGGTGTCACGTACGGAGATAAACACCACGTCTCGTGGATCAATTTTAGGCGAATCGCCTCCTATTTTTTTGATTTTTTCCCAATAGGAAAGGGTTTCTGCAAGAGGTTGATTGACTTTGCATTCTAAATTATCCAGTTGGGCTACCATGGCCAATGGCATCCCGTGCATATTCCCCGATGGTGTGGTATAGGGCGTATGCAGATCGGCATGAGCATCGATCCAGATCACGCCAAGACGCTTTTCGGGATGGGCCGCTTTGATCCCCATGATGGTGCCGGCTGCGGTGCTGTGATCTCCAGCCAACACGATAGGGAATTTCTTCTCTAATCGAAGCGACTCGATGGTGGAGTAGACGTTTTTCAAAACTTGATATACGCCATCGATGTACTTTGCATGAGGATGCTTATTTCCTTTCCATAGAAAATTGTTGGCATCGGGAACGTTGATCGGATCAAACTGAGTGAAAAAATTAGACTTCTTATCCAAGCTTGCAATTTTGAGTGCATCCACTCCCAAACTTGCACCTCTGGTTCCTGCCGCAATTTCCGAGCGTACTTCTACTAGTTTTATTTTTCTCATCTCAGGTTAAAATTTGGGTGTTGGCTTTTCAAAAGTTGAGGGCAAAACTACTCAAATAGCCCAATTTTCCGCCTTGGCCATGATTTGAAATTTTTTTTCCTTTTTTAGTCTACAAAATTTATAGGGAAAATAGGTTTATAAATTTTATCAGCTTATTTTTGAAGCAGTTTCCATTAAACAGCATTTCAAATGAGCGTAGCCGTGCAAATCAACAGTTCAGAAAATTCCACTACCTCTTGGACCGTTTCTACTTCACCGGAGTCAGTAAATTTTCATTTTGGCCAACAAGACATACTCAAAATTTCTTCTCAGCCGATTGCCAACAAGATGCAGGGCATGTGCCGGTTTGAGAATGGATTTGAAAAGCTATTACCGCTTTTCCGCGGACTGATTCTGCTGGGAAAGCCCTCCTCACTGAGTTTAATCTATGATTTTACCCGTGCTCAGGTTTTCTTTACCTATGCTCATACAGAAGCCCAAGAGGTGGATAAGTTTTTTGGCAAAGTGATCGACATGCTAAAGAATGAAGTTCGATTCAAGCAGATTCTAGAAAAAGTCATTCAAAACAACAGAAAATATCAAGCCGAGCAGGCTTTGCTTCAAACCGCACTGCACCGGGTGAATTGGGATTAACCGATGGTGAGCTTATTGGAAAAAGGACAGGTCTTTTGCGGATTTGTCCTTTTTCTTTTTTGGGGGACTGTTTTTTTTCTGAAAGTCTCCGATATAAAACCACACAATGAGATGAAGCCTGACAGGTCTTTTACAGGTTCATCGCTGTGGGTGAACATCTAATTTCAATTATGTTATACTGTATATGCGATTTCATACCGGTAGACTTAGCTAGCTTGAGAAATTTCTCAAAAAGGCAGAAATCAGGAATCCTTCAGTCGCCTGTGCTGAGTACAGTCGAAGCATCCGACCCATTAAACAAAGAGAATTTGGCGGGTGGTAATCACAAATGTTTTATCCAAGAGTGTAGGTGCTAACAAATCTTCTCCTGAAGATGAAGTTTTCTCCCATGCATTTGATATCCCCCGATAAAAGCGCAATTTTTGCACCCTTGATTCCCATAGTTAACCCCCTTGGTAAATGAACAGATACATTGACTTGATTCAGCAGACGTTTGACTTTCCCACCAAAGAGTTTCATGTAGAAAATAATGAGCTCTTTTTCAATGGGGTCAATCTGATGGAAATCATCGAAACCTACGGTACTCCGCTGAAGCTGACCTATCTGCCTAAAATTTCCGAAAGCATCCAAAATGCCAAGCAGTATTTTGGCAATGCGATGAAAACGCATAATTACCAGGGAAAATACACGTATTGCTACTGCACCAAATCCTCTCATTTCAGCTTTGTGTTGGATGAGGCTTTGAAAAATGACATCCATATCGAAACGTCTTCGACTTTTGATATTCCCTTGGTGAGAAGTCTTTATGCCAAAGGGAAAATTTCCAAGGAGACCTATATTGTTTGTAATGGATTTAAGCGTGAAAAATATAAAGAATACATTTCCGAGCTTCTCAATGATGGATTTGTCAATTGTATTCCGATTCTGGACAATTTGACCGAGATTGATTACTACCTCGAGCATGTCAAAGTACCTTTTCAAGTCGGGATTCGGATCGCTGCCGATGAGGAACCCAAATTTGGATTCTACACCTCTCGGTTGGGGGTCCGATACAATGACATCATTCGACTGTATGAAGAAAAAATCAAAGACAATCCTCAGGTTAGTCTGAAAATGCTTCATTTTTTCATCAATTCGGGGATCAAGGATACAGCCTATTATTGGTCTGAATTGACTCGATTTATCCAAAAATATGTGGATCTGAAAAAAGTAGCTCCAAGCTTGGATACCATGGATATCGGGGGAGGCTGGCCGATCAAGACCAACGTCTTTTTTGACTATGATTACCAATACATGGCCGATCAGATTGTCAAAAACATCAAGTGGATGTGCGCCAAAAACAATACCACCGAGCCCAATATCTTTACGGAGTTTGGTAGCTATACCGTAGGAGAAAGCGGAGCAGTACTGTATTCCGTTTTGGACGAAAAGCTCCAAAATGATAAAGAACTTTGGTATATGATCGATGGGTCCTTTATCACCCAACTCCCGGACAGCTGGGGGCTCAACCAAAAATACATCATGCTCGCAGTCAATAACTGGGACGAAACCTATCAAGGCATTTCCCTGGGAGGCTTGACCTGCGATAGCATGGATTACTACAACTCCGAAGCCCACCAATTCAATATCTACCTGCCAAAGATCGAGCTAGGCAAAAAGCAATACATCGGTTTCTTCCATACCGGTGCCTATCAGGAATCGCTCGGTGGCTATGGAGGAATTCAGCATTGCCTGATTCCTGCACCTAAGCACGTCTTGATCGACCGGGACGAAAACGGTAAGATCAAGCATTGGCTATTTGCCAAAGATCAGACCGAGGAAAGTATGCTAAAGACTTTGGGATACTGAGATGTGGGAAGATAGGAGACGGAAGACCGAAGAGACCAAATAGGTACTGCCTGTCATCCAAAAAAAATAAAAAAGACCGCCTCTTGGTGGTCTTTTTGGTTAGTATAGATTAGTTTCAATTATGTTTTTCACCTCACCGTCACATGGTAGCAACTTTGTCTTCGCTCCTTGATGACATAGATTTTTCCGGTTTGTTGGAAGTGGTTGAGGACGGTTTCGAGGTTTTTTTGGGCTTTTACATCCCAATCACGGATTCCATTGAATCGGATGTAGGAAATATCAAAAGACACTCCAAAGGAATGAGAACTATTGCCGTCGGTGGCATTCCGGTTTCTACGCTTCAGGGCTTTTTGCTGTTCTTCCGTGCGGGTCGCTGAAGAGACCGTGAAGAAATTTCCTTCTCCAGCCAAGGATTCGTAGGCTCTTCCAAGTTCTTCCAAAACTGTTTTTGTCTCCGGGGTGAAATAAGGATAGCTATGGGTCAGGGAATCCACCTTGTAGCCTTTACCTGAGTAGGCCTCAACCAAGGATTTTTCTGAGACTCGCAAGTATAGCTCATAGTCATTTTGGATGAGCTTCAGTCCCTTGAGTTCGGCAGCGCTCAGGTGCTCCTCATAGGTGTCTTTTTTCAGTCTTCCCGAATAAGAAACCAATGCAGTAGGATCAAAAGAACGGTCTGTTTCCACTGAAACGGGTTCCTGAGCAATCCCTTCATTTTGTATTTCCTTTTGAAAAAATTCTGTGTAGACATCCATAAGGATGTATTTCAGATCCGGTTGAAGTGAAACTACCACCACCAGGTAAATACTGAATAAAACACAGAAAGTGGAAACAAACAGAAGGGTGGATTTCTTCATAAAGCAATGAAGCAAACTCGATGCGAACTTGAAAGATCTTTTTGGTAAATGGTGAAAATTGCGGGAATCAAAAAGACCGCGGATGGGCGGTCTTTTGGAAAATTATTCGCTTAAAATGGAATCGAAGTAAGCAATTGTTTTGACCAGACCTTCCCTGAGGGGTATTTTGGGTTCCCAACCAAGTTCCTGTCTGGCAAGGTCTATGACAGGTTTTCGTTGCATGGGATCATCCTGAGGCAAAGGCATAAATACCAATTTACTTTTGCTGTTGGTCAGCTCGATGACCAGCTGGGCCAGTTCCAGCATGGTAAATTCTCCCGGATTGCCGATGTTGACCGGACCTGTAAATCCATCTCTGGAGTTCATCAGTCGGTACATTCCGTCAATATTATCGTCTACGTAGCAGAATGAGCGGGTCTGTCTGCCGTCTCCATAGATCGTGATATCCTGTCCCTTCAAAGCCTGAACAATAAAGTTGGACACGACACGCCCATCATTGGGATGCATTCTAGGACCATAGGTGTTGAAAATACGCATGACCTTGATCGCTACTCCGTGCTGACGGTGATAGTCAAAGAAGAGGGTTTCCGCGCAGCGTTTGCCTTCATCATAGCAGGCACGGGGTCCGAGGGGATTGACGTTGCCCCGATAGGATTCGGGTTGTGGATGGATTTCAGGATCTCCGTAAACTTCCGAAGTAGAAGCTTGAAGGATCTTGATCTTCAGTCTTTTAGCCAGGCCCAACATATTCATGGCCCCGATTACTGAGGTTTTGGTGGTCTGTACCGGATCAAATTGATAGTGGATCGGAGAAGCCGGACAGGCGAGGTTATAGATTTCATCCACTTCCACATAAAGCGGATGAGTGATGTCATGTCTAAGGAGTTCGAAGTTTTTATTGTCCAACAGGTGGTGGATATTTCTTCGGTTGCCTGTAAAAAAGTTGTCTACACAAAGTACTTCATTTCCTTCTTTCAGGAGTCTGTCACAGAGATGGCTGCCCAAAAAGCCGCCGCCACCGCTTACTAAAATTCTTTTCATTGGAGATTGCCTGGATAAATCAAGATGGCCAAAAATAGTGAATTGTGAGGGATTTCATCTGTTTATAATTTGATTTTTTATGGTCAGATGGAATGCCCTAGATAATCATTTCCCTGTGTGAGAAGCATTTTCTCATGGGCATTTCATCTGTTTATAATTTGATTTTTTAAGGTCAGATGGAATGCCCTGGATAATCATCCCCCTGTGTGAGAAGCATCTACTCATGGGCATTTCATAAGATTAAATTGATTAATCAATAGGAGGCAAAAGGGATCATTGAATTGAAGTAAACTAAACAGATCTACTATTTCTGAACCGTAGAATCTTGTAGGAAATACATTAATCATGCTTTGATCCGAAAAAAAATGTATAAAAACCAGGAGTTAGCAAATCCGGTTACTCTTTTAAGGTCGTATATGCCTGAGTTCTAAAAAATTTTATAACCCTTTTAACCAAAATTTTATGAAAACAACACGGATCAATTATGCATTTGTAGGCTTGTTGGGGCTATTGGCCTCCTGCAGTTCTATGGTAGAAGAAAGTCCCTATGAGGCGCCCTTATCCACCCAAGAAACCATTCAGGAGGGCGGGGAGAATTTCAGGGTAATGAACGCGACTCAATTCGGTGCGTTTCTGACAGGCAGGGAGGAGGTACCCGCTGTAAATTCTTCCGGGGCAGGCTCGGCCAAATTTGAGATTTTGGATGGCGGGCAGGCCATTAAATTTGAGGTACGGGTAGCCAATACCTCCGGAATTATTTTTGCCCATATTCATAAGGGTGGAATCGGAATGAATGGTCCTGTGATGGTAGACTTAATCCCTGCCCAATCTCCTTCCGGGTTGGTCAATGGGGTGGTAGCCGAAGGAATGATCACTGCCGGGGATCTCAAGGGTGCTTTTGCTTCTGAAAATTTAGCTGGATTGATCGCGGATCTCAAATCCGGAATGGCTTATGTCAATCTTCACACCTCTGCATTTCCGGGCGGGGAATTGAGAGGCCAAGTGAGCGTGATCGACCCCAGAACCAACAAGAATTTCAATGCTCAGCTTTCAGGGGATCAGGAAGTTCCTTCAGTCATGACTCAAGCACGGGGCGTGGCTAATTTTCAGTTCTCCAAAAACTTGTCCTTTCAGGTCAATGTGGCCAATCTGGAAAATGTCAGATTTGCACACATCCATTTGGGTAAGCCTAGTGAAAATGGACCTGTGGTGGTGAATCTAAAAGGAGATCGAATTGATGGAGCGGTCAATGGGGTCTACGCCAAAGGAGAGATCATGCCTGGAAATCTGGTAGGGCCATTGCTTGGAGGAGATTTGACGATACTCATGGAGGCTTTCCGTACGGGTAACGCCTATGTTAATGTCCATACAGATAAATTCCCGGGAGGAGAATTGAGAGGTAATATTCGCTGATAGGTTCAGCGTAAATCCATTACACTTTACCTTTTCGATTGCATTTGCTCAGAATAAACACCCGACTGTGTCTTAAGCCACGCGGGTGTTTTTTATTTCTGGATATACGGAACGTTGCCAGTAGCCAACTTACATGTTCAAAAAGACTAGTAAAAGCCAATTTTTTGATCTCTTCGGTCTTCCGTCATCGGTCTTCCAGCTCAATATCAAGGCAATATTCGTCTACCGGCAGAATAGCGTATAATCAGATTTTTATTTCTTGCTACTTGACTTGAAACCTTGATTTTGGAGGATGGAAAAATGAAACAAGCCCTTTTTGGGTCAAATTTCACCTCAAAACCAATCTTTTTCCATCGTGACGGTAGGATAGGAAGCAGCATGAAATCTTGGGATCAATCCCAAAATTTTCACCAATTCGTACTCCATGAAATACCTGGCCGTTTCGATTTTCCCCAAATAAAAGCTTTGCTCTAGAGCTCCGGAGGAGATCGCCTTTTGAGCCGAAATGGCCTGCTTTATCCACATCCAACCCACGCAAAGTATGCCGCTAGCTTCCAAGAAAAGGGTAGCATCTGCAAGGAATTTCTCCGGTCCCAGATTTCTTTTAAACAGCAACTCTCCCGCCGAATGGTTGAACTTGAGAAATATCTCCTCAAAAGAATGCCCCAAATCGTTCAATTCTTGAATTGACTTTACCTGATCAAGTGAATGTTGGATTTCCTGTTGCAGGGTTTTCCAGCCCAAACCTTCCTGGAGCCACACTTTTCTGCCCAAGAGATCCAATCCATGAATCCCGGTCGTACCCTCATGAATCGGATGGATTCTTGATTCCCGGAAATACTGCTCTACCGGAAAATCCGTCGTGTATCCTGCTCCGCCCAAAACCTGCACCGCCATGGAAGTGCTCTTCACGCCCATTTCGGAAGGATAGCTTTTTGCTATCGGGGTCAACAAGTCCAGCAGGGCTTCCATTTTTAGCTTTTTCGCTGCCGAAGTCTCCTGAGCTATTTTATCGGAAAGGATTCCGCAATAAATGAGCAAAGCCAAAGCTCCTTCGGTCACACTTTTTTGAAACAAGAGCATGCGTTTTACATCTGAGTGCTCGATGATGGGAACCTGAGGCTTACTGAGGTCTTTTTCAGAGATTTTTCTTCCCTGGGGTCGTTCTTTGGCATAGGCCAAGGAAGCCTGGAAAGCAGCCGTGGCGATGGCAACCGCATTCATTCCTACACCCAGGCGTGCCTCATTCATCATTTGAAACATATACTTCAGTCCCTGATGTGCTTCTCCGACGAGATATCCTTCGCATTCCTCCTGACTTCCCATCATAAGATGGGCAATGGGAGCGCCTTTGTAGCCCATTTTATGGTAAATACCTTGGGTCAATACATCGTTTGGCGCTCCATCGAGTCGAATTTTGGGAACTACAAACAGGGAGATTCCTTTCGTGCCGGAGGGTGCGCCTTCGATACGGGCGAGCATCAGGTGGATGATGTTTTCGCAGGCATCATGATCACCTGCGGAAATGTATATTTTTTGACCCTTGATCCGGTACACTCCTGAAATGGAAGCCGGAGTGGCTGTAGTGGTCAGGTCTGATAGCGAACTGCCGGCATCCGGTTCGGTTAGGGCCATGGTGCCCTGCCATTTTCCCGCAAACATCTTTGGCGTGAATTTTTCCTTCAGTTCTTTCGAGCCAAACGTCCGGATCAGATTTGCTGCACCGGTGGTGAGGAAGGGAAACACGCTCGCAGAATAATTGGAGGCCTGAAAAATAAATCCTGCAGCCAGGTGAATGACCCAAGGCAGTTGCTGCCCACCCTCTTCGTATGGAAAAATGGCATTGATCCAACCGTCTTCCCCAAATTTGCGAATGATGGTTCCCATTGCGGGATGAATCCGGATTTTACCGTCTACCAATTGGGGTTCTTGCCGATCCATTTCTCTGAATATCGGATAGAGTGATTTTTCGGCGATTTGTTCCGCTGCTTCTAGAACCAGAGTAAAAGTCTCTTTACTATGGTCTGAAAAATAGGGGAGTTGAGTCAGTTCAAGGCAGTTTTGATTTTCAAAAAGCTGGAAAAACAAGTCTTTTTTGGAGTAGAAAGAAGGCATGGTGCACTCGTTTTGTGGTCAAGCGAAGATAGCTTGAAAGTAACTTCAAGCTTTTCCTTTCCGACGAACTTTTCCAAAGTTTTGAACTTTGGAAAAGTTAAACACCCAAAAAAATCCCCGGCAAATTTCATTTACCGGGGAAGTGATTTGGTTTTAATAAACCTTTATTAAAGTCTATAGACTGAATTTTTTCAAAGTTTCGGAATTTGGAAAAGTTGAATGGGAATCAGGATTTATTTTTCATCCACAGCAAGGCTTCTTCCACGCCTCTGATTTCGGCCAAACCTTTGAGGCGACCGATCGCGGTATATCCGGGATTGGAGACTTTTTTGTGGAGATCATCCAGCATTTGATGGCCATGGTCGGGACGCATGGGAAGACTTTTTCCCCGTTTTTCCTGCCATTTCAGGATTTCATGGATGACTTCGACCATAGGCACATCTCCTTCCAGGTGGTTGTCTTCAAAGAAATTCCCTTCCGGGGTTCGTTTGGTACTTCTCAAATGAATAAAATGAATCCGCTCTCCAAATTCCCGGACCATTGCCGGAAGGTCATTGTCCGGTCTCACTCCATAGCTGCCTGTGCAAAAGGTCAAGCCATTATGCTTGCTTGGGGTTTCGCTAAGGATTCGTCGTGCATCCGCAGCCGTACTCACCACTCTTGGCAATCCATATAAAGAAAAAGGAGGATCATCCGGATGAATGCAAAGACAGACCCCAACTTCCTCAGCCACCGGAGTGATTGCATCAAGAAAAAGCCTGAGGTGTTCGGCAAGTTTTTTGGCATCGATGCCTTCATAAGTTTTGAGCATGGCCCGAAACTCATCCATGGTATACCCAATCTCAGAACCGGGAAGTCCTTTGAGAATGTTGTCGATGATCAAGCGTCGGTCATCCGGAGGAAGAGATTCGTAGTATGTCTTAGTTGATTCGATTTCTTCCGGGCTGTATTCCTGAAAAGCTTCTGGTCTTTGGAGTATAAATAAGTCAAAAGCGACCACGGCTCTTCGTTCGTAAAGCAAAGCCTTGGCTCCATTTTCAAGCTCATATTCGAGATTGGTCCTGGTCCAATCCAAGATAGGCATGAAGTTATAGCAAACGGTGAATACTCCCTCTGCGGCAAGATTCCGAAGAGTTTGCTTGTAGTTTTCGATCAGTTGGAGATAGTCTCCCGTTCGGGTTTTGATCCGCTCATGGACGGGTACAGACTCTACCACAGACCAGGTGAGGCCGGCTTCCTCTACGGTGTCTTTACGGAGCTTGATTTCTTCTCTTGTCCAAACTTCTCCATTTGGAATGTGGTGAAGTGCAGTGACGATGCCTGTTGCGCCGGACTGTCGGATGTCACGGAGACTTACCGGATCTTTGGGGCCGTACCAGCGCATGGTTTGTTCCATTCTGTAGCTCATGGAAGGAGTATTTTTGGTTATAGGTGTATTAGTTATTGAGTTATTTGTTATTGGCTGGCTGGAAGTTAAAGGTTAAACGTTAAAAGTTTACTGAACTTTTTGTCGATTAACTGTTAACGCTTAACGACAAACAATTTCTAGACTCCTGAATAAGCACTGAATCCGCCATCCACGGCGACGATCGTGCCGGTGACAAAAGCGGAGGCATCACTGCAAAGCCATTGTAACGCACCCAAGAGATCTTCCGGTTTCCCAAATCGATTCATGGGTGTATGGGTGATGATTTGATTTCCCCGTTGAGTCAGACTCCCGTCTGCTTCAGTCAATAAGGTGCGATTTTGTTCGGTAAGAAAAAAGCCCGGAGCGATTGCATTCACTCTGAAATGGGGGCCATGTTTATGAGCCAATTCCACCGCAAGCCACTTGGTAAGATTATCGATAGCCGCTTTGGCAGAAGCATAACCCATCACTCGGGTCATCGGTCTCGTGGCAGCCATGGAGCTGATATTGAGGATATTTCCTTTCCCGTTTTTCAGCATTAAGGGAAGTAAAACCTTGATAGGCAGGACCGTTCCGAGATAGTTGAGGTCTATTACTTTACGCAGCGATTGAGTGTCCAAATCCAGAAAATTTTGATCTGGCCGGATCACTGCCCCGGGCATGTTTCCTCCAGCGGAATTGATCAGAATATCCAAGCTTCCATGCTGGGCCTCGATGACCTCGGCCATTTTGGTCAACGAATCTTCATCTGTCACATCTGCATAATATCCCCAGGATTTTCCACCCCGGGAGTTGATCTCGCTGACAAGGTCACTGACTTTTTCAGGACTTCTGCCCAAAATCAGGATTTCTGCCCCTTCTTGGGCAAGATGAAGGGCCATGCTGTGGCCTAATACTCCCGTTGCGCCAGAAAAGGCTATTTTTTTCCCTTCAAGGGAAAATAGAGTTGAAGGGTTCATGCTTAAAGGTTGTAATTGTCCCGGGAAAAGTTGAAGTAGTTTTTGGCATTGTGGTAGCAGATGTCTGAAATGAGTTTTCCCAGCCATTTTTCATCCCAAGGCAATTCTCCGTTTTCTACATCCTGACCAAAAAGGTTACAGAGGATTCTTCTGAAATACTCGTGTCTTGGAAAAGAGAGAAAACTTCTGGAATCGGTCAACATTCCGATAAAACAACTGATCAAGCCCATGTTGGAAAGCGTGTTTATTTGTTTTTCCATACCGTCCTTTTGATCCAAATACCACCATCCCGATCCAAACTGCACTTTACCTTTGACCGAACCATCATTGAAATTGCCGATCATGGTCGCAAAGACCTCATTGTCCCGGGGATTGAGGTTGTAGATTACGGTTTGCGAAAGTTGGTCAGTGGAGTCCAGTTCGTTTAGGAATTTGCCCAATGCTACGGCCTGATTGAAATCTCCAATGGAGTCAAATCCCGTGTCGGGACCCAATACGGTCAGCATTCGGGTATTGGTATTTCTCAAGGCTCCCAAATGAAACTGCTGCACCCAACCATGCGCATGGTACAGCTTGCAGAGTTTTTTTAAAACCTTAAACTTAAAATATTCGATTTCCTCGGCATTGGGCAGGTTTCCCCGCAGTACTTTTTGCAAAATTCCATCGGCCGAAAGCCTGGAATCATCGGAGTAATACATGTTTTCCAATCCATGATCCGACAGTCTGCAACCATGGGCATGAAAGAATTCGATTCGTTTGGAAAGGGCTTCGATCAAGGTGTCAAAGGAGGTGATTTCGATACCGGCGACCTCGCTGAGTTTTTTCAAATAAGTTTTGTAGATCCAGGGGTTTTCGATTGCAAATGATTTATCAGGCCGGAATGCCGGATACATGGCTACTGATTGGTCTTGGCGGAAATAGTTGACGTGATGCTCCAAGGTGTCGGTAGGATCATCTGTGGTGCATACTACTTCTACTTGCATTCGCTCCAACAATCCTCTGGCGCGGAAGTCTTCTTCTTGCAACATCTCAGAAGTCTTCTTATAGACTTCCTCCCCATTGCTTACCGTAAGGAGGTCATCCAGTCCAAAATACCGGCTGAGTTCCATTTGGCTCCAGTGATAGAGCGGATTTCTCATGGTGTAGGGCAGGGTATAGGCCCATTTTTCAAATTTTTCCTGATCCGACGCAGTTCCGGTAATATACTTTTCGTTCACCCCGAGGGTACGCATGGCTCTCCACTTATAGTGGTCTCCTGCAAGCCAGATTTTACTGATATTTTCAAACCGTCTGTTTTGGGCAATTTCAGCAGGTGGAAGATGATTGTGATAATCAATGATGGGTAAGTGCTTGGCAAAGTCGTGATATAGGATTTTCGCGTAATCGCTTTTGAGCAAAAAGTCTTCGGAAAGGAAGGTTTTTTGGGATTGTGCAGTAATCATAGGCCAGGGTTTGGGCTCGTAATTTCGGTGTTAAATCTGTACTCAATTTATCCTTTAAAGGCGGGTAAAACTGAATAAAATACGGAAACGATTGCAGATATTATTTAATTGGAAATATTTCACTATTTTGAATAGCCTAAAATTTTTAAGCAAATTTTAAGGCAATTTAACCCAAACAACCTATGAGTGCCGGAGTAAATCTAAAAGAACTCGCCGCTGAGCTGAAGTTGTCTCCCTCGACTGTATCCCGTGCCTTGAATGACAGCTACGAGATCAGTGAGGCGACCAAAAAGAAAGTAATCAGCATGGCTGAAAAGCTGAATTACCAGCCTAATCCCTTTGCCAGAAGCCTAAGGGAAAACAAAAGTAAAACCATCGCAGTGGTCATCCCAGAACGGATCAGCAGCTTTTTTTCCAAAGTGGTAGATGGGATTGAAGAAATCACCCAGCAATATGGGTATCACCTGTTGGTGTACAGTACGCATGAGGATGTGGATCGGGAGAAAAAAATCGTCAATCTGCTGATGAATGGAAGGGCAGATGCGATCATTATGTCCGTTTCCAGTCAAACGAGCGATATTTCCCACCTGACCCGATTGCATGAGCGTGGATTTCCTTTGGTGTTTTTTGATCGGATCTGTCCGGATATTCCCACGACCAAGTTTATAACCAATGACTATGAAAGCGGATTTGAAGGCACCAAGCATCTGATTCAGCAGGGTTGCCGAAAAATTGCCTTTTTGATGCTTTCCAAAGAGCTTTCCATCACCAAAGACCGCTATCGGGGCTATTTGGATGCTTTGAGGCAGGCAGGATTGTCTCCCGAACCACAATTGAATATCACTTGCTGCCAGGAAGAAGAGCAGAATATTGAAGACATCCGGCAGATGCTGCTGTCCCCAAATCGGCCGGATGGAATTTTATCTTCAGTAGAGAAGCTTGCTTTGGCAACCTATCATGCCGTAAAGCGTACAGACTTGAAGATTCCCCAAGATTTGAAAATTATCAGCTTTTTCTCAAACCTTAGTATTGCGAGTTTGTTGCATCCTTCATTGACCACCATCACGCAGCCGGCCTTTTCGATCGGAGAAGAGTGTGCCAAGTTGTTGATGAAAAAGCTGACCAAACCCAGACAGCCTGATTTACCCAATCAGGTCATCAGTATTCCTTCTAAGATTACCATTAGATCCTCTACGATCGCGATATAACTTGTTTTTGGTTTTTTTAATTATGAAAAAAGGCTCTGAAAATCAGGGCCTCTTTTTTTTGCTGAAGATTGCGGGGAATCGTATTCTTTTATCTAAAAGGTTTTCGAAGATAGATTGAATCTATCAGAAGGAATCGATTTTGATTTTTACCCGATTTCTGGGTATTTCGATTCGTTATAGGGTACTCCAAGCAAAAAAGCCCTGAAATTTTTCAGGGCTCTTTAAAAGAAGTTGAAATGGAATTAATAACCTGTGTTCTGAGGGAATCCTGAAGGACCACCTTCTGCTCGGTCTATTTGATTCTGAGGAATCGGTCTCAATACATGGAAATCTTTGATATTAGGAGCTGCTTGAGCATTGTGTAATCTGACTCGTTCGATTAATTTACCCCATCTTTTCAAATTAAGCCATCTAAATTGCTCACCTGTCAGTTCTCTAGCGCTTTCTTCAATTAAGAAATCAAGATTCATTTGAGAAGGAGTAATTTCCATGGCATCAGCTTTTCCTGGAAAAGCCGCTCGTCTTCTCAAAATATTTATGGTGGCCGTGGCTTCCGAAACTTTTCCCTGCATTAACTGCGCCTCTGCCAAAAGGAGGTACGTTTCTCCCAATCTCATTGCTATAAAGTCACGTCCCCCTTCAAACTGAGTCAAATCCGCTCTTCCTGGATCCAAATGCTTTTTCAACCCTGGAAATAATCTTTCATCGTAACGGCTAGGAACCAATACCTGATATTTTTTCTTAGCTCGGTCCGCCAATGGCATTTCAAAACCGGGAATGTAAATAGCCGTATCACCCTCAGCAAAAGTGACGGTAGGTTTAGACAAATCAAAGCTGGTGTTGAAAGTGCCTGGTCTGTTTGAAAAATAGACATCTATAAAAGAAGCCTTGTACCTGCTGTCATTTTCACGATCTTTAAATACCGTGTTCAAAGCATAGGGCGTTAGCCTGTATCGTTTGAAAGGACGCCCATTTTGGGTGTCTCTTCGCATACCAGCTTGCACATCATACTCCATCAGGTAAAACACATGGGAATTATTTCCCCCACCGTTGGTCAATGGATCTCTGGTATATTGGATAGACCAAATGACTTCATCATTTCTTTCGTTACCAAACTGATAAATCTGGCTATACTGTGGAAGGAGAGTAAATCCATAGCTGCTGATAACACTTTTGAGAAGAGGTTCGGCTTTAGCAAAATCATCAGCTTGCTTTGCCTCGGAAGTTCCTTTGGTCAGGTAGACTTTTGCCAATAGGTTTTGAGCGGCTGCCCGGGTTACTCTTCCGTATTGGACAGATACTTTAGTGCCTTCCAAATCTGGAATAGCTGATTCCAAGTCTCGAATGATGGCTGCATAAACTTCAGAGACAGGAGCCCTGCTTACTTTTTTATTCGGCACAATATTCTCATTTAGCTGTAAGTCAATAGGTCCAAATAGCTGCACCATAATGAAATAATTGTGGGCTCTTATGAATTTGGCTTCAGCTACCCGTTGCTTCTTGATATTCTCAGCCATCCCTGTCACATTTTGTGCGCGGTCAATTACAGCATTACAGGTATTAATCCCTCTGTAAAATTCGTCCCATAGTTCGCGTACATGTCCATTCTGAGAATCGAACTGATTGGTATAGGTATTCATGAATTTCCATGAACCATCTGCTCCATTAGTGTAAACATCTGTTCCGAATTCAGTCAAATTATGACCTCTTTCTGTTCCATACCAAGACCTTAAGGAAGTGTAAGCAGCATTTACTGCATCTTCAAGTCCCTTTGGAGTATTCATATAATTACTTCCGATCTGGGAAACAACATCCTCTTGAAGTTGGTCTTGACACGAAAATGTCAAAGTGAGTGTCAAAGCCAATGCCCCTGATTTAATCCAGGACTTCATTTGATATAATTTTGATATTTTTTTCATAGTTCAATTGCTTTGTAATTAGAACTTTACGTTGATTCCGAAAGTATACTGAACCACTGGTGGGGTCACGTTTGCAGTAATAGCGCCAGCCTCAACTCCCTGTTCGCCATCAATAAAGGTCTCTGGATCAACTCCTTTATGTACTGATCGATATTCAGACCAGATGAAAGGGTTTTGGATACTGCTGTACAATCTCAAACTGCTGAATCCGATCTTTTTCAAGGTAACATCACTGAAGGTATAGCCGAAGTTGATGTTTCGGACCTTTACAAAACTTCCGTCAAACAAATTCATGGATGAATTGTATTTCGGGAATTCTTGGTTCTCGTTAGGTCTTGGATAGGCATTGGTTGGGTTGTTTGGCGTCCAATAGTCTACTGCCAAATTGTTGTATCTGCCAAACAAGTTATTATTACTTGTGTGGAATAAGGATCTGATCATTGATCCTTGTCTGGTGAATATGAAGAAGGAGAAGTCCAATCCTTTGAAAGCAAACCGGTTGGTAATACCCATGGAGAAATCAGGAACTGCTGACCCCAAAAACTGACGATCCAGAGAGTTTATTCGGCCATCTCCATTAAAGTCTTCGACTTTTATCTCTCCGGGCTTGTCCCCAAATCCAGCAGCTATGTCCTTCTCGGAAGTCTGCCAGATTCCTATTTTCTTGAGATCAAAGAAAACTGTCAAAGGCTTCCCGATAAATCTTCCTGCGGCAATGTCATCCCCATTGGGAAGTGAAACAATCTTTTCTCGATTTCTCGTGAAGATGATATCTGTTGACCATGTGAAATTCCCTTTTTCAATATTCAGGGTAGAAAGAGACAATTCGATACCTCTGTTTTGAGTTTCACCGATATTGGTGGTGAATCCTCCAAATCCGGTGGAGTTGGGAAGTGGCTGAGGGGCTAGCAAGTCAGAAGTATTGGTCACATAATATTCTAAACTACCCAATACTCGTCCTTTGAAAAAGGAAAAGTCTACCCCTGAGTTGAAGGTGGTTGAAGTTTCCCATCTTAAATCAGGATTTCCAATCGTATTGGGCCGGTATCCAAATGCTGCTGTATTTACATCCCATGCATAGCTGGTTCTTCCTAACAAGGCCTGAGTTTGGTAAGGCACAATAGCTTGGTTTCCTATTGAACCGTAGCTTACTCTAAGTTTTAACTGGTCCACTTTGCTGGAATTTTTCAGGAATTCTTCCTGATGCATATTCCAACCTATCGCCGCAGAAGGGAAATAACCGAATTTGTTGTTTTCACCAAATCGGGAGCTTCCATCTGCCCTTACGGTTCCAGTAATTAGAAATTTATCTTTAAAGGTGTAATTTACCCTTGCCATGTAGGAGAGTAGAGACCATTCTACCAATTGGGTATTGGCACCTGTTATCTGGGAGGCATCACCCAATCGGTGAAACAACTGAGAAGGGGCTGGAATTCCTTGAACGCTCAGTGTAGTTTGCTCAAATCGATCTTGTTGGAAAGATTGGAGGGCCGTAATATTAAAATTGTGTACAGAATTTAATGTCTTGTTGTAGGTGACGATGTTCTCCAAGGTGTAATTGAAGTTGAATCGATCATCCACACTTCCGGTAGGAGGTCCACCGCGTCTCGCATTGGTCTGTGATCCTGTAAAACGGCCGTTTCTTCTAATGTTTAAGTCGGGTCCGAATACCAAACGGTAGGTTAGTCCTTTGGTGATTTCCCAAGAACCATACAAGCTGGTAAATGCTCTGTATCTTTTAGTTTCATCCACTTGAGCGCCGGGTACAATTTCGGCAAACGGATTGGTTCTTAATCCGTCAGTAGTAGGCAAGAAAATGAGGTTGCCATTATCATCATAAGGTTTTCCGAGTGGGTTTTCAGCTAAAGCACCGCCCATAGGATTGAAATTTTCTCCGTTTCTCAAACTGGAAGTAAAGAGAGTGGAGGTTCCTATTTTGATCTTTTTGTTTATTTGATGATCAAGGTTAACCCGGAAGGTATAACGGGTAAAATCTTGGTTGTAAATAATCCCAACGTCTTTGAAATAATTTCCGGAAACGAAAAACGTTGTTTTGTCACTTCCGCCAGAGACTCCAATTTGGTGATTTTGAATATTTCCCATTCGTAAAAGTCCAGCAGGATAATCTGTGCTTCTTCCCAAAGCAATACTCTCGAGCTCTACTGGTTCAAAGATTTTGGCATCCGCCTCAGCGGTAGCAGGACCTTCCGGATATCTTCCGGTTGCTCTTCGGGATTCTCTTTTGTATTCGGCAAAGGCCGGTCCATCAAATACTTCAATTCGCCCTAATTCTTGGTTGAGGCCATAATAGGAATCGACCGATACTACGGTTTTTCCTACATTTCCTCTTTTGGTCGTGATCAATACTACGCCATTTGAACCTCTGGAACCATAGATCGCTGTAGCTGACGCATCTTTCAATACTTCCATTGAGGTGATATCACTTGGGTTGATATCTTCCAAACCACCCACGGTTGGGATTCCATCTACTACATAGAGAGGCTCATTGGATGCGTTGAATGAACGACGACCACGGATACGGACCTGTGGTGCAGAACCAGGCTTGGAACCTGCCTGAGTCACATCTACCCCAGCAGCACGTCCTTGGAGTGCCTGACGGGCGTCAGTAATAGGAAGTTCTTGAATTTCTTTGTTCCCCACAGAGGAAATTGCTCCTGTCAGCTGACTTTTCTTTTGGGTACCATAGCCGACCACGACTACTTCTTCCAGATTAGATACATCCGGAGATAGTGTTACATCAATTTTTGTCCGGCTTCCTATGTTCTCCTCTAGACTGTTGTACCCTATGAAAGAGAAAACCAAAACCCCACTTGAGGGGCCGGTGATGGAATATTTTCCATCCAAATCAGTGGTAGTGCCACGAGTGGAACCTTTTAGAAGAATGGATACCCCAGGTAGGGGCATTCCTGTTTCATCCAATACGGTCCCACTTACCTGCGCATCTTGTGCTTGCGCAATTCCTGCGCTTAGCAGCAGCATCAACACTACCGATAGGTAAGTGTAAAACTTTGTTCGCATAAATTAAGGGGTTATTGTTAATAGATAGAATTGGTTGCAATTGAATTCAATACTTGATGTTGACAAAAGGATAAAATATGATCCTTTCGGTAGTAAAAGGTAGATAAAAGGAAAAGTAGGGGCAATCCCGTAGATTTTTAAATTACGGAATCGATTGCGCGTATGAATCCAAAATGAAATAGAAAAATGTGGCTATAACAAAAAATTAACAAATCATCTTTTGTTTTAATAGAAACTCAATAATCGTGTGTTTGAAGCGCGTGATATACAATGAATGTTCGATTTTCATAAATAATGTATATCCATTGAATAAAAATATTTCACCAATAAAGATGACTTAAATAAAAACACCCGGCCTTGAATCAAAGCCGGGTGAGGTTGGAATTAAGAAAACCAATCAAACAAATTTACCTTATGAGTTTCAGTTAGATTTTGGGAGGTTCCCAACCTTTTTCATATTCACGGGTCCAAAGAGCCATGGCTTTGGAAGAGTTGGTGATGTGCCCATTTTTAGGATCACAAATCAAGGTTTCTCCCGTACGGCTGCTGATATTGGCCAAGTGGCAGAGTAGGGTAGAAACTGCACCTTCTTCGATGTTGGAATTTTGCTTTTCCTTGCCTCTTACTGCATTGAAGAAATTGACCACGTGAGTGGTACTCATGTCGCCACCACCACCCAAGACAGTGCCCCCTTCATTGTTGCTGGCCAGGTTGGACTTCACTTCTTTTCCAGTCCGGTCAAATTGTTTATAACCTCCTCGGTCTACATACACCGAACCCTCTGTTCCGTAGATGATGGTGCCCCTGTCCGAACCATAAGTTTTGTAGTTGTTCCGACTTTTCCCTTCCCATTGGATGATTCCTCCATTGGCAAATTTGAAGGTTGCGTCCATGGTGTCATACATGGTCCAGCCGTCTTCCGGATAGTGCATTTTTCCGGAAACCACCATCACTTCACTGGGATAGTCCACCTGCAAGGCCCATCGTGCGACATCCAATTCGTGGGTCGCATTGTTTCCAGTTTCGGCCGTTCCATAATCCCAGCCGTACCAGTGCCAATTGTAGTCCCAGGTATCGTGCATATAAGGCTTTCGGGGTGCGGGCCCCTGAAAAAGCTCCCAATCCAGTCCCTGCGGGGCGGCTTGAACTTTAGGTATCGGGACTGCCCCACGGTTATTGCTGTAGAAGGCTTTCGCCATGTACACTTTGCCGATCGCACCTTGATGAATTGCGGAAATGATTTCGCGGCTTTCCGGAGCGGAACGCTGCTGATTGCCCATTTGCACCACCTTATTGTACTTCTTTTGAAGTGCAATCAGCAATTCTCCTTCCCGTGGATTATGAGAACAAGGTTTTTCCACATAGACATGCTTGCCTCGCTCCAAGGCCAACCAAGTACCCGGCGCATGCCAATGGTCTGGAGTGGCGTTGATCAAGACGTCCACTTCCTTGTCATCCAATACTTTTAAAATATTTTGCTCTTGCTTGGGCTGGTAATCGATCCATTTTTCAAAGTTTTTGGCTGCCCTGGGCATCTGCGACTGCATGGCGTCGCAGAGGTACAGCAGATTGACATTGCTGGTCTTTAGACCGATAGGCTCGTAGAAAGCACCCAATCTTCTTCCCAATCCGGCAATGGCTACGTTCAGTCGATCATTGGCACCAAGAATTCGGGCGTAGGATTTGGGAGAAAAGCCCATGGCTCCCAAGGCTGAAATTCCAAGAGTGGCCGCAGTACTTTTTTTGATAAATTCTCTTCTGTTGGATTTACTCATGATTCAAAGAGTTTTGCCTTTTTGGTTACTTCAGTGGCTTGATTTTGATGTTTTTGTAGCTGACCTCGTCTCCATGATCCTGAAGAAGAATACGCCCTTCTTTGGCTTCTCCGAAATTTGGCCACACTTTATATTTACTGATGGCTACCAAGTCGCGGTATTCTTTGGAGCCTCTTACATATTCGATCACTTTGACACCGTTGATATAGTGCTCGACTCTATTGTCAGGATAAACTACGATTCGGCCTTGATTCCATTCCCCTGGCTTTCTCACAAACCGGGGTTGCTTATTGGCTTTGATCAGGTCATAGAGCGAAGCTAGGGTTCGGTTGCCGTCGATTCCTTGCTTGGCATCGGGATGATTGACATCGTCGAGAATCTGGTATTCGAGACCGATCGCGGAACCTTTGTTGCCTTCTGACAGGGTTACAAAATATTTCACTCCGCTATTTGCACCTTCTGTGATTTTAAAGTCGAAGGCCAAATCAAACGCACTGAACATCTCTGTCGTCACAATGTCTCCAAAAGAATTGGATTCGCTGCCGTCAGATTTTTGAATAGTGAGGATTCCGTCCTGAATATTCCAGCCTTTTTCCGGGAAGGTGTTTTTATAGGCACCCACCCATCCCTTGTTGGTTTTTCCGTCAAAAAGCAGTTTCCATCCATTTTTCTTTTCCAGATCAGTTAGCTCGTTTTTTAGCGTGCTGACCACGAACACATCTCCTTTGAATGGGATCGGTTTTAGGTTTTCGGTTTGGATTCGAACATTCCTGAAATAGGTTTTTCGGCCTTCATCCTCTTTGTTTTGAATGCTGTGAACCTGAAGCCCTATAAAGCCTTTGGCATCCATGTCATCCACGAAGTAGGCGACTTCCTGCCCATTGATCCACGTTTTGATGGTATTTCCGATGGCTTCGATTCGATAGGTATTCCATTCGCCCATTTTGAAGGCAGATTTGGCAGCCGGATTCAAATCAAGTGGATAGAACCAACCTCTACGGGCTTCATCATACACGCCTCCAGACCAGGCTCTAGGCGTTGGATCCGCTTCGATCTGATAGCCATAAACCAAGCCTTGGCCATTTCGGGCCGCCGGATCAAATTGTCCTCGGGCCATGATGCCGCTGTTGGAAGAAATATGATTGATCTTGAGATCTACCTCTAAAATAAAGTCGGTATACATTTGGTCGGTAACCAAAAAGGTATTGCCTGTTCCGTGAACCGCAGTGCCTTCAATGACTCCGTCTTTCACTTCAAAGGTGGCTTTGCCCGCAACAGCTTTCCAACCACTCAGGTCTTTGCCATTGAAGAGATTTTTCCAATTTCCGGTTTGGGCTTGGACTGTCAGAGACAACAAAGTCAAAACGGCTAGATAGGCTATTTTAAATTTCATGGGTTTGTTTTTTTGAATCAGCTAAAATTCAGGAAATAGGCGGGTCAGGACAATAAACTTTGGACTCAATTTACGAAAACGATTGCGAGTTTTTCGAGAGAAAACCGGATAAACGGCGTGGATTTGTCAAGGAATTCGGATTTTGATTGATGCATTTAATACATGAATTCTTCTGAATTGAGAGGGTGAATGATTTTTCACCAAGTAAGTTCAGGAAGAGAATTGAGGAGCATGGAAATAACCTTCTTTCCATTGGTTTTTGCCTAAGGAAGAATTTTGGCCCAACTGGACTGAAACTTGTTTCGCTTGGAATAATGGGACGAGTGAGTCTATTTTGATTGGAAAGTCTGAGGTAATCATTCCTTTAAACCATTAAGTGCCTTAAGGAATTTAAGAAGTCAGCAAGTGATTTTTTCTAAGTTCATTCCCCTCGCCATTCATCAAGAAATCCTTAATTGCCTAATTTCCTTCATGGTTTTAAAATCTTTATCCTTTTTCCCAGAAGGTTAATTCAAGCCGATTTCCCTGATGTATTTCTTGAACATTCGGAGTTTGATCGTTCTGTTTACTACTTTTGCGCATGCTTGATTTCAACCAGAAAGGAAAAGTTTTTATTACGTGTAAGGACCGTTCGGTCATGTATCTGGAGCAGGAAGTACGTGAACTGGGATTTGTTCCTACGTCTGTTACCCGAACCGGACTAGAACTTGTGGCTTCCTTGGAGGACTGCATGGACCTCAATCTACATCTTCGTACCGCTTCCCATGTGCTGTATGAGATCAAGTCTTTTTACCTGAGAAATGCAGAAGATATTTACCGCCGCTTTAAAGCCATTCCCTGGGAAGAATACCTGGATGTGGATGGGTATTTTTCAGTGAATTCGGTAGTTGATAATGAATCGGTCACGACGCCACTGATCGTGAATGTGAAGGTAAAGGATGCGATCGTAGACCGATTTCGTGAACTCAAAGGTCGGAGACCGGATTCGGGATCGGATTTTATCGGATTGGTTTTTCAGGTTTTTTGGAAAGAAACCCAAGCTTCTGTGTACATCAATACCTCAGGAGAGACGCTGGCCAAGCATGGCTATCGAAAGATTCCAGGCAAAGCACCGATGATGGAAGCGTTGGCAGCCGCCACGATCTATGCCACCGAGTGGAATACCCGCGTACCATTTATCAACCCCATGTGTGGTTCGGGTACCTTGGCGATCGAAGCGGCCCTGATGGCCTCCAAGCGCTATCCGGGTTTGTATCGAAATGAGTATGCTTTTCAGTATATCCTCGGCTATGATCCGCAGGCTTTTTTGGCCAAGAAGAAAAAGCTGGAAAATAAAGTCATCCATGACCCTGGAGTAGTCATTGTAGCATCCGATATTTCCCTTCAGGCTATTTCTTTTGCCCGGGAAAATGCGGCATACGCAGGAGTGGAGCACATGATTGATTTTCAGGTGTGTGATTTTGCCGAAACCGAAATTCCGGAAAGACCCCGTGGAGTGATCATGTTTAATCCCGAGTATGGAGAGCGATTGGGTGAAAATGATGAACTCGAAGTGACCTACAAGCGCATGGGGGACTTTATGAAGCAAAAATGTGCAGGATACCGGGGCTATATTTTTACAGGCAATCTTGAACTCGCCAAAAAGGTGGGTCTAAAAGCCAGTCGAAGGATCGAATTCTGGAACGGAACCATCGACTGCCGTCTACTCAAGTATGAGATGTACGAAGGGAAGAGGGAGTAGCTTTGGAGGATTGATCCGTCGCGGGAAGTCAGCAGTCTAAAATCAGACAGCTGAAAGAGTGTTCACTTATTGGTATTTGTTCGTAAGTCAGGGCAGAAAATTATTTCATTCCTACCAATCTGAAGGGAAGCATAAAAAGATTTCTGATCAAATCAAAACTCAGGTCAATGGCAAATCCCAACAATCTGAAAGGCAGGAGCAAAAGCCAGATGAAAGGATAAAGAATCAGAGCTAGAATAGCCAGTGGCCAGCAAACGATAAAGAGGAATATCCAAAGCAGGAAAGTGAGCATGGTGGATGAGTTTTGGTATCCTTAGTCAAATTACATTCCAAGTCGAAAAATCAAGGCTGAGGGGCTGTAGAGATGTTTTTTGGAATAAATACTGTTTTGAAATCGGACACTTTTTTTCGGACACTATTTTGGAGTGGAGCAAAGCCTAAAATAGTCTTTTCGCTCCTGTAAAAGGACTCGGGTGGTTTTTTAAATATAGACAATTAGTTTATATTCCAAACTTAAGTAACAAAACACCGTCTTTTCCATGCGCCTGATTCTTTTGCTGCTTTTTTTCTTGGTTCAAGGGCTTGGCTTTAGTCAGACGATTATTGGAACCGTTCGGGAAAAAAGTTCAGGTCTGCCACTTCCATTTGCGAATGTGTTTGTCAGCAATACCACTTTTGGCAAGGCGACGGATAAGGATGGGAAATTTCGGATTTCTGGAAATTTGCCTCAGGAAATCGAAGTGGTGGCATCTTTTGTAGGGTATATCACTGAAGTAAAAAAAGTGTCTATCCGAGGGCAATCTGAAATTCTTTTGGATTTTGAATTGTCCTTCAATGAGTCCAACCTTTCCGAAATCGAACTCAAAGCCAAGCGGGATAAAGCTTGGGAACGGGAATTCCGTCGCTTTGAAGAGGTTTTCTTGGCGCTACCCGATGATTCTTACAAACCCAAAATCGAGATTGTAAATCCGTGGGTAGTAGATTTTGAAAAGGTGAGAGTTCAAAACGGAGCGAATTACCTCAAAGCTTCAGCTCAGGAACCCATCAAAATCATCAATCGCGCCTTGGGATATGAGATCGATTATTACCTACAGGATTTTCGGGTTTTGAGAGTGGGATCGAGATTTTATGGACAAGTCTTTTATGAACCCATTCAAGGAGAACCTGAACAGGAAGAAGCCCGGGACTTGGCAAGAGATGAAAATTACTACAGTTCTATCCGTTACCTAAATCAATCAATTCTCCTCAATTTGGCGGATACCAAGCATTTCCGGATTTACCATGCCATACCGGACGAGTTGGATCGAGTAAGGACGAATGATTTTACCCGGGAATTGAATAAGTCCATCATCCCCATCGCCAATGATTCCATCTTAAAGCGGCCGCTGGGAGATGGAAACTTTCGGATTTTTTTGCCGGGAAGAATGGAAATCCATCATCTCGACAAGGAGTGGAGGAATGACTATTACACCAATATTTATCACGCGATAAGTTGGATTCAAGCGCCGAATGGCTACTACGATGTGGATCGAAATGGTGTTCTACTCAACCCCACCCAACTCGTACTTTCTGGCTATTTGGGCAGGCAACGAATGGCAAGAATTCTCCCTTTGGATTTTGAACCCAAAACAGATTTCGTGGTGGGCTCTATGACAGAGGAAGTAGTCCATGACCAGGGACAAAAGTTTAACCGCTTACGGGAGAAACCCTGGATAACCACCAATAAACCCTATTATTACCCGGGAGAGGCAGTTTGGATTGGAGGCCAAATGCTGTATCAGGAGGCCATATGGTCAGATACGCTCAGCAGGGTGATTCACGTGGATTTGGTCACGCCGGATTCTGTTTTTCAATCCTATCAGTTTCCCATCGAAAACAGCAGGATTTCAGGCGGTTTTGTATTGCCCTCTGATTTGCCTGTCGGCAACTATGCCTTGCGGGCATATACAAATTGGAGCCTCAATTACCCGGCGTCTGATCAGTTTCATCTTGAATTTCCAGTCATTGATCCAAGGTATAAGCCCAAGCCGGAGAACCCGGTTGAGGATTCGTTTATGGGAAGTGTCGAGGTAACCGAGACCTATTCGATTTCGGATTCCTTATCTTATCGGGTGATGGATCTGGAATTGAATTTTTTGGATGAGTTCCAAAATCCACTTGAGGCCAAATTTGTCATCACCATGACGGATGCCGAAGAGGTTTCCTTTCTGAAACCCAAAAGTGATTTGGAATCTTCGTTGAATTGGTTTGACAAGACGCTTCCAAAAGATTTTTCCTCGGAATGGTCACGGCAGATTGAATACGGAATTTCGGTTCAGGGGGAATTTATTCCCGCCAACAGGCGCCAGTCTTTTTCACAGCGGATTACGGTAGTCAGAGGAGATTTGGAGGATTTTGGGCAAGTTAAGTCAGATTCCTCAGGAAGATTTTGGGCGACAGGCTTGTATTATTCCGGTACTGCTCAGATTGCTATTGCAGCGGTCAATGAAAAATCTCAACCCTTTGGCACAGTGAATTGGATTCCTATGTCCAAACCTAGCCCACCGACCCTCATTCCCACCTTGGAATACGACCTAATCTCTCGCCCAACGGAAAGTCAATTTTTGGATACCTCCGGAGATTATATTCTGCTGGAGGAGTTTGTGAAAGAGGTTTCAAAGGAAAACCTCTCAGATAGGTATGGTTATTCAGAGCCAGATCGGGTGATGGACGAAAACAGCATAAAGCTCAGCACCACTTTATGTGATGTTTTACAGCGTATGGGCTTTAATTGTCGAAGTCAGCGTTTTGGCAATTATACTTATGGAGAGCGAACCGGTAGCCCGCTTTTAATTATTGACGGTTTCAAATATCCCTTTTTAGAGGGTGGTGAATTTAAGGAGATGTTAGATTCCTTTGTTCCCCAGGAATTAGAATCTGTTGGGGTATATACCTATGGAAATATGGTTTTTGGAATGGCGGGATATGCAGGTGTGATTGTTTTAAAAACCAAACGAGGCCAAAAGTTTACGGTCGATTCCGATCGAAAATTTAACTCGGATGGTTTTGGGATCTTTCCTGTTCCGGGATTCACAGATTTCGCTCCATTCCTTAAAAATCCACCTTCAGATCAATACCTCAGAAGAAAGCCTACGATCTATTGGGAGCCTGTTGCTGAAACAAGCAATGGGCAATTTCAAAGCAAGGTGAAAGTGCCTTATGGCACCAAATCAATCCATATCCGGGTCGAAGGCAGATCGGATGATGGCGAGGCTTTTTCAAAATTGATCAAGATTGAACTTTAGTATGCCTGATGGTCAATCACCTTTCCCATTCCCTGTAGGTGTTCCCACAGGAAATCGTTTTGAATTGGATGGAAAATTGCCAAATCAAGAAAATAGGCTGATCCCTGTCGTCCATTGCATTTCAATTGGCAAACCCATTTCAGGAAATGATTTTTAGAAATTAATCCTGCATATATGGTTTTATGATTGTCCGCTATTGCACCACCAGCCAAATTCTCTTTGTTTAATGGGTCGGATGCTTCGACTGTGCTCAGCACAGGCGACCGATGGATTCTTGATTTCTGCCTTTTTGAGAAATTTCTTAAGCCAGCTAAGTCACAGGTATGAAAGCAGATATGCAGATATGGTTTTTATCCTAAAATCCAGTACCTGTGAGGACCTCGAAAATAGATTGTTAGGAAAAAAGATTACATTGAAGAGGTAACTAGTTTTTGAATCTGTTGAACGTACACCGCCTACTTCTTTTGCTGCTTTTTTCCTTGGGATATGGGGTTTCATATACACAAACCATCACGGGCATTGTCAAAGAAAAGGGCTCCGGCTTGCCACTTCCATTTGCCAATGTGTTTATCAATAACACCACGCTTGGAGCTGCAACGGATATGGACGGAAAGTTTGTGATCCAAGGCAATCTCCCGGAACAGCTTGAATTGGTCGCTTCATTTGTAGGCTATCGAACCGTTTCAAAAGTCATCAATCGAAAGGGGCAATCCGAATTCCGTCAGGATTTTGAATTGGAATTGATTGAAGACAATCTGAATGAAGTAGAATTGAAGGCCAAAAGAGACCGAAATTGGGAACGCAATTATGCCACGTTCAAATATGTTTTTTTGGCTGTCCCAGAAGACCCTTATGGGCAGGAAATTGAAATCCTGAACCCATGGGTAATTGATTTTGAGCGGGTTAGATCCAATGATGAACTCAATTACATCAGAGCATCGGCACAGCAACCCTTGAAGATTGTCAATAGGGCTTTGGGTTATGAAATTGAGTATTTCCTTCAGGATTTTAGAATGCGATGGGGCGCGTCCCGATATTATGGATTGGCATTTTATAAGGAAATGGCGACCGTAGATTCTACCTTTCGATCCAAATGGAGAGAGGGAAGACTAATCAATTATCGGAGTTCGGTAAGGCACATGGCTCTGTCCTTTTTGCTCAAAAATCCGGAAATTCAGGATTTTAATTTTTATCAGGCACGGGCAACCATTCCAAAAGAAGATCGGACAAATGACTACTATTATGAGCTGGGAAAATCCATTTTTCCGGTCAATGTAGGCACCATTTACACCAAGCCCTTGGGAAATGGAAGTTATCGAATTTACCTTCCGGAGCGCATCGAGGTGCATCATCTGGCCCAGCCTTGGACAAATGATTATTACGCCAATATTTATAAAGCTATTTCCTGGATTGCCACACCCAATGGGTACTTTGATGTCGACCGATATGGGGCTCCAGTCAATCCCACGCAGGTGGTATTGTCGGGATATGTAGGAAGACAACGAATGGCCAGATCTCTTCCTCTGGATTTTGTTCCTGATGTAGGCCTCACTGAATTTGTGGAGGATTTAAAAGTATTTCACCATCGGTATGTGACCTTAAACAACCAACGCGAAAAGCCTTGGTTGACTACCAATAAGGCATTTTATCATCCTGGCGAAACGATGTGGATTGGAGGGCTGATGCTCTACCAAAATCCCGTGATGCAGGATACACTCAGCAGGGTGGTTTATGTGAATGTGCTGAATGAAGAATATAAATCTGTTCATCAAGCGAGATTTCCGATTCAGAATGGAAAGATTTCCGGAGGAATTACCCTTCCCGATTCCTTAAGAAAAGGGAATTATTTGCTTCGAGCCTATACCAGATGGAGTTTGAATTACGGGAAGAGAGATGTTTTTGAACTTCCCTTTCCAATCCTCAATACCAATGAAATTTTGGCGATCAATGAGCCCGATCAAGAGAAACTTTTTGGGGACTTTGATGTCGTTTCATCCCATACGGTTTCGGATTCCAGTTTTTATCGGGTCATGGATTTGGAGCTGAAAGTCTTGGATGATTTTGAGAATCCCATAGATTCAGAATTTATTTTATCCGTGGTAGAGGGAAGTCAATCGCAGGAAGTTCATGAAAAAGATCAGCTAGAGAGCCATTTAAATTGGCTGGAGGATGATTTGGCGAACACATTTGACAGTGAAATGCCTAATCCCATCGAATATGGAATTTCGGTGGAGGGGAAATATTTTCCAAATAAGAAAAGAGGGACTTTGGCCACTGTGATCACTTTGGTCAAAGGAGATTTGGAAGATTATGGCAGGGTCAATTCGGATTCCGCCGGCCGGTTTTGGGCCTCGGGATTTCAGTTCAGGGACACCGCTCAAATTGCCATCGCTGCTTTGGATCCAAAGATGAGATCTTTGGGAAAGGTGGAGTTGATCCCCTTTCAGCACCCCATATTCCTCGGTACTTTTCCTAAAAGATCCTACCAAGTCGAAATTAGACCCGATTCCGCTCACTCCATGATGGACATAGCGGAGGATTATTATTTACTGGACGAATTTGTAAAAGAGGCCCAAGAATTAAAGCCTCAATCAAGCGGGGAAAATAATTATGGATATGGAACACCTACTCAGGAAGTCGGGCCTGATCGGCTGGAGCGTCAAACTATGGGTGAAATTTTGGGCTACCTGGGTTTTAATCTAAACACCTTTAAATTCAGAAATTATAATTTCTTAGAAACGGTAGGCATGCCGCTTTTGATAATCGATGGTGTACAATTGGCTTTTTTAGATACTTCTGATTTCAGAAATACCTTGCTTGATTTTGAGCCATCGCAACTTGAATCCATCAAGGTATATTCAGACAATGTCAGCAAGACAATTTTTGGCATGGCGGGGTATGCTGGGGTAATTATGATAGAGACAAAAAAAGGATTTCGAACTGGTCCTGATTCCGATCGAAAATTTAATTCCGAAGGTTTTCAGATAGTTGATGTTGCTGGATTTTCAAGCTTTCCGGAGTTTCCAAAAGATCCTCCATCAGATCAGTTTTTGAGTCAAAAGCCCACGATTTATTGGGAGCCCAATGCACAGACGGTAGAGGGAGTCTATAAGACCAAAATCAAGGTGCCCTATGGGGTAAAACTGCTTCGGATTCGGGTGGAAGGAAGAACCATGGAGGGTGATTCCTTCAGTAAAATGCTGAAAATTGAAATTTGATGTCGGGCTAAAGAAGCTGATTTTTAGAATTTTGAGGATTAAATTCTAATCTGTTTTATGATAGATCACTTTTCCCACTCGCTCAATATGTTCCAAGAGGGAATCGTTCTGAATCTGGTGTAAAATTGCCACATCAAAAAAGTAGGGCTGATAGCTATCGTCCAGATCGTTCCAAAAGGCGAGTTGATCGGATAGTTTGAGATCTTTTCCTACCAACACCATATCCACATCACTACCCGGTCTATAGTTTCCTTTTGCTCGAGAACCATACACCACGATCTTTTCGATCGAAGGGTATTTTCTGGCAAATGCCCTGATTTCCGCCAATTGGGAGTCTTTTAGACCCAATTCGGATGCTAATATCTCATTCGCTAATAAATTCATTCTTTGGTTTCAAGGTTATCGAGCAATTGCTTTATCAACGGGTAATACGTAGTGATTACGTCTTCTTCTATAGATTCAGCAGTATCTTGATTATAAGTGTGTGAGGTGAGATTTCTACTTTTTACCATTTCCATCCAAATTTCTCCATCGGAGATCAATCCTAATTGAAAGGCTTGACGAAAGGTGTCCTTTGATCCCATAAGTTCGGTATAGCCCATATCTATCAGGTAATCTTTTAATGTAGTCCAAGCTAGTTCATAAGTGAATTCAAAGGCTTTTATCAAACCTTGCCTTTCTAATTCATTAAGATCAGGAGTTTTTACAGCTTTTTCCAGTTGAATAAAAGCCCTCTTAAAATTTTGAAGTCTCTGCTTCCATCGGACATCCATGTTTTCCATGATTACAATTTAGTCACATCCAAGGGACAAAAAAAACCGCCAAGTTCTCACTCGGCGGTTTAATGGTTAAAGTCTTTATTGAAGCTGACTCGTGAGCTTATCGATCTTTTTGCTCAGGTTTAAGATGGCTTTGGCGTATCGGGTATCCCATTCCTCCAGTCTTGTGGTGTTTTTGATCGCCACTTCATATTGGATACCGGGAAGAATCCACGATGCGTATCCGGAGAAAGGATCATTGCACACATAGAGGGATTTGTACCAGGATCCATAATACATGCCTTTGGGATCAATCCAGCTTTTCTCCAGCCCGATCAGTCCTTTGTTGATTTTCTGAAGGGATGAAGCAGAAAGGTTTCCGGCAGTAAGTCCGCTCTCCAAGGCATTTTGATAGGCCGCAGAACTGGCCTCCAAGCTTCTCAAAGCCGCATCCACCTGATCAAAGCCCGCAAAGTTGGCATCGATTGTTTTCACATTTTTAACAGCCTGTTCAAAGTGGCCCTTCAAATCTTTGGCATACCGAGGGACATCATAAGGAATGACTGCCGCATTGGCCTGACGAATGGCCACCAAGCCAAAAAGTTGGGCTACTGCTCCGCCCATTTTGAAACTCGGATCGGAAAACTTGGAATAGTAATGCAGGTTATCATAATTGGAGTGATAGGCTGTAGGGCCTCCCGAACCACCGCTTAGCGAAGGAATCCCCACATGCATGTAGAAAGCGATGTGATCCGAACCTCCGCCTAGATTGCCTATTCCCGGCTCTGGGTTTTTTCCAGCCCAAACTTCGAACACGGTTTTGGAGGAGTCTGGATAGACTACTTCTTTCGAGGCATCTATGATGAGTTTTTTCAAAGTGGGAGCTGCCGAAGCACCGAAGTTTCTTCCAGAAACCCCACCGTCAAAGTTCATGTAAGAAACAGCCTTGGCACCGAGTTCTTTTTTGAGATGCTCTACCCATTCGGTAGATCCGATGACGCCCTGTTCTTCAGCATCCCAATGTCCAATCAAAATGGACCGGGAGGGCTTTTGGCCCTTTTTGTACAATTCCCCCAAAGCCTCTGCAAAGGTCAACAGCATCGCTGTGCCGGAATTGGGATCTGTGGCACCAAAAGACCAAGCGTCATAATGACTGCCCAAAATGATCCACTCGTCTGGAAAGTCTTTTCCCACAAAAGTTCCAATCACGTTGTTGGCACGGATAAAGTCCGGTTTCTGGTCCACCATGACCCGGACTTTTAGCTCTTCACCTCCCGTGATCCTGTAGGTAAACGGCAATGCCCCCTGCCATTCTGCTGGTACTTCCGAGCCGGTCATGCGGCTGAGGATTTCTTTGGCAGCGCCATATCCAATGGGGGTGACTGGAATCGTATGAAAAGCGACATCCGCCGGATCATCGCGCTTGATTTTTTTGGCTCCGTCCAAAGGTAGAGCGGGACGGTTGGGTGTCAATGGATCGCCCGTAAAATCCAACGTCAGCATGGACCCACGCTGAATGGTCGTTTCGTTGAAAAAGGGACCCTTGGGATAAACCTCACCCCGGGTAAACCCTGAATCTTTCGGGTCGGTGTACACTACCAATCCGATCATTCCATACTGTTCGGCATATTTGGCCTTGTATCCCCGGAAGTTGCCTCCGTATCGTGCCACTGCAATTTTACCTGCCAAAGGAACGCCCATTTCGGCAAGCTTCATGAAGTCTTCCCGGGTTCCGTAATTGACATAGACGACTTCTGCCGTCACATCCCCGCTTCCGGAGAAGGCATTGAATCCCAAGTGAAGTCTGGGATCTTTGGAGAAAGGATCTTCTTCGATTTCTCCTTCTTTCTGCGAAAGGGTCAATTTCACCGGGGAGATGATCTGCAATTCGGATTTGCCCGGATGATTGGGGAGGTACACGTCATAGGGCCACACCTTGACTTCCATACCGGCATCCGACATGGTTTTGACCATATAATCTTTGACCAGTTCGTTTTCGGGAGTACCGGCGATGTGCGGGTTTTTGGTGAGTTCGGTAAGGTGGATTTTGAACCTGTCGTAGTCGACGGCTTTCAAAAAGTCTGCTTCAAATTTTTTCTGGCCTTCGAGCTGAGTGGGGAGAAATCCATCCTGCTGCGCCAAAGCCTGAAAAGATAGAAGCGAGGCGGCGGTGAGAGCGAGTAATTGGTGTTTCATTTTTTTGAATTGAAAGATTTTAAAATTTGAAAATTGAAAAATTGGGAAAAAGGCTACGGAGTATTAAATCTTCCAATTTTCCAATATTTTAATATGTGTATCCGGAACAATGCTCGTAGGTCTTGAATAGCGAATTTTCCTATATGAAAAATCCTCCCGTCATTCGTCGGGACAGGCTCCTAGCCCCCTTGGTAAGTAGGAATCCGCCTATTTTGAACCTCAAAACCTAATTTAAATCAGTAACGTGCAAACATGCGAATACACATATATTTTAATTTTCCATTTAGAAAAAAAAGGCCACAGAATCGCTTCCATGGCCTTTTTTAATTAATTAGCCTTCAAGCCTGGAGACCTTTCCAAAAACTCCTGATAAAGTCGGATATGTCTGTTGGACATCGGGATTCTGTATCCGTCGATAAAGACATGGATGATCTGGCTGCGTGTCTCAAAAGGATCGCCTGTGGATACAATCAAGTTTGCTCTTTTCCCAGTTTCCACCGAGCCGTATTGATCCGCAATACCGAAGATCTCAGCAGGATTGATGGTCACTGCTTTAAGCGCTTCCTCTTTTCCCAGTCCATAGGCAGCTGCAAATGCAGCATGGAAAGGAAGGTTTCTTACGTTTTCTTCTTCATCCGTTCTCAGTGCCACTTTTACTCCTGCTTTGGCCATTTTTCCGGCGTTGGAATAGGCCGCATCGTATCGGTCCGACTGACGGGTAGGAAGTTCCTGCACCGGACCGGTTACCACAGGGATTCCGGATTTGGCGATTTCCTCTGCTACTCTCCAGCCTTCAGCTACACCTGAAAATATCACTTTGATTTTTTTGTCTTGGACCCACTTGATCGCATTCTGAATATCAGAAGCTGCATTGACTTCGATCAAAAGGGGAAGTTCGCCTGCGATCACTTTGGAAAGCTGTTCCATTTCAGGGTAGTAGGAAAGTTCCGCACCGGATTTCTTCAATTCCAGGTAGCTCTTGGCATTATCCCAGATGTCATTGGCTTCTTTCATCGCCTTTTCTGCATCCTTCTTGATGTCCTCTTCGGATCTGCGGTCAAAACGACCACGTCGACCCGAGCTCGGGAAACTCATGGCCACCGCTTTGAACCCGCCGTACATCTGATCGGGTGTGTAGCCATTGAGGTTGATCAGAGCTGCGGTACCAGGGAAAAGTCCACCGGTAGGAACCGTCAAAACAGTGGTCACACCTGATACGCGGGTGACTCCGATCGCTTCAGAATTTGGATTGACGGTGGTCAATGCCTGCATGTTTGGCGTCACGTTTCCGATTTCTGCGTAGTCGACAGTTTCAGGAACAGAGCTCACTTCCACCAGGCCGAGGCGGGTTCCCCCATCGATCATTCCCGGATAGATAAACATTCCGGTACAGTCGATGACTTCTGCATCTGCAGCGGTGATGTTGGCCCCAATCTGGGAAATTTTACCATTTTCCAACAAAACTGAGGTATTGGAAAGGGTTCCTTTAGTCACTGTGACAACGGTAGCATTTTTCAGGAGGAATTTTCCTGTGCGAGGCTTTACAAATTCCCCGTCGATCTGGGCCATTGCCACTATCGGAAGCAGGGCAAGTAGAGCGGCACAAAAGGTTTTTAAAATTCGTTTCATTATCGTCTTGAATTTTCGGGGTGATTAGTGTTTTTCTTCTAGAAATGCGCCTTGAAATGCCTCGAAGTACGCATCTACATCCTGCATGCAACGATGAGCTTCCTCATTGGCTCTTAGGAAGATCGGCTCGACCATCTCAGTAGCAGCGACCAACTGACGCTGATCATCCTTATCTGACTTGATGTCAAAATATTTCACACCGTCCACGAAAGTCATCTGAGGTACTGCATAGGATGAAAGAGGGTGGGACTCAAAAATCACCAAATCAGCCTGCTTGCCCACTTCGATGGAACCAACTTTGTCATCGATGCCGAGTTGCTTGGCAGGATTGATGGTGATCATAGCCAAAGCCTCATCGTCGGTCAATCCACCATATCGCTGCGTTTTGGCAGCTTCATGATAAAGGTGACGGATCAGTTCCGCCGAATCGGAATTGATGGAAGTGATGGCGCCATTACGCTGAAGGATGGCCGCATTGAAGGCGGTGGAATAATACACTTCCATCTTGTACGCCCACCAGTCTGCAAATACAGAAGCACCCATGGTGTATTCTGCAATTTCCGGAGCTACTTTGAAGCCTTCGTTGGTGTGCTGGAATACCAGTTTTTTGATGTTGAAATCCTTCGCTACGTTGATGAGCATGTAGATTTCGTCTGCACGGTAAGAGTGGCAATGGATGATGATTTTGCCATCCAGAATATCTGCCAAGGTTTGCAAGCGCTCGTTGTACACCGGAGGAGTTACCGTATTTCCTTTTTGCGCCTTAGCCGCATTGTAAGTTTCCCAAGCCTTTTTGTACTGAAGTGCTTCACTGAAGCCATTTCTCAGGACAGCTTCCACGCCCATTCGAGTGCGGGGTTGGATGCCATTTCCCCGGCCGTGAACCCGGGTTGGGTTTTCACCCAAGGCAAATTTGATCGTGCGTGGCGCATCTTGCATGATGATGTCAGCAGGATCTTTTGCGCCCCAACGGTGCTTTAAGGTCGCATTTTGTCCACCTACCACGTTGGCGGAGCCGTGCATGGCATGGGAAATAGTCACTCCACCCGCCAAGGCTCGGTAGATTCCGATCTCAAAGGGATTGACCACATCCTTCATTCTCACCTCGGAGGTGATGGGAGAGGAGGCTTCATTGACCACATCCAAGGCCACGTGAGAGTGTGCATCGATGATGCCTGGCATTAAGAATTTGCCGGTGGCGTCGATCGTTTGTACTCCGGAGGGAGCAGCGATATTTTTTCCGATTTGTTTGATTACGCCGTCCTGAACGAGGACATCTGAATTTTCCAGATTTCCTTTAGTCACAGTCAGAACAGTCGCGTTTTTAATCAAAACACTGCCTTTAGGGGTTTGTGCTTGGGCGACACTTAGTCCCAAGCCTACAAAAGCAGCAAGTAAATAATTGAGCTTATTCATAGGATCAGTTGCTTAGGCTAGGTGAAGAAAGAGTGGCTTTAACCGGGAAAGAACCCATTTGCGGAACGGAAAGAGATCCTTCCATGGAGTTGCCGTTGATTTCTCCAGTGATGCTCACGGTGAGGCTCAATCCTCCGGCGTTGACATCAAACTCAAAACTGAGCGTTTTTCCGTTTACAGAGGCATTTTTGATCGGAGAAGTAACTTTTCCAGATCCGGCCGGATCGTCATAGCTGATGGTTCCACTCAATACGCCATTGGTTCTTTTCAGTACAATTTCACCGCCTGAACTACCGGCAGGAGTTTCTGAAGTGTATTCCCAAACCCCTTCCACAGAACCGGCTGGAGCTCCATCCGTTTTTCCATTGCCATTGGCGGCCTTCTTTTTCACTTCAAAGTCAAACACAAAACCGTCAGCGACCACATGTTTGATTTGGGAATCCTCCTTAAATAAAGAATCTGTGGTAATGACCAGATTGGCCATTTTCCCTTTTTCGATAGTTCCGGCTACTCTGCTGATACCAAGGATCGAAGCGGGATTGGAGGTCAATGCGGCCAAAGCAGCTTTTTCGCTCAGTCCGTTTTTTACCAAAGTCTGGATAGTCTTCATGGCATCACCGGCTTTGGCATCTATCGTTGTGAAAGCAAAGGCAATTCCTGCTTTTTCCAGCATAGCAGCCTGTTTCAACGCATTTTCATAGGCTTCTTTTACTCTTGCATATTGTGCTTTGGTATCTTCGGTCACCCCTTCGGATTTCTGAGCCTTTACGGCTTTGTCATCCGGGACTTGAAGTTTGATCAATACCGGAGTACCGGTGGATTTGATCAGGTCGATCACCGTTTCATAATTTTCCAATCCTGAAAGGATCAATTTGAAGCCGAATTCTTTTTGAAGTGCGATGGCTCTTCTGATTTCCAGATCAGATGGTGCGGTGAAAATGACAGGAATCTGCTTCTGAACTACGGCGGCCATCCCTTGCTGGGTAGGAGTGACCTGAGGTCTTTTGACACCGGCAGTGGATGCATACATTTTTTCATGCTCCAATGCTAGCGTGCTATTTTGGTACACGTCTCTGAATTTTGCCATCACTCCGGCGGCAGTGGCTGGATACATTCCTCTGGAACCTCTGAAATTGGCCGCCAATCCGGAATTGATCTGGATCAGATTGGTAGCGTTACCGGCACCCAAAACCATAATTGCTGCTTTTCCCGGAAGCATCCCTCCGTCAGGGATGACCTGACTGATGGTGAATCCAGCTTTTCTCCAATCGTCAACCTGACTGGATGACGCACTGAATTGCTCCGTAGCGGATCTCCAAGGCGTGATTCCTGCGATTTCATCGGGAGGATTGGAGGAGACGAAATCCTTTGGCCGCTCTGGATCTTTGGGTTTGGTGATTCCCATATTGCCTGCGCCGTCAATAAATCCCGGATAAATAAACAGCGAATCACCGGCAAATACTTTTGCCTCTTTTGGAATTTGGATACCGGAACCAACGCCTAAAATCACGCCGTCTTTAAATACAACAGTGGCTTTGCTGCCGGGTTGTCCGGGTGAGGTGATCACAGTTGCATTGGTGATGGCATAGGTGCTGGTCACGCGTCGCTTGCCTGTGGGGTCACTTTGTCCCCATGCAGCATGCGTCAAAATTCCAGCTGCCAGCAAGCCCAACCAACCTGCTTTCAGAAATTGTTTTTTCATTTGATTGATGGTTATTCTTCAATCAGCAAGCTAGTAAATGCCCATGGACTATCCAGATGGAATTATTTTTTCAATCTTTTTTTTTGACCAATGGTGTGTTACAGGTACTGAAATGCGAATAATTGCATTTTATTTACATTGAATTCAAATCCTCCTTATTTGGATGGTAGAGGATGCTTTGATTTAGGATTCTGATGCTATCTTTAATAAGAGTTTATCCCTGAAATATGAAAAAAATCCTAATTATTGAGGATGATTTGTTGATTTCAAGCCTAGTTCAGTTTAGGCTAAAAAAAGACGGTTATGACACCCACCTCGTGCAAGACGGCAATGAGGGGGTGAAAGCCATCGATACCCTTAATCCGGATTTGATCATTACAGACGTGATGATGCCCTTTCGCAGTGGAATCGAAATTATCCATCATGCCAAGAAACATCAGCCTGACACTCCGATCATTGTATTGAGTTCTCTCGGAGAGGAAGAACAGGTGGTGTTGGAAGCATTTAATTTGGGGGTGTCTGACTTCATACCTAAACCCTTCAACCCAAATGAACTTGCTATTCGTGTGAAACGGATCCTGCAATAATGATGATATGAGGACATTTTTACTCCTGACCTTTCTTTCCCTTCTGACGATTTCGTGGACCAGGCTAGAGGCACAAGAATCGATTATTCCCCAAGACAGTACTGATTTTGGGGATTTTTTGGTTTTACAGGATCAGGTTCCCGGCCTGAGTTTTCGCTGGCAAATCAAGGACAAATCCCTACCTGAATCCCTGCTCCTCGACAGTCTTTTCCTGTTTGCGAAAACTGATTCGGGCTATATTTCCCAACCTATGGAGCATTTTGCCCAACTCCATGAAATGTCCAGTCGGTTTGGTTTGGATAGTCTGAATGTTGGATTGTCGTATAGGGTCTACTCCGAAGAGGTTTCTTGGCAAGGAGCAAGGGAGTACTTGGCCAACTTGGTCAGAAACGGAGATTACCAACCGATCTATGAAGTAAAAGATGTCTCGGAAGATCTTGTCGTATTGGCGAAAAAGACTCCTTATTCCCCTTTTTTGAAGTTTAAAATTCTATTTATCTCTGATTACAAACTGTTTATTGTCACTGCTGTAATCATCTTCTTTTTTGTTGTTTCTATCGTTATGATAATTTTCATGATTATCCTAAAGGTGAAAAAAAGTAAAAGAGAGCAACACAAAAAAGAATATGAAAATCTGATCATAGATCCATTGACTTCCCTTCTTTTTGAAAAAGAATTGGATGAAATAAGCGTCATGAAAGCATCAGATTTCCATGCTTATTTTCCTGCCGAACTTTTGCAAAAAGTATTATTCAAAGAAGTGTTGATTCAGAAGATCATCGGTTTGAATAAAAAGATGAAGGGGGAGTTTAAAGGTAAATTGAAGACTATATATCAAAAACTTGATTTGGACAAAATGTCCATTCAATCCCTCAAATCAGGCAAGTGGTACAAGATCACGCAGGGATTGGTGGAGATCAACGAGATGGATTTGGTCGAAGCGCTGACAGAAGTGAAAGGTCATGCCAATTCTGACAATTTTCATGTCCGGTCCCAGGCAGTGGCGACCTTACTCAATCTTTCTGAGAAAGTCGATCTGAACTTTTTGAAAGATCAGACCTTCCCGCTGTCTGAATGGCAGCAGATGAATTACCTCCGGATCATCAAGTTTGTCAGTAACGTAAAACCACTGAAACTGGAAGTGCTCTTTGAATCAAGCAATCAATCCATTCGAGTTTTCGGGATCAAACTGGTCCGGATGCTCGGCAGGCTGGATCTATTGGTCAATTTGGCCAACATCAGTGAGGAAGTGGGACTGGAGGAGCAAATCGAAATTTTGGAAACCTATGAAACCCTCGGCGCTCATATGGAGGTAGGGTTTATCAATAGATGTCTTTCTTCTGAAAATGAAGAATTGGCCTTTGCTGCTGCCAAGGCCGCGTTTTCGTTGGGGGATGAAAATTCGGTTAAGCTGATCTACAGCCGATTGGCAAAAGATCAGCTTTCATTCAAATTGAAAAAGCAGTTGCTCAAAACCCTTCATGCCTTGGATATTTCCAAATTTGATCAGGCCACTATCGGAGCGTCAGACCCCATTTCCGGACAGATTCGAGCCCACATTTTAGACCCCCTGTTGAGCCATGTATAGTTTTCTGTTCTATTTTCTGTTGGAGGTCTTCGGACTGATGTTTTTGATTCTCAGTTTTGCGGTCATTTCCATTTATATTTTGCTGATGATTCTCAGTGCCCTTGAAATGAGGGATTACCTGAGGAAAAACCGATTCGCAGATTATGGGGATATCATCACGTCTCCTATTGCGCCAGGGGTGTCCATTTTGGCACCGGCCTTCAACGAGGGAATGACAATTGTCCAAAATGCACAGAGTTTGTTGTCTTTGCATTATGGGAAATTTGAAGTCATCATTATCAATGACGGGTCGAAAGACGATACCTTAGAAAAGCTGATTGAATCCTTCGAGCTGGAGAAAACCAATTTTGCCTATTTTCCTGAAATCGAAACCAAGCCGGTCAGAGGAATTTACCGCTCCAAAAACATGTCCTTCAGAAGGCTGGTGGTCATCGATAAAGAAAACGGTGGAAAAGCGGATGCGTTGAACACCGGGATCAATGTCGCCAACATGGAGATTTTGGCCTGTATCGATGTGGATTGCATCTTGTCGAGTGATTCTATTTCCAGGATGGTGAGACCGTTTATGGAGGAGACAAACCGTAGTGTGATTGCTGTAGGTGGTGTGATCGGCATTGCCAACAACTGCGATGTACAGGATGGAACCGTGACACAATACCGGGTGCCAGAAACCATGCTGGGGAAATATCAGGTCATTGAGTATTTCAGGGCTTTTTTGATGGGCAGGATGGCCTGGTCCAGAATCAATGGTTTGATGTTGATTTCCGGTGCATTTGGGTTTTTCAAAACCGATCTGGTTCGAAAAGTCGGAGGATATTTTCCCAAGACGGTAGGCGAAGACATGGAGCTGGTCGTCAGAATGAGAAGATACATGGAAGAGGCAAAAATCCCCTACAAATTGGGCTTTGTCCCCGATCCCTTATGCTGGACAGAAGTGCCTGAAAATGCGGCTATTTTGTCCCGTCAGCGAAACCGATGGATGAGAGGAACCATTGAGACTTTACAGCTTCATCAGGCGATGCGGTTGAATCCCAAGTATGGAATCTTGGGAATGATCTCCTATCCCTTTTGGGCGATTTTTGAAAAATCTGCCCCGATATTGGAAACAGCAGGTTTGCTTTACACCTTGATTTTGCTGGTGACAGGTGATTTCAGCGCCATCTATTTCTTTGCTCTTCTTGCTTTGATGTATTTGCTCTCTTTGTTGGTTTCTGCGTTTAGCGTACTCTATGAGCAAGTAGCCTTCAATAATTACAAAGACAAAAAAGATCTCCGAAAACTCATTTGGATGATTATCATCGAGCCGTTTACAGTACATCCAAAAATCGTATGGTGGGGACTGAAAGGTCATATCGACTTCATCAAAGGAAAAGGAGGCTGGGGCAGCATGATCCGCACCGGCTTCAAGAAGGCAGAAGACAAGAAAAATATCCAAACTCAAGCCACAACAAGTTAATGAAGAAGCTGTTTTTTACACTTTTCATGATCAGTGGGGTGCTGATCGGAGCAAAGGGCCAAGATTCATTTGATCCGGATGAGCTTTTTTCCCAAGCCAGGACTCAAATCATGGGAGGGAAATACCAAGAGGGCAGAAAAATTGCCTTTCGAGCCTTGTCTAAATATCCCAACTACGCTGATATTCTAATTTTGGTAGGAAGAAGTTATGCTTGGGAAGGGAAAAATGATTCTGCCAATATTTACTTTGAGCGTGCCATCATCGCATCTCCAGCTTATACCGATGGGTATGTTGGCTATTTGGACAATTTATTCTGGTCTGACAACCTAAATACCGCGGCCGAGGTACTTCAAAAAGCCAAATCCAACCTAGGAAGCCCGATTCCTGATGAGATTACCTACAGAGAATCCAGGTTGTTTTATTATCGGGAAGAATATGATCAGGCGTATGATTTGGCCAAACCGCTTTTTGACAAAGGATTCAATCAGGAAGGGATGTTGGCTTATATGCAAAATCTGCAGCGATTCAGAAATACCAACGCCATCGGTGCTACCTATGATTATGACACGTTCTATGGAAGTACCTCCCCTTGGCATACTTGGTCAGTCTATGGAAGGACGCGGACCAAACTCACGGGTGCTTTGATAGCGCGGGTGACACAATCGGAGCGATTCAATGGATTTGGGACGCTGTATGAGTTGGATGCCTATCCTTCCATCGGAAAGAATGGCTATGCTTACCTTAACCTGGGCGGTTCAGGTGCAAGTTTCTTCCCCAAACTGCGGTTCGGAGCTTCTTATTACCACAATCTACCCAAAGCCTGGGAGTTGGAAGGCGGATATCGGTATTTAGGATTCACTCAAGTTACACACATTCTCACGGCTTCTGTGGGAAAATATGTAGGAAGCTGGTGGTTTAATTTCCGTGCCAATGTGATTCCCAGCGAAAACTCAACCGGTACCTCCGGACAATTGACAGCAAGGTATTACTTCAAAACCGCTGAGGACTTCTTCAGTATTCAGCTGGGTTCTGGAGTGTCCCCGGATGAAGAGACCCGAGATCAGACCCAATTGCTCAATTCCTATCGTGCAAGGTTTGGCTATCAGCAACTCCTTTCCCCTAAGTTTATGATCTATGGATTTACCGGGTATTCCAGAGAAGAATTATCAACAGATAATTTTAGAAACAACCTGAATTTGTCTGTCGGTTTTGAATATCGGTTTTAGGGGATCGATTCGAACCATACGGACAAACCACCAACCAAAGTTGATTGCCTTTTGATTTCCATTCCTTAAGACATTCTGTACAGCACTTGAAATCTATTAAGAAACTGATGAAAGAAGAATTTAAGCTCTTTTTGACCCGCTTGCTTCCTTTTGTGTTGATTTTGGCGGGTATTCCTTTGATCAGTTATTTGATTTGGTTTTGGACCCCAACTCGAAACCTGGAGATTTTGGTGGTGGATAAAACGGTGAGAGATCAAACCTATCAAGAGCATCAAGGAATTTTCTGGATTCTGGAACATGGCAAATTCAAAAAATCAGAAGATCGGTTTTATGACAGTTCCCAAGATTATTTGGGTTTTTTCCCGGACCGCTCTGCCCAAAATTATGGTCAGATCAAAGACCTGACGGGTAAATCCAGGTCGGATATCGATTCTCTGGTCAGAAAAAAAGAGTTGATTTTCATTGCGGACACCTATGGGGTATTTGAAAATGATTTCAATAAGCCTCCTGTAGAAAACCCCAGCACAAAAATCTATGGTGGCATGGATCTTTCAGAGATCCGGCTGATTCAAAGTGCCAAAGAACAGGGGAAAACCGTCATCGCTGAGTACAATTCGATGGCTTCACCCACTCCCAAACCCATTCGGACAGAGTTTGAAAATCTGATGGGTATCAAATGGACGGGCTGGATCGGCCGTTATTTTGATGAGTTGGATACCGTTCAGAATGGAGATATTCCCTTGTGGATGAGAAAAGAGTACAAAGCGCAACATGGAACTTGGGATCTTGCCGGTCCGGGGTTGATTTTTGTGAAGGAGAGTGGGGAGATTGAGGCTTTTCTGATGAAGCGTGATTTTCAAAACCAAACCCCGCTTATCCGCACGCAGAAAGTGAACAAGCACGGATTTAAGTTGCCTCAGGTGATTCCCTATCCGGATTGGTTTGATGTGGTGATGATCGAAAGAGACTATCAGGTGGTTTCATATTACGATATCAATCCCACCGCTTCCGGATTGCAGCGCTTAAGAACCATGGGACTTCCCCGATTTTTTCCTGCTGTGGTTTATCGTCAGATTGGAGAGGGGAGACAGTATTATTTTGCGGGAGACTTTTCTGATATCAAGAAAGACCTCGGCTCTCCGAAATTTTCCGGATTGCCATTTCTTTGGAGGTCCTTGTACGTGGCTGCGGATTTTACAGATCGCCAAAGTTTCTTCTGGAACTACTATCAACCGCTTTTGGAGCAAATCCTACAGCAGGAACATCAATCAAAGAAGAAAGACTAACCTTCTTTTCCGAAAGTCATTCACTTGAAGTTGGGAATTTATCCTAAACTCAGGTTTTTCAGGGTTTGGGAGGCAATAGCTTGCGGGTTTGCACCATGTAGCTGTTTTTGTTTTTAAATTCCTCAAACTCTCCCGTCAGTCGAGTCAATAAATCGGGATCATCTACCGGATCGATGTTGAGCCCGTCAGTGACCAGGAATATCTGGCCTTCGGAAAGGAAGAACTCTCCATGGATGTAATCCACCAACTGATTTTTGTTGCGCATCAGCGGCATGGCAATCATGGATTGGAAGGTGCGGGTGGTGTCAAGGACCTGTCCCTGCCAAATGACCTCTTCCGGAAGTTGGATTCCTGCATTTTTCTCCAAGAATGCCAACAGCGAAGGCGTTATTTCATAGTGACTGCTGATCCCTTTGAAATAGTCGCGACGTTTGAGAAGAGGGGAATAGATCATCAAAGGAACATGAAAACGATCCAATCTCGAAGCCATCGGTACTTCGGGAAGACGGTGATCCCCGGTAATGACGAAAATGGTGTTCGCAAATTCCGGACGCTTTTTGTATTCCTCAATGAATAATTTGACCGCATCATCGGCATACAATACCGTCATGTAGATGTCCTGATAGGCCAAATACTCATTGATTTTTGCAGTACTCAGCTTGAGGTATTCTCTGAGATGGGCCTGAAGTTTTTGCTGGTAAACCTCCCGCTCTGGGACTAAATAAGGATCATGGGAAGTTTGGGTTTGAAAAATACGCACCTGTGGGGCGACTCTTTCCGCAGGGAGTTTTCTCAATCCGTTTTGAAATAGTTCTTTGTCTGCATATCCCCAGGAAAATCCATTTTGAGACGGTGATTTTTGATATCCGGGCAAGAAAGTGGATTCATCTTCCAGCTGGGTTACCTGTTGATATTCCAAAAAGTCTGAAACCCGGTCAAATTTACGGTCCGCTCCAATAAAATACCGGACATCATAGCCGTTGTCCTTCATTACGCTGAGAAAAGAGTGATGATAAGGAAACTCATCAGAAAGCTCCAGAAATCCTTTTTCTCCAAAAGGTAAGCCGCCAAATACTCCGGGAAGTAAACCGAAGGTCCTGCCCGTAGAGGAGAGGGCATTGGTCCACACCAGGGAATGCTGCTCCAGTGAATCCAGGAATGGCGTGAAAGAGCCCAAATACGCGTTTTTGCCGGAATAGGCTTTTCCCAAACTTTCCACAAAGATGAAAACGATATCAGGGGCTTGGGTCAGGCTGTCGAAGAAGGGGCTCAGGACGTCGGGATAGTTGTTTTTGTGAACAAAGGGATACTCATCATTGGTGAATTCTTTTTGTACCAAAAGATCATCGCTGCTTCCCCGAAGGTAAAAGTCAAAGTAATATTCACCGCCATAAATCCAATAATCAAACGCCTGCTCAGTCAAAAAGCGGGACTTGTTCAATTCCACGTTTCTTTTCGTTTCGCTGGTTCCTGCACTGATTAATTCAGGAAGAAAAGTGAACGCAAGCAGCAGGGCATAAAGCGCTGCCGTGAAATAAAGCGAAGTCTTCAGTTGGAAAGGGAAAAATTTGATCCCCAGGTGGAAAACAAGCAACAACACAGAAAAAAGTACAAGTCCTAAAATCAAGTTGATCAAATTGAGCTGTCCCGAAGAGGAGACTGTCAAAATAAGATCATTCCAATTGTAGGCAAAGAGGTCTTTTCCAAGAGGGAGCAAGGTCTTCAGAAAGTAGAAAATCAGCGCGACATGGACAATCAAGGCCACAGCAAGCGTCACTTGGAGGACTATTTTTGCTAAAGTGCGGGAAAGCAGGCTTAAAATCAGAAAAACAATAAAGAGTAAGCCCAGAAAATAAAGGATCCATTCCAAGTCTTGCAAAAATCCATAGGTCCAAACATCCCGGAATGTGAAATCCAAAACATGGGTTTGGAAGACCAAGCCCAATTCGGCCAAGCGAAGCAAAATCATCAATCCTAAAAACACCAGAGACATTCCCCAGAAGTTTTTTAAGACGGAATACAAGCGATCTAGAAAGGTGGAGCGGATTTCAGCCTTTTGGGCCATAAATTGAGCGTAAGTTTTTGTGGGAGATTCCGAAAAGATAAGGCAAAATCAGGTATCTTCAACGGTCATTTTCACAGCATGAGTAAATCAGATTTATTGGTGGAGTTGTACTCCAATATCAACACAACAGGCGCACTGACTTTTAGCTCCAAAGCCCTGGTCAATAAAATGCTTTCTTACACCGACTTAAGTCAAGCTCGCTTGGTCATCGAGTTGGGCGGGGGAGACGGAAGTATTACCCAAGGCATAGTGGATCGCCTGTCGCCGGAGGCCGAATTATTGGTTTTTGAGATCAATACCTCCTTTTGTGAGGCCATGAAAAAACAGTTTCCTCAACCCAATGTGAAAATCATTTGTGATTCGGCAGAAAACATAGAGGCATATTTGGAGGGGAAAAAAGCCGACTACGTTCTTTCTTCTCTTCCTTTTAGTTTAATCTCCAAGGAGGGTACCGATCAGATTCTCAAGCAGAGCAAACGCGCGCTGACACCGCAGGGGAAGTTTATTCAGATTTGTTATTCCTATTTGCTCAAAAAACTTTTCCAAAAATATTTTTCTCAAGTTGAGGCAAAATTTACCCTGAAAAACCTTCCCCCGGCCTTTGTGATGATTTGTCATTGAGTAAATGGAAGTGCTCAGGGTGGCGATATTGGATTTTTGCCGAAGGAGGAAAAACAACTCATTTTGTCCTTCCGAAGTGGTCCGGCAGCTTTACCCCGAGGATTGGAGGCATTTTATGCCGGAGATCCAGGCAGTCATGATGGACATGTATCGGGAAGGGTTGATCCGGGTGACTCAACAAAACAAGCCTGTAGATCCCAACCAACTTCCCATAGGTCCTGTCAGAATCTCTGCTCTTCCTCAGAAACCTATCTGAACCAATTTGGGTTTTGATGGAGATTCTTGAAGTTTGAATAGTCCAAAAGAAAATTTCTTGAGAGTCTAGTTGGATTTTAGGGTTTGGTGTGTTGCGCCTTTGATGAAGACCTAAAGCGCAATCATTAGCCTAAACAATTCGCCTTAATGGATTCCCTCTAAACCAAACCAAAAACAAATGAAACACGACGAGTTGCTTCCCAAAACAAACCTGGATATTCCAGAAGGCCAAGAAATGATCATCTTAGGCGGGGGATGCTTTTGGTGTACCGAGGCAGTTTTCCAACGGTTGGAAGGAGTGATCAAGGTGGTGTCGGGGTATGCAGGAGGCATATTCGATCATCCGAGCTATCGTCAGATTTGCACGGGTACCACCGGTCATGCCGAAGTGATTCAGGTGTTTTTTGATCCTTCCAAGATCAGTCTGGAATCCTTGTTGGAGGTCTTTTGGGCTACCCATGACCCGACCACGCTCAACCGGCAAGGGGCAGATGTCGGTCCCCAGTACCGATCTGCCATTTTCTACAAAGATGATTCTCAAAAAGCAATTGCCGAAAAACTGAAATCAGAGCTCAATCAATCCAAAATCTTTGACTCACCCCTAGTTACCGAAATTACAGCCTTTACCAATTTTTATGCTGCCGAAAACTACCATCAGGATTATTACAATCAGAACGGAATGCAGCCTTATTGCCAGTTTGTGGTTCGGCCCAAAGTGGAGAAACTGAAACAATATTTTGCAGATAAACTTAAAAAATAAAGAAGGACGGAAAGAATTGTTTGAAATTTTAGTTTTCTTGTAACGAGTTCGTATTATTATTTCAAATTGTTTCAATCCATGCATTCATTCCATTTTAGAAAATCGTTTTCCTTGTTTTTGCTGCTTTTTGCAAGCGTTTTTTCAAATCTTCTCGCTCAAGAAAAAAAACCGGATTACCTCGGCGTTTTGTTTAGCGGGGAATCCCATCAAGAAAGGTTTAATCCCAACATAGGGTTGATGTATGAGTGGAACTTTTCTCAAAAATTTGGGGCCGAAGTCGGAATTTTCTACCGGACTTTCTTCGAAGAGCAGTTGATCACGATCAGTAGCCCTACGGTATTTGTTTCTGATTATGTCCGCTATGTGTTGGGCTTTGTGGGAGTGCCGGTACTATTGCGATATGACGTCGGTTTTGCCCATGTATCTTTGGGACCACAGGTCGATATTTTTACGGATTGGACTCAGGTAAGAAAAGGGGAAATCACCCTGGATTCTTACAGTCGAAGTCCAAGGGTCAGAGTGGGTCCGATGTTGAAAATCGGAAGGGAAATCCCTTTTAAAGAGACCTTGATTTTTGAACCCGAACTGAGGGGAGGTATCCGGTCTTTCCAAGTGGGAGAACGGTATTTTGGAATAGGACTCAAGGTCAAAAAAGGAATAAAGAAGGACTGATCGGGTATTTCTCGGGCAGGGAATTATCCGGGATATTGAGCAAAGGGTCATCTCAACCTTACCCCATCTTTCAAAAAACTTAACCCTCAAAATCAGGTTTTATTCCTAATTTCGCTGAATTAATCTGTTTTTTATGCAAATGAAGAGAACGAGAGCACAAGAGTCCAGAGCAGCGATTGAGCGGTTGTACATCACCATGAGACATCTTTTTAACCGGGGAAGTTATAAGCCTATGGGGGTTTCAGGTGAGGGATTGATCCAGGCTTTGATGGTCTTGAGTCCTGAAATTTATGGGACGCTTACCGATACCGAAAAGATCGAACTGGACGGATTGCTTTATGTGATGGAGCGATTGCCAAAAGGGATAGAGGAATGCCGCTATGTGCGATTGATCAGCAGAGAAGGCTATGAAACTTCGCATTTGGTACCCTTGGTGCCTCCCCGTCGAAAGCGAAATTGCTATCGCCTCGACGATCAGATCATGTATGTGGAAATGACCCGCGGTCGGTCTGACATTTACGATATTCTGACCCACCTCACCTTTTTATATATCGAATCCAAAAAAATCCTTCGCAACAGCACAGACCCGAAAGGGAAAATCTCTTCCAACTGGGAGATGCTCGAGGAGTTTGTCCGTAAAGAACGGGATGGGGAAGAGCTGGACATGGAATGTGCCTCGGCGTATTTGAGTCACATCATCGGTCGGACTTTTGAGGAGACCTTGGGTGCCGTGAAGAAATTTGCCAAAAGCTCAAATTCCAACAGCTTATTTTCCATTGTTTACCATTTGGGTAAAGTAGCCATGGAAGAGACCAATTTGGGATTGGATAGAGAGATTAGTTTTTCAGCCACCCTGAGAGAGCGGATTGGCCACCACGTGTATGGCGAACTTTGGGCCGACCGAATCAAGGAGAAACTGTTGGAAAAGAACCTGATACATCGGCCGATTCACATCATCTCTGCCAATCTTCACAGCGTGCTCAATACCGTCTATGCTCATCAGGCCTTGGGATGCGGGAGTTTTGAAGAGATCGAACAAGTGGCCACGGATATTTCGGTCAAATCCAAAAATAATCAGGGCAAGAAAATTCAAGATTATGCCGAAAAGCATGGATTCATTGATCTTCCCGATGAATCCGGAACCAACATCGGAGCACAGATCATTGATACCGCCCATTTGCAAAAATCCTCACTGATCCCCGGCACCTCTTTGCCGGATGATCCGGAAAAGCGTCCTGTTCTTGTTGTCATGGACTACGCCTTTGGCGAGCAAGCCTACGAATGTTTTGATGAATTGCTCAAACCGTACTCCAAAAACGGTAAAAAATACCCCCTCAATGTAGTTTCCACTTCCATCATGGGAAAAGCTGGAATCCTTCATGGTGGAAAAGGAGACCTGATGGTTCCTAATTCCCACGTGTTTGAAGGTACCGCGGACAATTACCCCTTCCGAAATGAATTGAAAAAGTCCGATTTTGAAGGCTATGGATTGGGAGTGTATTCAGGTTCGATGATTACCGTGTTGGGAACCTCACTTCAGAACAGAGAGATCTTGACGTATTTTATGGAATCTTCCTGGAATGCTGTGGGACTGGAAATGGAAGGTGCTCACTATCAAAAGGCTATCCAATCTGCCTCCAAAATCCGGGGCAGCATCCGCTCCAACGTCAAGGTACTCTACGCCTACTATGCTTCTGACAATCCCCTGGAAACAGGTAGCACCCTGGCCTCGGGAGCTTTGGGTATGGAAGGGGTGAGGCCTACCTATCTGATTACCTACAAGATTTTGGAAAAGCTATTCAAATGAGCCTAACAAGAAAGTCCCAGCCTGAAACCAGGCTGGGACTTTTAATTTATGGTGGTTTTTTTTATGAAAGTCTCAAAATAAATTGCGATTGTCCGGAATTGCACCACCAGGCAAATACTCTTTGATTAATGGGTCGGATGCTTCGACAGTGCTCAGCACAAGCGACCGAAGGATTCCTGATTTCTACTTTTCTAGAAAACTTTTAAGCTCGCGTAACTTCCTGGTAAGAAAGTGGATATGCAGAATAATGTATTAAGTTCAGACCTGTCAGGTGTTCGTTCACTTTCATGATTGTGGTGAATTTCCCAGATTCATATCAGTTTTAATGGGTACCGGTTTCTGGTATCAGGCAATCTTTTTGACGGTAAAGAAAAAGGTACTTCCCTTATCCAGCTCAGACTCCACCCATATTTCCCCTTCGAGTTTTTCGACTGCTTTTTTGACAATACTCAATCCGATGCCGGTTCCATCGTATTCGATGTCCCGTTGGATTCGCTGGAAAATCACAAAGATTTTATCAAAATATTCCTCCTCGATCCCAATGCCATTGTCTTGGACTGAAAATTTCCAATGGTCCTTGAGTTCTTCTGCCGAAATTTTCACCTCCAGCGGAATGTCCTTTTTGGCGTATTTCACCGCATTGGAAATCAAGTTGAGAAAGATGTGTTGAAGTAATGCCTTATTGGTTTTGATCTCCGGGAGCCCCTCAAAAATGAAATTTCCTTTCCGGTTTTTCAGGGCAAGTCCTTCGATGATATCGTTTACAAATTCATGAGTATTGACTATTTCCAGGTCTGTTTCATTTCTTCCCACTCTGGATAGTTCCAAGAGTTCCAAAATGATCCGCTGCATCCGTTTGGCGCCTCCGATGGCAAATTGGATGTATTGATCCGCCTTTTCATCGAGCTGGCTCCCATATTTTCTTTTCAGCAATCCCATAAAGCTGGATATCATCCGAAGGGGTTCCTGAAGGTCATGAGAGGCGACAAAGGCAAACTGCTCCAATTCCAAATTGGAAATCGCAAGGGCTTTCACCTTGGCTTCCAATTCCTCATTGAGTTTTTGGAGGGATTTTTCATACTCCTTTCTGGGACTAATGTCCTGCATTGAGCCAACTATCCTTGTGACCTGTCCTTTTCGGTCACGAATAAAAAGGGCTTTGTCAATGACATAGGAGTAGGTGCCGTCGGCTTTTTTAAACCGGTATTCCTCCAGCCATTTGTTTTGTTCACATTTGGGATTGAAGTAGTCTTCAATGATGGCTACTATTCGTTCCCGGTCCTCGGGGTGAATCAGGGAAATCAGAAGATCCAAACTTGGTTGAATTTGAGCCAAGTCGTACCCAAAAAGTGACTGGAATCCGTCTGCCCAGAATAGGGAATTGTTGGCTACATCAAAATCCCAAATGGCATCATTGGTGGCTTTGGCCAAAAACTCAAAACGCTCAATACTTTGCGATAGCAAAGATCTATTGGTGGTTATTTCAGAAATGTCGAGTCCTGTACCAAAGACACAGATTTTACCCTGATAATTGATTCGGGAGGCGGTAAAAATAAACGGGATAGTTTTTCCAGCCTTGGAGGTTAGAGCCGTTTCCAATTCGGTATGTCCCTGTTCCAACACTTTTTGGATATGTTGCTTGACCAAATCTCTTTCGCTTCCTTGGAAAAAATCCAGTGGATGCATGTGTTGGATTTCTTTTTCTGAAAAACCGGAGATCGACTGTAGCAGACTGTTCCAAATCAAAAATTTTCCAGACTGATCAAAGAGATAGAATACGCTGGGGAGGGTTTGGATAAAATTTTGCTTTAGTCGCAGCTCATCATTGAGAGCAGTGGATAGCTCTTTTTCATGAGTGATGTCTACCATCAAGCCGGCTAGTTTGAATGGAACACCGTTTTCATGTAATACCTTGACCCGATCGTTCAGCCAGATATAAGTGCCGTCTTTTTTTAAAAAGCGATAATCAAACTTATGATCTTTGAGGGCTTTACTTTCCAGGTGGCAGAAGTTGACGGCAAAGTCCCGGTCTTCCGGATGAATGTGATCCGACCAAAACCTCGGAGAGCCCATCCATTCTTCTCTTGAGTACCCGGTGATTTTTTCAACTTGCGGGCTGACATAGGTGAATTGAAAAGTTTGGGCATCTGCTTCCCAAAAAATTCCATCGATGTTTTCGATAAGGATTTCAGTAACAATTTTTGATTTTTTTAGCTTTTTTTTGGTTTTGATAAACTCAGTAACATCCTGAAATATCCCGATCATGTAGACCGGATTTCCTTGCTCATCTCTTTCCAGGTTGGCTTTGGAGACCACGTGGATGATAGCCCCATCTTTTTTAATCAGTCGCTTCCGGATCGAGTATTCGATATTTTGGGACAAAACCTCATTCATATGGGCTAGGGCCCGATCCCGATCATCGGGGTGAAGTACCGAAACTCCCTTTTCAAAAGTCACCTCGAACTCATTGGGTTCATAGCCCAACATGAGAAAAACTCCTTCCGACCAGTGGAGTGTATTGTCTCGAAAGTTCAGTTCCCAAGTCCCGGAAGAGGTCAATTCTTCCAAGTTTTTAAGTAAAACAGTGGAGGAAGTGGTTAGGACTTCAGTCGGTTTTGTCGCATTCATAGGTTTCTTGTCTTACGATTCAGCATCATATCTGAATCAATAAAAGTTACAAATCCATAGCCAACCTCTGATGGTTAAGAGTCACTGCTGTAGATTTACACAGCAAGAAAACGAATAATAAAGTATGGAACGGTTTGGTGCTAATCATCGGTCTTTTGAGGTAAATGAACCGATCCCGGAAAATTATATTTGGATAGTCAAGTCCTTGAAAAATAAGAAAGAATTGCGAGGAGTGTGGAATAATTCCCCACTTTTCTGCAACATAAGTTTGATTTAATCTTATAGTGAGGATGAATTAGAATGTTTATTTAACAAGTCGTTAATCAAAAAATAGGATTGTCCGCAATTGTACCACCCTCCAAATCAGCTTTGATTAATGGGTCGAATGCTTCGACTGTGCACAGCACAGTCGACCGAAGGATTTCTGATTTCAACCTTTTCGAGAAACTTTATTTGCTCGCTCAGCTTTCTGCTAAGAAAGTGAAAATACAGCTCAAAAATTTAATGGTATTGTAATTGAATCCTGAAAACGAGCTGAGTTGCTCCGCAGAAAGGAGAGGTCAGAATTACTCTTTTTTATCCGCCCGCGTGGAATGAAGCATATCCAACCTCCATCCGTTTTCTGTCCGGATGGCGGTGGCACTTTCCAGCCAATAGAGTTCGCGAAGCACTTGCCCGTCTCGGGAGATCGTGGCATAGTTGTGATAGGCAATCCAAGCCCGGTCTCCTTCCACGATTGTTTTGATATATTCAAAGCGATTGGTGCGGGTAGGAGGGTTGGGGTTGCTTTTGGCTTTGCCGAGGTAGTTTCGAATAAACGACATATCCCAAACTTCTCCATGCTCGAGAAGGATAAAATCCTCGGTGTAAAAGTCAGTGAGCTTTTCTGCGTTATAGTTGGAAAAAATCTCATCAAAGGAATCCTGAATCAGTTGCTCCACCTGACGGACATCGGAGGTTTGGGAAAAGGCGGTGGTGGAAAAAAGGAGAGCCACTAGGACTAAGAGGGTTTTCATGGGTGTGAATTATTTGAGAAAAGGTTGGAAAAATAGTTAAGTCAGGTATTCTGACGAAGGGCCATTCAATTTGTTTTTTGATTCTTTTTTAGGGATTGAAAAGGGCTTTTCATCAGGTAAAGAAAGGTTTGTTTGTCTTCGGAGTCAAATTCTTTCAGGCCAAAGTCTGACTTTTTCACAGAAATCCATTTAAAGGTTTTGAACAGTCTATCCCAAAGGATAAAGATATCGGCAAAATTGGAGTCGGTGTACTGCTGATCTTTGTGGTGGTGCACCCGGTGATGGTCCGGCATGACCAGCACCATTCCCAGCGTGTGATTTAACCACTTGGGGTAATTCAAGTTGGAGTGCTCCAGGAAGAAAAACACATACAAAATGAGGTAATAAAGCGCCAAAGCGGTCATATCTGTGCCGAAAATTGCCGCCGTGAGGACATTGCCGGTTTGGTAGATAAAAATGATTTCCAAAGGATGAAAACGAAAGGTGGTCGAGGAATCCATTTGCGTGTCGCTGTGATGTACCCGATGCAATCTCCACAGCAAGGGAACATGATGAGAGGCCCGATGAATCCAATAGGTGGTCAGATCATAAAATACCACCCCCAGCGCCAGTTTGACCCAATAGGGCCATTCGGTCCAGTGCAAAAGTCCGATTTGATGCCTGGTAAGCCATTCGATCCATTGAAGCTGAATGCCGAGAAAAACCAGATTCAAAAGGGTAAGCGAAAGCTGGAAAAGGAGGTTTTGGAAGAGGTGCTTTCCTCGGTTTTGGAACGAATAGGGGTTGATAGTCACTTGCTCCAAAAAGAAAAAGAGGCTCAGTAAGCCAATCAGAATATAGTTTGGATCGATGCTTAAGATGCTGTTGATCAGTTCCATATCTTGTTATTTACACTTGAAGTGAATATAAGTCAATCCCATGAACCTTCCTATCGTCCCCTAATCGGGATCATTGGAAGTTCTGGCACCCCCTAGACTAGATGAAGGATTGCAACTGCCCCATTCAGTCTAAAAGGAATTGATAATCCCTCCTTAACTCAATTTTTCCTTGACAACTTGTCAAGTTAAATCTAACTTAGCTTAAAATCAGACCACTATGACACTGACGATGCACATTGGGGAGTTTAAGGCGCGGTTTTCCGAAGTAGTGGAAATGATCAAAAACGGCGTGACCGTCAAAGTGATCAAAGGAAAATCCGGTGAATTGGTCGGCTATTTTGGAAAAACCCTGGAGCCTCAAAAGCCAGCCAAGCGTACCCTGGGATTTTTCAAAGAACAGGGTGTAACCATCAACCAAGAAGATCTCTACTGGTCTGATCAAGAACTGGAAGAATTTGGGCTATGAAGTACTTGGTCGATACCCATGTCCTCTTGTGGCTGGCCTACGAAGATGATAAGCTCAGCAAAGCAGCTCAAGAGATTTTACTCGATCCAAGAAATGAAATTTATCTCAGCGCAGTAAGTTTTTGGGAAATAGGATTGAAATTCCAGTCTGGAAAACTAGACTTAAAAGGCCATACTCCCGAAATGCTGAAGGCCGGGTTTGACCAATACTTTGAATTCAGAAGTTTGGATTTGACTGTAGAGGATGCCCTTTCTGTTTTCAGACTTGAATCTTCCATTCACAAAGATCCATTTGACCGGATGCTGATCTGGCAAGCACTCCGACATAGTCTGACTTTGCTCACAGCCGATGAAAGCATCAAACGCTATCAGGAAATTGGACTAAAAGTAGTCTGGTGATTCGGGAAATTTTCAGGGTTTTTAATGGACCCACCCCAATCGTAGGTTCTTCTTTGCAGCGTTGAAGATCAAAATAGCACTGGATGAGTTGGTGACCACTTTTTGTTCTAAAAGTCTTCCCAATAAAACTTCACCATAAGATTACACCAGTCAGATTTTCAAAACCAGACCGGTTATTGGCACTTTCAGTGCTGTGGGTGAATACCTAAATCCTATAAGTTTTGTAAAACAACTTTGTGCGTTGGATGCCCAGCATCCAATTGAGCTTTACATAGGTAGAGGAGAATCTAAGATGGGGATATGCTTTTTGAACCGGATTTCGTACTCGTCAACTTGACTTGGGTTGAAGCCAAACGACTTTTTGCTCAGGTTCGTGGGCTTGACCTAGAATGTCCCGATAGAGGTCCGGACGTCTTGCCCGGAGGTAGCGAGAACCACCGGCTTGGGTGAGTTTTTCGGGAGTGATCGTAGCGATTACAAAGCTGTCTTCGAAGTCCCGACACTCGGACAAAATATCTCCAAACGGATCGAGAATCATCGAACAGCCGTTTTTCAACTGATCGTCGTCCATTCCGATCGGATTGGAAAAGACGACATACACCGCATTGTCATAGGCTCGGGCAGGCAGCCACTTCATCAACCAAGCCCGACCCTTCAGGCTGTCAAACTCGATGCGAAGGGAAGTGGGATCATTTTCCCGGTTTTCCCAAAGCTTGGGATCCACAAATCCGGCTCCCGGACGGGTAGAAGGGGTACACATGGTCTCATGTGGCATGAAAATAACATCTGCCCCAAGGAGTTTTGTCGCTCGGACATTTTCAATGATGTTGTTATCGTAGCAGATTAGAATTCCGCATTTCCAGCCAAGTAAGTCAAAGACCACGTACTCATTTCCGGGTAAAATATGTGGATTGATAAAGGGGTGGAGCTTGCGGTATTTAGCCAGGAGCCCGTTTTGATCTACACAGACATAGGCTTTGAAGAGTTGGTCTTGCTCGTCTTTTTCGAAGAGGCCGGCCAAGATGACGGTTTGATTCTTGCGGGCGATTTCGATGAGTTTTTGGATGCTTGGCCCCTCGGGAATCCGCTCGGCCACTTCGAGCATCTGTTCCTTGGACAGCTTTCTGGCAAAGGTGTATCCAGTGACGGAACATTCGTGGAAGGCAATGACCTGCGCGCCTTGAGCCGCTGCCTTGGCGGAAAGCCGGTCGATGACGGAGAGGTTGTATTCCTTATCTCCGCTTCGGTTTTCAAACTGGGCACTAGCAATTTTCAGTTTTTCCATAGAATAGAAAGATAGGGGTGAGGAGGAGAAAGGGCAAGTGAGTTGAAGTATTGGATTAAGAAATGCTTTGCATGGATTTGAAAATGGCAAAAAATAGAAAGGGCGGAATTGCAAATCCCGCCCAGCTTCTATTAGAACTTTTAAGCCGAAAATAAGAAAGTTAATACTAGAGACTGAATCAATACCCAGCCTTCAAAGGCGGAGGGCCGTCAGGGATAATGCCCTTGTAGACATAGTCTCCTTTTTTCTGTTTGAATTCAGCTTTGATCTCGTTTCTCAGGGCTTCGTTTTGGTACAGATCCACCATGGTCATGGCCAAGGCCTTGGCTGCATAGCCCATTCCCTTGTGACCGATGGACATGCCTCCTGAGGCTACGACTGCCCAGGAATGCCAGGGAGTTCCATTTGGTGCGGTGGTTGCTCCCATTCGGATGGTGGGAACGACCCAGCTGACATCGCCTACGTCGGTACTGCCACCCATGCTGTGTTCTTGGGTTTCTTCCATGGGTTTGATTTGGGAAACAAGTCCGATTTGAGGTTTACCGGTAGCTTCCTGGATTTTTTTAGCGAATTCTTGTTCCTCGGCGGTATAGCTGATTGGGCCAAGGTTTTCCAGGTTTTTTTGCATCACCGCCGAACCGGTTCGGTTGACCAGGATCTCATGCACGCCGGATACGAGCTTCACTTCGTGGGAGACATTGGCCATGATGGCGGCACCTTCAGCCATTTTTTCTACCTGCTTCCAGACAGGCAAAAGTCCCTCACGACTGGTATCACGGACTCTGACCCACAGTCTGCTGTAGTCCGGCACGACGTTGACGACTTGTCCTCCGTCTTGGATATGGTAATGAATCCGGACGGTAGGCTTGATATGCTCGCGATAGTAGTTGATCCCTGTGGTGTAGAGTTCGAGGGCATCGGAGGCAGAGCGGCCGTTCCAGGGATCACCGGAGGCATGGGCCGCCTGTCCTTTGAACTCGACAATAAAGTCCACCAAGGCCAGTCCTTTTTGGACTTCGGTTTTGGTTTCGTCGGCGGGGTGCCAGTCCATCATGACGTCCACATCGTCCATCAGTCCGGCACGGATCATCCAGAGTTTGCCGAAGTATTTTTCCTCGGCAGGAGTGCCATAAAATCGGATGGTACCTTTCAGTTTACCCTCGGCTATCAGGTCTTTGATGGCTGATGCCGCGCCCAGGGATGCGACCCCAAAGAGGTTGTGCCCACAGCCGTGACCCGGAGCACCTTCGTGGAGCGGGCTTTTGAAAGGAACTTTGTTTTGGGACAATCCAGGTAACCCGTCAAACTCACCCATAATACCAATGATTGGAGATCCTGAACCGTATTCCGCCACGAAAGCAGTGGGGATTTCGCCCACGCCTCGGGTGACTTTGAATCCGAGATGTTCGGCATAAGCAGATAGAGCCGCCGAGGATTGGGTTTCCTGAAAGGCGATTTCTTCGAAAGCCCAGATTTTGTCGCTGAGCTCCGTCATGTCGGCAAATCGGGAATCAATGGTTTGCTGTACGGATTGCTTGAGTGGATCGGGTTTGGGGGCGGCTTTTTTCTGTGCCAATAAGGGACTTGCAACTAGGATCAAGCCCAAAGCACTGAGGTAAATTTTTCTCATAAGGTGATGGTTGGTGTTTGGTAAACTAAGATGCCTATAAGATAATAAGGAAGAAGTGATTTTTTAGCCGCAAAGGGCTCAAAGGAAAAATAAGAGTACACAAAGCTTAACCGTCAAGGTCACCAAGGATAATTCAGAGGACTCAAAGGGTAAACCGTATAGGTCAGGAAGAATGGAGGATTGCTACAAAGACGCTAAGGCGCAAAAAAAAAGGATTCTAATAATAGAAAGAAGAAAAGGACTGCGACTATGTTTTCTATGTGTCTACTGTGGTTTTGAAACCGCTTTTGAGAAATCTTTTTCTATAGCGATGGAACAAGCTTTCGTTTCCAAACCAGCTTTTGGTTTCCAGCGCTGGGGATACCATTGACAAATTTTTCCACCAAGATTTTGCTTCTAGAGGTTCATTTGCCACGAAGACACTAAGGCGCAAAAAAAATGATTCTGTTAATAGAAAGAAGAAAAGGACAGCGAAATGTTTTCTATGTGTCTACTGTGGTTTAAAAAAAACGGTCTCAAAAATTTACCTGATATTTAATGGTCAAATCGATTATCTATTTCCAACTTGCCTCAACATGAATTTCCATTACTTCCCTGACTTTGATACCATGAGCCGAAAGGGCTTTGAATTGGTGAAGACCGAAATTGACCGAAAGCCAAATTTGTTGTTTTGTGTTGCAAGTGGGGGATCGCCATCGGGTCTTTATGCTCAAATGGTGGCTGAAAAGGTTAAAAATCCAAGCTTTTGCAATCAGCTCCGGGTGATCAAATTGGATGAATGGGGTGGGTTAGAGGAAGGGTCAACCTTTACTTCCGAGCTCGATGTGCAGACCAAGTTTGTTCAGCCCATGGGGATTTCCTCGGATCACTATTGGACCATTGATCCATTTACTTCTGATCCGGAAGGGGATTGCAAGAAAATGGAAGAAGCAATTCAGCAGGAAGGTCCAATGGATATCTGTATTTTGGGGATTGGGGTGAATGGCCATATTGCGCTCAATGAACCCGGAGAAAGGCTCAGACCTGAATTTCACGTCTGTGAGTTGGCCGAATCCACCCTCAACAATGGCATGATCAAATCGCTGAATCAACCGCCGACTTTCGGTATGACCATGGGCGTGGGGAATATCCTACAATCCAAAAAGATCCTGATTTTTATCGCGGGTTCGGGGAAAAAAGAGGCTTTTGAACGCTTGCTAAAACCAGAGGTAAGTACGCAGTTTCCCGCTTCCCTGCTTTGGCTTCATCCCAATGTGGATGTGTTGGTGGATGAAAGGGCGGTTTGATTTTTGCCACTAAGACGCTAAGGCGCAAAAGTTTTTTTGAAGGCGACGCAAAAAGGCAGAGATTCTTTGGCTACAAAAAACTACTTTGAATTATGCCGACGGAGACGCAAATGCACAAATGGTTTTTTGATCAAAGATATCTTTAACGGTAATGATTATTTTTTTCGGAGAAAGGAATACGAAAACCTTGAATCAGTCGAATACGGAAATTTTTAAACTTAGCGTCTTTCTGCCTTCGTGGCAATAATCCTTTGCAGCCTAAAAACAAAAAAGTCCCAAATTTCTTCGGGACTTTAATGCGGAATGGACGGGACTCGAACCCGCGACCTCCTGCGTGACAGGCAGGCATTCTAACCAGCTGAACTACCACTCCATTTGTTTTCGGACGATGAACACTGACCAGCGACCTTCCCGATGTATCGGGACAAGCACTCTAACCAGCTGAACTACCACTCCTAATGGTTTAGCTTTTTTAATCTTATGCGGAATGGACGGGACTCGAACCCGCGACCTCCTGCGTGACAGGCAGGCATTCTAACCAGCTGAACTACCACTCCGTTTGTTTTCGGACGATGAACTCTGACTAGCGACCTTCCCGATGTATCGGGACAAGCATTCTAACCAGCTGAACTACCACTCCGTTTGTTTTCGGACGATGAACTCTGACTAGCGACCTTCCCGATGTATCGGGACAAGCATCTAACCAGCTGAACTACCACTCCGTTTACCTTCTCTTTTGAAGTGGTGCAAAGGTAGGCAAATGATAGTTTGATGCAAGAGTGTAGGTTAATATTTTTTACTTTTTTGGCTATCTGATTCTTTTTCAGTTCAATAATTTTAAGGATTTATGTTGCCCCATGTTCCTTATTTTGGGTTTGTCAAACAGGGATTATCCTTATCTTTGCTTCTTCCAAAAATCACCAAAATGGTATTAGAATTTGAAAAACCCATTGCTGATTTAGAGCAAAAACTTCAGGAGATGAAAGACTTGGCCAAAGGCCGAAATATTGATCTAAGCAGTGATATTGAGTCTTTAGAAGAAAAAATCCTGGCTTTGAAAAAAGAGACTTTTGACAACCTCACTCGCTGGCAGCGGGTGCAGCTTTCCAGACATGCGGACCGTCCTTATTCCCTTGACTATATTTATGAAATCACCAATGACTTCATAGAGCTTCATGGGGACCGTACGGTAAAAGACGATAAGGCCATGATCGGAGGGCTGGGTGATATTGACGGACGAACGGTAATGTTTATCGGTCAACAAAAAGGCCGAAACACCAAGCAAAGACAAGAGCGGAATTTTGGGATGGCCAATCCTGAAGGCTATCGTAAGGCACTTCGTCTGATGAAAATGGCGGAGAAATTTGGTAAGCCAATCGTCACATTGATCGACACTCCGGGTGCTTTCCCCGGTTTAGAGGCAGAGGAAAGAGGTCAGGGAGAAGCTATTGCCCGAAACCTTAAAGAAATGTTTATGCTCAAAGTGCCCGTGATCTGTATTATTATAGGTGAAGGAGCTTCTGGAGGTGCTTTGGGAATTGCGATAGGGGACAAGGTATTCATGCTTGAGAATACATGGTACTCCGTAATCTCACCGGAATCGTGTTCTTCCATCCTCTGGAGATCATGGGATTACAAAGAGCAAGCAGCCGAAGCCTTGAAGCTGACTGCCAAAGACATGAAATCCAATGGCTTGATTGACGATATCATTCCTGAGCCATTGGGTGGGGCGCATAAGGATCTCAAATTTATGTCTAAAACCATCAAAGAGGTGATCCTGAAAGCCTTAAAAGAACTCGACAAAATCAAACCTGAGAAGCGCATCGAGCAGCGGATTGAAAAATTCTGCTCGATGGGAGTGGTGGTGGAGTGAACTTCAATATTAGAGATTTGAAATTTGAGATTGCGGTGACGCAAACTTATTTAAACCAAAAAGCAATCTGTCCATCCTGGGAAAGGTTGCTTTTGGTTTTTTAAACCCAAGAATAAACTCAAATGGAACTGTATACCGTAAATACCGGATTTTTCAAGCTGGACGGAGGCGCCATGTTTGGAGTAGTACCTAAATCCTTGTGGTCCAGGACCAATCCAGCAGATGAAAACAACCTCTGTACCTGGGCCATGCGATGTTTGCTGGCCGTAGATGGGAATCGGGTAGTCTTAGTTGACAATGGAATTGGAGATAAGCAAGACGCCAAATTTTTCTCTCATTATTACCTGCATGGAGAGGCCTCCCTGGATCAGAGTCTCCGAAATCTTGGCGTACATCCCACCGACATTACTGATATGTTTTTGACGCATCTGCACTTTGACCACTGCGGAGGTGGTATTCGCTATGGCTCCCATGGTCAATATGAACTTACTTTTCCGCGTGCTACCTACTGGTCCAATGCAGCTCATTGGCAATGGGCGACGGTCCCTAATCCCAGAGAAAAAGCATCTTTTCTGGAAGAAAATATCCAGCCTATGCAGGATCATGGGGTTTTAAAACTTGTTGATCTGGAGAAAAAGTCACTTTTCCCCGGTTTTGACTTCATTACTGTAGATGGTCACACCGATAAGCAGATGCTTCCAAAAATGACCTATAAAGGCCACACGGTGGTTTTTATGGCGGATTTGCTTCCTTCCGTAGGACATATTCCCTTGCCTTATGTGATGGGCTATGATACCCGGCCACTGATCACGATGAGTGAAAAGCAGGCGTTTCTGGAAGAAGCAGCCCGGGAGAACTATGTACTCTTCTTGGAGCATGACCCGGTCAATGAATGCTGTACCGTGAAGATGACCGAAAAGGGGGTACGCCTTGATCAAACTTTCCGACTCGATGAGCTCTAAACTGAAAATCGGTCTGGCGCTTTCCGGGGGAGGTGTTCGTGGAATCTCTCATTTAGGAGTTTTGAAAGCACTCAATGAGCTTGGTATTATCCCTTCCAAAGTTTCAGGAAGCTCAGCAGGTGCCATTGCAGGGGCCATGTACTGCCAAGGCTATCAGCCGGAAGAGGTAATGAAGATCATCGTGGAGACCAACTACTTCCGCTTTATGCGTCCGGCGATTTCCTGGAAAGGAATTTTGAAAATGGAAAGCCTGGCCGACCTTTTTAAAATCTATTTTCCGCACAATGATTTTGCAGGATTGAAAACTCCCCTGGCCGTAGCTGCTACAGATATCCGAAAGGGAAAAGTGGTCTATTTCGACGAGGGTGAGTTGATCAAACCGATTTTAGCATCTTCCTGTATTCCTGGGATGTTTGAACCTATCCATTTGGAAAACAAATACCTCGTAGATGGGGGAGTATTGAATAATCTGCCAGTAGAACCCCTAGAAGGCATTTGCGATGTGGTGATTGGAGTCAATTGCAATCATCTGCCTGAGGAAAGCAACATCCGCAATATGAAAAATCTGATCGAACGGTCAGTGATCATGACCATGAACTTCAATGTCTACAGTCGCAAGTCCAAATGCGATTACTTTATCGAAGCGCCGGGATTGGGTAAATACGGGGTATTTGATATCAAAAAAGCTCCTGACCTTTTTCAGGCAGGATATGATCAAGCGATGAAGGTGTTTGAGGAAAACCCTTCCATGAAGGATTTGATTGCCAAACCCAAAAAAGAAAAAACCGAAACTATATGATGAAAGTACTTTCCCGATTTATCTTCTGGATAACGGGCTGGAAATTGAATGACAATTGGCCGATAGGACTGAAAAAGGCTGTATTGATTGCCATCCCACACACCTCCAATTGGGATATTTTATACGCACGTGCGGCCTTTTACCTGATGGATATTCCGGTAAGGTTTACCATCAAAAAAGAAGTGATGATTGGACCCTTGGGTTGGTTGCTTTCGGGCTTGGGTGCGATTCCTATTGACCGAAAAAGAATCCCTGGAGGTAGAAAACAAACCTACACCGAAGCGATGGTTCAGATGCTCAATGAGCGGGATGAGTTGGTGGTGATGGTGACTCCTGAAGGAACCCGAAGTGCGGTAAAAAAATGGAAGACAGGGTTTTATCACATCGCACTTGGAGCAAATGTTCCGGTGGTGATTGGCTATTTGGACTACAAAAAGAAAGAAGCCGGAATCGGTCCCTGCATCTACCCTAATGGAGATATGGACGGGCAGATTGAAGAAATGAAAGCCTTTGGCCGGACCGTTACCGGCAAACATCCTGAGAAGGGTATCATTTGAGCAGTGGTTCCTAGACTTTTCCAAAGCGCTAAACTTTGGGAAAATTCTAATTCACAGGTGTCCAAATCACTTCAAATCAAACTGCTCTTTCAACAAGTGGTAGTAAGGTCTCAGCCCATGATGAAGAAAAACCTTCTCTTGGTCATCCGGGAAAAGTTTTCGATAGGAGTCAGTGGGCTGAAGTACGATGAAGCTACCCGTTCGGGTAAAATGATTACTCTGAAAATAACTGGGATATCGGTATTCAGGTAAAGTTTTTAAAACCTGCTTTCCTGCGTATTTTCCCAAAAATTTTTCAAAGTTTTTCTGGGCTTTTTGGGTGGGTTTGTTGAGCTTATTGTAGACCTTTTTGAAAACCAGTTTTTGAGGAAACTTTTGTTTTTTGATAAACTCCGATGCATCGGTGAAAGGGTTTACTGGATTGAAGTCATTGACTGTTTGGATGGAAAAAGGCACTTCAGGAACCCAATCGGAGGCATTGACCACATTAAAGGCCCAGCCGCCTTGGGTGATAAATTCATAATGGTAGGCAAAAAACAGGTTGCCCGGCTTTGGGGCTGCACTTGCGTAGGTTTTGATCCGAATGGCTTCAGTCCAGCGTCCCTCTTTCTTAAGCTGATGAAGATGTGCAGTCATCAGGTAAGCTATTGCACCCCCTTGACTATGGCCCGAAACCATAAAATCCCGATACCCTGCCTGATATAAAGAATCCATTTTTGGAACCAAGGTTTCCGCCAAGGCTCCCGTGGATAAGGTCCACCCCACATGTACGGCAGCCTTGGGATGCTCAGCAAATTGATATTGGAATTGGTAATCATCTCTGATTTGAAGGCTTCCTTTGGCAGGAATCATCGCGGCATAGAAGTTGGCGAGCCAGGAAGTTGGATTATTTGCTGTTCCTCTGATGGTCAGCCAAGCCGTCTTTTTTCCTTCTTCGATCCACAGATACCATTTGTTTTCAAGGCCTACGAGTGGAGACTCGTAGATCAAAGAGAATTTAGGGTTTTGTGGGATCCCTTTGGTAAAAGAGGTGTCTTTCACACTTCCGGCGGTAATTCCCAAAAAATCCCGATATTCTTCGGGGGAAAATCCGGGTTGAAGTTGGGCGAAAGCCTGGTTTACCGTAGCGAAAAGCAAGCAAAAAGCAACTAGTGATCGTTTGACCATAGGATTAAAATTTTCTAAAAAACAGTTTTCTGGCCTATTGGTTTAAGCCCAGTTTTTTGTCCACCGGATCTTTGACCAATCGAAACCCAACATTGGAAGTCCCGGAGTCGAAAGCATGTCCCTGTCGGGCAGAAGGTCGATAGTTGACACAATAATTGGGAGCACAAAGAAAAGATCCTCCTTTGATCACCCGCTCCATGGCATAGGGATTATTGGGATTGTAGCAGGGGTTCATTCCGGCGTCAAGCTTGGGTGCATAGCCTGCGAGTCTCGCTAATTTAAGGGCGTCGTACCAGTCAGAGGTCAATTCCCAGACATTTCCGATCATATCATATAGGCCAAAGGAATTGGCGGGAAATGCCTTGGCAGGAGAAGTACCGATAAATCCGTCTCCTCCCTCATTGCGGTTTGGGAAATTTCCCTGAAAAGTATTCGCAAGGTATTTGCCTTCCGGGGTCAGTTCATCCCCCCATGCAAATCGTTTCCCGTTGACACCACCTCTTGCGGCAAATTCCCATTCAAATTCACTGGGAAGCCTTTTTCCTGCCCATTTGGCATAAGCTTCGGCATCTTCAAAGGCAATGTGAACGACGGGATGGTCTTCTTTGCCTTTGAGGTTGCTCTGAGGTCCTTCGGGATGCCTCCAATCTGCCCCTATGGTCCAAATCCACCATTGGGAAATGTCCGTCAAAGGCACGGGTCTAGCAGGAGGGGAGAAAACCAAGGAGCCCGGCAACAGGGCGGAATCATCCAGTTTGGGAGTGCCGGGAGGAAGTTGTTTTTTCAGCTCTTCCCAATCTATCGGCCTTTCGGCCACGGTAAGGTATCCGGTGGCTTTTACAAATTCTTCGAATTGGGCATTGGTGACCTCTGTTTCATCCATCCAAAACCCACGGACGGCAACATTTACCGCGGGCTTTTCAGCATCGTAAGCATCCGCCTCGTTGCTTCCCATGATAAACTCCCCGCCAGGAATCCAAACCATTCCTTCTTCTTTGAGGGGAGGCTCCGGATCTGCAAAAACTACTTTTGATTCCTCGTGAATAGGTGCAGGGCCAGACTGTGGACCTGAGGAGGAATTGCACGCAGAAAGGACTGATATGACTCCAAGAATTATGAAAATCCGTAATTGCTTCATGTTGGAAATATAAGGCTTGTCAGTCACTTATACATTCCAAAAATGTTGTGGGGCTATTTTTCTACCTCCACCATTGCAATTTTTGCCTGAACTTTCTTTCTCAGTTTATTGAAGAATTGTTTTCGTTCTTTTTCTCCTGTTCCAGAAATCAAGGTGGATTTTTTCATCAGGTTATCCAGATTTCTAAACATGCCCTCATTGAATTTTTGGTCAATAGACCCCACAAAGTAGAGTACACTATGATTAAGGTAGGTGATCTTAGTTTCTCCGATTTCAGCCATGAAGGTATTGTCTCCCAGTACGATTTCGTTCAAATAAAGGCGATATTCGGCGCTGTCTTCTGTAGGGGCATGTCCGAACATGGATTTTTTGCCGTTTTCGGCCATTTTTTCCAGATGATCAATGACTTCAAGAACGCATTGATAAAGTTGCAAGGTGATTTCTGAATGCGCAATCAACCCCATCTCATGGTAGACCTCGATCTGTCGGAGGGTTGTGTTGAGTCCCTCCTCGTTCCAGATTTCAGAGGTGGGGACTTTGTTATATACCCGCAGGATTTTATGAGTAATGTCCTGATAAGGGGCGAAGTAATTCTTCTCCAAAGAGAATCTTTCATTTTTCAGGCTATCGTAATACAGGATGGACTTCATCCAAAAGAAAAATTTAAACCCGGCTAAAACCGGATGGTAATAGTGATGAAACGGAGGCATGTCCTTGACCAAAAAATAAACATGCCTGTGGCTAAAACTATTTACCAGGTTCAATTGAGCCAGCACATCGTCCATCCAATTTTTAAATGCATCCTCATGGTAGGTATTTAATCTGCCTTGGAACATGATGGAATCGGTGTTTAAACTCAAAAATTTATCCAGGGATAAATTGAATCGTTGGCATAAGAGTTTGAGTTCATCAAAGTCCAATAGCTTTTCTCCTCTGATGCGTCGGTAGGCACTATCCACACTGACGTTGAGCGTTTCTGCAACTTCATCTACCATAGAAGTGTAGGAGGGCAGGGTGGTTCTCAGATTTTGAAAAAACTGAGCCTGGGTATTGTGTGCAGGATTAGTCATAGATTGGGTCGATTTACAAAAACCTGTATGTGAAAAGTTTACAAAATATAGAAAAAAAAATGTGATAAAATAAATACTCTTAAAAGAAGATGTGGGTATCCGAGATAAACAAAAAATAAAATGTCGAGATATGTTTTAATTATAAGGTAAAATTCCGCATTACTGCCTGCATATCTTATATTCTATGTAAGTAGTGATCCAAGCTAAAGGATTCTTATACCATTTTTTTTTTAGAACCATTTTGGAGGCTCTCCTTGCTTAGGGGAAGTATTTGCAGGTTTCAAAAATTGATCCCAAGGTTGATATAGGAAACCTTTCGATCTTCTAAACCAAAATCCAAAGCGAATTTGAATTGTGGTGTAATTGTTTTGGGTCGAAAGGTCTGATTATGAGGCTGAAAATGCGAATTCAGAGGGAATTTTGATTGTTTGGCCTTTCTTGCTTAGCTGCGATTAGGTTCCTGTAATCGATGCCGTGCCACATAAAAGGGAAGGAATACTAAGGATCAAATCATAAGAGAAAGAGAAGTTGTGATGGGAGCAAATAAGATAGATAAGCAGGTAATCGATCCTTCACATTCGTAAATCTGTTTCGTGTATGAATTATCATGAAAACGTGAAAAAGCCAATGATCATGTTCTGGCATTGGCTTTTTTGAATTTAGAAAGAAATAGGCTGATCGAATTCCTGAATCATAAGGAGAAAAATACTTAAGTGTTTAAACTTTCAGTGAGGTTGATGATTAATTAACTACATCCATCATATTTGTATCTAAATAAGATATTTTAATAATTATCAATGTTAATAGTATTTATATAATAATAAGATTAGGTACTATGTGATTTTGTTTCTTGCCCTTTGTTAAAATTTTTGAAGTAGTTTTCTCTCATTTTTTCAGTCACTTGTACATGAGCCGGGGCAAGTGTATGGAATAACCAGTCCCATAATATGGTACTGAAACTATATCCTTGATTGGGATACTTGGTATGGTGTAAAATATGTGCCCGTTGGATTCTTGGGAAAAGGTATTTTCCAACCCGCTTATGGAGGAGGTAATGCAGAAAATTATACATCAAAAATCCGGTGAAGAAGCCGGCAAAAATGGTAAAGGTGCTGTTTCGTTCCCAAGCAACCCAATTGATCATTATTCCCAAAAGAAGGGTGAAGGTCCTGTGGAAAAAATTGACTTTTAGGTTGCTGGGGTTGCTATGGTGCTCGTGATGGTGAAAAAGGGTGTCTTTTTGACCTGGAATGAGTAATTCATGCATGAGGAATCGATGAATTACGTATTCGGCAAAGGTCCAAATCAACCATCCTCCTAGGAATAAAAAGATAAAATATCCTAGTGTCCCTTTGGCATAAAAGCCTAATGACAGGATAAAAGCAAAGATCAAGGAAGCTTTAATCAGGCAAAGCTGAAGAGCTCTGGGTGAATTTTTAGATATCGTTTGCATGGCGATTGTTTTTTTGATGAAGTTATATCGCCAAGTTTTTTTCCATAGGTTAAGATTCCCTCAGTCCTTCAATATCTTATGCAAAAAATGCTTTTGAAAGCCTTTCCATTTTTAAAATAGGACAAAATGCCAATGCAAATTTTTAAAAATCGCAAAATCTCAATATTTACTAAGGTGGACTAGCGCATTTGAAATTTGAAAATTTCCCTCTGATTAAAGGGATTTCTGATATTTTGAAAAAAATCAAACTGATAATACGCTAATCTGCCAGTTGACGACTATTCCACTGATTTTGGGCTGGATGCTTCGACTGCGCTCAGCACAGGCGACCGATGACCGAAGCCCGAAGATTCCCATAAATATGGCGTTAACTTGGTCTTTTGACCTTTAGAAATGCTACTGGCAAGATTCCGTATATTCATTAAAATCAATTGAATTTTGATCAGGAGGAGCGTAGCGAGCAAAAAAAAAAACGGCCTAAGCCGCTTTTTGAGATGGATTTGATCGATCACTCGCCTGAATCGGCTGCCGCATGAAGCTTGCCAAGTTCTTGATCAATGGTCCAAAGGCCGATGCCTTCTTCTCCGATGATGTCAAACAATTCTAAGGCTCTCCGTGACATGGTTTCTTCTTCGCGTTGCTCGGTGACGTACCACTGCATAAAGCTAAAAGTGGCAAAATCCTTCACGCCGAAGGCATGATCCACAATGTTGTTGATGGACTTGGTCACTTTGATTTCATGCTCCAAAATCAGTTCAAACACTTCTCTCAACGAGTTGAAATTGTGTCTGACTCCTGTGATTTCGGGTTGGATTGCATGCCCGCCCGCCTCATTTACATATTGGAAAATCTTCATCATGTGCATTCTCTCCTCATCGGCATGCGTGTAGAGGTATTTGGCAGCATTGGCATAGCCCATCATGTGACACCAAGAAGCCATAGAGAGGTAATAAGCAGAAGATTTGCCCTCCATTTCAATTTGTTTGTTGAGCAAGACCTCTGTATCGGGAAGTAAGGAACGCTGAAGCGTTACGATTTCTTTCTGTTTCATAGAAGTAGTTGATAAAATAGTTACACCAATCTAACTAAATCAACCCGCTTAATGATTCCCAAGAGCGTCTTTTATTTTGAAATTTAGAATTGGTTTAATTTGAAATTCAAGCATTATCGGGTCTGGGGAGAGGGAAAAACTGCCAAGCTTTCTTCACCTGATTCACTGACAGATTGGACAGCAAAGAAATAATTGTCTTTACTGTATGGAAGGGAAATGGAAGTTTCGGTCGTGAAAAATTTCTTTTCCCACATCGGAGAGGAAGTTTCTCTCATCAACACATAGTACCCTTTGGCTTTGCCCTGAAGTGGGGCTTTCCAGTTCAGTTCAGATTTGTTGGTCAAACCCCGGACATCGATTCGTACTTCTTGGGGCATCCCTGCCGAGTTGGCCAAGGAAGCTGCCGAAGACAAGTTGACTGCAGACACTTTTCTCAGGTACTCAAAATCCATAAACTCCGGAAGATCTCCATACTGAATACCATTTTCCACTCGGACATTTTCATGTTGATGGAGGAAATTTTCATTCATTTCGGACATTCTCACCGCCGTAAAACCGTTTCTCATAAACGGAGTCTGATCGCCACCTCTCAGAAATCGGTCACTTCGATAGATCAGCTTAACTTCCATGTGGTCCACATAACGCTCGCCGATTTCTTTGATGTATCTGGCCAACTGCCTGGAAGGGCTGTCATTGTCCGAATTGGTAGATCGACGGATAGCGGCTCCTCGCTCATCCTCAGCCAAAGGAACCGACTCCGAGAAGACACGCATGACGGTATTGTTGCTGATGAGTGTTTCTGAGGAATTGCTGTTGCCTACAATATCATTGTTGAGCACTGCTTCGATTTGCCAACCTTCTGATTTTGCTTTGTCTGCGAGGTAGGTAGCCCCTTTCAGACCTTGCTCTTCCCCGGTAAAGGCTACAAACACAAGGGTGGATGAAAATTCCTTTTGAGCCAGAACTCTTGCCAACTCCAAAACTACGGCCACACCACTGCCGTCATCATTGGCCCCTGGTGCTGCTCCATCAGCATCCATTACGTCACGATTTCTGGAATCAAGGTGACCAGATACGACCACGATTCTTTTGTCATTGGGGTTGGTGCCTTTGAGGGTGGCCACCACGTTGGCTACCTTGGAATCTGCCACGATTCTCCGTCCGTCTCCGGGAGTGACAAATTCCTCGATTTGGGCTGTCATTCGGCCATTGGATGCCTTGGCAAATTGGTTGAATTTGCTTAGGACATAGCGCTGGGCGGCAATCATTCCGTTTTTCTCATCTGTGTTGAGGGTGTGGCGAGAGTGGAATCCCGACAGGTCGTAGATGTATTTTTTGAGACTGTCCGAGGAAACTTGCCGAACTAGGCTTTCGATTTCAGGATTTCGGATGACGGCCTGCTGTGCCATACTTCCCCAGGAGGTGATTCCCAAGGCTAGGGTGAATAATATTTTACGCATGGTAGGTTTGGTTTTTTCTGTTAACCTTAAATTTATCCCAGAAGCTTTTCATTCAATCCATATTTTACATGAACACATTCTCACTTCCCAGCAAAGGCGATTACCCAACCTATTACGAAACCTACTTGGAAAAAATACCGCCAGCTTCCTTCACGGATTTGATCCAGAATCAAATCTCTGAAATCCGGGAGCTTTTCGCTTCCAAACCGGCCGGATGGGACTCCATTGCCTATGCGGAAGGCAAATGGACGCCCAAAGAGGTTTTAGGACATATTATTGATACCGAACGGATCATGACTTTCAGGGCTTTGTGTTTTGCAAGAGGAGAAAAGCAATCTTTGCCGGGCTTTGATGAAAATCAATATGTGGCTGCAGCAGGCTTTTCGAAGATCCCTTTGGAAGATTTGTTGAATGATTTTGAAGCGCAACGAAAGGCTATATTGACCTTAGTGAAAACTTTATCAGCTGAATCGCTGGATGGGGTAGGGATGGCTAATCAAAAACCGATTACTCCCAGAGCCTTACTTTGGATTATCCCGGGACATTTTATACATCATCTTCAAGTATTAAACAGCCGTTATTAATGTTGACTATCCCCATCGCAGTAGTGGATGCTTTCACATCCGTACCTTTTTCCGGCAATCCAGCCGGAGTTTGTCTGTTGGAGCAATCCTTGACCAAGGAGCAGATGCAGTCCATCGCCATGGAAATGAACCTCAGTGAGACCGCCTTTGTGGAAAGATCAGATGAGCCCGGAAATTTTTCTCTCCGTTGGTTTACACCCACTCTGGAAATTGACTTATGCGGGCACGCTACTTTGGCCTCTTCCTTTTGGATGTTGAAGTCGGGTTGGACTCGGGAGGGTGAAACAGTCTATTTTCAAACACGGAGTGGGAAATTGAGCGTGAAATGCACTTCAGAAGGACTAACTATGGATTTTCCGTTGATTCCTACCTATCCGGATACGCATCCTTTTTTTAAAGAGGACTTGTTCAGTAAAAAAATCGTCAAAGCCGCCCAACTTCGGAGAAACTGGATCTTTGAACTGGAAAATGAAAAAGCAGTAAGGGAGTTGATCCCTGATTTTGGGCTTATCTCCGCCCATAGCGAGGAGGGATTTATCATTACTGCTCAGGGAGAAAAGCATGACATCGTTAGCCGATTCTTTGGCCCCAATGTGGGGGTTCCTGAAGACCCGGTGACCGGCTTTGCCCATTGTGCTTTGATGGATTATTGGAATCAAAAAACCGGGAAAACCCAATTGAATGCATTTCAGGCAAGTAAAAGGGGAGGGGAATTAACGCTCGAAAAACACGATGACCGGGTTTTGATTCAAGGTCAGGCCGTGCTTGTGCTCACAGGTTTTATTCATCTTTAATCGATTGACGATGCAGGCCAAGGCTCAACTTCAAAACCTCATCAGGCACATCAATGAATACTGGCTGACGGATGCCAGTTTTGTAGTGCTTTTGGTTACGCTGATTTTTACTGTTTTCTTTCTTCCAGTCCTGATTGAGTTTGGCCAGATGGATGTCTTTTTTGTCAACCTGGTCTTTCTTTTCCTCTTTTTTACCGGGATTTGGTCTTCAGCCAATACCTTTTTGATGGTCCTTACCTCCCTGCTGTTTGTAGCTCAATTGGTATTGAGACTTCTCCGGTTCAGTTCTTTGCCTGTGGAGTTTTACCTGGCCGAAAGGGTGGTGGGGTTGGCCAATATGATGGTCTTTATTTTTCTCAACATCCGACTCCTCTTTCGAAATGATGAAATCAATCTCTATCGGGTAATTGGAGCGATCAACGTGTATTTGCTTTTGGCTGTTTTGGGTGCATTTGCATTTGAAATCGTCAATCTGCTATTGGGAGATTCCATTTCAGGACTCCACGAATTCAGTGGATTGGATCAGGATTTTTCGGTGTATATCTATTTCAGCCTGGTTTCACTTACGACGGTGGGTTTTGGGGATTATATTCCAGTAAATGTGGTCTCCAAAATGATCTCGGTTTTCTTGTCAGCGGTAGGGATTTTATATCCGGCCATAGTCATTTCCAAGCTAGTTGGATCAAGTGTCCAGCGAAAGCAAAGCTAATCCTCCACTCCTGTAAAATGCTGCGTTCCAAATCAAGATTTAAGTCTAATTTCTCCCCAAATAATGATCATTAACCTATGAGAAAAATCTACTTCAGTCTTCTGATGCTGCTGAGTTTTTCAGTGGCTATCTCCCAGACGACCAGAAAAATCGAAGTTGAATCCAAAGTGGAAACCACTTCGGAAGTTAGCATTAAGGGTAAACGAGTTCCTTATCGAGCGACTGCCGGCACTCAACCCGTTTGGGATGATAAAGGCGAGCCCATCGCTTCGTTGTTTTATACCTATTACGAGCGAACAGACGTGACGGACAAAGCTAAACGTCCTTTGGTAATCTCATTTAATGGAGGTCCAGGATCAGCATCAATTTGGATGCATCTGGCCTACACCGGACCGGTGATTCTCAACATCGATGACGAAGGATATCCTGTTCAGCCTTATGGAACGAAGCCTAACCCACACTCTATCCTCGATGTAGCGGATATCGTCTTTGTTGACCCCGTCAACACCGGCTATTCCCGAATCGTGAAGGAAGATACTCCCAGAGGTACGTTTTTCGGAATCAATGCAGACATCAAGTATTTGGCCGATTGGGTCAATACCTTTGTGACCCGTCAAAACAGATGGGCTTCTCCCAAGTATCTGATTGGGGAAAGCTATGGTACCACTCGGGTAGCTGGATTGGTCTCTCAACTTCAGAATTCTCATTGGATGTATTTCAACGGAGTGATTTTGGTGTCACCAACTGATATGGGCATCGATCGCGGTGGACCGGTGAAGATGGCAAACTATTGGCCGTATTACGCAGCCACAGCTTGGTATCACAAGGCTCTTCCTGCCGAACTTCAGGCGAAAGACCTGGACGAAATTCTGGCGATCGTAGAACCTATGGCTATCAATGAGATTCTGCCTGCCATGACTAAAGGCGGCTTGCTTTCAGATTCTGAGCGGGATGCCATTGCTACCAAGATGGCCTACTATTCGGGCTTGAAAAAGGAAGCGATCCTTCAATACAACCTGATGGTACCGACCAGCTTTTTCTGGAAAGAGCTCCTGAGAGAGCGTGACGGAATGACCATCGGTCGGTTGGATAGCCGATACAAAGGATTCGACCGAATGGAAGCTGGCTCTGCCTATGACTTTGATCCGGCTTTGACCAGCTGGAATCATGCTTTTGCTCCGGCATTCAATCACTATGCGAAAAATGTCCTGAAGTACAACACCGATTTGACCTATAATCTTTTCGGTCCGGTGAATCCTTGGGACCGAAGCAACGAAACTACCGGGAATGACTTGGGTACAGCCATGCGCCAAAACCCGTACTTGCATCTGATGGTGCAGTCGGGCTATTATGATGGAGGAACGGATTATTTCAATGCCAAATACAGCACCTGGCATATCGATCCCAATGGAAAAATGAAAGACCGAATTGACTTCAAAGGTTACCGTTCGGGCCACATGATGTACTTGAGAGCGGAGGACTTGGCGACTTCCAATGAGGACATTCGCCAGTTTATTCAAAAATCTTCCGTAGCTCCGGGCCAGCCGGCGAAGTACAAATAAATTTTACTGATTATACGCCATTCTGCCAGTTGACGAATATTCCACTGATTTTGGGCTGGAAGACCGATGACCGAAGATTCCCAAAGACATGGCTTTAACTTGGTCTTCTGACCTTTAGAAATGCTACTGGCAAGATTCCGTATATTCATTTAAATTTTCGAAAAAGGAAGAATAAAATGGCTCCGAAGTAATAACGGAGCCATTTTTCTTTAAATACCCAGCACCAGATTTAGGTCTTCTGTTTCCAGAAATTCTACTTCCTTTCCATTCATTTTTGCTAGGATGAGATAGATATCTCTGAGTTTTTTTCCATCTCTTCTCAAAAATTGGATGGAAGTAGCTCCTGTGGATTTAGAAAGTTTGGACTGATTTTCACCCCGGATGAGTTCATGATGGAGAAAGGTGATTTGGCCAAAGCTTTCTTTCCCAAGATGTCCGGCCAAGTCCAGCTGGGCGAGGGTAGAAGGATACAAATCAATCCCTCTTACAACCAAATCTACCCCAAAATGGATGTCGTCCACTACAGAAGTCAAATGATAAGCAGGCAGCTTGTCTTTCTTTCTGACAATATAAAAAGCCGTTTCCTCTGGAATCAAATCCGTCTTTTTTCCTTGCGGGTATTCAGTAAATGAAATAAAATCTGAATCCAAGGTATTGATCCTCCAGGCTGTTTCCGGTCGGTCAAGCGGAATTCTTCGGTCCAGGCATTGACCTAAATAGTATCCCCGGGAGTCCATTTGTTGGATTTTGTTTCTTGAGCAATCGCAGGCAAAGACCCGTTTGGTTTGCCTTAGGTTTTCCAAAGCTTGGTCATAGAGCGACATTCGATGCACCTGTGACCATTCGGATTCCAGTTCCTCCAGAGATTTAGGGCCTTGATCGATGGGGATTTCCAGAAAATCCAAGGAGTCAAAAATGTCCTGCACATACTCGGAACGGTACCTTTCCCTGTCCAGATCATCGATTCTGAGGAGAATTTTAGCTCCGGATTTTTTGGCTATCGCCTGGGTCAAAAGAAAAGAAAAGGCATTTCCAAGGTGCAGAAATCCACTTGGGGTAGGGGCGATGCGGGTAAGCGTAAACTTCATGTCTCAAAGGTAAAACTTTCTGAAGGGATCAATTTTAGAAAATTAAATTCTCCTTAAACTCTTTTAACACGGGTGGTTTACCCTATTCCGATTCATTGGATACCTTTGATATTCAATGAAACCCCATCTTTTTCTCGTTTTTGGATTACTCCTCTGTTGGAATGCCTACGGTCAGGTGACTTATTCAGGTAATGTGATTGATGCCTTGGATAAAAAATACCTGGAGGGAGTAGAGGTCTCGGTGCTGGGCAAAAACAAGGTGCTAACCAATTCCAGAGGATATTTTTCGATCTCGGCGATCATGGGCGATACGCTTCAGTTAAGTTTTCCGGGATTTTTGGAAAGAAAAATTGTACTGAATGAGGAGCGGTTTATGCTTTTGGAACTTCAGGATCGGGCCAGACTACTCCCTACCTTCCAAGTCAAAGCTGAACCTTATCGGTTTCGTTTTAAAGATGGGAAACTTTACCTGTCTGAAGATGAGCCGGAAGCTGAAAAAAGGCTAAGTCAGCAAGTCGGATTGGGGACCATCAGTTCTGATTCTCCTCAAGGCGTCTTGGTGATCTATGGTCCCATCAGTTATTTCACCAAACGAAACAGGCAACTCAGGCAGTATGAGGAGAAATTGGAATGGCTCAGGAGGAGAGCAGGTTACCTGGAAGTCATTGATTCTGATTCGATCCGCAATGAATTGATGGCCAATTATCGCCTAGATCGGACGCAATGGGATCATACCATTGTCAGGTTCAATGAATTTCATCAAGCACATGAGTTTTTGGACTGGTCCAAGGAGCGGGTACTGAATGCGCTCCGTGAGTTTTTTAGGATTGAGAATTACCTGTCGGATTAATTTTTCCGCTTGAAAGACCAATTGACAAAGAATTTTGCGACCACTTCACCGGAAGTGTTTTTTCCGGTAGAAACCATAGTCAATTGCGAGGTGTCTCCGGGATTCATTTGGTCGATCCGTTCAAACAACTCCAATCCTTGGTCGCAGGCAAAAATGATTTTGGTATTGGCTTTTTTATAATACTCTGCCCGAAAATCCACAACCAACATGCTGAAACTTCCCCTTCCTGCCAATGCCAACTGACAAAGCGCTCCGGTACTCAATTCTGCAGCACCCGCCAAAGCGGCAAAGTAAATGGACCTGAAGGGATTTTGAGACCTCCAAAAATAGGGAATGCTTACTTCACAGGCTTCCTGATCAAGTTTTTTGACTTTCAATCTCCAAAAGACTGCTGAGGGCAATTTGATCAGCATGGCCAACCAAAAAATCACCGGGTGGGTCATCTTCCTTTGGTATTCCCGTGCAGCAGGATTTAGTGTGGATAGTTGGTTTGTGCTCATACTTGACGAATTTGTATCAAATTAAGAAAAATTGTCGCTGAGCCGAACCTTGGTACTCTTTTTGAATTTTTATTGACATCTAAACAAGCTGAAACATAAAATGGAGCCTGTCTGAGGCAGGCCGGCATGTTGATAAAAGTTACAAACTGGAATAATTATCCATCCTCGGAAGATTCCTTTTGACCTTGAAAAAAATTACAAATTATATACCTATGAAAAAGATAGCCTTAATTTTTGTTCTTGGATTGATGGCCTATGCGTGCGCAAAAGTTCCTCTGACAGGCCGCAGTCAATTGGCCCTGATCGGAAGTTCCGAGTTGCAGCCTCTGGTCAATGAAGAATACCAAAAAGCACTCAAAGCCAATAAATTGCTTACCAATACCAAAGATGGCCAAATGGTGGTCAATGTGGGGAATCGGATGGCTAAATCTGTGGAAAAATACCTGAAGGATAACGGATATGGGGATTTAGTCAACGATTTGGCTTGGGAATTCAACTTGTTGGAAAGTGATCAGGTTAACGCATGGTGTATGCCGGGAGGTAAAGTGGCGTTTTACACCGGAATTTTACCGATTACCAAAGACGAAACAGGAATCGCTGTGGTAATGGGGCATGAGATTGCCCATGCAGTCGCTTCACATGCCAGAGAGCGAATTTCCAACAGTATGTTGCTCAACGGACTGCTCGGTGGAGCCGCTGCCGCAATGGGGCAGAACCCGACCCTGATGCAGCAAATTATCCTTCAGGGTGTGGGTGCAGGTTCTCAATTGGGGATGTTGAAATTTTCCAGAAAACACGAATTGGAAGCCGATGAAATGGGATTGATCTTTATGGCGATGGCAGGATATGATCCAAGGCAAGCGCCGATTTTTTGGGAAAGAATGTCAGCGGCAGGTGGGGCCGCTCCTCCGGAATTTCTCTCCACGCACCCGGGTCCTGATCGACGAATCGAACGACTCAACTCCAATATGGCCAAAGCCATGGAGTATTATACCGCGGCCAGATAAAAATTTGGGTTAAAATAGTTCAGGGTTCGGAGTTCTAGGTGGTTGAAACCTAGAACATCGAACCCTGAACCTTTATCTTGGCAATTGCTTTTTTCAACGATTGGTAAGTGCTCGCAATTTCACCTGAGTCAGCTTTCGCTTGGTGTCCAATGGGAAATCTCCTTTCATCATCCATTCGTAGTATCCCGGTTCCTCCTTCAGCGCTTGTTCGATGGTTTTTCCTTTGTGCTTGCCGAAATTGAAAATTTCCTGGCCCTGGGAATTGAAAACAAAACGACCGGCTAAGTCCACCATTTTTTCATTCACCAATTCATGGATTTTTTTCATGTCGTTTTCAAATACTCCCAGTTTGTTTCCCTGAAGGTCTTCCACTTCTTCGCCCAAGTATCGTTCGATTTGGGCTCTAAACACATCTACAGTTGCCAAGGTGTCGGCCTCAGCGCTATGGGCATTTTCAAGTTTTTTTCCGCAATAGAACTTGTAAGCAGCGCTCAGGTTTCTCTTTTCCATCAGGTGAAAAATCTTCTGGGCATCCAGCAGATTTCTTCGGTCCAGATCAAAATCGATTCCCGAACGAAGAAACTCTTCCACCAAAAGCGGAATGTCATATTTCAGCACATTGAATCCGGCTAAATCCGAATGACCGATAAAGTTGAACACCTCTCGGGCAATGTCCTTAAAATGGGGTTCGTTTTTGATGTCCTTATCATAGATGCCATGGATGAGCGAGGCTTCCAAGGGAATGGGAATTCCGGGATTCACTCGTCGGGTATAGATCTGCTGTCCCCCGTCAGGGGTCAGTTTGACGATCGAGATTTCCACGATTCGGTCGGTGGATACATTGGTGCCGGTGGCTTCCAGATCAAAAAATGCAATAGGGTTTTTAACGTTAAGCTTCATGTGTTTGAAATTTGGCTTTTAGCGGTTCGAGGTCCAGATTGTCATAATTGCCCGAACTCATCAAAAGCAGATTGGTATGGGAATAGTCCCGTGCTAGGAGAAAATCTCTTAAAGCTGCACTTTCTGTGAATAGGATCAAATCTTTTCGCTTAAATCCCTCCTGAAGTGTGGCTTCGTCCATCAGCTCCAGTTTCTTTAATGCCACCGCGTGCGGATTGAGGTAAATCACTGCGACATCGGCTTCGTCCATGGTATGGGCATAGTTGGGCAGGAAGGCCTTGTTCAAGGAAGAATAGGTGTGCAATTCCTGCACAGCGATCAGTTTTCGCTCAGGAAACTGATTTTTCACTGCATTGACCGTCGCCTTGAGCTTGGAAGGAGCATGTGCAAAGTCCCGAAACAGAATTCCGTTTTCACTTTGAGCCAGTATTTCCTGTCGTTTTGCTGCTCCTTTGAAGGTGGGGATGGATTGGTAAAATTGATCTGGGCTCAATCCCAAAGATTCACAGATATACAGAGCTCCTTGGAGGTTTTGAAGATTGTGATCTCCGAAAATCCCGATTTCTACCTCTCCCTTTGGAGTGATGAGATGGGTTTTTCCTTGAATGATCTTGGCAGGATGAGCCTGATAAGGTTGTTTTTGTCCCTTGGTTGAGGATTTCTCCGAAGCAGTTTTCACCAGTGGATCTACTTCGCAATAGATCAATTTCCCGTCATTGGGAGTTCGATCCATCAGGTTGGAAAACTGTGCCTTGTATTCCTCAAAATCCGGGAAAACATTGAAATGATCCCAAGCGATTCCGCTGACCAAAGCAATGTCATGTCGGTAATGAAAAAACTTGGGTGTCCGGTCGATCGGAGAGGTCAGGTATTCATCCCCCTCGATCACAATAACCGGAGCATCCGATAGCCGCACCATCAATTCAAAACCTTCGATTTGGGCTCCAACAAGGTAGTCAAAATCCATCCCTTGATCCTTGAGCACGTGGAGAATCATGGAAGTGATGGAGGTTTTGCCATGTGAACCGGCGATGACCACCCGTTTTTTATCCTGGCTTTGATTGAAAATGAATTCTGGAAAGGAATATACCGGAATCCCCAATTCCTGAGCTCGAATCAATTCCGGGTTATCGATTCGGGCATGCATACCCAAGATGATTCCATCCAGGTCTGCATGGATTTTTTCCGGGAACCAACCCAGTTTTTCAGGTAAGATTCCCGCTTTTTCGAGTCTGGTTCGGGAGGGTTCGTAAATTTCATCATCGCTGCCGGTAATTTGATAACCTTTCTTGACCAAAGCCAAGGAGAGATTGTGCATGACCGCCCCACCAATAGCGATGAAATGATACTTTTTCATAAAAGGAAAAATCTTGAATAAGAACCTCAAACTTAAAAATAAAAATCCTGAGCCAAGGAAAACCTCATTTTTCATTTCTGAGATTTTTTTAGGGGTCGGGTTTTTGGCTAATTTCGGCCGATTGAATTTTTGACCGAGATGCTGCCTGATAAGTTTGCGTATTTGACTATGGCTTTGCTCTATTTGCTAGCCTGGTGGGTTATTTACTTGAGAAGTCCCTGGAAGAGTGGGATGATAAAAGTAGGAATCATAGGAGGTCTGATGGGGATCATCGCAGAGGTTTGGTATTTCCATGATTATTGGAGGCCACCTATGATTTTGGCAGAAGGTTGGCCGGGAATTGAGGACTTTATTATTGGCTTTGCCATGTTTGGGGTGGGAGGATACATTCATTCTGCATATACTAGGAGGGAAATTGATTATGACAGGCAAACTCCCGCCAAAAACAGGGATTTCTTTATCCTTTGGGTCTTGGGATGCACCAGTCTGACGGTTTTTAGTTTGGTGCTGAAGATTCATTCGGGGTACGTGACTTTCCTCACTTTTATGGGATTGGCGATTTACATCTGGATTCAGCGGCCCGACCTGATCCAAATTTCCCTGATTTCCGGAGTTTCTACCTTGGGGATTGTGATGGTGATCTATTACATCACCTTTGGGGTGTTGTATCCTCACTTTTGGGATACGTATGGAATGCTCAATGATGAGCCAATCCTGGGACATAAAATTTTGAGTATCCCCGTTTCGGAGATGCTATGGCACTTTAGCTGGGCCGTTCTCTGCTCCATGTTTAGGGGTTATCGCAATGGAGTTTATTACAAAGATGCCTCCACTTCTGAGGCTTGATTTTTGCTGAAAGGCCCATGAGAAAATGCTTCTCTCGCAATTTGTCCCGTCCGTCGCGGCGGATCGGGAGGGAAATGATTATCCAGGGCATTCTCCCAATAAAAGATCAGGACAGGCTACCTGCCTTCGGTAGGCAGGTCTGACCATTAAAAATCAAATTATAATCACGTGAAATGCCCATGAGAAAATGCTTCTCACACAGGGGAATGATTATCCGGGGCATTCCATCTGGCCATTAAAAATCAAATTATAAACAGATGAAAAGGACATGTTGATAAGTTTTGGAAAACTTGTTCAAAACTCTTCCTTTCCAGCCGATACATTTGCTTTATGACTGAAAATACCAACCAACCCCGCATCACCCGCAAAAAACCTTCTTTTGACAATCCTGCCAATCTTCTTGGGAAAATTCCACCTCAGGCGGTCGAGCTGGAAGAGGCGGTTTTGGGTGCTTTGATGCTGGAAAAGGACGCTCTGACCAATGTGATCGATATTCTGAAAGTCGAAAGCTTCTACAAGGAATCGCACAAGGTGATTTTTCAGGCGATTTTGGATCTTTTTACCGAAAGTCAGCCCATTGACCTTTTGACCGTCACTACGCAGCTTCGCAAAAATGGCGCACTGGAAGTGGCCGGAGGGGCATTTTATGTGACCGAATTGACTTCCAAGGTGGCTTCAGCTGCCAATATTGAGTATCACGCACGGATCATCACCGAGCAATCCATCAAAAGAGAACTGATCCGCATTTCTTCCGAAATCCAGAAGGATGCCTTCGAAGATACCACGGATGTGTTTGAGCTTCTGGATAAAATGGAGCAGTCCATGTTTGAAATTTCTGAGAAAAATATCCGGAAAAATTACTCTGACATGCGCTCCATCATGCGGGATGCAATTGCTGAACTGGAGGAGCGAAAAAACCAAAAGGACGGACTTACCGGCGTTCCATCAGGTTTTACAGCCTTGGATCGAGTGACCTCGGGCTGGCAAAAGTCAGATTTGGTGATCATCGCGGCCCGACCTGCGATGGGAAAGACAGCATTCGTGTTGTCTGTACTTCGAAATGCAGCGGTAGACCATAGCCGTCCGGTAGCGATTTTTTCTTTGGAGATGTCTTCCGTCCAATTGGTCAATCGATTGATTTCCTCGGAAGCTGAATTGGATTCTGAAAAAATCAAAAAAGGAACTTTGGCCGATCATGAGTGGGCCCAGTTGGTACATAAAACGGCCAAACTATCCAAAGCCCCGCTTTTTGTGGATGATACACCGGCCCTTTCTATTTTGGAACTGCGGGCCAAATGCCGAAAGCTAAAGGCCCAGCATGATATTCAGATGGTGGTCATTGACTACTTGCAGCTGATGTCGGGTGATTCGAAAAGCGGGGGCCAAGGAGGGAACCGGGAACAGGAAATTGCCAGTATTTCACGGGCATTGAAAAAAATCGCCAAAGAATTGAGCATCCCTGTCATTGCACTTTCTCAGCTTTCCCGAGCGGTGGAGACGAGAGGTGGAGACAAGCGTCCCCAGCTTTCGGATCTTCGGGAATCTGGAGCGATAGAGCAAGACGCGGATATGGTTATGTTTCTCTACCGTCCGGAATACTATGGCATCACGGAAGACGAAGGCGGAGCATCTACCCAAGGGGTAGGGGAAGTCATCATCGCCAAGCACCGTAATGGTTCTTTGGAAAATGTCAAACTTCGCTTTATTGGAAAATATACCAAGTTTACCGACTTGGACGGCGGTATCAACTATCCATCCAATCAATCCGGAGAGGTGAGTTATTCGCATAAGTTTACTTCCAGCGCTTCGGGAGTGTCTTCTTTTGACTCCGGCAATACCATCAAACTCCCAAGTAAGGCCAACGAAGATGACATGGATCGGGTGTTCAAAGGAGGAAATGATCCGGCGCCATTCTAAAAATCTATGAAAGGAATAGTATTAAACAGAGCCCTGGAGGATAAAATCCAGTTGAGTGATTTGCCTTTGCCAGAGCCTAAGAAGGACGAGGTCATCGTACGAATCAAAGCAGCAGCCCTTAATCATCGGGATGAATGGAGTCGAAAAGGATTGTATCCCAATCTCAAGGATGGAATTGTTTTGGGATCGGATGGAGCAGGGATTGTAGAAACCGTGGGATCTGATGAATTTTCCCATTGGCTGGGAAAAGAAGTGATCATTAATCCTGCCCTTCATTGGGGAGCCAATCAGTTGGTGCAGAGCAGGAATTTTGAAATTCTGGGAATGCCGAGAAATGGAACCTTGGCAGAGTATGTAGCTGTGCCGGCTGATCGGATTCACTCCAAGCCCTCCCACTTGACTTGGGAGGAAGCGGCAGCTTTACCATTGGCCGGGCTGACCGCTTTTCGGGCTTTGGTGTATCAGGGACAAGTCAAATCCGGTGAAAAAGTATTGGTCACCGGAATCGGTGGAGGAGTGGCTCAATTTGCCGCTCAATTTGCGTTGGCTTTGGTAGCAGAGGTCTATGTCAGCAGCAGTAAAGAAGAAAAATCACAAAAGGCGCTTTCGCTTGGGGTGAAAGCCTCCTTTAATTATACCTCCGAGGCTTGGGTTCAGGAAGCTTTGGACCAAACCGGAGGTTTTGATTTGATTATTGACGGAGCGGCCGGAGATCCTTTAAATCAGCTCATATCGGTAACAAAACCCGGTGGCAGAATTGTATTTTATGGGGCGACTATGGGGAATCCCGGGAAGCTGGAAGCCCGGAAGATTTTTTGGAACCAGCTGAAGATTATGGGATCTACGATGGGATCAGACCGGGATTTTGACGGAATGATGGAGCTCGTGGAAAAGTATCAAATTCACCCGCTAGTCGATGGAGTTTTTCCTTTGGAAAAGGCAGTGGAAGCATTCGATCGGATGAAAAAAGGGCTTCAGCTGGGCAAGATCGTCCTTACTCCTTGACGACTTCGTAGGTTTCTCCAAATTCCTTCCAAGCAATGCGGTAAATCTCGGATTTGTCAGTGGGGATGACCAGGTAGTCTCCGGGTTTGATAATGACGGTTTCTTTCCATGGCGCCTGAAACTCCAAAATATCTTGGGCACCCAATGCCGCAAGATCCGCCGCGGTCATTTCCTTGGCATATATTTCCCCTTTCGGACTGTAGCATCCCCAACCATCTCCGATAGAATGTCTCAGGGTATATTTTTTTTCAAAAGTTTCTGCTTTTACCAAGTACTTTTCCTCGGCAGAAGTTTGGTTTTCAACCAACCAATCTCCTTCTTCTGCGGTATTTCTGGTTTCTTCTCCATCACTGGTTCGGGTGACCACCACAAGACCTGGCTTTGCCTTTTTTGCTTTGATAAGGCTCTTTTTTTTGTACTTCTTCCCCTGAGATTTGAGATGGGAATAAAAGTGTGAAAGCATTTCCTCTTGAGTGATCATTTGAATTCCGGGGTGTTGGTTACAGGGTTGATCAAAATACAGGTTAAAAATAGAACAACCTAATGAGTTAGCGGAGTTAGTGCGTCTTTTGGTCAGTTTTTATTCCAGGTCCGTTTCAAACAAGAAATTCTGATACGCATTTTTCAGCTCTTTTTGTGCCTTCTCGTTTTGTTGGAGAGAGGCCAGTTTGATTCCATTTTCAAAGACCTGTCTTGCTTTTTCCCATTGGTGGTGCTCAATGAAAAAATGGGCAGAAGGGAAGTAGGCAGGCAGATAATTCGGGAAATTTTCCAAAACATATTCAAATATCCTGAGTGCCTCTGCGGGGTCTTTTTCTTTGATTTCAAGAGCCAGCGCATAATGGTTAAATGGATCTTGTGGTTCCTCCAAAATATAGTTTCTCAAGACTTGAATCCTGTCCAAATTGCTCATGAATTGTTTTTTTAATTAGGCTTTGCCTGTTATTTTCACGCGAAATAAATCTAAAATAATCTAACTCTAAACCAATGAAGATTCTTGTTTGTATCACACACGTACCGGATACGACTTCCAAGATTCAATTTACTGCCAACAATACCAAGTTTGATACTACTGGGGTTCAATTTATTATTGGACCTTACGATGATTACGCTTTGGCAAGGGCAGTCGAGTTGCGGGATCAGACGGGAGGCAGTCTTACGGTATTAAATGTAGGTGAAGCTGAGACCGAGCCCACCCTACGCAAGGCCTTGGCAATCGGAGCAGATGATGCGATCCGGGTCAATGCTTTTCCGAAAGACTCCTATTTTGTAGCCAAGCAGATCGCGCATTACGCCAAAGAAGGAGGGTATGAGTTGATCTTAATGGGCAGAGAATCTATTGATTTCAATGGAGGGATGGTTCATGGCATGGTTGGGGAATTGTTGGGAATGCCATCTTTCTCACCGGTAATGAAACTGGACCTGGAAGGAAATACCGTGAAAATGGCCCGAGAAATCGAAGGCGGGAAAGAGTATTTGGAGGCGCAGTTGCCCTTGATTGCAGGTTGCCAAGAACCCATTGCCGAGTGGAAAATTCCAAATATGAGAGGTATTATGTCCGCCAGAACCAAGCCATTGAACGTGGTGGAGGCAGTGACCCAGAAAACCCAGGCAGAAGCATCAAGCTATCAGTTGCCTCCTGCAAAAGGTTCGGTGAAACTGATCGACAAAGATCAGGTTTCCGAATTGGTGAAATTGCTCAAAAACGAGGCAAAAGTACTTTAATTAATTTCCAATAATCCAAATAAAATCAAGAGGTTATGTCAATCCTTGTATATATAGAACACGCAGAAGGTAAAGTAAAAAAAACCAGTTTGGAAGCCGTGTCATTTGCTCATGCGCTATCCGGTAAAACGGGCGAAGGTGAGGTGGTGGCAGTAGCTTTGGGGACAGTTTCTGCAGATGAATTGGCCGCCGTGGGTAAAGCCGGTGCTGCCAAAGTTCTGCATTCCAGCGATGAGAGATTAAACGCAGGGGTTATTCAGGCCCATGCTACCGCTGTAGCCCAGGCATTCGCTGCTGTTGGGGCGAAAACTCTGGTGTTGGCCAAATCTTCCCTGGGAGATGCTGTAGCAGCCCGCTTGGCGATCAAGCTGAATGCTGGCTTGGTTTCCAATGTAGTTGAATTGCCTTCCACCTCAGCAGGGTATGTAGTCAAAAGAAGTATCTATACCGGAAAAGCATTTGCCGAAACCACCGTGACTACCGAGAATAAAATTCTGGCGGTCAAAAAAAATGCGGTGGATTTGAAAACAGACGGTACTGAGGCAGTCGTGGAGAATCTTTCTGTGACAATTTCAGATTCGGATTTTGCTTCCAAAATTACCTCTACTGAAAGAGCAACCGGAGAAGTGCTTTTACCCGAGGCGGATATTGTGGTATCCGGTGGCCGTGGAATGAAAGGCCCGGAGAACTGGGGTATGCTGGAAGATCTTGCAAAAACCTTGGGTGCGGCGACGGGTTGCTCCAAGCCAGTATCCGATATCGGATGGAGGCCACATCACGAGCACGTGGGTCAGACCGGGGTAAAAGTTGCACCTAGTTTATACGTCGCAGTAGGAATTTCAGGCGCGATTCAACATCTTGCAGGTGTTAATTCCTCAAAGTGCATTGTGGTGATCAACAAAGACCCGGAAGCGCCATTTTTCAAAGCAGCGGATTACGGGATAGTAGGAGATGCTTTTGAGATAGTACCCAAACTTACTGACGCACTTAAAGCAGAACTTTAATTTTTGTGGAAAAACTGGTAGAACTGGAAATCTTGGGACTTTCGTCCAATCACTCTCAATCAGGATCTTTTACGCTGGTCATGGGAGAGGTGGATGGTATCAGAAGGTTGCCGATAGTCATTGGAATGTTTGAAGCTCAGGCCATTGCCATCGAGATAGAAAAGATCATACCCAATCGGCCTATGACCCATGATTTATTCAAGTCCTTTGCTGACCAATTTCAGTTTGATATCGAAAGAATCGTCATTTCAGACATGAAGGAGGGCGTTTTTTACGCCAAAATTCACTGTAAAAGCAGCGTAGTAGAATCAGAGATAGATTCACGTCCTTCTGACGCGATTGCGATTGCGGTTCGATTTGGCGCATCGATATTCTGTTCAGAAAAAGTCATGGCTGAAGCAGGGATTGAGTTTACAGAAGAGGAAAAGCGGGAAGAAACAAAGGTTCCTAAAGCACCCGCTCCAAAGCCGGCCGCCACAAAAGAAGGCTCACTGAAGGATTATAGTCTCGATAAGTTGAATCAATTGCTTGAAAAGGCAATCAACAATGAAGACTATGAACGAGCGGCCCGAATTCGGGATGAGATCAACAAAAGAAACTGATACCTGAGCCCTGAATTTTTTCAGGGCTTTTTTCTTGCCCAATATTGGCCTATTTTTAGCCCCTGGTATTAATCTCAATGCATGGATTACTTAAGAGGAGCCCTTGGTCTGGCCGTCATCGTTTTGGTGGCATTTATTTTTTCAAATAATCGAAAAAAAATCGACTGGAGACTGGTCGTCATCGGTATTGCACTTCAATTGGTTTTTGGATTTCTGATTACAAAGGTGGAGTTCGTCAAAGACGGATTTCAGCTGCTATCTGAAGGATTTGTCAAGTTCCTCAGTTTCAGTGAAGCTGGAGCAAGGTTTATTTTTGGAGATTTGGCAGGAGACAGTTTCGGTTTCATTTTCGCGTTTAAAGTGCTTCCCACGATTATCTTCTTTTCTACGGTTTCTTCTGGTTTGTACTACCTGGGGATTTTACAGAAAATCGTTTACGGCATTGCTTGGGTTATGGCAAGGACGATGAGGCTTTCCGGTCCTGAGTCCCTTTCTGCGGCAGGCAATATTTTCCTGGGCCAAACGGAAGCCCCGCTTTTGGTCAGACCCTTTATTCCTCAAATGAGTAAGTCTGAACTGATGTGCTTGATGACAGGAGGGATGGCTACAATTGCAGGAGGGGTTTTAGCAGGATATGTGGCCTTTTTGGGAGGGGATAGTTTGGAAGAGCAAAGCAAATTTGCGGCGTATCTCTTGGGTGCAAGTATTATGAATGCGCCTGCGGCGATTGTACTCTCCAAGATTTTCATCCCGGAAACTGAGAAAGAAATCAAACAGGATAAACTCCAAGTGAATGAAGAGGCCATGGGAGTCAATCTGATCGATGCCATGTCGATCGGTGCAGCCGAAGGACTCAAGTTAGCACTCAACGTGGGCGGAATGTTGCTGGCATTTATCGCGGTGATAGCAGCGGTGAATTATGGGCTGAGCGGAATGATAGGGGAATACACCGGGTTGAATGCTTGGGTAGAATCCAGCACCGGAGGACAGTTTAAAGGATTTTCTTTGGAATATATTTTTGGACAGATATTTCGGTTGTTTGCCTGGATTATCGGAGTGGATTGGGTTGATAGCCTACAAGTAGGTAGTTTATTGGGGCAAAAGACGGTAATCAATGAGTTTGTGGCATACCTGAGCCTTTCCGAGATGAAAGAAGCAGCGACGTTAAATGCAAAATCGATTGTCATCGCTACCTATGCGCTTTGTGGATTTTCTAATTTCAGTTCGATTGCGATTCAGCTGGGAGGGATATCCATCATCGCGCCCAATCAGCAGGGCAACTTAAGCAGGCTGGGATTGAAATCGCTGTTGGCCGCTTCTTTGGCTTGTCTGATGACTGCGACGATTGCGGGAATGCTGTTTTAATTCAGACGCTAGATTTCAGACGCAAGAAGTTAGATATAGTCCTACAACTTTTCCAAAGTTCCAAACTTTGGAAAAGTTCTTAACCCAGAACCAGGCATCATTTAAGAAGATTGAAAAGAAAAACAATTAGAAAGTGTAAAGTAGAATCAGGAGGAGACAAAACAGAAAAGTAAGTTCAACTCGTGTAATCCTATACAACAAAAGAAGAGGCTGTCCATAAGAAGGGCAGCCTCTAATTTTTATCCTTAAAAGATTCTGATCGAAATTTCAAATAAATATTTTGTAGCTATTTAGGTGACTTCAAGAGTCGCATCTTTCACTCAAAATTCCTTATTCTATGGTCTTGAGTCTAGTGTCTAAAGTCTCATTTTCCATAGAGCTGCTTACTCACTTCCTCGTATTTGTCACCGGCTTTCCATGCTGGGCGTTGATCCCAATTGGCGATTTTCTGTGCTGAGAGAATAAAGGCTTTCCAATAGATCTGGGCATAATCCAAATCAAAATTGTCTACATGATCACCGGCTTTGTGATAATATTTTTGAATACTGTCATCAAAAGCAGTAAATCCTAAAGAGAAAGTCGGGGCTGGAATTCCTTTTCTTGCAAAGTTGACATTGTCAGAGCGGTCATAAAGTCCTTGTTCAGGAGAGGGATCTGAGACAGCTTTTACCCCAAATTCCGCGGCAGCTTCCTCCAATAGAAAATCCCCGCTTGTTCTCCCTAATCCGATCACTGTAATCAGTGAAGTGTCATTGTATCCGGCATTGTCAATGTTGAGGTTGTAAACGATTTGATCCAAGGGAACCAAAGGATTATTTGCGAAATAGGCACTACCCAACAAGCCCTTTTCTTCTGCCGTCCAGAGGGCCAATAGGATGGATCGTTTTGGTGGATTCTGAGCAAAATATTTCGCGGCATTCATCACAGCTACTGTTCCTACGGCATTGTCCCGAGCACCATTGTAGATCGAATCCCCTTGTGCATCCGGCGTACCCACTCCTACGTGATCATAATGTGCAGAAAGTAGCACATATTCATTCTTGAGGTTTGGATCCGTCCCTTCAATCCAGGCCACAACATTCTTTCCATCCACCGATCGGTTTGTTTTGCCGGTAATTTCTAAGTTAGCCTTGGTCAAGACATCCCCCCTCAGTTGATTTTTCAGGTCTTCCACCCAGATATAGGTCAAATCACTGGAAGAACCTTGATCCAACGTGAGGGTTGCCCGATTTAGAAAGTTGGACGCCAATTGCCAAGGCACTGCAGGGGCATTGAATCGCTCAATCAAAGCCACGGCTCCGGCTTCTTTTGCCCTTTTGCTTTTTTCTCCACCCAAGGAAAAAAGATCAGAGGGAGTCAATCTATTGGGCGCACCCACATTGGCCACTGCTATTTTACCTTTGAGGTCTTTTCCTGCAAAGTCCTCTTCCATTCCAAATCCGACTTCAACCAGTTCAAAGGTCCCGGTGAGGGACTTTCCGTCCAGCACCAGCATATTTTTGCCTTGGGCATAATCTGTGATTCCAATGGTTAGTTTTCCTGACTTTGGAGGGGAGGAAAGTCGAAAAGGAATGTTTTGATAAAAGCCATCAGCACCGGGGATCGGTTTTGCCCCTGCTTTTTCAAGTGATGAGGCGATAAAGGTATAGGCTAGCTTCATTTCCGGTCGGGCAGGGTCACGGCCCATCAGTTCATCTGAAGCAAGGTAGGTAAATTCAGAAATGGCGGTTTTGCCATCAAATTTTTTCTCGATATCCTGCTTTTGGGCCAAAACCAGCGAGCCGGAAATAACCAAAAGCCCGAGAGTCAACAGGGATTTTTGCATAGGGTAATTAATTGAATTGGTCTAAAGTAATGGAAAATTCAGAATCGGGTGATTCGCTTATAAAATTTCCTTCGGATTCCAGCCTAATTCCTGCATGATTGTTCGGAAATGTACAGGAGGAGGGCAGGAAAGGCTTATTTTCTCCAAAGAAAGGGGATGATCAAAGCTGAGTTTCCAGGCATGGAGCAGCAAATTCTGCAAACCAAACTGGCGCTCAAAAAAGATGTTTTGCTTGTTGTCTCCGTGTTTCTTATCACCGATTATATAGTGTCGAATATGAGCCAAATGTCTTCGGATTTGATGAGTGCGGCCGGTAAGTAAATCTACCTCAATAAGACTATATCTACTGGTCGGATAGCGACCTGTTGAATTGAACGGAATTTCGGATTCGGCTAAAACCCGAAATCTTGTTTGTGCTTCCTGAGGTCTGTTGGATCGCTCACTGGTGAGTGGATGATCGATCAGCCCTTCTTTTTCCTGAGGAATTCCTCTTGCAATGGTCAGATAGGTTTTTTGAACTTCCCGATCCATGAATTTTGCCTTTAATGCGGGGAGGATTTCTTCATTTTTGGCAAAAAGCAAAAGGCCACTTGTCGCTCGATCGAGGCGGTGAACAGGTGCTACCCAAGAACCGATTTGGTCCCGAAGCTGGATCAATGCATTTTCATCCTCTCCAAATGCCTGTCGGGTACGGTGGACCAGCAGACCGGCAGGCTTATCGATAATGACCAGATGTTCGTCTTCGAAGATGATTTCAAGCATGTTTTTTTGACCACAGAGGGCACGAAGGGAATAGGAGAGGACTCAAAGAAAGGAATTAAGAAATACTTTTTCCCACAGATTTACACGGATCAAAATCACAGATTTTCCAGATTAAAAAATATCCGTGAAAATCTGTGGCTTTTTCTGTGCCCATCTGTGGGATATGACTCAAAAAATAGTTCCGGAACCGATGCATTCTTCACCTTGGTACCATGCCACAAACTGGCCGGAGGCGATTCCTTTTTGTGCATTTTCGAAGAGCACATACAAGCCAATTTCCTTCATGATCAAAGTCGCTTTGGACAAGGGCTGACGGTAGCGGATTCGGGCCACATATTCTGCATACTGACCGGGGGCCAAAGCCAAGTCTTCCCGAATCCAGTGAACTTGATCTTTTTTGACAAACAGGCCAAAACGATTCAATCCCGGATGCTCTTCTCCCAGTCCGGTGTATATCACATTTTCTCGAGTATCTGTAGAGATTACGAAAAGCGGTTTTCCTGTTCCTCCGACCTGCAAGCCTTTCCGCTGACCAACGGTGAAGTAATGCGCACCATTGTGTTCGCCCAATACTTTTCCCTGATCAGCCGTGTAATGAATTGGCAGACACACCGCATCCAAAGTCTCTTGATCCCAATCCTGTGGTTCAATTCCGGCGGGTACTTTTAGTCTGTCAAATACCGGTAAATTCTCCGGTATTTGGATGATTTTTCCTTTTTTAGGCTTGAGCTGCTGCTGAAGAAAGTCGGGAAGTCTTACTTTCCCGATAAAACAAAGTCCTTGAGAATCCTTTTTTTCCGCTGTAATCAAATCTGCAGCTTTGGCGATTTCCCGAACTTGAGGCTTTTGTAAATGTCCAATCGGGAATAGTGCCTTGGCCAATTGTGCCTGTGACAACTGACAGAGAAAATAGCTTTGATCCTTATTGGGGTCGGCTCCGGCAATCAGTTGATAGACCGGATTTCCGTCCACTTCGAATTCCCGCTTTTGACAATAGTGGCCGGTGGCAACAAAATCAGCTTTGAGCTTTTGGGCGGCTTTGAGGAAGATATCGAATTTGATTTCCCGATTGCACAGGATATCCGGGTTGGGGGTCCGGCCAGCTTCGTATTCTGCAAACATGTAATCCACGATGCGTTCGCGATATTCTTCGCTGAGATCGATGGCTTGGAAGGGGATTCCGAGTTTTTCGGCCACGAGCATGGCATCGGTGGAGTCCTCCATCCAAGGGCATTCGTTGGAGATGGTGACGGATTCATCGTGCCAGTTTTTCATAAACATGCCGATGACTTCGTAGCCCTGATCGATTAAAAGTTTGGCAGCCACGCTGCTGTCCACACCGCCGGAGAGGCCGACGACTACTCTAGGTTTTGTTTTCATAAGTAATGGTTAATGGATTCAAGGTCCATTAGGTTACGGGATGGAAACGTTTTTAAACTTTGGATAAGTTCACGAAGGTAGAGAAATCAGAGATTTGAAATTTGAGATTTGAAAAATTGTCTTTAAGAGTGAATCCAAAATAATTTTTCAATCTTGTACTCTTTCAATCTTCCAATTCCATGTCATCCCTCGAAACCCGCATCAAAAATGGTGATTTTATCCCCGAACTCCAGTTTCAGACTGCCCGAAGCAGCGGTCCGGGAGGGCAGAATGTCAATAAGGTGGAGACTAAAGTCCAACTCAAGTTCGATGTGAATAATTCCCTGATTTTAAGCGAGGAGGAAAAATTGACTTTGCTTCAAAAAGCTTCGAATAAGATCGATCAGGAGGGATTTTTGCAGCTTTCATCCCAAGAAAAACGGTCACAGATCCAAAATAAAGAATTGGTCATCCGAAAGTTTTACGATCTGCTTCGAACTGCATTTCACAAGAAAAAAATCCGAAAAGCCACCAAACCTTCCAAAGGCGCTATTGAGGATCGACTCAAATCCAAAAAGGCGAAAGCAGAGAAAAAGGCGAATCGGAACTGGAAGTTGTAAGATTGGCGAAATTTATTTTCAATTGGTCGAGTCTATTGATTGATATACTTGGAAAAGCTTAGAGGATGATTCAATTTTGGTTTTAAAATCAACCTTTTTAAAAACCTCTTCTTCTTTCATTAATGAATCTATCTCATACCATCAAATCCTTTCAGGAACTCAGTATCCACGAGCTCTACGACCTTTTACGGCTAAGAGCTGAGGTCTTTATTGTAGAGCAAAATTGTCCCTACTTGGACCTGGACAACAAGGATCAAAAGTGTGATCATCTGCTGGTATATGATTCTCAACGCTTGGTGGGATATTGCCGCTTGCTACCGGCTGGAGTTTCCTTTGATGAAATTTCCATTGGACGGGTGATTTCTGCACCTTCCCATCGTGGTACAGGTGTAGGAAAAATTGTCATGGAATTGGGTATTCGCTACTGTAAGGAACTCTTTGGTGCTGGACCGATTCGAATTGGTGCTCAAGTGTATGCCAAACCGTTTTATGAGGCCTTGGGCTTTGTGGAAGAGGGGGAGGAGTATCTTGAGGATGATATTCCTCATGTGGAGATGGTGAGACCTTAGGATAATCACCGCATTGATTTAGGTATTGAGTGAGAGAAAAAAAAGGAACAGACTCTCGTCCATTCCTTTCCTTTTAATCCGAAATCAAAATACCGAAATCCGATATCCTGCATTACCACGCTATCCCATAATCATCTCCATAATTACTCGCGCCCCCCCATAAGGTGCCATGCTTCCAGTCGATCCAGATGGCGGTGATAGGGCCGGAGGTTTTGTTCCAAAAATCCATGATGTATCCTTTTCGGAGTAGATCTCTTCGGATCCATTCCGGTGTGTCTTCACGAAGGGTGATGGCTCCCGGACGGATTTCATGGTCCCCAAAGCTGCTTTGCATTTGGTAGGAATTGAAGTTGGGGGCTTCGACAGCTTCCTGCACATTCATGTCAAACTCGACCACATTCAGGAAAAACTGCAGGAGGTTCTGATCCTGAGAATCACCGCCCTGAACAGAGAAGGCTAGGTAGGGCTTTCCGTCTTTCATCGCCAGGCTTGGAGTCAAGGTCACTCTCGGTCGCTTGCCCGGTTCGGGCAGGTTGTAGGGATTCAGGTTTTCGTCCAAAACAAAGCTTTGCATCCGCTGAGAAAGTCCTACGCCGGTATTTCCGGCAATGACTGCGGGAATCCAACCGCCGGATGGAGTCACCGAAACGACCCAACCTTCCGCATCTGCTGTCTGGACAGATGTAGTACCGCTTTGGAAGTCTGCTAGGAATTTTTCATCCAAACCAGCTTTAAGATCTTCAGGAGAAAGGGCAGCGACGGTTTGCTTGTTTTTGTTCAGTAGGTTGAGGTAGGGATTGCTTTCCCCTTGGTAAGGGTAGGGGTCGCCTGCGGTGATTTTGGGGTCATTGACCTCGCCGATCAGTTTGGCACGTTCTTTTGCATATTCTTTGGAAAGAAGACTTTTCATGGGAGACTTCACAAATGCCGGATCACCGTAGTAAAAATCCCGGTCTGCAAAGGCCAAACTCATCGCCTGATAGACGGTGTTGATGTAATTAGCCGAGTTGTAGCCCATGGACTTCAGGTCAAAGTTTTCCAGAATGTTCAAGGACTGAAGCAAAGCAGGTCCTTGTGTCCATTCCTGAAGTTTGTACACGTCCACCCCCCGGTAGTTGACCTGAAGGGGTTCTTCGATTTTCACTTTCCAGTTGGCTAAATCCGCTTCTGTAAACAAACCTCCCTGCTCTCGGGTACCTCTCACGATTTCTTTGGCAATGTCACCTTTGTAAAAACGGTCATAGGCCGCATAGATGGCTTCTTTTCGGCTTTTCTTGGCTTTCAATGCGGCTCGTTCGGCTTCCACAAGTTTGAGAAGCGTTTGGTACAAATCTTCCTGCACGAAGATTTCTCCGGCCGATGGCGCCTCTCTTTGCTCACCCAAGTGAGGTAAAAATACCTTTTTGGAATAGGGCCATTCTTTGATTTTATCCTTGTTGTTTTCGATGGCATTGGCGGTTTGGGCTTCGATCGGGTAGCCTTTGGCCAAGTCCATAGCAGGCTTGAGCACCTGCTCCAGACTCATGGTGCCAAACTCTGCCAACATGGTCATGATCCCTCCAGGCGTACCTGGAGTGGTCGCCGCCAAAGGACCAAATTGCGGTGGGTAATCCATACCTTGAGATTTGTAAAAATCTACGGTGGCACCGGTGGGAGCAACGCCCATAGCATTGATTCCGATAACTTTTTTTGTGTTTGGATTATAGATCAAGGCTTGGGTTTCGCCTCCCCAAGAGAGGACGTCCCACATAGTGGATGTGGCGGCAATCATCGCGCAGGCAGCGTCTACGGCATTTCCTCCTTGCTGGAAAATCATGGAGCCGGCTGTGGCCGCGAGAGGTTTGCCGGTGATAGCTACCCAATTTTTGCCATGAAGAATGGGGCGATTATTTGGTGTGGTGCCTGCACCGAGGCCAGGTAATCCCTGAGCTAAAGCATTCCAGGAAATAAAAAGGAATGCCAGAAAGTAAATTTTTTTCATTAGGGTGATGGTTGGGTGTTTAATTTTCATCCAGAAGCTGACTCATGATGGGTACAAAACCTGGATAGAGGGAATTGTAATAAGTGAAGATCTGAAAGATTGAACTGGTTTGCTTGAGATCAATTTGGTTTTCGTTGACAAATGCCTCGACCTGAGAAGCTTTATCTCCGAAAATCAAGAAAAGGTCTTTCCTTTTTTTAGGCACTTCATAGAGATCTTTTTCTCTCAAATAGTAATAGACATTCCGCTTGATTATCTGATCGTTGCGGTTGCCGACCATCAGTGCTGTGTTGTAATTCGATTCTTTGAAAATAGCCTTAGTCCTTCGCATCAGGGGTAGCTGTCCCTCCACGATCACTTCAAAAAAACCGGATATCGGCGCTCCATCTTCCCGGAAGTCCATTCCGTTGACAAAATATCGGGGTACCTTGTAGCTGCTGTCCATCCACACAATATTTTGTACCCGATAACCCTGAAGGGTGGTGATTTGGAAGGTTTCCGGCTCCATCAATTCAAAGTTGTTGGAGTTGATATTGTATCTCACTCGAAAGTCTTCCAGAATTTCCTGATCTCTGTAAAGAAGAATCGAAGCCAAATTCCATTTTTTATCCAAGTAAAAATTGCCCTCTACCTTTTTTGGATCAGGTGGGATACCATACACCATATTTCCGCCTATAAAATTCGGGCGTTCGACTAATAATCTACTGACATTGGTGGAGCGGATGGTTTTTTGCAGGGCAGCACCTGTTCCTTCACTTCCGAATTTGACCAGATACAATTCCCCTAAATTGAGATCTTCGGTCACCCGGATGATTTTTTCAAATAAATTATACCCTTGATAGGCGATGGCCAAGGTGTATTTTTCCTCTGGAATACCTTCGAGGGAAAAGTTTCCCACTCCTCCGGTGATTCCTCCAAAAGCCGTATTTCGAAGGGTGACTGTGGCTCCCTCGATGAATTCTTTGGAGTCTGAGTCCAATACTCTTCCTTTGACACTATATTTTTGTGCAAACAGATTGCCACCTAACAAAGTAAGGACGAGAAGAGTGAGCGCATAGCGAAGGAAGGATGGTCTCATTTTTTTCAACTTGGGTATCAATATAAACCAAACTAAAGAGTGATACTAAATGATTTACATGGAAAAATCCTTTCCAAGGCTTGATTCCCAAATTTTCTTCTAAATTCCTGTATCTTTGGATGATCGGTATTTTTCCGATCCCTTTTTACCTAATAAAATCACCTTAAGTTGAATTTTCAGTCATTTAATTTCGAGTCGTCTCTTCAGGAGGGGCTTGATGCCATGGGTTTTGATCAACCCACCCCCATTCAGCAATTGGCCATTCCGGTCATTATGGAAGGAAAAGATCTCATAGCCTGTGCCCAAACAGGTACCGGTAAGACAGCGGCTTTTGTCCTTCCGATCTTAAACAAGATTTCCAAATCAGGATCTACTTCTCTTAATACACTGATTTTGGCTCCTACGCGTGAGTTGGCCATTCAGATCGATCAGCAGATTCAGGGTTTTTCCTATTTTTTGGGAGTAAGCTCTGTTCCGATTTATGGAGGAGGAGACGGTGTCATTTGGGAGCAACAGAAAAAAGCGCTGGAAACAGGCGCTGAAATCGTAGTTGCTACGCCAGGCAGGTTGATTGCTTTACTGGCTGGTGGAAAGATGGATTTGAGCTCGCTCGAACACTTAATTCTTGACGAAGCGGACCGAATGATGGACATGGGTTTTTCTGATGATATCCTCAAAATCGTCAATTATCTCCCTAAAAACCGTCAAACCATCCTTTTCTCAGCGACCATGCCACCCAAAATCCGTCAATTCAGTATGAAAATTCTGAACAAACCGGAGGAAATCTCCATTGCCATTGGCAAAACGGCAGAAGGAGTGACCCAATCCATGTACTCGGTCTATGATACCCAAAAGGAGGAATTGGTCCGTCATATCCTGTCCCAAAAAGCGTATGAAGCTGTCATCATTTTTTGCTCGACCAAGGATAAAGTCAAAGCGCTTTACAAGGTGCTGAAAAAAGGATTCGATGTGGAAGCGTTTCATTCTGACCTGGAGCAGGTAGAACGGGAAAAAATCATGTCGGCCTTCAAAAATAAGGCAGTGAAGATCCTGATCGGGACGGATATTATTTCCAGAGGTATCGATGTGGTAGGAATCGAATTGGTTATCAATTATGATACGCCCAGCGATCCGGAAGACTATGTGCACCGGGTTGGCAGAACCGCCAGAGCGGACAAAGAAGGAGAAGCCATCACTTTTGTCAATCCTAAAGACCAACACAAATTTGTCCGTATCGAAAAGCTGATCGGGATGAGCGTAACCCAAAATCCTCTTCCAGAGCATATGGAAAAAGGACCTGAATACGCTGGAGACAAGCCCAAAAAGGAATTTTCCAAGCCAAATCCTGATAAGAGCAAAAAGAAAAAAAAGAAGAAAAAGCCGAGTGGTCAAGAATCATCAGCTACCAAGGAGCAGTCAAAGCCAAGATCGGAAGTGGAAGTGCGGGCTCCTAGGCCAGAACGGCCCAAGGAATCTGAGGCGCTAAAATCAGAAACAAAACCGAGTAAATACGGACAGCGAAAGAACGTGATTGATCCTTGATATTTAGCGTGATAGGTTGGCAATTGTGAAGTACTTCAGGTAACTTGAAGTACTTTTCATTTTTATGCCAAATGCCATGCAATACTTAAAACTTAGATCCAGCGGCCCTTTTGTCTCCTATCTTCAAGAGCTTTTGGGAAAATCAGGGTATCAGATTCCCGCCACCGGTTACTTTGGAAACCTTACCGATGCAGCTGTCAGAGATTTTCAACGAAAAAACGGTCTGGTAGTAGACGGAGAGGTAGGAGTGAAAACTTGGACCCTCTTGGTAGACAAAACCAGACCTGCCCAAACTTTAGCAGATAAGTTTCTGAGCGAACAAGACTTAAAAGATTTTGCCCAAAAGCACCAGTTGGAGCTTCCCGCGGTCAAGGCAGTCAATGAGGTAGAAAGCAGTGGCAAAGGTTTTTTGATAGATGGAAAGCCTAAAATCCTGTTTGAAGGCCATATTTTCTGGAAACAGCTACAGGAGCGGGGCTTCAATCCCAATTTGATCTCCAACCCTTCCAACTCGGATGTATTATATTCCAGGTGGACAAAGAGCCACTACATCGGTGGACCCAGAGAATATGACAGACTTGAAAAAGCAGCCTCCTTATTACCGGATCCAAAAGTAAGAGAAGCCGCACTTGCCTCTGCATCTTGGGGAAGCTACCAGATCATGGGATTTCATGCTAAAAAATTGGGGTATGCTTCAGTTCAGGAATTTGTGGATCAGATGTACATCCATGAACGAAATCAATTAGAAGCCTTCGGAAGATACATCACAGTCTTTGGATGTATCCAGCATTTAAAGGCGAAAAACTGGGCTAAGTTTGCGCATTGTTATAATGGCCCAGCTTACGCCCAAAATAAATACGATATCAAATTGGAGAATGCTTACCGGAAACATCTTAATCATTCATGAATCTAAAGGAATTTAATCTGTTGTTTCAGAGGGATTTATCCAAGCTGGAAGAGGAGCTGAGGGCTTACCAAAATGAAGCTCATCTTTGGATGGTGGACCAGGGTATTTCCAACTCGGCAGGAAATCTGGCTTTGCATCTTTTTGGAAATCTTAGGCATTTTATCGGTTTGGATTTGGGTGGTATTGCCTATGAAAGAAACAGAGAAAGAGAGTTTGCTCATAAGGGAGAACCTAGAGAAGCCTTGCTTCAGGAACTCTCGGAAGTAAAGGGTGTCGTGGAGCAGTCACTGCTCAACCTTCATCCTGATCGCCTTGGCGATATGTCTTTGCACGCTTTTTTTGGGCATCCCATGACCATTGGCTATTTTCTGATCCACCTCTATGGGCATTTCAATTATCATTTAGGTCAGATAAATTACCATCGCAGGTTGCTGGATCAATAGAATCGTCCGTCATAAAATGGGAATCAACGTGATTTTTTCAGGAATGAGGAGAATATTTTTGGTTACATTACATGCATGGTAGGTCTCCTCGTTAACCTTCTTTTGTTTTACGCCATTCTTTTCCTGATCAATGTTCCGGCCTATTTTCTAGGGTTGCGGTTTGAAGGAAATGAGAAAAGGAAAAGGCTTTGGTTTGAGCCTCCCGGATTTGTAATTCCCCTCGTTTGGGTATTTTTATTTTTTCTCTTGGCCATTTTGAGGTATAACTTGATGCTCATCCAAGAGTCCAATTTAGCCTCCATGACTATTTTGTTGGCCGTGATTTGTTCGAGTTATGCCTATTACACCCTTGGCTTGGAAAAATTGACTGGGATCTCTGCCTTGAAATTTGGACTTTTTGGAAATATACTGGTGATTCTTGCGGCATTATGGGTAGGGAGGAAGGTGTCAGATCTTTCAGCAGGACTTTCTTATTTAGTTTTCCCGATTGTGGTATGGACTTTTTTTGCCACCATGATCATCCTTGGGCAACTTAGGCTATCCAAAAATTAGCTTTTTGAGGCTCTGCTGTCAAATGCATACAGCATTGCTCCCAAAAGCAATATTCCGATTCCGGCCAAGCTCTCTTTGGGCCTGTCCCAAACCAAATAGCCCATAATTGCCGAGCTGAAGATCAGATAAATGATTTGCAAAAGGGGTTTAAATGGTGTCTTAAAGCCATTTTCTTTTTGGATTCTAAGGGAGGAAAAGATGGTGACAGTGCCCATCAGCTGAAGGACAAATCCCGCATAGAGCATTACCTGCTCAAATGATCCTGAAACGAAAAGAATAAGGCTGATGGCAGAATTGAGAAAAATCGCCCGAACAGGTATACCGTTGGAATTTATTTTCGCCAATGGGTGCCAAAGTTTGAAGTCCTTGGCCATGGCATAGGTCACTCTCGGGCCAACCCAGGCATAGCCTGAAATCGTAGCGATCAACTGGATACCGATAAAGAAACTAACCCAAAGTGCACCGCCGCTTCCCAACAGGTTTCCAAATGCAATGTCTGCTACTTCTACTTTTCCGCTCAGTTGATCCACAGAGGCATGCTTGAGCAGGACCAATTGGAGTAAGATGTAAATCACCATGACGGAAAGGGTGGCGGAAATAAGTGCTTTGGGAAGGTTTTTTTGCGGTTGATCCACTTCTTCAATGATATATGCTGCCGAATTCCACCCGGTGTAGGCATAAAAGACATAAATCAAAGACACTGCAAATCCGGGTAGTAATACCTCCTCTTGCCAAGAAGAGGAAAGGTCAATGGCTGACACCTCAACTTTTGAACCGGAAAAAAGACCCATCCCAATCAAAACGAGCACAAACAGGATTTTGACCAAGGTCATTAGGTCCTGAAATTGTGCAGATCTACTGACTGAAAAGATATGTGCAATCGGAACTGCCAATAAAAAGAACAGTCCGGGTAAAATACTTTGGCCAAAAAGCGGGCTGAGGTAATTATTCATCGCCATGGCTGCAATGGCAATGGGGGCAGAAAATCCGACCACCAAAGACACCCAAGCATACAAATAGCCGACAGAAGGATGGATGGATTCCGAAAGAAATATGTAATCGCCGCCGGTTCTCCGAAAGTGAGTTCCCAATTCTGCATAAACAAAAGATCCGATGAGGGCCATGATTCCACCAACCATCCATAAGATCAAAATAGTCCAGGTGTTCTGAACAACAGCAAGTTGAAAACCCAGACTGGTAAATACCCCAGTTCCGATCATATTGGCCACGACCAGACCCGCTGCGGTTTTCCAGGAGATTTTAGAGTTTGATAGCATTTCAGTTCAAATTAGTGGAAAGGCAGACACAAAAAAAAGCATCCCGAAACTCAGGATGCTTTTTCTTATTACTGGTGGTTTTTATCAATTTTTGACTGCCTCAAAAAGGTCAATCGGAGTGGCTTTTACTTTTTCTTCGAACGCTTTCCAGTCGCCGTTCATAAAGGCATTGACCTTGGCAATCGCCTCATCTGCGGCTTCTTTGGCCTGGGTAAACAAACGCTCTTCTGTGGCCCCAGGAGCTCCATAGCTGGAGTTGGCGTAGCTTCGAGGTGCAAAGAGTCTGGTCATTGTAGTAGGGTATAGGTTTCTCACGATTCCCTGACCTTCTCTTCTAGGGCCGGTGAACGCTTCCCTTGTAGCATCCAGTTTTTTCTTGATGTCTTTGGCTGCTGTTTCCAAGGCCTTGGCTTCTTCCGTTTTTACGTCTTTGATCATGGCATTGACCTTATCGATGACTTTCTGGGCGTCGTCGAGCTTTCGTGTGGCTGCAGTGACTTCAGAAGAAAGAGCTTCCACTTTTTTCACAAAAATCTCACGAGCCTGTAGATCTGCCAGTTTAGGGTCGATTCTTGGATCAACATTTACTTTAATGGAGGTTTCGGATGTTTCTCCACCATATTCAAAGACGACTTTGTAGGTACCGGGAAGGGCATCGCCGCCGCTCGGTTCAAAGAACCCACGACGTCCTCCTCCTTGACCACCACCGAAACCACCGCTTATTTCAGCGGTTGATTTACGGTCTAGGTTCCAGATGATTCTGTTCACACCTTTAGAAGGCAAGGATTTCAAAGTTCGGATTTGTTCCCCGGCAGCATTGAAGATGTTGACCGTCACGGAATCCAACTTTTCCTTGTCGTCATTGATGTAAAAGCTCAAGCGTCCACCAAAGGGTCTGTTTTCTCCGGCATATTTGGCAGAGGCCATAAATCGCTCACCATGTGCACGCTGGATTTCGGCCTGATAGGCCTCTGGGGCCGGGAAAGCAGTTACTTTTCCGGTAGGAGCTTTTCCTCCATTTTTCGCGAAAGCTCTCAAAGGCCGGATATCATCCAAGATGTAAATGGCACGACCAAAGGTACCGATCACCAAGTCAGCTTCTCTTTCCTGAATGGTCATGTCGTAGGTCGAAACCGCCTTTGGATAGCCATGTTCCCATTTGTTCCAGGTTTTAGCCTTGTCGAAGGAAACGTACAAACCGAATTCAGTACCCAAGAAAACCAAATTGGGCTCTTCTGTGTCCTGCTTGATGGATAGCGTATAGCCCCATACTTTGGAATCGTCAGCGATGCGGGTAAAGGTCTTGCCATAATCTGAACTATGGTAGGCATAGGCTGCAAAATCATTGTTTCGGTAGTTGTTGGCTACGACCCAAACTTCCCCGGCATTGTACCTGGATGCCTGAACTTGAGGGATCCATGATGCTTTTGGAAGGCCGGTCAATTTAGAAGCTACATTGGTCCAAGTTTTTCCACCATCCGTGGTCACTTGCAAGTTGCCATCATCAGTACCCACCCAAATCACATTTTTATCTACCGGAGAAGGAGCGATGGCAATGATGGTGGTGTGGTTTTCTGCACCGGTAATGTCAAAAGTCAAACCTCCGGTCATCTGCTGACGCTGCTTGGTGGAATCATTGGTGGTCAAATCCGGAGAGATGATCTCCCAAGTTTCACCGGAATCCGTTGACTTGTGAAGGAATTGGGATGCATAATAGACGGTGTTGGCATCGTGAGGATCCTGAGCAATTGCCGCATTCCAATTGAATCTCAGGAATATGTCTTTATCCGGATGCGTAGGGCGGATGGTTCTGTTGTGTCCGGTGAGTTTGTCAAATCGGCTCACATTACCTCCTTGGGACATCGTGTAGCCATAGCGTGAATTGGACGGGTGAGATACCACGTCAAAACCGTCTCCGAAGGAGACCTCCTGCCAATAGGTATTGCGGATGCCATCCACTCTCCATAGGTAAGCCGGGCCGGTCCAAGAACCGTTGTCCTGCATCCCTCCATAGACATTATAAGGAACCTCATTGTCCACGTTGATGTGGTAAAATTGACCTACTGTGATGCCTTCGGCAAAGTACCAGGTTTTACCCATGTCACGGGAGATGTTAAGCCCTCCGTCGTTTCCATTAATGAGTAAAGAAGGATCGTTTGGATTGATATACCAAGCGTGGTGGTCGGGGTGTACTCCTTCATAAGAGAGCAGTTCGCGGAAGCTTTTTCCGCCATCTTCTGAGATTCCTACTCTGGAGTAAAGGGTATAAAGGCGGTTCTCGTTCTTTGGATCCGCGTAGATTTCGAAGTAGTAAAACGGACGATCGCCGATTTCACCTTTGTCATTAATCATGGAGAATTTCTCTCCACCGTCTTCTGACACATAAAGTGCGTTTTTCGAGGATTCGATCAAGGCATATACCTTGTTGCTGTTGGCTTTGGAAATTGCCAGTCCCATTCTTCCGAGTTTCCCTTTTGGAAGTCCATTTTCTTCTGCGGAAAGTTTTTTCCAAGTATCTCCGCCATCCTGGGTCACATATAAGCCTGATGATTCCCCGCCTGATTCAAAAAACCAAGGGTATCTTCTGTGCTCCCACATATTGACAAAAATCTTGTTGGGGTTGTTTGGGTCCATGATCATTTCACCCACCCCAGTCTTTGTATCTACATAAAGTATTTTTTTCCAGGTTTTGCCCCCGTCGGTAGTTTTATAGACACCGCGCTCTTCCTGTGTACCCCATGGAGAACCGATCGCTCCGACAAAAACGGTGTTGGGATCGTCAGGGTGAACGATGATTCGGTGGATGGCGCGGGTTTTTTCCAATCCCATCAGTTGCCAGGTTTTACCTGCATCCAGAGAGCGGTATACTCCATATCCCATGTTTAGGGAGTTACGTGGATTGCCTTCACCGGTACCCACCCAGATGATGTTTGGGTTTTTCTGATAAATGGAAATGGCTCCGATGGAGTGTACCCGTTCATTGTCAAAAATCGGCTCCCAGGTGATTCCACCTGAAGTAGATTTCCATAGACCGCCTGAGGCAGATCCGGCATAGATGATATTTGGGTTTTCATGGATGGCATCGATCGCGGTGATCCGCCCGCTCATGGCGCCGGGTCCGATGCTTCTGGCTTTCATGGATTTAAATACATCCATGTTGACTTGCTGTGCTTGAACTGACAAGCTCAACAAAACAGCCACAATCAAAAGGTAGATTTTGTTCATTTGACTAAGGTGGTTTTCAATTTCAATTCAATTAAAAGAAATGTTTTGGAAAGGGAAGGAAAAATTATTCTAATGGAAATGAACAGCGAAAAAGTTTGGGATTCCAATTTTTTACGGTCGGTTTGGGTAGGGGGATAGATTTGGTTTTCTTTAGAAAAAAAATTAACGATATGCTTAAAAATTGGATGAAGCCTTTGGTTGGGCTTTTTCTTTTTGTAGGAACAGGAGCTGCTTTCGGCCAAAACGGTCGTTTTCAGCAAGCGGTCGACTACAAAATGGAGGTCCAAATGGACGTCAAAACCAACCAATATTCCGGAACTCAAACGCTCAACTACACCAACAATTCACCGGATACACTTACTCGTGTATTCTATCATCTGTATTACAATGCCTTCCAACCAGGCAGTATGATGGATGTCCGCTCTCGAACCATCGCGGATCCCGACGCTCGGGTGAAGGATCGGATCTTCAAATTGAAGCCTGAAGAAATAGGATACCTTCATGCGAAAAGCCTGAAAATGAACGGAAAATCGGTCAAGTTCAAAGAGGTAGAAACCATATTGGAGGTTGACTTACACGAGCCAATATTGCCTAATACCACGGTTACTTTAGAGATGGAGTTTGAGGGTCAGGTTCCTTTGCAGGTGAGACGTTCAGGTCGTGACAGTGACGAAGGAGTACGGTACTCCATGTCGCAATGGTATCCCAAAATGGCCAATTATGACGAACAAGGCTGGCATGCCAACCCCTACATCGGACGTGAGTTCTATGGGATCTTTGGAGATTTTGAGGTGAAAATCACAATTGACAAATCCTATGTCCTGGGTGGGACAGGCTATTTGCAAAATCCAAATGAAATTGGTCATGGCTACGAAGATGCAGGTGTGAAAGTGCCTGCACCAAAGGGAAATACCTTGACTTGGCATTTTGTAGCACCCAAGGTTCACGACTTCATGTGGGGAGCAGACCCCAAATACAAGCATGACAAGATCCAAATGTCCAACGGGATCATGGTTCACCATTTCTACATTCCCGGCGAGAAGACTTCCGAAAACTGGGAGAAACTCAAAGAATTGACTCCCAAAGCGATCGATTTTATGTCGAAGAAATTCGGGCAATATCCTTACAAACAGTTTTCAGTGGTGCAAGGAGGAGACGGAGGAATGGAGTATGCCATGTCTACCCTCATTACAGGTGAACGATCTTTGCCAAGTCTGGTGGGGGTGTTGGTGCATGAGTTGGCCCATAGCTGGTTTCATGGGGTATTGGCAACCAATGAATCATTGTATCCATGGATGGACGAGGGATTCACCTCCTATGCGACCAACTTGACTATGGCGAATATTTTTCAAGCCAATCCAAATCCACAGCGAGGTTCTTATGCAGGATATTATCGTCTGGCCAAGTCTGGATTGGAAGAACCCATGTCTACCCATTCGGATCATTACCATACCAATACGGCTTACAGTTCGGCGGCTTATGCCAAAGGCGCCGTATTTCTTGCCCAATTGGGCTATGTTCTCGGTGAAGAAGTAAGAGACCGGGGGATGCTTCGGTATTGGAATACTTGGCAGTTTCGTCATCCCAATGTAAATGATTTCATCCGGGTGATGGAAAAAGAAAGTGGTTTGGAATTGGATTGGTACAAGGAGTATTTTGTCAATTCCACCAAAACCATCGACTATGGTGTGAAGGAAGTAAAAGCAAGTGCAACAGGAACAGCTATCACTTTGGAGCGTATTGGGTTGATGCCCATGCCTTTGGATGTGGTAATCACTTATAAAGACGGTACCCAAGAAATGGTGTATCTGCCTTTGGTGATCATGAGAGGTGAGAAAGTCCAAGAAGCAGATATGCCTACAAGAATTAAGACAGAAGCATGGCCATGGACCAATTTGACCAAGACTATTCAGCTGGAAAAACCCTTCGATCAGATCAAGTCAGTGGAAATTGACCCCAGCAAAAGATTGGCTGACCTACAGCCGGAAAATAATAAAGTGGAGTTTTAAGGCTCCACTTTATCAGTTTGATCAAACGAAAAAAGGTGGTTTTGGAACCACCTTTTTTTATTGTTTGGATCAACCAGCGTTCTTTTTGTCTTGTACTTCAGTACGGATTTCTTGCGCCAGGTTTTTCAATTCCTGCATGCCTTTACGAACTCGGGTACCGGCAGCTTGATTGCCTTTGTCATAGAACTTTTCGAAGTCAGCTTCCAAGCTCATTACAAGATTTTTTACTTCACTAAATCTGCTCATAGTAAAAGTTTATTTTTTAGGTTGATGATAAGTTTATTGAGAACCAATATAGCCCAAATACTTTCTATTTCAACCCAGAGGCCATTTTTTTTGAATTTTTTTTTATTCTCCGAAGGAAAGTGCCAACTCTGAATTCTTATAAATGCCGGAGGTCAACTTGTCTTTTACCGCCGCAAATGCTGTAACAGTTTCTTCCACATCTTCCAAAGTATGTACCGCTGTAGGGATTAATCTCAAGATAATCATTCCTTTAGGTACGACTGGATAAATCACTACTGAACAGAAAATGCCGTAGTTTTCTCTCAAATCCATGGAAAGGGCCGCCGCTTCACCTACCGTGCCATTTAATACGACAGGGGTTACCGGAGAATTTGATTTTCCGGTGCTGAAACCGTTTTCATGAAGTCCTTTTCTCAAGGCATGGACGATTTTCCAAAGATTATCTTTCAGCTGAGGTTGGGTTCGGATGAGTTCCAAGCGCTTCAATGCGCCTTCCACCAGCAGCATCGGAAGAGACTTTGCAAAAATCTGAGAGCGCATATTATATCTCAAGTACAAAATCACGTCTGCATCACCGGCAATAAATGCACCGATAGAGGCCATGGATTTGGCAAAAGTGGAGAAGTAAAGATCAATCTGATCCTGCACTCCTTGTTCTTGTCCTGCACCTGCGCCTGTTTCACCCAAGGTTCCAAATCCATGGGCGTCGTCCACCAAAAGTCTGAAATCAAATTTTTTCTTCAGTTCACAGATCTCTTTCAGTTTACCTTGGTCTCCTGTCATACCAAATACCCCTTCGGTGATGACCAAAATTCCTCCGCCTGTTTCGGCTGCAAGTTTGGTGGCTCGCTCGAGTTGCTTTTCGCAGCTTTCAATATCATTGTGTGGAAACACATAGCGCTTGCCCAAATGCATTCTCAGTGCATCAATGATACAGGCATGACATTCTGAATCGTAAACCACGACGTCTTTTCGGTCCAAGATCGCATCGATGACAGACATGATTCCTTGGTAACCATAATTCAAAAGGTAGGATTTTTCTTTGCCAACGAAAGCCGCGAGTTCATCTTCCAGTTGCTCGTGGAGATTGGTTTGACCGGACATCATTCTGGCTCCCATGGGATAGGCAGCACCCCATTTCGCTGCTGCATCCGCATCGGCCTTACGGATTTCCGGATGATTGGCCAGACCTAAATAGTTATTCAAACTCCAGGTAAGGACTTCCTTACCTTTAAACTTCATTCTAGGAGCGATCTCACCTTCCAGCTTGGGAAATGACCAATAGCCGTCTGCAAACTCAGAGTGTTTGCCCAACGGGCCCATATTCGTTTTTAATTTTGCAAATAGATCCAAAGTAGTTTGAATTTAGTGTACGTGGGTAGTTTGACTTTTCTATAAAATCCGCCAAAAATAAGACTAATCTACCTTTGAAGCAAAAAACAGTTTTTATCAAAAAGAAGACTCCTAAAAGCTCGGATTATTTTCCTTATTTCGTCTCGGGTCTGCATGACCTACCCAAAAAACTTTAGCTAAACATGGCAAAAATCAGTAAACTTTTGGTCGCCAATCGGGGAGAAATCGCCCTGAGAATCATGCGAACCGCCCGGGAAATGGGGATTTCAACCGTAGCAGTGTATTCTGAGGCAGATCGGCTTTCTCCGCATGTCAAATTAGCCGATGAGGCAATTTGTCTGGGGCCCCCTCCATCCAATCAGTCGTATTTATTGGGAGATAAGATTATCAAAACGTGTTTGGATCTCGGCGTGGATGCGATTCATCCCGGATATGGTTTCTTGTCCGAAAACGCAGAGTTCGCCAAGAAAGTCACTCAGGCGGGGTTGATTTTCGTAGGGCCTTCACCTGAATCCATCGAAGTCATGGGATCCAAATTGGCTGCCAAGCAAGCAGTGGCCAAATACGATATTCCTTTGGTTCCGGGTACGGAAGAAGCGATTTCTGACATCGCTGCTGCCAAGGTAAAAGCAGCCGAAATCGGCTATCCGATTCTAATTAAAGCTTCCGCCGGTGGGGGAGGAAAAGGGATGAGGATTGTCGAGTCTGAAGAAGAGTTTGAAGAACAGATGCAGCGGGCCGTATCTGAGGCCCAGTCTGCTTTTGGTGACGGGGCGGTGTTTATCGAAAAATTCATCACTTCGCCCCGCCATATCGAAATCCAGGTACTAGGGGATCAGCAGGGCAATACCGTATATCTTTTTGAGCGGGAGTGCTCCATCCAGCGACGCCATCAAAAGGTAATCGAGGAAGCCCCTTCTGCCGTTGTTTCCCCGGAGATGCGAAAGGCCATGGGAGAAGCGGCGGTCGGCGTGGCCAAAGCCTGTAATTATTATGGTGCGGGGACGGTTGAGTTTATCGTGGATGACCAGCTCAACTTTTACTTCCTTGAAATGAACACGAGACTTCAAGTGGAGCATCCGGTCACCGAGATGATCACCGGAAAAGACCTTGTGAGGGAACAAATCCTGATCGCTGAGGGAAATCCTTTACCATTTGCTCAGGAGGATTTGCAAATCAATGGTCATGCTGTAGAAATCCGTGTGTATGCCGAGGATCCCAAAAATAATTTCTTGCCTGATATCGGAAAGTTAGTCACCTACAGAAGGCCACAGGGTCCAGGGATCCGAGTGGATGATGGTTTTGAAGAAGGAATGGATATTCCGATCTATTATGATCCGATGATCGCCAAATTGATCACGCACGGAAGTAATCGTGAGGAAGCCATCAATCGGATGATCGGAGCAATCAATGCCTACCGGATTACCGGGATTCAGACGACTTTGGATTTTTGTCGGTTTGCCCTGCAACATGAAGCCTTTGTTTCCGGCCAGTTTGACACCAAATTTGTAGAACGATATTTTACTCCTGAAAAGCTCGAACACGTGTTTTCAGAGGAGGAAAAAGAGCTCTTGGCAGCTCTTGCCGTTGAGTTTTTTGACAAGGAGGAGCAAAAGATCAATCCCATAAAGCCTATGCGGGCGGTACCTTCTACCAACTGGAAAAACCGCTTGATCTGATGGCTGAGATTCTACCTTTAAAAGGATGGCGATACAATGATCAGCTTGGAAATCGGATAGAGGAGCTTACTGCTCCTCTTTTTGATGTAGTTTCTGCCAAGCAACGGGAAATGCTGTATCAAAACCCACTTAACAGTATTCACTTATCGGTTCCTCAGGGAGAGTTTCCTTCGATGGAGGCTCAGAAAATTCTGGAGCGATGGAAATCCGAGGGCATCCTCGTTCAGGATAATTTGCCGGGAATTTACGTGTATTACCAATATTTCCGATTGCCCGGAGAGCATGAGGAGCGCTGCCGAAAGGGGTTCATTGCTCAAATTAAGGCCTACGATTGGTCTGAGGAGGTAATTCTCCGTCATGAAAACACCATTGTATCGGCTGTCAATGACCGGATTGAGTTGTTGAAAGCGACGGAAATCCAAGTGAGCCCCACACATGGTCTCTATGAAGATGAAGATTGTGAATTGGAAGAGTATATGGACGCGGCCATTGCCAATCCGCTTTATGAATTGGAGGATTATCAAGGAGTGCGAGAGGTGCTGGCAGTAATCCAAAATCCAGAAGTCATCTGCCGATTTTTGAACAAATTGAAAGATAAAAAAATCATCCTGGCTGACGGACATCACCGGCTAGAAGGGGCAATCGAATACCGAAAACAACAGAAAAACAGTTTTCCGGAGCGGGAATGGAAAGGTTCGGATTATCACATGATGTATCTTACCAATGTATTTGGCAATCACTTGAATATCTTACCGACTCATCGACTCTTTTATGGATTAGAAATTTCCAAAGAGGAGTTTTTGAACCGAATTCAGGAATGGTTTGATGTTCGGGTTTTTGGAGATGCAGAAGAGCTGGCCACCTATTCTTTTCAGCGAAAATGTTCCTTTGGTCTCCTTTGGGACGACGAAGCCTATGTGATCAAATTCAAGCCGGATAAATTTGATCAGGTCCGACCCGAATTGCCTGAGGTCTTGCGCAACTTGGATTTGGTAATCTTGCACCATATCCTTTTCGAGAAAATCCTTGGACTAAATGAGGAACAACAGCGGAACTCCTCTCAGTTGGCATTTGAGCGCAATTTTTCCAGATGTTTACGGGAGGTAAGAGGAGGAAAAGCTACCTTCGCGATTATCACTAAGGAGTTGGAAATGAAACAGATTATGGAAGTCTGTAAATCCGGTCAGGTGATGCCACAAAAGTCCACCTATTTCTATCCCAAAGCCTTGGGTGGATTGATTTTTGGAAGTATAAAGCAGGAAGAGTTTGACTATGACTATGGGACCTTTTTTGGAAAAAATAAAAGATAAAAAAATCATTTTGGCGTCTGGTTCTCCGAGGCGACAGGCACTTTTGCGTGGTTTGGAAGTTGATTTTGAGGTAAATGTCTATCCTGTGGACGAAACGGTGCCGACAGATATTCCATCCGAATATGTGGCAGCCTACCTGTCCAAATTGAAAGCAGAAAGTCATCCTCATTTACCCCAAGAACATGAAATTTTGATCACTTCGGACACGGTCGTTATTCACAAAGGTAAAATCCTAGGCAAACCCGAATCAGAACGTGAAGCTTTTGACATGATTAAAAGCCTTTCGGGTTCCACCCACACCGTGATGACTGCAGTGACTCTCAAAGGCGCCAAAAAGCAAATCACGCTTGAAGATGAGGCAAAGGTCACTTTCCGGTTTTTGGAAGAGGATGAAATCTGGCACTATGTCCGGAATTACAAGCCTTTTGATAAAGCCGGGGCTTACGGAATCCAGGAATGGATTGGCTTCATAGGTGTTTCGGCTCTAGAAGGTTCATATTTCACCGTAATGGGATTTCCCCTTCATTTGGTGTACCAACAACTTAAAAAGTGGTAATCGAGATCGGTTGATGAAGTTGAACTCAGGTCAAGTCAAAATTAGAATCCCATGGTTTTTCTTCAGCATATTGACCTTCCCAGCGGTAATTCGAAAGAATTTCCGTTTAGCATTCCTTCCTTTAGAGGTCTGGAAACATTGAGTTTTTCCAAGCCCATTACGGTGTTTGTAGGAGAAAATGGATCTGGAAAATCCACCCTGCTAAAAGCATTGGCGTTGAAAATCAATCTTCCGGCAATCGGAAGTACAGATTTGGAGCAAGACGATACACTGAGTGGATTCAGGAAATTCAGTGAGGGAATTCGTACCCAATGGAGTCGAACCCGGACCTACCGGGGATTTTTCTTTCGCGCAGAAGATTACTTTGGATTTGTCAAGCGGCTTAGGACTATTGATCAGGAATTGAAAGGGGACATTGTCGATTTTGAGAAAAATCTGAGTGGTTACGGGTTAAAAATTGCTGTAGGTGCTGTGCATGGTCAAAAAGAAGCCCTGCAACGGAAATATGGTGATTTGACGCAAGTTTCTCATGGCGAAGGGTTTCTGAAAGTTCTTCAAAACCGGATTCAACCCGAAGGAATTTACCTGATTGACGAACCCGAGGCGGCTCTTTCTCCACAGCGGCAGCTGGCGCTTTTTTCCCTGATCAAAAACCTGGCGACCCAGCAAAACTGTCAGTTTATCATAGCCACCCATTCTCCGATCTTGATGAGTCTGCCTGATGCTCAGATTTTGCAGTTTGATGAGCAAGTGCATGAGGTGCTGGTCGAAGAGACCGAGCACTTTACGATTATGAAAAACTTCCTCAACAATCCGGAAGCATTTTTACGGTTTCTTTAAACCTGAAGGAGATTTTTGCCCACCACAGGAGTAATCAAGGAGTGATTGACTTCGTTCGGGTTGGCTTTGAGCCAATCCAATGGTTCCAAAAGGGGCTCATCCGAAAGGTCAAAAGTGCCAAAATGCATCGGAATGAATTTTTTTCCTCCCATTTCCCGAAAAGCCTTTGCTGCATCGGCGGGACTTGTATGTGCAGGATGCATAAACCACTCGGGTTGATAGGCACCGATCCCCATCATGGCATAATCCGGTGCCCCCATGGTGTCGGAGATCAACTGGAAATGGGGGCCATACCCTGAGTCTCCCATAAAATAAAATTTGGAGTCTGAGGTTTCTATAAAATAACCTCCCCATAGCCGTTGATTGGTATCTGTGAGGCCCCTTCTTGACCAATGCCGGGATGGAACATACGTGATCCGCAGCGATTCTTTCAGATCATAGGATTGAAACCATCCGGCTTCTTGGATTGGGTTTTTAGGCATCCAGGTTTGAATGAGATGCTGCATATTCAGGCCCGTAAGCACCTTGGCTTGGGGAATCAGGTCGCCAAGAAGTCGGAGGGTCTTTTCATCACAATGATCCCGGTGATCATGTGAAATCAAAATGTAATTGACCTCTTTTAAAATAGCCGGGTCAAAGGGGAGCTCAGAAAAGCGCTTCAATACCCAATTGTCCAGCCAAACCGGATCCGTCAAAATCACCACCCCGTTCAATATCCACAAATAGCTGGCGTGGCCCAACCAGATGATTTGGTCTTTGCTTCGATTTGGCATTTGGGCAATAGGATTCACCTCCAGCCTTCGCTGATCTTGTTTTTTCTGTTCGGCATAGGGGTTTTCAGAAAGCTTCCACTTGATCACTTGTACCAAACTGGCCTCAAAAGGATAATGAAGGTTTTGAAAAGTCCCGTCACTGCGAATGGGCGTACCTTTCCAATCGCTGGGTTTTTTTTCGTAGGGGAGTTTGGGGTTGGAGGTGTAGCTCAAAGCGATTTCTTTTTCAGAGTCCAGATTGTAAATCAAAGCACCGACCGGAAGCACCCCCGCCAGTCCTGTCAAAAATTTCCTTCTGTTCATAGGGATTCAGTTGAAATCTTTAACAGGACTTTTCTTTCGAAAGTTTGACAGGGAATGAAAAAGCAAGAATTTCCGCTATCCGTCCAATCTTTTCTTTTTTCAGTTTTATCTCCCGATAAAATTTTGAACCGCCATAAAGTAGGGCATTTGATAAAAATTGGGGTCAAAATAAACCTGAGCCCCACATCCCAAATGAGTAAAAATTGGGTTCAGGATATTTTGCCTGTGCCCCGGAGAATTCATCCAAAGCTGCACTGCTTTTTGGGCAAAGGAAAAATAGGTGTGGGGAGGAATTAGTTCTCTTTTGGAGGCTTGAAGATAGGTAAACTCCCCGGGAACGATGGGCTTGCCCACCTTTTTACCCTCTTGGTATTGAATCCCAAACGTACTGCTGATATTTTCACCGATGTACTTAGGGTTGGCTTCTTGTCGGTTTAACCGATCCCGAAGCGTTCGGCTGAATCGAATTGGGCTCGTATGGGAGAAAAATTTATGAGAAACCATATCTTGGGCGTGACCTTGAGCCGCCTGAAAGGCTTCTGGGGAGTAAAGGAGGGGTTTCAAGCCCGCCTTGCTTCTTTCTTCATTGGTGAAGAAATAAATGGCAGCATGAAGAAGCGGATAGTCTATCTGCTGAAAATTGATGGGTTGCCTGAGTTTGTCCAGGTTGAAAAATGCAGTAGGTTTAAGACTGAGGTAAGAAGTAGGTGAGGTTTGGCTAAACCCGAGACTCTGGCTCATCACCAATACCAAAACGAATAGGTAAGCTTTTTTTTCCATTTCAGAAATGACGAAAAGGGAGCAAAAATATTTTAGCTCCCCTGCCATTTCTTTTACCTCTAATTTTTTTTTCGGATTCAATGACCTTTGCACTTCATTGGAAGAGCCTGTTCGTCAATTTTCCTGAGGTATGGCCAGCAAAATTTCGATCAAAGCTTTGGGCGTGCAGGCACCTCGCAATTTTTCGTCCTGAATCATAACTTGCAGATTGTATTCCAGCTCGAAAATCAATCCATTGATAAAGACTGGATCCATGTGGAGATGTTGGATGAAATGATCATTTTTTCTGGGGCCGACCAAAGAAATTCCGTAGGAATGAAAGACTTCAACTGCCTTTTTGAGTTGTGAGAATTGTTGGTTCATGGTTTCAAATTTTAGGAGGCAATAATTTATACATCACTGGTGTGACAATTCTGGATAACAAAGTAGAACTGATTAATCCTCCGATCAGCACAATCGCCAAGGGCGAGATCAAAGGATTGGTACTCAAAGCGATCGGGATCAGTCCGCCAATAGCCGTGATGGTGGTCAGTACTATTGGCAAAAACCGGATTTCTCCTGCCTCCCGAATTGCAGGATCCAAGGCTTTACCTTCTTGCCTCAATTGATTGGTAAAATCCACCAACAAAATCGAAGTTTTCACCTCAATACCTGCTAACGCAATCAAGCCAATAATCGCTACAAAGGATAAAGAGTTCCCGGTAATCCAGAGTGCAATCAGCGCTCCAACCATCCCAAGAGGGATAACGGACAGAACGATGATGGTGCTTTTGAAGGTTTTGAATAATAAAATTAGGACTGCGATAAAGAGGAAAACAGTGACTATGATCACGGTATTGAATCCTGCAAAGGACTCCTGTCTGGTCTCATATTCTCCGCCCATTTTATAGGTATACCCTTCAGGCAATTGGAACTGATCCATTTTGGCAATGACCTCTCCAATCACCCGGTCGGTCAGAAAATTCTGATCTACGAAAGCAGAAATCGATACTGCCCTGGTTTTGTTGTAATGATCAATGGACAAAGTGCTGCTTTCAAATGAAAGATCTGCAATCTGGGAAAGCGGAATACCCGCTCCTTGCTGATTATTGACGTACAGATAGTCAAAAGTCTCCAAAGTAGCCCTTTCCGGACGGGGAGAAGTCAGCAGTAGGCTCCGCTCAACTCCATTTTCATCATTAAAAGATCCTAGATTCAGGCCAGCAACGGCCAGTCGGACCGTTCGGTCTACCTCGGCAGTATTTACACCCAGCTGTCTTGCTTTTTCTTTTTGGATATTGACCCTGAGGTCAGTTTTCAGATTGGCAACTGGATTGTTGATGTAAAGGGTACCCGGTGTTTGCTTTAGTAGCTGTTCTACCTGAATGGCCAAGGTTCTAAGAGTATCCAGATTATCTCCGGATAATCGGACTTCGACCGGAGCAGTCACCGGAGGACCTTGTTCAAAATTCTTCACTTCCACTTTTGCACCCACAAAACCCGAGAAGGATTGTTGAAGTGCTTGGATGATCTCCATTTTGCGGGGAGGGGAGGTTTCGGGTCTGAGCTGAACAAAGAGCTGGGCATAATCCGTGCGTTCGTTTTCAGGAATTTCATTGTAGTAAATTCTCGGATTTCCTTTCCCTACATTGGTTGCAAAGTTCAGGAGCTCAGGGATTTTCAGAAGTTCTGCTTCAACTTCTTTGGTGACTTGGTCTGTAGTAGAGAGGTTAGATTGGAGTGAGGTGGTGATGTTGACTAGAAATTGGGGCTTTTCAGAAGGGGGGAAAAGACTGAATCCAATAATCGGAAACAAGGAGAGTGACACCAAGAAGATGGCAGCTGCGATCAATAGGGTCGTTTTTGGTTTGTTCAAAGCACGCTCAAGGACAGGAGCATAGCTGAGTTGAATCCCCTTTTGAAACCAATCAAATATTTTATTGCTGTGGTCAGGACCTTTGTCTTTAAGCATCCAGGTGGACAGAAAAGGGATAATCGTCAAGGAAACAAGCATGGAAGCCAAGACACTCATGATGACCGCCATTGGCAAGCTACGTACAAAATCCCCGGAGCCTTCCGGTAAAAAAACCAAAGGCAGAAATGCAATAATCAACGTGACCGTACAGCCCACTACAGAAAGAGATATTTGTTTGGTGGCTTTCAGGGCAGCTTCTTTTTTAGAATATCCTTCCCGAATCCATCGCTCGATGTTTTCGACCACGACGATGCTGTCATCCACCAATAGACCCAAGGCCACTACAAGACCCACGATACTAAGCTGGTTGAGTCCATAGCCCAAGGCATTGAGCAGAACCAATCCAATAGCCAAGGAAAGGGGAATCGAGATCATGACAATGATGGAAGCACGATTACCCAATGGGAGCAGGGTGAGAAAGACCAACGCAATGGCAATCAAAAAATCAACTCCTAAGCCTCCCAACCGCCGATTGACATAGTCTGCCTGATCAAAGGCTAGGACCAGGTCAATGTTTTCAGGAAGTTCGGATTTAACTTTTTGAATGGCGGTCAGGTAATTTTCCTGAATACTGGATATGTTATTGCCTTCTTTCAAAGCTGCTGTAACGAAAATAGAGCGGTATCCATTCAAGCGGGTGATATGTTTTGTTTCCTCAAATCCGTTCTGAATAGTTGCTATGTCTTTCAGTTTGACGGACCTTCCCCGATTGCTGTAGACAATAGTTTCAGCCACCTCTTCTGTGGATTGGTAATTTCCGCTGGTTTTAATGTTGAATGTTTTGGATCCCGCCTCTACCTGTCCGCCGGGGATATTGTTGAGTTCGCTCTGAATACTTCCCAGAATAGCCTGGATAGGAATATTCATTTCTGCAATTTTTTCAAGTTGGAGTTCTATTCGTACCACTTGTTCGGGAAGGCCAAACAGATCCACTTTCTTGAGTGCTGTGATTTTTTCCAATTCATCCTGAAGCCTTTCTCCGTACTTTTTAAGGCTTTCTCTGGAGGCATTTTCGCTGATCAAAGCGACCTGTAGGATGTTGACATCTGAAGGTCTGACCTTGTTGATTTTGATAGAGAAAATATCCGCGGGTAGCTCGGGCCTAAGCGAATTGACTTCCCGAACCAACTCTTGATACTTTTCATCCACGTCCTCATTGTAATTGTACTCTACAAAAAGGACAGCAACTCCATCTTTGATTTCAGTCTTGATTCGTTTGATGCTTTCCAGCGCATAAATAGCCTCCTCCAGCGGGTCCACGACCAACTCTTCCATATCTTCAGGACTGGCTCCCGGATAAATGACGATGACCGGAAACTGAGGTGCCTCGATGACTGGGTCTTCACTCCTGGGCATTGTAAAAAATGTGGTCAGGCCCACAGCCACAGTCATCAGAAAGATTACCAGCGTAAATTGGTAATTCTTTACTGCAAAATCTGATATCCTCATGGCTTTTGAATTTGAATGATGGAACCATCGGTCAGATACGCACTTCCGGATACAATCAATTCTTGGTAGTCTTCAAGACCGGATACTATCTGGACAGATGATTTTGAAATTTTTCCAATCTTGACAGCGACTCGCTTTGCGGATTTCCTATCAGGAGTAACATACACAAAACCTTCATCACCCTGGGCGTCCAAAAGTGCACCGAAAGGTATTTCCCATCCTGAAGATTGAAGGCTGGGTCGAATGATAGCTTTTCCAAACATGCCAGTTGCCAGTTCCAAGCCCTTTGTTTTTTCCGGACTGATTTCCACCCAATAGGTGCCGGTAAGCGGATCGGTCGCCTGACTTTTGCGGATTACCTTTCCGGGTATTTCCATGGAAGAATTTGCAGGCAGCAGGGTAGCTGGATCACCCTCGCGGATCTGACTCCAATTTTGGTCATTGACGGTAACCTGAAGGACCCAATTCCCGGATGCTGCTCCATTCACCTGAAGCACAGCTGCACCGGAGGAAACCTGCTGTCCAGGATTGACAAATTTGCGAAGGACAAATCCCGCCTTTGGAGCCCGAATCTGAGAATATGTAAGATTGAATTGGGAGGCTTTCAACTGTTGTTCCGCAATCTCTAAAGCCGTCTTTGCATTTTGAACTTGCTCTAGCGTAGCGACACTATCGATAAATAGTCTTTCGGCCCTTTGCTGATCACGAAGGGCCTTTTCGTAACCTAATCTGGCTTGTGCCAACCCGGCTTGAATCTCGGTCAGATCAAGGCTTGCCAAGATCTGTCCAGGCTTGATCGGATCACCTTCATTGACCAGTATTTGAGAAACGATACCGCCTACTTTGAATGAAAGGAGTGTTTCGTCTTGGGTTGAAAAGGTACCGCTGGCCTGAATTTCCGTTGAAAAGTCGCCAGACTTGAGGGAAAGTAAGGTAACCGGAACCGCCTGACCTTTGGCAGGAATCTGGGTTTGGGGCTCTGTTTTTCCGCAGGCAAAGGAAAGGCCTGATAAAACGACCAGGATGTATTTTGAAAGGGCTTTCATGACTTAATTGGTTTGAGTTTGGAGTTGACGCTCAAGTTGTGCCAGGCTCTTGAGGACCTGATAGGAAATGATGTTTTGTTGAAGACTGGCTTGGGTAAATTGGTTGCGGGCATCGATAAATTCGATCAGGGAATTGACTCCCTCGCGGTAGCCCCGATCCACTAATCTGAAATAGGCATTGGCCGCTTCCAGCTTTTTTTCAGCTGACTTTAAAGATGCGATCTGCGTCTGGAGTTCATTTTTTCCCAACTCTAGTTCCAGATGGAGTTTTTGATCCAAGAGTTGCATTTGATTCTGAATGGATTGAATTCCGAGCTGGGCCCGTTGGATTTGGGTCCGATTTCGACCTCCCTGAAAAATAGGCACACTAAGGTTTAGGCCCCAAATCAGGTACCTGGACCGGCTGTCAAACTTCCAGTCAAAGGCCTGAGAGCCGAGGTCTGCAAAAGTGTTGACTTTGGGTACCCAAAACGATCTTCCTGACTGCAGTAGCGTTTGTTGAATCGATTCAGCGGTTTGGATTTGAAGGATTTCAGGTCTTAGCTTTAAATTGGTTTCTTCAAGAATCCGTGTAATTCCGTCAAGATCCAGCGCTTGGTTTTCAGCAATAATCGGTTCGGACAATGGGCGGTTCAAAAGAAAATTAAAGTATTGAGCCGAATTTTTCCTTTTATTTTCTGCATCGATCAGCATGGCTTCGATGTTCTGAACCTCGCTTTCGGCTCGCAAAACAGCGGCAGGCAATACCTTCCCGTTTTTCAATAGGGATTGGTTGTCTTTAAGATTCTGAAGGACCAATCTTTTGCTGCTTTGGATCAATTCCACTGCCGTGTGGGCACTCAAAAAGGTGAAGTAGGCAATTTTGATTTCTTGAGTTAGGTGCGATTTGTAGATTTCCAGTTCATATTGGGAAATGCGAATCTGATCGGCCCGGATCTGCTTTTGATACTGAAGGTCTTTGTTGTAGATCGGTAAGCTTGCCCGAAACCGGGCATCATAGAAATTGTCAGGGAGAAACTGCTCGGATACATTTTCCAATTGAGGAAAAGCATTAGAGCCAGTCAGTTGATTAAGAGTAGCATACACCGGGTTGAGCAGCGTACCAATGGGTATATCAATGGTTCGGCCACCGCTTGCCAGCGTGTAATTGGCCCCAAAATCTAAAGAGGGCAAAAAGTAACTTTTAGCCTCTTTAAGGGCCAAAAGGCTTTTTTCCAATTCGATGCTTTTTTCTTTCAGGACCAGATTGTTTTCAAGACCGAAGGAAATATAGGCTTCGAGCTGGCCTTGAGCCATGGATTCGACTGGAGTCAAAACCAAGCATCCCAGAAGAAGGAGAAGGGATTTTTTCATATTGGGGAATAGTTTTCTGTGGTCTCAGATTAGATCAAGGAATAGATTAATACCGGCGGTATAGGGTTGCACTCCTGACAGATATTATTATATTATTCAGTGTTATAAAAATGAACAGTGTTTAATTTCATGGCAAATTTTTTTAAAGTCGATCCAGCATCTTGAAAAATTCCTCAAGACCATCAGCTACAATGTTCGTTTGTCGATCAGAACAAATGACTTCACATCGCTTTCTGATATGCAGCGAAACCATGCCATGTACCGCAGACCAGATCAAATAGGAGAGGGCTTCCTCGTCATGTCCTTGAAAATTTCCTTGGGCAATGCACTCTCGTATGGTCAGTCTGAGGTAATTAAATGTCCCTCCCCCTTCTTTCCAATCGTCATGTTCGGAACTTGCAACATGGTCAATGGGCGCTTCCTTGATAAACATAAGATCGTACATGTCAGGATTTTCCATGGCAAACCTTACATAAATACTTCCCATGGCTTTCAGTCTTTCTAAAGGATTGCGGACCGAGGCTAAGACACTCATTTTATCCATCAACTGTCTGAATCCTCCTTGATGTAAAGCGTGAAAAATCTCGTTCTTATCTTTGAAGTAATGGTAAATAATTCCCGGACTGTATTCGATCTGATCCGCGATATTTCGGATAGAGGTTTTCTCAATTCCTTTTTCAAGAAATAGGGACTTGGCAGCAGATAAGATCCGCTCCCTCAATTCTTCCTTTTCTCTTTCTTTCCGATCTGAGATTCCCATGATTATTTTTTGAACGATCAAATGTAATTAAACAGTGTTTAATAATCCAACAATTTCAATTATTATTTTTCAAGAATTTCAGGAAGATACTTTCTTAAGGTGTCCAACACTTCCTGATCACGCTGAATGGTCCAATCCAAACTTTGGTAAGTGGTACTGTTGTCATTGCCATGGTGGAAAAGCAGTAAGGATTTGACCATAGGGAATCTTGTTTTGAAGTTCTTCAACGCTGCTCCGTACCATTCTGAACGGTTGCCTCCAACCGAAAGCGATCCGAATTCTGCAATCAGGATAGGCTTTTGATAAGATTCCAGTTCTGGATAGTGTTTTCCAAAAATTTCCTCAAAGCTCCACCATTGACTCCAGGGGGCAACGGTTCCATAATTCAATGTGCCGGTGGAGATCCAGTCTACCCAATCAGCGCCTGGAAAAAACGCCTCCAATTCCCCATAAGCGAGATGGGGTGCCCATATCCATATCACATTGTCAGCCTTCAATTCTCTGAAAATGCCTACGACATGTTTCCAAGCAGCAATGTAATCCTCAGGCTGATTGTTTTGAGGTCCCCAGGGATATCGATAGGGATCGTTCATTTCATGTCCAAGCCTGAGCAGGAGCGTTACGCCCGAATCCTTGGCTTCTTCGGCCCATTGCCGAATATAAGTGTCATATTTGCCCACTACTATCCGCTTGAGCCCACCTTTATTTGGATCTTGGCCTGTAGGAATTCCCTGATTTTCTCCTCCGGTAAAATCATTTAGCCAAGGTTCCCAGGTGATGACAGGGATAGAACCCAATGTGGTAATGGCTCTTACTTTCTCAGCGGGAAACCGTTGCTCTTTTTTGCTCCCCCAAGCGGTGTAGATGTGGATGAGCGGAAAAGTAGTTCGCAGCGAATCCTCCAAGTCAAGGATGGGCTGAAGGGAAATATCGACCCTATGGTCATACGCGCCAAGCAAAAACCGATTTAAACTTTGAAGTGAATCCTTGTTTCGAAGCGAAGCACCTAGCCATTTGAGACGTTGGGCACGACTTTCGGATTTGTGTTTCAGGATATATTCCTCCTCCAATTCAAAAACTGATCGGTTGAGTGAATTGAGCAAATTTTCGGCAGGTCCAGAAGATTTATCTCCTAGAAACGCGAGCAGGTAGACTAAAGTCAGCCCAACTACGATGGCGGCAAAAACTACGGAAAAGCGGGCGATTACTTTTTTCATGGATGATTTACTTCTTTTTTACCGTGTTTAATCTGATTCAAGTTTACCTGTTCCCATGGCGATGCCACCTCTAATCGCCCGGATTCCCAAACGGCATACATGCTGCAAACCGCCATAAAGAAAGGAATCAAAGCAAAGAAAAGCATCCCATAGGTGATTTCAGCCGTACTCAGTAACTCCACTTCGGACAGCACCCAGATTCGTTGGTACATTACTGTTCCTAATGTCAGCAGGAAAATTACAAGTTGGACCAGAAGAGGCTTGGCAAAAGGAGAAACACCGCCGATCACGGCTTGCTTCGCGGTAGGGATATAGGGGATTTTTTTATTTAAGAGCGAAAGAACAAACCCCAAGAAAAACACCGGCCAACAGGCAAACTTCATGATCATCCCTCTCCAATGGATTCCTCGCTCCGTTTTTGGATCACAAAGCCACCTTTGAACGTAGAGGTAAATCGACGTGGAGAAAAATACAATTGGAAAACCGTGGGTCACAAATTCCAGAAAAGACATCTGGGCGGGAAGAATCCCCGTCCAGAAATACAAAAATGGAATCAAGAGATAGATGAGTGTCGTAAAACCCTCCAGATAATAAGTGCCAATGGTGAGATAGGACAACTTTTGCCAGAAACTCAGCTTTTTGAAAAGTTTTGGAACTTCATCGAATAATACCTCATGGACTCCGCGGGCCCATTTGAGTTGTTGCTTGCAAAAAGATCCAAAGTCCTCTGGCACCAATCCTCTCGCGACAATCACAGGATGATAGATGGATTTCCAGCCCTGTGCATGAATCCGGATGGCCGTGACGAGGTCCTCTGCTAATCCCACTCCATGACCTCCGGCAGATTCGAGTGCTTTTCTTCGAAAGGTACAATTCGCACCAATTACCACCGCACAATTGTACCCATGCATGCCCATTTGAGTAGGTCCATAAAACGTGTAAGTCTGCTCTGCTGCTGCCAGCGCCGTAAATGAACGATATTGATTGTAATAGCCCTGCGAAACTTGTACATACCCCACTTCAGGATCATTGAAAAAACCGAGCACCTCGTCCAGAAAGTTGGGAAATGGGATATGGTCCGGATCCAACACCAATACAAAGTCCTCGGTCGTTTTTGATAAAGCTGCATTGATCTTTCCGGCTTTTGCTCCCGGAAGACCCACCAATTCCAACCAAACTGCTCCATATTTTTCAGCCACTTTTCTGAACTCGGGATCTTGGGTATCATCCAAAAGATAGGTGGTGTGGGGATAGGTGATTTTGGAGCAGGCCTCGAGGGTCTTTTCAAACATAGAAAGCGGTTCCCCCAGTGAGCTGGTGGTGAAAATGGCCACTTTAAGATTTTGAGGAGCTTCGATCTTTTTCGGATTTCCGATTTTCAGATAATTCACCCAAATGATGACTAGCCGAGTCATTCCGTACCAAAAAACAAGTGATAAAACCAAAAAGAGAGCTACGTTTCCAACGTGCTCTGACCTAAACCACCATTCCCCCATCCGAAGAATGGAAGCAATCCCCGCAATCACCAAAACAGCCAAAAGAAACTTTTCTCTCCGGGTAACCTTTTTGGCCTTTTGGTAGGACCACAAATGTTGAAACCTACGATCAGTCATTCCAAATTCTAAAGTTTAGACCAGCTTGAATAGCATTGCTTTCAAAAAAGATCGTTTTCTGATAGGTGTATTGCATTTTTAGGGACGTACCTGAGCTCAGGTTACAAGTGATCTCAGCGGATAAATCCATCGGGTTGTACCGGGTTGGGAATAATTCCAAGAAAATATCTGAAGGCTTTATGGGCGCATTTCCTACTCCGGGACCTCCATAATAGATGGTGTTTGGATTATCGATTTCAGCATACACTCCAACATTTCCAGAAATTGCCAATTTCACATTCCCGGAAAAATTGACATTCAATTTTGCCAAAAGACCATGTACCTGTTGATGGATCGGCGTGAAATATGGGGTATATGAACCCGGGATTACTTCTCCAATGGCCGTGTTGTTTGGTCTGTTAAGGATGGGCTGGTTCGGTTCGAATCTCACTTCTTCGGAATCAGAAGTCATGAAAGCATAACCCAGGTCTATCCGAACCAAATTCTGATTCATCAAGGGGTAAAGACCCCAAAAGGAAATCGTTTGGACGCTGTTGTTGTCCTCGAAATTGGATCGTTGGAAAAGAACTTTTCCTGTCCAGGTGGAGCTGACTTCTCTTCCCAACTCTGCCCGGAAGACTAACGGGATGATCTTTTCCTGCAAACTTGCCAAGGTGTAAAAGTAGGCCTCTCGATCAACAGAGGCTCGTAACTCGATATCCTTCGAGATTCGCTGAGAAAATACGCCCCCAAAAGTCAACTCAGCCCCATCCCAAATCGAAGAACTCGCCATTCCTCCCCGGAGAAGGAGGGACGTACCTGTTTGGGTCCAACCGATTTTATTCCAGGCTTGTATGGAAAAGACGTTTGTACCCATTGAATAACTTCTGTAATTCAAGGAATAGCCGGGTTGAATTTTACTATGGAGGTAAAATGAACCTTCCTGTTGGAAATTGAAAAACTGCAAAGGTTGCGAATCCGAAAAATAGCCCGTGATGATTTTGAAAAATGGGGAAGTGCCTTCACGGATTTCCTTTTGAAGTTCAAGGGCCGATGGATTATCAGGAAAAGGGATTAAAATCTTTTCCAGATAATCGTAGGATTTTTTTGGGGATTGCCCTACCCAATAATTCAAGGTCGCCATCATTTGATTGGCCTCGGGATGCTCAGGCTGATGTGCTAAAAATTGGTCTAAAATTCCCTTTGCTTCCTTGTTTTCATGGAGTTCATAAAGAATCCTGCCATAATCAAGTTTGATCCACTGGAGGTCTGGAAAACTGGAAATCTTGGTTCTAAAGAAGGATTTGGTTAGTTCAAAATCTTGTGACCAATAAAGTGCCTGGCCTTTGATCCGGATCAGATTTTCTTCTCCTGGAAATTGCTTTTCCAACTGATCGAGTATTTCAAAAGCTTCGATTAGCTTTTTCTCATCCATCTTGGACCTTGCAAGCTCCAGGGAATCATAATAACCTTGAGTTTGCGCGATTCCTATAGAAGGGCAAATCAGAAGAATCTTCCATGCGAAAATTCCCGAAAACATCAGGAAAATGCTTCGAACCATTAATTGGGAGGCGTGTTTTGGGTGAAAACATCTCCAAATTAAAGGAAAATTGGAATATTCTAAGATTTAAGAATTTTGATCCTTCATCTGTTCACTGTCCCAAGCGTGGTCATTGAGGGAAAATTTCCGGCTTAATTCGCCAGACAATAGACTTTCCTGCATTTCGATCTGCTTCCGGACTTTGGAAATGTATTCTTTTCGGTTGTTTTTGAATTGGACCAGCACTTTTAGGGCTTGCTCATCGTAATCTCTGAATTGTTTGCCGAGCCGATGTACGGTATGTGCTCGAAATCCCAATTTTTTCAAAGCATCTTCTCCCATCCGAATAGACGTATCCAAATGCTCCCGATAGATATTATCCACTCCCTCATCCAGGAGTTCATAGGCATCAAATCGATTCCTGGCTCGAATCATGACTTCAAGATGTGGAAAATGTTCACGACAGAGTTTGATGATTTTGATACTGTGCTCAGTACTGTCAATGGCCGAAATCAAAATTTTCGCCTGTTCGGCTCCCGCAGCATGCAGCAAGTCTATTCTTGTCCCATCACCAAAATATACCTTGAAGCCCATTTGCCTCAAAAAGTCAACCTGATCGGGATCGGAATCCATGATGGTCGCTTCAACTCCGTTTGCTCTTAGAAAGCGACCGACAGTAGAGCCAAAATTTCCAAAACCCAATAAAATCACCTGATTTTTTTCGTTGATCAAATCTGATTCCCCACCTTTTTTCTTTTCAGCCATTCCTTCCCGTTGAATGATGGTTTTGTCCAAAATCAACATCAAAACCGGACTTAATGCCATGCTTAATGCTGTCACCGCCATCAAGGTATCAGCATCAGCACGGGTCAGAATCGCCAGCTGAAAGGCAAAAGAATAGGTAACGAAGGAAAACTCGCTTGCCTGTGCTAAACCAAAGGCAAAATTGAGGTTTTCGGGAAGACTTAATTTTCTGAATTTTCCAATTCCCAATAAGATCAGCGCCTTCACCAGCATGACTCCAAGGGTGAGTCCGAATATTTTTGTGGGTTCGGATGAAATCAGCGAAAAGTTGATCGTAGAGCCCACGGCTATGAAAAATAAACCCAACAAGATGCCTTTGAAGGGTTCCAAATCACTTTCCAACGCATGCTTATAGGGAGAATTGGCCAAAACCACTCCTGCCAAAAAGGCTCCAAGAGCAGGGCTCAACCCCACCAGGATCATTAAGTAGGCGATTCCAACCACAATCAATAAAGCGGTGGCTACAAACAGTTCCCGTAGATGGGTCTTCACCACCAATTTCAACAAAGGGCCGAAGGCATATCTGCTCATTAAGATAGCGAGGCCTATAGCAGCAAATATGGCGAGGGTTTGGATCCATCCCGGATATGGGTCAAAAAAGCCACCATGATTTCCCCCCTCCATCAGCTCAGGAGCATTCAGGGCGAGGAGAGGTAAAATAGCCAGAATCGGTATCACCGCTATATCCTGAAGCAGAAGTACTCCAAAGGACATTTTTCCTTCGATACTGTCCATCTGATTCTTTTCCTTGAGGGATTGGAGGACAATTGCCGTTGAGGAAAGGGAAATAGACAAAGCGGCGGTCAAGGAAATGTTCCAAGAAACTCCGAGGACCAGTCCCAATAAAAAAATCACCCCCGAGGTGAGCAGCACCTGAGCCAATCCCACCCGGAGAATCAAATCCCGCATTTTCCAAAGGTTTTTGGGCTCAAGTTCCAATCCGATTAGAAACAACATCATGACTACACCAAACTCGGTCCCGTGCATGATGTCCTGTCCTTCGGACTCGTTAGAAATGAATTTGAATACATAGGGGCCGATCAGGATTCCTGCAAGAAGGTAACCCAATACGGAGCTCATTCCCAGTTTTTTAGCAATCGATACACAAATGATCGCTGCAAGGATATAGATGATAGCTTGTGCAAAAAATCCTTCCATGGTCAAGTCTTTTGAATGTATGGGAAATCAATGCGCTCAGCATCTCTCAGGGTTAAAATCAAATCCCGATAGACCTGGGCTTTGCCTTCGAGCTCTTCAGGGGAAATCCGGTGGGTTCCGCCCACATGAAACGGGGGCAAATAACGCATCAGGCAAAGGTATGCCGTAGCCTCAAAAGGCCTGAGAAATTCTTCGATGGTATAGCGATTTCGGCCTTCTGGAGAATAAATGTCCTTGGATCCTCCGGAGGTGACCACATTCATCACATACTTATTTGTATCCATCCGAAGAACCACATCTTGAAGGGTAATGGAATGGGGACTAACGTTGCGGGATGGAAAAGACTATTCATGACACCTATCGAGAGCTGT
>NZ_QKTX01000004.1 GCF_003253485.1 Algoriphagus aquaeductus | reverse complement strand
CCATCCCGAACAGAGAAGTTAAGCCCTGCAGCGCCGATGGTACTGGGGTTACTCCCGGGAGAGTAGGTCGCCGCCACATTATTCAAAGCCTTCAGCTTATCCCTGAAGGCTTTTTTGCGTTTTGGCCTTTTGGTCTTTTTGAATTTTGTTTAAAGGCAAGCTTAGGGTAAACTGTTTTTTTGATTGACTTCAATTCCGCTCTTACTTTTCTTTTTATAGAATATTATTGCAGTTTTGCACCAAATATTAACGGAATGGCTATCCTTCTTCAACATCTTCAATTAATCCAAAATGGGAAAATATTTGCTCCGGAGAATTATTCTTTTGATAAGAATCAGTTAAGTCCCATTGAAAAAGGAAGTTCTACTGCTTATGACTTGGTAATTGATTGTTCTGGTCTTTTTGCAAGCAAGGGTTGGATTGATTTAAGGTGTGGTTTGGGTGAACCTGGCCATGAATACCGGGAATCTATCAATTCTCTTGCGGAATCACTTCTGGCTAGTGGATTTTCAAGAGCGTTGATCATGCCAAACACCGAACCGGTGATCCAATCAAAAAATGAAGTGGAATTTATCAAAAGCAAATCCAGAGATTATTTGCCGGAATTTTTGGTCATGGGCGCAGTTACCAAAAAGACTGAAGGAGAAGATTTGACGGAGATGCTTGATATGTATTTTCAGACAGGGGTTAGATATTTTGGAGATGGAATAAAGCCACTTGCCAATTCAGATCGGTACATGAAAATACTCCAATATCTCCAAAAATTTGACGGGATTCTGTTTGACCATGCCTACGATCCTTTGTTAGCTATTTTTGGACAAATGCACGAAGGAGAGGTTTCCACCAAACTGGGGATGAAAGGCATTCCAAATCTTGCAGAAGATGTTGCGATTCAAAGAAATCTCGAAATCATCAAGTATGCGGGAGGTAGAGTTCATTTTCAGACCTTAAGTACGGCCAAGGGAGTTGAATTGATTAGACAGGCTAAGAAAGAAGGCCTTGACGTAAGCGCTGATGTTTCCATATACCAATTGATATTCAGGGATGAAGATTTGGCTTCGTTCGAATCCAACCTTAAAGTGAAGCCGCCATTTCGGGGAGATTCAGATCGAGATGCGCTAATCGTAGGCTTGAAAGATGGGACCATTGATGCAATAGTTTCCAACCATCAGCCTCAAGATTTCGATTCTAAATTTGCTGAGTTTGATTTGGCTGCATTTGGCATGGTGGGACTACAAACTTTTCTTCCCGCATTAGTCCAACTCTCTAAGGAGTTGGGATGGGGATTGTTGATTGAAAAAATATCAACAAGACCAGCTGAAATTTTGGGGATACCATTGGATTCTTGGACTATTTTTGACCCGGAAGCTACCTGGAAATATGATGTCCAGACCAATAAATCACTTTCATCAAATCATCCTTGGTTTGGCAAAGAGTTAAAAGGTAAAGTGAAATATGTGATCCAAAAAGGCAAATTGGTAAGCGTAGATGAATAAGTACTTGAAAACAGCTTATCAATTTGGGACTCTCGGAGGAATATTGAGCATAGGTTCTTTTATATTTCTTTCCTTTTGGAATACCGATCCTACCAATCTCAATTTAATTTTTGGCTATATCATTACGCCAATCGCTTTGTTTTTGGGAATCAAATTTTTTAAAGATTATACCAATTCAGGGTACTTGTCTTTTGCAGAAGGGATGACCATTGGTTTCGTTACCTATCTTTTGATCGGAGTGATTTCTTTTTTGGGTATCGCTTTGATTTTAAAGGTTTCTCCGGACCTTTTTGCTTCTATTCAAGAGACTAAATGGTCGGTATTGGAGGAAAATCGTGAGGTTATTATTTCTCAGGTAGGGATTGATTCTTTTGAATTGACTCAAAGTAACCTCAAAGCGATGTCCTTCTGGGACATTGCACTCAACGACGGGATTTGGAAAATCATACCCGGAATGTTTTTTAGCATTATTATTTCAATTATTTTAAGGAAAAACCCTAACTAAATCTTTTATGGAAGAACAAGTACAAACTCCATTTCAAGCAGCCATTAAGCCCGGATTCACTATGGGGTTGGTAGCTTTGGCAGTAACCTATATTGCCTATTTCATTGATTCGAGCCTTATGGCGTCCGGATGGTTTGCATTGGTTGCCTTGGTCATTTTCTTTGCCTTGGCTATTTATTTTGGTATTCAGTACAGGACTGAATTGGGAGGCTTTATGTCTTTTGGGACAGCATTTAATTTCAGTTTTATCGCCATCGTGATTTCTGGCCTAGTTTCTTTGGTAGGACAGATTTTACTTTTTCAAGTCATTGATCCTTCTCTTCCGCAAGTTTTGGCTGAAGTTACATTTGAAAACTCCCTAAAAATGATGGAAAGTTTTGGTCAGAATCCTGATTCTATGCCTACTGAAGCATTGGATAAATTAAAGCAGCAATCTGAAAGTTCGTTTACCCTTGGAGGTCAGATTAAAAACTTTGGTTTTGGGTTAATTGGCTATGCGATTATTGCTTTAATTTTGGCAGCTATACTTAAAAAGCGGGATAAATCGCTGGATTATTAATATGACTCAAATTTCCGTTGTTGTTCCTGTATTCAACGAAGAAGAATCTTTACCTGAATTGACCCATTGGATCAGCCGTGTGATGAATGCGCACGGCTTTTCTTATGAGGTCATTTTGATCAATGACGGAAGTACCGATCGATCTTGGGAGGTGATCCAGCAGCTTTCTGCTTCCAATACGTCTTTAAAGGGCCTTAATTTTACCAGGAACTATGGTAAATCAGCTGCTTTGGATGCAGGGTTTAAGCGGGCTGTAGGAGACGTAGTGATCACCATGGATGCGGACCTTCAAGATAGCCCTGATGAGATTCCTGGCCTGTTTGCTATGGTTTCGGACGGGCTGGATGTCGTGTCCGGTTGGAAAAAGGAGCGACATGATCCAATATCCAAAACGATTCCTTCCAAATTTTTTAACGGAGTCACTCGTTGGATCTCTGGTATCCAGCTTCATGACTTTAATTGTGGATTGAAGGCTTACCGAAATAAGGTGGTTAAAAATATCCATATATACGGTGAGATGCATCGTTATATTCCGTTACTGGCAAAGTGGAACGGATTCCCGAAAATTGGGGAAAAGGTGGTGCAGCATCAGGCTAGAAAATATGGTTATTCCAAATTTGGAATTGAGCGTTTCCTAAATGGATTTCTGGATTTGATTTCGGTTTCTTTTGTTCATCGTTATAAGAAAAAGCCCATGCATTTTTTTGGACTCTTGGGTACGCTTTCCTTTCTCACCGGTTTCATCATTACAGCGTGGTTGATTTTTGAAAAAATCTACGGGTTGAGTAAAGGATTGAAAGTTCGGGAAATCGTAGATCAGCCCTTATTTTTCTTGGCACTGGTAGCTATTATTATTGGTGTGCAGCTTTTTGTGACGGGTTTTATCGCAGAACTGATGACGTCTAATCAGGCCAAGGAGGCAGAATATAAAATTGACGAAGAGATCAATTTTGATTTCTGATGTATTTCTCGATCATCATTCCTGTTTTTAATCGGCCGGATGAGCTTTTGGAGTTACTGGAAAGTCTGGCTGAACAGACGCTACCAGAATTCGAGGTAATTGTGGTTGAAGATGGGTCTGATATTAAATCCGACGAGGTGGTGGACTCTTTTCGGGGTCGGATGGATCTTCAGTACATCTTCCAGCAAAATACCGGACAAGGATTCGCGAGAAATAAGGGTATGAATCAAGCAAACGGTGATTTTTTTGTCATTTTGGATTCGGATGTCATTTTGCCAAAGCGGTATATGGAAGTACTCAAAGAGGCTATTTACAATAGGAATTTGGATGCTTTTGGTGGACCAGATGCCGCTGCGGATGATTTTTCAAATCTCCAAAAGGCGATGGATTTTGCCATGACTTCTTTTTGGACTACGGGAGGAATCCGAGGTAAACTCAAAGATCCCTCAAAATATCAGGCTCGGGGTTTCAATATGGGGGTTTCCAGAAAAGTATTTGAGCAAGTAGGTGGTTTTGTAGATCCCAATAGGGGAGAGGATATCGAGTGGAGTATTCGGATCAAAAAAGCAGGATTTAAGCTCGAATTGGTTGAAGAAGCTTTTGTCTATCATAAAAGAAAAAGCACACTGGGATCATTTGCGAAGCAGGCTTTTTCTTTTGGAAGGAATCGGGTAAATGTTTCCCGTTTTCATCCCGAAGCGATCAAGTTGGTACATCTACTTCCCACTTTCTTTCTCATTTTTCTGATTTCGATTGTGCTCAATGTCGCTTTATATAAGTTTTTACTGGTTCCTCATTTGCTTATTCTAGGCATTTGGGCAGGACTTATCGTCTATTCAGCAAGTTGGAAATATCAGTCGATTTTAGTTGGAGACTTAGCTTTACTTACATCTTTGATCCAATTGTGTGGATATGGCGCTGGTTTGGTAGTGGAACTAGTCAGAAAGCGTTTAAAAGGTTAATTTCCTTTTCTACAAACAAAAATGATTTCATCTTTTGGTAGTGCGTATTTTTTGATGAGGTCTTCCCCTATTTGCTTGACAAATTGATTTTCCTCGATGTTGAGCCCTGATTTTCTCAATCTTTCTGCATAGTCTTTTCCAAACTTGCGGACATGGTCCCGCTGTCCAAAAATACGCTCTCTTTCTGCTGGATCTGTGATAGTTTTGTCTTCCAAGGTCTCGGCAAGCGAATAAACCGGCGACTGTAAAACGCCCCAACCACTTGGTTTTAAAACTCGGTTAAATTCAGAGCAAGCCAGCAAATCATCATCCACATGCTCGAGTACGTGATTGCAAAAAATCACATCAAAACTGTTGTCAGGAAAAGGGATGGAATGAACATCCATCTTTACTTTTGCCAATGGAGATTCGATGTCTGCCGTGATATAATCCAGATTGGACAGAGATTCGAATCTTTCAATAAAACAATGCTCGGGGGCTACATGGAGTACTTTGAGTGGGGCAGAAAAAAAATCAGTCTTTTTTTTCAGAAATAGCCACATCAGGCGATGTCTTTCCAGGGCAAGGCAATTGGGGCAAAGGGCATTTTCCCTGGCAATTCGGCCATAAGGTAAAAACTTTTTATAATGGCTGCTACAAACTGGGCATTCCACCTCATTTCCTTTATTGACTAAGGAAAGAATTTTCATGGCCCAGGGGCTTACCTGTTGTAAAATTGGGCGGGGAACATAGCGGATGACAAAGCTTATGATGGATTTCATGAAGAATCTAAATTCGGACGCAAGTTATTAAAATAAAAAGGAAGAGCTCCGAACAACCGGAGCTCTAAAAATTTTTGCAGCCTTTATTTCATCGAAGATGGTTTACCCACCGTTCTGAACGATGTATTTTTCGAGTTTCTGGATCTTTGATTCTTCACTTGAGATTTTCTTGCTCAGATTGTTCAAGGTTTTGGTATGACTGGCAACTGCATTAGGCGATAACTTTCCTTTCGAGTTTTGTTTTTCAAACCTCTTCCGCTTCTTATCATAGGAAGTTCGGAGGTTAGCCAATTTGAGTTTTGATTTTTCCAAATCTGATTTCGCTTTTTCTAATGAAGAAGCAAGCTTTAGCTCTTTTTTGGTTGGTTCAGATTGAGCTAAAACTTCCTGGCTATAGGCCTGCTGGGAGAAAGCAACTCCTGTAAAAATGAAAATTATTGCGAGTTTGAAAACTGATTTCATATCGGGGATTTTTTAGTTGATTCTTTATTAACCCTGAATAGTCAATTAAGTTTCTGGATCATCGGATGGATTGGATTTTGGAAGCCTTCCGGCTTTTTTCAGCGCTTCTCTGATGATCCATTCCAATTGCCCGTTGGTACTTCGGAACTCATCTTCCGCCCATTTTTCCACGGCCTTCATCATTTTTTCGTCCAATCTCAGGGCGAATGGTTTTTTAGCTGCCATTAGATTGAGATTTGAATTCGTTAAACTGATCAATCGCTTTTTGAGCCTCTGCGGGCTTTTGGGTGCCTAGAAGAAATTTTTTCTTTTTTGTTTTAACTAGGATTCCGTGTTTTCCACCGGTAGTGTAGGACCAGGAATCGAAATTCCATTTAATCCCCCAGCCTCCATATTCCAAAAGTCCATTGTATTCTATCAAATCCATTGAGTCAATTTCTTCAAAGCGGTATTTTCTTTCTTTGATAAAAGGAAAATAACTAAAGCTCAAGCTGTCCTGATCAATTCGGGTTTTGAGTTCCATTTTGAAAAGAAGAATATTGACCAAGGCTAGAATGCCAATGGGAAAGACGATCCCCCAATCCAAGGATGTCCCTGAGGATAAGAAGATACTACTTAAGACAATGCCGATTACCAGAATCGTAATTCCCCAAATCCAGAATCTTCTGATGCGTTGAGCCTCTTGAAATAGGTAGTTTGCCATAAGTTTATCTTTTTGAGGATTTCCAAGTCTCAATCATTTCTTCAAATTCCTTAGGTTTTGTTGTGCTGAAGACTAATGTCTTGTCCTTAGTTTCTATTTCAATGACATGGTCAGCTAAGAAAATGTAAGCTTTTGTTTTTCCGGAAATTCTCATTCCAACACCCCCATAATCGAGGAATCCATCCTTTTTATTGACTGAAATGGTGTTGATGTCTTCCTTGTTTAGGGATCTCCAAGAACCATGAAAAGGGCCGCTTTTGTACTTGAAGCAAGCATCATCCATTCGTGTTTCAAGGGTGATATTCATCAGCAGGAAAAAAGTAAAAGGAATGAGTGTACCCACAGTAAGCAGGGCGATCCATCCATCGTCGCCCAACTTTCCTGTGAAATAAAGGGTGCTGATCAATACAAGCGTCGGGAGTTCCAGTAGAATGACTCCATACATTAGGATAGTTCCCCGGAAACTTTGCGTTTCATTGACCACCATTTTCTTATTGGTTTAGGGTACCTACATTTAGGACTGGACTGGCACTTCTGTCCGAACAAAGTACCACCATTAAATTTGAAACCATAGCAGCCTTCTTTTCCTCGTCAAACTCAATGATGTCTTTCATTTTTAGGTCTGCAAGTGCCATTTCAACCATACCTACCGCTCCTTCTACTATTTTTTGCCTTGCAGCTACGATTGCGGTAGCCTGCTGACGCTGGAGCATTGCCGAGGCAATTTCAGAAGCATAGGCTAAATTGGAAATTCTTGCTTCAATCACTTTGATTCCAGCTTGTAGCAATCTTTCTGCGATTTCTTTTTCGAGGGAATGATTGACCTCTTCTACTCCCGATCTCAGTGTGACTTCAGAATGATCATCATCAAAATTGTCATAGCAATAAAGTCCAGCCATTTTTCTCACGGCAGCATCTGTTTGAAGATGTACGAAGTTCTCATAGTCTTCTACATCAAAGGTAGTTTTGAAAGTGTCCTCGACTTGCCAGACCACAATGGTTCCGATCATGACAGGATTACCGATCTTGTCATTGACTTTGAGGGGTTTGTTTTCAAAGTTTCGGACACGCAGGGAAATCTTCTTTTTGGTCATAAAGGGATTAACCCAAAAGAAACCATTTGCTTTCACAGTTCCTTTGTATTCGCCGAACAGCAAGAGAACCATTGCCTTATTTGGATCAACAATGAAGAATCCCGCCATACAAATCAAGGCTATCAGAAAAACAATACCTCCTATGATGCCATAGGGAAGACCCAGTGTAAAACTGTAAACAGAACCTGCTATCGCGGCCAAGGCCAAGAAAAGCATAAAATAACCTGATGAAGGTTTGATGACTTTTTCCATGTCAATATGATGTTAAAATGATATCATTGTGAATTACGGAAAAAGAAGCTCAATGTTCAACTGTTTTGAAAAAAAAATCCTCCGTGTGCTCGGAGGATTGTCTGATGGATTTAAATTTTATTTCTTTTTAAAGAGGGAATCAACAAATTCCTTTCGATTGAAGATCTGTAGATCAGTCATTTTTTCACCGACACCGATGTATTTCACCGGAATTTTAAATTGATCTGATATTCCGATTACCACTCCTCCTTTTGCAGTTCCATCAAGTTTGGTTATGGCAAGGGAGGTTACTTCGGTAGCCTTGGTAAATTCTTTTGCTTGAATGAAGGCGTTTTGACCGGTCGAACCATCAAGTACCAGCATGATTTCGTGAGGAGCGTCTGGGATGAATTTTTGCATCACCCGTTTGATTTTGCTCAGTTCATTCATCAGATTTACTTTAGTGTGAAGCCTGCCTGCAGTATCCACGATGACAACATCTGCGCCAGTATCTACACCTTGTTTGACAGCATCAAAGGCTACAGACGCTGGGTCAGTATTCATGCCATGTGACACCACCGGTACTCCGACTCGATTACCCCAAAGGATCAATTGATCTACAGCAGCTGCCCTGAAAGTATCTGCTGCTCCCAAGACTACATTCTTTCCTGCACTTTTAAAAAGGTTGGCAAGCTTCCCAATGGTGGTGGTTTTTCCCACACCATTTACACCTACAACCATGATTACGTATGGTTTTTTCTCAGTTGGAATATCAAAATCTAAGAGATCCTGTGAATTATTTTCTTCTAATAGGGATGCAATTTCTTCCCGTAGGATGGTGTCTAGTTCAGCTGCATTTAAATATTTATCCTTGGCTACCCTTTCCTCAATTCGCCTAATTACTTTGATGGTAGTATCTACCCCTACATCGGAGGTGATGAGAATTTCCTCGAGTTCATCTAAAACATCCTCATCTACTTTAGACTTGCCTACTACAGCTTTGCTCAGTTTGGAGAAAATCGATTCATTGGTCTTTTGCAGGCCTTGATCAAGACTTTCTTTTTTCTCTTTTGAAAAGAAACCAAAGATTCCCATGAGATTGAATTGTATTAAAAGCGGAATATAATGAAAAAGTCCCTGCTGATTTGAGTCAGAGGGACTTGGTATGCATTACGATGCACTTGGCAAATTATTTCTTCAAGGTTTCCTGTACCGAAGTAGAAGGAACCATTTCTTCTTTGAAGGTATATGCACCAGTCTTGTCAGACTTTACGGCACGAATCACTTTGGCGTAAGACACGCCACCTTCTTTTTTCAGGGTTGCTACAACTTTCTTAGCCATTGCTTCTTAAGTTTAAGGGAGAGGCTCCCAAGCTAAAATTATTTAATTTCTTTATGAACAGTCACTTTCTTAAGAATTGGGTTGAATTTCTTCAGCTCCAATCGCTCAGTAGTGTTTTTTCTGTTTTTGGTGGTGATGTATCTTGAAGTACCTGGCATGCCGGAGTTTTTGTGCTCGGTGCATTCCATAATCACTTGTACTCTGTTTCCTTTCTTAGCCATCTCTGTGTTGATTTAGGGACTGTGACTTTGATTATCTGATTACAATCATGCCTTTATCCTGCGCTTCTTTCAAAACGGCAGAGATACCTTTCTTATTGATTGTCTTCAATGCCTTAGAGCACACTTTCAAAGTGATCCATGCGTCTTCCTCAGGAACGTAGAAATTCTTCTTATGAAGATTTGGGTAAAATCTACGCTTGGTCTTGTTGTTTGCATGGGACACGTTGTTACCTACTCGAGGTCTTTTTCCGGTAATGTCACAAACTTTTGCCATGATTATGTATCGTAATTGGTATGCGTTTCTGTAATGAGTCTGCAAATATCGGAACTTTTTGGGAATTAACAACAAAGCATTTTAAAAATATTCCCAAGTGTTTCAGGGCTTGGGATAGGGGCAATGCTTGCATCCGTTTCCGCAACAATACCCCCTTTTCAAATGGTATTTCGCTGTAAAGACCATCAATCCCTGATCATTGATATAGTAATCTTCGGGCGTCAGCTTGGGCAAAGTCTTCTTCTCTGGTTTCATGGCTTGGCCAAAAGGCATTTCCTATATTTGGGCTGGATTCGATGTTGAATCGCCACACAAAAGTAATTAAATCATGGAACGAATTACCTCTAGCCAGCAGGCCATCTCATTGGAAGATCAATATGGAGCGCATAATTACCATCCCCTGCCTGTGGTGCTTTCTCGAGGGGAAGGCGTTTTCCTCTGGGATGTAGAAGGGAAAAGGTATTATGATTTTCTTTCAGCTTACTCAGCAGTCAATCAGGGACATTGTCATCCACGAATCAAAAATGCCATGATCGAGCAGGTGGGAAAGCTTACGCTTACTTCCCGTGCTTTTTACAATGATATGCTTGGACCTTTTGAAAAGTATATCACCGAATATTTTGGCTTTGACATGGTTCTGCCCATGAACACTGGCGCAGAAGGGGTGGAGACTGCATTGAAGCTTGCCAGAAAGTGGGGCTATGAAAGAAAGGGGGTGACTGAAAATACTGCCAAGATCATCGTAGCTGAAAATAACTTTCATGGCCGCACAACTACAATCATTTCTTTTTCAAATGATGCCAATGCACGGAAGAGCTTCGGTCCTTTTACTGATGGATTTATTCGAATACCCTACAACGATATTCCAGCATTGAAAAAAGCCTTAGAAATAGAAGGTGTAGTGGGTTTTTTAATAGAGCCAATCCAAGGTGAAGCTGGTGTTTATACTCCAGCTGAAGATTACCTAAGAAAAGCAAAAGAGGCTTGTTCAGCTCAAAATGTCTTGTTTATAGCAGATGAGATCCAAACCGGTATTGCACGGACAGGATCTTTGTTGGCTGTCTGTGGAAACTGTACCTGCGAAGGTCACTGTGAACAGCAGGAAACTTACACCAAGCCGGATATTCTGATTTTGGGGAAGGCTATTTCAGGTGGCTTTTATCCGGTATCTGCTGTTTTGGCAGATAGAAATATCATGGAAGTGATTAAACCTGGTCAGCATGGGTCTACATTCGGAGGGAATCCTCTGGGCGCCACAGTAGCCATGACAGCTTTGGAGGTGGTACGGGATGAAAAACTGGCCCAAAATGCCCGGCGCTTGGGTAAGATTTTCAGAGCGCGAATGCAGAAAGTGGCAGATACTTATCCAATCGCCAAGTTGGTGAGGGGAAAGGGCTTGCTCAATGCTGTGGTGATCAACGATACGCCCGAAAGTTCTACGGCCTGGGATATCTGTATGAAGCTTGCCGAAAATGGTCTGTTAGCCAAGCCAACTCATGGGAATATCATCCGATTTGCGCCTCCTTTGGTGATGACAGAAGAGCAGCTTCACGAGTGCTGTGACATTATCGAAAAGGTGATTTCCTCTTTCAATTAATTAAACCGATTTCGCACTTTTGAATTCGCTTTGAGTTTTGGCTTGAAGCGAATTCTCTATTTCCAAGCCTATTTTATGTCAAAAGCAGTTATTTTCGATATGGATGGAGTGATCTGTCACACCAATCCCTTTCATTCTCAGGCTTTCAAGATTTTTTTCGAAAAAAGAAACCTCTTTCCTACCGAAGAGGAATTCCTACTTCACATGTATGGGAAAAACAATGGCTACATTCTCAGTCATTTTTTGGGAAGAAAAATTGAAGGGGAAGAGTTGCTGGAACTGGAGTTTGAAAAAGAAAGCCTGTTTCGGGAAATCTATCAACACCATGTAGAACCCATTCCCGGTTTTTTGGATTTTTTTCACAGCCTCAGGCAAGAAGGGATCAAAACTGGTGTTGCTACTTCCGCTCCTTTTGCCAATCTTGAACTTATCGGAGGAAGATTGGATTTGTTTCCGCACTTAGAGTCTGCATTGGCTAGTGAGCATGTGACTAAGCATAAGCCTGACCCCGAAGTTTATCTCAAAACTGCCATAAATCTTTCCCTTTCTCCAGATCGATGCCTTGTCTTTGAGGATTCATTTTCGGGTGTTTCGGCAGCAAAAAATGCCGGTATGAAAGTCGTGGGTGTACTTTCATCTCATACAGTAGATGAATTGCCCGAATGTGACCTATATGTAGAAAATTACCTTGGATTGGAATTGAATAAGATTATTTCCCTCTTGGAATAGTCTAAATGGGCTTAACATTAGTTTCAAGATTTTTTAACATTGAAAAGAACTCTTAACATTGGCTTAATATTATAAACTCCGAAAATTCAATTTTTGAGAACTTTTTCCTTTTTTCGAGCCTAAAAAATAGGTTAAAATTTTAGTTTTTATAACAAATTCATAACTCTGGATTCATTTTTTAGCAAACTGCCTGATTCAATTTTGCATCGCTGTACAAATTCTTACTAAATCTCTTCCTGTATGCGAATACGCTTCGCAGCAGCCTTGGCTTTTATGGCCATGATCTCTTTTGGTGCTTTTGCAAGGGGTGCTGAAAAAGATTCGCTGCTCACTGAAAAACCTGAACCTCAAGTTCAGAATGCCTGGTTTGAAAAAATTCAAATCAGAGGTTATGCCCAAATGAGGTATAATGGATTGCTCGAATCAAACCCGGATCTCAAATGTGATCAATGCGATAAAAGTTGGGGCGGTGACGGAGGAGGGTTTTTCTTCCGGCGGATTCGAATAATTTTCTCGGGTCAAATTCACCCGCGGGTATATTTTTACATTCAGCCGGATTTTGCGTCCGGAGGTTCCAATATGGCCCAAATTAGGGATGCGTATTTTGATTTGGGGTTAGATGCTAATAATGAATTCAGGCTACGGATTGGGCAATCCAAAGTGCCATTTGGTTTTGAAAATATGCAGTCTAGCCAAAATCGCCTACCGCTTGACCGACACGATGGGATGAATTCGGCAGTTCCCAACGAAAGGGAAACAGGGGTGTTTTTCTATTATGCTCCTAAAGAAATCCGAAAAAGGTTTAGCAATTTGGTGTCCTCCGGGCTAAAAGGTTCAGGTGACTATGGGGTTTTCGGTTTAGGAGTTTACAACGGACAAGGGCCTAATGCTTTGGATAAAAACAAAAACCTTCATTTAGTGTCCAGAATCACCTATCCTTTCGAACTTCCTTCTGGACAGATTATTGAAGGATCGTTTCAGGGCTATACAGGTAAATATCATGTCAATCGAAACAACAAAACTGATTCTGACCAAGTTGAGTTTAACGAGCTTAGGTATGGGCCTTCATTGATTATCTATCCTCAGCCTTTTGGACTACAGGCGGAATACAACTGGGGCACTGGGCCTGAATATGATCCACAGACTAACGACGTCAAGCAATCTCCCTTAGGCGGGGGGTATGTCTTGGCCAGTTACATGATGGAGGCAAATTCCAAAGTCATCATCCCATTTACAAGATATCATTATTTTAGAGGAGGTAAAAAATTTGAGCTGGACGCTACGCGACATCGGGTCAAAGAATTGGAAATAGGAGTGGAGTGGCAGTTCAACAAAAATTTTGAATTGGTGACGATGTATACCATTTCAGATCGGACATTTGAAAATTCGCTTGATCCTGACAACAGACAAAAAGGAAGTCTATTGAGGCTACAGGCGCAGGTCAATTTTTGATTTCCTCAGTTTGTGCAAATCTGGCACTTCCTATTGTTGGAAGTGCCTTTTTTCTATCTGCCTTTTCAGGCTTTCTAAGCATCAAGGGTTACCTTTGTAGCCAATCAATCGAGCTATGCAAAGAAGACCAAGAAGAAACCGTAAATCTGAGTCTGTACGTAATTTGGTGGAAGAGACCCAAGTTTCAGTTAAAGATTTGATTTTTCCTTTATTTCTGGTGGATGGGCATAAGAAACAGATCGAAGTGGCTTCTATGCCGGGGATCTTTCGTTTTTCCACTGACTTGATGCTGAAGGAAATTGAAGAGTGCATGAAGTTGGGGATTTATTCTTTTGATGTTTTCCCTGCTTATCCAGAGTCCCTTAAAGATGCCGTAGCTTCTGAAAGTTACAATCCTGAGACGTTTTATCTGAAGGCTCTTCGAGAAATCAAGAAACAATTCCCTGAAGTATGCCTGATGTCAGATGTGGCTATGGATCCATATAGTAGTGATGGACACGACGGGTTGGTGAAAAACGGGAAAATTCTCAATGATGAGACCTTGGAGATTTTGGGTAAGATGTCTTTGGCCCAGGCCGATGCCGGAGTAGATATCCTGGGTCCATCCGATATGATGGATGGCAGAGTGGGTTTTATCCGCGAGCTCTTGGATGAAAATGACTTTGTTGACACCTCTATTATGTCCTATACTGCCAAGTATGCCAGTGCATTTTATGGCCCATTTCGGGATGCACTGGATTCTGCACCCAAGTTTGGGGATAAGAAGACCTACCAGATGAATCCTGCCAATGCAAAAGAGGCCTTGATCGAAGCGGATTTGGATGTGGAAGAAGGAGCGGATTTTTTGATGGTAAAGCCGGCATTGAGCTACTTGGATATTATCAGACAGTTGAGTGACAATTATCCTCTCCCAATTGCGGCCTATAATGTATCCGGTGAATATAGCATGGTAAAAGCCGCTGCCGATAAAGGTTGGTTGGACTATGAGCGTTCGATGAATGAAATCTTACTTTCCATCAAACGGGCAGGAGCAAAAATCATTCTGACTTACTTTGCGAAGGATTTTGCAAAAAATCATCACTAGTCAGTCCTAAAAATAGGCAGAAGCCCCGAGTAATCGGGGCTTTTTTTATTTTCAGGGTATTTTTCAGATTGTGTTGCGTTCATTTTTCCGCTCAAAGTGAAATTGAGGTTGAAAAAAAATCAAAGATTCTAAAAAATTATTGTTTTGATAATTTTGTATTTCTCGCTGTAAATTTCGCAAAAATTAATAAATCAAAATTATTTACTTTTTTATGGTCGAAAATGTTTGATTTGATTGGTTGGCTGGTTTTCGTAATCGATTTCAAAGAATATTATGAATCCAAGAATAATTACATAAAATGGATAGTATGGTGTAAAAAAGAGCCTATAAATGAATAAATATTGAATAAAATGCAAAAAATGGTTTAAAAAAATCAATTATAAACCACAAAAAATGTAAATAGTTTAAAAATAGGTTTGTTTTTTAATCAGATTTCTAATTACATTCGATTAGATCTTTTTATAAGGATTATAAGGAAAATTGAAATTCTATCTCTAATCAACTCTCAAACCTATGAAGTATTTCGCATCCCTGTTGGCCAATGATATGGCCGCGACCATGGATTTGTCAGTGGAGCTATCCAAGAATGTGCTCACGACAAATAACGTTTGGATGATGCTTGCAACCGCCTTGGTGTTTATTATGCACCTTGGTTTTGCAGGCGTGGAAACAGGTTTTGGCCAAGCCAAAAACACGGTCAACATCCTGTTCAAAAACACAATCACACCTATTATTGGAATTGTGTCCTATGCCTGTGTAGGATTTTATCTAATGTATCCCGGTTTTGAAGTTCCTGGTTGGTTGTCTTTTGACTTAGCAGGTTGGAACATGTTCTGGTTTTCACCTGCCAGTGCGGATGTATCTGTAAACTACGCCGATGGAGGATATACTTATTGGACAGATTTTCTTTTTCAGGCCATGTTTGCAGCTACAGCGGCAACCATTGTCTCGGGAGCTATTGCCGAGCGGGTGAAGCTTTCGGCCTATTTGGTATTCACAATTTTCTTTGTGGGCTTAGTCTATCCTTTGATCGGTAGCTGGAAATGGGGTGGTGGCGCATTGGATGAAATGGGATTTTATGATTTTGCAGGAAGCACCTTGGTTCACTCTGTTGGTGGATGGGGCGCTTTGGCGGGAGTTATTTTAGTTGGTCCCAGAATCGGAAAATATGTCAACGGTAAGACGGTGGATAAGCCCGGGGCCAGTGTTCCTTTGGCAGTTATCGGTGTTTTTCTTTTGTGGTTAGGTTGGTTTGGATTCAATGGAGGGTCCGTATTGTCTGCTGATCCCGCATTGGTCTCCTTGGTTTTGGTTACGACTTCGCTCGGTGCATGTGCAGGAGGTCTTGGGGGCTTTATGGCAGCTTACTTCTCTTTCAAGAGACTTGATTTAGGCATGTTGCTAAATGGTATTTTGGCGGGATTAGTAGGGATCACTGCCGGGGCGGATGTCATCACACCTGGTGCAGCTATCCTGATAGGATTTGTGGCGGGAATTCTTGTTGTATTGTCTGCAATTCTTCTCGACAAACTCAAATTGGATGATGTAGTAGGAGCAGTTTCGGTTCACCTGACCTGCGGGATTTGGGGTACATTAGCCGTAGGTATTTTTTCTACCAATCCCGAACATTCTTTTCTAACTCAGCTGATCGGTGTACTGATCTGCGGTGCCACTGCTTTCTCAGCTGCATTTGCCATCTTCTACCTGCTCAAAAAGACCGTTGGAATCCGTGTATCTGCCGAGCATGAAAAATCTGGCCTAGACTCCCACGAACATGGAATCCGAGGCTACACCATCGTATTCGATGAATAATTAATACGCTTACTTCAAAAAAAGAACCCCATCCGGAGAAAAAAACGCGACTCTCTTTCGACCGGATTGGGGCTCTTATTGGTCAACTCTATCATTCACCAACACCTAAAATTAAAATGAAAAATCTATTCCTACTAATACTATGCTTTGTGATCACTAGTTCTCAAGCTGTTTTTGCTCAAGATTCATCTGAAAAAGAAGAGGGTTCACTTACACTCTCCGGATCGGTAGATGCGTATTTTAGAACCAATCTTAATGCTCCCAACAAGGGGGATAATTTTCAGGCCCCGGCATCATCTTTTGGCAATCTCCCCGGGTTTTCTTTGGGTATGGCCAATATCATAGCCACATACCAAGGCAAAAAAGTAGGGGCTGTAGTCGATTTGGTCTTTGGTCCCAGGGGTGAAGATGCTGTCTTTGGCTCTCCACTTTACAGAGGAGGGATGGCTGGTAGTTCGCAGATTGTCAATCAGCTCTATGTTTATTGGAATGTTTCGGATAAAGTGACCCTGACACTTGGGAACTTCAATACATTTTTGGGGTATGAGGTAATTTCTCCAACCGGCAATTTCAATTATTCCACCTCCTATATGTTTTCATACGGTCCTTTCTCCCATACAGGGCTCAAAGCAAACTTTCAACTTTCTGATAAATGGTCCTTTTTGGCTGCAGTGATGAACCCTACTGATATGACAGAGTTTAACCTAAATGGCACCTATACCTTTGGCGGTCAATTAGGGTATTCCACTGATGCCGGCAACACTTACCTGAACTTGGTCTATGGGGATCAGGATGGGCGCCTCACGGACGACGGGGGATTGGTTTCTGGCGCAACTTCTCTAGGCAAAACCTTTCAAATTGATTTGACCACCGGATTTGATTTGAATGATATGCTGTATGCAGGGTTTAACACTACATACAATTCTTCTTCCTCAGGTGAGGAGTACACTGGCTCTGATATCAGAGAAATTGGAGGAGATGGAGCTGGATTTTATGGAATTGCTGGATATCTTCAGGCAAAACCTACTGAGAAGTTTGGGATTGGCTTCCGTGGCGAGTATTTCTCTGTATTTAATTCAGGATTAGAAGGAGTCGTAGGGTTGAATGATTCCGGAAAAGGGAGTGTCTTCGCCGGGACATTGTCAGGAAATATCAAAGTAGGAGGCAATCTGACTTTGATTCCCGAGTTGAGAGTTGACAGCATGAAAGAGGAGTTTTTTGTGAATAAAAATCTTAATGGAAGTAAAGGATTGGCTTCGTTTCTGTTTGCAGCCGTCTTTGCTTTCTAAAAATTAAACAGGGTCTATTGTTAATAAAGCCGGGGTGATTTTCACCTCGGTTTTTTTATTTATTTAAAGAATGGATCTAATATGGGCAGAAAAACCAGCCGTTAAAACAGAATTTTTTGAATATTGTTTTGATTCTGGTTGAAAAATCACCTTGTTTTTATGCAGTAAATATTGAAATAGTAGAATAAAATTCTTTTTTTTTCGATAAAAATTAAAAATTCATCTGATTTTTGAAACAAAGTGGTTTTCGTTTCTGTATATATTTGCACAACCCAAATGTAAGGAAATGAAAAATACCGTGTTTTTCCTCGTTGCACTACTGATTGCGTCAGTCTCTTATTCGCAGCAATTGACAACTGGTCCCAAAGCAAAGAATGCTCAGGTAGGTAAAGTGAAAACGCCTAAAATCACCATGTTGCATGAGTCTCACCCTTCGGTTCTCCAAGGGCCAGTGGCCAAAAATACAGAGGTATGGATGGAAGAGCCTGCCAGAAAATCTAAAGTTGGATTCCGAGAAGAAATAGACAATCCTCAGGGACTTAAGGCCAAAAACTCCAACCCTTGGGATCGTCCTCAGCCAAAAGTAGATTCAAAGGCGGTCTATAAAGAACCCAAATCGATGTCTCCCAAACGAACTTGGATACACTAAAAGATTATCAAAATGACATAAAAAAGCCCAACCGTGAAAATGGTTGGGTTTTTTTTATAGATCCTGCTCCCGCTCGAGCATAAGAATCGCACCTTGGGAAACGATATAATATTTTTCACCTTCATACATCACTTCATGAGCGCCGGAAAGTAGAAAGATGGCCAAGTCTCCTTCTTTTGCCTGAAGGGGGACATATTTTACTTTTTCATCCGAATCCATCCACGGTTCATGGTCCTCTACCGGCATAGGGATAGGATATCCCGGGCCAGCCTTGATGATATAGCCTTGTTGGACTTTTTCCTTTTCCTGCACGCCGGGAGGCAAATAAAGTCCCGAGTCTGTTTTTTCATGTGGTTTTTTTAATCGAATGAGAACTCGATCACCGACCACAATTAATTTCTTTAGTTTGTTATCAGCAGTTAATTGCATACTTCGTCTTGGGTCTAGGGAGTAATAACCAAATCAAGGCTGGATTTCGCCTAAAATATAAACAGCATCTGCCTTTCAACAGATGCTGTCTAAACTGGTTTAGATTTCGATTACTTTTTGTCTTCGCTCACTTCTTCGTAGTCTACATCAGAGACGCCGTCTCCTGCACTTGAGCCAGCACCAGCATCAGGACCGGCTTGAGTACCGGCGCCTTGAGTAGCATTGTACATTTCGGTCGAAGCTGCTTCCCAAGCCTTATTCAGGTTTTCCATAGCCGCATCGATTCCTTCGATGTTTTTAGCACCGTGTGCTGACTTCAATGCTTCCAGTGCGGAGCCAATATTCGCCTTATTTCCGTCAGATAGCTTGTCTCCATATTCTTTCAGCTGCTTTTCAGTCTGGAAGATTAGGCTGTCAGCTTGGTTGAGCTTTTCGATTTTCTCTTTTTCAGCTTTATCAGAGGCTGCGTTTGCTTCTGCTTCACGCTTCATTCTTTCGATATCATCTTGGGAAAGACCGGAAGAAGCTTCAATCTTGATCTTTTGCTCTTTGCCGGTTCCCTTGTCTTTTGCAGACACATTGAGGATACCGTTGGCATCAATATCAAAGGTCACTTCGATTTGAGGTACACCTCTTGGTGCAGGTGGAATGTCAGATAATTGGAATCTTCCGATGGATCTGTTATCCTTTGCCAAAGGTCTCTCACCTTGCAAAATGTGCAGGTCTACTGCAGGCTGATTATCTGCTGCGGTGGAGAATACTTCAGACTTTTTAGTCGGGATAGTCGTATTGGCTTCGATCAGTTTGGTGAATACGCCACCCATGGTCTCAATACCCAATGAAAGGGGAGTCACGTCCAAAAGAAGCACGTCCTTCACTTCACCGGTCAATACACCACCTTGAATCGCAGCGCCAATGGCCACCACTTCATCCGGGTTCACGCCCTTGGAAGGTTTCTTTCCGAAGAATTTCTCTACCTCTTCCTGGATTCTCGGGATTCTGGTAGATCCACCTACTAGGATCACTTCGTCAATATCAGCGGCTGTCATGCCTGCATCTCTTAATGCTTTGACACAAGGCTCCATGGATCTTTTGATCAGGGATTCAGCCAGTTGCTCAAACTTCGCGCGACTGAGGTTTCTCACTAAGTGCTTTGGACCGGTTTGAGTAGCAGTGATGTACGGAAGGTTGATTTCTGTGGAGGCAGAGCTGGAAAGCTCGATTTTTGCTTTTTCAGCAGCTTCTTTCAATCGCTGAAGAGCCATTGGATCTTTTCTCAGGTCGATTTGCTCCTCTGTCTGGAATTCTGCAGCCAACCAGTCGATGATTACTTGGTCAAAGTCATCACCACCCAAGTGTACGTCACCGTTGGTGGATTTTACTTCAAATACCCCATCGCCCAATTCGAGGATAGAGATATCGAATGTACCACCACCCAGGTCATACACGGCGATTTTCATATCCTGATTTTTCTTGTCCATCCCATAGGCCAACGCTGCAGCTGTTGGCTCGTTGATGATTCGCTTCACTTCAAGACCGGCGATTTGTCCAGCTTCTTTGGTAGCTTGACGCTCCGCATCGTTAAAGTATGCAGGTACAGTGATGACTGCTTCTGTGACACTCTGTCCCAAGAAGTCTTCCGCAGTGCTCTTCATCTTCTGAAGAATCATCGCCGAAAGCTCCTGAGGGGTGTAAGATCTGTCGCCGATTTTTACAGTAACCGTATCGTTGGGTCCTTGCTCCACTTTGTAAGAGGCATGTTTTTTCTCATCGGATACCTCAGAGAATTTCTTGCCCATAAATCGCTTCACAGAGGAGATGGTGTTGGCAGGGTTGGTGATGGCCTGACGCTTGGCAGGATCACCTACTTTACGCTCCCCATTTCCATTGTCAAGAAAAGCCACAATAGATGGAGTGGTTCTTCTTCCTTCGCTGTTTTGGATGACTACAGGCTCGTTACCCTCCATTACGGCCACGCAGGAGTTGGTGGTACCCAAGTCAATGCCTATAATTTTTCCCATGATTATATAAGTTTTATGTGTTTTCGGATTGAATACATTCCCCCTTGTTCAATGCTTGTGCCATCAGGTATTTTCGGACTTTTGGTGTCAGTTTGTCAGGATTTGCCGAGCGGATTCTTTCGGGCTATTAACCTAATGTCACATTAACCCTAAGAAATACTGACTTTCTTGTCAGAAGTTGGTTTTGTCATGCAACCCTTTCCTAATTCTTTTCATCTAGAAAGTGTGCAGACGGATTTCAAACCAACTGATCATGAAAGATGGAAATGGGCTTTGGTGTCCATTATGGCTTTAGTATGGCTTTGGGCAAGCTCATCTGAATGGGTTTCAATCCCTGAGTGGGTCATTTGCTCTATTTTTTCGAGAATCACCACGGGATCGGAAATCAATTCCTTGGTGTTTTCGGCTATTTTTAAGGCATGGATCATAATCTAATACTTCAGAATATTTTTATTTACCCGATTAAGTCACTTGGGGGAATCGAGCTCACCGAGGCTACAGTAGAAGAAAGAGGTTTTCGTCATGACCGAAGGTGGATGCTCGTGGATACGGGCGGACGCTTTGTTTCCCAACGTGAATATCCCCAATTAGCGCTGCTTGGGGTCGAGTTGGAAGAGGAAGGTTTGAGGGTTTTTGACCGAAAAAATCCCAAGAATGCGGTTGTAGTCACATTTGAGCTGGCTCAGGGGCCAGTCCGGAAAGTGGTGATTTGGGATGATGAAGTCATTGCTGTTTCAGTAAATCGAGAGATTTCCCGTTGGTTTTCTGATTTCCTCGGGTTTGAGGTGGATCTGGTTTTGATGCCGGAATCCACACACCGTAAAGTGGATCCTCGCTACGCGGTCAATGGCGAGTCGGTGAGTTTTGCGGATGGTATGCCTTATTTGATTATCGGCCAATCTTCTTTGGATGAGCTGAATTCCAGATTGGAGTCGCCTGTGCCCATGAATCGCTTTCGGCCAAATCTGGTTTTTTCGGGAGGATCACCATTTTTGGAAGATAAGCTTCGCAAAATCCGCATCGGGTCGGTGGATTTTCAGATTGTCAAGCCATGTGCCAGATGTGTGATGACTACTGTGGACCAAGACACCGCTGAGCAGGGAAAAGAACCACTGAAAACGCTCTCCTCGTTTCGCACCGTCAATAACAAAGTCTTGTTTGGCCAAAATGTAGTCGCCCTGACTTTAGGAAAAGTAAAACTAGGCGACCCTTTAATCCCACAGAAGGATTGATTCTAGATCAAATAATTAAGCCGGACAGTATGTGCATACTGCCCGGCTTTTTCTTGTAAGGTTAGTTGATTGTTTAGAAGCTAAATCCGGTAGTCAACTTAAAAAAGGAGTCGTTTCCTTCCACTAAGTCAGTTCCGAAAGAGAATCTGGCAAACGGTCCGCCGGTAGGCTTGCTGAACTGCACGTAGGGTCCGAGCCACTGATAAACATCCGTAGAAGTAGCGACATTGGAGCCTCCGGAATTGATTAGGTGCTCATAATGTGCTCCAAAGGAAAAGAAATTGCTAGCACGATATCCTAGGTTGAGCCAATAGTGTACATATGATAGGGTTGTGCCATTTGCCGGAGCTTCATCTCGAAGTGGAGCATAGTAGCCAAAGTATAGCTGACCTTCTACTTTTTCTTTCAATAAGTTTACAGTCAGATTTGGTACAATACCGTCTCCAAAAATGGCAGGTCCTCTAGTTCCGGAGCTGAGTAGGTTTCCTCCGAGGAAGCCGATTTGTGGATTGATAGATAATCCTTCGCCTGCTTGGAAATTGGCTCCCAAGCCGAACTCAGTCCAGTTGCCCCAGTTTGCACCCGTGCCACCTCCCCAATGAATTCCGTAGAAGGTCAAAGCTGCCTTGTCCGAAAATCCATACGAACCCTGGAAAGTAGGGTAGAAACCAAAGAATTGGTCCGAGTTCAAGGCTACGGAAAAGTTGAATTGCTTTTCTTCTTGTGCTGAGGCGTGATTTGCGATCAGGATCAGACCCAAGGCCAAAATCAGTATGGATTTAACTCCATTTGGTTTGAAATTAAACAGGTTTTTCATGAAATGATGTTTTTTGGTTTGAAATAGGTTTTTTTAAGATGTGATTTGAATTAAAATTATGTGTTTTAATCGAAATCAGGTTGAAAATAGAATCAACTTTCTAAAGAAAAAACATTTTCATTGAAAAAAATGTAAAAAAATCTTTAAATAATTATTGTTTTTTAAAACCATAAGAATATTTTATGATTAGAATAACATATAAAAAAAGGGGCTCAGAGCCCCCTTTTGGTAATTTTACATGTTTTGATCAGTATTCTTTCACGGTTTGAATAAAGACTTTAACCATCTCAGGATCAATATCCGGGTAGAGTCCATGACCCAGATTGGCAATATGTCTTGATCCTTTGAATTGATCCATCATCTCCAACGTCGCCGCCCGGACCTGATCTGGATTGCCATACAGTGCGGCAGGATCGAGATTGCCTTGCAAAGTTTTATTCGGGCCTATCAGCCTTCGGGATTCTTCAATTCCCATATTCCAGTCCAGTCCAATCGTCTCGCAGTTGAGTTTTGCCATTTCCTCTCTCGCAAAAAAAGCTCCTTTGGCAAATACAGTTACCGGTACTTCCGTGATTGCATCACAGATTTGAGAGATGTAATTCAAAGAAAATTCCTGGTATTGCTTGGGTCCCAAGATTCCGGCCCAGCTATCAAAGATCTGAACCAAGTCAGCTCCCGCGCGGATCTGAGCCTTCAGGTAATTGATCGTGGAGTCCGTAATCAGCTGGAGGAGCTTGTGGGAGAATACAGGCTCCCGATAGAGCATTTCTCTGGATTTGGAAAAAGTTTTGCTTCCGCTTCCTTCGACCATGTAAGCAAATATCGTCCAGGGAGCTCCTGCAAAACCAATCAAAGGAACGCGTCCATTTAAATTTTTCTTGGTAATATGAATGGCGTCAATGACATATTTCAAGTCATTTTCACCATCTGCCACGCGTAGTTTTTTCAGCTCAGCTTCCGAACGGACGGTTTGAGGAAACCAAGGTCCACGTTTTTCAACCATTTCATATGGCAAACCCATGGCTTCAGGGATTACGAGAATATCCGAAAAAATGATTGCAGCATCTACACCGAGGATATCCACGGGTTGAATAGTCACTTCAGCAGCCAATTCTGGAGTCTGCGCCAATTCTATAAATCCGCTGACAGAATCTCGCACAGCCCGGTATTCCGGAAGGATTCGGCCCGCCTGTCGCATCAGCCACACTGGAGTTCGTTCGGTTTTTTCACCTCTGGCTGCGCGCAGCAGCAGATCGTTTTGGAGTTGCATGGCGCAAAGATAGGCTCGGAATTTTATTTGGGAAGGATAAAATCACACATAAAAAATCAGAGCCTTCTTTTAGAAGGCTCTGAGGTGTTATTTACTGGATTGATTTATTTACTTAAGGCGATTTCCGAATTGAGAAAGTCCTGCTCTTCGATTCCTAATAGTTTGACCACGTCCTCGTAATTGGTCCAGTCAATCCTGGAACCTGCAAAATCTCCGGGTACAACTACCACTCTGAATCGTTGTCCGCGTGTCCATTCAGCTCCCAAAGTTCTGTAATCTATTGGACCGTCTAAAAACAACCTGAAGTCGTCTCTGGTAAAGTCATAATTATACATCAATACGCCCTCGTTGAAAAAGACGGTCTGCGGCAGGGCTCTCCAAATGGGTGTTTGTCCGGAGGTTTCCCACCTGATAAAGGCTAATACCACATCACTTTCTACAATTCTTGGATTGAAGTCGAAAATTTGTTCAAAATTATTGGCCTCCGTGAAATCCACATCCACTTGGAATACTTCACTGGTTATATTGACTCCAGGCTGCCCTTGTGGCCCTTGTGGTCCTTCGGGACCGATTGGCCCCATTGGGCCTTCACAGGATTGAAAAGCTACCAAGGTAATCAACCCCAAAATCGCGGCTATTTTTTTCATAGTTGAGTTAGTTTATGAGCTTTCCACGGCATGGATCGTGCCAAGGTTTGAAGAAAAATAAAGCTATTTTATCGGTGCGATTACGTGCACCTCGGATTCTCCGATGATCTTATCAATAAAAGTCCCACTTAAGGTCAGATTTTTCATTTGGGCATAGTTCTCCAGTTCAGATTTCACCTTATTTGGACCGGGCATCACCCATTTATTGGCTTTTACTTTTGCCAATAGATAGCGGCTTTCGGCAAAAGATTTTGACTCCAAATCTCCTAAAGCAAAAGGAAGATTAAGTCCCACAAATACCTCCATCGTATCCAATTTTCCTGCCGGTTCGATGAAGTAAATGGTATGTATTTTTGACCCGGGATGAAGAGACTGTTGGGTTTCTATAGCTCTGAAAATTTGCTCGAGCTTCTTGTCTTGCGGGGTTCCTCTAAAGGTTTTACCTGATAAGGTCTCCGGATTTTCTTCGATGAGTGAAATTTCAATCGGATTATTCCCTCCCAATTGATTGAAAAAGTAATACCCCACTCCAAATAGAATGGCGATTGCCACTCCGATTATACCCGGTTTTCTCATTTTTAAAATAAATATCGGACACCAATACCCCCTTGGCCTTTGAAATTGATCCTATCGATCAGTTCCAAAAACATTCCGACCTCGGCAAAAACGCTGATGGGTGCTTCGTCAAAGTAATATTCAGCTCCTACAAAAGCCTCCGGGCCAAAATCCACATTGGTCCGTCTTATAGTTTGAGTTGGTTGTGCCGGAGTGCCTGGATTGTTTTGCTGGAAATAAGCGTAATTCACATTGGTGGTTCGCAGTTGGGCTCCAACACCGGCATAGCCCAATAAGTATCCTTCAGTGATTTCGAACATATCGGTGATGTCCTCATGCAGTGCCATTCTGAAGTTGAGTGCAATTCCTCTGGAAGCCGAGTGGTTTAAATAAAAAGCATTGGAAGAAGGGAGGTTGTTTTCAAAGGATCTTTTGTAATACTCCAGTCCATTGGTGCTCCCTGAACCTACCATCACTTCAAAGGAAAGGTAGTCCTCGATAAAATCTTTGTAAGTCAAGGAAAATGGTTCTCCCAGTCGGATTCCAGCACCTCTTTCCTGAGCAAATCCCAAAATAGGAAGAACGAGTAGTACGAGAAGAATTTTGAGTTTCATACAAGTTGGTTTAGGTATAGAAATTAGATAGCCATCGTTTTGAGTTGCATTTGGTGCAACTGGGTATAGTATCCGCCTTTCTCCAACAGCGATTCGTGGGTGCCAGTTTCTACGATTTCTCCTTTGTGTAGGACTAAGATTTGATCAGCTTTTTGAATGGTGGAGAGCCGGTGGGCGATTACGATGGAGGTCCTGCCTTTCATCATTTTTTCAATAGATTCTTGTATCAATTCCTCAGTCTCGGTATCCACAGAAGAGGTCGCTTCGTCCAAAATCAAAATCTCCGGGTTGTATACCATTGCTCTGACGAAAGAGATCAGTTGACGCTGACCGACAGAAAGTGTAGATCCACGCTCCATCACATTGTAATCTAGGCCACCAGGAAGCCTTTCAATAAATTTCCATGCCCCCACCAGTTCGGCTGCTTCCATCACTTGCTCTTTGGTAATTGTGGGATTACCCAAAGTGATGTTGTGATAAATGCTGTTGGAAAATAGAAACACATCCTGAAGAACGACTCCAATATGCTTCCTTAAAGTTCCCAGTTCATATTCTCGAATCTCTGTCCCATCCACATAAATATGCCCCTTATTGATTTCGTAAAATCTCGAAATCAAATTGATAATGGAGGATTTTCCTGCGCCGGTTGCTCCTACCAGAGCTATCGTCTGGCCTTTTTTGACTTCAAAACTGATGTCTTTGAGAACGTATTCCTCGTCATTGTAAGCAAACCAAGCATGCTCCAGGCGTAAATTACCCTGGATTTTTTCAGGCTTGAAGCTGCCTTCATTGGCAATTTGCTCGGTGGAGGCGAGGAGTTTGAAAATCCGTGAGGAACTAACTACCCCCATTTGAAGGGTATTGAAGCGGTCAGCGATCATCCGGATAGGTCGGAAAAACAGCTGAAGATACATGATGAATGAAATCAACACTCCAATCTGTAGCTCCAATCCCAGCACGCCAACAGCCCCATACCATACGACCAATCCGATACCGATGGCCTGGATGATTTCTGCTACTGGAAAATACACGGAGTAATAAAGGACAGATCGAATATGGGCAGCACGATGCTCTCGATTAATTTCTTTGAATTTCTCATATTCCCGCTTTTCCCTGTTGAATATCTGTACGATGTTCATTCCGGTGATATGCTCCTGCAGAAACGAGTTCAGGTTGGAAACCGCATTTCGGACGTCATTGAAGGTGACTTTGATTTTTTCCTTGAATACATACGTGGAAATGATCAATAACGGGAGGGTACTTAAACTGACCAAAGTCAGTTTCCAGTCGATGTAAAACATCACTCCCAAGATCGTGATGATCTGAAGCAAATCACCAATGATCGCTGCCAAACCTTCGCTGAATACATCTGCCAGGGTCTCGATATCAGATACATTTCGGGTGACCAGTCTTCCGATCGGAGTATTGTCAAAAAATTTCAGTCTGAGCTTTAGCAGATGTTTGTATAGTCTGGTACGGATGTCCTTGATGATTACCTGTCCGATCCATCCCGAATAGTAAGTGTGAGCCCATTGGGCTACAGCCTGCACCACCATGAGGCCGACCAAAATGTAGATGATGCGAACCAAACCGGCAACATCTCCCACTGCCACAAAGTCATCAATGGCTACCTGGATGTAGTATGGCCGGGTCGGGGCCAATATTGCCAATGCAATGGTCAGGAATACCAGAAAATAAAATTGAGTCTGATAGGGCTTTACAAAAGTGTAAAGCTGTCTCAAGACTTTCATGTCTATGATTTCCCCGGAGGACTCTTTTTCTTTTTCTAAGCTCAATGCCTGTTTAGTCTAGATAAATGTTGGTTGGATAGGTGATCTGACTCAAAAACAGTCCCTTGGCAGGGGCTGCTTTTCCTGCTTGGGTCCGGTCCTTGGACAAGATGATTCGTTCAAGGTCCTCGATTTGTTTATGTCCAAATCCGATTTCGATCAAAGTTCCTACAATTGCCCGTACCATCCCACGCAAAAAGCGATTTGCGGTTATATGAAATAACAATTGGTCATCTTTTTGTTCCCAATGCGCTTCAAATATCTTGCAACGGAAGTGATTGACCTCGGTGTGAACCTTGCTGAAGCATTCGAAATCCTCATATTGAAGGAGGAATTGGGCCGCTTCATTCATGCGGTTTACATCCGGTCGGTGGAATAGCTGCCAAGCCATCCCTTCCAGAAAAGGATTTTTGGAAAAGATGATTCGGTAAAAATAGGATCGTTTTAGAGCATCAAATCTTGCATGTGCATCAGGCTGTACTTTGCGAATAGTATGAATAGCGATTTCTTTCGGTAAAATCGCATTCACCGCCTTAAGGAAATTTTCGGGCAGAGTCATATCCGGGAGATCAAAGTGACAAACCTGCATGCTGGCATGCACTCCCGTGTCAGTTCTCCCGCTTCCCATGATAGCAATCGGCTTCCTCAAGAAGGTGCTGAGTGCGTTTTCGATGCATTCCTGTACAGTAAAGGCATTTTGCTGGATCTGCCAGCCGTGGAAGGGTCCACCGTGGTAGCTCAACTGAAGAAAGTACCGATTTTTCGTCTCGTTCATGCAGGCGCAAAGATACTATTCCCTATCAATTCCCCCGAAGAGTTTTGTTTTCTTGATATTCCGGAGTGAAGGCTTTTTCTTTGCCCAAAATTTAAACCATCATGATTCAGCGAATTCAGACCATATTTCTTTTCTTCGTAGCCGTGGCTATGGGGGTGACCATCGGTACTCAGCTTTGGAACCAAAGTGGAGGCACATCCGGCGATACCTGGAATCTTACGGTATTTACCCTTACCAACTTTGATGCAAACGGAGATGCAATCCAAACTTCTTCCAAATGGTATTTAGGCGCATTGGCTGCATTTGCAGGACTACTTGCCATGATTTCCATTTTCCAGTACCGTACTCGTTCCAGACAGATGCTTCTCAATATGATCAATTCGTTGGTGATGGTTTCCTTGGTGGCAGCGACTTTTCTGACGACCAACGGGATCAATTCCAGCATTCAAGCCCAAGACGGAGGAAGCTATGAGGTTGGTTTTTGGTCGATCTTGGTAGCTATGGTCATGAATATGCTGGCTAATCGATTTATCAAAAAGGACGAAGCACTGGTCCGATCCGTGGATCGGATCAGATAAAAAAATCAGCCTGGCTCCAACGCCGGGCTTTTTTGTCCCAGCTTTTTGGGCATTGACCTTCATTTTCCTGCCAATCCTTGTTACTTTCATCCAAATTCTCACCAAAATGAAATTCGAAACCCTTGCCATCCATAAAGGCAACCTCATTACGGATAAAAATAAGCCTGTCGTCCAGCCAATCACCTTAAGTACCACTTTTGAGCATGGAAATGAGGGTGGTGTCCTATACACCCGAGCCAATAATCCCAATCGAATGGCCCTGGAGGAATTGATTTCCGTCTTGGAGAAAGGGGAGGATGCGGCAGCTTTTTCCTCAGGGAATGCGGCCGGAACCGCCGTTTTTCAAGCTTTGGAGCCGGGTTCGCATATCGTTGCCCCCGATGATATGTATCACGGGCTTCACAATTCTATGACGATTCTGTTCAAAGGAATCCATGAGGTCAGTTTTGTCGATATGAGTGATTTGGAAAAGGTAAAAAGCGCCATTAGACCTAATACGCGCCTTATTTGGGTGGAGACTCCGTCCAACCCGCTATTGAAGGTCACCGACATCAGGGCTATCTCCGCCTTGGCAAAAGCACAGCAAGCAATACTGGTCTGTGATAATACATTTGCCACGCCGGTTTTCCAAAATCCAATTTTGCTCGGTGCGGATATCGTGATGCACAGCAGTACCAAGTATTTTGGAGGTCATTCGGATATTTTGGGAGGAGCCTTGGTGACGAAGAAAAGGGATGCTTTTTGGGAAAAAGTACGGACCGTACAAAAAGTCGGGGGAGCAGTGCCGGCTCCTTTGGATTGCTACCTCCTCACCCGAAGTATCCGAACCCTTGCCTATCGGATGAAAGGACATGCCGAGCACGCCATGATTTTGGCGGAGTTTTTACTAAGTCACCCGCGGGTCGAAAGGGTCTATTACCCGGGGTTAAAATCTCATCCCGGACATCAGATTGCCGCTGGACAAATGAGTGGTTTTGGAGGAATTGTTTCGTTTACAGTGAAAGGTGATGCTTCAACCGCGGAAAAAGTGGTTTCAAAGCTCCATCTTTTTGCCAATGCCACAAGCTTGGGGGGAGTCGAAAGTCTTATCGAACGTCGTGCTGCCGTGGAGGGTCCTGATACCAAAACTCCTCAAAATCTCCTCAGAGTGTCCGTCGGCTTAGAGCATACCGATGATTTGCTGAAAGACATGAATCAGGCGTTGGGATAAAAAATGTATTTACGATTTTAGAAAGACGATTTACGACATGTAAAGAAGTCTTGATGCCAAATTTCGAACACCGAACATCAAATTTGGAACAAAAAAAGGTCCTGAGTTTTCGCTCAGGACCTTTTTTCTTGGATAGCTCTATGAAACTCTGTCATGAAGTTAATTTAGTGCTTTGGTTTGAAGAGAAGTCTGATTTCTAGACTCTTCGGTCTTCAGTCTTCTGTCTCCCAACTCGAAACCAAAAGACTAATTATCAATTAGCAATTTCAAGTAAAACAGAATTCGATTTATCATTTGTAAACTTCGACAGGCCAGCTGTCATTTCCCAGGTTGATGTCGGTCATGACCTTGTCCGGGTCGATCTCGACTTTTTTCACTTGCTTGGAGGTTTTGTGGAGGTATCCCCAAGAATCCCCTCTTTGCCATATCTCCACGGGCAGTTTTACCCGCTCGGTCGAATTGTCTTCGTAGGTGAATTCCAAAAGTACAGGCATCGGGAAATCTCCTTTATTCACCAGATTCACGAGGTAATTTCCTCCGTAAGGCTGCACCGAATTAATCCCCAAATCGATGTTTCCATTTCCATAAAACCAACCTTTCCAGAACCAGGATAGATTTTCTCCGGCTACATTTTCCATGTGATTGAAGAAATCAGCAGGCTGGGGATGCTTATACGCCCAAGTTTTGATGTAGGAGCGGAAGGCATTGTCAAATCGCTCATGTCCTAAAATGTACTCCCGTAGCATCACGAGGCCGATTGCAGGCTTGTAATAAGCCACCATTCCGAGATTTCGAGTATCGGTCACATCAGGGTAGTTGTCTATTCCCTCGCGGCTTTCGCTGGTAAAGTATCCGTTGAATCTGCGGGTTTGGTTAAGCGTGGAAGGATATTCTCCATTGTTGAAGGCATTGGAGCTGTAGTGGTTGATGAAGGTGTTGAAGCCTTCATCCATCCAGGCATAGCGCCGTTCGTTGGTGCCGACGATCATCGGGAACCAGTTGTGGCCGAATTCATGATCCGTCACCCCCCACAGTGATGCGCCTTTGGAGTTGTAGTGACAGAAGTTTAACCCGGGATACTCCATTCCATTGATGTCTGCCGCTACATTGGTGGCAGTTTCGTAGGGGAACTCAAACCATTGCTTGCTGTAATATTCGATAGAGGCCTTGCTGTATTCGGTAGATCGGGACCAGGCATCCTGTCCATTGCTTTCAATCGGGTAAGCGGACTGTGCCAAGGCTGTCTTTCCACTGGGGAGATTGATACGGGAAGCATCCCAGATGAATGAATCGGAAGTAGCAAATGCAATATCCCTGGCATTTTGGATTCTGAAATGCCAGGTTACGGTTCCATCTTGCTTAGGACGAGTAAGGGCGGTGTTTTTGATTTCTTCAGGAGAAACCAAATAAACCGTTTCCTCACTTTGAGCGGCTTTGGCGTAGCGGGTTTGAAGTTCTTTGGAAAGGACTTCATTCGGATTCATCAGCTTACCTGAACCCACCACGATGTGATTGTAAGGTACGGTCACTTTGTAGTCAAAATTGCCGTATTCGAGATAGAATTCGCCAGCGCCCAAGTAGGGCTCCACATTCCAACCTTCGGTCTCATCAAACACGGCTACTTTGGGATACCACTGTGCAAAAGCATAAATCCATCCGTCCTTTACTTTCAATCGACCCATGCGATCCATGCCTTTCTGGGGCACTTTGAAAGAAAAATCCATAGAAACGGTCGCTTTTCCTCCCTTAGCTGGAATCGGTTCATTGAACCAAACCTGCATTCGTGTGTCTTCGATCAAGTGCTTGGAGGAAAGAGTTCCTTTCGAACCCACTTTGGCGGATACATTGCTGATGTTAAATCCTCCGTCGGTGTCCCCATTGTATCGGTTTCCTTGGACGGGAGTAGTCAATGTGCCTCTTGAAGTGGGCGTAAACCGATTTTGCTCGAGCTGAAGCCAGATAAAATCCAGTGTTTCAGGACTGTTGTTGGTGTAGGTGATGGTGACCTTACCCGAAAGCGTGTGGCTGGATTCGTCTAAAGCCACTTCGATTTGGTAGTCGGCGGCATTTTGCCAATAAGCTTCGCCGGGTTTACCTGATGCGGTTCGGTAGCTATTTCCGGACCGATCTATAAACTCGGAGAAGTCTTTTTGATTGTTTTCTTTGCCTTGTTGAGCATGGGCTGGAAAATTTTCGATCAGAAGAAAAAGGGACAAAAGTCCACCGATAATGCTGATTTTTTTCATGGTAAGAATTGATTTGGCCTGAAAATAACGACAAAAGCCCGATTTGCGAATTGGAATTCTTTAAGCTGTTCGGGTTTAACAATTATTTAGATCAATCAAAAATTGGAGCCGGGCAAAATTCGGGTTTACATTTGAGTGCACTATCATTATACCTCAATGTATAAACTGCTACTATTTGGTGGTTTAGCTTCTTTGTCCTTTCAGGGAAAAGCTCAAACCGACACGACCTCTCAAAATCTGCAAGAGGTCATCATTCAAGAAAACCGTATCCAAATTCCATTTTCCAAGCAAAGCCGAAATATCGCTGTGGTAGATCGGCCACAATTAGAGACTACGCCTGCCCGAAGCTTACAGGAGGTCTTGAGCTTTGTGCCCGGAGTAGATGTCCGACAGCGGGGAGTTACCGGCGTCCAAGCGGATATCAGCATCCGTGGGGGTAGTTTTGAGCAGACCCTCATGCTACTCAACGGGATCAAACTCAGCGATCCACAGACTGGCCACCACATGATGAACATTCCTGTTCCTTTGGTGAACATTGAGCGGGTGGAAGTACTGAAAGGTCCTGGGTCGAGGATTTTTGGACAAAATGCCTATGCGGGAGCGGTCAATGTCATTACTCAGCTTTCTGATGTGAGAAGCCTTCGACTTCAAGGCTATGCCGGAGATTTTGGGATGAAAGGAATCAACTTTGCCGGATCACTTCCTGCCGGAAAATACCGTCAAAACCTGGCTATTTCCTATGATGATTCCAATGGTCATTGGTACAACTCTGACTATAGGGTCAGCAATATCTTCTATGAAGGAGGGATTCAACTAAACGATGCCCATGAACTCCGTGGTATGTTGGCCTACACCGATCGGACGTTTGGTGCGAATGGATTTTACACTTCTGCCTTTCCGGATCAATGGGAAAGTATTCAGACTACCTTGACCTCACTTTCACATTCTTTTACCAAAAATCAATGGTATCTCAATACACGGGCGTATTGGAGAAGGAATGAGGATGAATTTCGCTTGAGAAGAAATGAACCTGCTTTTTTCCAAAATTTACATACTTCCGATGTGTTTGCTATCGAGGCAAATGGAAGTTATAAAAGTAAGTGGGGGACAACTGGATTCGGAGTCGAAACACGAAAAGAAGCCATCGAGTCCACCAATTTGGGAGATCATGACCGTTCCTTGGTTGGGGTCTTTTTGGAGCAATTGGTCAATCTTGGGCAGAAGACAGATGTCCGGGCTGGAGTCTATTCCAATTATTATTCCGAATACGGATGGAAGCATTTTCCGGGGTTGGAAGTAGGATATCAGGCAACCGAAGCATTACGATTTTATTCCGGAATTGGGTCAAGTTTCCGGATTCCAACCTACACCGACTTGTTTTATATCGGCCCAACCAACATTGGAAATGCTGATTTGCAGCCCGAGCAGGCTAGATCGTTTGAGTTTGGAGGCAAATGGACTAAAGGTCCATGGAGAGCCGAACTGGTGTATTTCAATCGTATTTCGGAAAACCTGATCGAATGGACTCGAACCAATGCTCAGCAACCTTGGCAGCCTCAGAATTTCAATGAGGTAATTTTCAACGGGATCGAGTCCAGTATGTATTATCGGGTCATTCCTAACGGAAAAGCAGTTCAGGTTAAGGAATTGATGTTGTCCTACAACTTCATTGATGCCGATTTCAATGCAAAACCGGGATTAGAATCCAGATATGCCTTGACTGCCTTGAGAAACCAATTTATTGGTGGGATTTTGCTCGGCTTGGGTCAAAAATTGGAGTTGAATACCAAAGCTCGGTATGTAGAGCGAATGGCTTTGGATCCATACTTTGTGCTGGACATGCGAGCTGATTACAACCGTACTAAGAAGTTGGGCTTCTTCGCTGAGGCGTCCAACATCACCAATACCGATTATATCGAAGCAGGTACCGTTCAGATGCCGGGAAGGTGGTTTAGAGCTGGATTTATGGTGAATTTGGAGTAGGATTTACTTTTTTCACTTCATTTTCAATGGTTTGAAAATTTGGAATGAAAAAAAGTGATAGGGACTCTTGCATCCAAATTGATTCAGATTACCTTTGCATTCCCTTTCGAAAGGAAAGGTAATCGGAAGTTTAGCTCAGCTGGTTCAGAGCATCTGCCTTACAAGCAGAGGGTCGGGGGTTCGAATCCCTCAACTTCCACATTTTAATAGTAGCCGAAAAGACTTCGGAAGTTTAGCTCAGCTGCTTCAGAGCATCCCGACTACATCGGGAGAGTCGGGTGAAAGAATCCCAGTGGAATCAAAAAGTAATGGAAGTTTAGCTCAGCTGGTTCAGAGCATCTGCCTTACAAGCAGAGGGTCGGGGGTTCGAATCCCTCAACTTCCACATCGAAGCCTCAGATTTTTTCTGGGGCTTTTTTATTTTTACTTATGTCGTGTGATTTCTACATACTTTTTTCTAGGTCGAAAGACAGATTCTACATTGGTCATACATGCGAAGGATTGGCCGAACGCCTCCGAAAACATAATTCTAATCATAAAGGCTTTACAGGTGGATTAGCGGATTGGGAAGTGGTTTATTATGAAGAGCACATCAATAAAACTTCTGCCTATCAACGGGAAAGAATTGTGAAATCATGGAAATCCCGAAAAAAGATTGAAGAATTGATGTCGAATTGAAGTTTGCTCAGCTGGGTTAGCGCATCCCGATTCAATCGGGAGGGTCGGGGGTTCTCCCGAAAGCATTCGGGATCAACTTCCACATCGAAGCCTCAGTCCCGATAGTATCGGGATCGGGGCTTTTTTGTTTCCCACAGATTTACACATAAAAAGACACAGACCTGCCTACGGTAGGTAGGTTTACGCAGATTTTTCTACTACTATAACTATAATCTGTGTTTTCAATCTTCGGTCTGCTGTCTTCGGTCTTACAGCTTTTCAATACCCATACTTCCCCTTCCACTTCCCAGACAAATACTTTCTCAGCTCATTTTCCCGGGCATTTTCTCCGGGTTCGTAGAGTTTGGTGCCCTTGATCTCATCGGGCAAAAACTCCTGCTCGACAAAGTTGCCCGGAAAGTCATGGGAATACTTGTAGGCTTTGCCATAGTTGAGATCCTTCATCAGCTTGGTGGGAGCATTTCGGAGATGCAGCGGAACGGATAGATTACCCGTTTCTTTGACCAAAGCTTGGGCCTGATTGATGGCTAGGTAGGCAGCATTGCTTTTCGGCGAACTCGCCAGATAGGTCACGCACTGGGAAAGAATAATCCGGGCTTCGGGATAGCCGATGATTTTCACTGCTTCAAAGCAGTTGGTGGCGAGAAGTAAGGCATTGGGGTTGGCATTCCCGATGTCTTCCGAAGCCAAAATCACCAGCCTTCGGGCGATAAACTTCACATCCTCGCCGCCCTCGATCATCCGTGCCAACCAATACACGGCTGCATTGGGATCCGACCCACGAATCGATTTGATAAAGGCTGAAATGATGTCGTAGTGCTGCTCGCCAGATTTGTCATAAAGTGCCACCTTTTGCTGGGCGATTTGCATTACTTTTTCGTCCGTGATCACACAGGGATTTTCGTTAATCCCATCGATGACGATTTCCAGCAGATTGAGGAGTTTGCGCCCATCTCCACCTGAAATTCGAAGCAAAGCATCTATTTCCTGAAGCTCAACTTGGATTTTTTTCAGGTCTGGATCTTTTTCTAACGCCTGCTTCATCATGGCTTCCATTTCGGCTTTGCCCAAAGGATTCAGCGTGAATACCTGACAGCGGGAAAGCAAAGCCGAGTTGACTTCGAAAGAGGGATTTTCTGTGGTGGCGCCGATGAGTCGGATGATTCCTTTTTCCACCGCTCCCAAAAGCGCATCCTGTTGGGATTTGTTGAAGCGGTGAATTTCGTCAATAAATAAGACCGTGCCCCTCTGAAATTTGGCTTTATCAATAACTTCCCGGATGTCTTTCACTCCTGAACTAATTGCACTCAGGGTGTAAAAAGGCACTTTGATCTCATTGGCAATGATGTTGGCAATCGTGGTTTTGCCTACACCCGGAGGTCCCCAAAGAATGAGCGAAGGCACATTTCCCGATTTGATGGCTTTGTAGAGAAAGGAAGAAGGTGCAGACAAATGCTCCTGACCGATTAGATCTTCCAGTCGGGTAGGTCGCATGCGTTCGGCTAGGGGAGTGGGGTTCATTTGGTGAGAAGCAAGAGATTAGAGGCAAGAAATTAGAAGGTATCGAGTATCAAGATGCTAGTATCAAGAGCTCTGTACTTTCAGATTTAATTTTCAATCGGCTTTGCAAAATACCATAAAAAAAGGCCTTTTCAGGCCCTTAGTAGTTTGGAAAGTCATTAATTGTTAAAGTTAAATCCAATTTTCATCCAACATCTTTTTAGCTTCTTCAGCGGTGTATATTTCCCCTTGCTCAGCTTGTCTGATTACGGTCTCAATTTTATTTAGAAGAATTAATCGATCCATCAATTCTTCAATCGAGAATTCATCAGGAAGGGATTTAATAGCTTCTATCGCTTTGTCTTTGGTAATCATAGGTTTAGCTTTTGATCTAGTTAAGGAGGCAATTCCAAATTTCAAACCTCAAATTTTCCCAATCTTCTCCCCAAATTCCTCCAAGTGCTCGTCTCCAAAATCCAAGTGGGTCACGAAGCGAACCAAGTCTTTTCCGAATTTGACCGACTTGATATTCTGATCTGAAAGCTTTTTCATGAATTCCTCAGGAGTAGTTCCCTCCAGTCTTGCGATGACGATGTTGGTGGCAACCGGGAAAATCTCTGATACCGCAGGCAGTTTGCTTAGCATTTCGCCCAAAGCTCGGGCTCGTGCATGATCGTCTTTCAGTCGATCCACCTGATGATCCAAGGCATAAATCCCCGCAGCAGCAAGGAATCCCGCCTGTCGCATACCTCCTCCGAATACTTTTCGGACTTTTCTTGCGCGCTTGATGTCCGTTTTGCTACCCAATAAAACTGACCCAATCGGACAGCCCAAACCTTTGCTCAGGCAGATTGAGATCGTATCGAAATGCGCTCCCCAATCGGCAGGGCTTTCGCCGGTTTCTACCAAAGCATTAAATAGTCTGGCTCCATCCAAATGAAGCTTGATGCCTTTTTCCTTGCAAAGCGCATGAATGGGCTTGATTTCGTCCAAGGTATAAATGCTTCCCCCGCCCTTGTTCATTGTGTTTTCCAGGGAAACCAAGGTCGTCTCAGGCGCATGCACATCGTCGGGATTGATGGATTCGGCGACTTGGGCAGCGGTGATTTTCCCCAAATCTCCCGACAATAGCTTCACAGATGCCAATGAATTGGCCATGATGCCTCCTCCTTCATAGAGGTAGATGTGCGAATATTGATGGCAGATAACTTCTCGCTGTGGTCCCGTATGAAGGCGGATCGCGATCTGATTGGTCATGGTGCCGGAAGGACAGAAAAGCGCCGCTTCCATCCCAAATAACTTCGCGATTTTGTCCTCGAGGGCATTGACGGTCGGATCTTCTCCAAACACGTCATCGCCTATAGGCGCAGAAAACATGGCTTCTTTCATCCCGGGAGTAGGTCGGGTCACAGTGTCACTTCTTAAATCAATCAGCATGGGTGAAGTACTTGGATTTTGAACTGGTTTTGGGTTTGAGCGTTTCAATGGCTTTAGCGGCTTCGATGGGGCGGTCGGTGGCTAGGATATCTGCACCGTTTTGGACAAAAGTAGCATAAAGCTCGTCTCCTCGGGCTTCGGCACTTTTATCCAAGTTGCCCAAAGTGCCTAAAATGGTAAAAACTCCTTTTTCGTGAAGGGCTTTGTTGAATTCAGGAGTGCGTTCAGTCACACCGGTGAAAGCAATCACCCGATTCCAAGGGATTCCGGTTTCTTCCAACCTTCCGATTTCTTCTTCATTCCGGATCGTTACCGAAAGCATCAATTCCGGCGCCATTCCATGTAGTTTTTTGGCTGCTTCAAAGGAGTAAGTGATCAGTGCGGCATAGGTTTCCGATTTGTTTTTGCGGACTGCGTCTACCACTTTTTCAAATGGAACTGATCGCTTGATGTCTACGGTCAGGAGGGCTTTGCCTTTGGTCCAAATCAAAGCCTCGTCCAGCGTAGGCACTTTGAATTCGGTCAGATTTCCTTCATTATCCTCCAAAAAAAGACTTTGGACATAGGCGAAATCCACCTCATTGACTTTTCCGGTTCCGTTGGTAGTTCGGTCGAGTTCATCGTCGTGCATGAGTACCAAGACCGAATCCCTTGTCATGGCCACATCAAGCTCGATGATGGATGGGGTGTATTTCAGCACATGTTCAAAGGTCTCGATTGCATTCTCAGGAAATCCCGGATAAGGTCCACCGCGATGAGCCGATACCATGGGGATCCGATCTGAAGTCCAGCTGTAAAAATCCCGGGTTTCTTCTAGGTCAGCAAGCCGTATGGTCTGTAGATCTGAGCTTTCGGACCCATTACCTGTAGCTTTAAAATTTTCTGTTTTGGGTCCAGTACAGGAAAGGAGGAAAACCAGACAAAAGAGTCTGAGCAAAGATGTATTCATAGGTGAAAAGCTTGAAATTCAGCGAAAGTTTAACAGGAAGAAGGAAAGATCGAAGGGTTATTTTTCCGATGGGTAAATTTTAGGGTAAATATTTAGAGATTTGATTTGTTTTCTTTCCGGAAAAAAGAGTCCAAACTGCTTTTCCGTTTCTCAAAAATGCCTTCCATGTCAGAGAGTTCCAGATTGAGTGCTTTGGTAGAAATCTGGATTTCGACCAGAGAAATCCCCAGGGAAATCAACAGCGATACCATGCTCGCCACAAAGACCCAATTGGCAGCAGAAGTGTATCCCTGAAAAAGCAAAAACATACAGATCACGCACATTAGAAAGCTGAAAACCCCAAAAAGCTGCATGTTTTTGATCAGGGTCAGTCTGCGGCGGAGGTTGTGAATCTGCTCCACGATGATTTCCTGATCGGGTTCCTTCAGGTAGTTTTTATGCAGTCCTCGAATTAGCGTGGCAATCGCCAGAAACCGGTTGGTAAAAGCCAGCATCAATAAGGTGATGGCGGAAAAAAGCAGGGCGGGAGTGGAGAGTTGGAGTTCCATAAAGTTAGAAAGTGCTTTCGGAATAGGTAAGTTCAGTAAAAGGCAGCAAAAAAGCCCGCTCTTGTGAAAGCGGGCTCTAGATTTTTCAATAAGATGATATTAAGCTACCTCTCCCAACACCACCAATTTTTCCAAAGTCGGCACTTTCGAACCACCTTTTGGCTCGATGGTGATCGCAAAGGCGCCTGCTTCTGCCACGGCTTGCATTTGCTGCAGAGTGAACTTTTCTCCAGGATTGACTAAGCCAATTCCCACTGGACCGTCTTTGCCGATTGCCCAAAGCTGATAGTCAAATTCATCTGATAAAGAGTTCAGATTATTCACCGCTACAAAGACTTCCTGGGCTTTTTGATCCCAAAAAACATCCACTTTGGCGTCTTTTTGCATGGGTAAAGCTTCCCCCTTCATTTCCACTCTGCGGAAATCACCGGCAACCAGTCGGTCCAGACGATTGTCTGTTTCTTCGTATTGGAGTTTGACTTGATTCAGATTATCGGCCATTACCTGCTGATCTTGAAGGAGCGCAGTGAATTTCTGATCTGTCTCATAGAATTTGCCTGCAAAGTAAATCGCCGCCGCACTTGCCAAAACGGCCACCAAAGACGCTGCTACCGCAAAAGGTTTCCAAGGGGTGAGTTTGACCACCTTGGTTTCTTTAGGGGCAGGACTAGGCGCAGGGGCTGCTTTCGGGGCTTCTTCCTTTCTAAACTCTTCCTCGAGGGAAGCGAAGATTTTATCCTTGAGTTGAGGAGAAGGTTTTTTCCCTGTCAACTCGTCAAAAGCAAACATAGCCTCTTCCAAAGCTTCCAGTTCTTGTTGGATTTGTGGATGGGCTTGAGCCATAGCGATCACTTCCTCTCGCTCACGCTCGGTCAGCTCTCCGAGTAGGAAGAGCTCCAGTTTGCCTGATTCGATATATTCTTGGATGTTCACGCTAAATTCGTTCTAAGTTCTTTTTTAATACTTGCAATGCTGCTCTGACTCGGGATTTGACAGTGCCCAGTGGGATGTCAAACTCTTCCGAGACTTCCGAGTGGGTGTACCCTTGGAAGTAAATGTATTCGATGATAAATTTTTGATCTTCGTTTAGGTGGCTCATGAGCTCCCGGACTCCGATCCCTTCTACCTGTTCCATAGTTCCGGATTGACTTTCAAGGCCATATACGAAGTCATCTATGGTGTTGGTCTTACCGGATTGAGAAAATTCCTTGGATCGGAGTTTATCAATGGCAGAATTGCGGCAAATATTGGCCATCCAGGTGTATAGACGGCCTTTGCTCTCTTCGTAGGAATCGATTTTCCGGGTGATTTTGATAAACGCATCGTGAAAAACCTCCTCCGCGATATCCTGGTCTGCGATGATACGGCTAATGACTGCAAACAGGGCTCTCGAGTACTTTTCGTAGAGGTACTCGGTAGTTTTGCGGTCTCGGGCTCGTAGCCCGGCTATGATTTCTTCTTCCTGCAAAAGTCAGTCGGTTGGAATGTTAATGTCTTAAAAATAAAACACCGGGCCAAATGTTTGTGCCCGGTGTCTGTTTATTTTCAAAATTAAAGGTGAATCACCTCGTCGTAAGCGGCAGCGGCTGCTTCCATAATCGCTTCGGACATAGTTGGGTGAGGGTGAACGGTCTTGATCAGTTCATGACCGGTAGTTTCCAGCTTGCGGATAGCCACGATCTCAGCGATCATTTCGGTCACGTTGGCACCGATCATGTGTGCGCCAAGCAGCTCACCGTATTTTTTGTCAAAAACCAATTTCACAAAACCGTCTTTTGCTCCAGCTGCGGAGGCTTTTCCTGAAGCTGAGAATGGGAATTTACCCACTCGTACTTCATGTCCGGCTGCTTTTGCTTTGGCTTCGGTCATTCCGACTGAGGCGATTTCCGGAGAACAATAGGTACAGCCTGGGATATTTCCATAGTCCAAGGCTTCAGGATGATGGCCTGCGATTTTTTCCACACAGATGATACCTTCAGCAGAAGCCACGTGCGCCAGAGCCGGTCCAGGTACCACATCACCGATGGCATAGTAGCCTGGCATGTTGGTTTGATAGTATTCATTGACTTGGATTTTGCCTTTGTCCACGAGGATTCCGACATCTTCCAAGCCGATATTTTCAAGGTTTGAAACTACCCCAGCTGCAGAAAGAACTACATCGCACTCCAGGATTTCTTCGCCTTTGGCAGTTTTTACGGTCACCTTGCAGCCTTCGCCTTTGGTGTCTACACCGGTCACTTCGGAGGAAGTCATGATCTTCATGCCTGACTTTTTGTAGATTTTTTCCAAAGCCTTAGACACTTCTTCGTCTTCTACAGGGACGATGCGATCCATGAATTCTACGATGGTCACTTCTGTTCCAATGGAATTGTAGAAATAGGCAAATTCCACCCCGATCGCACCGGAACCTACCACGACCATTTTCTTTGGTTGCTTTTCCAAGGTCATCGCCTTGCGGTAGCCGATGATTTTCTTATCGTCAATTTTCATTGAAGGCAGTTCTCGGGATCGTGCGCCGGTAGCGATGATGATGTTGTCTGCTGTGATCACTGACTTTTTGCCTTCGGCGTCGTTGACTTCGACTTTTTTACCCGGCTGGACTTTACCCCATCCTGTGATGATCTCGATCTTGTTTTTCTTCATCAAAAACTGCACGCCTTTGCTCATGCCATCAGCTACGCCACGGCTTCTTTTTACCATTCCGGCAAAGTCTGCCTCAGCACCCTGAACAGAGATTCCGTAATCCTTGGCATGGCTGATGTATTCAAAAACCTGGGCGCTTTTTAGCAAAGCTTTGGTCGGGATACAACCCCAGTTGAGGCAGATACCGCCTAGCTCTGCGGCTTCTACGATCGCAGTTTTCAATCCGAGTTGAGAAGCGCGAATAGCCGCCACGTATCCTCCCGGTCCGCTTCCCAGCACGATCAAGTCAAATTTTGTCGAAGACATATTTAAAATGGGTTTGATTACAAATGAAACTGTGCAAAAATAGGCCTTTTGGATTCAGAAAAAAATCAGAATCGGATGAGTAAATGGAATCCAAAACGCCCTGTTGATGAATTATTTGCAGTTAATAATTGAAAATTTTGTAAATCAGATAAAGACCAAAGGGGTTTCTGAGATTCAGGGTTTTTCTGGTTTATCCTCCTGTTTTTCAGCTAAAAAGCTTCGGGTGAAGTTTCAAAAGGCCAAAGTCCGGGCTTTTTTTCTAATTTTGGCCAAACTTAATTTTGATCTTCATGGGATTACTTTCAGGAAAAACTGCCTTGGTCACCGGCGCCTCTAAAGGGATCGGTCGGGCAATCGCCATCAGATTTGCACAGGAAGGAGCTAACGTTGCTTTTACCTACCTCTCCAGCGTGGAAAAAGGCCAAGCCCTCGAGGCCGAGCTTGCTGCTTTTGGTGTAAAAGCCAAAGGCTATCGATCAGACGCTTCAGACTTCAAAGCTGCTGATGAATTGGTCAACTCCGTGGTGGCGGACTTCGGTGCCTTGGACATCTTGGTCAATAATGCCGGCATCACCCGCGATAATCTGCTGATGCGGATGACTGAGGAATCTTGGGATGAAATCATGAACGTCAACCTGAAATCCTGCTTCAATACCGTCAAAGCGGCTACCCGCACCATGATGAAAGCCAAGTCCGGCTCGATCATCAACATGACCTCTGTGGTCGGTGCCAAAGGCAATGCAGGTCAGGCCAATTACGCAGCCTCCAAAGCCGGAATCATCGGCTTCACCAAGTCAGTAGCCTTGGAATTGGGCTCCAGAAATATCCGCTGCAATGCGGTCGCTCCTGGATTTATCGAAACCGAGATGACCGAAGTATTGGATGAAAAAACCGTGCAAGGCTGGAGAGATGCCATCCCGATGAAGCGTGGAGGCAAGCCGGAAGAAATCGCCGATGTCTGTGTGTTCTTAGGCTCCGACATGAGCACTTACATCTCCGGACAGGTAATCCATGTGAATGGGGCGATGTATACTTAACCTTTGAGGTCTTCAAGACCTCGAAGGTTTTATTCTAGATTACATCATTTAATTCTTCAAGACCTCGAAGGTTTCAAGGAAAACTAGACCTTTGAGGTTTTTGAAAACCTCAAAGGTCTTTTACAAAGTTTTCTATTCTAAAGACATCTCTTCGGGAAAGTCAGCAGCCTGTTCTAATTCATGAACTTTTTTGAATTGTTCTAATCCTCCAAACCAATCCAGAATGAAATCTCTATCCAGTTTTGTGGTTTTTAGAGATATCAGGCCATTGTAGGATGAAAATTTCCAATTTTTAAAGTCCTCGACAATTCCATGTTTTTGAGGATTCCTATGGATGTAAATGATCACTTGGGATAAATAACTTTCCTGATCTACTTGCTTTCTTTTGAATTTCCGTTGAAATAATCCTCCGTGTCTATCGTAAAGCTTGTTGTATGCTTTGGCGTAGCCATTCAAGAAGTTGGAAAAAGCACTTAAAGCAGCTTCTGGTTCGGCATTTTCTTCTACTCGAATCAAAAAGTGAAAATGATTGGGTAGTAAACAGTAGGCCAAGGTTGAAAAATAGAGAGAGCAATGATCTTGATATTTTTGAAGGAAATAGGTGTAGTTTTCTTCAGTTCTAAAAAGTAATTCCGCTCCATTTGTTCTTGAGTAAACATGGAAAAATTCTCCTGGTGAAAAGGGATCAGTCATAAAAATGAATTTTTATAAATTATTGAAAGGCAATATTTTAAAAACCAAAATAAGAATGTAGACAGAGATTTTCAATCTTGACCTTCGAGGTTTTTGAAAACCTCAAAGGTCAAACGAGCGGCTGAGGAGACTTAGCCGTTTTTTGTTTCCCGTAGATCTTCGCGGAAAAGGTCACAGATCCGCATAGATGAAAAACCTCGATAGAATTTCTGTGAAAATCTGTGTTTTTAATCTGTGCTTTTCTGTGGGAAATAAAAAAGCCCCGATCCCGATAGTTCGAGACCGAGGCTCTTGAAAATTGAATTTGATCATTGCTCATTGAGCATTTTTTAGTCTTTCCCCAAAAACGGATATCTATAATCATTAGGCGACACAAAGGTTTCCTTGATAGTCCGTGGAGAAACCCAGCGGAGCAGGTTGATCATTGATCCGGCTTTGTCATTCGTGCCGGAAGCTCTAGCTCCTCCAAATGGCTGCTGACCGACCACGGCTCCGGTTGGCTTGTCGTTGATATAGAAGTTACCTGCTGCGTTTCTCAGTTTTTGTGTGGCCAATTCGATGGCGTAGCGGTCTTGAGAGAACACAGCACCTGTGAGTGCATACGGAGAAGTCTGATCCACCAGTTCGAGTACCGTTTCAAAGTGCTCTTCGTGGTACACATAGATGGTCAAGACTGGACCGAAGATCTCTTCGCACATGGTAGTGTACATCGGGTCTTGGGTCAAAATTACTGTTGGCTCGATAAAGTAGCCTTTGGACTTGTCATAGTTGCCACCGGCGATGATTTCCACTCCCGGAGTTGCCTTTGCATTGTCAATGTACTTGGCGATTTTGTCAAAAGACTTCTCGTCGATCACCGCATTTACAAAGTTGGTGAAGTCCTCAGTGCCGCCCATTTTGATATCGGCCAGATCTGCAAGCATGTATTTTTTCACATCCTCCCAAAGGTTGGAGGGGATGTAAGCACGGGAAGCGGCGGAGCACTTTTGTCCCTGATATTCGAAGGCGCCACGCACCAATCCAACGGCTACTGCTTTTGCATCAGCGGACTTGTGAGCAAGCACGAAGTCTTTTCCACCGGTCTCTCCGACGATTCTCGGGTAGGACTTATAGCGATGGATATTTTCTCCGATGGTTTTCCAAATGTGCTGGAATACACCCGTAGAACCTGTGAAGTGAATTCCCGCAAAATCCGGATGTTTGAAGATTACCTCTCCGGCCACCGGTCCGTCCACATAGATCAGGTTGATCACTCCGTCGGGCACGCCCGCTTCCTTGAATACTTCCATCAGCACTTGAGCGGAATAAATCTGGGTATAGGCTGGTTTCCAAACGATCGTATTGCCCATCATCGCTGCGGAAGTTGGCAAATTGCCGGCAATCGCGGTGAAGTTGAACGGGGTCAAAGCAAACACAAAACCTTCAAGCGGTCGTTGCTCCACGCGATTCCAAACTCCACCACCAGATACGGGGGGCTGCTGCGCATAGATTTCCGTCATGTACTTCACATTGAAGCGGAGGAAGTCGATAAACTCACAGGCGGAGTCGATTTCGGCTTGCATGGCATTCTTGGATTGGCCGAGCATGGTTGCAGCATTGATTTTAGCTCGGTAAGGCCCGGCAATCAGTTCGGCTGCTTTCAGGAAAATGGCTGCACGCTGTTCCCATTCCAAATTTTCCCAAGCTTCTTTGGCGCCCAAGGCGGCATTGATCGCCTGCTCCACATGAGAGGCGTCGCCTTCATGGAAGTGTCCCAAGATGTGCTGGTGATCGTGAGGAGGTGACATCGCACGAGTGTTGCCTGTTCTAACTTCCTCGCTTCCGATGTACATCGGCACATCGATTTGCTTAGCTCTGAGTTCAGCCAGCATGGCCTGAAGTTCCTTGCGCTCGGGGCTGCCCGGAGCATATGCTTTTACCGGCTCATTGACGGGAGCAGGAACGTTGAAAAATCCCTTTAACATGATATTTGGAGTTTATTTGATTTCTGAGAGGCCAAAGATAAGTTTTACTCATTTAACGGGCAGTGATTTGCCTTACAAAAGCGATTCTAATTCTTTTAAATGGCGGATTTCGTAAGTAGGTGTGAGTTCGATAGTTTTTTCTTCAGGATTGAAGAAAACCTGGTCGATTTCGGCCCGTTGAGCGCCTAAAATGTCAGATGCCGGATTATCACCAATCATCAGACAGACATCAGGAGTAGTTTTGAGCTGGTCCATGGTGTAATGGAAAATTCTAGGATCTGGCTTTTTATAGCCCGTAGTTTCGGATGTGATCACCAGCTCAAAATACCCATCCAAGTCGGCAGATTTCATTTTTTTAGCCTGAGATTCATTGAATCCATTGGTGATGACATGAATGCGATACTTTTCCTTCAGGTAAGTCAAGATTTCTTTGGAGTAGGGAAAAACGTGAGGTTTGGAGGAAGTTCGATGCATAAAGTCTTCTTCAAACTCGGCAGGAATTGCCTTATAATTTCCTCCGGCATGTTCGAATATCCTTGGGAACCGTTCTTTTCTCAGATAATGCTTGTCGATCTTTCCAACATTGTACCAGTCCCAAAGCTGGAAATTGACTTCATGAAAGGATTCGAAGAATTTTTCAAAGGTTGGAATTCCCAAATCCTGAAGGCTGTAGATTTGATAAAGTTCAGAAAGGGATTCGGTGACATTTCGATCGTAATCCCAAAGGGTATGGTCCAGATCGAAGAAAAGGTGTTGGTATGTTTTCAAAATGTAATCAGCGTCGGTAAGTATGGTTTTGAATTTTATTGATGGCCAGTTCTCTGTTGGATTTCAGGATTTCAAAGGTTTCCTGATCTTTAATTAGGCTGGGGTCCTTTTGGATAAACTTGAAAATCTGCTGAATGATTTCAAGGTATTCCTCCAAAATGTAATAGAAAACCCATTGATCGATTCTCCGACTGCCCAAAAGCCCTGCATTTTTAAGGTATATCAAGTGACGGCTGGTTTTGGTTTGGGTGAAATCCAAAATATGCTCAAGGTCCGAGATGCTCAATTCTTTATTGAGCATGAGCAAATGGATTACACGTACCCTTGGCTCCTCTGATAGCGCTTTGAATATCCTGAGCCCATAGTTTAAGCTGATGTTTTTAAGTCTCATTAGTAACTTTTAACTTGTGCCGTCGGTTAAACCTAAAAGAAATCCCCGAAATTAGTTCTAATTCGCATCGCAATTCCACTCGGCCACATCTCATTTCTTCCCCGTGAAATTACCTAAGCTTACATATCTCTTCTCACTACTCGGATTGATTTTTCTGTCCCAGACTGCATTTTCTCAAGATACCCAGGATAAAAAAGTCATCCAGCTTTCGGGGATTATTTTAAATGCAGATAGTACTGACGCTGTTCCCGGCGTAAATATTTATGTGCCTAAAAAAGGTAGGGGGACTGCTTCCGGTCGCTTTGGTTACTTTTCCATGCCAGTTCTGGAAGGTGACAGTGTGGTTTTTTCCTTCATTGGATTGAAAAAACAGACTTTCAAAGTACCGGAAAAAGTTGAAAGTGATCGAATTTCTTTAATCTTGACGATGGAGGTGGATGAGATTGCGTTGGCAGAAATCATGGTTATGCCTTATCCCACAGAAGAAGAATTCAAAAAAGCAGTCATTGCAATGAATGTGGTGGACCCTATGTCAATCAGCAGGTCCAATATGAGTCCCGAGATGCTTTTGAGGTGGGCTGAGTCAATGCCGGCCTCAGGTGGAGAGAATTTCAGATATTTCCAACAAGGGCAAATGTTACAAAATCAGGATTTATATGGACCACGTCCGCTTAGGATTTTGGACCCATTTGCGTGGTCACAGTTTATTCGCTCTATCAAAAGAGGCGACCTTAAAAGCAAATAATCCAGCGTTCGCATTCTTTTGATTCTTAAGCCGAATAAATCATCGAGAAAGATTTGGTGAGATTTATTTAAAAAGATATCTTTGTGCCTCGTTTCAAAAAAGGCAAAAATTACTAGCTATAAACATGAAATCGAGCCCAAAGTAGTCAATCCCTCATAAGGGACTACTTACAGGTAGATTCCATATGGGTATAGAAAAACAATTATAAATCATATGAAAAAAGATATTCATCCTAACTACAGAGACGTAGTATTCTACGATACCTCTAGCGAGTTTAAGTTTTTGACTAAGTCTACTATCGAGACTAGCGAAACCATCGAGTGGACTGACGGCAAATCTTACCCAGTTTACAAAATCGAAGTGAGCTCTGAATCTCACCCATTCTACACAGGCAAGAAAATGCTTCTTGATACTGCAGGCCGAGTGGAGAAATTCAACAAAAGATACGCGAAGAAGTAATTCTTGGCAGTTTAAGCCGAAAAAGTCTCCCGGAGCAAGGATTCCGGGAGACTTTTTTATTTTTGTCCTATGACCAATATTCTGTTGTTTGACGATCCTGCGATCCGAGGATCATTGCTTCCTTTTACTTTTACCAGACCTGTTGCGGATATCAGAGTGGGTATTCTCAAGATTTCAGAAAAATGGAAGATGCTCACCGGGGCTCAAATTTCATTTTTGACTCAAGAATATCTCCAAAAGAAATTTCCAAGAACTGAGGAAAAAGCCCTCGCCGTCAATGGTGCTTGGCTTCCTGATGCTTATTCACTTAGGATCATTTCTTTGCTCAGGACCGATGAGGTGCTGTATTTTGGTAAAACGATTCTTGCGGGATACATCGGAGAAACGGAGAAAAACTTAAGCACGCTGGCTGACAAAAAGGCTGTTCAACTGGAGCAAGAGCCGGTTCTGTTGCAGAAAACTTGGCAGATCTTCCAATTCAACGGTGCTGAAATCAGGAAAGACTATACCTTATTGACCAAGGGCAGAACTTCCCAGCCTGTGCATGATCCCCACACCGTGGTATATGGATCAAATCAGATTTTTATCGAAGAAGGGGCCAAGATCAAAGCTGCTGTACTCAACGCAGAAAGTGGGCCTATCTACATCGGGAAGAATACTGAAATCCAGGAAGGTTCCTTGATTAGAGGTCCATTCGCACTGTGTGAAGGTTCTACGGTAAATATGGGAGCCAAACTACGTGGTGACACCACGGTTGGGCCATTTTCCAAAATTGGGGGTGAAGTCTCTAATTCGGTGATTTTTGGGTACTCCAACAAAGGACATGAAGGATTTTTGGGGAATTCCGTCATTGGTGAGTGGTGCAACTTGGGTGCCGATACCAATACCTCCAATCTCAAAAATAACTATGCCCCGGTTAAACTTTGGGATTACACTAAAGGAGGGTTTTCCAATACCGGACTTCAGTTTTGTGGCTTGATGATGGGTGACCATAGCAAGTGCGGAATCAACACCATGTTCAACACAGGGACTGTGGTGGGAGTTGGTGCTAATATTTTTGGGGATGGCTATCCTCGGAATTTTATCCCTTCTTTCTCATGGGGAGGTGCTGCCGGCTTCTCGACTTTTACAATGCCCAAGTTTGAAGAAACGGCCATAGCAGTCTACGGCCGAAGAGGCGTGGAATGGACTCCGGTCGAAAAAGAAATCTTGGATAAGGTTTTTGAATTGACCAAAAGCTATAGAATTTGGGATAAAACTTCCTGATCCATCCAGTTATGCAGTTTGCAGAAATACCAGGGCTCCCTGAAACCAAAGAAAAGCTACTCAATGCGGTCAAATTCAATCATTTGGCACATGCGCTGCTGTTTCATGGGCCAGAAGGCTCAGCCAATCTGACCTTGGCCTTGGCTTTAGCTACCTACCTTTATTGCGAAAATCCGAGTGAAACTGATTCTTGCGGATCTTGTGGGTCTTGTCAGCGGATGAAAAAACTGATCATGCCGGATTTGAATTTTGCCTTTCCGGTGATCGCCTCTTCCAAGGACGATGAAGGAGGAGACGATGGCGAAAAGGAAGAAAAGACCGATATTCTGGGCAATTGGAGAAAGTTTGTCCTTGGTCAGCCTTACGGTAATGTTCACGACTTCATCTATTTCAATGGCTTTGAGAAAAAGCAATTGAACATCTCCAAAGCTGCGGCCCGAAAGATCATTCAGGCACTTTCGCTGATGTCTTTCGAAGGAGGATACAAAATTATGTTGATCTGGGCGCCCGAATTTCTCCATCCATCAGCGGCCAACTCCCTGCTGAAAATTATTGAAGAGCCGCCTGCCAAGACCATTTTTATGCTAGTGACTTCTCAGGCAGATCAGCTGTTGACTACCATTCTTTCCCGTACTCAAAAAATCATGGTGAGAGCCTTCTCGGATGAGGAGATCAAAAATCACCTGGTGGATGCCGGTCTATGTGAAAATAAGGCAGCCGAGCAAATCGCCATGCTGGCTGATGGCAATCTCAGAGAAGCCTATCGCCTCTTGGAAAATGTCGAAGATCAAACCGTCCGTCAGGTAAGGGATTGGTTCAGACTCTGTGTGACCAAAAACCTGAAAGACCTTTTCAATCTTTCGGATGAGTTTCACAAGTACGATAAAGAGGCCCAAAAATCATTGATTTTGGCTGGACTAAACGTGACCCGGGAGATCATGCTCAAGAATCTCGAACTGGAAAACCTGCTTCGTACCACCGATGAGGATCGGGATTTTATCAACAAGATCAGTAAAAATGTGCTCACCGAAGATCATGCCCTGAAGATGTATGAGGCCTTCAATCAGGCGCATTATCATCTTGAGCGAAATGGCAATGCCAAAATGATTTTCACCGACTTGTCCATGGAATTGTTGCTGATGATGTCAAAGAACTAAGTCATGGAGCAGAAAATCATCGGCCGAAAAGAGAAAATCACCCTTCCCGAATTGGGGCTTAACCTGGTCTGGGCAAAAATTGATACAGGGGCATATACCAGCAGCCTTCATGCGGAGGAAATCAGAGAAGAAGAGCTTGAGGGAAAGAAAGTCCTCAAATTTCAAATCCTGATGCCCAAGCATCAAAAATTTACGGGGAAAACCCTCGTTTTTGAAAAATACAGAGAAAAGAAAGTAAAAAACTCCTTCGGTCAAGCAGAAATCCGCTTCTTGATCGAAACCAAAATACAGCTCGCCGGGGAGACCTTTAGGACTGAGTTTACGCTTACTGACAGGTCCAGCATGAAAAATTCCATCCTACTGGGCAGAAAGATTCTTCGGGGCAAATTCCTCGTGGATGTATCCAAAACCAACTTGGGTAAAACCTACCGCAAAAAGAAATGAAAATTGCCGTCCTTTCGAGGAACACCAAACTATTTTCGACCCGAAGACTTGTTGAAGAAATTCAAAATGCAGGGCATGAGGCCATGGTGGTTGATCACAGCCTTTGCGATTTGATTATCGAGCAAGAGGGCCCCTCCATCATTTATAAAGGGCAAAAGCTAGAAGGAGTGGACGCCATTATCCCACGAATCGGAGCTTCTGTGACGTTTTATGGAACTGCCGTGGTCCGTCAGTTTGAGCTGATGGGGGCATTTTCTGTGGTGACCTCACAGGCGATCGTTCGGAGCAGGGACAAGCTCAGAAGCTTGCAGATCCTTTCCAAAAACGGCTTGGGAATGCCCAAGACCGCCTTTACAAATTTTTCAAAAGGAGGGGAAAAACAGCTGATCGAACAAGTAGGCAGTGCACCTGTGATTATCAAACTGCTCGAAGGAACTCAGGGGCTTGGGGTAGTATTGGCAGAAACAAAGAAGGCGGCCCAGTCTGTGATCGAAGCTTTCCATGGATTGAAGGCTAGAATTATCGTTCAGGAATTTATCAAAGAGGCCAAAGGGGCCGATATCCGGGCTTTTGTAGTGAATGGAAAAGTCGTAGGAGCCATGAAGCGTCAGGGTGCTGAAGGTGAGTTCCGCTCCAATCTCCACAGAGGAGGTGTGGCCACCGTGATAAAGTTGAGCCGTGCCGAGAGACAAGCCGCCCTCAATGCTGCCAAAGCTTTGGGACTGGACGTAGCTGGGGTGGATATGCTCCAATCAGCAAGAGGACCATTGATTTTGGAGGTGAACAGTTCCCCTGGTCTGGAAGGTATTGAAAGTGCTACAGGGGTCAATATCGCTGCTGAAATTGTCAAATTTGTGGAGGATGGAGTCCGCAAAAAATCTTCTAAACGAGAAAAACATTAATGAGCTACGTCATCAAAATAGGCACCAGAGGCAGTAAGCTTGCGCTTTGGCAGGCCTACCACGTGGAGGATCTGCTGAAAAAAGCAGGTCTTGAATCCGAAATTGTCATCATTGATACCAAGGGCGACCAGGTCTTGGATGTGTCGATCTCCAAGATTGGTTCCAAAGGGGTTTTTACTCAGGAGTTGGAAGATCAATTGCTTGATGGTCGGATTGATATTGCGGTACATTCTGCCAAGGATATGCAGTCCAATTTGGATGAAGCCTTTGAAATCATAGCATTTACTGAGCGGGAAAAGGAAAATGACATCCTGCTTTCCAAGAATAAAGGCTTTTCAATTTCAGATGCTTCGCAGCCCTTGGTTTTGGGTACTTCCTCCACGCGACGGATTGCCACACTAAAGCATTTTTATCCCCATGTGAAAACAGTCGATGTCAGAGGCAATCTTCAAACTCGAATCCGAAAAATGGAGGAGGGGCTTTGCGATGCCTTATTGCTGGCTTATGCAGGGGTGCATCGGATGGGCTATGATGATCTGATTGCTGAATACTTGGATTTGGATGAATTCACTCCTGCTGTAGGGCAAGGATCTGTGGCAATTGAATCTGCTAAAAATCTCGATCCGAGCCTCCGATCTCAAATCATTCAAGCCTGCAATCACTCTGAAACCGAAACCAGACTTCGAGCAGAAAGAGCTTACCTCAGGGTGTTGGAAGGTGGATGCAGTATTCCCGTTTTTGCAATGGCAAAGCTTGAAAATGACCAGTTGAAGCTCAATGGAGGAATTGTAAGCCTGGATGGGAAGCAACGGATCACTTTTCACCTTCAAGGATCCAGTTCTGATCCGGAGAGCCTTGGTCAGGAGTTGGCCTCAAAAGTATTGTCGGCCGGCGGGAAAGAAATTTTAGAACAAATCAAAAAAGCACAATCCTGATATGCGAAAGCTAAGCACGCTTCTGATTTTCGGACTTCTTCTGGCAAGTTCTTGGGCTTGTGGGAAGGACAAAGATTATCTTATCACTATTTCCACCCGTCACGGAGAGATCAAGGCTATCCTTTTTGACGATACGCCTGAGCATAAAAAGAATTTTATTGCTTTGGCGGAGTCCGGAAGATTTGATTCTACCCAGTTTCATCGGGTGATCAAGGATTTTATGGTTCAGGGTGGGGATGTTTTTGGAAAGGAAGGATTGCCCGCACAGCAATGGCCGACGCTTCCAGCTGAGATTTTGCCCCAGCATGTCCACACCAAAGGAATGATTGCTGCAGCCCGTCAAGGTGACAACATCAACCCACAAAAGAGAAGCAATGGATCGCAGTTTTATATTGTGCAGGGCAGAACGTATGAGGAATTGGAGCTGACCACTGATTTTCCCGCCTTGCAAAAGGCTGTTTTTCAATACATGCAGCTAGGTTCAGGCCAAGAACTCAAGCAAGAGTATTCACGCTTGTTTGAAGAACAAAAGTTTGACAGTCTGACTAATCTTTTGCTTTCCAAGCGGGATGAAATTGCATCGACTTTAAAGATCAAACTCACGAAAGATTACACACCTGAGCAAATCAAGGCCTATGCCGTGGTCGGAGGTACTCCCCATCTCGACTTTGAGTATACCGTATTTGGGCAAGTACTGACTGGCTTGGAGGTTGTGGATAAAATTGCCTCAGAACCTACCACACGAGAAGTACCCAATGATCCGGTCCTGATGAAGGTGACGGTGGAAAAAGTGTCTCGAAAAAAAATTGAAAAAGAATTCGGCTATGTCTACCCGTCCAACAAATAAGCCTAGACTTCTCATCACGGGTGCCAATGGCTTACTCGGACAAAAACTGGTGGATCAGTTGGTGTCAGAAGGTCAATTTGATGTCCTGGCCACCGGTAGAGGAAGCTGTAGACTTTCGGGAAGCGGATTTCAATATCATTCCCTGGATATCGAAAATCAAGAGCAGGTCGAAGAGGTACTGCTGGCACTGAGGCCAGAAGTCATCATTCACGGGGCAGCGATGACCCATGTAGATGAATGTGAGCTTAATCAGGATGCCTGTCACCGGGCCAATGTGCTCGCCACCCAGTATCTGGTGGAAGCTTCAGAAAAAATCAACGCCCATTTTATCTTCGTTTCCACAGATTTTATTTTTTCAGGAGAAGATGGAAAAAATCCCTATGATGAAGAAGCCACTCCCGATCCTGTCAACTATTACGGACAGACCAAATTGGAAGGAGAGCTAATCGTCAAAAACTCCAAGCTAAGATGGGCTATTGCCCGGACAGTTTTGGTATATGGAATCGCCAATGATCTCAGTCGGTCCAATATTATCCTTTGGGTGAAGTCTTCATTGGAAGCCGGAAAAGAAATTCAGGTGGTAGACGACCAAGTAAGGACACCGACTTTAGCAGAAGACTTGGCAGCGGGTTGTATTTTGATTTCAAAAAAGAAGGCAGAAGGGGTGTTCAATATTTCCGGGGCAGATCTTTTGACGCCTTATCAAATGGCCATAGAAACTGCCGAGTATTTTGGACTTAACAAAACCTTAATCAAGCAGACGGATTCTGCAAAGTTTAAGCAGCCTGCCAAACGCCCGATGAAAACAGGTTTTATCATCGAAAAAGCCAGAAAACAACTGGGATTTGAACCCAAAAGTTTCCGAACGGGAATAGGTATTTTGGCAAAACAAATTATCTTAGCCCGCTCTTAAAAAGCAGTTTATACCCTTAATTTAACTTTAGCATTATCTATGGCAGTAAGTTCTAATACCGAGGACAGAGGTCAGTTTGGATCGAGTCTTGGCTTTATCATGGCCGCGGCTGGTTCGGCTGTTGGACTTGGCAACATTTGGCGATTTCCATACCTCACCGGAGAAAATGGAGGAGGAGCGTTCGTTTTTGTCTACATACTTTGCGTATTGCTCATCGGTCTACCCCTTCTTTTCAATGAGATTGCTCTAGGAAGAAGATCTGGCAAAAACCCCATTGGAGCCATTCGTGAGACCGGAGGAAACAAATTCTGGCAATTGGCCGGGGTACTCTGCGTGATGGTCTGCTTTTTTGTTTTCAGCTACTACTCAGTGATTGCCGGTTGGACTGTAGGGTATATCGTGACTGAAATCATCAATATTCCTGTGAATTTTGATGAGTTCGTAGAGACTCCAATGTATGTCATTCCATTGACGTTCTTTTTTATTCTTTTGACCATTTTGATCGTGTTGGGAGGAGTTTCGGGCGGAATTGAAAAAGCTGCCAAGTTCTTGATGCCCATCCTTTTCATTATTATCCTGTTTATTGCGTGACGATCTGTAACCTTGGAGGGAGCTGAGGCCGGTATTCAATATTATCTGAACCCGGACTTTTCAAAAATCAACGGAACGGTAATCCTTCAGGCTTTGGGTCAGGCGTTTTTCTCCATGTCTGTTGGGTGGGGTTTGATGATCACGTTTGGTTCTTATTTGGATAAAAAGTCAAACATCATTCAATCTTCAGGCTGGATCGCCGGAATGGATACGGCGGTGGCATTGTTGGGAGGATTGATGGTTTTCCCTGCATTGTTTGCTTTGCTTCCTGGCAAAGATCCTGCTGCTGGACCAGCTTTGGTTTTTGACGTGTTGCCTAAGGTATTTGATGCCATGCCCGGTGGAAATATCGTCGGTGGACTTTTCTTTATTTTGTTGATGGTTGCCGCATTGACCTCTACTATCTCAATGCTGGAAGTGCCAGTTGCTTATTTGATTGACGACAGAAAATGGGATCGTAAAAAAGCGACTTGGACTGTAGGGATTGCAGCAATGATTATGTCTGTTCCGTCGGCGCTATCCTCTATCGAAGGGAATGTATTCGCAGAGATTCGATTTACTTTCCTTAGCAATGAATTGGTTGGATTTTTCGGAGCCATGGACTTCATTTTCGGAACATTCGCCGTGATTGTGATCTGTCTGATGCTAGCCTTGTATACAGGATGGGGACAGAAGATCAGTGATTATGCTGATGAGTTGGCCAATGGTGCACCGGGCTTTAAAGGTATTTATCGTTCAGGTTGGATGTTCTTTATCAAGTGGGTTTGTCCGATTGTAATCATTTTGCTGATTTTGAATATGATTGGATTGTTTGGAGCCCCACAAGCTGCCTAGTCCGAATCATTCAATTACTAAATAAAAAAGGCTGACTGACAGCCTTTTTTATTTAGTTCTCTTTTTATAACTTTTGTCTCAAGCTGGTGTTTTTTCATTTCAATCTAACCTGTTATGCGAGTTCTTTTGGTCGATGACAATGCCCTCCATTTGCTGATTTTAAGGAAGATTTTTGAGAAGTCAAATGATGAAGTGGTTGTGGCAAGAAATGGTAAAGAAGCCCTTCGGTTTTTAGAGTTTGATCCCAAATTTCAGGTAATCCTGACGGACATGATGATGCCTGAAATGGATGGTGTGGAGTTAGTTCATCACGTCAGAGAGAGTACAGCGATGCAACGTATTCCCGTCATCGGATTTACTTCAGGTGATATCGAGTATTATAGAGGTAAGGGCGGAGAATTGTTTGATGCGTTGGTTCCAAAGCCGTTTGACTTCCAGGATTTATATTTTTTGGCCAAAAGCACGGCTGCGTGACCGGTTGTTAAAAATTCTTGGCAATGGAATTGCGGAGAGGACGTTAGCAGTAAACTAAACCAAAATCCAATTTCTATGAAAAAGATCATTTTAGCCGCAATGTTTTTGGGCTTTTTTGCCCTCAACGTATTTGCTCAGGGAGGATTTGGCATCAAGGCCGGATTGAGCAGTACCGAGGTTGATTTCAAAAATGAACAATTTGTGCCACAAGGTGCACAGACTGGGTATCACGTCGGTGTTTTTGGACGAATCGGAGCAGGAGGGTTTTTTGTCCAGCCAGAACTCCTATTTACTCAGACCAGTGGGAAGTTTCTCAATGATCAGGATCAAATCAAAGCAGAATTCAATCGCTTGGATGTACCGGTCATGGTTGGCATGAGGTTTTTCAAACTTCTGAGACTACAGGCTGGACCGATTGCCAGCCTAAATATCAATTCCAAATTGAAGGAAGCCGGAAATACAATTGATAATGTTGAATTTAAAAATGCCACTTTGGGCTATCAGGCAGGTTTGGGAATTGACTTGGGAAATCTGTCTGTCGACGCAAAGTATGAAGGAGGTCTCAGCAAATGGACCGAGAATATCGGCAATTTCGACACAGACAATAGAATCAACCAATGGGTGCTTTCGGTAGGGTTTAGAATTTTCTGATAAGACGCTATTCTGCCTGTAGACGAATATTCCTATCATTTTGGCTGGGAGACCGAAGACGGAAGACCGAAGAAGTCCAAGAATTTTCAATCCCGCATTCATTTGAACTTCTAACTAGGCTGCTGGTGAAGTTCCATATATCCAGATAGGATTTTAATCATCCAGATCAAAAAAAAACAGGCCCTTTCGAAAAGCGGAAGGGCCTGTTTAGTTTCAAACTTGAGGTTTGCTCAACTTTACTTTTCCATGACCAGTGGTCCTGGTGTTGCCCACTCGTGAATCGGTTTGAGGTCGATGACATAGACGCTACGGCCGTGGGTCCCGACCACCAGATGGTTTTCACGCTGCTGGATGACCATGTCGTAGATGGCTACGTTCGGGATTTCGCCTTGGTAAAGGTTCCAGTTTTTTCCTTCATCCATACTCACATACAAGCCATGGTCTGTGCCTAGATACAGCAGGTTTGGCATTTTTGGGTCTTCGATGATGATGTTGGTAGATTCATCCGGCAGGTTGGATTTGATCGAAACCCAGGTTTTGCCGTAATCCTCACTCATGTAGACATACGTGTTAAACTCATCGTATCGGTAGCCATTCAAGGTGATGTACACTCGCCCTTCTTTGAATCTTGAAGGAGAAATACTGCTTACCCAGCGGTCCTGGGGAAGCCCAGCATTGAGACTGGTCCAATTGCCACCGTTGTTTCGGGTTACCCAGACATTGCCGTCGTCCGAACCGGCGTAGAGCGTGCCAAATTCGAGAGGAGATTCTTCCACCACCGTAAGAGAGGCAAAAGGCACGTTTCCGCTTTTCTGGTTTTTGGTTAGGTCAGGAGAGATCGTTTTCCAGGTGTTTCCTTGGTCGAGCGATTGGTAGACGTACTGCGAACCCATGTATACGATGTCCTGATTATGATAGCTGAGCTCGGCAGGGGTTCTCCAGTTCCAGCGGTTAGGGGCATTTCCGATGTCATGACCCGGTGTGATGCGTCGTCTTTCTCCGGTCTCTTTGTTGATTCGCATGTAGTTTCCAAACTGCGATCCAGTGTAGACGATATTGTTGTTTCGAGTATCTACCGCGACCACCATGCCGTCACCACCCAGAAGTGGCTCCCATGGATCTTCGGGCTTGTTGGTGGATTTGCCAAACCAAACGCCGTTGTCTTGCATGCCTCCGTAAATGTTGTAAGGCTTGGCATCATCTACCATGATGGAGTAAAACTGCGAGATCGGCATCTGTGTGTTCAGGTGATCCCAACGCGCACCGCCTCCATAGCTACGGTATAATCCACCGTCATTGCCGAGTAAGATGTGCTTGCTGTCCTTAGGATTGATCCACATGGCTTGATGATCAGAGTGGGGTCTACCGATGGAGTCAGTACGGGAGAAGTTTTTCCCTCCGTCTCTGGAGACCAAGAGTGGTACGCCCAATACAAATACTTCATTTTCGTCCGAAGTGCTTACCCGCACTTCACCAAAGTAATAGCCATAGGAGTTATACAATTGGCTAATGTCGGATTCCGAAACTTTTTTCCAGCTCTTGCCGGCGTCTTCAGATCGGTACACTTCTGCTCCTTTGATCGGCTGACCAAACATAGCCGCATTGGCATCCACAGCACCCCCCAGGTAGTTGGCGATCTGGGTGGTGGTAATTTTACCGGTTTTCAGCTGTCGCTTGAGTTCGGCAGGGGTGTATTTGGTGGCAAATTGATTTCGTCTCAGAAAGGATTCGAGCTTTTTGTCATCCAAAGCCAAGGCTTGATCCAAAGTCATGTCTTTGAAGTCCTCTATTTTGATCGGATTTTCCTCCTGCTGCTGATTGCCACGCTGTCTTGGGGCAGGAGCGGGTTTGTCGGATTTGCCCTGATTGTCCAGCAAAGCATAGACTATATTGGGTTGGGATAAAGCAAAGTCAAAGCCGATTCGGCCTACAAATTCATCCTGTGGGAATCCTTCCACGGCTTTCTTCCAGGTGTTTCCACCGTCTTCCGATCTCCAGATCGCTGATCCTTTTCCGTTGCCGATGAAGTCATGCGCCTGACGGAATCGCTCCCAGCTTGATGCCAAAAGCACATCCGGGTTGGTTGGGTGGACTTTGATGTCGATGATGCCGGTGTTGTCATCGATGTAGAGGACTTTTTTCCAAGTCTTCCCTCCGTCAGTGGTTTTATAGAGCCCCCGCTCTTTGTTTTTGGAGTATAGGGAACCCATCGACCCAACCCACACGATATCCGGATTGGTCGGGTGAATCTGAATTTGACCGATATGGTGGGAGTGGAGCAAGCCCATCATTTGGAAGGTTTTGCCCCCGTCGGTGGATTTGTATAGACCTGCTCCGGCATAAGTAGACCGGCTGGAATTGTTTTCGCCTGTACCTACCCAAAGGACTTGGTTGTCTGACTTGGAAAGCGCCATGGCGCCGATTCCCAAAGCGCCCTGATGGTCAAAAATCGGGGTAAAGGACTGACCGTTGTCTTCGGTTTTCCATACGCCCCCAGAAGCTGCTGCGATGTAAAAGGTGTTGGTATTGTTGGCCACCTCGAGATCTACGATACGGCCTGACATGTTGGTGGGGCCGACGTTTCGGGCTTTGAAATCCTTAAGTGGCGTGGAGGACAGCATGGCTTTGTGCTTGTCTACAGATTCTTGCAGGGCTTTTTCGGAGGTGGGTTTGATGTCCTGTGCCAAGGAGCTGAAGGAAATCAGTCCTGCAGCAAGGAGAATGAGGTAAGTTGATTTTTGCATGTGGTTTTCTTTGATCAGGAGGGAATATAAACAATCGCGGGGAAAGTCAGGTGACCTTCCCCGCGAGTGGAAAAAGCAGGTTTTGGGAGGGGCTTATTTTGAGACGAGACGGGTTTTATAGATGACGGAATAGTCATTTTCGATTTCTTCAAAATTTGCTGAAAACCAGATTTCATCCTCAGAAATGAACTCGTAGGTAAAGCCTAAACTTATTGGTTTTTTGATCAGTGAGCTTAGTGATTTCCCATCGAAAAGAATGCTTCCGTTGGTATTGATCTGTTTCATTTTTTCAAAGCCTGCCTCCTGATCTTTTTCGATAAGTGCAAAAATCTCTTGATATTCCTCGTCAGTTAGACCTCGATTAAATTTAATCAGAAACCGTTTTTTTTCTGTTCGGTAGAAGGAATTGATCGCACCGACATACAAATCCCTAGCCTCATAGGGTCCGAATTTTTCGGCATCCTTTGGCTCCTTTTCAATAAATTCCTCAAATGGAATAGTGTATCGGGTTGTGGGAGTGTCCAACTGTGAAAAATGGTATCCATAAATAACCGGCTCATTTCTGAAGGCCACATAGAGCGAATCATCTTTGCTGGTTAGCGTAGTATTGTAGTTGACATTGAGAAAACTTTTCTCACCAGTACTAAATTTTGATGTTTTCGGAAAAGGAATCCCAGGAGTAAACTTTCCACTGCTTAGATCTAGCACTTCCACTCTTCTGACTTTAGTCTGAAATTCCCGGCCTTCTACCCCAAGTTCATTTGCTATCCTTCCTTCCAGAGGATAATAAATCTTTTTCTGATAGCTCACTAGGCTATTGTCATATTGATTAACAAATGAAGTCGTGGGGTTAAACTCAGGAGAAAAGGTCCTTGTAGCATCTCCTGATAAGGAGTAGAGATAAAAACCTTTCCACGACGGAATGATGATTTCTTCATCATTTAAAAATCTTGGTGGGCCTAATCTCCCTTCAGGGTACATTCCGGGGCCTTCTCCTTTTTTGCTGAATTTATGAATGATTGCCCCCTGAGAATCAGTTACAAAAAGCGTATCCGTTTGTTGATCGATCAGCAGAAAAGTGTTTCCATCCTCGGAGATATCCGCCAAATACAGATTCCCCAAATAGTCCACTACCAGCGAATCGTATATTTCAAACTCGAATTGCTGTTCAGAAAGAGGTTTTTCAGGAAGGGACTCTTCCTTTTGGCTGCAGGAATAAAAAATCAGGAGTGCGGCTGAAAATAGCCAAAGTTGGTTTTTCATTTTCTAATGAGTTTGAGTTGGTAAACAGTGACTACCTCAGGTTCTTCCTCCAATTGATTGACATTTTGCATCGCCCAAATCCTGTTTTGAGAATCCACTCGCACAATTCTGTATTTTGGAGACACGAGCTTTGGTTTGGTGAATTTATTCTGAGCATCTCTTACCATCCACTTTTGAGGATTCATGCGGTTGATTTCATTTCGACGTGAAGCTCTATCTTGTGTCAGAGGTGGCAAGTCCTCTTTTTTGATTCCAGAATAATACAGAAGGAGGTCATTATCGCCTACTTTAAAAATATTCGAAAGCTGGCCTTCATAATCCGTAGGTCCATCATAGTCCTCCTGACTGCCAAAAGGAAAACCATTTCTAAGTACAAACTTGTCAAAGGGGATTTTGGTGGCCTTTTGACGCAGTTGTGGGTCCATCAAATCCATATCATACAGCATCGAATCTGTAGGATGTGCATAAGTAAGCTGGCTGTTGGATATGGAAAAGGTGAGCGAAATGAGATTAAAAGCCATTCCCGAACTGAGGTAACGACTGTCGGGATGAAGAGGGGCAATAGGCTTGAATTCGAGGGTTGAAACCGGAATCAGATCCAATCCATTAAAATTTTCATAAAACTCCCGTTGATTGGGCGGATAGTCTGTTTGGGGATTGCCGGAAAAAGAAATCAAGGCCGGTCCTTCGTAGGTGTTGGCAGTCCGGAGGTGATCAAAGCCGACGTATATCATGCCTTTTGGAGGATAGGGGCGATTCAAGCGGCTTAAAAAATTGAACTTAAGGTCATATGAATAGATGCCTCTTCTACCTTGAATGAGAATGGAATCTCCCGAGAAAATTGCTCCAGAACAAATCCCGCCAAAACCGGTAGGGGCATCTTTGGGTACATCTAAGCGATGAAGGATTTCTCCATTCTTATCCACCAGAATCATGGGGGCGTTTTCTTTCTGCACATTAAAAAGAAAAAGTCCACGTTCCGGATGGATATCCATCAAATCCAAACTCTCCAAGGACTGAATTTGAAGGGAATCCACGATTTCTAATTCCCAATCCGATGAGCTCAGATTTGAATTTCGATCAGAAGAATTACATCCCCAAATGACCAAAGCGAGGGATACATTTAGTACTTGTAAAAAATGCTTCATTTCTTGATTTTTTCTTAAGAAAATAAATCAAGAGTGAATATTCAAATGGTTCACTAATAATTAATTCAATAATCTTGTTTTTCCATCTGCTGATCCAGTAGGGCCTGCTGCTGTAGCAAGCCATTTAAAGTCCGGGTATAGTTTCTTCCTTTTTTGAGTCCAAAGTCCGTGTAGGCACGGCCTGCCCATTCTTTTGCCAAATCAAGAGATCCCAATACTTCATAGCCTACACCGATATTGTAGGCAAGCATTCCCCCGCTTTCTTCATCTGCCCCGGGCAAAGCGGCTTTCCATGTTTCAATCGCTTGCTCCCATTGATCTACTTCAGCGAGTCGGGCACCTTGAGCCACGGCTGGATTGGTTTTGGATTTGGGGAAAAAGCCTCGGTTAATCTCCGCATACATCGGAGCAATCTTGGTCGCATAGCCCGCACCTGCCATTTCTCCTACGGCTCGGGCAGCATCTGCTTTGGAGATCAAAAGAGCCAAGGCCTGAGCTTTGGTTTCTCCCTCTGCCGACCAGAGGTTTTTCTTTTCAAAGCGCTGCTGATCTATCATATTCCGATCCTTGGGATCATACAGACGGAATCCTGCGCTGACATTGGCCACGCCTTCGACATACCAGCCCTGCACCTCGATTTGTCGGGAGGTTTTGCCTTCGGTCACCGTCTTTTTGATCAAGCGCTGCTGATCCGTGACTACGAAATCTGAGCTGAAATTTTCCAAAGTCAAAACCGCATCCGCATCATATCGATTGGCGAGTTGCTCCACCGTGTACCAATCCAGCGGATTGGGGAACATCTGTCCGAAAATCCCACCCGGAAGGCGCTCGGTGGCTCTCACGATTTGAAATCTCGGGGAGGAATTCAGACTCATTTGCAGGGAGGAGAGGGTAGCCTGTACAGCATTCCGAACCTCAAATGGGAGTTCACCAGTGATGATCCCTTCGATAATGGCCAGGCCTTCGCTTTGAGGCTTGGTCCGATCTACCAAAACTATTTTCTGTACATGGCTGGGTACAGTGACTGGAGCGGGTACCAGTCGGGTCATCGTGACATTTTTGGAGCAACCACTTGCAAACAGCAAAATGGCAGCGAAGAGTACTTTCAACGTGTTTTTGAACGAAAGGCAAAAATTCATAGATGGGGCTTTAACTGGGACGAAGTTAGTACGAATAAAAAAATCCACGGTTTCGCGACCGTGGATTTTGATTCAAAAGTGCTGGGTGATTAGCCGATTAGATTTCCTTCCTCATCCCATTCCGCTACTTTACCACGTTCCTCTGGCTTTAGGTAGATACTTAGGTATTTTTCGGGATTGGAGAGGCCATGTTTATCAAGGACATTTTGCGGGACTCCATCCCAAACGTTGGGTTGGTTGCCCATGTAGCCCATGTATTTCCAGCCAGCCTCGGTCGAGAAGTAGCCCGAGCATGTCAGATTTCGGAGCATATTAAACCATCGAACGCCACCTGAATAAGCCTCGGTGGCTTTTTCAGGCCAAGCGACCAAGTCCACGATTTGGATAACTTCTTCCTTGGTGAGGTCATTGAATTTTTTCCCAAATAACTCATCTGCCTCAAAGTCCAGCCACATCAATCCACCTCTCATCGGTGTCTGCATACCAGGCTGGTCTTTCATCATAAACTCGATAAAATCCGGAACCTTCAGTTCGGTAGCCGAAGGAGACTCGGAATCCGCCGGCATGATGATGTCTACGAGCGTATTCAGCTTTTTCATTTCCTCTTCCGTGAAAAAACTCTCGGAAAGCAACTTGGCATCCCGAGCTTTTTCCTCCTCGGTTCTTCCTCCGGGAGTGCCACCAGTCATCACCTGACCTTGGATCGCGACCTGCTCTGGTTCACATCCGGTCAACAGCAAGCCCGCTCCCACGGAGCCGGTAAAGAGCAGTTTTAGGTTTTCTCTTCTGTTCATGGCTTAGATGTTTTTCTGTTTTAGCTGATCGACAATGTAATCTGAAGTTCTCCAAGAAAGCGCCAGAATGGTCCAGGTTGGGTTTTTATCAGCCTGTGATACAAATGGTCCTGCATCCACCACAAATACGTTTTTGCAATCGTGTACTTGGCAGTTGGAGTTGACCACAGAGGATTTGCGGTCATTTCCCATTCGGGTGGTACCTACTTCGTGGATGATTCTACCCGGGGCGGCGAGTCCGTACATGGTCTCTGGTCCGGGTTTTTTTCCTAGAAGAATGGCTCCGGCATTGGTCAGGATTTCTTCAAAGGTATCCTGCATGTGCTTGGCCTGTTTGATCTCCTGATCGGTCCATTTGTAGTGGAATCGGAGTACCGGAATGCCGTATTTGTCGACTACGTTCGGATCGATTTCGCAGTAGTTACTGTATTGAGGGATGCTTTCCCCACGGCCGGACATACCCAAAGTAGAACCGTAAATTCGCCGAATGTCTTTTTTCAGTCCTTCGCCATAGCCCCCACTTGGACTTGGGTTCCCAAATTCATCCTTGAGGTATTTACGCATGCTGTCCATGCTGCCTCCCGCTCCGTAAGATGGCTGACCCATGCCGCCCCAGTATTCGATATGATATCCGCGGGCAAAGTCCAGCTTTTTGTTATCCAACCACCAAGGTGTGTACATGTGCATGCCACCGACGCCGTCTTCGTTATAGCGCTCTCGGTCGATCAGGTCAGGCATGATACCCATTCGGTCTGCGCCTGTGGAGTCATGGAGATATCGACCAAGAACACCTGAGTCTGCCCCGATTCCGTTAGGATGCACTTTGGATTTGGAGTTCATCAGGATACGGGAGGATTCACAGGCAGAAGCACCCAGCACGACTACCCGGGATTTGAGCTTGTATTCTTTCATATCCACTTTGGAAACGAAAGAAACGCCAGTTGCTTTCCCGGTGTCGTCGGTGGTTACTTTTCTCACCATGGAGTAGGTGAAAAGATCTACTTTGCCCTTTTTCATTGCAGGGTGAACCAAGCAAGTTCCAGCAGAAAAATCTGCATAGGCTTGGCACGCACGATTACACTGATTACAGAAAAAGCATACCCCCCGTTCATTGTTGATCGGACGGGTCAGCATGGAAAGCCTTCCCGGAATCATCGGGATATTGGCCTTGTCAGCGCCCCGTTTGATATAGAGTTCGTGAAGTCTAGGTTTCGGCGGTGGAAGAAAAAAACCGTCTGGTTCGTTGAAAATGCCTTCTTTCGATCCAAAAACACCGATTAATTTATCTACCCGGTCGTAGTAAGGTTTCAGGTCGTCGTATCCGATCGGCCAGTCATGACCCATCCCATCGATGCTGGCACGCTTGAAATCATTGGGGCCAAAGCGAAGTGAAATTCTTCCCCAGTGGTTGGTTCGGCCCCCGACCATTCGGGATCGGAACCAGTCAAAGGAAGTTCCATCTTTACGGGTATAGGGTTCCCCATCGATATCCCATCCACCGATCGCCTGATCGAAATCACCAAAAGGGCGGATTCGGGTACCTGCACCTCTTCTTGGGGATTCCCAAGGTGGTCTGAGTTGGGTGCGGTCTTCGTCTTTGGCAGGGTCGAAGTCTCCTCCAGCCTCTACGACAGCCACGGAAAGACCCGCTTCGGAGAGGATTTTGGAAGCCATTCCCCCACCTGCGCCGGAACCCACGATGATCACATCATAGCTGTCCGGAGTTTCTTTGATTTGAAAGCTCATTTCCAAAAATTTTTATTGAAGTTGGAAATATAAAGTAAAAAAATTCTTGGTGGAAATGATTTTTGATCGAGTTATTCCTTAACTCTTTCTTGTCCCAAAGTCTAAATTTAAACGTTCAAATTCTACCAATTGCCTCTTTGCTCTTTCTGAAATTTGATTGGATCCATTTCAGGTTTAAGTTTGCCGGCAAGCTCTTGTAGAGTGGAAGGTTTTTTATCCAAGCGGATTTCTTGGGTTTTCTTACTTCTTGGTTTTCCCTTCATTGACAAGTTGTTAATCAATTTCTGATTCAATAAACGGCCAAACCGTCCCAAAGACGATTTGATGTCCCTCCTCTGTCGGGTGAATGCCATCCGGAAGGTTGAGTTCGGGATTTCCGGCTACCCCTTCTAAAAGGAATGGAATCAAGGTGACATTTTTCTCTGCCGCGACGGCAGGATAAATGGCTTTGAACTCATCGGTATATTCTTGGCCCATGTTGGGCGGAATCTGCATTCCTGTCAAAATGATCTTGGTGTTGGGGTATTTGCTTTTCACCTTGTCGATGATCGCAAGTAGGTTGTTTTTGGATTCGCTGGGCAAAATCCCCCTCAAACCATCATTTCCACCCAGTTCCAGGACAAAAATGTAGGGTTCCTCTTCTAAAAACCAATCCAACCGGCTCAAACCACCCGCGGTGGTCTCTCCACTCAAACCTCCATTGATCACTTTGAATTCTTTCCCCAGACTATCCAATCTTGCCTGAACTAATCCCGGAAATGCATCCTCCGGGTCAATACCATATCCCGCGGTGAGACTGTTTCCAAAAAACAGGACAAGTTTTTGCTCTGATTTTTGGCTTACAGCCGTGCTGTCAGAATTGGTTTGATTGGTCGTCTCAGGGCTGTTTCCTCCGCAGGAAACAAACAAGAAACTTACGACTACGAGGGTAAAAAATGAGGCAATCCGGAAATGAATCTTCATGGTTAAAGGGATTTTGATCTATGAAAGGATTTCAGCCCAAAAGGTTTAAAACCCAGCGTTCAAAGTTGGAAAATATTCTGCAAAAATTCCTTTTTCCTCGTTGGTCGAGCAAATCTCCCCGTCTGTCGAGTCCATCTAGTGCAACCCAAGGAATTTTATTTTCTTTACGTGGGTTCAACTGGCATGTCCTGAGTTTTTTAACCAATCAGGCTCTTAAGCGTTTGAACTTTCTATTGTCTACTATTTGACTCCATGAGCATACTATCCATCCAAAACCTAAGCAAAACCTACCAAAGTGGCAGCCGCAAGCTGACCGTCTTGGAAAATGTCAATTTTGAAATTCAAGCCGGGGAGACGATTTCCATCGTCGGACCCTCAGGAAGCGGGAAAACTACCCTTCTGGGTCTCTGTGCCGGGCTTGATTCCGGATCCACAGGCTCGGTAGTACTCAATGGCCAAGCTTTAGAAAAGCTTAATGAAGATCAGCGCGCTGCTGTCCGTAACAAGGATGTTGGATTCATTTTTCAAAACTTCCAGTTGCTGCCTACGCTGACCGCCTTGGAAAATGTAATGGTACCATTGGAGTTAAAAAAGCGGAAAGATGCTAAGGAAAAAGCGCTTGAACTACTCGAAAAAGTTGGGCTGAAAGACCGGGCTACCCACTATCCCACCCAGCTTTCGGGGGGGGAACAGCAGCGGGTTTCGATCGCCCGGGCATTTGCGAATGAACCCAAAATCCTTTTTGCAGACGAACCCACCGGAAACCTCGATACCGAAACCGGGGAAATGATCGAAAAACTGATTTTTGACCTGAATACCGAAAAAGGAACTACGCTGGTGCTGGTTACGCATGATCTCGAGTTGGCAGCCAAAACCCGTCGAATCATCCATATCAAAGGAGGAAAAATACAGGAGGACGCTCATGCCTGATTTCAATTGGATTTTGAAAATGGCGATGCGGGATTTTCGGAAAAATCTCTCCCGCCTGTTGCTTTTCGTCTCCTCGATTGTCGTCGGCATCGCCGCTTTGGTAGCGATCAGCAGTTTTGGGGAAAATCTAGTCAAAGACATAGACAATCAGGCCAAAGAGCTTCTCGGGGCTGATTTGGTGCTGGAAAACAACAAGCCTCTAGGGGATCAGGCCTTGGATTCTGTAGCGATTCAGCTGGCTTCAGAAGTCAATTTTGCCTCCATGGTGGCTTTTCCCAAAACCGATGCCAGCCGACTGACTCAGGTACGGGCCTTGGAGGGTGATTTTCCTTTTTATGGAAAGCTGGAAACCATTCCTTCGGAAGGCGATGCAGATTTCCGTAGCGGTGGCAAAAAAGCTCTGGTCGAAAAGACCCTTATGGCTCAGTTTGATGCCCAAGTAGGGGACTCGATCAAAGTCGGATCGGTGATGTTCCGAATCGTGGGCGAACTCCAGAAAGTCCCCGGTCAAACAGGAATCACAGCCACCGTAGCGCCGGCGGTGTACATTCCGATGGCCTATCTGGAAGAGACAGGATTGGTGCAGTATGGTAGCCGGGTAGAGTATAATAGATACCTTCAGTTTGCCTCAGGCACCAATGTGGAAGAGCTCATCAAGCCATTTGAAGATCAATGGGAGATGGATCGAGTCGATGCCGATACGGTGGAGGATCGCAAACGAAGCACGGGAAGATCATTCGGAAATCTTTCCAATTTCTTGAGCCTTGTAGCCTTTATCGCTTTGCTTTTGGGCTGTGTTGGCGTGGCATCTGCCGTGAATGTTTTTGTGAAGGAAAAGCTTGCATCCGTTGCGGTGTTACGATGTCTGGGAGTTGCTTCTCTTGATGTATTGCTCATCTATCTGGTCGAAATCGTCGTGATGGGACTTTTCGGAGCCTTGATCGGATCGATTTTGGGAACCTTACTCCAATTTATTCTTCCGGCGGTTTTTGCAGATTTTCTTCCTGTAGAAGTCACGGTAGGGATTTCCTGGGTGTCGGTAGGATTTGGTATGATTACCGGGCTATTTGTTTCGGTCTTGTTTGCATTGTTGCCTTTGTTGAAAGTCAGAAATGTGTCTCCCATGGCCACTTTACGACCGGAGACCGCAGATTCCACCTTGCTTAAAGACCCGGCCCGCTGGGCGGTGATGGTGGGGATTTTATTGTTCATCTTCGGATTTAGCTATTTCCTGCTCAAGCAGGTGACCTGGGCTTTGGGTTTTACCGGTTTTGTTTTGGTGGCTTTTGGGGCGCTCTGGGGAGTTGGGAAGTTGATTATGTGGGCAGTGCGTAAGTTTTTGCCCATTTCGCTCAGCTATCCTTGGAGACAGGCTTTGGCAAACTTATATCGGCCAAACAATCAGACCATTTCCCTTATCGCCACGATTGGTTTGGGTACCGCAATGATCAGTACCCTCTTTTTCCTTCAGAATCAATTGCTCGAGGAAGCCAAGTTTGCCGATAAAGAAGATCAGCCAAATATGCTGATGTTTGATATTCAGACTCCCCAACTTGCCGATGTCAAGTCCAAAGTTGTGGATCGCAAGATGCGGATCATTCAGGAAGTGCCCATCGTAACCATGCAGCTCAATGAGATCAATGGAATCGACAAAAAGGAAAATGAGGAACTGCCCGATGAGGAAAACTACAGCCGATGGCTTTATAACAGAGAGTTTCGAGTGACCTATCGGGATACCCTGATCAAATCAGAAACTTTGACTTCTGGTGAGCTGATTCCGCTTGGAGCGAGAGGAGACAGTATTTTTGTTTCGCTTGAAAAAGGCTTTGGAGAAGGGAACAAAATGAAGCTTGGAGATGAGTTGATCTTCAATGTGCAGGGAAGGCCGATCAAAACATATATCGGGAGCTTTAGGGACGTGAAGTTTAATCAAGTTTCGACCAATTTTCTAGTCTTGTTTCCGGAGGGAGTTTTGGAACAGGCTCCGAAATTCCACGTGATTATCACCAAGACTCAAAATGACCGCCAAGCCGCCGATGTGCAGTCGGAAATCGTTCGGGAGTTTCCGAATATTTCGATTATCAACCTGGGAACTATTGTGGAGACCTTGGAAGATATCCTGGGCAAAATCAGCTTTGTGATCCAGTTTATGGCTTTTTTCTCCATTGCTACGGGGATTTTGGTGCTGATCAGTTCGTTGATCATCTCCAAGTATCAGCGGATGCGCGAAAGTATTTTGCTCCGCACCTTGGGAGCGAGTTCAGGAATAGTTCGCGTCATCAACACCCTGGAATATTTCTTTTTGGGAAGCTTGGCTTCGCTTTCCGGGATTTTGCTTTCGTTTATGGCCACTTTCCTTTTGGGAGAGTTTGTCTTTGAGATGAATTTCAGCTTGGTCTGGAAGGAAGGGTTGATCATTTATTTAGCAATCACCGGACTGACGATTGTGTTGGGTTGGCTGAATGGGCGTCGAATCATCAATCAGCCTCCGATGGAGATTTTGAGAGGGAATGGATAAAGATTTTAATCGATAAGTTAAAAAGTAAGGAATGAGCCTCCGGTTTTGGGGGCTCATTTTTTGTGATTGAGTAGCGAGTTTTTCAAGAGGCTGGATTTTTTTGAATTTGTTTTTATCTTCCGAGAATAACTCTAAGCCCATGAAAACCAATTTGTCAGAAAGTGAAAAGGCGCCTCTCCAATCGATAGAAGAATGGGAGGATGATTTGCTTGTCCGATACCCTGAACCAAAAAGCAAGCAGGCAAAGGCAAAAGATGATTACCGAAACTATCACGATTCCGAGCGTGTCAATACCGTAAGGGAGTTTTATAAGCTGAACCATACCTATCAAACCTATGACTTTGTGGTTGAGAAGGAAAAGGAGTTTTTGAAGTTTGAAAAAAAGGAAATGCCCTTCTGGGATGCGGTTAATTACCTAAACACCCTGGTAGATGATTCTGATCCGGACACCAATCTTGATCAGTTGCAGCACTTGCTTCAGACCTCAGAGGCCATTCGGGCTGATGGTCATCCGGATTGGTTTGTTCTGACTGGGTTTATTCATGATTTAGGAAAGGTACTTTGTCTCTTTGGCGAGCCACAATGGGCAGTCGTTGGTGACACTTTCCCGGTGGGTTGCCAGCATTCTGATCGAATCGTATATCCTGAGTTTTTCGCACTCAATCCTGATTCTGCCGATGAGCGATTCAATACGAAGTATGGAGTTTATTCCCACCACTGCGGATTGGATAACGTGAAAATGTCTTGGGGCCATGATGAGTACCTTTATCAGATGTTCAAAGATTATTTGCCCGAGCCAGCCCTATACATGATTCGGTACCACTCTTTTTATGCACAGCATCGGGAAAATGCCTATGATCACTTGCTCAATGATCTTGATCGGGAGATGTTCAAGTGGGTGGATAAATTCAATCCTTACGACTTGTACTCCAAAGTGCCTGTGCCGCCTGATGCCAAAGCGCTCAAGCCTTATTATGAAGACCTGGTGGCCAAATATTTGCCTTCAGTGGTCAAATTTTAAAAAACTGACAATTTTCTATTCGGGGGATGATGATTTCATCCCCTTTTCTATTTACCTCACCCAATCTAGCCTTCTTATACATGCTTACAGTTATCACCTTTGTAGGCTTCACCCTGCTTGTAGCCTTTTTTTCTTGGTATAAACTCCGAAATGAGAATCTCAAATCCCGTGAGGGATATTTTTTGGGAGGAAGGAGCTTGACAGGAAGGGTGATCGCAGGATCAATGATTTTGACCAATATTTCCACGGAGCACCTGATCGGGATGAATGGTTCGGCCTATAAAAACGGCATGATCATCATTGCTTGGGAGGTTACCTCCGCAATTGCTTTGGTGATTGCTGCCCTTTATTTCTTGCCTATTTACCTCAGAATAGGCCTGGCAACTATCCCTCAATACCTAGCCTATCGCTACGATGAGACCACCAAGACGCTTGTTTCCATTCTCCTCATGCTTTCGTTTGTGCTCACTTTGCTTCCCATCGTACTCTATACTGGAGCCATCAATCTGGAGAGTTTGTTTTCTGTATCTGAAGTATTTGGTGTCAGTCGCGCTCAGGGTATTTGGATTTCTGTTTTGGCCATAGGAGGGATCGGTTCAGTTTATGCCATTTTGGGAGGGCTAAAAGCCGTAGCATATTCAGATACAATTAATGCTATCGGACTAGTCATAGGTGGTTTGGCTGTCCCGGTTTTTGCCCTTTGGGAAATCGGAGGAGGAAATATTGGAGAAGGAATGGCCAAAGTGTATGAAACTGTTCCTGAAAAATTCAATGTCATTGGATCAAAAGATTCAGTACTTCCATTTAGTACACTTTTCACTGGTTTGATGATCAATCAGTTGTATTTCTGGGGGATGAATCAGACGATTATTCAGCGGGCCTTGGGTGCCAAAAATATGGCAGAGGCTCAAAAAGGGCTCTTGTACACCGGAATTTTCAAGATTTTGATTCCTTTGATCATCGTTTTACCGGGAGTGATTTCCTTTTACTATTTCGGGGAGGAGCATTTTGATGATCAGGATATGATTTACCCGATTTTGGTGAAGAAAGTTTTGCCTGCCGGGATGATCGGTTTTTTTGCTGCGGTGGTATTGGGGGCGGTACTAAGCACATTTAATTCGGTGCTCAACTCGGCATCTACCATTTTCAGTCTGGACATTTACAAAAAGATCATCCGTCCCAACTCTTCGGAACTTCAGTTGGTGCGGGTAGGGAAATGGGTTTCCTTGATTTTGGCGATTTCGTCCATTTTGATTGCCCCCATGGTGGGCAATGCTCCAGAGGGACTTTATCAGCTCATGCAGCAGCTGAATGGGATCTTTTTTATTCCGATAGCTTCTATTCTTTTGACAGGCTTTTTTTGGCCGAAGATCTCAGCTGCCGGAGCCAAAGCAGGCTTGGCCGTGGGGCTGTCTTTTTACTTGCTCACCACCTTTATTTTCCAAGTAGATCTCCATTTTGTGCATGTTTGGGGGATTGAGTTTGTACTCAACCTGGTGGTGATGTATCTGGTAAGTTTAAAATATCCTGCAAAAGAGGAGAACCAATTTCCTTCGGGGCCACTCAATCTCCAATCTTGGCGATATGCCAAGCCCCTATCCGTTCTGCTATGCATTGTGACGGTATTGATTTATTGGTTTTTGGGGAGATAGGAGATTTTGGCTTTTAATAACTTTTCCAAAGTTTTGAACTTTGGAAAAGTTGGTACTCCATTCTCACACTACTATCCTTTTAATAACCCCAAAAACTCGATCAATCCAATCACTTCCGTTTCATTTTTGATTGGGAATCGGTCTTTCCCAGCATAAATAACCCATTTTTTGGTGGCGCCGATATTGGCACAGGCATTATGAAAGCCCGCTGAAAGCGAGGGTGCAATGGTTCTTTTTACCTCAATCGCCCACACTTCCTGGTTGTTTCTTTCCAAGATCAAATCAATTTCAGCTTGGTTGCTGGAGCGAAAGTAGCTCGGAGTCCAAGTGGAAGAGATCGTGTTCAGGATATTTTCTACCACAAAACCTTCCCAGCTGGCCCCTACGATCGGATGACCAAACAGCTGGTCAAAATTGTGAATACTAAGCAGGCCGTGAAGTAAGCCCGTATCTCGAATGAAAATTTTGGGTGTCTTGACCAGCCTTTTTTTGATGTTTCCCGACCAAGGTTGCACTTGTCTTACCATAAAGAAATCCTGAAGCGTGTACAAGTATGTTTTGACGGTGGTATGACTCACGTCCAGACTTTTACCAATATTGCTCAGATTGACCTGTTGACCATGAAAGTGGGCTAGCATGGTCCAAAATCGCTTCATCCGCGTGGAAGGAACCTGAGGTCCAAATAGCGGAATGTCTTTTTCCACATAAGTGGTGATAAAGTCTTGTCTCCAGTCCCAGCTTTCCAGATCGCTTTCAGCCAGATAGCTATCCGGAAATCCGCCTCTAAACCAAAGTTTTTCCACGCTGAACCCCAGGGGGTCATTTTGGTGGAGTTCATGGGTGGTGAAGGGAGTCAGTTCCAGATATCGGATTCTTCCGGCCAAGGTTTCAGATGACTGCTGAAGCAATTCTTTGGAAGCAGAACCCAGAAGGAGGAAATGTCCAGACTTCTCACCGGCACGCTTTCGGATATCGACCAAGCCTCGGATAATCCGAAAAAGGTCCGGCTTTCGCTGTACCTCGTCGATGACCAAAAGTTGGTTTTCAAATTGACGAAGGTAGCTTTCCGGGTCATCCAACTTGGCTAGGTCGGAATCCAACTCCAAGTCGAGGTAATGAACAGGCTTATCCAAAAGCGGTTTGGCAAACTCCAAAGCCAACGTAGTTTTGCCCACCTGCCTAGGTCCCAAAATGACCACCACAGGCATGGATTTCAGGCCTTGGATTAGCTTGTCTTCAAGTGTTCGATGGATCATAGGACTTAGGATTAACTTTCAATTTGCATGGTTTTATGTTCCAAATCATGTAATCTGAAAGTAAAGAGAATTACCGAATTCCAACTTTTCCAAAGTTTAAAACTTTGGAAAAGTTTCAGGCAGGTAAGGCTGAAAACAAAAAAAGCCCGCATTGCTGCGAGCTTTCTCGATGTATCCCAACCTGTCTACTAGGAAGTGCAGGTCTACCAATTCCGCCATCCGGGCTTTGGCCTAAATTAGATTTCTCAAGAATTCTTTTCCAACGCCACTTTTGAGGTATTTTTCCCTTTTTCTGGCGGCCTCCCTAGGCCCGACTTTTTCAAGGAAAATCATACGAAAGGGCGCATATGGCTTTGTGGCTTTTCCTTTTCCGGAGTTGTGTTCATCAAAACGTCTTTCCGGATTATCAGTCATACCTACATAGATGTAGTTTCTTTCAAGACTTTTGATCGCATAGACGTAAAATTCTTTCATAGAAAAAGTACTAAAAATAAGAAAGGCCCACATTTCTGTGAGCCTTAGTACCCAGAGCCGGAGTCGAACCGGCACGAGTGTAACCTCATTGGTGTTTGAGACCAACGCGTCTACCAATTCCGCCATCTGGGCATTGTATTATTTCAATTATATTCTCATTGGTGTTTGAGACCAACGCGCCTGCCTACCGTCAGGCAGGTCTACCGATTCCGCCACCTGGGCATGGTACGCACCTGCCTTCCGCAGGCAGGTCTGATCAGATCAGAATTTGTGTTTCCGTTCCTTGCTGAACGGGCTGCAAATATGAATACAAAAATGATTTCCTACAAACTCATTTTGCCACTTCCTGCAATTTTTTTGTGCTAAATGCTTGCGGCTTTTCTGCAAAAAGGGCCTTGGTAAAGCTCCAGACAGATTTAAAGAGCTCAGAATCACGGTACTGATTCAGGTGTGCCTCACTTTCCCAATGGCTGTAAGTCACGAAAATATTTTTATCCGAAAAGTCCTGCCAAAGCTCCAAATGATGGCAACCGGGGAAATTCCTGATAAATTTTTTGTTTGCTTCAAAATTTTCCAGGAAAGCGCTGACCGCTTCCGGACGGAAAGTCATTCGTACAATTCGGATCAGCATCAGCTTCCAAAAGTTATATACACCACACTGTCTTGCTTGAGCCCAAGAAGATTGCCTCCATGTCCATGATTAATTCCGATTTCCAGCAGATCCATGCTGTTGAAAAAACCATAGGGGTCACCTGCCTCTACTTGATCGTAGCCAGTTTGAAGCCGATCGATGGTTTCTCTGCCAAACTGAATTGTGAATTTCCCGGGATTCAGTTTTTCAAAAATCTCTTTTCTGATGTTTGTAATCAGGTTTCCATAGCAATCGATCCGAATCACGTGTCCGATGATCTGTTCCCTTGTTGCTTTAGCCTGTCGGGACATTAATTTTTTGAAATTGGATGAAGGGCCTCCGAAATCATGGATGGCCGCTCCTGAGGCGACCTTTGCCGCTATGGGGGCAAGAATATCCCGGGTAGGAAAAGTAGAGTCCCGCAGATGAATATCTGCAAATTGGACTATAATCCCGGGGTCATAATCTGCCAAAAGACTTAGAATACCATTATTTGGCCCAATAAAAATATGGTCCTCCAGTTTGATACCGATGTAGCCAAAGGTCATCGTCCCTGTGGTATTGATTCCCACCAAATGAACGGTCCCCTTGGGAAACTCCCTATAGGTACTTCTCAGGACAAACGCTGCATGCTCGAGGTCAAATGGAGCTATAGAGTGGGAGATGTCGACAATATTAAGCTGTGGATTGATGGAAAGCATTTTGGCCTTTACGGCCGGAACGTAATAATCTTTATCCCCGAAATCAGAGAGGAATGTCACCAATGCCATACAAGCAAGTCTATTAAAATTGTGTAATTTTGTTTGAGGGGGAGCGAACAAAAATAGAAATTTTATTCTTTTGCCTTCAAGGTTAAATCTAATCAATACACAAGTTTGGTCGAAAAAGTAATCACCTTAGAAAATGTGCCCTTGGCGGAGTTTTTAGGCACCGCCAATGAAAATATCAGGCAAATAGCCCAGGCTTTTCCCCAAAGCAAGATAGTCTCCCGTGGAAATGAAATCCGAATTCAGGGAAGCGCTCCAGAAATTCTGCGGATCAATGATCTGATTAATTTGCTTTTAGAGCATTTTGATCGATTTGGACATTTGACTCCTGAAAATGTCAAAGATTATCTTGACATCGAGGGGATACCATTTGAGGAGGCCAATCGGGATCAAGTCATCGTATTTGGAAATAAGGGCTTGGTGATCAAGCCAAAGTCGGCCAACCAGCGCAAATTGGTAGAGGTGGCCATGAAAAACGATTTGGTGTTTGCTTTGGGGCCTGCAGGTACAGGCAAGACTTATATCGCCGTTGCCTTGGCGGTTCGTGCGCTGAAAAACCGTGAAGTGAAACGGATCATCATCACTCGTCCAGCGGTAGAAGCAGGCGAAAATCTCGGTTTTTTACCCGGAGATCTTCAAGAAAAGCTGGATCCTTATTTAAGACCTATATATGATGCGCTTCAGGATATGGTGCCACCTGAAAAGCTAAAATATTACCAGGAAACCCGAGTCATAGAAATAGCCCCACTAGCCTATATGCGTGGCCGAACGCTTCACGATGCATTCGTACTGTTGGATGAAGCTCAAAATACGACTAGTGAGCAAATCAAAATGTTCCTTACCCGAATGGGGCCCAATTCTAAGGTGATTATTACCGGAGACCAGACTCAAGTGGATTTGCCCGTTAGGCAAAAATCAGGTCTCGCGGAAGCCCTTCGAATCCTGAAAGAGGTGAAGGGGATTGGGATTGTAAATCTGAGTGGCAAGGATGTGATTCGCCATAAACTGGTAAAAGCCATCATTGAAGCCTATGAGACCAACCAGGTATTGGAAGATCAAAGACGACATGAAGCTAACAGTCGAAAAAATAACGGATAAGCAATCGCTCGATGAAGCTTTTAAAATAAGACATCAGGTTTTTGTTTTGGAGCAACATGTAGATCCTGAACAAGAGCGCGATGAATTTGAAGATTCCTCCATTCATTTTCTTGCCAGATTCGGGGAGCTTCCGGTTGGCACAGCAAGGTGGAGAATTACGCCAAATGGGGTTAAATTGGAGCGCTTTGCGGTACTCATTGAAGCCCGGGGCAGAGGAGTGGGGCAAGCTTTGGTTAGGGAGGTTTTGAAAGATATCCAAGAAAACCCCACCACAGCAGAAAGCCCCATATACCTGCATGCTCAGTTAGATGCAGTTCCGTTATATGCCAAATTTGGATTTAAAAAGGAAGGAGAGCTGTTTGTAGAATGTGATATTCAGCATTTCAAAATGCACTTGGCTTGATCCTTGTTCAGTCTACGTACATCCAACTGTTATTTAATATTTATGAAAAAATCAATTTTAGCTATCGTCTTGGTGTTTGGACTAGGTGCAGCTTCTTTTTCTCAACAGGTCATTTCTTCTTCCCGATCCACCAACCCAAACCTTGGAAACTTTGAAAATGAGATCAAGTTAAATTTCTTGAATTTGATCGTTTTGGGGTCTTTTGAAGCGGGTTACGAACGCTTTCTGAGTGAAAATCACTCTCTTGATTTTCAGGTGATGATCAATGATCGATTTGGCTATAATTCCGAAGGAAAGGGTAAGAAATACAAGACCAATTCAGCAATGACCGCGCTGCACTTTTACTTTGGAAATAAACCCAATGGGAGATTTCACATGTATCCCTTTGCAAAAATCAGGTTTGGAGAATTTGAAGAACCCACTTCATCAGGGGGAATCACCACTACCGATATGACCTCATTTATTATAGGGGCCGGTTTTGGATACAAGTGGGAAGTTTCGGAGCACTTCGCCTTTGGACCTAATGTTAGCGTGGGGCGGGGATTTGGAAAAGAAGCCAACGAGCGGTTTACTCCAGTAGAACTAAACGGAGGTTTTACGCTTGGATACAGATTCTAACTGCCTCAGCTTAAATCACAAGAGCCTTTAATGGCTCTTTTTTTTGCTCCGATTTTTTTAACTTAAGGATTAATTTTTATTCTTATGAGGTTTGCCGATTTTCCTTTTTTGAGGTATTTGCCGTTTTTGATCGCCGGGATCATCGTGGGGAATTTTTCCACTCTTTCGACAGCTACTTATTTGCTTATTGGAATCCTTTTGATTTGGCTTTGCTACCTCTGGGGAGTTGGGAAAAGGCCACCTGTTTCTCTTGGATATACTTCGGGGTTAGGCTATTCGCTTATTTTCCTCCTGGGATTTTGGGTTTCCGGTATGAGTGTGAAGAATCCATCTTTTTCTTTTCCTCAGTTGGATTCATTCCAAGCTTATTTGGCAGAAGTACAGCGATTTGATCTGGATAAGCCAAATTCCAAAGAAAATCTAGTGGAGGTGGTAGCAGTGCGTGATAGTTTGGACTGGAGGCCTGCTGCTGGGAAAATATTGGTTTATCACAAAAGTGATCGAAGACTTCAGCCCGGAGACCTGATTTGGTTCCAGAAAAGCCCGGAAGAGATTCCCGGTCCAACCTTCCCTGATGAATTTGATTACAAAGGGTTTTTGGCCAAAAAAGGGATTTTTTATCGAAAGTTTATCGGAAATGAATTTGTAGTCATGGGATCATCCGAAAATCGAAATCCAAAGTTTGCACTTGTCCAATTGAGAGAGAATCTTGCCCGGTTGATTGAATCAAAAATCCACCACAAGGAATCCAGACAAATTGCTTTGGCACTTTTGATCGGGCAAAAAGAATCATTGGATAAGGAAATTCGGAATGCCTATGCGGAGACAGGCACGATGCATATTTTGGCCGTTTCAGGGCTTCATGTAGGGATCATTTATGCCATTTTTCTTTTTCCTCTTCGAGCTTTCAAGGAAAGAAGAAAGATCCCTGTCGGTTATTTGGTTTTTGTGATTTCGACCATTTGGATTTATGCGGCCATGACAGGTTTTTCTCCTTCCGTGGTCAGGGCATCGGTGATGTTTTCCCTGATCATTGCAGGTCAAATGAGAAAAAGAAGGCCGTCGATTTGGAATATTCTGGCCTTTTCAGCGATGTTGATGTTGATCGTCGATCCTGATGTACTTTTTGAGGTTGGGTTCCAGCTTTCGTATTTGGCAGTGGGGGGAATCGCAGGTTTACAACCATTGATCCTGCGTTGGTGGCTACCTTCCCACCGTGCAGCAGAGTATTTTTGGCAGTTGGCAGCTGTAAGTATTGCTGCTCAATTGGTCACTTTTCCGCTATCTCTGTATTATTTTCATCTTTTTCCGACCTATTTTTTAGTGGCAAACCTGATTGTGGTTCCGCTTGCATTTTTGATCATGTCCGTGGGCGTGCCATTCTTGTTTTTGGGGAAAATCCCCGCCGTGGGAGATTTCTTAGGGTTAGTGCTTGACAGGATGATTGTATTTCAAATAAAGGTGAATTCCATGATTCAGTCACTTCCTTTCGGCAAATTGGACCGACTTACCATTACTTTTTCAGGAATGGTTGTCGTTTGGGCTTTTTTGCTGGTATGGGGAAATTGGGAATTGGGGAATCGCCGAAAAATGATTTTTTCTTTTTTTTTGATTTTGGGAGTTTGGTTGGGCGATCGATTGATTCGGGAAATCCGTAGGCCTTCCTATCAGATTTGGTTTTTTTCAAGTGAAAAGGGAGCCTTGATTGACCTTCAGCTTGGGCGACATGATTTCACTTGGAACCAAGATTTTCCTCCTGATCAAATTAGCTTCGCCTTAGATCCCAATCGACTCCTTAATCAAAGAAGTGCACAGCCCAATTCCCTGATAGGAATCAGGGAAAATGATTCTGTTTGGTTTCCTGCACTGGGATTTCGGTTTTATCCTGATGAAAAATTAATTCAAATGGAAAGGGACTACTCACCTAAAATTCAGATTTTTCGAAGTACGGAAGGGGATTAAATTCCCTTTTCAGAATTTAAATCGAAATATAAAGTCAATTCCACAGGGTTTTTCTGACCTTCGGATTGACCAAGCCTAAATATCAACTTAATTTATCTTCCTAATTCCAAGAAATCATGGAAAAAACGGTGTTGACACATGTTGAAAATCAACTGGGATTCATAACCCTGAATCGACCAGAAAAAAGAAATGCACTTAGCCCCCAATTGATTGGGGAGTTGTCTGAGGCATTTGCTCAAATGAAAGCGGATAAATCAGTCAAATTGGTAATTCTACAGGCAAAGGGAAAGGCGTTTTGTGCCGGTGCAGATTTAGAATATCTACAAGAATTGCAACAATTTTCCTATGAGGAAAATCTAGAAGACAGCCATCGATTAAAAAGGCTTTTTTCTCAGATCTATGAATTTCCAAAAGTTGTCATCGCTAAGGTCCAAGGGCATGCCCTTGCCGGAGGGTGTGGTTTGGTGACGGTCTGTGACTTTGCATTTGCGGATTCTGAAGCCCTTTTTGGATACACGGAAGCCAAGATCGGCTTTGTTCCTGCGCTGGTTTCGGTATTTCTTGCGGAGCAGATTGGCCATTACAGAGCTGGTGAGCTGCTGATATCAGGGGAGATGATCTCTGCAAAAAAGGCAGATGAATTCGGATTGATTACCGGATATATGGACGGAGCCTCACTTGACCATTGGGTTTTAAATGAATTTGCACTCAAGCTGATCCGCGATAACTCGGCCTTTTCTATGGGAGAGACCAAGCGCTTACTCAGATCCTTGGGAAAAGTCACCCGAGATCAAGCCTTGGATGCAGCCGCAGAGGCAAATGCCAGGGCAAGAGCGCATGAGGACTGTAAAAAAGGCATAGCTGCGTTTCTCCAAAAAACCAAACCCACTTGGTAATTGGAAGAAAGACTTAAACATATTCTCCAACAGATTTTTGGGTTCGATGAATTTCGGCCCATTCAGAAGCAGGTGATTGATTCGGTCATTTCCGGGTTCGATACCTTGGCTCTTCTCCCTACCGGTGGAGGGAAAAGTCTCTGTTTCCAAATCCCGGGATTAGCTCTGGAGGGAATCTGTGTGGTGGTTTCACCTTTGATAGCCTTGATGAAAGATCAAGTTGACAATCTAAAGGCCAAAGGAGTAAAAGCTGCCGCGATATACTCCGGGATGAGCTATCGGGAGATTGATACCACTTTGGATAATTGTATATATGGAGACGTTAAATTCCTGTATATTTCTCCTGAGCGGTTAAAAACAGAACTTTTTATCGAGCGGTTTAAGCAGATGAAGGTCAATTTGATTGCTGTGGATGAGGCCCACTGTATTTCCCAATGGGGTTATGATTTTCGTCCTGCCTATCTCGAAATCGCTCAAATCCGGGCTTTTCACCCCAAAGTCAATGTCATTGCGCTGACTGCTTCAGCCACTCCTCAAGTCTGCAAGGATATCCTTGAAAAGCTCGAGATGAGCAAGCATCGGGAATTTCATCAAAGTTTTTATCGGAAAAATCTCAGCTACAGTGTCAGAGTGGTTGAGAACAAACTGGAAAAGGGAATAGAGATTCTCAATCGGGTTTCAGGCACAGCTATTTGGTATGTGAGAAACCGGCAGGGAACCCATCAATTGGCCAAGGCACTCAATCAGATGGGTGTATCTGCTGCCCACTACCATGCCGGACTGTCCGGTGCAGATCGCTCAGCCAAGCAGGAAGCTTGGAAGCACAATCAAATCCGGGTAATGGTCAGTACCAATGCCTTTGGTATGGGGATCGACAAGCCGGATGTGCGGGTCGTAATTCATAGTGATCTACCGGAGAATCTTGAGAATTATTATCAAGAAGCGGGTAGGGCCGGAAGGGATGGGGAAAAAGCTTTTGCCGTTTTGCTCGTAAATGAGCAGGATTTAGAGCAGCTTATGGATCGGGCGGCACTGGTTTATCCTCCCAACGATTTTCTGAGAAGGGTCTATCAATGCCTTGCCAATTTTTTTCAGCTGGCTGTGGGTACCAATCTCCTCAGCAGTTTTGACTTTGACCTCCCACTTTTTTGTCAAACCTATCAACTTCCACTCTTGGATACTTTTTATGCATTGAAAGTCCTGGAGGAAGAGGGGTTTGTAGAGTTTAATGAAAGTTTTTTTGCTCCTTCAAGAGTACATTTTTTGGTTGATCCCAGCCGACTGTATGAAATCCAGATTCAATACGCCAAACTGGACCCGATCATCAAAATGCTCCTGAGAACTTTTGGTGGAAATTTGTTTTCTGAGTATATCAAAATCCAGGAGTCCAAACTGGCAAAGTCCCTTGCGATGAAAGAGCAAGATCTGATCCATGCGCTTCATCAGCTGGCCAAGCTTGAAGTCCTGGACTACGACCAGCGGAAAGATACCCCACAGCTCACTTTTCTAACCCAACGGTATGATGCAGGAAAGCTTCCATTAAACTTTCAGCGGATCAAAATCAGAAAAGAACTTACCCTGGAAAAGGCCAAAGGTATGGTCGAATATGCTCATCAGAATAAAATTTGCCGGACCCAGTTTATTCAGGAGTATTTTGGAGAAAAGACCGACCAGGAATGTGGTATCTGTGATTTTTGCATTGAAAAGAAAAAGTCCCTTCACCCGGAATTACCGGAAGATCGGTTAAAGAAAAAAATAATCGAAACCTTAGCCATTCATGGGGGGTTAACAGAACACGAACTATTTGAAAAAATCAATAAGCCTGCATCAGAGCCCCATCTCAAATTGCTTCAGCGATTGGTAGACGAGGGAAAAGTTTCCGTTGGTTCAGAGGGTAGGTATAGCTTAAGTTCTCATGGGTAATTTTCTGGATGACTTGTTGAAGAAAGTATTTAAGGCTTCAGAGAAGCTTCCGGTGAATGTCAAGGAAAACTTTCAATTGAAGGAATCCGACCAAAAAGATTTGGATGACTGGCTTGAGACTTCAGCTTCCCGCCAATTGTATGCGTTGGTTTACAAAAATTATCATTTTAAGCGAACACAAATTAACGAGACCCCACAAGTTCATATTTTCACATCACCCTATGCCAATGGATTTGCAGTGACCTACGAACCCCCTTTCGATCCCAAAACTTTTTCCAGGTTTTTCCTCGGATTAAGCCGCAGAGTAATAGATTTGGGATATGAGCAGGTCAGCCTGGACAGGAAATACGAAGAAGTCAACGAACGGGTCAAGGTGACAGAAAAGTTTTATTTCAAGCCTCCTTTACAGCTTCCCAAGGAAGGCGAATTGATCTCCCAGCTTTATGGCAACATTTCCCTGGAGAAAATAAGTGTTGATAATCAGCCTAGTTATATTAAGCTTCTTGCAGCCATCTATTCAGATCGCCTTTATCAAGATGCCAAGTCGTTCGATCAGTTGATGGATCGAATCTTTGAGAAAAAAGAAAATGGATAGAACAATTTTAAAAAACCAACTCGAAAATTACCGCACCCCTTACGAGGAGGAATCAGATTTCATCAAAGACTTTGCGGAGTTGACTGAGGATCCTTTAGCTTATTCTCGAGAGCGGTTGGAAGGCCATTTTACCGCTTCAGCATGGATCGTAAATCGAAAAAGAACACATACCCTTCTCACCCTTCACCGAAAGCTGGGCAGATGGTTACAATTGGGCGGCCACGCAGATGGGAATGAAAACCTGATTGAAGTTGCGATTACCGAGGCTGAAGAAGAGAGCGGCCTTAAGAGCCTCAAGCTGGTTGATTCCAATATTTTTGATATCGATAAGCATATCATTCCTCAAAGACCTCATGTACCGGAGCATTTTCATTATGATGTTCGGTATCTCTTTGAAGCGGATATCAATGAACCACTCATCATGAGCGATGAAAGCATATCTCTGGCATGGATCAGTTTTGACTCAGTGGTAGATATGATCGGGTATAATCCATCCATCCTGAGAATGCTTGAAAAAACTTCGAAATCAGAAATTTTGCTCTGATGAAAAAAGTGGAAGCTTCCCAGCTTAAATCTGAATTTTCTTTTTCAACGCCCATTCAGGTCCGGTTTTCGGATATTGATGGATACCTTCATGTGAATAACGGAATTTACTTTAGCTATTTTGAACATGCCAGGGCAGTTTTTTTGTATGAAGTAGCAGACTGGAATGTCATGACCATCGGTACGGTGGTAGGAAGAATCGAGATCGATTACATCCGTCCTATCCATTTGGAAGACCAAGTCGAAGCTTTGGTCAAATGCTCCCGAATGGGAAATTCTTCCTTTGATCTCGAGCAGTTTTTGATCGGAAAGGATGCCAAAGGAAATGAGCATGTGTTTGCCAAATGCCGCTGTGTGATGGTAGCCGTGGACATGAATACCATGAAGCCGGTTCCCATTCCCGTCCAAGCCCGTGAAAAGTTGGCCCTCATCTAAGGTCTTCGCCCCTGTGAAGATCCTCACTCACAGCATACTTTGTTTTTTAATTCTCAATCGTATTTATCACGGAGTGCGAAATTCTCAAGCATAAGTTTGATTCAAGAATATGGATACTTAGTATGGTTGAAAATAAATTTCCGTGAGAGGACACTCACGGAGGCCAATCCATGCCTCTTAAGTTGGCTAAAATGCCGACAGTCTTCTCTAGCCCTTTTTCCCTATCTTTGCCCAAAATTTACCCCGTGAACAAACTTTGGATTCTTGGCTTACTTTGCGTGAGCCTTTTTGCCTGTAGCCCCAGTGAAGAAGAACTGCTGAAATCTGGAATTGAGAAAATGGACGCACAGGCCTGGTCTGAGGCAGTCCCTTATTTTGAACGGTTGCTTGAGAAAAACCCGGCAAATACCACGGTGCTGAATGCTAAAGGCGTTGCGCTGTTTCAACAGGGGAAAATTGAGGAAGCAATTCCTGTTTTTGACCAAGCCATCGCCGCTGACTCCAGCAATTACAAACCTTGGTTTAATCGGGGCAATGCCAAAATGGAGCTAAAAAACTATAAGGAAGCACTCGCCGATTTTAATATAGCCTCAGCTTTGGATCCTTCCCAATTGGATATTTTATTCAATCGAGGCACTGCACTTTTGAACATGGAAGAATACGAAGATGCCCTCTTGGATTTTCAGACTCTCCTGCAGTCTGACCCCAACAATGCCGAGGCGCACTTCAGAAAGGGAAAAGCCGAACTAGGCATGAGTGACCCGATTCATGGGATGGAGTCTTTGACCAATACCGTCAATCTCGACCCTAAAAATGCCGAAGCTTATTACCTGCTCGGAGTAACTCGAATGAGTGCTTTGGGTCAAAAAAATGAAGGCTGTGCCGATCTGAAAATGGCACTTTCGCTTGGATATGCCGAAGCCGAAACCTGGATCAAAGATTTCTGCGAGAAATAAACATGGCGCAAATTGGTAACGACATTGCCTTAGCCCGATCCTTTTTGGAAAAAGGACAGCTCGTGGGAATCCCCACCGAGACGGTCTATGGTCTTGCCGGTAATGCGCTGAATGCTGAGTCGGTTGCCCTGATTTTTGAAACCAAAAACCGTCCTTCGTTCGATCCCTTGATTCTTCACACCTCATCTTTGGAGCGAGTAGGAGAGTTTGTTTCTGATTTTCCGGAAAAGTTAAAACAGCTGGCTGAGAAATTTTGGCCGGGACCATTGACCTTACTTTTACCCAGAAAACCCATTGTTCCCGATTTGGTCACGTCCGGATTGGATCGAGTTGCCGTAAGGGTTCCTAATCATCCTCTGACGCGGACTTTATTGGAGCAATTGGATTTCCCTTTGGCAGCTCCAAGCGCCAATCCATTTGGCTACATCAGTCCAACCCAGGCGCAGCATGTAGAAGCTCAGTTGGGTGAAAAAATCCCCTACATCTTGGACGGCGGGCCTTGTGCAGTTGGGCTGGAGAGTACAATCGTAGGAATGGAAGGAGAGGAAATCGTGATCTATCGCCTGGGCGGTTTGGAGATTGCTGAAATAGAAGATGTAGTCGGGCCGGTCAAAGTCAAAGATCACAGCAGCAGCAATCCTTCTGCTCCGGGACAATTGGACAGTCACTATGCGCCGAGAAAGCCGTTTATGTTGGGGGATTTGAAGACCTTGATTGCTGAAAAACAAGCTGAGGGATTTGATTTTGCAGTGTTGAGTTTTTCAGATGCTTTTGAACAAATTCCCCAAGAAAAGCAGATTGCCTTGAGCCCTTCGCATGATCTTCATGAAGCTGCGCAAAACCTTTTTGCAGCCATGCGAAAGCTGGATGAAACCCCTGTTGCAGTGATTCTTGCAGAACTGATGCCTGAAACCGGCTTGGGCAGGGCGATCAATGATCGTCTTCGAAGAGCGGCTGTGAAGGGTTGAAGGATGAATTTTGAAAGCTGAAAAGTCAGGAAGTTTGGAGGCATGGTAGCAGGGGGGTAATGTGGAAGCCATTTCAAAATCCGAAATCCAAAATCCCAAATCCCAAATCCGAATTTTCAAATCTCCCAATCTCCTCTTCGTTAACTTTCCCCGATTTTGATTCCCTTTTGGATGAAATTGGCTTAAATTCAGGCCAGTTTTTACGAAAACCAATTCAACATCTATTAAACCAATCTTATGAGTTTGAATGTAAAAAATGTGGACAGCCTCAATTTTGCAGGCAAAAAGGCCCTGGTTCGAGTGGACTTCAATGTGCCCTTGAATGAAGACTTTACTGTTTCTGATGATACCCGTATCCAGGCGGCAGTCCCTACGATCAAGAAAATTTTGAAAGATGGCGGTTCGGCCATCCTGATGTCTCACCTCGGCCGTCCAAAAGGAGGTCCTGAGGATAAATATTCCCTGAAGCATATCATCTCAGCTGTGGAAGCTGCACTGGGTCAATCCATCAAGTTTGCGACCGATTGCATCGGAGCTGATGCGGCTGAATTGGCAGCAGGTCTTGGTGCAGGTGAGGTGTTGCTATTGGAAAACCTTCGCTTTTACAAGGAGGAGGAAAAAGGTGACAAAGACTTTGCAGGCAAATTGGCCAAGTTGGGTGATGTGTATGTGAACGATGCCTTCGGTACCGCGCACAGAGCGCATGCGTCTACGGCGGTGATTGCTGAGTTTTTCTCCGAAAAAGTAGCAGGCTACTTGATGGAGTCCGAGTTGACCAATGCCGACAAAGTATTGGGAAACCCTGAGCGTCCTTACACCGCGATCATGGGTGGAGCCAAGATCGCCGATAAAATTTTGATCATCGAGCGTTTGTTGGAGAAAGTAGACAACCTCATCATCGGTGGCGGGATGTCTTACACCTTTGCCAAAGCGCAAGGCGGTAGCATCGGAACGTCTCTATTGGAGGCGGACAAGATGGATTTTGTATTAGAACTGATGGAAAAAGCCAAGGCAAAAGGGGTGAACCTGATTTTGCCAGTGGACACCATCATTGCAGACGCATTTTCCAATACCGCCAACCAAGGTGTAGCCAACAAAGGTGAAATCCCTGACAACTGGATGGGCTTGGATATCGGGCCAAAAACTCGAGAACTCTTCGGAAAGACAATTTTGGAATCCAAAACGATCCTTTGGAACGGCCCAATGGGTGTGTTCGAAATGGAATCTTTCGACAAAGGAACCAAGGCCATCGCAGAATATGTAGCTGAGGCTACCCGAAACGGGGCCTTCTCTTTGATCGGTGGTGGTGATTCTGCAGCTGCGGTGAACAAGTTTGGCTACACCGATCAGGTATCTTACGTTTCTACCGGTGGTGGTGCCTTGCTCGAGCACATGGAAGGCAAAGTGCTTCCCGGAGTAGCTGCTTTGGCAGAGTAATATGAATATACAAGTCCTGCTAGGTTTTTAAACCCTGGCAGGTCTGAAATCTTAAGGCCTGCTTTGTAGCGGGCCTTTCTTTTTAGAGGGTAACTTTTCCAAAGTTCGGAACTTTGGAAAAGTTTGAGACTAAAACTTCAACTCTACCATCACTGGAAAGTGATCGGAAGGGTATTTTTTGCCATAGTTGTCAGTCAAAATCCCATGCCTAAGTACGTCGATTTTTCCATTCACGAAAATGTGGTCAATGATGCCGTCAGGCATCCGTTCCCAATCAAATCCCGTAAAGGTGCCGGCAGGTCCATAGGAAGGCACTTTTGAAACCAATCGGGCATCTTTCCAACTTGGATTTGAAACTATGGTGTGATAGGCGGCATTGTCGGGAGTGACGTTGAAATCACCCATCCAGATCACGGGGAGTTTTTCGCGGTTGATTTCCTGGATTTTAGAGGCCACTAGCTTGCTGCTTTCTTCCCGGGCTTGTTGCCCGATGTGATCGTAGTGGATATTGAAGACGTAAAACCGCTTTCCGTCTTTTGCCTTGAATCTTCCCCAGGTACAGATCCGGTTGAGCGATGCATCCCAGCCTTTGCTTGGGGTATCGGGAGTAGGAGATAGCCAAAAAGTGCCCGAATCTTCCAGCTGATACAGGTTCGGATCGTAGTGGATAGGAGAAAATTCGCCTTTTTCCTTTCCGTCATCTCTTCCTACTCCTATGGATAAGTAGCCTAACCCTTCGTTGATCTGCTTTAATTGGTGTGCAAGGGTTTCCTGTGTGCCAAATAGCCCGATTTGGTGAAATTGGATCAAGTGGATTACATGCGGGGCTCGGTCTTTCCAAAGGTTGCCGACATCGCCCGGATTGTCCCAGCGGATATTGAAGGTAGCAAAGCGGTGTGTTTGAGCGGTAGACTGAAAGATCGAGGATATTCCTGTCAGTAGAATCAGGAGAAAGAGCGGGAGGGATTTTAACTTCATCTTATTGAACTAATTCGTGAAATATGGCTTATGAGTTAAAATTGCATGTTAATTTGATTAGATGAAAACCATTTATCCTAAAGAGCTGAAGACCCAAGATCTTCAGGCCATCCTTCAGGGAGCAGTGGCTCCGAGACCAATTGCCTTTGCAAGCACGGTCGATAAAGCAGGCAAAGTCAATCTCAGCCCGTTTAGCTTTTTCAACTTGTTTAGCGCCAATCCTCCGATTTTGATTTTTTCGCCCTCCCGCCGAGTCAGGGATAATTCCACCAAGCATACCTTGGAAAATGTGCTCGAGGTCCCTGAGGTAGTCATTCATATCGTGGGATTTGAGCTTGTCGAGCAGATGTCTTTGGCCAGCACAGAATATCCCAAAGGAGTCAATGAATTTGAAAAGGCAGGATTGACGGCTGTATCCTCAGAATTGGTCACTCCTCCCAGAGTCAAAGAAGCCCCTGTGGCTTTTGAATGTAAAGTGAATGAGGTCAAATCACTAGGGGAGGGTGGAGGTGCCGGGAATCTGGTGATCTGTGAGGTGGTCAGGATACACTTGGACGAACGTATTTTGGATTCAAAAGGAGTGATTGACCCGGTTAAGCTCGATCCTGTCGCTCGACTTGGAGGAAATTGGTATTCTAAAATCACTTCCGATTCCCTTTTTCAAATTCCCAAACCGTTGACTACACTTGGAATTGGAATAGACCAAATCCCGGATGAAATCAGGAATAGCCCCGTCCTAACCGGAAATAATTTAGCTCGGCTGGCCAATGTGGAGCAATTGCCAAGTGCCGAAGAGGTACAGCTTTTTTCCAAGACCGAGGAGGTTCAGGATATGAAACGAAGATTTCGGCTGGATACAGAATCTTGGCTTGATCACCTGCATCGCTGGGCCAAAGAGGAATTGGAATCGGGCAATGTGGAGTTAGCCTGGAAAATTTTATTGCAGAAAATCTAAAAAAATAAGCCCCTCAAAAGACGACTTCTGAGGGGCTGAGATTTTTGAGTAGGCAAGGATTACTTTATGGTCATGTCTTGGGGCATTCTTACTTGAACACCCTGGTAATGCTTCAGTTTTTGGATTTTTTGGTACAAGGGATATTGATCGCCCAGTTGGGTTTGGAGAATCCTCGCCTGAACTTTATCGGTGAAGCTGCTCATAAATTCTTCAAACCAGGGTTTTTTCTCGGGAAAGTACACTACGCGATAATCCTCCCCTGCATCGAGTTTGTCTGCTGCAATTTGGATGGCCGTGTTCAGCCCGCCCAATACATCCACCAAGCCCCGTTCTTTGGCTTGGGTTCCTGTCCAAACTCGTCCTGAGGCAACTTTTTTCACCGAATCCGGATGCATGCCTCTGCCTTCTGCCACTCGGGATATAAAAGTCTCGTAGCCATCTTCTACTCCGGACTGAATGATCGTTCGCTCCACTTCGGTCAGCGGTCTTGCCATATTCATAAAGTCTGAGAGCTCTCCGGTCGATACCACATCGGTGGTCACACCCAGTTTATCGTTGATGAGTTCCTGGACATTGAACCACAGTCCAAAAATGCCAATTGATCCCGTGATCGTGTTGGGCTGTGCAACAATGGTGTCGGCTGGCGCAGAAATATAATATCCGCCCGAAGCTGCCACTTCACCCATGGACACAATCAGAGGTTTGGCTTTTTTGGCTTCCGACATTTCTCTCCAGATCACTTCTGAAGCTAGGATGGATCCGCCCGGTGAATTTACGCGCAGCACGATCGCCTTGATGTTGTCATCTTTTCGGGCTTTTCGGATTTCTTTGGCAAATTTTTCAGAACTGATCGCTCCTTCAATATCTCCGTCTACTATTTCTCCTTCGGCCAAGATTACTGCAATGCGGTTTTTGGAGGTGATATTTTTGCTTTTTGCCAATGAACCCAGATCCGTTGCGTTGATGGTGGTGATTTGGTCATCCTCTTCCAGTCCCAATTTGGATTTGAGAATGGAATGAACCTCATCTTCATATTTCAATTCGGTTGCCAAGCCATAAGTGACTGCATCTTTCGGCTTTCGTACCAGCATTTGGCTGTTGATTTTCGCCAAGCTGTCTTTTGAAATATTTCTGGAGACTGCGATCAGGTCAATTGCCTGATTGTTGATGTCATCTAGGAAATATTGGGTTTGAAGCCGATTTTCCGGACTCATTTTATCCAAGATAAAAGGCTCAACAGCGCTTTTAAACTCTCCAACCCGGAAAACCTCCGGTTTGATGCCTACTTTTTCAAAGAAGCCCTTTAAGAATATTGATTCGGAGGCGAATCCGTTGAAATCGATCCCTCCCAAAGGATTTAGGTAAATTTCGTCTGCTACAGAAGCCAGAAAATACCCTCCTTCAGAATAGGCTTCATCATAGGCCACGATAAATTTTCCTGATTCTTTGAAATCAAGGAGAGATTCCCGCAATTCCAGAAGGTTGGCCTGTCCCGCCATGATCAGTCCGGTATTGAGGTATATCCCTTTGATGTTGTCATTTGATTTGGCTTCGGCAATTGCTTTTTTAAGATTGACTAGTCCAGCGTTTATGTCCCGACCAAAAGGATTTAAGAATGAACCGAATTTGAGGTCGTCTTCGGAAGTCCTTTCCACCAGCATTCTGCCATTGAGGTTGAGGTGAAGGATGGTGTTTTCTTCCAGTTTTACTTCCTTATCAGAAGAAGCGGCGATCATTCCTACTATTCCGAAGAAAATCAGGACACTGATGATGCTAAAAATGAATAAGCCGACAATAACAGCCAGCACATTACCCAGAAACTTCATATTGTTACAAATTTGAGGTCGAAATTAACCTAATTTAAAAGAGCTTTACAAAGGCTCAAGTGATAAGCGATGCAAACTGAGGTTGTACTATGTCTAGGAGGTAACAAAGGAGATCGTGAAAAGTTGCTTTTCCGCTCGATAGAAGCCCTGAACGATCATTTTCAATTGATCAAAGTTTCTAAAATTTATGAAACGGAAGCATGGGGAGGCGTAGCCAAAGGCAATTTTCTCAATCAATTGGCAATTGTTTGGACTTCTCTCCGTCCGTGGGAGGTGTTGGAAATTATCCAGGAAATAGAAAACGAACTTGGGCGAACGCGTGATGAGCCTTGGGGGGACCGGACCATGGATATTGATATCCTTTATTTTGGAGATGAAGTGATTGATTCGGATACGCTTACAATTCCCCATCCCTTTATTGCTGAAAGAAGATTTGTTCTAGTTCCATTGGCAGAGCTGGCACCGGATAAAAAACATCCGTTAAGTGGTAAAACCTCCCGGGAGCTGCTGGAGGAGTGCGAGGATCATACCGAGGTCAACCTTTATTCTAAAGAGCTAAAATGAAAATTCCCGCCTTTTGAGCGGGAATTGATTTATTTTAGAGACCGGAAACTTCAGCTTCGGGATGGATTTTTTTGACCAGTCCCTGAAGGACTTTCCCCGGACCGCACTCCACAAATTGAATGGCTCCGTCTTTCACCATATTCTGAACAGATTGAGTCCATTTGACAGGGGCAGTCAGTTGGGCGATGAGGTTCTTTTTGATCTCCTCAATATCTGATACTGCGGTGGTGCTTACATTTTGGTATACCGGGCAGATAGGCGTATTGAATTGGGTGGATTCGATGGCTTTTTGGAGTTTTTCTCTGGCAGGCTCCATCAGTGGGGAGTGAAATGCTCCCCCAACCGGAAGGGGAAGGGCTCTTTTGGCACCTGCCGCTTTCATTTTTTCGCAGGCAATTTCGATTCCCTTGTTGGTGCCGGAGATAACCAGCTGTCCAGGGCAGTTGTAATTTGCAGGAACTACGATTTCATCGGTGAATTCCGCACAGATTTCTTCGACTTTTTCATCGGCCAAGCCCAAGATAGCTGCCATGGTGGACGGATTGATTTCGCAGGCTTCCTGCATAGCCATTGCTCTTTGGTACACCAGTTTCAACCCGTCTTCAAAGGCTAGCGCTCCATTGGCTACCAAGGCAGAGAATTCCCCCAAGGAATGACCTGCTACCATATCCGGTGCGAAATCAGCCGTGGTTTTGGCCAAAATGACCGAATGGAGAAAAATGGCAGGCTGCGTGACTTTGGTCTGCTTCAGTTCTTCTTCACTTCCCTCAAACATGATGTCCGTAATGCGAAAGCCGAGAATCTCGTTGGCTTTTTCAAAGAGGGCTTTGGCTTCTGGGTTTTCCTCATAAAGTGATTTTCCCATTCCGGGAAACTGGGCACCTTGGCCCGGAAAAACAAATGCTTTCATTTAATTAGGGTTTGATATTTAAAGGCACGCTGCGGACTTGATGGCTACGGAGCCTTGATTTTTTACCAGAAGAGCGGCTAACTCGCAAGATCGGAAGCCTTTTGTTCTGGAATTTACTTCCCAAATCCAAAAGAGGATTAGAAAGAAGCGGGGCAAATATAGTCCTTTTGATCTTTTTAAGCCTTGTCGTTAGAGGCCAAGTAGCGTTGGAAAATGATTTCTCAAGATTTTTTCCCTGTTTTCAGAAAGCCATCGAATGAAGGCTTTTACGGCAGGAGAGTGTTTTTTCTGCTTGAGCCAAATCAATTTCCAATCTGCTTTAAGCGGAAGTCCGGGGTATTCCAAAATTGCCACTCTTCCATCTTTGATTTCCTGAGCGGTAGAAAAATTGGAAAGGATTGAGGCTCCAAGACCTGCCATTACCGCTTGTTTTACCGCTTCATTGGTGGCGAGTTCTAGCTTGCTCTCTACATGAATATCCCGTTCGGTAAAGAATTTTTCCATCATGGTCCGTGTTCCCGAACCCTTTTCGCGTAAGATGAAAGGGATTTTTGTCCAAGCTTCCTCTTTGATATACTTGCCATACAGCTCTTTTTTCTCTGGGGCACAGGTCAGGTACCATTTGTTTTCGGCGAGTGGTATGCTTTCCAAATCAAGATCGTCTGGCCAAAGGGATAATAAGGCCAGATCTGTGGAGTTTTCCTGAAGATGGGCCAGCACATTGTATCGGTTGGAGACTTCCAGGCTGATTTCTACATGAGGGTAGATTTTCATGAAATCCGCCATGAGGTAGGGAATGATGTATTTGCCAGTCGATACGGCAGAAATTCTGATTTTTCCACCCAGAAGACCTTTTAATTCAAGCATTTTCTCCTCGATCTGATTGAGTTCAGAAAAAATTCTGTCGGCCGTGTCGACCAGTTCTTGGCCGAATTCAGTGATGTGGATTTTTTTTCCGATGATTTCTGTCAGCGGAACCTCAAATTGTTCCTGAAGATTTTTCAGCTGAATAGAAACAGCCGGCTGAGTCATATTCATAGCCTCAGCCGCTTTGGTGATGCTTTGGTATTTGGCGACTGACTGGAAGGCTTTGAGTTGATGTATGGTTAAATTCATAAGTGAAATTAATTTAAAATCAGCAACGAATAAAAAAAAATTATGTTTTGTTTTTTTCTGAGGAAAAGGCAAAAGATATTTGCGTCATGGATTTTCAAATATTGATTAATAACCTGACGAATCCGAGCCTTCTCTTTTTCGTCTTGGGGATCTTGGCTGTCAAGTTGAAAAGTGATCTGGAGATACCTGCTACGAGTGCCAAGTTTATAGCACTGTATCTCATGTTATCCATAGGTTTTAAAGGAGGGCAAGAGCTATCACACAGTGAATTTAATGCGGGGATCATTTGGGCCTTGCTTTTTGGTGTGGTGCTGTCAGCGGCAGTTCCTTTTTACACCTTTTTTATATTGAAAAGAAAACTGGGAGTGCCCAACGCTGCGGCAATTTCAGCGGCATATGGATCTATATCGGCGGTTACATTTGTAGCGGCAGTATCCTTTTTGGAGATACAGGGGGCACATTTTGGGGGGCATATGGTGGCTGTTATGGCTTTGATGGAAGCTCCGGCGATTATTTCAGGGGTAATCTTGTTGAGAAAGTATTCTGAAAATAAGCCTGCAGGTGGTCTTAGGGGAATCATCATCCATGCATTTACCAATGGTTCCGTATTGCTTATTTTGGGGAGTTTGGTGATAGGGCTGATTGCGGATGAAAAACAAGCCGAGGGGATCAAGCCTTTTATCACAGATATTTTCAAAGGATTCCTGGCCGTTTTTCTTTTGGATATGGGAATTAATAGTGGAAAAAAATTGAAAGCCTTTTTTAAGACCGGGTATTTTTCCTCCATGTTTGCGGTTTTGGTCCCGTTAGTGAATGGCTGTGTTGTGGCGGTTTTGAGCCATTGGATTGCTCCTGAAGCTGGAGACCGCTTGATATTTGCCATTCTGGCTGCCTCTGCTTCCTATATCGCTGTACCCGCTGCTATGAAACTGGCAAATCCCGAGGCGGATGAAGGCTTGTATGTACCAATGGCACTCGCTGTGACTTTTCCGTTCAACATTACCTTGGGAATGCCGATTTATTGGATGATCATCCAATTCTTCTAAAAATTGATTTGGTCAGCAGTTAAAAATTTGCTCTTTTCTTCCTCAGTTGGGATGCGGCAAGTATTTTTCTTTCCAAACCAGCGATATCGGTTTCTCCCGATCCAATCATAAACCGGGTCTCTCAAAAATGCAGGAAGTAAAATCAAGGGATAAAAGAGGGGCCATAACCCATGAAGTCTACGGGATATTTTTAAGGCAGCAGTGCTTCTAAAGTACACTTTTCCTTTTTCCACCAAGACCAAGGAATCCAAATAGGTCGGTGCAACCTGGTATTTGGAGAGTAGCGCCTGGCCTGGGGCCTCCTGCAATGCTCCTACCAAAAAGCGGTCTTTTTTATCTCGCCTGAGGATGAAATCGATAGAAGCATTGCAGAGGTTACAGACTCCGTCAAAGAGGATGATGGATTTTTCAGAACTCATCTAAGGAGCTGAATGGTACCTTTCAGTTCACGCTGTTTCAATGCCGGATCAAGGACGTCAAAGAATACCGTTCCGGAATAGAAATAGGTTCCTGCAGGCAATTCATTTCCACTTTGGTCTCTTCCGTTCCATCGGATAAATACATCATTTTCGTTGGAGCTGAGGCTGTTGTATCGAAATACTTCTGCTCCCCAACGATTGACAATGAAGATTTCTACTCCCGTTACAAATCGTGGACATTGAGCAAATGGATTGTCAAAGGCCATGAAAGTATCATTTACCCCGTCGTTGTTTGGCGTAAAGGCATTCGGAAGGTTGTAAACCGGGCAATTGTCCACACATACCACATTGCTTGGTTCACTTTCGTTACCAGACCGGTCTATCGCTGTGATGTAGTAGCAACCTCTGTATGTTGGAAGGTTTCGAAGGGTAGCAGTCAGCTGAAGAGATGAATACTGCCCCACCAGGTTGAATTGTCCTTCTTCCCCATCAGGAGTAAAATAGAGTCTATACCCACTCAGTTCGTCATCACAATCACCGCTAAAGTCAGGTTGCCAGCTCAGAACATGTTCAAAGGTGTTGGAGTTACAGGGTTGTTCTGCGACATATGCTGCACACTCTGGACCTTCGAAGGTTAATTCGGGAGGGCAAGGGAGTCGATTATCATCCGGTTTTGCACAGACGATTTGTGATTTGTTTTCCAAAGGATAAACCAGTCCTGCTACATTGTAGGCACCCTTGGTGATCACATAATAGCAGTATTCGACTTCCTTCTTGAGGGTCACGCCATTGAAACTTCCGTCATCCAAAAACTTAAACCCTTGTTGAGTGACATCGACTTCTGCAATTTTCACAAAAGTACCTTCATCTTGAGCTGCTGCATCAGTTCTGTTTCGATAGACTTCATGGGTGTATTGCGCAATTTGATTGTTCCAAGGCACATTGAAGGTCCAATTTAGTTCAATGGCTTCATTGATGATGGTGGGTTCCAATCTTACTGAGGAAGCTGAGGATGAGGTGTCGATTTTTACATTATTGTCCAATAGGACGACTTTATAATTATAAACCAGGTTTTCGGTGTTCAATCCACGATCAGTAAAGAGTGTGTCAGATAGAATCCCGAGTGAGGTTCTGTTTTGAGTGCCCGTAAATCCTTCACTTCGAAGAAGCTCATAGGTATAGGGGCCGGGGAATTGGGTTTTATCAATATCGTATGGCGGTGTCCATTTGACAAAGATTTCACCCGATTGAGGATCTGTCGCCTCTATACTTACATTGGTAATGATCGGAACATCCACATCAATGGTGATACAGATTTCTTCGGAGACGATGCTCAGTCCTGCCCGTGGCTGGGGATAGGCAGCCACCAGGCGATAGCAATAGGTGTTTCCAGGTGCCAGTCCATCCCCTCCATTGAGATCCGTAAACGAGAAGGTGTTCATGTCTGTGATGCCCACCAATTCATATCCAGGTCTGATGCCTGTTTCACAGGAATCCGGAACGTAAGGGTCAGAGTTGATTCTTCTCCAAATCTGCATTTCTTGGGCGGAATTGGCACACACGTAAGGATCCCAAGTGAGGTCCACCGTTCTTCCGGGTTTCTGAACCAAATCATCCCAAACGGGTGGCGGACCGACCACTTTGATTTTCCAGGTTTGGATGTCCACCAAACTTGGGCCTGATCTTGGTTGGTCGGTGATTCGAATACGCACTTCATATTCTCGCTCTCTGACATGATTGCAGACCGTCTGCCAAGTGAAGTTGACAATGCCCGGTTGAGGTTGGAATACATTTTCCGGGGAATAATCTGCTGGAGAGGAGTTGATTTGAATCGGTTCTCCAAAGACTTCTATTTTGATGGGGTCTCCGTCAGGATCTTGGCCTTGTATGATTTCTTCTATTTTGGTGCCTGCTTCTACACACAGATCCGGAGGCAGGATCAATTGGGGCCGGCGATTATTGGAGTTTTCGATGATGATCTGCATGTCCCGGACCACATACCCGATTTGCTCAAATTTGCCGTTGATTTTGCGCCATTCGATGATCCGGAATGCCACGTTGAATTGCCCCGCAGTACCCGGGGCATCCCATATCAGGTCTCCAAAGACCGGATCAATCCTCAAAAAAGCCGGCGTAGCTCCATTTTCCTGTCTTTGGCTAAATTCTGGGGAGGCTGGACTTCTGTAGTTATTTACAGGTCTCTCAAAAGCCTGCTTGGGAATGTCCAAAGCATAAGAAAGGCTGTCTCCATCCGGGTCATAGGCTCCGGGGTTGTGGATGTAGCGGACGTTTACTGCACCGTTGTCTACGGGAGGGATCGTTAGCACTGGGGAATTGTTTACTCCAAAAAATGGATCAATGTTGATTTCGGTTTCTACATAAAAAGGCGTATCCACCGAATTGTCCATGTTCAGTGTCAAGTCATTTCGGTTGAATTCGATGAAGCGGATTTTGTATTTGCCCGGACCCTGAAAAGTATGCCGGATGACAAAAATGTTCTGTTCAATTTGGTTACCAAGATCCCGGACTACAGAAAAATCACTTTGGGTATTGAGCTGCTCCTCTCTTCCGTCACCGAAATTGATTCTTCCAGGGCCAAAGATAACACTCGAACGGGTGTCGGTGTAGCCCACCACCGTGATTTGGTAGGTTAGCGCTTGGACAGAGACTCTTTCTGCGATGATTTCCCCTGCTCGTATATGGGTTGCCCAAGCTGAGGTAATCCCCATGAAAAGGGCGATAAAAAAAAGTCCTAGGTGAATTTTAAGCTTCATATCAGTCAACTTTGGTGCTCGCTTCCCTTTCTACGGGTTTGCTATTTCAAGGATTTTCTACTTATAAATCTGGTTAAATTTTTCTTCCTATACGAAATAAACGGAACTAGGGAGAAAAACACTCGAAATTCAAACAATAAAAATAAACAGACTGTTGGGATAGCGTTGAAAATTAAACTTTAAACAAACTAATTAATGCTATTTAGAACCTTTTAAAATAAGCCCGCTGAATTCGATTGCATTGGATACTAGTACTCCTGCATGTAAATTTGGCAGCATTATCAACAAAAGAATTTCGTTCTAAACTAATCGAAACATTCGTATGAGTTGGGTTACAAAAACCTTAAAAAGCACCCTCGGAAGAAAACTGATCATGGCATTGACCGGTCTTTTTCTCATCCTGTTTTTAACGGGACATGTGTCAGGAAATCTACTGTTATTCAAGGGAGATGGTGGAGAGGCATTTAACATCTATGCCAAGTTTATGACCACCAATCCGGCAGTAAAGATCCTTTCCTATTTGACCTATATCTCGGTGATCGGTCATATTATTTATTCCATTCTTTTGGCTCAGCATAATAGGGCTGCCCGTCCTGTAGGTTACGCCGAGTCCAAAGCATCAACCAACAGCACTTGGTCTTCCAGAAACATGGGGGTCTTAGGCACCATCATTTTGATTTTCTTGGTAGTACACCTTCAGGGTTTTTGGGCTAAGATGCATTGGGGGCAAATCCCGATGGTTTCTTACGATGGTGAGGAATACAAAAACTTGTTCTTGATTGTCAGCGAAGCATTCAAGCAAGAGTGGTTGGTGGCACTTTATGTCATTGCCATGGGATTCCTTGGATTTCATCTTTCCCATGGTTTCGCCTCAGCTTTCCAGACCTTGGGATTGAATCATAAAAAGTATTCCCCTGCCATCAAGGCCTTGGGTCAACTTTATTGCATTGTGGTTCCTGCGCTGTTTGCCTCGATGCCACTTTATATCTATTTCACAGCCAATTAATAGTCCCGTATGATACTAGATTCCAAAATACCTGCTGGTCCTTTGGCAGAAAAATGGACTAAGCACAAGTTTAACAGCAAGCTGGTCAATCCGGCAAACAAAAGAAAATACGATGTCATCGTAGTGGGTACAGGTTTGGCAGGTGCTTCTGCTGCAGCCTCTTTAGCGGAGTTGGGTTACAATGTCAAGGCCTTTTGTTTCCAGGACAGCCCCCGTAGAGCACACTCTATCGCGGCTCAGGGCGGGATCAATGCTGCCAAAAACTATCAGAACGACGGTGACTCCATCTTCAGACTTTTCTATGATACCATCAAGGGAGGTGACTACCGTGCCCGTGAGGCAAACGTGTACCGCCTAGCCGAGGTGTCTGTTAAAATCATTGACCAATGCGTGGCTCAGGGGGTTCCTTTTGCCCGTGAGTATGGAGGATTGTTGGCCAACCGTTCTTTCGGTGGTGCTCAGGTATCCCGAACCTTTTATGCCAGAGGTCAGACGGGACAGCAGTTGCTTTTGGGGGCATATTCCGCACTCAGTCGTCAGGTAGCCAACGGAAAAGTTAAGCTTTATCCACGTACCGAAATGATGGACGTGGTAGTGATCGATGGCCAAGCCAGAGGGATTGTTACCCGAAATTTGATCACCGGAGCAGTAGAAACGCATGCAGCCCATGCCGTGCTTCTCTGTACAGGTGGTTACGGTAATGTGTTTTTCCTTTCAACCAATGCAATGGGTTCCAATGTGACAGCGGCTTGGAGAGCTCACAAGCGCGGTGCTTACTTTGCGAACCCTTGCTTTACTCAAATCCACCCTACCTGTATCCCGGTGTCGGGTGATCATCAGTCTAAGCTGACCTTGATGTCCGAATCTCTGAGAAATGACGGTCGTGTTTGGGTTCCGGCAACTCAGGAAATCGCTGAGAAACTCAGAAAAGGCCAAATCAAGGCAAATGATATCAAAGAAGAAGACAGAGATTATTTCTTGGAACGAAAGTACCCTTCTTTTGGTAACCTGGTACCACGCGACGTGGCTTCCCGAAATGCGAAGTATGTATGCGATGAAGGCCGAGGTGTAAATGAAACCGGGGAGGCCGTGTTTTTGGATTTCCGCGATGCCATCAAACGGGATGGAAGAAACATCATTGAGCAGAAATACGGAAACCTCTTTGATATGTACAAGCAGATCACCGGAGAGGATCCTTACGAAGTGCCAATGATGATCTATCCAGCGGTTCACTACACCATGGGTGGTCTTTGGGTAGATTACAACCTCATGACGACTGTCCCTGGATTGTATGCCTTGGGTGAAGCTAACTTCTCCGATCATGGTGCAAACAGACTTGGTGCTTCTGCACTGATGCAAGGTTTGGCAGACGGATACTTTGTAATTCCTTATACTATTGGAGACTATTTGGCTCAGATTCCACCAAAGAAGGTGGACGAAAATCATCCTGAGTTTGCCAAAGCAAAAGAGGAGGTTCAAAACCGAATCCAAACCATCCTGTCGATCAATGGAACCAAAACGGTGGATTATTTCCACAAAAAATTGGGTAAGATCATGTGGGATAAGTGCGGGATGGCCAGAACTGAAGTTGGACTGAAAGAAGCGAAAGCTGAAATCAAAGCCTTGAAAAAGGAATTCTGGTCCAATGTAAAAGTATTGGGCACCAACGAAGAGTTGAACCAAACCCTGGAGAAAGCTCACCGAGTAGCTGACTTTTTGGAATTGGGTGAACTGATGGTGGACGATGCGCTTAATAGAAACGAATCTTGCGGAGGACACTTCCGTGAGGAGTATCAAACTCCGGATGGAGAAGCGCTTCGTGATGATGAGAATTTTGCTTACGTAGCTGCTTGGAAATATATGGGAGAAGGTCAAGAAGAAGAGCTCAACAAAGAGTCCTTGGTCTTCGAAAATGTGAAGTTGACCCAGCGTTCTTATAAATAATCTGTAGACAATAATTCATACTTATATATGAAATTGACTTTAAAAATCTGGAGACAAAAAAATGCATCCGATAAAGGCGGCTTTGCTACTTATCCGGTAGACCACGTCTCCAAAGACATGTCCTTTCTTGAGATGTTGGACGTGTTGAACGACCAATTGACTGAAAAGGGAGAAGACCCCGTTCACTTTGACCACGATTGCCGTGAGGGTATCTGCGGAATGTGCTCACTTTATATTAATGGCAAACCGCATGGACCGCTACAGACGACGACTTGTCAGCTGCACATGCGTTCGTTCAATGACGGGGAGACCATCACCATCGAACCTTGGAGAGCGAAGGCTTTCCCTGTGGTAAAAGACTTGGTGGTAAACCGTTCGGCTTTTGACCGAATCATCCAAGCAGGTGGCTATGTCTCTGTCAATACCGGGGGTGTGCCCGATGCCAACGAAATCCCGATTCCTAAGACGATCGCGGACTTAGCCATGGATGCTGCCCAGTGTATCGGCTGCGGTGCTTGTGTAGCGGCTTGTAAAAATGCCTCTGCCATGCTTTTTACCTCTGCCAAAATCTCGCAGCTTGCACTCCTTCCACAGGGTCAGGTAGAACGAAAAACCAGAGCGGAAAAGATGGTGGCACAAATGGATGCGGAAGGTTTCGGTGCTTGTACCAATACCGGTGCTTGCGAGGCGGAATGTCCAAAAGGAATCTCCATTACCAATATTGCCCGTATGAACAGAGAGTATTTCTCGGCGGTGGTAAGTAGCGAAAACGTATAATCCGGTTTGAATTACGATAAAGCCAGTCCAAAAAAGGGCTGGCTTTTTTATTTTCACTATTCTAAGTAAAAATTGAATTATTATATCATTTTTTCATTTTAAACCCAATAAAATTGGGTAAAAACCTCATTTTAAGTATATTTGAAAAATTATATTTCAAATTGAATTTGTATAAAATCCAAAAACATAATGCAGTTATTAGATCTGGGGATCTTTATTGCCTACATGCTGGCCATGCTCGGTGTGGGTTATTTTTACATGAAAAAGAATACCAGTCAGGAAGATTACTATGTGGGTGGACGTAAAATTGGAAGTCTGCACATAGGCCTCTCGGTAGTGGCCACCGACGTCGGTGGAGGCTTTTCGATTGGGTTGGGAGGCTTGGGATTTGCCATGGGACTTTCAGGGTCCTGGATGCTGTTTACCGGTTTGATCGGAGCCTGGATGGCAGCTGTAATTTTGATTCCAAGAGTAAAATCAGATCCTGCTTTCTCCAAATTTTTCACTTTCCCCCAGATTATCGGCTATCTTTTTGATTCCAAAGCAGCAAAGGTTGCAGCTGTCATTTGTTTTTTAGGGTATTTGGGGTTTACCTCGTCACAACTACTTGCAGGAGCCAAATTGGCGGCAGGAACTTTCCCGGAGTTGGAGATCAGTACGGCTTTACTCATCATGGGAGTGATAGCTGTAGTCTATACCGTAATGGGTGGGCTCAAGGCAGTGATCTATACCGATACTGTTCAGTGGATTATCCTGATGCTTGGGTTGATTGGGATAGGTTTGCCACTGGCCTATTCATTCGTCGGAGGATGGCAAGGAATCACGGAGACTCTACCTCCCGAATTTTTCTCCCTGACTCAGCTGTCGTGGCAGGATCTGGTCAACTGGGGAGTAACTATTATTCCCATTTGGTTTGTTGGCATGACCCTTTATCAACGGATTTTTGCGGCCCGTAATGTTCAGTCAGCGAAAAAGGCATGGTTTATTGCCGGACTTTTTGAATGGCCAATCATGGCATTTTTGGGAGTTTCACTTGGGTTGTTGTCCCGGGTGGCTGTAGAGCAGGGAGCCTTGGAGAATTTCACTGCCCAAATGGATCCGGAAATGGGACTTCCGGTATTGCTGAGTCAGATTTTGCCCGCGGGCCTGATGGGATTGATGATGTCCGCTTATTTTTCAGCAGTGCTTTCCACTGCAGATTCTTGTCTGATGGCTGCCTCGGGTAATCTTACCACTGATTTGATCGGTAAGTATTTTGGAAATCTTCCTCATTCCAAAGAAGTGAGATTAAGTCAATTGCTTACCCTGGTAATTGGCGTTTTGGCGGTACTTCTTGCCTGGCAGATGACCGAGGTACTCAGCTTGATGCTTTATTCTTATGCTTTTATGGTTTCAGGGTTGTTGGTGCCGGTGATTGCTGGTCTTTTTTTCAAGAAAAGAAATCCACGCGCTGCGGTAACTGCCATGATTTTGGGAGGAGGATTTACCGCCACTTTGACCTTCGCGGAGGTAGACCTGCCTTGGGGCCTTGATGCCAATCTATTTGGAATCTTACTTTCTGCTGCCGCCTTTTGGCTTGTTTCTTACAGTTCTCATAAACTCAACCATTCTACGATATGATCACACTTCATTCTCTTTCAGCTATTGACCAAGCCACCTTTCTTCAGAAAAATGAAATTGCAGATTTTCTTTTTGCTCATTTGGGAAAATACGGTGATCCTAAAGACGATATTCTCAAGTGTCTGGATTATGCCCTCGATCCGGGATTGCAAGCTGGTGGTTTCGTCATTTTGGCCCGGGAAAACGACCAGATCGTCGGTGCTTTGGTCATGAACAAAACCGGAATGTCAGGTTACATTCCTGAAAATATTTTAGTCTACATCGCTGTAGATGCCAATCAGCGGGGTAAAGGCATCGGTGGTAAAATCATGGAGATGGCCCTCAAAATGGCCAATGGTGCAATTGCGCTCCATGTGGAACCTGACAATCCTGCACGCAAGCTTTATGAGCGATTGGGTTTTACCAATAAATATTTGGAAATGAGATTAACACGTAACTAAGATGGCGGTACTTACACTCGATCGGGAAAAACTTCGTGTCAATTTTACGTTTCTCAAGGCACTTTTCGATCAACGGGCAATCAGTTGGGGAGTAGTTTCCAAGCTCCTTTGTGGCAATAAGCTTTTTCTACAGGAACTGTTAAGTCTGGGAATCATGGAAGTTCATGATAGCCGAATCTCCAATTTGGCGATGGTGAAGCGCTTGAAGAAGGACGTTCAAACCGTATATATCAAACCGGTGGCCAGCAAGAATATCGGGAAGATGGTAGAATTTGCAGACGTCAGTCTCAATAGCGAGTTGGAAACTATCCGGTTGATCAGCAAAGAAGCGGCTCTTCAAGGCAAAATGCATAAAATCATCATCATGGTCGAGACCGGAGATCTCCGTGAAGGGGTGATGGGTGATCACTTGGTGGACTTTTATGAGCAAGTCTTTGATCTCCCCCATATTGAGGTGATTGGTCTTGGGACTAATCTCAACTGTCTCAATGGAGTCATGCCCAGTACCGACAAGCTCATCCAACTTTCCCTCTACAAGCAGATCATCGAGTTGAAATTTGGAAAAAACATTCCCTGGGTATCAGCAGGTACGTCTGTGACTATTCCACTCATGATCCATCACCAGCTTCCTCAGGGGATCAACCATTTTCGGATTGGGGAGACGCTTTATTTTGGAGTGGATTTGTTTGATGAAAAAGTCATTGAGGGCATGCACGGGGATGTCTTCCAGCTTCAAGCGGAGATCATCGAATTGCAGGAGAAGCCTATGGTTCCTCATGGGATTTTGGCCAGTAATCCACAGGGTGAGGTCGCCGAAATTGATGAATCTCTCTACGGAAAGACCTCTTTTCGGGCAATTTTGGATGTGGGTCTCCTGGATATTGACCCCAAATACCTCATTCCCGATGATCCGGAAATCGTCATCCTTGGCGCGAGCTCGGATATGCTCATTGTCAACCTTGGGGTGAATGAAAAAGGCTATAAAGTAGGTGATTCCCTGAGTTTTAATCTGAAATACATGGGCGCATTATCGCTGCTCAATTCCAATTATATCGAAAAATCAGTAGTCTGACCGACTGAGGTTTCGGAGTTCTCTGGCATTGAATTGGGCATTTACCCATGAAATCAAATTCATAAAACCCATGAGAAAGATCCTTTTAATCGCAGCTCTTTTTGCAGCTAACGCTTTTGCAGTCGAGGCCCAATCTGGATTGGGTATCAGAGGAGGGGTAAACTTCTTCAATTTTGGAGGGAATGATGTATCCGAAAATAATTACACCAACCGAGCCGGTTTTCATGCCGGAGCTTATGCCAGTCTTGGTGGAGGCGCGATAGCGATCGAGCCGGGAATATTCTATTCGGTAAAAGGGACCCAAAATGAGGATGCGATCAACAGCAGAGCCATCTTGGATTATGTGGATGTGCCTGTTTTACTTCGATTGAGGGCAGGAGAGGGCTTCAATGTATTTGCCGGTCCACAAATTTCCTTTTTGACCCGATCCAAAATTGAAGGAGATTTTGGAGGATCCACCGTTTCCCTGGAAACCGGTAATATCCGGGAAACAGACACCGGACTTGTCTTTGGTGTGGGATACAATATGCCCAAGGGATTCAATATTCAAGGTTCCTATGACTATGGAATGACTCCTGTTTTCAAAGATTCCAATGCGGATGTATACAACAGGGGGTTTAAACTATCGTTTGGTTATACTTTTTAAAGAGTCCAAAACCCATGACTGCCAGAAGGAATTCTGGCAGTTTTTTTAGTTTAAAGAGGAGATCCACGCTTTGATTAATTCTATTCCTTCTTGATGGATGGTCGTGCGGCCAATCTCCGGCATGGCAATGCCTACCTCTGTCGAATTCATCCGGTAGACCAAAATGGATTGCTCTGGTTTACCCGGTAAAATGTCGAATTTGAAACTGCCTGCCCCTTTCCCTGCCGCTACGGGCGTTTTATTGAATCCCAGCTTCATGGGGTCTTTCTGATCAAAGGTGAGAAAGAGTCCTGAGGTACTTGCCGGACCTTCGGCGCGATGGCAATGGGCGCAGTTGATGTCCAGGTAAGCCATCGCCCGGTCGTTCAGGGCTTGTGATTGATCTTCATAGTCAATCACCTGTGGGTGGGAGTCTTGACCCCGAAAACCTTCTAATTTTCCCAAATCAGTCCAATGGGCCAGTTGATTATTGGTTCCTGATTCATAAGGAAGATCATTGTTCAAATGCTTGGGTTGAATGCCAATAGGTGAAAGTTCCTCATTTTTGTTATGACAGCTTTTGCATTGATTCTTATTGGGGACCAGGTAATTGATCACCTGATCTTTTCCGGTTTGGTCGACAAATCTTACTTCAGTCTCTGCCCCAACGATCTTCAAAATGGCGTCGGATTGCTCTTCATTCCAGAGATAGGGATAAGCTTGCCAACCTTTTTCCTCATGAATCATCAGGCGGGTTTCGATGATTCTGCGTTTGCCTTCAGGCTGTCTGAAGTCCTCCGGATAATAGAAGTTTTTTACCAAAATAGAACCGACAGGAAGGGAGATTTCCTCATCGATCAACTGGGCTTTTGAGCCGTCGGGAATCAGGACAAAGCGCGATTTCAAGGCGTAGTCCGTGAAAAGGGAAGAGGCTGGCCGATAGGGGATCAGCTTTTGTGAATGAGAAAGCGCCGCCATTTCTCCTTCAAAAAAGCCATAAGTGGATAGTCTTCGATAGGGAAACTGACCATTGGCTTCTTCGGGTGCTAAGGCACGCTGTCCTGTTTTCGCTTGGTCTGATTGGATTTCATTTTTTTCACCTTGACATGCACTTAATCCCAATAGGGTAAACATCAGGATAATTCTATAAATCAGGGCAGTGTATTTCATTTTTTGCTTGTAGGGTTGAGTAATGCGATCCCGGAAATATCGGTTTGTACCTTCACTTCACAGTTTTGGAATAGCTCGTGATCCTTGAAAGATTGGATGTTTTCTTCTCCCTCCATCAGGTAGAATCTTGTAAATCGGAGCTTTTCTATCTCGGGTTCATTGATACAAATTCTCATGGGATTGGTCTCGATACGGCTGTTGATAGCGGTGTCCCAGATACCGTCATAGATGATGTCTTGGGTTTTGCCTATGCCATGGGCATTGTGTACAGTGACCAATTGTCCCATCTCCCGAGTGACATCCGGAATGGAAAAGGATTCCCGCTGGTACTGATTGTGGTGAAGGTAAACATCAGCGGTGTATGGTGACCAGTTTGGCGCTTCGGCGGGGAATCCCGTCACCTGGTAGCTGGCGATGGCCACGCCGTAAGTTTTGTTTCTCAGGATTCGGTTATTGAAAATTTCAACTTCTTTGGCGGCTAGCAAGACAATACCTGAACCAGGAGGGATCATCGTGACTGTATTACCATTGGGCCCATCCCCTATGGGTGTAGCAAAATTCTCATGGTTGTTTTCGATGATATCGTTGTCATAGATTTTGGTACCTTTCCCATCAGCTTTTGGCAAGCCGGGAAGGTTGAATACCAAAATTCCACCCGCATTGTCTCGGGCCGTATTGCCAAATACCTCGGCATTGTCCGAGTTTTCGATCTCGATCCCTGCCACATTTCCAAAGGCAAGTGAGTTTTTGACCACAATGTTTTCAGATTGCCCCACATAGATTCCTGCATCTTTGGAGTGTGAGGCGATGCATTCATCAATCAGGACATTTTTGCATTGAACCGGATAAATAGCGTAGGTTCCGTTTTTGGATTTGTCTCCGTTGGTCCAGGTGACGTTGATCCGTCGAAAAGTAATCCCGTCGGTGTGCTGGGCTTTGATTCCGTCTCCCGGGGCATCTTCTATGCTTAGGTCCTCGATGATGATCTGGTTGCCCACGATCTTGACTCCTTCGCCACCTGATTTGAGGTTTTTGAATGAAAGCACGGTTTGATCCATTCCTGCACCTTTGATCCGGATGGAAGATTTATTGTCCAGAATAAGTTGGGTATTCAGGTCATAAAATCCCGGGGGAATTTGGATCGTGGTAGAATCTTCGGCCAAAATAAACGCTTCCACCAATTGCTCGATTTCTCCGGGACTGGCTTTTCGCAAAACAGAGCTGTCATAAGTCTGTTCCGAAGATTGGGTGCTGCAGGCTATTCCGACCCACAACAAGAACAGATAAATCAAGGATTTTTTCATGGAGTAGTGCTTTTGAGGGAATACTCCAAAAATATCCTTTGCCCGGCTGAATTCCTTTGAGAAAAGTCAAATAATCAGATTTTTGACCGGACTCGACTGAGGGTTTCGAGGCTCATTTCCAAAAAGGAAGCAATGTGCCCGACTGAGGCCTTTTGAATCACCTTGGGACGGGTATTCATCAGCTCGAGGTATCGCTCTTTGGCTGATTTGAATTTGGAAAAAATGAGCTGCTCCTCCAAGGTGATGTAATATTGCTCCAGAATCATCCGATATGCTCTTTCGATATTGGGATGGGTGTCAAAAAGTCCCCAAAGCGCCTCTTGGCTCATTTTTCCTACGGTTGTTTTTTCCATGGCCTCGATGTTTTCATAAGATGGCTTTTGGGTAATAAAGGAGTGCATCGAGGTGATAAATTCCCCATCCAGAGAAAAGGACACGGTGATTTCCCTGTTTTCCTTTAGGTAATAGCTTCGGACCGATCCCTCTGCCAAAAAATAAAGGTAATGACAGACCTTGCCGGCTTCTTCCAATAATTCCCCTTTTTCATAGGTATGAAATTGAATATTAGAAAGAAAGGCCTCTTTGGATGCCTGGTCCAGAAAGGGAAAGGTCCTGAAAGTCTCGTCAGGTGATTTCATTTTGGTTAGAAAAGTGTAAAAAGGGAGAAGAATTTTATAATTCTTGCGTTAGTTTAGGGAAATTAAAATTTAACGGTTTATGAGAAAAATTTTCCTTCTATTCTTTCTTTTCGCTTTTGCGGTGACAGCACAAGCACAGTTTGGAGTCCGGGCAGGCTACAGTTCCGCCAATTTCTCCAATTCGGATTTTTCTTCCATTGGAGCTTTTCATATTGGGGGATACTATTTGGTGAAAACCAGTGCTGACTTGGTATCCGTAGAGCCGGGAATTCAGTATTCCGGAAAAGGATACTCCACAGTCGCCCTGGATGGCGATGAGGTCACCGAAAAATTGGGCTATGTGGATATTCCGGTATTGATCCGATTGAATTTGATGCCCGCACTGAATGTTTTTGCAGGACCTCAAGCTTCCTTGCTGGTTTCTCGTAATTATACCAAGGGTAATATTTCCAATTCAAGCCTTGAACCAGTCGCTGGATATGAGCTCGGTGCCCTAGTCGGAGTGGGGGTAAAAGTGGCCGCAGGTCTCAACCTTCAGGCAAGCTACGATTTGGGACTCTCTTCCCTGAATTATTTCAATACAGACGTAAGCAATCGCGTTTTGAAACTTTCCATAGGCTATACCTTTGGAAATTGATCTGGAGTAAATCCCGGTTCTCGCCGGGATTTATTTTTTGATCCGATTGGGATTCTCTTCGATGAAGGACTTCCAGCCTTCATTTCTTCCTCTAGTCTGAACTCGTCCTTCGTGGAAATGATGACAAAGCGCCACGGCCAGTGCATCTGTGGCATCCAGTAGTTTGGGTAGCTCGGAGATTCCCAAAAGTGTCTGAAGCATCGCAGCCACTTGTTCTTTGGAGGCATTTCCATTTCCGGTGACAGATTGCTTCACTTTTTTGGGCGAATATTCTGTGATTGGAATTTCCCGGGAAAGCGCTGCAGCCATGGCCACTCCTTGTGCACGTCCAAGTTTGAGCATGGACTGCACATTTGCCCCGTAAAACGGGGCTTCCAAGGCCACCGAGTCCGGCGCAAACTCTTCAATAATCCCACTGATCCGCTCAAAAATCTTCTTTAGCTTGAGTTCGTGGGTTTCATATTTTTTCAGATGGATGACCCCGTATTGGAGGATTTTGTATTTTTTTCCTTCTGTCAAAATCAAGCCATATCCCATGACAGTCGTGCCGGGATCGATGCCTAAAATGATTTTTTCTTTTGGGTCTTTTTGTACTTCTTTACTCACGGCTACAAGTTAGGCGAAAAGATGTTCAGTTTTTACCTCCTTTGGTGTTTGGGTTATTTGGTGCTTCACGCCTGGTTGTCCTATCAGTGGCCCCCAAAGCATCCGCTGAAGGCTCGAGCTCCACTTCCTTTGAAAACTTCCCTCATTATTCCTTTTCGAAATGAGAGTCAAAACGCTCCCCGTTTAGCTTTGGAAATAAGGAAAATTCAATTTCCGGATTTGGAAACCATCCTTGTGGATGATCAAAGTGAGGATGGTTCCTTTGAGATTTTATCTGAATTATTGGAAGATGTCCGTGGTGTTAGACTTTTAAAGAGCCCGGGAATTGGGAAAAAAGCAGCATTGAGCCATGGCATTTCGCATTCCAGAGGAGCCCTGATTGTCACCTCAGATGCGGATTGCTCTTTTCCGGAAAACTGGATAGAAAAATTATCAAGGCCCTTTCAACATTCTGCCATTCAATTGGTAGCAGGGCCAGTCGTGGCTAGCTTGAGGGGGAATAGCGTTTTTGGAAAATTTCAGCAGATCGAGTGGTTGAGTATCCTGATGTTGACCCAAGTTTCTTTTTTGCGAAAGCAGCCACTTATGTGCAGCGGAGCTAATCTGGCTTTTAGAAAAAAGGCCTTTGAAGAGGTGGGCGGATATCTTGGAAATGAACAGGTACTGTCGGGAGATGATGAGTTTCTGTTGAAAAAGATGGTCAGCTTTTATGGTCCAGAAAGCTGTGTGTATGTGCCTGCACGGGAGGTGCTGGTAGCTACTCAAGCCCAGGCGAGTTGGACAGACTTGATCAGGCAGCGTATCCGCTGGGCGGGTAAATGGAAATCCCATCAGTCATTTTCTCATGCGTCTTATGCATTGTTGGCTTTCATGAGCCAAGGGGTTTGGATCGGAAGTTTGGTGGTTTTTGTAGGGGGGTGGCAAGGGTTGTTATTTTTATTGACGATTTGGGGGGTGAAAATTTTGGCAGAAAAGTTAAGTTTGGGAAGAGTGGGGCTTTCACTCGGACAGCGTCTTGAGGTCAAGGATTATATCTTTACGAGCTTGATTCATCCGTTTTATGTTTTGGGTGTCGGACTGGGGACACTTTTCATAAAAGTGAAGTGGAAAGGGCGAAGCCAAGAAGATTCCTTAATTTAGCCTTCCAAATCACTGCTATGAGCGACCGAGAGTTTGATTTATTGGACGAGCTGTATTTTGTACAAGGATATAATTATTTAAAAGAGTCTTTAGGCTGGGAAGACCAGTTGTTGATGGAAACCTTGAACACACTTTACACCCAAGGCATGATCAAATGTCTGGCCGGGCCCGATAATGAGCGATTTGATCAAGTGGATATTTTCAGTGAGGGCAAGGATTTGTATTACCTCGCTACCAAAAAAGGACTAATGGCCCATAATACGCTATAACCCGTGATTCAGGATACTTATAAATTTGAGCGGAAAGAACTTGAGCTTAAGGCACTGCTCGAGATCACTCAAGCCATCAACGAAAACCAGCCTGAAACCGTACTCATCAATATTTTCAAGTTTACCTGCCTGGTTCACCTGGATATCAAGGCTTTGGTGTTGTATGTTTCCAAAGAAGGAAATTACGAGCGGAAAATCTCACATGGGGTCAAATCAAAGACTCCGGTGGTGCTACCTGCATCCTGGGTGATCGATGATAAGAAGTCGGGGAAAATGTCCATCCAACTTATGGAAGGGTATTCATTTGAGGAGTTGGAAACTTATCTTCCAGTCTATCACAAGGACCAAATGCTTGCCATTCTTTTTCTAAAAAGAAAATCAATGGATCAAGAGTTGGATCTGGATTTTACCCAGGCTCTGGCCAATATCCTGGTGGTAGCCTTGGAAAACAAGCGTTTTGCCAGAAGACAATTGGAGCAGGAGGTGCTTAAGCGGGAAGTAGAAATAGCCTCTCAGGTGCAGCACATGCTTTTTCCGGCCCATTTGCCTGATTCGGATCGGCTCAAGGCCAAAGTGACCTATTTCCCTCATAGCATGGTAGGAGGGGATTATTATGATTTGATCCAAAAAACAAAAGACCGGGTATTTTTCTGCATTGCGGATGTTTCGGGAAAAGGAATCGCCGCGGCACTGCTGATGTCTAATTTTCAGGCGACATTGAGAACGCTGCTTCGAAGCAATGCGGAGTTTGAAACGCTCGTGCGTCAATTGAATTATACCCTGTTTGACAATACCAAAGGGGAACGGTTTATCACGTTTTTCCTGGGAGAATTTGATTTTCAAACCAGAAAACTGCGATATGTGAATGCCGGTCACAATCCTCCGCTGCTGTGTAAGGAAAATGAGGGAAATACAGAACTGTTGGAGGCAGGAACCACCATTCTGGGAGCTTTTGAAGAGCTTCCTTTTTTGGAAATCGGAGTCCGGGAAAATCTTCAGCAATTCACCCTTCACCTCTATACCGATGGACTTACCGAGTCCATGAATCCGGAAGAGGAAGAGTTTGGGGAAGACCGGTTTAGGGCCTTCATCGAGAAAAACCGCTGTACTGATCCGGAAGATTTTCATCGGGAGTTTTTCCAATTGATGGGAGATTTTTCGAAGAATATTCCGCTTAGGGATGATTTGACCTTATTGAGTTTGAGGTTTCGCTAGATGATGAGGCCGCATCAAGTTCCAAGGTGGGTTCAACGAATATTCCCCAAAAGGACTTGGGAAGGACCTGATGAACCCAGGCAAGTCTTTTTGACTTTTGATGACGGACCTGTCCCGGGGATCACCGATTTTGTATTGACAGAGTTGGCAAAAAGAGATCAAAAAGCCACATTTTTTGTGGTGGGAGACAATGTGAATAAACATCCTGCCCTGGCGAAAGAAGTGCTCAGCGAAGGCCATCAGCTGGGAAATCATACCTACCATCACCTTCATGGATTTAAAACAAGTACGGATAGCTATGTGAAGAACGTGGTTTTGTGTGATCAGATTTTGGGACAAAAGCTAGGTCTCATGACACCACTATTCCGACCTCCTTACGGGCTCTTGACTCCCCGGCAGGCAAAAATCCTTTCCGAACAAAAGCAACTGGTCATGTGGAGTGTGCTTACGGGGGATTATGACCGATCCATTGCTCCGAATACGCTGTTGAAAGCGGTCAAGCCAATGACTTCTCCGGGTAAGATCATCGTTTTCCACGACCAAGAGAAAACGGATGGTCACCTCCAAAAAATACTTCCGGATTACCTGAGTTTTATAAAGGATAATGGATTCACCACCGGACTGCTATGAGCTGGGTTTTGGTTTTTTTTGCATTTCTTTTGATCCTCCAGTATGCCATTCTTTTCGTTTTGGTCAAGAAAAACTGGAAAAACCACGCAAACGACCAGTCAGGACGATTACCGATGGTGTCAATTCTGATTGCAGCCCGAAATGAAGAAAAGGATATTCCTCATCTTTTGAACTGTCTTTCTTTCTTGGATTATCCCGAGGATCGGTTGGAAATCCTGCTTGCGGATGACCAAAGTGAAGATAAAACAGCCGGATGCATCAGCGCTTGGGCAGAAGGATTTTCCAATCGAAAGTTGATATACATTCTACCCGAGCAAACCAACCTCTATCACCCTAACGGGAAGGCAAATGCCTTGGCTATTCTTGCCCTTCAGGCAAGAGGAGAGTTGTTTTTTTTCACGGATGCAGACTGCCAAGTCCCTGCGACCTGGCTAAAAGAAGGGGTTGGGTGCTTCAAAAAAGACGTCGGTTTGGTCATTGGAATAACGCAGGTTCGAAGTCTGGACCTTTTTGGAGAAATGCAGGAACTGGATTGGTGGAATACTTTGGGGATTGTCAAAGTGGTGACCGATTTGGGTTTTTCCACTACCGGCTTGGGTAATAATATGATGATCAGCAGGGAAGCGTATGAAAATTGCGGAGGTTTCGCGGGTTTACCATATTCCTTAACAGAGGACTTGGAGATCTCCCGATCTGTGAAAAAGGCAGGGTACAAGCTGATTCATCAGGTCGATCCCCGCCTCTTGGTTACTACCAAAGCGGAGTCGACTTGGGGGCACTTGCTACGTCAGCGAAAACGCTGGATGACAGGCGTGATGTCTCTTTCAACAGGTTGGAAAATCCTTTTGGGGCTTCAGTTTTTGTTTTTCCCCCTGGTGGGCTTCCTATTGTTCAATAGTTTACTTTTGGGATTTGGCGTTTGGTTGTTAAAAATCCTTTTCCAGGGATTATTCCTCAGCGAAATTGCCGGAAAAGCGGGGAAGAACCTGAACTTTGGATCTGTTCTGATCTTTGATCTTTACCAGATTTTGACCCTTTCCCTGACTATTCTTTATTACTTTTGGCCCGTCCAAACCCAATGGAAATCGAGAAATTACCCATGAAGCTCATCGATACGCATGCCCATATCTATTCCACCAAATTTGATGCTGATCGGGATCAGATTATAGAAGAAATTAAAGCCGCTGGAGTATCAAGGATTTACATGCCCAATGTTGATGTAGATACGATCGACCGGATGCTGGACTGCGAAAGCCGCTATGGGGATTTATGCATTCCCATGATGGGACTGCACCCCTGTGATGTAAAAGAAGATTTTGAAGCGCAGCTTCGGGTGATGGAAGGGTGGCTCAACCGGAGGCAATTTGCAGCCATAGGCGAAATCGGAACTGACCTGTATTGGGATAAAACCACCTTTGATATCCAAAAAGAAGCGCTGGAGATCCAGGTAGAATGGGCAAAGCAGCGCCAATTACCCATAGTACTCCATTGTCGGGAATCAATAGATCAGACGATCGAATTGATCGAAAAATGGCACGATGGCAAGCTCAGAGGGATTTTTCACTGCTTTACGGGAACCTTGGACCAAGCCAACCGAATTATTGAAATGGGGTTTTTATTGGGAATCGGAGGGGTGGTCACCTATAAAAACGGAGGATTGGATCAAGTAATCCCCCCTATTGGTTTGAAAAGTCTGGTACTCGAAACGGATGCCCCCTATCTGGCTCCTGTCCCTTACAGAGGAAAACGAAATACCCCGGCCTACCTTCCGGAAATTGCCCAAAAAGTGGGAGATTTAGTAAATCAGCCCATTGAAAAAGTCGCAGAAATCACGAGTTTCAACGCATTAAATCTTTTTAAAGAGATCGAAGCATGAACTATAAAATAGTCCGATTAAATACAGGATTGAAAACCAGCAAAACGGCTTCGGTTTTGATCATTTATACCGGAGGTACCTTAGGGATGGCTTATGATGAGTCAGGTGCATTGGTGCCTTTTAATTTTGGTCAGATTTTGGAAAAAATTCCCATTCTGTCCAATATGAACATTGCCATCACGGTGATCTCATTTCCCGAACCCATTGATTCCTCCAATGTGACCATGCGTCACTGGAAGGATATGGCTTACATTATCTTTGAAAATTACGACAGCTATGATGGGTTTGTCGTCTTGCATGGAACTGATACGATGGCTTATTCGGCGTCGATGCTCAGCTATATGCTGAACGGACTGAATAAGCCGGTGATATTTACAGGTGCCCAACTTCCAATCTCGGCCATGCGATCCGACGCAAGAGAAAATCTAATGACCTCCTTGGAAATTGCCACTGCAAAAATCAACGGGAGACCGATTGTTCCTGAAGTTTGTATTTTCTTCAATCACATGCTCCTCCGAGGCAATCGATCCAAAAAGGTTCAGAGTATCCATTTTGATGCCTTCGAGTCAGAGAACTATCCCATTTTGGCAGAAGCCGGGATCGTGATTGACTACAATACCAATGCTATTCGGCCTTATGAAGCCAATCGTAAGTTGATCAACCTCAATAGTCTGGACAATCGGGTGATGATCTTAAAGCTGTTCCCGGGCATTACGGATAAGATTATGGATGCCTGTTTTGCTATCGAGGGGCTGAGAGGGGTAGTATTGGAAACCTATGGATCTGGTAACAGCCCATCTGAATCGTGGTTTATGCAGTCTTTGGATCGGGCGATCAAGAAAGGGTTGATCATCCTGAACGTGTCCCAATGTAATGGAGGCCGAGTCATTCAGGGAAGGTATGAAACAAGCAAAGAATTGTTGGCGGTCGGAGTGGTCAGTGGTGCGGATATGACCACGGAGGCTGCTGTGACCAAGTTGATGTTTTTATTAGGGCAGAATTATTCCCGGGAGGAAATTTGCCTGAAACTCACTCAGTCTATCGCAGGGGAGATTACGGCTTGATTTTTCAAGGAAATTTCAAAAGCAGTTTGGAATCGGGGGGAATAATAATTTTCTTTGCACTCCGATTCAGAAAGGGATCAAATATCAACCAAACAGAGAGGTGTCCGAGTGGTTGAAGGAGCACGCCTGGAAAGTGTGTATACCTCAAAAGGGTATCGAGGGTTCGAATCCCTTCCTCTCTGCAAGTCAACTTTAGCGATAAGGTTGACTTTTTTGTTTCTGTCAAACTTAAAAATAAGCTACCTAGTGACGAGAATCCTCGGGATTGAAATTGACCGAAGGGAAATTCCCAAGGTGAGGTGTGGCTGCGGCTAGGGGCAATCTCTTCGGCTCAGCAAGTAAACTTTAGCGTTAAGGCTGATTTTTTTAGTTCCGTCAATTCTAAAAAAGCAATGGATGCGGTGCTGTTCCATAATTAGGGATAGTCAGATTCTTTTTGCAAGAAAAAAATGGCTTAGCCAGACAGATGAGGGAAGTGCGTTCTAATTTAAATCTGCCCTAAAAAAGTTTAATTTTTATTTCTAACTGAAATTCAATAGGTTTAAAAATTGTCGTGGTTTTGAATGTTGGAATTAGGGGAGAATACGTGCCTTCCAGGATGATCAGAACTAGGTTTGGTTCAGTCCGCTCATGTAAAAATTGCCTCAAATTCGCTTTAAACAGGGGATTCTTTCAAAAAAGTAAAATGGACCCTTTGTTTTTTGAATTTAAAAAATGATAACTTTAAAGCCTCGATTTAATCTGGAAACCATTTAACCTTTATCAAAAGTCTATTTAAAAAACACATTATGAGAAAGTTAATCGCTTTGTTCATGCTTGCAGGTATCCTATTCGTTCCTGTATTCGCAAACGCTCAAGATGCGCCAGCTGCATCCTCCTCCTCTCCTACAGTAGTTGACGATGAAATCGTGGCTGAGGAGCAGAGCTTTCACCAAGTAATTAAGGAGAAATTTATCGAAGGTGATCCAGTATATATGACTCCAGTATTGATCTGTTTGATCCTGGGTCTAGCTATTGCCTTGGAAAGAATCGTCACTTTGAACCTTTCCACTACCAACACGAAAAAGCTGATCAATAAAATCGAAGATGCACTTTCTTCAGGTGGTATTGAGGCAGCTAAGGATGTGACCAGAAATACCAAAGGTCCGGTTGCTTCTATCTTTACTCAAGGTTTGATGAGATATTCTGAAGGTATCGAAATGGTTGAAAAATCAATCATTGCTTACGGTTCCGTAGAAATGGGCCGTTTGGAAAAAGGATTGGTTTGGATCTCTCTTTTCATCTCTTTGGCTCCAATGTTGGGCTTCATGGGTACGGTAATCGGTATGATCTTCGCCTTCGATACCATCGAAGCAGCAGGTGATATCTCTCCATCCATCGTAGCAGGTGGTATTAAAATCGCGCTTTTGACTACGGTAGCGGGTTTGATCGTTGCGATCATCCTTCAGTTGTTCTACAACTATTTGGTAGCTAAAATCGACTCTTTGGTTAATGACATGGAAGATGCTTCTATCTCTTTGGTAGACGTGTTGGTTAAGCACAAATTGACCGGTAAGTAAGTCTTACTTCGGTTTTGTTCTAAATCAATTTCCAAAAAACTAAAGTAATTAATATGGATTCATATGATATCATGCTCTATGTGAGCTATGCGCTGGTAGGTTTGGGAGCTGTTGTCTCTATCCTGCTTCCGCTGTTAAAATCTTTGGACAATCCTAAAAGTCTAATGAAGACAGGGCTTGGAATCGTTGCTATTGTAGTGCTGTTTTTTATCAGTTACTCAATATCCACCAACGAAGTTCTTCCAAAATTTGAGGGAGAACCCTTCAATTTGACTCCTCAGATGTCTCAAATGGTGGGTGGGTTTCTAATCACCACTTACATATTAACGATTATCGCAATTGTTGGTATTGTGATTACCGAATTATCTAAAGCTGTAAAGTAAGATGGCAAGGAAAAAAGGAAGAATGAGTCAGGAGGTAAACTCAGGATCTATGGCGGATATCGCTTTCCTGTTGTTGATCTTCTTTCTCGTGACCACTACAATCGCTTCGGATAAAGGGATCTTAAATATCCTCCCTCCGAAGTTGGATCCGAATGTGCCACCTCCAGACATCAAGAAAAATGAAAGAAACATTTTCAATATCTTGATTAACGCCAACGATGACCTGTTGGTAGAAGGTGAATACAGAAGGACTGCAGATGGCCTTGATAAAGAAATGAAGGAGTTCATTTTGAACTTTGGGGAACCCAATGAAGAGGCGGTAGCCCTGTTCAATACCCTCCCCGCTTCACTTCAGGCTGTAGCTCAGCGAAGACCTGAATCTTCAGATCATCCCAAAGAGGCAGTAATTTCGATCAAGACCAATAGAGGTACGAGCTATGAAAAGTTCCTCGAGGTATTTGACTTAGCCAAAAAAGCCTATTTTGATATTTACGCTGAGCGGGTAAACCTAACAGCCGATCAATATAGAGGCTTGTCAGGTGAAGATGAGGCTACCAAAGCGCTTCAAGACAAAGGAAAAGAAGGAATCCCTATGGCGATTTCGATTGCAGAACCTGATAAAATAGGAGGGAATTGATATGTCAAAGTTTAAGAAAAAGACGAATACTCAGACCAATATTCCTACATCAGCGTTGCCTGATATTATCTTCATGCTTTTGTTTTTCTTCATGGTAACCACCGTGTTGAGAGAGCAGACTATCCTCGTCGAGCAGAAGATTCCTCAAGCAACTCAGCTGCAAAAGCTTCAAAAGAAGACGCTTATTTCTTACATCTATATTGGTAAGCCGAAAAACACCGCACTCTATGGTTCGGAACCTAGATTTCAAGCCAATGATGCGCTGATTACAGCTCCTGATATCGTGCAGTGGGTCAACCAAGAAAGAGATATGCTTCCTGAAGCTGACCGTGGTTTGATCACCATTTCCATGAAGGTGGATAAGGACGTCAAAATGGGACCCATTTCTGACGTTCAGACCGAATTGAGAAATGCAGATGCCCGTAGGGTACTCTACGCTTCCACAGGAAAGATCTATCAAGATTAATTTTCTTAATCAGTATATTTAAAGCCATTCGCATAGCGAATGGCTTTTTTATTGGATTCTATGAAACTTAAGCTGAACAATAAAAAGAAAGTCCAAAATGCTTGGGCGATGTATGATTGGGCCAATTCTGTATACAGTTTGGTCATCACTTCCACTATTTTCCCGGTTTATTACAACAGTGTTACCAAAGGGGTGGATGGTTCAGACCGGGTTAGTTTTTTTGGTTGGGAAGTAGTCAATACTGTTCTGTATTCGTATTCCATCTCCTTTTCTTTTTTCATTATTGCACTGATTTCGCCGCTTCTTTCAGGTATGGCAGATGCTTCGGGTCGGAAATTGGCCTTTATGAAGTTTTTTGCCTATTTGGGGTCCATATCCTGTGTTGGGCTTTTCTTTTTTGACGGATCCAATCTTGAATTTGGCATTCTCTGTAGTGTGATGGCCAGTGTGGGATATGCAGGAAGTATCGTGTTTTACAATGCCTATCTTCCGGAAATTGCCTCGGAAAGTGAATATGACTTTCTCAGTGCCAGAGGGTTTGCCTTGGGATATATAGGAAGTGTGATTTTGTTGGTTTTCAACTTATTGACGATTCAATTTCCGGATCTTTTCGGGTTTCCGGAGGGTAGTTTTGCTCCTCGATTTTCATTTTTGATCACCGGTCTTTGGTGGGCTGGATTCTCCCAGATCCCTTTTCGCTTTCTTCCTAAAAATCCCTACAAAAAAAGTATCCATCGTGGACTGCTTCTAAAAGGGTACCAAGAAATCAGCGCTGTATTCAAGCTGGTAAGGGCCATGCCTATGATGAACAGGTTTTTAGCGTCCTTCTTTTTTTATTCCATGGGTGTTCAGACAGTGATGTATCTCGCGGCTTCTTTTGGAGACAAAGAATTGGGGCTCCCTGGTGATCAATTGATTCTTACCGTATTGATTATTCAGTTCGTAGCCATAGGCGGGAGTTATCTATTTGCTTTCCTTTCTGCCAAATTTGGAAATAAGATAAGCTTGATGATGATGGTTCTGATCTGGATTGGGATCTGTGGTGCTGCCTATTATGTCTATACGGTATATGAATTTTATGCGCTGGCATTTGTGGTGGGAATGGTCATGGGCGGTATCCAATCTCTCTCTAGATCCACCTATTCCAAATTGATTCCGGAAGACACTACGGAGCATGCTTCGTTTTTTAGTTTTTATGATGTGACAGAAAAGATGGCGATTGTCATCGGTACTTTCACTTATGGCGCTATTGAACAATGGACTGGAAGTATGCGCAATTCGGCTGTTTCTTTGGGGATTTTTTTCTTGGTTGGACTTGGGTTTTTAGTATTGGTTACTATTCCTAAAAAAGCACTTTCCACCAAAGTAAGTTGACGATGATCAAGATTTTATCCGGTGCCGAAGTTTCAATCCTGGATAAGCATCACATCCAAGGAAAAGGAATATCCAGTCATCAATTGATGGAAAAAGCGGCTGAGGGTTTTGTGGATTGGTTTTTGGAAAAGCGATTTTCTTCCAGTAAGCCAATTGCCCTATTTTGTGGGGCAGGAAACAATGGGGGAGATGGATTGGCCATAGCCCGTTTATTGACCAAGCATGGCTTTCAGTGTGTGGTTTTTACCTGTTTCGCTGATGAGGGTTCTCTCAGTGAAGATTGTCGGATCAATTTAGGATTACTTCCATCTGCCATCCGGAAATTTCCCTGGAATGAATTTGACTCCGAGGAGTTTGGTTTGGTTATCGATGCTTATTTGGGGGTGGGAATCAAAGGCCCCTTACGTGAGGAGGCTAAATCAATCATTGATAAGATCAATTCATTCAAAGGGATTAAGGTTTCGGTGGATCTTCCGAGTGGCTTGTCTGCTGATTATTCGGGATTTGATCATTGCGTCCACGCTGAGGTTACGGTAACTTTTGCTTTCCCAAAATTAGCGCTTTTGTTACCTGAGCATGCCAAGGTGACTGGGGAGCTCGTTTTGGTCGATATCGGGATAAGTGAAGAGGAGTTGGAGGTTTTTCACTCCTCGTATTATTACTTGTTGAAAAAAGATATCCCTGCTTTTCATAAAAAATTTCATCGGTTTTCTCATAAGGGAGATTTTGGGAAAGTATTGCTTATCGCAGGAAGCAGAGGAAAAATGGGGGCTGCAGCCCTCTCCGCAAAAGCCGCCTTTCGAACTGGATCAGGTCTTGTTTCCTGCCAAGTTCCACTGGAAGAAAGAATCATAATCCAAACCTCTGTGCCAGAGGCGATGTGTGTTTTCGAGGATTCCATAGACTGGATGGCCTTTGATGCCATAGGAGTGGGACCTGGGATTGGCCTGGATCAAGGGGAGCTTTTGGAAAAATTGCTGAGAGAATACGATCGTCCGATTGTAATGGATGCGGATGCGCTCACGCTGCTTTCCAGAAATCCTTCATTCCTGGATCTGATTCCAAAAGAAAGCATTTTAACTCCTCATTTGGGAGAGTTTGAGCGGCTTTTTGGGAAATGTCGAACGCATTTGGAACGGTTGGAAAAAGCCAGGCGGTTTTGTATGAATTACAAACTGAATGTCCTGATCAAAGGAGCTAATTCTGTCATTTGCCTTGCTGATGGTCGGCAAATCTTCAATTCTTCGGGGAGCCATTTCATGGCTACTGCCGGGATGGGAGATGTGTTGACAGGAATGATTACTTCATTTCTTGGACAGGGATACAGCTCAGAGCAAGCTTTGGTGTGCGGGGTTTACCAGCATGGTCTTGCAGGAGAGATGGCTGGAGACATGAAAGGACGGGGTACTCTTGCCTCCGATGTGATAGAGATGATTCCTGAAACATTCAAAAGATTGGGTGTGTCCTGAAAATATATTCTCCCGAGTCCAAACTTAATTTTTACAATTCAGGTTTTCTGACCAATAGATTTTGAAGATGACTAAAGAAAAAGCGCTGCTATGGACTTTGGCAGCAATTAATTTTATCCATATCGTTGATTTTATGATCCTGATGCCTCTGGGTCCCCAACTGATGAGGCTATTTACTATCGGTCCAAGTGAGTTTAGTTTGTTGGTCTCGTCCTATACTTTCAGTGCCGGAGCCTCCAGTTTTTTTGGAGCATTTGTGCTGGATCGGTTTGACCGCAAGAAGATCCTGCTCTGGGTCTATGTCGGTTTTACCATTGGCACCTTAGGATGCGCTCTTTCTCCCAATTATCCGATATTACTTGCTGCTCGGGTGATTTCAGGCATTTTTGGAGGACTTACCTCCGCACTGATATTGGCTATAATTGGAGATGTGATTCCAGATGAGCGAAGAGGGCGGGCGATGGGATTGGTAATGTCGGCTTTCTCTTTCGCCTCCGTCATGGGTGTACCTTTGGGGTTGTTTTTGGCGAGCTTGTCTGATTGGCATACGCCATTCTATATTCTGTCAGCACTTGCGCTGTTGAGTTTGGGGATGATTTTCCGGTTTATTCCTTCGATAACCGATCATTTGGGTAAGGAAATCAAGCGCCCACATCCTTTTGAAGTAATCACCCGGGTGACAAGCAATGGCAACCAAATGCGGGCAATTACTCTTTCAATTATGATGATGTTTGGGCAGTTTATGATCATTCCTTTTCTCAGCCCTTACAATGTGGCCAACGTCGGGTTTACCGAGATGCAATTGACCTATATCTATATTGCCGGAGGGGCTTTTACTATTTTCACCTCTCCATGGGTAGGCAAGCTCTCTGACAAGCACGGCAAGCTGAAGATTTTCACCATTTTCATGGTGCTCAATTTGTTGCCCATTGCCATCATCACCCACCTGGGGGTAACTCCGATTGTCTATGTTTTGATGGTTACCACCTTGTTTTTTGTCACATCAAATGGTCGATATGTTCCTGCAGCGGCAATCATAACCGGTACGGCCATGCCGGAAAATCGGGGAAGTTTTCTAAGCTTCAACTCAGCTGTTCAGCAATTGGCAGCCGGTTTTGCTTCCTTGATTGCCGGACTGATCATCGGGCAAAATGAACTCGGTCAGCTTACCAATTTCAATTGGGTGGGGTACTTAGCGATTTTTTTTAGCATTCTTTGCATTCCTTTGGCGAGAAGAGTGAAAGTGGTGAGTTAATTCGGGTAGCTATTTAAAAAATTGGTATGAACTGGCTGATACTTATTCTTGCAGGATTGTTCGAAACGGCTTTTGCCTTTTGTTTGGGAAAAGCAAAAATCACCACCGGATTGGTTCAATGGGGCTGGTATGGAGGATTTGCGGTGACATTGATTATATCCATGGCCCTTTTGATCAAAGCGACACAAACACTTCCCATCGGTACCGCATATGCGGTGTGGACAGGAATTGGGGCAGTAGGCACGGTGCTAGTTGGAATTTTTGTATTCAAAGAGCCCGCCCATCTCTGGAGGATATTTTTTCTGATGACTTTGATCGGTTCAATTGCCGGTTTGAAAGCCGTCTCGGAATGAATGGCATTTCTGGTCTTCAAACTTGCCATCCAAAAAAGTTTAGCATGAAAAAATCCCCACTTTTTAGTGGGGATTTTTTTGGTTTAGAATTCTGCATTTCCGGGTGTTCTTGGGAAAGCTATGACATCCCGGATATTGCTCATACCGGTCACGAAAAGAACCATACGCTCAAATCCCAGCCCAAAACCCGCATGCGGGGTTGCTCCAAACCGACGGGTATCCAAATACCACCAAAGTTCTTCCTCCGGAATATTCATTTCCTGCATGCGCTGAGTCAGCTTGTCCAGTCGCTCTTCCCGTTGAGAACCACCAACGATTTCACCGATTCCCGGGAATAGGATGTCCATTGCGGCTACCGTCTTGCCGTCCTCATTCTGTCTCATGTAGAAAGCCTTGATATCCTTGGGATAATCGGTCAGGATCACTGGTTTTTTGAAGTGTTTCTCCACTAGGTAGCGCTCATGCTCTGATTGAAGGTCAGCACCCCAAGATTCGATCAGGTATTGGAATTTCTTCTTCTTGTTTGGGTTGCTATTGCGCAGAATATCGATCGCCTCGGTATAACTGAGTCGGACAAAGTCATTTTCCACCACAAACTTGAGTTTTTCAATTAGACCAAGTTCAGCCCGCTGATCTGCAGGTTTGGTGTTTTCTTCCTCCTGAGCACGCTGAGCTAAGAATTTGAGATCTTCCTCACAATTTTCAAGTGCATATTGGATAATGTATTTCAGGAAGTCCTCAGCCAGGTTTTGATTGTCCTCAGCATCGTAAAACGCCATCTCTGGCTCGATCATCCAAAACTCGGCAAGATGTCTCGTGGTGTTGGAGTTTTCGGCTCTAAACGTTGGGCCAAACGTGTAGATTTCTGAAAGGGCCATCGCGGCCAACTCCCCTTCGAGCTGACCTGAAACCGTAAGGTTGGCTTCACGCTCAAAGAAATCCTGCTTGTAATCCACTTTTCCATCTTCGGTACGCGGAGGATTGCCTATGGGAAGGGTGGTGACATGAAACATTTCTCCGGCGCCTTCAGCGTCTGAAGCTGTGATAATCGGGGTGTGGATGTAGAAAAACCCTCGGTCATTGAAATATTTATGAACCGCAAAAGCCAAGGCATGCCTTACTCGAAATACCGCTCCGAAAGTATTGGTGCGCATACGGAGGTGAGCGATTTCCCGGAGAAATTCCAAGGAGTGCTTCTTGGGCTGCAAGGGATATTTCTCCGGATCAGCTTCGCCAAGGACTTCGATGGTTTTGGCGTTGAGTTCGGAGGATTGTCCGGAACCTAAGCTTTCCACCACTGTACCCGTGATTTTGATGCAGGCACCAGTGCTGCATTTTTTGAGAATGTCTTCGGCAATCACATTCGGATCAGCTACCACTTGGTAATTGGTGATGGTGGACCCGTCATTGAGCGCAATAAAAGATACATTTTTATTGCTGCGCTTGGTACGAACCCAGCCCATAAGGGTGATTTCCTGTCCTATTGGAGATTGATCTAGGACGGCTTTGATTTTGACCCGTTTGTTAAATGCCATTAGTGAGATTTTTTAGAAAAAAACAGAATTCCTATCTACTTGAGAAGGAATGCAAAAAAACGATTAAATCACCTTTTTATCAAAAAATTGCCCGTTTTTCCTAAATTTGACCGAATGGCTTTTTCGGTTGGAAAAGCCTTTTTTGAATCCAACATATAGGTTTTCTCAATTTCAATGCAAAAGTTAAATCTATCTCAGACGCTCTCCCAGAAGCTTTCCCCTCAGCAAATCCAGTTTATCAAGCTGCTGCAGGTTCCTACTGCTGAGTTGGATGCACGTATTGAAGAGGAGCTCGAAATCAATCCTGCTTTGGAAGAAGGAAAGGATGAAGAGCAGGACAAGTCTCAGGAAGAGGACTTTGAAGATTCTTATGAAGATGATTTAGGCAGGGATGACCATGAACTGAATCTGGATGATTACCTGGATGATGAGTATAGTGGATACAAAATGCAAGGCGACGGTAATTACAATCCCGATGAGGAAGACCGTGAAATCCCGATTTCTTCTCAGTCAAGTCTCCATGAGCAGTTGATTTCCCAGTTAAGCTTTATCAAGCTGGATGAACGTCAAAAAATCATCGGACAACAATTGATTGGGAGCATCGAAAACGATGGGTATATCCGAAGAGATCTGGAGGCCATCATCAATGATTTGGCATTTTCCCAAAATATCGAAACAGATATCGATGAAATGGAGGAAATCCTCCGGAAGATCCAAACTTTTGATCCCGCAGGAATTGCCGCACGTAATCTACAGGAGTGCCTGATCATCCAGCTTGAACGTAAAGAGCATCCCGATGATCCTGTTGTCCAACATGCTTTGGCCATCATTCATGATTGTTTTGAGGAGTTTACCAAAAAGCACTATCCCAAGATTCAACGAAAACTGGATCTGAATGAGGAAGAAATCAAAGATGCGGTCAATCTGATCACCAAGCTTAATCCCAAACCGGGAGGAATTTCAGACGGGCTGGTAAGGACTCAGTACATAATTCCTGATTTTATTCTGACCAACAATGGGGGGAAACTGGAAATAAGCCTGAATTCCCGCAATGCCCCTGAACTCAGAATTTCCCGTTCCTATGCGGATATGTTTGACGCCTATGATAAGAGTGACAAGAAGGATAAAAAACTGAAGGAAACGGTTTCATTTGTCAAGCAAAAGCTGGATGCGGCAAAGTGGTTTATCGATGCGATCAAGCAGCGGCAAAATACCTTGTTGAGAACCATGGAAGCGATACTTCAGTATCAAAAGGAGTTCTTTATCGACGGGGATGAGACCAACCTTCGTCCCATGATCTTAAAGGATATCGCTGAAAAAATTGAAATGGATATTTCTACCGTGTCCCGAGTGGCTAACAGCAAAGCCATTCAGACTGAGTTTGGGGTTTATCCACTGAAGTACTTTTTTTCTGAAGGAATAGCCACAGATAGCGGTGAAGATGTAAGCAACAGGGAAGTGAAGTCGGTACTCCAAGCCATGGTAGATGCAGAAGATAAGAAAAGACCTCTTTCTGATGATAAGCTGGTCAAGATGCTCAATAAAAAAGGTTACAATATTGCCCGAAGAACCGTGGCAAAATATCGGGAACAGCTCCAGATTCCAGTGGCCAGATTAAGAAAAGAACTCTAGTGATCAGAAGTCTGGCGCTCGTCATATCTATTGTTTTTCAGCCCTTGCTGATGCCTACATTGGTCTTTGGCCTGGTGTTTTTTGCCGTGCCTGAGGCTACTTCCATCCCTGAGGAATTTAAGTTGAGGCTATTCTTTTTGTTGGTGCTGTCCACCTTATTGATTCCGATGATCTCCATTATCGGACTTCGGCTTAGTGGTAAAGTGAAAAGTTTGCATATGCCTGAAAAGAAGGATCGAACCATTCCTTTTTTGATTACCTGCATTTACTTTCTGATCACAACCTGGTTTTTCTATCAAAAAAGCGAATTGGATCCCATTTTATGGCAAGGCATGGGGGTGATCAGCTTTGCGGTGATTTTGCTTTCATCGGTTACATTTTTTTGGAAGATGTCGGCACATATGACCGGGGTAGGAGGGCTTTTGGCCGTGGTTTTAGTTTTAGGGAAATTCTTCAGCACCTTTGAAGTTCTGTACCCCTTGTTATTGGCTTTGATATTGGCGGGTTTGGTAGCATCGTCCAGACTTTACCTCAATGCTCATCGGCCATTGGAGGTTTACGTAGGGTTTTTTGCTGGATTTGCGATTTGCTGGTTTGGATTTACTTGGATTTGGTCATAGCAGGGTGCAATTCCATTTCTGATTTTATGCGCTTAGATTGTACGCAATCCTGACAGTAGACGAATATTCTCCGGATTTTGGGTTGTATACTTGGACTGTTCTCGACACAGGAGACCGATGACCGAAGTTGCACAAGGACTTGTCGAAATCTTGATCTTCAAATGTTTAAGATGAATTATTGGTCAGGTTCCGTATATCCTGAATTCAATTTTTCATAAGCCCATTCAAAAAAAAATCCAGCCCCTAAAGACTGGATTTTGGCTTTTTCCACCAATTCAAGAAGATCAAAATACGGATATAGCTAATCCGAAATTAATTTGGCTTGCTTCGGTGGCAAAGGGTCCTCTTCCTGCCTGCCACATGTCATTGAGGTAAACTGTGCTCCAAACATAAAAACCAGGACTTCCGGCTTTTACAGATACGCCATATCTGAGTTTTTCAAGCCCATAGTTTTCGGAGTTTTTGATTTTGACACTACCAATGGTAGGGGAGTCGTACTTGATTTTGGAATGCGCATTATAAAGGAAGCCCACTTTTCCTCCCACGCTTACCCGGAAACTTTTACTGTAATTGTTTTTATTGAAATGATATCTCAAATCAATAGGGATTTCAAAATAATTGGCAGCGAAGTTATTCGTCTGAATAGAGATATTATTACCGTAGACACTCGTCACCTCTCTTAGCTCGGAGGATTCTGCCCCAAGGGTAGCACTTCGAAAAAGATTTTTATCCTCCTTGAATTTCAGTTTATCAGAGCCAATTCCAAATCCTGGGTTCAGGGTGATTCCTGAATTATCTCCAAAAAGGTTGATGGGAAACTGGTAGGAAACATTGAACGTTCGGGATCCAAAGAAATCCAGTGCAAGATCCGCAGGTCTTGAATTGAGTTGATTGAAACCAAACTCGAAATTGAGATCATTTGGGATGTTTGGACGGCCGCCGATAGGCGATTTTGGTTTTTTTTCCGATTCCTGGGCATGTGCTACTAAGGAGAAAGAAAGTAAAGCCAGTGCGAGTAATTTTTTCATTAAAAGAATCTTCTTTTCAGTAGGATGTGGGCAAAAATAGGAAATCCCCAAAGATTTACCCTCCTATTGTTCTTAATTATTCTTAAGGCTGAATGGAGCAAAAAAAATGAAAATCCTGTTTTTCTTGTGACTTAATATTTGGAGGGAGAGATTAAATATTTACTTTTGCAAACCCATTCGGCCTCGTAGCTCAACTGAATAGAGCACCTGATTACGGCTCAGGAGGTTTCAAGTTTGAATCTTGACGAGGTCACAAAGCTCAACCGAAAAAGTTGGGCTTTTTTTGTGCCCTCTGATTTTTTTGGGTAGTTGTTTAGGGTCTCACGCAATTTTCAAAACGAATACCCAACTGAAATAGTGCATCTCGATTGCATTGGGAAGGTTTCAGGTTTGAATTTCCGCTTATCTATTGGGTCATGTTTTGAAGAAGTCCCATAAGCTCACATCAAAACATGTAGCATTTTAATCTTTCTAGATCTGGCAGTTTCGACTTTTGTGAAAGATTTGATTTCGGGTTAAATCGAAAATATCAAATTCTGGAAATAGTCGGGATATTTTCGCTCATAAGTCTGAATTTTCAGGAATTCTTTCTTAGGTTGTTTCCGATATGTAAGTGCCTTTTGTCTATGCTTGTGAGATTGGTTTTCTTTTTTTCTTTGGTTGGATTTCTTAGTTCTTGTGAGAAGATTTTGGAAGTCCAACGGTTTGAGGGGCCCTGTACGATTGAGTTGGTTGATGGTCGAACCATTGTCACTCAGTTTAGTATTGAAATTTTAGAGAGCACGGGCACGATTACTTACCGGGATGATGATGGTAAGCTTTGGTCCGTGAAAGCAGACGAATATTCGGGCTATTCTTGCGGAAATTAGGTGTCAGCATCAATTACGAGCACCCAATCATTCCCTCTGCCTGAAGAAGGAGGGGTGACCTCCAAGGTGGATTGATTTTTTCTCTCCTTTGGATAATCTATACTTACCCCAGTTCTCGGGTCATACCAGGTGAATTTCAATCTGCCTGCCTTCAGTGAGGCTAAGTTAAGTTGGGTGGGTTTGCCGCTGGGAAAATAGATCAGTGCGAAGGTCCCTTCTTTGGAGCGGGTACCAATCACAAAATGTTCATCTTCGGGTTGTGGGAGTGCTACTAAGGTAGGATCAGGAATTCGATCAAAGTAAGACAGGCTTAACATTAAGTTTTTGAGGTGTTTGACTTGATTGGCCACTTCGAGATCGAGTGATTTATGCCAGGGTTTTAGTGGGGCATTGATGGGTTCTTTGTCAAAGTCATACATCTGCCAAACGGCATGGCAGCCGTAGGTTTGGCCTGCTGCCCCAGCAAAGACATTCCAATACATCATCTTTCGGATATCAGTGGCTTCACTATAGCCCAATTCCTTGGCATTAAAACATTTGGGATGTTCCTCATACATAGGCTCACCGTCAAGGGTGGGTTTGGTTGGATTCAACTCGTAATCGTAGGAAATTCTCGAATAATTGGGATAATTAGGGCAGTGTCCGGTTTGGTGCATGTTGAAGTCCAGCCATGCCGCTTGGTGAAACCACACCGAGCTTCCTCCCGGTGCCATAGGCTGAGGATGAAAAGTGATCAATATCCGATTTTCTGGGTTTTCAGATTCTCTGATTCCTTTGGCCATTTGATTCCATACCTCGATATCTTGAGAATCTTCTCTAGGATTCCGATCTCCGCCGAGAACCCAAATTAAGTTTTTTTGATTCCTGTATCGATTGCCTATCCATTTGCCATAGGCATAGGCTTTTGCAGGGGTGAAAATCTCAGGTCCGATTCCCCAGGTGTTTCTGAACAATTTGTCTCCCCAAGTGGGCAAAAGTGCAACATGCAAATTTCGCTCCATTGCCAATTCAAGAATTCGGTCTACGTGTTTGAAATAAGCTTCATTGTATTTCCACTTTTCCAGATCCGTAAATGGCCGATCCCCATTTGCATTGGGAGTATGAAGACCATCCAGCTCGGCCAAAACTACTGCCTGAATCACGTTGAATCCTTGTTCCTGGCGTTTGTCGAGATACATTTTAGCATCATCCTCACTTAAGCGATGAAAAAGTTCCCAAGCAGTATCAGCCATCCAAAAGAAAGGTTTTCCATCGGATGTCATCAGGAATCTTTTTTCTGGATGAATTTTAATGGGACCGCTGATTTGCTGAGCAAAAAGCGAGTGACAGATAATAAAAAGTAGCAGGAATATAGAGCAGGGCTTTTGCATAGGTTTTAAAGAAAAAAAGCAGCCCGAAGGCTGCTTTTTGGTTGAATTAATGAGCTCCTTCACCGGAGGTTTTCACACCTCTTTGCCAAATGAAGAAGATAATAAAGAGTACGATCAAGATTCCGGGGAACATGACCATTTTTTGTAACGTTTCCTGACCTGCAGCGAGCTCTAAAGCATCTCCTGCCAAGCCAGCAGCACCTTGTTCAGCTCTTGCAGTATCAATCCATCCGCCTATGATCGGCTGAAAAATCGCAGTGGAAAACATTCCTACCCCACCAATGATGGACATGCCGAGTGCACCGGATAGCGGCACTCGCTGAGCCACAGCTCCGACCATTACCGGCCAGAAATAGCATACGCCGATGGCGAAAACCAAAGCCGCAACATAGGCCATAGGACCAGTCACTGTGCTAAACATAAATATCCCGATAGAAGCGAAGATGGCTCCACCGAGCAATACACCTGTTTGCCCCAATGATTTCACTACAGGACCTGCGAAGAACCTGCCAACAGCCATTACCCCGGTAGTCAAGGCCAAGATTAACATAGGACTAGCACCACTCTTACTCATGATCAAGCCTACCCACTGCTGAGGGCCGAATTCGGATATTGCGGTCAAGGCCATGGCAAAGAATAAGAAGATAAAAACTGGGCTGAACATAGCTTTGATGTTTGAACCCACGGAAGTAACTCCTTCCACGGTGGGTTTTGGGAAAGTCTTACCAAAGAACAACACCGCATAAGCAATGGTAGGAACCATCATTACCCATACTTGAGTCTGCCAAACCATGCCCCCATCGGTCATAAATTTGGAAATCAAGCTACCCAACACAATACCACCTGGGAACCACATGTGGAATCTGTTGAGCATTTTATTTAGGGTAGTGCCTGAATACATATCAGCAATCAGTGGATTACAGGCCGCTTCGGTACAGCCATTTCCAAACCCAATAAAGAGGGTTGAAATAAGCAGCGTGGTATATCCTCCTGCATAAATGGTCAGCAAAATCCCAAGGGTGTGGGTGATAAAGGCGATTCTCATGATGTTGGCAGGGCCAACGATGTGGTAGAAAAGACCTCCCAAGATCATGGAAATCGGGAATCCCAAAAACCACATGGAATTGATAAAGCCTAACTGCTCTGCCGTGAGTCCAAATTCAGCCCCCAGTTGAGGGAGAATACCAGCTCGGATGGAAAAAGAGAAAGCTGTGGTGATTAGTGCCAGACAACTTGCATTGAAGAGGGCACCTCGGTTGATGGTTTGAGTCATAGAAGCGTGCTTTTGGATTTTGGGTTGAGTGAAACAAACGATTGAAACAGCTCAAAATATGAAAAAAATCGGATTTAGCTTGCCCGCCAAAGAAAATTTTCCTTGAAAGGAAAAAGTCACAAATGATTATCCGTCCAATATTGAGTTGGCATGCAGGTACTCTTCTGAGGTGTTGCCGAATATAGCCTGTATATATTTCAGGAATTCAGGGTCTTATTTTGGAGAAAGTTGGAAAAAAATTATTCGATGACCTGTACCGTACCCAGTTGTTCCCGCTTGATTCCCCGCTCATAATTTTGGTAATTTATTCGAAAGGCATAGGCCCCCGGGGGTACTTTTTTTCCATTGTACAATCCATCCCATAAGCAAGTGGATTCTTGATCGATCAAATCGGAGTTTTTGCAATGAAATATCAAATTCCCCCATTTGTTATAAATCCAAACCTCAAGTTCATCTACCAGATAGTTAGTGTAAATCAAAAAGGGTTTATCCGGATTTTCCGGTTGGATGGCATTCGGAAGTCTCAGCCTCAGTTCGCATTCCTCCTCGGTTATGAAACTGGTCTGGTAGGCGCAACCCTCAGCACTGGTAACTATGACTTCATAACTGCCAATCTGAAGAGGCTTAAAGGTAGAAGAAGTAGATACCAAGTTGCCCTCAAAAATCCATTCGTACGAGGCAAAATTTCCGGGGCTCAGGGTGGGCGCGATGTCATATTTGGGGCAAATCTGATACGCCTCGTCCAGCTCCGGTCTGACTTGATCTGTGCTTCGGATAACCAAAGTTTGATCTTGACCCAAAAGACAATTGAACCTATTCAAAAGTTGGACTTCATAGGTGCCTTCCTCAAAAGCCAAAATCTCCTGCTGATTGGTAAGGTTGGATAGTGGTCTTCGATTATTGCTCAAATCGGTAAACCACCAGTGGATCGTTTGGACAGGTTCTAGGTTTGCATCCACCTTCAATGCGGCATTGGGTTGGTCTGGACAAAGCGCCTCAGCAATAATCTTTGTACTTACCTGAAGAATGGGATCGGGTACAAAAAGGGTTTTGAATTGGTTTTCACAGGGGATAGAACCGGAGGGCTGAATTTCCACCCGAAACTCCCCATAAGTGGAAGTACTTAAGCTTGAGGTGTTAGACACCAAAGTGCCACTAGGGTCAAACCAAAAGAAGTCCACTTCAGACGGCAGGTAATTAGTCACCTCTGCTTCATATTCATAAATCCCATTACAGTCTAAATTGACTAATTCCAGAGAAAACTGTACGGGTGGGTTGATTTTTACCTCAAATGTTTTTTGTTCCGGACATTCCGGGCCCTTTGGATCCGGATCAAAGCCTAAAATTGTATAGCTGCCCTCTTGGTTAAGCGTAAAAGGTTCATTTAGATTTTTGGTTTCTTCTTTTCCATCCGGATAGGTCAAGGTAAATATCAAAGGTCGGGAGGATTCAGGTATGAGTTCAAAAGGATCACAAATCGAGAGATCCCCCGGGATTTCAAAGTTGACCTTGTCCAAAATCAGGTCAATTTCGAGGCTGGATCTGCCCAATTCACAGTCTTTGCCTATGCTGGGAATTCTGCTGAAAACAGCGGCTTCATAGATTCCCGGCAATTCTATAAGGACCTGTTTCTGATTGGCGTAGTTATCTAGCGTGGTGATCGTGCCATCTTCATCATATCGTCTCCACTCGATGTCAGTCACTGCTTCCGGAAAGGTGGTATTCAAATCCAAAACTGCCCGAGGACCATACTCACAAAGTTTGGTGGATACCAGTTCAACCTCGACTTCTAGTATAGGTTCTGGTATTAAAAAGGGAACCGGAGGACTGGGGCATGCCGTACTATTTGCCGGTTGGACATCGAGTTTGAATTCACCCGTGGAGGTCGGGAATAGAAATTGTCCATTTCCTACCAGTTCATCATTTTCATTAAACCAAAGAAATTTGACCGTGGAGGGATCTCTCCCCCTGATATCCGCTTCATAGGTTCGGTTTCCATCACAATCTTCCTGAATAAGCACCGGCTCAAAATCCACCGGATTCACCATGGTGATGCTAAACTCCTGTAAAAATGGACAAAGGTCACCGGGACCTGCCAACCTGCCGACTATCGTATAATCTCCCCCTTCTGTGATGGTAAATGGAGCACCTTGACCAAGTGTCTTCTTAGAACCGTCAGGATAGGTCAAGGTATATTCCAGATCAAAACTGCTCTCAGGAGTCAAGTCGTAACTTTGACAGACAAAAAGATCTCCAGGTATGGAATAAGAAACTTGGGCTAAGCCAGGTACTTCGAATTCTTCACTTTTTGGCAAGGTGCAGCTGTCAGTATCAAATACCTGAAAGAAGTATTTTCCCCCGCTTATACTTACCCTTAACTCTTCTAGCCCATTTCCGGCTTCATTGGCGACTACTTCGCCTTTGAGATTAAGAATTCGATACGAACCCTCCAATGGGGCATTGATCATTCGTAGCAAAAATGACCCAAGATCCTTTCCTGTTTCTGTACAAATCTCCGGTTGAATATCATCGATGGCAAATTCCAGATTGGATGGGGGATTTTGAAGTGGGACTACTGATCCAAAAATTTCAGAGCAACCGTTCAGATTGGCGATAATACTATAGGCTCCGGATTTCAAACCGTTGAATTGGATGAGATCTCCTGCAAGGAAAGGCCCCTGACTCATTCCTAATCCGTTGATCGATACTCCATCCAGATTGGTGAGTGCCCTTACCTTCAAAATCCCGTCCGGCTCAAAGCAACCCGTGGCACCAATGGCCTCTTCAATTTTGATCTGAGGAAGGATATTGTATTGGATGGTGGTTCTAACTTCTGGGCTACATGCAGGATTTTGAGGGTTATCCACTCGAACGATGATTTCATAATCTCCCGGTTCAGGTAAGGAGGAAGCCTCCAAAACCAGGGAATTTCCACTGGCAATTCGGATAGGAGCAGGTGTGCCTATTTTTTGATAATACCATTCTCCTGAAGTGATGGGGTTGGTTTCAAAAGTAATGTTACCCGCCGGGCAAAGGACACTGGAGGTGGAAGTGATGACAAAAGGACTTATTTCGCCAATCCTTGTAGAAAGAGTGGTTTCACATTCTGGGACTCCCGAAGAATTCAAAAAATAAAAAGTGACCACATAATCCCCAGGGGTATCCACAGCCAGGGTATTGCTGGTCCCGACGGTGGCACCGGATTGGTTTTTCCATTCGAATGCATAAGAACCAAAGTTTGCAGATCCCGGATCTAAGGCACTTATGTTTAATGATTGCCCTTGGCACAATTGATAGGTAGGCTGCAGCGCAATATCCGGACCTTTGATCAACAAGACTGTTTTTTCTTGTTCAAAAAAAGGAAGACCGGCTCTGGTAACTTTCAAAATAACCCGATGGGGGCCCAACAATCCAAAGGTGTAGCTGATATCAGGTGTGCTTCGATACTGGGTTTCCCTGAGGATTTCTCCTCCGGGTCCGATGATGGTCCATTGGTAAAGATCCGTGAGAGGATTTCCCCCTCCTGAAAAAGTTCCGATCACACTTCCAAATACATTACACAGCCGATCCGGACCAGAGATTGCCGGTGTGGTAGAAGCTTGATGGAAAGCCTCATTTTCAAACTGATTTTTTTCTTTTATAATCGAATAGGTACCCCCAAACACTCCTAAGGCCAATAGGAAAAAAAACAATCCAGAGAAGTTTTTAAACAGGTAAAACCGCACTTGAAAATATTGAAAATGAGCCTTAAAGCTACTAAAAAACCTCCGTTCAAAAAATCGGAACTGAGGCCTATCCCTGCCCAAATATGTTTATCTTACAAAATACCAGTCCGAAGTGGAACTCATTCCTTCAGCGAACTCGTATCCAGACTGGTTGAACGTCTTTAATTCCTCAGGATTTCTCAGCTTGTTTTTGATGGCAAAATTAGTCATCATTCCTCTCGCTTGTTTGGCGAAAAGTCCGATTACTTGGTATGAACCGTTTTTATATTCCTTGAAATGAATGTTTACCACGGGGATTTTGAGTGCCTTCCTATCCACCGCTTTGAAATATTCCTGAGAGGCCAGGTTGATCAATGGCTCGCCTTGGGCCGCTTCATTGATCGCCTTGGCAATTTTGCTTCCCCAATACTCATAGAGATTTGTTCCCTTTTTGGTCTCCAGCCTTGTACCCATTTCCAGTCGATAGGGCTGAATCAAATCCAGGGGCTTCAACAGGCCGTAGAGTCCTGACAAAATTCGTAGATGATTCTGTGCAAATTCAAAATCTTCAGGTGAATAGGTGTCCACTTCAATTTTGGTGTACACATCCCCTTTGAATGCGAGAAGAGCCTGTTTGGAATTGTCGTGGTGAAATTCCTTTTGAAAAGTCTTGTATCGCTCTTCGTTTAGCTGAGCCAGGTTGTCGCTGATGTGCATCAGCTCAGCAATTTCATTTGCTGATTTTTTTTTCATGACTTGAACCAGATTTTTGATGTCTGAGCCAAAGTCAGGAAGGGAGAAATCTTTGAAGTTTGGGGTACTATAATCCAGCGTTTTTGCAGGAGAAATAACAATCAACATACTTATTGGATAATCGTAATCGCTTTGGTTTCGGATTGGGTGAGATTTTGCTCTCGGGAAGTAAACCTCACGACCACGGCATATGTTCCGTTGGGCACAAATTTTCCGTTTACAATTCCATCCCAAGGACAGAAGGGTTGTCGAGGTTCAAGGTTTTCATGTTCACAATAAAAAATAAGCTCTCCCCAACGGTTGAAGATGAAAACCTCAACCTCATCAATGTACTCATTGGCATATAGGATGAAATTTCGGTTGGGATCTCCCAAAACCACTCCATTAGGGTAGGTTATTTTCAGTCTGCAGTCCTCCTCTACGGTGAAAGCAGCCACATATTCACACCCTAAATTATCAGATACCCTCAGTTCATAGTTTCCGGGTAAGGTAGGAGTGAAGATAGCATCTTGTGAAACTTCTTCTCCATTCAAAATCCATGAATAATTGTCATAGACACCCGGATTGATACTGCTCGTATTTCCTTCAATGGCACAAATGGTGACGATCTCAGCTGGAACCACAGGTGGAATTATGGTGGATTTTCTTACCTCCCCAATTGCTCTTCCCAACTCGCAGCCAAATTCGCTTCGAATGATGACTTCATAAGTTCCTTCTTGAGTCACTACAATTGAGGAGAGATTGTCCAGTAATGGCAAACGGCTTCGGGTTCCGTTGACCACCGAAAACCATTCCAGTTCGGCCACCCGACTTAGGTCTGTGACCACATTTATCGTCGTGCTGGTTTGATCGATGCAGAAAGGCACAACGTCCAAATTCACCAAAATTGGCTCGGAAAGGATAGTAGCCGTAAAATCCACACGTTGTGTCGGGCATAACCCCCCTGCTGCAGGCTGCACTTCCAGGGAATAGCTTCCATCCCGACTTGGGGTAAATGTATCTCTTCTTCCCACAATCACTCCCAAATCATCCCGCCACAAGAAGATCACGTCTGCCGGATTGGCGTTTCGTAGGATAGCCTCAAATCTCACTCCGGTCTGGCAATCCACAATTGGTGCGGATACATCAAAATCGATAGGCTGGCTGAGATTGACCACCATCACGATTTCCTTGGGACAATCTACATTGGATGGATCTTCACCCCGCATCGTGTAGGTCCCGGATTGGTTGAGCGTAAATACCCCTGAAGCATCCGGATTGATGATGCCTCCTGACGAATTTCGAAGTGTGTACGTTAAAGGATTGGGACCTGTTGGGGTGAAAGAAAATTCTTCACAGGCCGTCACATTGGTAGGTACTGAAAATATTACCTCAAATTTTTGGGCAATGGTGTACACAGTTTCATCAGGGATGGCGCAACCGGAAGGGTCCTGAATTTCTACCAAATATTCCCCATAAGGAACCTCAACATCAAAACTGGCTTGATTAGGAAGCGGTCCGGTAAATTCCAGCCCATCACCTTGCCTCACGATCCGGTAGGTTCCTATTTGAGCTGTTCCACTGCTGAAAGTAATGGTGATTTTTCCGGGATCGACACCGTTGGTACCACAAGTTTCATCTGTGGTACTTACGGTAAATTCATAAAGTGACGGAGGATTGAGATTTTGGATAGTCACCGAAGCCAGATAAAGACAGCCCGCTGCACTTTCCGCTTCAATGGTAAATAATCCCGGAAGTACCCCATTGACCGGAATAACGTCCCCTGCTGAGACATTGGTAAAACTGAGACTCAATTCAGGAATCCGTACTTCCGAGGCATTGGCCTGCATTGCGATTTCAAATGCACCATCGGCTGTGGCACAATCGGTAGCAGGATTGGTAGCTGTCGGGACAAATAGCGGAAGCTCATTGACCAGTAAATTCACTTTTTTCTCAACCACACAACCTTCCAAAATCGGGTCTTCTGTGATAAAGATGATTTCATATTGGCCAGGCCCGGGAAGATTGTTGATGAAGAGTTCCAATTCAAAAAACTCTCCTAAGGAGACGCGGTTTCCATCCTGATTGCGCTCATAAAACCATTCGCCTACTATAGGAGTGTCAGGAGCAAAAATCACTGAGGTTTCTTCAAAACATACTTCCTCAGCGGTTTGAGTTAGATCAAATTCGAAAGCAGGTCCAACAAATACCTCTGCGGTGGATGGACAAGTTTCAAATAAGGCTGCTTCATCTTCAGACAATCCTGCGGGAAGTCTATAACTCACTTGGACGGTGTAGATACTTTCCTCATCCACAGTGATGGAATTGGAATTTTCATCTCCAAAAATCTGTCCTGCGGCATTGGTCCATTGGAAGTCATACAAACCGTCAGCCGGATCATACCCGTCAATCGCTGTTAGGGTGACAGGGTTACCCACACATAGGGTTACATCAGAAGCCAAGGTCAAAACCGGAGGCGCTACCACTTCAATTTCTCCGGTAAAGCTGGCATAGTTGATTTCATCACATCGGTCTACTCTCAGTTCGACGGTGTAAATGCCAGGTCGGTTAAAGGTTTGTTCCAAGGTTTGAAATTCCTCTCCGGGACCACCAAATTCATTTCGGATCACTGTCCCATCCTCATGGGTAATCGTCCAGAAATAGGAATCGATATCTGGCTCACCACCGCCTTCCAATAAAGCCTCCGCTCCCAAAGCAGGATCAAGGCAAAGTCTAGGAGGTAAGGCTAAGGCAGGTTCAGGAATAGAACTTCCGGAGTTTTGAACGAAGGAAGGCAACCCAAGATTGGATGTTCCGGGCATGGGCTGAACGGCATTTTGATTAAACGTACTGCTCGCAGTACATCCGGTACCCACCTGAATCTGACCGATTCGATTATCTCCGACGACGGCTACATAGATTTGACCATCTGAGGCGATCTGTAGCGCTCCTAAATTAAGGCCGGCTGTACCGCCTACTTGCTTTTTGGTGCTAAGAATACAGGCTTCGCGTTGTGCCCGGGTACTTGCTCCATCGAAACATGCCGGACAGGACGCTGCATTCGGATCATTGTTGTCCACCGGTTTGATGATAAATTCCTCTATTCCTGGGCCTCCGTTGCGGTAAGAAACCAACACTCGGTCCGAATCCTGAGAAAATTCCAAACCATAGACACTTCCGCTGCATCCCAAATTCAATCGGGCATACTCGGTCAACTGACCGGTCTGCTGATCAAACTCAAAAATCTCAGTTCGATTACACCCTCCCTCCGAAATGGTCACTGCCAACTTGGTGCCGTCCGGACTGAATTTCATAGCTCCGACTCCTGAGTTGAAGCCATGGTTGCTGCCCACCGAACTGATCACTGGCTGCCCGATGCCGTTACTCGTCACGGGGTAGGCCCTGAAGGAATTGTTTCCTAGCTCATGAAACATCACCCAAGTAGTATCACCCGAAGTCAGTGCAGCGCTTTGCTCTGTGGATGGGCTGAACAGGAAATTATTTTTGGTAACTACATTCCCAACCCCCGTCTGGTTTTCGGATTTGATATCGACCAAAGAATAGCTAACCGTATTGGAACCACCCGCAGATGCTTGGGTGGTAAAGAGATAGAACAAGGTGGGTTGGGTAGGTACCCCCACTGCAATGACGGATTGGCTGGCGGAATTGTCTCCTCCTATATCACTGCCATTTTCCATCAAGTCTCCGTTGAGGTCCCAAACAGATTGTCCGTCAGTGAAAAACAAAACCTGTCCGGCTTGGTCAGAAATGGTAGTCGTACCCGCAGGTATATTTTGTGGATGTCGCTCCGCTATTGGTCTTGGGACAGGCGCGTTTTCGTCATCCGGATCGGGATTGAAATCCAGTCCGGCACCATCTCCGAAATACCAGATGTTGTTGGTTTGGTCTGGTACATCCCACATTTTCACCCGTACTTCAGCATAGGCATAGCAGGAGGAACCCGGCTCTCTGACCAATACCCAATACAATCCGGGGCGGCAGACCTCATTCGGTTCCTTTCCTATCCATCCTTGGTCCCGTTTATTTGACCAAAAATATTCATAGTTGTTTCCGCCACCACCGGGAGCTTCTCCTCCTTGTTGGCCACTTTGAGATTGAGCCTGTAGAAAAGCTTCAATGTCAATACAAGACTCGCAGACTGTGGTATCCGATGGAGAAAAATTTGCTTCGAGATTATTCTCTGTCAACGGGATGTCTTTGCTCACTTCCCGGGTGGTACCGTCTGCAAACTCTACAGTTAGTGTCACCGAAATGCTCGTGCCCTGAGCAGCATCCTGAGGCACCAAAAAGTGCTCTTGCTTGTAATCTGCGGGAAGCGGGTTACCGTCAGAGTCGGTCAGTGGAGGACTGAATTCCCAGTTGAATGAAACCGGACGATAGTTTTGAGGCGTAATTTCACTGCTTAGTTGGACGGGATTATTGGCACAGGGCTCTTCGGGATCCCAAGTGAAATCAACGGAAGGATCAATGTCGGCATTTGGAGCAAAGACCGGAAATACAGTGCCACAGAAATCTGTACCGGCAAAAGGATCCTCTTCTAATACGACATCGGTTAGATTGCTTTCATCCGGATTGGTCACTCTCCCGATCAACTGGGGTCCTCCGGGTACTTCTTCGTAAATGTAATACAGCTGTCCGTCGGGACCGGCTTTTACATCGTAAACCTGATGTAATCCAGCACTGAGCGGGATTTCTTCCGGAGTGGCAGTTAGATTAGAAGTCGGGACACGAAACAGCTGATTTCCTCGGGAGAAGTAAATAAAATCTCCATCGGGAGAAAACTCCGCTCCGTTGATTGGCGCAGTTCCTCCCGAATTGGCAATCGGTTGAGGGCTTCCGAAATTACCCGAGCCCGTATCAAAAGTGACCACTAACAAATCGTCTCCGGGATTTTCTGGGATCAGGATAAGTCTTCCGTTTGCTTCATCAAAAACAATCCCTTTTGGGGTAAAAGGGATGCCTTGGGTATCAGTTTCGGAGAAATCACCGGCAGCAGTTCCAAATCTCCGGGAAATCAAATTACCACCTGCAAAGCTGATTAAATACGAAGGAGATGCAGAAGTCTTGACCACTAAAAGAGCTCCTTGTCCGGGTCCAATTGGCTGATTTTTGGAAATAATCTGCCCAAGCGGTCTCTCATTTCCTGTTGCCTGTCCGGGAGCATTCATATCCACTACTGCGTAGTTCAGTTGTCCACCCGGTGTGAGATAAAAGATATAGAAAAGCTTGTCTCCATTTGGATCATATTCCAGAAAACCGGTTGCTACGGTTTGCCTTCCATCGATATTTCCATTCAGCCCGGGTGCGTTGCCTTCGATTGGACTTCCGCTAAAATCATAGACCAGTACGCCATTGGTGTAGAATAATGGCTGTCCGGTGATCGGGTCAATAGCTATGGCATTATTGTCTTTTCCGATAATCACCGAACCCGGTAATGTCTGCACATTGGCGGTGCTACCTTTTCCAAAAGATAAATAGCTGTTATCCCCTGACCCACAATTACCAAAAATCCATTCGTTATCATTGAAGCCCTGGCCCCAAGCGGGATCGACCATTCCACAAATAGTAATTAAAAGGGAACTGGTAAAAATTAAAATGAACCTTATGGAATTAGGGCTGCTTTTCATATTTTTCGCACTGCTTACTAAAACAACCTTCAAGAGGATTCGTTTAGAAGCTGACTGAATATTCAAATAAACGAACAAATCCTTGTTACGGTCTCTACTGGTTTTGGTTTTTTTTGCGGCAGTGTGGTTTTCCACAATGACATCTGGGTTTGCCCAGGATCCGCAATATAGCCAGTACTATGCCGCGCCCCTTTATCTCAACCCTGCGATGGCAGGAGGTGAGCTTACCGGAAGAGTGGGCTTCAACTATCGGAACCAATGGCCCTCGATTGATGCGCAATTCACCACTTTCTCAGCCTATTATGACACCTATCTGCCGGACTATAACAGCGGAATCGGGATCCATGTCATGCAGGACACAGAAGGTGCTGCCAAATTGAGATCCACTTCTATTTCTGCCTTGTATTCCTATGAACTCAAATTGGCAGACAATGTCTATTTCCGACCGGGATTTCAGGCAAGTTATATCCGTAGGGAAATAGGGTTTTATGAAAATTTGGTTTTTGCTAATCAAATCAATCCCAATGATCCCTTCGGTCCCTTGTTTCCGGGCACAGATATCCCGGGATTGGGAGATCCTGTGGGGATGCTTTCATTATCCGTCGGTGGATTGTTTTTTACTGAAAATGCCTGGGCCGGTTTTTCAGCCCATCATGTCAATCAACCCAATCAATCCTTTATTGATGGGGTAAGTCCTCTCCCCATGAAGCTTTCTTTCCATGCCGGTTATCGGATTTCTTTGGGAGAAGGAGGAATGAGAGGAGATTTTACACACATTAGAAAGCAACGCTATTTCACCCCTACTGTCAATTACAAAAGACAAGGCCCTTTTGAGCAATTGGATTTGGGAGCATATTTCTATGTGGAGCCCATTGTTTTTGGTCTGTGGTATCGAGGTCTACCCTACAAGCCTGTTGAGAACCAAAGCAACAGAGACGCTATTGTCATGATGGTAGGAGTCAATCTGCTGAGTGGCCTGAACATTGGCTACAGCTTTGACTACACGGTTTCCCAATTGGGGATTCAATCCGGTGGTGCACACGAACTCAGCCTTTCCTGGACGCTTCCCAATGCCTATCAGGGAAAACCTTCCCGGAGGGATACCATTCTTCCCTGTCCCAAATTCTAATTTTTCGGTATGAGTGTAGAATCACTGAAATACCTGCTAGTCGGGGTATTGGTTTTTGGATATTCAGTAAGAAAGATACTGGGATACCTCAATGTCACAAATCCCATCCCAGACGTACCCGATACACTCTCTGAATATCTTAGTCAATCCAAGCTTCAGGAATCAAAGGACTATCAGCGGGAAAATTTCAGATTTAAATTTCTGGCAGGAACATTCTCCTTTCTGGTTACCTTCCTTTTTATTACCCAAGGGTGGTTTGGAGCGATTGATACTTGGGTTGGAGGTTTTGGATTTCAGCCTTTGATCAAATCCTTGGTGTTTTTCGGGCTTGTGTTTGTAGGTTCTGATATCCTCAGTCTTCCATTTGATTACTACGCCACCTTTGTTATTGAGGAAAAATACGGGTTCAATAAGACCTCTGTCCAAACTTTTTTCTCGGACAAAATCAAAGGCTATATCCTTTCTATTCTGGTCGGGGGAGGACTGCTGATGGTGTTCCTTTGGCTGATCCACCAGATGGGTAAAGATTTCTGGTGGCAATTTTGGCTGGTTGCAGTAGTTTTTATGGTACTGGTCAATTTGTTTTATACTGCTTGGATCCTACCGCTTTTCAACAAACTCACACCTCTGGCAGATGGAGAGCTGAAGCAAAAAATCATACACTACGCACAGTCAGTGAATTTCCCTTTGGATAATATTTTTGTCATGGATGGCAGTAAGCGGTCTTCCAAGGCAAATGCATTTTTTTCCGGATTTGGGAAGCGGAAAAAAGTAGTGCTCTACGACACCTTGCTGGAGCAACACCCGCCCGACGAATTGGTGGCGGTATTGGCCCATGAAGTAGGACACTACAAGAAAAAACACATCGTTTGGGGGATGGTGGCCGCTGTATTTCAGGTAGGCTTGATGTTGTTTTTGCTGGCACAATTTATTTTTTCAGAAAAAATGAGTCTGGCTTTGGGAGGTCAAGCTTGGTCCGCCGAATTGAATATCATCGGCTTCACCATGCTTTTTGCCCCCATTTCCATGATTTTGGGAATCGGGATGAATTGGCTCAGTCGAAAGAATGAATTTGAAGCCGATGCCTTTGCCAAGGAAACCTTCGAAGGCAGACCATTAGCCGAAGCGTTGAAAACCCTTTCAGTCAAAACACTGAGCAATATCAATCCGCATCCGTGGTATGTCTTTGTGAATTACTCCCATCCACCGCTTTTGGAAAGGCTTGATCGATTGGAGAGGTAAGTGGATGGATTGGAAAATTCAAAGATTGGAATATTGGAAGATTTTTGCCCAAAAGCCAAAAGACCGCCAAGTATCCTCGGCGGTCTTTTCAGTCAATTTTCTAAGTATCGATATTTTGTCCCTCAGACCTTGAATCTAAAGTCTTGTGTCTGATGGCTTGTCCCTTGTTTCTCGACGCCGGCAGTTAGACTCTATAAAACTCCTCCCAGCCTTTTCTCGGGGGCATGCCTGCTAAGACTTGATTTGCAAGAGGATTGTTGGTGATCTGTCTGGTTTCCCGATCAAATTCCAACTTTACTCCCATTTGCTGAGCCATTACCCCAAGACAGAATACCTGACTGAGTGGTCCTGCAATTTCAAAGGGTGATCGGGTTTTTTCCTCTCCTTTGCAGGCTTTTAGGAAGTTGGCAAAGTGATTGGAGGGACTTTGAGGTACTTCAGGAAGTTTGGATTCCCATTCTTTTGCCTTATCCGGAGGAATGATCGAAAGGGTGCTTCCGTGCGACCCGCCTTTGAATGTCAAGTCTTTGCTGTAAATGATCTTTCCGGGATTCAATCTTGCAGGCTGAATCTGTCCGTTGCTTGGTGGCGGAATATTGGGGTCCAATTCGGACACTCCATACCCATCGGGTACAGCAGGGATATTGTCCATGCCATCATACCAGGTAATGGTCAGAGGGGGCATGGCGCCACGCGCAGGGAATTTGAACTCCAAGGTGGTAGAAGTAGGGAAGAAAAACATATTGTGTCCGCTGAGCTTTACCGGGTTGATCTCACTAGGAAGCCCCAAATCCAAAAACTCATGTGCCGTGTCGATAATGTGCGCGCCCCAATCGCCCAAGGCACCCATGCCGAAATCATACCAGCAGCGCCACTGTCCATTGTGAAAGTCTTTGTGGAAGCCATGAGGCTGGGCTTGACTCAACCATACATCCCAATCCAAAGTGGAGGGAACAGGTTCTGGAGAGGGGAATTTGGAAATATTCGTGTCCCAACCATGCCAACGTCTTCGACTGTTCATGTGGGCAGTGATGGCGGTCACATCTTTGATGATTCCGGCATCTTTCCAGGTTTTAAATTGGAAATAATTTCCTTCGGAATGGCCTTGGTTTCCCATTTGGGTAGCCAGTTTGGGATATTTTTTGGCGGCAGCCATCATGAGGTCCACTTCCTGAAAGGTTCGGGCCATGGGCTTTTCTACATAGACATGCTTTCCCTCTGCCATCGCCATCATCGTAACCGGGAAGTGCGAAAAATCCGGTGTGGCGATGCTCACGGCGTCAAATTCTTTTCCGATTTCGGCAAACATCTTCCGGAAGTCCTGATACTTTTTGGCTTTCGGAAACATATTCATAACCTCAACAGTCTGTGGGGCCCCCATGTCCACATCGCAAAGAGCGACAATGTTACACAGGCCGGTTTTGTCCAGGGCTTTGATGATTTCATTGCCCCGGTTGCCGATGCCGACACAGGCCAGGTTTACTTTGTCCGAGGGGGCCACATAGCCCATGGATTTTCCAAGGACTGATGGGGAAATCAGGGTGAATCCCGATAGCCCCAAGGCAGCTGTGGCTCCGGTTTTCAGAAAGTCTCTTCTATTGGTTGACATAGATTGGGTTGATTTTGGGAGGGAATTCTTCTTTTTGGTTTTCTAATCTACCCAACTCCCGTCAGAATTTCGGTTGAGCTGCTAAAAATCAACGGAAACCATTGCGGAACCAATTTTCGGAATCAGTCTGATTTTTCCATTTCATTTTTATCTATCTTTTCTTCGCTTTTCCCCCAAATTCATCATACTATGAAAGACCTCGCCGATTTCCATCGCCCGATTACTGATCTATTTGACCAACCCAAAACAGCCTCTGACTGGGAACCATACCGCATCAGCAAGGAGCAGGTGGAGTTTTTTCAGGAAAATGGATACTTGGCGGATATTAAGCTGTTGGACGAGCGCCAAATCGAAGCATTGAAGAATGCCTTGGATGAAGTGATGGACCCGAAGCATCCACTGCATCACCTCTTTCATGAGTTTCACAGCAATGAATCCGGAGACCCGAATAAAGTCCTTTTCCATTCCTTAGGACATTGGCGGATTGCAGAAGCCTTTCACGATGTGATCTGGAATCCTGCCTTTAGGATGGTTGCCTCACAGCTTTTGGGAGATCGACCCGTAAGATTTTGGCATGATCAGCTTTTCTGCAAGCCGGCGCATCATGGAGGAAATGTAGCCTGGCACCAGGATTACAGCTATTGGACCCGCACGATCGAGATGCAGCATCTGACCTGCTGGTGTGGCTTGGATGATGCGACGGAGGAAAATGGCTGTCTGCAATATGTGCCGGGTTCGCATCGATGGGGCTTGTTGGAGAAACCTGCCCTGGCAGGCGAAATGGACGGATTGATGGCCATGATGACGGAGGAGCAAAAAGCCAATTTCAAACCGGTGGCCATTCCATTGAAAGCCGGGCATGCAGCATTTCATCATCCACTTTTGGTGCATGGTAGCTTTGCGAATTTTTCTCCCAGATCAAGAAAAGCATTTGTCCTGAATGTCTTTGCAGATGGGACCGTTTCTGATACCAATGAACCGCTATTGGAAGGTGTTCCGGTGATTCCCAAAGGCGAAAAAATGGGCGGCAAATTCTTTCCGTTGATTTTTGACCCGGGGAGATTGGAAGATTGAAAAATTTGAAGATTTGAAAATTGGAATAATTTCAATGTTCCATGTCCCAAGAATCCTCCTAATTCTATACTCCTAATTCAATGTTCGATAATCTTCCAAATTCTTTCTACTACTTCGTGGCAGGTACTTTTTGCTACTTTCGCGTACTTCGTATTTTCCAAAGGGATTAAGATTCTCTTTATTTCAAATTTCAAACCTCAAATCTCTGAATTATAAAAATGGCTTCCGGACTATTTGCCCTATTAGATGATATTGCCACGGTCATGGATGATGTGGCTGCCATGACCAAAATTGCCGCAAAGAAAACCTCGGGGATTTTGGGGGATGACTTGGCGGTGAATGCCGAAAAAGCTTCCGGATTTGTTCCCGACAGGGAATTACCGGTGCTGTGGGCCATCTCCAAAGGTTCCTTTGTCAATAAGCTGATCATTTTGCCGGTGGCTTTTTTACTTAGTGCATTTGCTCCGGTAGCAGTGACGGTAGTGTTGGTTTTGGGAGGTCTTTACCTGGCGTATGAAGGGGCGGAGAAGATTTTGGAATGGATCATTCCTCATGCACCTGCTCACGAAAAAATCAATCTGGATGAAGAGATCACGCCCGAACAAGTAGTAAACCACGAAAACAAGAAAATCAAATCAGCCATTACCACGGATTTCATCCTTTCGGTTGAGATTGTCATCATAGCGATGAGTACGGTGGTGGATAAGCCACTTTCCACACAGGTCGCGGTAGTATCCATCATTGCCTTGCTCGCCACGGTGGGGGTCTATGGATTGGTAGCGCTGATTGTCCGAATGGATGAATTTGGCTACAAGTTGATTGCGCTCAATCCCGAGGACGATACCCTTTCGGATAAGATCGGGAGACTTTTGGTAAAAGCTTTACCGGTTTTAATTCGGATTATTTCCTTTGTCGGTACGATAGCACTGCTCTTGGTCGCCGGAGGGATTTTTGCGCATAACATTGAGTTTTTCCATCATTTGATGGAGAGCTGGCCTGGAATTATCAAAGAATTTCTGATTGGATTGGGAGTCGGGATAGTGATTCTCATTCCGATTCTTATTTTTAAGAAAATCAAATCCAAGTCAGGCCAATCCTGATCATCATTTCCAGACCTTCCGCTTATGAAATTTTCAAAAACACCTTTCCGATTGTTTTTACCCTTGCTTTTTTTGGGCCTTCATCTTGCCGCCTGCGCGCAGCATGGGGTGACTTTTCTTCAGTTTGAAGGAAAGGAAGGACTGGGCAAAGGAAAGCACATCGTCCTCGTGGCCGGTGACGACGAATACCGCTCGGAAGAGTCCATGCCTATGCTTGCCAAGCTGCTCTCCGAGCACCATGGTTTTAAGACTACTGTGCTGTTTCCTATTGAGCCTTCGACAGGTAACGTCGTTCCCAACTACCAAAATAATATTCCCGGACTGGAGCATTTGGAGACAGCAGATTTGATGATTATGCTGATTCGATTCCGTGAACTTCCAGATGACCAAACCAAGCATATCGAAAATTTCCTTATGTCGGGTAAACCTATCATCGGTTTGCGAACATCGACCCATGCTTTTGCCTACCAGAAGAACAAGACTTCTCCTTTTGCAAAATGGACTTGGAATGGAAAAGAGCCAGGCTGGGAAAAAGGATTCGGAAAGCGGATTTTCGGAGAAACCTGGGTCAACCATCATGGCATTCACGCAAAAGAAGGTTGTCGAGCACTCATGGACGGAGTGCAGGAATTGAACGATCACCCTATTCTTCGTGGAGTCAGGGACATTTGGGTGCCCGAAGACGTCTATGGAATTCAGTCCCTTCCCGAAAATGCAACCGTACTAATCCATGGCCAATCCACAGCCGGAATGAACGATAAAGCTCCGGTGATGTGGGAAAAGTCCGTGATGCCTATCGCCTGGACTAAGCCGTACCAACTGGATGGCGGAAAACCGGGAATGGCCTTTGCCTCGACCATGGGTTCTTCGATGGGATTCCAGAGTGAGGATATGCGTAGGTTGGTGGTCAATGCTTCTTTTTATCTTTTGGGCATGGGCGAAGGCATCACGCCAGCGCTTTCCATGGATATCGTTGGTGACTTTAAGCCGACCATGTTTGGCTTTGATACCTTTAGAAAAGGAATGAAAGTGGGGGATTTTAAGTGATCGTAGTCTTCATTATTCGATATTCAGAGTTCAATATTCGAACTTTTTGAATTTAGAATATCGAACGCTGATTGTCGAACGCTGAAGTTTTCAAGATTTATGTCAATCGATTAGTTTGGGAAATGAACAAAATAGGATTTAATGTGCTGGCTTGGTCAGCGGAAATTTCGGAAAACCTTTTCCCGATTTTGGATCGCCTCAAAGCCATCGGATACGATGGTGCTGAGTTTTTTATCGGAGGCACAGATGAAAAAGCCTGTCGCGCCGTAGGCGAGCACTGCAAAAATATCGGTCTGGAAGTGACTACCGTAACCGTGATGGGACCTGATGAAAACCCCATTTCTCCCGATCCTAAGGTCCGTGAAAAGGCCAGGGAAAAGTTGCTCTGGATTCTCGATCGAGCTGCGGATCTAAACTCCCAGGTACTCTGTGGTCCCTATCATTCCGCTTTTGCGACTTTTGCCAGCCGTGCTCCGATCGAGGACGAATACAATTGGTCTGCGGAGGTGCTTTATTCGGTAGCCGATCACGCTCAAAAGCTCGGGGTTTTGATGACTCCTGAGGCGCTCAACCGCTTCGAATGCTACCTCGCCAATACCATGGAGCAATTGGATTATTTGCTGGCGAAGGTAAATCATCCCAACGTGCAGGCGATGTTTGATACCCATCATGCCAATATGGAGGAGAAAAAGCTAGGATTGGCGATTGAAAAAATTGCGCCACGCTTGGGCCATTTCCATATTTCTGAAAACGACCGTGGCACCCCCGGTTCGGGTCATGTGAATTTTGACGAGACTTTTGCAGCCTTGAAGAAGGTCAATTATTCAGGCTGGTTGACCATCGAAGGCTTTACCCGAAACGATCCTGCTTTTGCCAATTCCATCGGGGTTTGGCGAGAGTATTCGGCGCCTTGGGATATGGCGGAAAATGGCTACAAGCTGATCCGGGAGATGGGGGAGAAGTACGGAATGTGATTCATTCCTGATGTGGAAGGTCCTTGCATGGAAAAGTGGAGGAGCACTGCCTCTCTATTTTTAGATTTTGCCTTTCCGCTTGCTTACCCATAACCAAATTTCATTAATGCTCATCCCGAGTTCCGGACCTCTGGAAGCCGGGGCGCTCGGTGACCGAGTTTAAGTATGGTTAAGGGAGGGGATTTTAGATTTACGTTGGAGCCCTGCGATTCAATTTGTTTATACCAGAAGGCTTTTTAAAATTATCCCCGAAATTCGGATAATAATATCCTAAATTGTTGGAAAACTAAGACCAATTAAGATATGAAAGGGTCAATTTTTAGATCCAAATTCCTAAGTCTTCAAAAACCCGAGTCTGTTGCTGGAGTCTATATGATTTTTGGACTGGTATGGATCACACTCAGTGATCGGATGGTGGAATGGATGTTTAGTGAGGATATCAGGCAAATATCCCGTTTTCAGTTGTTTAAGGGCTTTTTTTACGTTTTGTTGACTTCCCTGCTGCTGTATTTTTTGATCAGGAGACTGTACGATCAAATCTCCAATCGAAATCAAGAGCTGGAATTGGTATTTACCAATCCTGACTTAGGGATGCTCAAACTTGATTCGAAAGGCGTTATGACAGAACTAAGTGCTAACATGGAGACCATGACTGGCTATTCAAAGCAGGAGTTGATGGGGAAAACGATTTTTGATCTAATCCATCCCTTACCTGGTGAAGATAATTTGGAAGTCTTCAGGCAAATTATTCAATCAGGTCATAAAGAAGGTTTTCAGTTTCAGTTTTGTGTTCGATGCAAAAATGGGGAGGAAATCATTTTCAACCTTTTTGGAATGGGGATATTGACCAAGCAAAGAAAAGTGAAATCCTATATTGTGGCTGTGGAAAATGTGACTGAGCAGCTTAGGTCACATCAAAATCTAGAGGCGAAAAACAAACAAATCATGGAGTTGGCCTTTGACCAATCTCATTTGGTAAGAGCTCCTTTGGCAAGAATCATGGCCATCACCTACCTCCTCCAAGAAGAAGGGTTGTTAAATGAGAATGAAAAAGCCGAACAGATTAAGAAATTGAAGGAATCCTCTGAGGAACTGGATTTTCATGTTCGAACTATTTCTCAGAAAATGAGGGTATGAATGGAGTTTACCAAGGTGTCCTTTTTTTCTTTAAATCTCTGAAGTTCAATCTTATTTCAATTCCTCCTCCGGAATGGCCATGGTATGGTTGCCCAAGAGTTTCCATCCGCTCGCTGTCCAAGTATAAGTTCTCATAAAATGATAGGTCGTCGGGCTTGGTCCACGATCCACAACCGTGTATCCGCTGACCACTCCGGTAGAACCCAAAATGACTACTTGCTGATCTCTTGAAATTCTGTTGCGGGTATCATCCTGCTGACCATTTTGGATTCGCTTGGCTCTGCTGAGGACCGCTTCTTTACCGTCAATCAGGCCGGCATGATTGTGGACCCAGATAAAGTCATCTGCCACCAAATTTTCCAAAAACTCCACATCAGAGCGCAAGAGGGCATTTTCCCAGCCTTTATCCAAATGGAGAAGGTCCTCTTTGGAAGTTTGGGCTAGGCTGCCGGAAGAAAGTCCAGTCAGCATGACTAAGATGAAGAGAAGAGATTTTAACATATTCACAATGAAGTAAGGAGGTGGAAATTAGACGATTTTTCGGTTGGAAACTTTTCTGTTCATCATTCTGGTCATGGCAAAGATCAAAGCCAAAAAGAATCCCAAGAATCCTAAAAGAAATCCATACCCAGTGAAAATGGCCACTTTTCCGAAAAGGAACGGCATCAGCGTGATGCCCACATAGGCACTTGCCATTTGAAATCCCATAATGCTTTGGGAGTTTTTCTCTCCAAAATTGACCGGAGTATCATGAAGCAAGCTTGGGAAAATGGGAGCACAACCCAAGCCTACCAATAAAAAGCCGGGAATGGTGGTGAAAGAGAATGGCAGGAATAGCAAACCTATGCCCAGACCAATAACTCCCTGTCCCAGATAAACCAACTGCCGATTGATGAAATGGGCTGTCAAAAAGCCGGAAAAAAACCTTCCGATCGTAATACCCAAGAAATAGAGCGAAGTAAGTCGGGCAGCCTGATCGGCTGGGTATCCTTTTTCAAAAACCAAATAACTGGCTCCCCAAAGTCCAAAGGTGGCCTCAATCGTGCAATAGCAAAAGAACACAACCAAGGCCTGTTTCAGCCCGGGAAGGGTAAGTAATAGGGTGAAAAGACCGGGAGAGGATTCTTCAACGTGACTTTCTTGCGAGGAATGATTTTTGTGCCAAAGTGGAAGTGAAAAGATCAAAATCAACACCAGTCCCAGCTGAATCCAAGCCACCGTACTATAACCGCTGGACCATGAATTTCCTTGGGCCAAATAGCCGGCCATAATCATCGGCCCGATGGCAGCACCTACCCCCCAAAAGCTATGCAGCCAGTTCATGTGCCGTGCTTGATAGTGTAGCGCCACATAATTATTCAAGGCCGAATCTACGCTTCCTGCGCCCAAACCCAGGGGGATTGCCAAAAGACAGAGGTATAGAAATTCTCCGGTGAGAGAAAACCCCATCAAAGCCAAAGCGGTCATCAATACACTGAAAGTAGTAACTGCCGCCACTCCAAAGCATTGAATCACCCTGCCACTGAAGAGACTGGAAACTACAGTGCCTGCTGCCACGATCATAGAGATAATCCCGGCATAATCCACCGGAACCCCTAATCCTTCAAACATGGCTGGCCAAGCCGCCCCCAAAAGGGAATCGGGAAGCCCCAGACTGATGAAAGCAAGGTAAATGACGATAAGCAATACACTTTTTTGGGTAGGTGAGGCAGAGGAAATGATTTTCATAGCATGGGGACTTGACTAAAATTATTAAAGTATGCCAGTATTACAAGGTTTTTGACGATTCAGGAGGAAAAGGGGCAAGCAGGACAGTTTTTTGGCCCAAACGTATTTTCTTGACCCATACGCAACCTGACAGTAATGAAAAAATGCCTGTTTCTGACCTTTTACTTCCTGCTTGGGATGGTCACTTTTGCCCAGGAAAATAGACCCAACATCATTTTTATCCTCACTGATGATCAACGCTGGGACGCACTGGGTTTTGCAGGAAATTCCATCATTCAGACCCCGGAAATGGACCGGCTAGCCTTGGAGGGAATTTACTTTGAGAATGCCTTTGTCACTACCCCCATTTGCGCAGCAAGTCGAGCAAGTATTCTCACGGGACTCTATGAGCGCACGCATGGCTATACCTTTGGCCAGGGAGATATCAAAGAGCCATTGATGGCGCAATCCTATCCTGTTGAGCTACGAAAAGCAGGTTATCATACAGGATTTTTCGGGAAGTTTGGGGTGAATTATCCGGGCTTTTCCGCCCTTTTTGATGAGGGAGAAGATTATGACCGCAATGGCAAATTCGATGACCAAAGGGGGTATTTTTTCAAAACCATCGGAAAAGACACCTTTCACCTGACCCGATATACGGGGCAGCAGGCAATTGATTTTATCCAGAAAGCACCAAGCAAAAAGCCCTTTATGCTTTCGCTCAGCTTCAGCGCTCCCCATGCCCATGACCCGGCCCCGCTTCAGTATTTCTGGTCTTCTGAGTACGATACTTTGTATCAAAATGTCACGATTCCTGACCCGATTATGGCTTCAGGAGCGGAGTTTACCGCACAGCCGGACTACGTGCGAAAAGGTGAAAACCGTACCCGCTGGCATTGGAGGTTTGATACGCCGGAAAAATACCAGCACAGTGTCAAGGGCTATTACCGCATGATCTCCGAGGTAGATGCGGAGATCGGTAAAATCCGAAAAGCCTTGGAAGAAAAAGGCTTGGCAAAAAATACGGTAATTATCCTCATGGGCGACAACGGGTACTTCTTGGGGGAAAGGCAGCTCGCCGGAAAATGGCTGATGTATGAACCTTCTCTAAGGGTTCCTTTGATCGTCTTTGACCCGAGAGAAAAGGGAGGAAAGCGTGAAAGCGCATTTGCACTGAATATTGATGTGCCGTCCACCATCTTTGATCTGGCAGGAATTCCCCAACCCAAGACCTGGCAAGGGATTTCGCTGAGATCCTCCCAGCTTGAAAAGCGAAAGGAATTCCTCACGGAGCATCTTTGGCAGACTCCGATCATTCCTCCGAGTGAAGCCATCCGGACCGAGCGTTGGAAATATTTCCGCTACCTCAATGATCCTGACCACGAGGAATTGTATGATCTGAGTGTAGATCCCATGGAGAAAAATAATCTGGCCGGGAATCCTGCATACCGGAAGGATTTGATTCAATTACGAAACCGATTGGACAAAAAAGTGAGTCAATATCTCAAGGATAAGCTGACTTTCACAGGAAATAAGTAGGAGATTACACTACTCTAGAAGAAGGTTGATTTGCTATTTTTTCCATTTTCCGGTGGCCATCTTTGCAGCAATCTTTTCATTCAAATCTGGATTTGGGGTTAAATCTATTTTATGACTGATTTGCTTGGGACCTATTTTTCCTCCAAGTCCATCGTCCTTGTGGAAGGTCTGGATTTTTACATGATAGGCCTTTTCTTCTGCTTCAGTTTTGAGTTTCTGATCGATTTTAAGGTCTATGGGGATTCCGCCTTTTGGTACTTCTTGACCTATAGGAGTAATGGTTTTCGGAATTTCAGTTTTGTCGGGAGAGGGTTTGCGGTTTGCCATGGGATTTAGGTTTTAGGGTTAAAAGATTCTCCTGCTGGGCCATAGTGGATTGTGATTTCCTGATTGGGAAAGATGTCCTGCCTGGCACGGAAGAGTAATGTTTTTCGATTGATCTCGCGAGAATAGCTGCAGTTGGGTTCTGAAGAATGATTGTAGAGTGAACCAAAACCTAAAGCCAAAGCCAATGATTTTTTGCGCTTGTCCCAAAGAAACACGTAGTGCTCAAGAATATTTCCTGCATAACGATAGTGGTCTTTTTGGTCAAATTCAATGATGCAACAGCGCTCAATCAGCTCTCCTTTTCGAAAATTCCGGGCAGCAAAGACTCCTCTTCCTTTTTCCCCAGCCGGTGCGATGTAAAGATCGGAATGACCGGTCAGAGACGGGTAAATTGGATTTGATGAGGATGTATTCATAAAAGTTTAGGGTCAAAAATTAGAAATAAGATAACTGATTATACGCTATTCTGCCAGTTGACGAATATTCCACTGATTTTGGGCTGGAAGACCGATGACCGAAGACCGAAGATTCCCAAAAATATGGCGTTAACTTGGTCTTCTGACCTTTAGAAATGCTACTGGCAAGATTCCGTATATTCATTATAAGTTAGAAAAATACGTTGAAAAACACTCCCTTATGCTTTGAATGGAATTGTTTGTGGGGAAATAGGGGGTTATTTCCAATATCCCTCGATCTACCCGATTTTCACCGAAGTCATCGTCAGCGAACCCGCCACGGGTTGGTCGTTGAACAGACTGACTGAGTCACTTTCTTCACGCAATGCCATAGAATACAGCAAAGGCAAATAGTGCTCCGGCGTAGGAATCGCCAAATCCCATGCCCGGCCCTGAGAGCGGAAATGGATCAAGGGTTGGTGATCTCCGCTGAGGATATGGGATTTCATTTGTTCATTGGCCTCGATTGCCCAGTCAAAGCCATAAGTGTCATTGAGCCGTCTCCACTCTACCATTCTCAGGTTGTGCACCATATTGCCGCTGCCGATGATCAGTACTCCTTTTTCCCGCAGGGATTTGATCTCCTGAGCAAGTTCGTAATGGTACTGTGGCGTCTTGCTGTAGTCGAGGCTGAGCTGAATCACCGGAATGTCAGCAGCAGGATACAGGTGTTTGATCACACTCCAGGCGCCGTGATCCAGACCCCATTTGTCATCCAGACCGACTTCGGTTTTGGTGATCAGGGATTGGGTTTCCTTGGCCAAATCTGGACTCCCGGGTGCGGGATATTGCACATCAAAGAGGGCTTTGGGAAATCCTCCAAAGTCATGGATCGTAGGCGGATGGGCCATGGCCGTGACATAGGTGCCTCTGGTTTCCCAATGGGCCGAAACACAAAGAATGGCGTTGGGTTTGGGAATGGTTTTGGCCACATTTCGGAATCCGCTCACAAATTCATTTTCCTCGATGGCATTCATCGGGCTGCCGTGTCCGAGAAAAAGTACCGGCATCTTGGGTGTTTTACCCAAAGGTGCGGTCATTTTTGATAAGTCTTGAAGTTTCATTCCTGCGAAAGTTAGCGGTCCCGCTGCCAAGAGCGGGACCAGGGTTTTGAGAAAGGATTTTCGGTCCATCACCTGTCATTTGGAGATCAATTTCCAGATTGCCCCATTTTTGGTGGTGTACTTTTCCAATCTGCCTTCTTCGGTTAAGTTATCCAAAAACTGCTCGCTTTCCTGTCGATCCATTTCGGAAAGGACTGAAAATTCCTTGGCTGTCAAGGTTTTAAATTTGGAAAACAAACCTCTCCAAGTCGTGTCGTAAGCTGATTTTTTTGCAGTCGGAAGGAGTTTCTGAATTGCGTTTTCGTAAGCTGAGTAGGGTTTGGAACCGTAGACAAATTCTCGGTTGCCGGACTCATCCACAAAGAAAATAGACGGAAATCCCCGTACTCCGAGCTCCCGAGCCAGCTGCAAGTCCTCTTGGAAAAGTGCCTTTGCGGTGCTTTCGTAGTCGGCTTTGAGTTGATCCACATTCAGTCCTGCTGCCTCTGCGGCTTTTGCCATAGGCTCCCATTTGTTGATGTTTTTCTTGTGGAGGAAAAGCAATTCTCTAAGTTCTCGAAGGAACTCGATGGCTTTGTACTTGTCCTGAAGTTGTGCTGCTTTGAAGGCGATCGAAGGAGGATAGGAAGAGTTCATGGGGTCTTCCAGCCATACGTCCCCATCGATGGGCATGTCGTAATACCTACTGACCTCATCCCAATGATGGGCCACATCGGAAGGTTTGCTGATTCCTCCGCTGTTGTAACTCCAGTCAGGCAAAAGCCCGCCCATGCGGTAGTCCATTTCGAGGATTTTGCCATACTCCAGCTTGAGTTTTCTCAACTGAGGCTCGATTCCCCAGCAGGAGGAACAAATCGGATCGGTGTAGTAAATGACTTTAAGTGGCTTTTGGGTAGGTTCTACACCTGCTTTGGCGTGTTCGTTTTCCTGCATGTCAGGAATCTCGCACATGCCGGTCTCTATATCGCAGAGTAGTGGATTGAGTTGGGTGTCCATGGGTTGTTGGGATAGTAAATAGTGGTTTAGAAAAGGGGAAAGAGGCATGTCCCTATGAAAATTCAGTGTCACCCCGAGCGGAGTCGAAGGGTAAAGCTGACTTACTTGAGAAAGCCCCTTTCAAATTGAATGGTAATTAAGAGTTGCCGTAGATGTTGGACTCACCACCATCGATGGCAATGGTCTGTCCGCTGACATAGCCGTTGTCTTCACTGAGAAGGAATGCTACCAACTTGGCCACTTCCTCGGGCTTTCCGAGTCGCTTGGTCGGGTTGCGTTGAGCGTATTCACTTTCGGCAGCTTTGGGATCAGCCGGATTGACCTGCTTGAACGCTTCGGCCACCATCGGAGTCAAAATCGCCCCCGGTGCAATTGCGTTGGTCAGAATTCCATCTCTGCCATATTCCAGGGCGGCGTTTTTGGTCATACCGGAGACTGCGTGCTTGCTCGCCACGTAGGGAGTTTGGTTGAGCACACCTCGGATACCTCCCACGGAAGCCACGTTGACGATCCGACCAAATTGCTGCTTTTGCATCACAGGAATCACATAGCGCATGCCGTAGTACACGCCCATCAGGTTGATGTCGATTACCTTTTTGAACACATCTACATCGTATTCGGTGATGGGGGCTTGACGGCCTTCGATGCCGGCGTTGTTGTAAAATCCGTCGATTCGGCCAAAGGCTTTCACGGCTTCATCCACGTAGTTTTTGACGGCATCCTCTTTGGAGACATCCGCAATGACGGTGATGATTTTGGCCTGAGGAAATTCCTTGATTATCTCGGATTTGGCATCTTCGAGCGATTTTTGGTTGTAATCCACGAGCACAAGATGAGCTCCTTTGGAGGCTAATTCTTTGGCTGCGGCATATCCCAGTCCCATTGCGGCACCGGTGATGATCATTACTTTATTTTTCATGGCAGTTTGCTTTTATAGTGGTCAATAAAACCTATATGACAAAGTTCCTTAGAATCAGTCTGCAGGGGGTAACAGTTTCAGGAAGAAGAGTTGTAAAAAATGGAAAACGAGGAGTTTGGAATTTGACCTACCGAAAAAACAACTTTGAAATTGACTAAGATTGGATACCATCTATTTATTCCTAAAAACTGGAGGTAACTTGGCTCTTAAGAGGCTTTTATTTAAACCATTGAGGTATTTGAGGGCATTAAGGTTCAGAAGTAAAAATGATTTTTTAGAAAATCAAACGACCTTCCTAGAAAGCAGCTTTCGCATCTCTTCCCGAAACTCTGAGGGCGTCTGCCCGGTCCGCTTTTTAAACACGTTGGTGAAGTAGGCCTTTTCGTTGAAGCCCAAGTCATAGCCGATTTCAGAAATGTTTTTGTCCGAGTAGGTCAACTGGTTTTTTGCTTCAATGAGTTTGCGGGTTTCGATGATTTCGGAGACAGTCTGCTGGAGGATGTTTTTGCAGATCAAGTTGAGATTTCGTGCAGACATAAACAGTTTTTCCGCATAAAAATCCACTCCGACAGGCCTTCGGAAGTTTTCCTCAAGGATCTTCAGGAAGTTTTGAAGGGTGGTGTTTTGTGTAGGAGAAAGCTGGAATTCCTTTGGGTGGGTTTTGTTTTTTTCCGATTCGATCATGATAAACAGGGCCGTGAGCAAATGCCTCACCACGCTCAGATCGGGCGTTTCCTGATGCATCTCCTCGTTCAGAAGTTGACAAAGAGTAGTCAGCCGCCTGAAACAGTAATCATCGGGCAGCTTCAACATCGCCCGATTGTGGTAGCTGGCGTAAAGTTGGAAGGTGATTTCGGGGATAAATTCACTTTGAAAACGGATTACCCACAGGTCGCAGGCGCCGTTTTTCAGCTGGGGAATCACCCGGTGAACCTTTCCTTTGGTCACAAAACTCACGAAAGGAGCCTCAAGTACGGTCGTCTGAAAGTCGATAAAATGCTCGAGCTGCCCCTCCATACCGATGATGAGTTCCTCGTAGGTATGAAGGTGGGGTTCAGCCGGCGAAGCGCTGATTCGCTGGGCTTCGGCACTGTCCACCCGGAAGATTTGGAAAAGTTGCTGCATTGAAATGATCGCTGATATGGATAAATATAAGGCTATCTAAGGAGGGAAGGGGAGGTGGGATCTGGAAAATGTGGAGGGGTTTTGGGCTAAAGCAACCTTTGTATTCGAGGATATTGGGATACTTGAAATAGGTGGTTCTTGTCCGAAAGTACCAAGGGTAGACAAAAAAGGGAGCCAAATCGCTCCCTTTAGAATGGTGGATAGGACTTACATTTCCCAACCCGATCTGACAGGCTCCTTGATGTACTGATCGGCTTCCGGGATGCCTTTTGCCTTCATATTTTCATAATCCCATTGGATCAATTTTCCTCCCATTCGCAGGGACAATACACCCAGCAAGGTGATCTCAGTCAATCGGGAACCATACTCAAAATTGGCTGAAGATTGCTCCTTGTTTCGGATGGCATTGACCCAGTCCTGGAAATGGCCTGCAGATCGGGCGATCGTTTGCTTGGGCGGTTTGATGCTGTTTCGGAGAGACTCCGGGAAAACCTGAGGCTTGCGCTGGCTTCCGTCATTGATGATGATGCCTTTGCTGCCAACAAACATGGAAGCTCTGGCCGGATAGGCATAGCCTGTCGGCAAGGCAGGATGCAGGTCAGGCTTTAAGCCGCCGGAATACCAGTTGATTTTCATGGCTTTTTGATCTCCTTTCGAAGAGAAATTGAAATAGCCAATTTCCCCATAAGGAGCGATTTTGCTGTCGGAATAGCCGGCAGGGAATACCTGAACCGTATCCGGACTTTTCAGATTAAAGGCCCAAGTCACGGCATCCAAATCATGGCAACCAAAATCGCCCAAAGCCCCGCAACCATAATCCCAAAAATCCCTCCAAGTGACCGGAACATAATTCTCGTGGAAAGGCACCATTTCCCGTGGGCCGATCCATTGATCCCAGTCAAAACCGACAGGCATGGTACTTTTTCCTTCTGGCAATCCTCTCAGGCTGGGGATCCATCGGCCCGCAGGAACCCAAGCATGGCATTCTTTGACTTCCCCGATCACACCGGCACGCAGGTATTCGACCGTCTCACGGATGCCATCCGTGGAGTGTCCCATATTGCCCATTTGGGTCATCAGGCCGGTTTCCTGGGTTACTTTGGCTACCTCGCGGGCTTCCCAGATATTGTGGGTGAGGGGTTTTTCGCAGAATACGTGCTTGCCCATTTTCAGGGCCATCAGGGCGATGTAAGCATGGGTATGGTCAGGCGTGGAGATCACGATGCCGTCCAGTTCGGTGGTATTTTCCATCATTTTGCGGAAATTGTTGTATTGAGCCACCCGCTTGGTGTTGCCTTTTGCTGCTTGCTGCGTCTCGATCATTTCTGTCACAGGACCTCTTCCGGCCTCGGAGCGGTAGTAAAAATCCGCCAGATTCCAGTAGTAAGCCGGATCTGCTACGGCGCTGATATTGACATTTTCCAGTTTCAAAAACTCCGCGGCGTTTTGCTTTCCTTTTCCCCCTGCACCGATGATGCCCAAGTTGACCTGATCACTGGGGGCGGTGTAGCCCGGTCCTCCGATCACATGTCGGGGTACAATCATCATTCCTGCACCGCTGAGTGCAGCGGCTTTCACAAAATCTCTCCGGGAAAAGGGTGCTTTATCGTTGTTCATGGTTAGTAAGGGTTCGATCGGTTTAAATTTATTGGATTTGGTCCTTCGAACCCAACCATTCGGGGGATGATATGGCCCTTTGAGGAATAATTGAAGGTGAAAAATAGGTGATTTTTTGGGCTAAAGCCCGCGTGGGGTAGATCAGGATTTTCTGGGAATGGGCTGAAGCCGCATTCCTATTCAAGAATTGGGATCGCAGTCTTTGAATTGCCTCCTGCTTTAGCTGGAGGGGAAAAGGAATCAGTATTAGCTGGGCTTTAGCCCAAATCATTTTGCTGAATTGGAGGAAATGGAATTACAAATTCCAAAAAATAGAAGGGCGGAATTACAAATCCCGCCCAGCTCCTTACTGAACCTCAATGCTTGTGGGAAGTAGTCTACACCTAGGAGGGGGGGAATTCCGATTATTCAATCTCAAATTCTACACTCAGAAGGGGCCTATCGTCATTTTTTTACAGTCTGGAATTGAGCTGATGAATGCCGCTCTTTTTTTAAAGCTTCAATAATTTGAGGTGCAAAATTGTCTCGCATGTCGTTGTTTAATTCTGACTAAGGGGATTCATCTAGGAGACGGCGGACTTTCGGAGCCGTTCTCTTCCAACCTACTCCTAACTCCTTGAAGATACTAAACTTTCAATTTACTCGGAATTGCCCGCTGTCTTCCAAGGTGATGTTAGCGTGCGTTATTCCTTTCGAATGCTCACAGGAATGTTAAGCCAATTCTTTTATTCAGTCCTTGTTCGAAAATCCGGATCAAAGTTGACAACTGAATATTTCCTTTTCCATTTTCAAGCTTGGAAATATAACTTTTCTTTGTACCTGCTTTTTCTGCCAATTGTTCTTGAGTCAGATTTGCTTCCTTCCTCGCTTCTTTTAGCATTTCGCTGATGATGAACATCTGGGCATTTTCTTCATACTTATTTCTGCTTTCACTTCCGATTTTTCCATGTTCCAATTCGATCAGTTCATCGAATGTTTTGACTTTGCTATAATCCTTCATGATTTTATTTCTTTGTTTGAAAATATTCCTTCATTAACCTTTCTGCTTTCTCCAATTCATTCTTCGGAGTCTTTTGGGTCTTTTTTTGAAAACCGTTGAACAGAACCACCAGCCTTTCTTCATCAAAGCAGCAAAAGATCCTGAAAATATTTGATTGAAACTCAACTCTTATTTCATATAACCCCTCAGTTCCTTCAAGATGCTTGAGAAACTTTTCTGGTACCCTTTCTACTTGCTTGATCAGTTCAAATACATATTGGATCTTACTTTTTACCTTATCATTCTGGCTTTGGTAAAATTCAATAAAGTGGTTTTCATAAAAAATGATCTTCCTTACCATATCCACAAAGTTATCTCAAAAGATAACATTTTCCAAAAATGCAGCGGTTTCCTTTAATGCACTCTAACGGTTTGGCGCTTGGCGCAGTGGGGTAGATCAGGATTTTCTGAAAATGGGCTAAAGCCGTATTCCTATTCAAGAATTGGGATCGCAGTCTTTGAATTGCCTCCTGCTTTAGCTGGAGGGGAAAAGGAAAGGTGTAGAACTGGTGGGCTTTAGCCCAATTCATTTTGCTTAATAGGAGGAAATGGAATTGCAAATTCCTGAAAATAGAAGGGCGGAATTGCAAATCCCGCCCGGCTCTTTCCTGAACCTCAATGCTTGTGGGAAGTAGTCTACACCTAGGAGGGATAAATTGGAGGGTCACGACAGCTGAATCGGTTCCTTTCTTTCAAATTCAATCTCTGGCAGAATCACCTGATATTCCTGCTGATCTTCCTCTTTTCTCCAATAAAGGATAAAATTTACTTTGGATGATTTAGGCATGAATCCTTTTCTTTTCAACTCATTCATTTCTTGAAGAAATTTCTGGGAAAACTTTAAAACGCTTTTCCCTTTTGAATTTTCACAACCGCTCTCATTCAGGGTCAGTTGATCACCAGAGGTCAAGTTGTTTACCAAATACTGACGACTGGTGAAGTAATCCAGCCAAACGTCCTTAAAGGTAAGCTGTTTGGTCAGGCAGGTGGAGGGCAGATACGGGTTTTGGTCTTCTATTCTCTTCAAGTTTTGAGTTTCCAAATCATCCAGAAACCCAGAATTGAGGTGGATTGTGAGGTTTTTCTTTGCGCGTGTCATTGCCACATACAGCAATCTTTTGTCCGAGTCAGAGTCGATTCGGTAGTTGTCCAGCATGAGAAATACCTGATCAAATTCCCTCCCTTTCACCTTGTGCATGGTGGATACGAGGATGGTTTCTTGATCTGCCAGGTGAAAATCCTCCAGCTTGGATTCCCGCAGAAAAACCTCCCAATCGGACTTGTATTTTTTGAGTGGATGACTCCGCTCAAAATCCCGGATCAAAGCCAGGCAACTATCCAGCTTGGTGCTGCGGTGATGCCTTCTTTTGAGATCACCCTTGGCAGAATCCCAGAGATCTTCCGGAATCAGATAAGTGTCTGAATGGGTGAAAAGCTGATTGGAAAAGTACCTTACTTCCGTAAGGCTAGCCAAGATGAAGTCCTCATTGGATTGGATGAGCTTGGCTTTTAGTCCGTTTTTCAAAAGCATACCGCAGAGTTGAAGTGCTTCCTCATTGGTTTTGGCCAGTACGCAAGCGCTTCCTTTCAAGGGGCTTTCAGCAATCTGATTTGCCACAGGAAGGATGAGATTGGAGCTTTGATACCTGAATATCCGGATTGTACCCGGCTCGGTCTGCTTGGCTATGATAGGAAACTCCTTGAGGCGATGATTGATTTTTTGTGCCCATTGATTGTTGAACTCCACCAGGTTGGGGAGACTTCGGTAGTTTTCGACCAACTCGTACTTGGTGGAGCCTTTGGCCTTGATCAACTTTTCAAAATAAGACGAACTCGAACCTCTAAACTCATAGATGTTTTGGTCATCATCTCCCACTGCGATGACTCTCAGGTCTTCATTGCTTTGCATGAGTGTTCGGATCAGCTCAAATTCGTCGGCATCCATATCCTGTGCCTCATCGATGACCAATACGGTCTTGGTGATCCGATTCATCTCCACTTCTCCCTCTTTAATCCTTTCGATGGCCGTTTTCAGAATTTCTCCCGATTTTTCCAAACTCCCCACTCTGCCCAACAAGTCAAAGCAATAGGAGTGAAAGGTCTTGATCTCGACAAAGTTGGCAGCGTTGCCTATCAGTCCTAGCAGCCGATGCTTAAATTCTGTGGTGGCTGCCCTGGAAAAAGTCAGCATGAGCAACTGCTCGTGCTTGACATCTTCCATCAGCAGGAGTGAGGCCAGCTTATGCACCAAAATCCGGGTCTTCCCACTTCCGGGACCGGCTGCGACTCCGATGTATTTGGATTTGGAGTCCTTCACGATCGCAAGTTGCGCAGGTGAAAGTTCTCCAAAAAGTTGGTGAAACTTCCTCGGAGTCATTTTCAGTTTGAGCTCCTCAGCCTTGCTGCCGGGAAAATATCTTCGGAGAAAGGAGCCATAGTTGAGATGGAAATAGTCCTCGACAAACTGCAAGGCTTCGCGGTAGTTGCCAATCATTTTTTTGGCGTATTCGCCGACTATGTGGATTTGCTGGACTTTGTTATCGTAAAACTGACTTAGTTTTTGGTAGTCCTCCAGGGTGTATTTTTTTCGATTGTCCCGCTCCAATCGTTCGATTGTGAGTTGGTTATACACTACGAGAAAACCTCCTTCAATCTTCAGAGCCTCAATTTTGGAGAGGTAAAAAAGTGTATCCTCGATATCATCCGAATCTACCGAAAGTTTGAACAGGTCGTTGCTCGTCTCATAGGCATGTAAGAGCTCCAACACTGAAAATTCCACCAGCAGTTCCTCTTTCCAAAGGGTGAGTTCCTGACTCGGTGAGTGACTTTTCCTGTGAAGGTACTCGAGGATAAACCGCGCAAGGACGTGACGCTTTTGCAGTTTGTCTTTGAGGATTTCCCTTGGGTGAAGACTGAGCACTGAAAAGTGATTTTTGGAAAAGGAGTCTGTTTTGCGTTGGATCCAGTTTTTGATCGACCAGAAATTGAGGACGGTTTTGATTCGGGTTGGATTGACTCCCTCCAGTCCGTCTGTTTCTAGCTGCTCGTTCAGTTCTTTCAGGTGAAATTTCTTTTCTTCCTGCTCAATAAGCTGAACCAATTGGTTTTCGATTTTGCCATAGATTTCAGCTCCGAGGAGTGCATGGTTGACAGTTTCACCCGATTTGATAAACGCGGTGAGGTCTTTTGCGTCAGCGAGGACTTTTTCCTCCCGAAGGAGGTGAATGATATTGATCACTTCCTGTTTGACAATCCCCAGGTGATCGCTGATGTAGTCGATACGGGTTTCCGCGACTTCTTCGTTTGCGTGTTTTCGGCTTTTGCTGGAAAATAGCTTTTTGATGATCCGAACGCCTTGTTCTTTTTGCTTGGGCTGAAAGCGATCCGAGCTATTAATTTTATCGATGGCCTCTTGGGCTGTGTGGGACAAAATGCTGTTGGCAAAGATTCTCGGCATGTTTTGCCCTCGCTTCAGGTAGCCGGCATCTTCCAAGGCAGCGATGGCGGTGGTGATTCGGGTTTCTATTTCAGCCACATCATCATCCCAACCGGCCTTTCGGGCGATTTCCAGTGCCGAATTGGAAACTTTGTGGCGAAGCTTGGTGATGTCTTTGATGGCTTTCCACACCTGCTGAATTTCCTTGATCGAAAGTTTCGTTTGGTTCAGCAGCAGAAAATGCTTGCTGAGGTCTTCCTCATTAAACAGGACATAGCAGTCTGCCTGTATTTTCTCGTCTCTTCCGGCCCTTCCTGCTTCCTGAACGTAATTTTCCAAAGAATCCGAAATCTCAAAATGGACGACTAGACCGACGTCTTTTTTGTCCACACCCATCCCAAAAGCCGAGGTGGCCACCATGATTTGGGTGTGGCCTTCCATGAAAGAATCCTGGTTTTCGGATTTTTCCTGCTTGTCCATTTTCCCATGGTAAGCCTTGGCCAAATAGCCGTCAGCCACTAGTCGATCTGTGAGTTTTTTGGCTTTTCGGGTTCGGGAGACATAGACGATGGTGGGACAGCCTTTTTCATCGATCAGATCCCGAAGTGCCAGGTATTTGGACTCTTCATCCTGCTTTTCAAAAACCCGATATTGTAAGTTGGTGCGTGAGGCCGTGGAGGTAAACAGTTTCAGGTCAAGGTTCAGCTTTTCCTTGAAATAGCCCAAAATGTCTTCGATGACTTTTTGCTTTGCTGTGGCGGTAAAGCAGGAAATCGGGATGGGGGAGCTCAGATGTTTTCGATCCTGAATAGACCGGATAAAATCTCCGATGTACAGGTAATCGACGCGAAAGTCCTGTCCCCAAGCCGAAAAACAGTGTGCTTCATCGATCACAAACCGGCTGATTTTTCTGCCTAGAATCAATCGCTCGATGGACTTGGAGCGAAGAGACTCCGGAGAAATATAGAGAATAGAGGCAGACCCGTCTTCCACCCGCTCGAAGGATTTGGCGCGCTCGATCGGATCCAGAAGGCCGTTGATCGTCACAGCCTGGGTAATGCCGATTTTCTCCAGATTGTCCACCTGATCTTTCATCAGGGACTGGAGCGGCGAAATGACTATGGTCAGGCCCCGGGAATTTTCCCCGCTCATAAGGGCAGGCACCTGAAAGGTGATCGATTTGCCCCCTCCAGTGGGGAAAATGGCCAAAATGGATTGGTGCTGAACGGCCGCCTGCACCGCTTTTTCCTGGAGAGGCTCACCACCATAGGTACGATAGGAGTCAAATCCAAAGAACCGCTTCAGACCGCGATGAATATCTAAGGCCTGCCGGCAATAGGGGCAACCTGGAATGCATGGAGTATTTCGCAGCAGAAAAGTAATCCGCTCCACGTCTGGAAAATTCCGCATCACCCAAGGAGGAGTGATGGAAAAGTCTCGTTCAGAAACGGTGAAGGAATAAATCAAGGCGAGGCTGTAGGCGAGTTCGACCGGGTGCTGGGCAATGATGGAATCCAGGCTTGCATGATGGCAAATGGCCCGATCAAACTGCCGATGAATTAAAGACTTCAGATCTCCATCGAATGTTGACTGGGAATTGAAGTTGAAAAAGCCCGTAAACCCCCGTTTGTCGGCCAAAAGACCACTGTAAATGAATTTCAGGCCATCCGGCAATCTCCTGAATGCTTCCACTTCGTCGAAAAACAGATCCCGAGCTTTGATGGAATCGTTGAGGGGGTTGTTTATTTCATCGGTCTGGAGTTTGTCGTCCTTGACGAGGCGGTGGTAGGGTTTGGCTGGGAAAAGGAGGGGGGAAAGGAAAAGCGTGTCTATGCAGTGATGTGGAGGGATTCCTGCTTTGGAGATGACTTTTCCGATGTATTTCAGGTCGTGAAGGAAGATATTGTGCCCACAGGCATAGTGGTTTCCTTTGAAAAATTCCAGAAATGAATGGACGTTCGGCTGATGAAATGTATTGCCTCCATCCGTTACGGCCCCGATATCTAGGATTTTTTGGTTGTGGGGATCGATTTCTGTATCGAAAAAGACAATGGTGTCCAAAGTGGATCGATGCAAATGATGATGAGCTTTTAGTTGACTTTACCCTCCGTTTCCTTCGTGAATATATCCTGATTTTAGTATTGTCCAAGCGTAAAACAGGAATGGTGGTTTCTATTTGGTTTTTTAGATTGAGGGGATAAAATGGTTTGTAGGCTTTTCTGTCTTTTATTTGGGCTAAAGCCGTATTGAAAGCATAGTATTTTCTAGAATGGGCTAAGGCAGCTTTCCTCTCAAAGATTTGGATTATTGGCAATGAATTACCTCGTGCTTTAGTAGGAGGTAATGGGTAATTCCCGCCCTTTCCCTATTTTCCCTTTCTCAAACCCCTTAACCCATGCGCTACCTTTTCCTGATCACTTTGCTGTTTTCCTTTTTCTCCTGCCAATCCAAGATCGAATCGGTGGAGGAAGCTACTCCTGAAGTGAAAAAGCCCCGAACCATCGTCACCACCGACGGGGAGATTGATGATGTGGATTCTTTTATTCGGATGCTGCTTTATGCGAATGAATTCCGAATTGAAGGCTTGATCTATTCTTCTTCGATGTGGCATTACAAGGGGGATGGAAAGGGGACGCTTTTTACCTCGGAGATGGAAATGACTAAAACCATGTACGGGGCCAAGACGGACTTGCGCTGGCCGGGAGTAGAGTGGATGAATCCCCTTCTCGATGCTTATGAGGTAGTCTATCCCAAGCTGAGTCAGCATGCAGAGGGTTTTCCTACAGCGGTTTATCTGAGGTCTGTGGTAAGAGTAGGAAATATTGACTTCGAGGGAGAAATGGAAGTGGATACGGAAGGTTCAGACTTTATCAAAGCCAAGTTGCTGGATGAGGATATGGAGCCGATTTATCTCCAGGTTTGGGGTGGAACCAACACCATCGCCCGTGCATTGAAGTCCATCGAAGATCAGTACAAAGGCACAGCAGAGTGGGAAAGCATTTACAAAAAGGTGATCGATAAGGCCATCATTTATGCGATTCTTGACCAAGATGCGACCTATCGGAAGAACATCGCTCCCAACTGGCCGGATTTGAAGATTTACTACAATGCCAGTCAGTTTTGGTGCTTTGCCTATCCTTGGAAGAGAGCAGTGCCTGAATCCCAACAGTACCTTTTCGAAGGGAAGTTTATGGGAGATGAAATCATCAATAACCACGGTCCCCTGCTTAAGCAATACTACAGCTACGGGGATGGTCAGGTGCAGGCAGGGGATGACGAGCATATCCACGGCGATCCCACCAAGTTGGTCAATGCTCAATGGGGAACCTTTGGGGTGTATGACTTTATCTCGGAAGGCGATTCTCCGGCTTACTTGCACCTGATCGATGTTGGTCTGGATAATCTCAATCAGCCGCAATGGGGTGGTTGGGGAGGTCGATTGGTCCAGTCTGCCGAGCAACCCAATCGTTGGGAAGATGGTAAAGCTGTACTGGATTACAATCCGTTTACCGACACCCTTGATGCGACTTATCCCCAAATTCGCTGGATTGAGGCGATTCAGCAGGACTTTGCCGCACGGGCAGATTGGTGTGTGATGGACTATGCCGATGCCAATCATCCTCCGGTGGTGAAGGCAGTGGGCGGAACCCGACTTTCTGCCAAACTCGGAAAAAAACTGAGCTTGGAGGTTCAGACCTCCGATCCGGACGGAGATCAGGTAGAGACAAAGTTTTGGATTTATAAAGAAGTAGGAACCTATACCGGGGAAGTTGAACTAAGCGCCAATGGGAATCAAGTGGAGGTGGGTTTGGATGCCAAGGCTATCGGTCAGCTGCATGTGATTGCTGAGGTCAAAGACAATGGAGTGCATCCGATGACGAGGTATGTGCGATTTGTGATTGAGGTTTAACCGCCAAGACCACAAAGGGTAGATGAGAGGGCTCAAAGGAGGACTTACCGTCTCGCAAAAGGTTCAGAAAGATTAAAACGGTCTCATTGCCAGAACTGAAAACTGCAAGTGCCAACTGATCACTTTTTCTTTGTGTCCTCTCAGTAATCCTTGGAGCTCTTTGTGGTATTAATCCATCATCCCTTTTCCTTCAAAAATCTTCGGGATACATTTTTCGATGCGACTTAATCTTGTAGCGGATTGCTTGGCTCCAGTGAAGTGGATCAAGTAGCCCCGTTGACGTCCGGGAGTAAGTGCAAAAAAAGCCTTTTCCAAGCCTTCGTGTTCTTCAAATTTCTGAATGAGTTCCTCGGGGATTTCCTGGGTAGATGGCTCCGGTTTTTCGAGTTTTTTTCCGGACTTCTCGATTTCGATGGCTTGGGAGATATAGGCTTTGAGTTCTTTTTCCAGTTTTTCTGCCTGATCCAATTCCGTAAATCGGATGATCCTTCCCTCGTGGGAATTAGGGCCTGGCAAGTCTAAAATTCCCTTTGGATCCTGCATCAAACTTCCCTTCAGGAAACTCATGACACAGGAATCATTAAACACACCCAGCATGATTACATTTTTTCCATTCAGCGTGTAGGTTGGTACTCCCCATTTCCGCTCTTCCGTCAGTTCGGTTTCCAGTAATAGTTGCCGCAGAAATTCGAGAATGTCAGTCCAACGATGAACTTTACAGGCGGGCGTTGCTCCTTTTGGGCAGCGCATGCACCCTTCGAGGAGAAATTGGTCGACTTGGGGGTTGGGCTGATGCATAGGGATCTTCATCATTCGATATTCGACATTCGAAATTCAGTGTTCGACCTTCGAAATTTATAAATTTTGAACATCGAATGATAAATTTCGAAATTCGATCTGTTTGAGTCTAGCTTCTTGTCTCTCGTTTCTTGTCTCTAATCTTGATACTTGATACCAGATACTTGCTACTCTCCATTACTCCTCTCGAAACTCCAAAATATCTCCCGGCTGACAGTCCAGCGCCTTGCAAATGGACTCCAGTGTGCTGAAGCGGATGGCTTTGGCCTTGCCGGTTTTCAGGATCGATAAGTTAGAGAGCGTGATGTCCACCTTTTCCGAAAGCTCATTGAGGGACATTTTCCGTTTGGCCATCATCACGTCTAGATTCACGATAATTGCCATGGCTTAGATGGTTAGGGATTGTTCCTCTTTTAGTTTTATTCCTTCAGAAAAGGCCTGGATGATTAACAGCAAAAAAAGTGAAGCGATGACGTAAGCCCAGTTAAAATCCAATGCGGAATTTATATTTAATGGGAATTCACTAAAGCTATTGTTTAATATTTTGAATGTGATCCATTGGATTCCATAGTCCATTAAACTGTATCCAATTCCGAGATAAGAAATCACTCGGATAAATGTGATGTTGCTTTGAATAAAGAAATGTCCTTTTTCACAGTTCTGTAGGAATCTGATGGTTAGAAAAATTGCAGCTAATAAAAATATTGAGGCCAAAAAGAAGTAAAATTTAAAAATTATAATCGCCGCCTTGATACTTGAATAAGGAATTGGAATGTACAAATAGGTATCTGTGTCAGGCATTGTGTAAAGGTTCTCTTGCAGAGGCATTGGGTAATCCTCACTCTTTTTTACATTTTGAACTTGGGCTACATTGGTTAGGAATTTCTTTTGAATTTTCAAGAAATAGCTATCCACCAAAAGCTTTCCGTTTTTGATGCGGAAATAGTACTCCACGTTTAAGTTCATAGGTAGCTCAAATTTTGAGGTTATACTCTTAGAAACTACTCCTGCCAAACTTTCTTTTTCGCCTTCTTGATTATTGAAATCTCTTTCTAGGAAGAAATTACCAAGAAATAAGATTATACAGAGACTTCCTGCAAAACTGATGTAAGAAAACCAGAGTAATAATTTAGTTATTTTCATAAGAATTTATCTTTCGATTTAGTAAGCCTTAGACAGTCAATTCACTTTCATCCTGCAGTTCCAGCCCTTTTTTGAAAATCTGGGCGATCACGAATACTACCGCAGCCATCATCAGAAAGGCTGAATAATCGTCCCAATGAACATAGGCCTTGGCAACCCGAAAGCCCTGTTTGGCCAGTTCATCAGTGACTCCCTGAGCGACTACGCCCAAGATGCCCACCGCAAAAATGTAATAGCTGATCTTGGAAATCAGACGGGACATTTCATGGCTAAAGGGCTTGTGAATATTCAGGTATTGGAAAATCAGGGTGATCAGATAAAAGGTATAAGCCTTTAATCCATTTACTCCAATCGCCAAGCCGAAAAGCAAACCAAAATAAAGTTCACTTTGGGTAAAGAGTTCGGTGAGATCCAAAATGAGGTATTGATTTTCCGGGGGAAAAACCCGGAATTGCATGAAGGCATAGTTGAACATCAAGGCGCCTGTCTGATAGCACAGCGCGATGAAAATGATCCAGGAGATCACATGGAGAAACTTGATGACGAGGTCGGTTTTCGGTGACATGGTGGAGTAAGCTTAGACAGTCAATTCATTTTCTTCCTGAATCTCCACGCCTCGCTTGAAGACCATCCCGATGGCAATCAGTAAGGCAGCCATCAGCAAAAACTCAAAGCCACCACCCAATATTTGCGGGACTCGATCCAATTCATAGCCTCGTACCTGCATCCATTTGAATATACCTGAGGCAATAATGATCCCCGCCCCGATCTCAAGGGCCACGTAGCTGATCGAGGAGATCAACTTAGACACTTCACGGCTGAAAGGCTGGATCAGATTGATCTTCAGAAAAATCCTAATCATCAGGAAAAACAAGTAAGCTTTTTGGCCTGCGATAAAGAGGACGATGGAAAGTACTCCCCCGTAATACCAGATATTTTGCTCACGCAAAGCCGAAAGATTGAGCCCCTCATAGAGATTTTGGGAAACGATGGGATTAAACAGACTGTAGGCAAAGGTGAAAAGCAAGGCTCCTGCCTGAATGCACAGCCCGATAAAGATGGACCAGATGACTACGGTGATGAGCATCAAAGAAGGCTGGTTCACCCACTTTTCTTTCCATTGAGTTTTGATTGAGTTCATAGTGGTATGGATTTGACTTTTCAAAAGTCAGTAAAAATTTATTGAAAAACAATAAATAAGTATTGAAAAAAAATATTTCTGAAAGTAAATTCTCATCCTATCCCTGAAATGGGAAAAAGAGTTTTAGTAAAGTCTTTTATTGGTAATGGAAGAGGTTTTTTATTAATAATATAAAAAGTCTTACATTTGTAATGTAAGATATTGGAAAAAGGAAATGTTAAGACAAGAAGAAATCGCTCTCGTAATAGATTCTCAACAAGAATATTTCCAAGGGAAAGATCAAGGTCTTATTAGGGAATCTCTCTCCAAGATTCCTATCGTGGAGAGTTTTGCTACCATCATTACTGGACTCAGAAGATGTGGCAAGAGCACATTATTGCTTCAGCTGATGAACCAGAAGAATCAAAATGCCATTTACCTGAATTTTGAGGATATACGATTGATAGCGTTTGAGCCGTCAGATTTTCCCCGGCTTTATTCGGAAATCAAACAAAGGGCTGTTCAGGTTATTTTTTTTGATGAAGTTCAGTTGATAGAAAAGTGGGAGATTTTCGTAAATCAGCTCTTGCGTGAAGGCTTTTTTGTATTCGTCACGGGTTCTAATGCCTCATTGCTCAGTGGGGAATTGGGCACTCATTTGACAGGAAGGCATCTGTCTATGGAGTTGTTTCCATTTTCATATCAGGAGTTTATCTCTTTCACCAGCAGTGCTGTTTCTTACGAATCTCTTGAAGCATATTTAAAAATTGGAGGCATTCCAGAGTTTGTGAAAAGTAAAAATGAGTTAATCATTGCTGCTTTGTTGGATGATATCTTGGTAAAGGATATTGCTGTTCGCCATGGGATAAGGGATATAGCTTCACTCAAACAGCTTGCTTTATATTTGCTGAGTAATCTGGGAGTGCCAACCTCTGCCAATAAGTTGGTCGGGATGTTTGGGATCAAATCGGCAGTGACGATTTTGGATTTTTTCTCCTATTTCCAAAATTCTTACCTGATGGATTTTGTGCCTCAATTCAGCTATTCGCTCAAAGCTCAAAATCGCAATCCCAAAAAAGTGTACGCTCTTGATTTGGGATTAGCTACAGCTGTTTCAACTTCATTTTCTGAAAACAATGGAAGGAAGTTGGAAAACTTAATCTATCTACACCTTCGTCGTAAGTATAATTCTATTCATTACTTCATTGAGAAAGGGGAATGCGATTTTGTGGTTTCCGAAAAAGGGAAAATAACTCATGCCATTCAGGTGTGTTACCAGATTTCTGATGAAAATTTTTCGAGAGAATACAAAGGATTGTTACAAGCCCTTGATTTTTTCAATTTGGAAATAGGTTGGATCGTAACGGCTAATCAGCGAGATCGATTTGAAGAAAGTGGTAAGACAGTGGAACTCATTCCCGCATTTGAGTTTATCACGATGGAACTTTAGGGCAGGGTCTCGCCCTATCTAAAAAGCAGAGCCAGAATCCCAACTCTACTTTTATCCAATTCAATCCTTCTGATAAAACACCGCCAAGCCATCTTTCCCAGCCACGGCGATGTCTATTTTCCCATCGCGGTTTAAGTCTCCGGTGGAAAAGTAGAGCCCGGTGCCTTTTCCCTCACCAAACGGGCCATAGCTGATTACATTTTTGGAGAAAGTCTTTCCGTTCCATTTGAAATAGTACAATCCGATATCATCCAATTCGCCCGGGTCTTTTCCATTGTGTGCCCGGTAGCGCTTGCCCGTGATCAGTTCGTTTTGTCCATCTCCGTCCAGATCGATCCATTCCATCACGTGGTATTGGGCGTGGTAGGGATCGATGTCGTGTTTGACAAAGCTGATTTTCCCCTCTGCATCCCGCTTTTGCTCCATCCAAAAGAGTCCGTAGTTATGCCCATTTCCTAGGATCAGGTCATTCATTCCGTCCCCGTTCAAGTCAGTCACGATGATGGGAACACTCACATCTCCGAGTTCAAAGGTCGGGTGAAAAGTCCACTCCCCATACCTCAAATCTGCGGGTGCTTCATACCAGCCATAGCTGCTGACCAAATCCCCCCAACCATCACCATTGATATCACCAAAACCCAGTCCATGGCCTTGGGTTTCGAAGACCTCGTATTTTTCGAATTGGTTTGGACCGACCCATTTGTAAAAGGCTAAGGGTTTTCTCGGGGTATTGGGCACGATCTCCAGAGTGCCATCTCCATCCAAATCCCAAGCACGGACAGTCTCAATGTTTCCTGTTTCGGCGATGAGGTGCTCTTTCCATTCTGAAGCTTTTCCGGGATTTTCTTTCCAGATCAGTTTCCCCTCAAACCAGCCCCCAGTGATGAAGTCCATGTTTCCGTCCCCATTCACATCCATTGGGATGGTCGAAAAATCCTCATAATATTCCCCAAATCGCTTCACTTGACCAATCAGCTGCCGCTCCAGGAATTTTGGACCTTTGTACCAGTAGCTTCCCGATACCAAATCCAGATGCCCATCCTTGTCTACATCCATGATCCCAACAGACTCATAGCTTTCGTAAGCGATTTGCTGCTTTTCGAAACGGAGGTTTTTGGATTGAGCGTATGAAACCGAGGATATGGAGAATATGGCTAGAATTAGAAGGGGTTTCATCATTTACGATTTATGATTTTGGATATACGACCGAAATAGGAACCTCAAATCTGAATTTATAATGGGTTCCTTAAACAAGTATTGGTGGAATGATCTAAAAAACCATGCCACCAATCACTCAATAAAGACGAATATCGAATAACGAACGTCGAACATTCATCGGACATCGGTCATCTGACATCCGACTTCCAACTATTTCTCCATCGGATGCATCTTCAGCAGTTCCATCGGATGCATCTTCAGCAGTTCCGCCGGGTTCCAGAAGCCTTCCTTGTCTTTGACCTCATCCCTTACTTTTTTCACCAGATCCGGTGAAATAGGTGAGGCTTGGTTGCCAAAGGAATTCCTGACATAGGTCAAGACGGCGGCTATTTCGGTATCGTTGAGCATGCCTTCGTAGGGAGTCATCGGAACCTGTCCGGGATATTCTCTTCCGGCAACCTCCATTGGGCCCATAACGCCCTTCAACACAATCTTGATCAAACGCTCAGGACTTCCGGTCACCCAAGGAGTCCCGCGCAGTGGAGGGAATTGGGAAGCAGTCAAGCCACCCCCGTCCATCTGATGACAGGTGCCGCAGAAGCCTTCCCTGGCATAGATTTCTTTACCCAATACAAACAGTTCTCGATCCGAACCCGTCAATGAAGATTTGATATCTTCCTCTTTTTTCTGCTGTACGGACAGCCCATTGATGTGTGCGACGGCAGTTTCCAGGGTTCGAGGAATCCAAATAGCATCCTTAGCCTGCTTATCAGCCTCTGCCAAGATAGGCGTGCCGATTTCTCTAGGCAGCCAAGATGCGGCTGCGATGGCTTCCATACGTACTCTTCCATGTTGATCTTTGGCCGCTGCCATCAGTAATGCTGTTTGATCCTTGACTTGGTGCCCCGTATATCGGACTACCCGAGTGGCAGCTGCCCGCACTCGGTAATCGCTTGATTTCAACAAGTCTTTCAGCAAGGTTTGGTTCACCTTATTGGCACCCCAGGTCACCCAAAGGGCTTCGAGTCGGTGATGCTCGTATCTCGGATCGTTTTTGTCCAGTCCAGCCACCCACTTTTCTACCGCAGTGCTTACCTCGGCAGCATCTCTGCCTCTCAGTTCGCGGCGGGTACGGTATCTGGATCGGTATTCAGGAAGTTTCAAATTCTCCAACAATTCGGGGATGCTGGCTCCGTCGATTTTTGCCGGAGTGACCAAAGGTCGGGAAGGATAGGTCAATCGGTAAATTCGGCCATGCACATGGTCTCTCAGTGGATCGCGGGCATTGTGTTGCATGTGGCCGATCAGGATATTGTGCCAGTCCACGATGTAGAGCGATCCATCCGGAGCGATCTCCATATCTACGGGGCGGAAATTTCGGTCGGAAGAAACGATCAAATCCTGTCTCCATTTGGATGTAAAACCAACCGTATCCTCGATCATACGGTGCTGCTTAGTCCCCAGGAAGCCGATGGTATTGTTGATGATCAAATCTCCCTGGATATCATCCGGGAAATGTCTGCTCGAAATAAATTCCAATCCTGATGTCGGTCTTACCATGTGGTCTTTTTCGATCAGATTCGGTCCTTTGAAGTTGGAATTGCCATAGCGGGGCAACGTAGAACCCGGAAGCATCCAGTTGACATTGGGCCCGGAGGTTTCCGCATAGAAGTTTTGCCCCCAGTCATCAAAAGCGATCCCCCAAGGATTGGGAATACTTACCTGATTGACCCGCTCCAGCTTGTGGCGTTTGGGTTCGTAGCGGTAAAATCCTCCGTTGGTTCCTCTCACCGGACCATAAGAAGTTTCTACGTTGGTATGCAAAAAGACTCCTTCGGCCATATAAATAGCCCCACTTTCATCAGTGGTAAAAGCCGAAATGGCATGGTGGGTGTCATGATCGTCAAACCCGGAAAGGAGGATCGTTTTTTTGTCAGCCTTATCATCTCCATTGGTGTCCTCCAAGAGGATCAGATTAGGGCTTTGGGAGACATAGACGCCTTCAGCACCGATTTCGAACCCAACTGGAAGGTGAAGGTTGTCAGCAAAAGTGGTTTGCTTATCGGCTTTGCCATCACCATCGGTATCTTCGAGAATGATGAGTTTGTCGGAAGGTCTGGGATCACCGGGCTTGTAATGCGGATAGCTTGGCATGGTGGCTACCCAGAGGCGTCCCTTATTATCAAAGGAGAGTTGAACCGGATTAGCCAGGTCGGGAAATTCCTTTTCGGAAGCAAAAAGCTCCAATTTATATCCTTCAGGTACTTTGATAGTTTTTAAGGCCTCCTCTCCGTATTTGTATTCCAGGCTTCCGTTTGCTTGAGGGTTGTAGTTCGTTTTTACCTCAGGCAATGATCTTGTCTTGGCATCTGCAGCGGTTAGATCTTTTACTTTTCCAAGGTTGGCTTCCCAGATGGCCGTATCCCGGATAGCAGTCATCTGACGAATTTTCTCAATCTCAAAAGGGTAATTATCGGGTCCAAATGGGTCATATCGCCGTCCGTACACGTGGACTCCATTGGGGATTTTATAGTCATTGTGCCAAAGCCAGTTTTTCTCCATTACGGCCTGATGAATCAGCTCACGGTTTGCTTCGGCTTTTCGTTCGGACTTACCAAAAAGCTTGTCAGCCAAGAGTTCGGCAAGTTTGGCGTAGCCCGCTTCATTCAGCTGTGTGCCATCAATCGTCAGCGGTTCCTCCCTGCCTGAATACCATTTTTGGCTCGGTTCAAAAGCATTGACAAAAACCAACTCATGCTTTTTGGCCACTTCAGCCATAGCTTCGGTGTAGAGTTTCAGGATTTCGTTTTCCTTTTTTCCATCCGGTACGTCTTTGACTGCGCTCAGATCTTCGAAAGCAATCGGGGAAACCAAAGCCAATTGTGGGGCAGATTTGCCATTGTACTGTTGGGCTTTGGAGTGAATGACCCAAGCTTCGAGCTCTTCTTTGAAGTTTTGAAGTTTATCTTTTCCCTGAAAGGATTCATTGAATCCAAAAAATCCCACCACGATGTCTGCCTTGAGCCGTGTCAGCCATTGGTCGGGCTTTTCCAAAAAGCCTTGGGAATCGGAATAGGTGGCATATTCGTCTTGAAAATCTTCTGCACCCGGAAATGCCCAAGGATCCTTGGATGCTGATCGGGGGCGGAAGCCAGGTGTATCTCCGGGATCACAAAGATTCCGGATAAACAGCGTGCTGTCCGGATATCGGAGATGTATTTCGGTTTCGAATAGGCCAAACTCCATCATACGGGAACCCAGGTTGTTTCCGACAAGAGCGATGCTGGCATTTTTCTGTAGGTCTAAGGTTTTTTCAGGGGTGCATCCCAAGGAAAGGAATAGAAAAAGGACAATAATAAATTGCCATTTTGCCTTTAGGATATGTTTCATAGTGAAAGGTTACAATCAGCAATAATAATAGATACTTTGAGAGCAATATTCAATGATTTGGATTAATTCTTATTTGATTATTTAAGAATTGAAAACAAATCATTTGTATGCTAAATAAGAGCAAGAAGTGTCCTGCTCTATCCTGAATATATTTTGATATTATCCAAATGGCCTTTTGGATTTTGTTATTCCATATTTGCCTCCGATAAGTGGTAGTGTCCTGTAGTGTCCTGCTTATTATGTCTTGATTTTCTGTGTTTTATGCAGGATTCGACAGGATAGAGTATGGGTGGGGAATAAAGAAATTGAGTCGGTAATTGTTCAATACTTTAAACCCACCTATATGAATAACCACTATCTATCTAAGGTAAAAATCCGGCTTGTCGGGTTTTTATTATTTATGTTTTGCACAAGCTTGCTGAGTTTTGGACAGGCCCAAACAGTAACAGGGGTAGTCACCTCCGAGGGAGAGCCTGTTCCTGGTGCTCTTGTGCTTATCAAAGGCACCCAAAAAGGTACTGTGACTGACATCGATGGTACTTTCTCCATCGATGCTACTGCGGGAAATGTCCTGGTAGTAAGTTTTGTAGGCTACACCACTAAAGAAGTTCCAGTAGTAGGGGGGCAGACTACCTACAACATCTCTCTATCGCTTTCTACTTCTGATCTTTCTGAAGTAGTGGTAGTGGGCTATGGTAGTCAAATCAAAAAAGAAGTAACCGGGGCGATCCAGTCCATTGGCGGGGCACAGCTTCGAGATATGCCTGTCTCCACGATCGCCCAAAAACTCCAGGGAAGACTAGCCGGGGTTCAAATCAACCAAACAACCGGACAGCCCGGGCGTGGCATGCAGGTGAGAATCAGAGGGCAACTTTCTGTTTCAGGTGGTAGCGAGCCGCTTTATGTGGTGGATGGTTTCCCGATCACGGGGGACATCAACTCCATCAACCCGGACGAAATCGACGATATTTCTGTCTTGAAGGATGCGGCATCCACTTCATTGTATGGCTCAAGAGCAGCCAATGGGGTAGTATTGATCACTACCAAAAAGGGAAAAGCCGGGCAAACCAACGTAAACCTGAACGTATTTACCGGTTTCCAAAAAGTACCGATGAGAGGACGTCTTGAAATGATGAATGCAGAAGAATTTGCACAGTTCAAGAAGGAATATTATGAAGATGCGGGGCAGACCGTGCCACAAGTTTTCAGTGATCCGTCGATCTACCGAGGACAAAATAACGATTGGTATGATGCTTTGCTTCAGACCGCTCCGATTTCAAGCTACAATCTGACTTTGACCTCAAATAAGGAGCGGGTAAATACTTCCGCTGTTGTGGGTGTTTTTGATCAAAAAGGAGTTGTCGTTAATACTGATTTCAAAAGGTTTTCCTTGAGATTAAATACGGATTATCAGCTTTCTGATAAAGTGAACATTGGGGTCAATGTGGCACCAAACTATGTGTTTGACAATACGCCTAGATCTGATGGTGACCGTGGAACAGGTATTATTTTCAATGCGCTGCACACTTGGCCTGTGATGCCCATCCGAGATGAGAATGGAGAATTGACTTTGTTTAATCGTTTTCCTGCAGAGACAGGAAATATCTTCGCCTATCCAAACTGGGTAAGATCAGCTCAAGAACTTACCAACGAAACCACCAGATTAAATCTTTTGACCACTTCCTATGTGGAATGGAAGCCAATTAAGAATTTGTCATTTCGGTCCACATTCAATGTGGAGTTGAATAACTCAAGGTTCTTCTTCTCCAATCCTTCGACGGCCACCTCTGCGATAAACGTGGCTATTCCAACAGTAGCTTCTTCTATCCGGGAGACTAATAACAACATGTCTTGGCTAAATGAAAATATCGCTACCTACAGGAACACAATAGGTGATCATAATTTTGAAATGTTGGCAGGTTTCTCCAATCAGCGATTCAGACTTGATATATACCGAGTTCAGTCTGATACCTATGCAGATGATCGTATCTTAACCACCCAAGCGGCGGTGAATATTAATCGAGGGGGCACATTCAATAACGTGCAGGAGTGGAGCCTTACTTCGGTATTCTCCAGATTTACATACAGCTACAAAGGTAAATACCTCTTTACCGCATCAGCCAGAGGAGATGGTTCGTCCCGTTTTGGTTCAAACAATCGTTGGGGTATTTTCCCCTCCACCTCAGTAGGTTGGGTATTGTCTGATGAGGAGTTTTTGAAAGGCAATAGCACCATTTCATTTGCAAAAATCAGATCCAGCTACGGAATCACCGGTAACAACAACATCGGTAACTATACTCAATATGCCTTGGTCAACAATACCGTAAACGTGGCATTTGGGAACACCCTGACCCCTGGAGCCGCGGTTACCTCCTTGGATAATCCAAACTTGGGTTGGGAAACTACGGCACAGATGGACGTAGGTTTTGACCTTGGATTCTTAGATGATCGAATTTCTTTTGGCTATGACTATTTCGTCAAAAACACCACCAACCTCCTATACGCAGTTCAGATCCCACAGGAGTCAGGCTTCACCAATTTCAATGACAATATCGGTGAGATCAAATTTTGGGGTCATGAATTCCAAATCAATGCAGTTCCTACCACCGGTGCCTTCCGTTGGACGGTCAATGCCAACCTTTCTTTCAACCGAAATAGAGTTCTGGAATTAGCAGATGGGATTGATCGAGTGTATGGCTCCTTCCACATTACTCAGGTGGGAAAGCCTTTCGCACAGTTTTATGGGCTTAAAAAACTTGGAAATTACGCGAATGCAGAGGATTTGGCCAATTCCCCAAAAATTCCCGGAAGATCTACTGTCGGCAGTATTAAGCTGGAAGATTTTAACGGAGATGGTGTGATCACTTTCGGTGGAGATCGTGATGACCGTCAAATCATCGGTAATCCTTTCCCTGATTTCACCTATGGTATCACCAATAATTTCAACTGGAAAAATTGGGATATGAGTATTGTGGGCTCTGGTTCGCATGGACAGGACCTTTACATGAGACATTTATATTCTTTGGCTAACCTTGACGGGGTATTCAATATGGTCAGAAAAGCAAAGGACCGGTTTAGATCTCCTGATAATCCGGGGGAAGGAATTTTCGGAACCACTGTAGGTGGAGGGAACGTAACCGGTATCGAGCGTGACTGGCCCAACAGTAACTTCGTTTGGGATGCATCCTTCTTTACCATAAGAAACATCACCTTAGGATACACTTTTACCAAACTTCCTAAAGCGATTCGTTCGGCGCGTTTGTATGCATCTGCTCAGAACGTGCTCGTTTTCACCAACTATTGGGGAGGGCAAAATCCAGAGGTGAGTATGCAGGGTAATGGTCAGGGAGACGGAGGAAATCTAAGTCCTGGAGTTGATTTGGGTCCTTATCCGGTGCCACGCACCATCACTTTTGGAGCTAACATCAATTTCTAATCGACCAATCTTGTTGTTGATTACTTCCTAAACTGAACTAAAAATGAAAAAATATAGCATCCTACTTCTTGTCCTGCTGATGACCTTCACCAGTTGTGACGATTTCCTGACGATTGTACCCGAGACTCAGCTGAGTTCGGCAACTTTCTTCAAAACAGAAAATGATTTTGTCCAGGCTGTCAATGGGGCATATGCTCCTTTGCGAGCCTATTACAATGGGCCAGCTTGGCTTTTGGGAGAGCTGCATTCGGATAATACCTTCTACATGCGAAATGTCCTTTTTGGCGCGGTTGAAAACGCTGAAAATTTGGCTGATTTCTCAGTTCCGGTGAGCAATGGGACCACACCAAATACCAACGTGCTTGGCGCTTGGAGAGGGCTCTATCTGATCATTGCCAGAGCCAATCAGGTTTTGGCACCCATCGATGCGGTGAATTTTAATCAGGATTCCAAGAATAATGTAAAGGGTCAAGCCCTGTTCCTTCGGGCCTTTGCTTACTTCCATTTGGTTAGATATTTTGGAAAAGTTCCTTTGCACCTTACCCCAGTTCCGGGTAGAGAAGGGGCGGCTCTTCCTTTGTCAGAGGAAGCTGCGGTTTTTGATCAGATTATCAAAGACTTGACAGATGCCATTCCTTTGCTTCCTCAGAAGTCTGCTCAGCTTCCAGGAAGAGTCACCCAAGGAGCCGCTAGAACCTTGCTCGGAGATGTATTTATCTATCGGAAAAGATGGGCTGATGCCGAGCAAGTATTAGCCCCGGTAGTTTCCTCTGGGCAATATTCGCTGATGTCTTCCTACGCCATGGCTTTTCCAAAAAATACCACCAATAAGAATAATGCAGAGTCGGTATTTGAAATTCAGTTTCGAGAAGGACCGGATGGTCTTCAGGGCAATTTCTTATATCAGCATTTGCCTTATCCTCTGACAGTGGCCGAGGTGAGGTCCTTATTTAATACATCCAATCCTCAGCCTCTCGATGGTCAGGGAAATAATATTCCTACGCCGGATATCATTGCCGCTTATGAACCCGGGGATTTGAGAAAAGATGCTTCGATCATGTTTATCACGGTCTCAGGCAGACCAGGCCCGAACAAGACTACTCCGATCATTAAGAAGTTCCAGGATAATCATGCCCAGCACAATAATCATGGTGTCAACTGGCCAGTCTATCGGTATGCGGAGGTTTTACTCCTTTTGGCAGAGGCACAAAATGAACAGGGAAAAACCGGTGAAGCTTTGGGGCTTTTGAACCAGGTAAGATCCCGTGCGGGATTGGCTGCCTCTACAGCAGCTGGCCAAACCCAAGTGAGAGAAGCCATTTTCAAAGAAAGACGGGTAGAACTTGCTTTTGAAAATAAAAGGTGGTTTGATATCATCAGAACTGACCGTATCCAGGAAATCATCGTCCCTTACGGACAAAGAATTGTGGCGAATCCACTCGATTACTATTTCCCTCCAATCCCAGGTGCAGTACCAAGAAACAACGTGTTTACAAACTTGGATAAGTTTTATCCATATCCTGCAGCTGAATCTGATTTGAGTCCGTTTTTCTAAGTTGGTTTTCTAAATTCAAATAGCCCGGCATCTGCTTTTCCCCGAAAAGCCCCTGATGCTGGGTTATTTTTTACCATTGGTGGAAAAAGTAGCGCTACCCCGAAATAGCAGGACAGTTAATTTCTTGACAAAAAGTAAATAGCCTTCGTGAGTGGCTTTTGATCCCTCAAAATATTTCCCAATTTGAATCCGATGCAATAGAATTACTCGAAAAGCTTTAAATCCAAAATAATATGTTCCTCAAAAGCACTTTAAAAAATCTCCTTTTTCTCGGAGCAGCTGCGTTGCTTGTTTTCGCCTGCGGCAAAAAGGAAGAAGGCCGGCAGCTTACCGGAAACCCCAAAATTGACAAACTCAAGCTTCCCGATGGCTTTGTCGCAGAATTGCTTTACAGCCCTGGAGAAAATGACCAAGGATCCTGGGTAGCCATGACCTTTGATGACAAAGGCCGAATGATCACCTCGGATCAATATGGATTTTTGTACCGATTGGAATTGCCTCCGATCGGCTCTGATTCCACCGTGAAGCCCAAAGTGGAAAAACTCATCGTAGGTAATGTTCCTGATTCACTCGTTGGGATGGGCTATGCCCAAGGCTTGCTTTATGCATTCAATTCCCTGTATGTGATGGTCAATCACAATCCCAATGCACGGTTTAGCCAGCCAACCGGCTTGTATAGAATCCAGGATCTGGACGGGGATGATCAGTTTGAAAGCATTACTCAGATTCGTGAACTCAAAGGGCAGCAGGGCGAGCATGGACCACACTCCATGAAAGTGACTCCAGACGGAAAAGGCATCTACCTGATCGCGGGCAACCACGTGGATGTGCCGGAAATGAACCATTATCGACTTCCAAAAGTATGGCAAGAGGATAATCTCTTTCCGCTGATCAAAGATCCAAGAGGTCATGCCAATGATCGGATGGCACCGGGGGGGTGGATAGCACGAATCGATCCGGAAGGAAAAGAGTGGGAATTGATCTCAGCAGGTTTCCGAAATGCGTTTGACTTCGATTACAATGAAGTGGGGGATATTTTCGCCTATGATGCCGATATGGAATGGGACTTCGGGATGCCTTGGTATCGCCCAACCCGTATCAATCACGCTACCAGCGGATCGGAATTTGGCTGGAGAACAGGCAATTCCAAGTGGGCACCCAACTATCCGGACAATTTGCCCGCGGTACTCAATATCGGCCAAGGTTCTCCGACCAACGCCATGTTTGCTTTCAATGCCAATTTCCCAAGCAAATACAAAAAAGCGCTCTACGCATTTGACTGGAGTTTTGGGATTATTTATGCCATTCACCTGACTCCAAACGGTGCTACATATGATGCCACCGCGGAAGAGTTTATTTCCGGCTCACCACTTCCCCTGACGGACGGAATCATCGGGCCTGACGGTGCCATGTATTTTGCTACCGGTGGACGTAGATTGGAGTCTGATCTCTATAGAGTTTATTACAAAGGCGAATTGGATACCCATGTGCCTTTGACAGAGGCCGATCTTCCTCAGGAAGCCAAACTAAGAAGAGAGCTTGAGCAATATCACAAAGCAGGAGCGCCCGCAGATGGCTTGGAGAAAGCTTGGGCCCAGCTGGGGCATGCGGATCGTTATGTGCAATATGCCGCACGAATCGTATTGGAGCATCAGCCCGTGGCAACTTGGAAAGACAAGGCTATTGCTGAGGCAGATCCTGCAAAAAAGATTCACGCTATTTTGGCTTTGGCACATCATGCCACGGATGCTGATGCCGCAGCTATGCTCAACAGTTTGATGCAAATCGATTATAAGGCGCTTTCTGCCAAAGACAAGCAGGATTTGCTACGAACCATGGAGGTGATTTTGTATCGCTATGATAAGGGTGCGGAGCCGGTTAAGCAGCAATTGATTGCCTATTTGGATCCAAATTATCCGGCTAATGACAACATGCTGGATCGCTCGCTTTCGATTTTGATGGTTCATTTGGATGCGCCAAGTGCGGTTGAGAAAACTTTGGCCCTTCTAAAAAATGCCAAAGATGATCCTGATTACCAGAAGACCTTTACTTCTTCTTCAGATTTGATTTTCAGAAATCCACAATACGGATTGGACATCGCCAATATGCTGGCCAATGTACCCCCTGCACAGGCGACTTTCTATGCTACCGTGTTGGGTGGAGCGGACAAAGGCTGGACTGCGGCTCAGCGTGAGGAATACTTCAAATGGATCAATCATGCGCTCACCGCCTACAAAGGAGGAAGAAGCTATGTGGGCTTCCTGGATCGTGCCCGAAAAATGGCTTTAGCATCTGTAGACAAAGCCGATTTCGAGAAATATGATGAAATGTCCGGTGGTAAATTGCTTACTGCCAGTGGGAATGATATTGCAAATACCGGAGTGCAGCCAGAAGGTCCAGGCCGTCGCTGGACTGTAGAAGAAGCGGAACCTTTGATGGCCAATTTGGTTGGTCGTGATTTGGTAAAAGGTAAGGCCATGTATGCCGCGGTCCTTTGTCAGTCCTGCCATACCATGCAGGGTGAAGGCGGCGCTATCGGTCCGGATTTGACCCAATTGGGCACCCGATTCTCTCCAAAAGACATCTTGGTGGCTACGATCAATCCAAGCGAAACCATCTCGGATCAGTATCATGCTACGGTTTTGGAGCTTAAAGCCGGAGGCTCCATTGTCGGTAAAATCAATGATGAAGATGCGCAGAACTACTACATCTCTCAGAATCCTTTTGCGCCAAATGATATCAAAACAGTGCCTAAAAACACCGTGGTACTGAAGAAAAATGCGGATGTATCCATCATGATGCCTGGTTTGATTAATCGACTGAATGAGGAAGAACTCAAAGACCTGATGGCTTACTTGATCTCCGGTGGAAATCCAGATCATGCGGTTTACAAACAACCTACTGCACAAAAATGATTGGGCTCTTTTCAAATAAAACCTGGGTAACCGTAGCTGCTTTGGCTACGGTTGCCTGGGTCAACTGGACTTGTCAGACTCCGACAGAAAAGGTTGAGGAAAATTCGGGCCTCCAAGCCGATTTTAAATCAATTTTCGACGGAAAAAGTCTGGAAGGCTGGGAGTACGATCCTGTCTATTGGTCGGTAAAAGACGGAGCGATGGTGGGAGAAATTACACCTGAGACGGTCTTAAAAAACAATACCTTCATCATCTGGAAAGGTGGAGAACTCGGAGATTTTGAACTGAAAGTGGATTATTGGATATCCGAAGCTGGAAATTCAGGGGTTCAGTACCGCAGTGACCGATTTACGGAGGTTCCTTATGCCCTTCGTGGCTATCAGGCAGACATTGATGGGGGAAATCGCTATACCGGGCAGAATTATGAAGAGCGAAAGCGCACTACATTGGCTTATCGAGGACAGAAAACAAAAATTACTTCGCAGCCTGATTCGATTTCTGAAGTTCGTGGATTTGTGGAACGAAATGCCTGGAAAGGGCTGAACCTCGTGGAGGAACTTGGAGATCGTGCAGAGTTGGGAAATCTGATCAAAAAAGGGGATTGGAATACCATCCACATTGTGGCTAAAGGAAATGTCATGAAGCATTATGTCAACGGTACCCTGATGAGCGAAGTCCATGACGAAGACTCCAAAAACCGGATGCTGAAAGGCTTGATGGGATTCCAAGTGCACGTTGGGCCTCCGATGAAAGTCATGTTTAAAAACATTCAACTCAAGAAATTATAGTAATTGGGTAAAAAGGAATAAAGACGCCGATTCAGTTTGGCGTCTTTTCTTTTTTAGGGCACTTTTTTCTTCTCTTTTTTACCAATGGCAAAATTCTGTTTCCCCTTTTCTTTAATTTAAACCCAAGCTTTGTCGGAGCACCCACATAGGGCAGGATAGTCTCCGAATGGCTTTTTTATAGGTTACCCATTCTTTGATCAACCCCAAATGACCCTAGCAAATCCTTCAAACTGGAAACATAAACTCTCCAATTCCCATCAACTCGGCGGAATCGAAACCTCCATCGTGGATAATGGTCCCGGTCGGGGAGTTCGCATCGCTTGGGTCAATACAGGAACTGGTCTCCGCTACAAACTGGTGCTGGACAGAGGCATGGATATTTTGGATGCCTTCTTTAATGAAAGCAGCCTGGCTTGGATTTCTCATGCTGGTCTTACCGCTCCACAGCCTTTTTCCAATCAGGGAATTGACTGGCTGAGAACCTTTGGCGGAGGGCTCCTGACGACCTGTGGGCTTTCCAATGCAGGTCCGCCAAATACTGATGCAAGTGGTTCCAGAGGGCTGCATGGCAACTTTTCCAATACTCCAGCGGAACTGATCTCGATCAAGCAGCCTGATATTTTTACAGGAGATCTAAGCTTTGAGATTGTGGCTAAAGTAAGAGAAACCACTACGTTTGGACCAAGCTTAGAGATGCTCAGATTCATTTCGGGTACCATCGGTTCGCCCGAGATCCGAATCAAAGACACCGTGACAAACTGTGGAAATGCCCCCGCACCTCACATGATCCTGTATCATATCAATTGTGGCTGGCCTTTGATCGATGACGGAACGAGGATTGTTTGGAAGGGTGATAAAAAGCCAAAGCCAACTGACGCCAACAATACCGAGTTCAATCAGGAATATGAGTTTACCCGATGCGCACCTCCAATGGATGAGCATGCCGGTTTTGGAGAGGATGTGGCTTTTATCGATCCAAAAGCCGATGCGAATAATCAAGTGGTTTGTGGCTATGCCAATGACCAACTTGGACTGGCGCTCAAGATTACCTTTTCCAAAACCCAAATGCCTTGGCTGATCAACTGGCAGCATTGGGGGAAAAATGAATACGTGACGGCTCTTGAACCGGCCACACATCCGCCGATTGGTCAGGCAGCAGCAAGGGAAAATGGAACCCTAATCCTTTTGGAACCCGGAGAAAGCAGAACCTACGATTTGCTTTTGGAAGTGCTGACAGGAGAAAAAGCGAAGGGATTTACGCCCCGATAGCTATCGGGGGAGATTTACGATTTACGACCTCTTCCTAGAATGGAAACCTTGAACCAAGAACTTCGAACTTCGAACTTTGAACTTTCTGAACATCGAATGTAAAACGCTGAATAATGAACACTGAACAATAAAAAATAACTCAATAACCCAATAACCTATACCATGAGTTTAGCAAAAAAGGCCCTGGAACAGGGCGAAGGTATTTTAAGATTGACCCCAACTTGGGTTCCACGCTCATTCTGTGTGCCCGGAAGACGGATCAAGCTTCATCCCGATGATTACTATTCCTTTGGGGGTATGCGTGGAGGAATCGACGAGCGTTGGTTCTCGTCTACTACTCCGGCTGAAAACGGCCCTTTGACTTCCAAAAACGAAGGATTGAGCCATATTGCCTATCAGGATGGAAGCAAAACGGAGCTTTTCCTGCTAAAGGACGCCATCGATGAGTTAGGCGCCTCCATTATCGGGAGCAGACTTTGGGATCAGTACAAGTCCTGGCCGATGTATTCCAAGTTTTTTGACAACATGGGCCCATTGCCTCACCACATTCACCCATCGGATGAATTTGGCAAGTTGACCAACCAAAACGGAAAACCAGAGGCCTACTATTTTCCTCCTCAAGTGAATAATCATGGAGGAGACTTTCCTTACACCTTCTTTGGAATCGCTCCAGGCACCAGCAAGGATACGATCCTGGATTGTCTTAAAAACTTCACCAAAGGCGATAACAAAATCACCAATTACTCCCAAGCCTTCCGACTTCAGCCGGGTACAGGTTGGGATGTGCCTCCGGGAATGCTTCATGCTCCGGGATCGCTTTGTACTTACGAGCCTCAAAAGGCCTCTGATATTTTCGCGATGTATCAGTCATTGGTCAACGAAGCGATTATCCCGGAAGAATTGCTTTGGAATGCCACACCAAAAAACCGCTGGGGTGACTATGAATTGCTGGTAGAAATGATCGATTGGGATCTGAATGTGAATCCGAACTTAATGGATAATCACTACATGGAGCCAAAACCAGTCCATGCTGTCGCAGAAATGAATGCTGCCGGCTATCATGAAAACTGGATTTGCTACCGTTCACATGACTACAGCGCCAAGGAGCTGACTGTATTTCCTGGTCAAACCCTGGTCATCAAAGATGCGGCTGCTTATGGCATGATCATGATGCAGGGCTATGGCAAAATGGGCGTGTGGGATATCGAGACCCCTGCTTTGATCCGCTTTGGTCAATTGACTCATGACGAATATTTTGTGTCTGAAGATGCTGCCAAAGCCGGTGTGAAGATCACCAATCTGTCCAAAACTGACCCGATTGTGATGCTGAAGCACTTCGGTCCGAGAAATCCGGATTTGGTGGTTGGATGAGAAGAAGAATATAAGACATAAGACATAAGACGTAAGACACAAGACGCTAGACCTAAGATTTAGATAGAATGGTTCATTTTGTGATGCTTCGGTCTTCCATCTTCTGTCTCCCTTCTTAAAATCATCGGTCTCCGACAACGGACATCGGACAAACTTTAACTCAACTAATCAACAATAAACTCAACATAACCATGAACAATTTCCCGAAACTCCACAATGCCACTTGGCCTGGCTTAGTAGGAAAAGGGCCGGATTCTGAGCCGGTCATTCCTTTTGATACGCTTCTTTCCATGACTGCCGCTGCCGAAGTCAACGGAGTCAAATTTGATGGAATCGATGTAGGTTTACTTGAGCCACACTTCAATCTGGATGATCCGGACGAGCCCAAAAGACTTGCCGATAAAGTTGCCAAGCACAATTTGAAAGTAGGGTCTCTGGTGGCTCCAATCTGGGCAGGTTCGGCTATGGGTACAGCCGATCAGCGCAAGACCTTTGTCGAGATGGTTCGCAAATCCTGCGAATTCGGACAAAAACTGAAGGAATTGGGTGTGCGGGACTACGGGATAGTTCGAATCGATTCCGCTGCCGGAGTATCCGACTGGGCCAAAGATCCTTTGGCAAACTCCAAGCTGATTGCCCGGACTTTCCAGGAAGCTGCTGATGTGGCTGCAGGATTTGGTGAAAGACTTGCCGCCGAAGGAGAAATCTGCTGGGGTGGGATGCACAGCTGGAAGCACATGGTGGAGCTTTTGGAAATGACTGACCGGAAAAATGTGGGTTTCCAGGCAGATATGTCCCATACCTTCCTTTACACCATGGGCTACAATGCTCCCGAGCATCGTATTCTTCCTGCAGATGCAGATTTGAAAGATCGTGAAGTGATCAAAGCTGCCCTAAAAACGGTAACCGACGCCCTTCGGCCTTGGACGATCGATTTCCATGTGGCTCAGAATGATGGTTCTGTTTTTGGTTCAGGTTCACACGATAAGACCGGCCGTCACTGCCAAGCAACCGATCCAAATGGATTATTGGATATCGCCCATGATGCAGGCTACTGGCTGAGAGATGGTGATGGCAACCTGACCAAAGCTATGACTCACATCTGCTGGGATGGCTGTATGTTCCCCAATGCGGTGATGGAAAAGCAACAAACTTGGAATGACATCCTCGCCGCCATGGTCAAGGTGCGGGAAGCACATGGATGGTAAGGCTGATATACGAGTTACGAAGTAAGATTTACGGGCTTCAGGAAAGTGTTGAGGTTTGTTTTGGAGATCGACGTTTTTGGAACGGAAACTTCAAAACCTTCCAATTTTCCCACCTTAAAGATCTTTCAATCTTCAAATCTTTCAATTTTCCAATCTTTAAATCATTCAATCATGAGTAATAAAAAACAAATCCGAGTAGGCTTAATCGGTACGGGACTGATGGGCCGAATTCATACCAATGGCTACAAGCGTCTGGCAGACTTTTTCCCGGAATACGAATATGTCCCTGTACTTCAGGCTTGTTGCTCCAGAAGAGAGGCTAATGCAAAAGCTTTTGCAGAGCGTTGGGGCTACGCTTCTTACGAAACTGACTGGAGAAGAATCATTGAGCGGGACGATATCGATGCAGTAGACATCTGCACACCCAATGATACCCATGCCGAAATCGCCATCGCAGCTGCGAAAGCAGGTAAAATGATTCTCTGCGAAAAGCCTTTGGCTAGAACGGTAGCTGAGGCAGAAGGCATGCTCAAAGCCGTCGAAGAAGCTGGCGTGAAAAATACCGTTTGGTACAACTACAGAAGGATTCCGGCGGTGACTTTGGCTAAAAACATTGTGGCTTCCGGAAAGTTGGGTAAGATTTTTCACTACCGAGCCAATTTCCTTCAGGACTGGACCATCAATCCGGATCTTCCTCAAGGAGGAGATGCCCTTTGGAGGTTGGACGTAGATGCGGCAGGTTCGGGGGTTACCGGTGATTTGCTGGCACATTGCGTGGATACGGCGATGTGGATCAATGGAGGTATCAAAGATGTGTCGGCGGTGACCGAAACCTTTGTGAAGGAGCGTGTTCATCAAGGTACAGGACAAAAGCAGGCAGTCGGAATTGACGATGCGTGTATTTTCCATTGCCATTTTGACAACGGTTCTTTGGGACTTTTCGAAGCCACCCGCTATGCCCGTGGTCATAAGGCACTTTATACCTTAGAAATCAACGGGGAGCATGCTTCGATCCGTTGGGATTTGCATGACATGAACCGATTGGAATACTTTGATCATAGCGACGAAGGCAAAGTAAGAGGCTGGAGATCGATTCACATCACCGACGGAGATCATCCGTATATGAACCGTTGGTGGATTCCTGGAACTTCGATCGGATATGAACATTCCTTTATCCATCAGGTAGCTGACTTCTTCTACAGCCTTCAATCCGGAGAACCCTGCCATCCGACGTTCCGAGATGCTTTTGAAACCCAAAAAGTGTGCGAAGCGGTGTTGGATTCAGCCCGAGACCGGGCTTGGAAAGATACCGGCGTGGAGTGGGTAGAAAAGGTGTGAAAGGATAAAGTTTGAAATAAGAAAGCTAAAGGCCCAAATCGAAAGGTTTGGGTCTTTTTCTAAATTGACTTTTGTGTTTCATGAGGAGACATCTTTTCGTGATACAGGAAAAATCAACCTCCATTTTAGGGGAACTTGAGTGTAGTTTTTATAGCTTTCTATCTCAGATTTATCGAACCATTCTCCGGACTTAAATCGTTGAAAACTTAAATTGTAAATTTATAAAATGAAGCAACTGTTTGAAATAGAGATTGATAGTCCTGAGATATTGGATGAATTTAGGGAGCTGGCTCGCAAGTATCAGTTGAGCTACCGGGAATGGAAATTGGCGAAAAGTGAAAATCCTTCTCCGAGTGGGGATCCTTTTTTTGACAATCCTGAAAATGTAAAGGAGATACTTCGAAGAAAAAAGGAGATAGAAATTGGGTCCGTTGAATCGGTAAAGTTATCGCAAGAAGCCATCAAGAAGCTTTTTGGTGCTACATGAGGTTCACAATTGTTTATTTGCCGGATGCTATTAAGGATATAGAGAAGATCATTCAATCCGGCAATAAACCCTTATTAAGGAAGTTGAAAAAACTTCTCGAAAAACTTTAAGAGCATCCAGAAATAGGTACAGGTAAGCCAGAGCGTTTGAAAAACAATCTTTCGGGACTATGGTCTAGAAGGATAAATCAAGAGCATCGCCTGGTTTATTCTATTGATGGACATAGAGTGATAGTCACTGTGGTTTCAGCTTTTGGGCATTATTAGGTACTTCAATGATAGTGATAGCGTCATCAAACATCCAATCTTTATGGACCCAAATCGAAAGGTTTGGGTTTTTTCATTTTGCAAAAGGCAACTCAAAAAAAGAAGCTTGAACCCCATCTTTCTTTCCCCTAATTTGACCTGATCCTAAAAACGAAGAGACCATGAACAAACTGTATTACTTGTTTATCGCAGCGGCTGGAATGCTTTTTTCCTGCCAATCCCAAACCCAAACGGAAGAGGTTCAGTCCGACTCCACAGCTGTGGTTCTGAAGGAAGGTGTGCAGATGATTCCGATCCAAACTCCGAAAGGTGAATTCAAGGTGTTTACCAAGAAGGTTGGAGACAATCAGACGATGAAGGTCTTGCTTCTGCACGGAGGTCCGGGGATGTCGCATTTGCAGTACGCCAATTTCAAGGACCACTTTCCTCAGCAAGGGATCGAATTTATTTGGTATGATCAGTTGGGCTCGGCTCATTCCGATCAGCCGGAGGATTCCACGCTTTGGACGATCGAGCGATTTGTGGATGAAGTAGAGCAGGTAAGAACCGCTTTAGGTTTGAATAAAGACAACTTCTACCTCTTGGGGCAGTCATGGGGAGGGATGCTGAGCATGGAGTATGCGCTGAAGCATCAGGACAAACTCAAAGGCCTGATCATCTGCAATATGATGTCCAGCCTGGATGAATATGAGAAATATGCCAAGGAAGTTCTCGGGCCACAAATGCCCAGAGAAGTCTTTGCTGAAGTGATGGAAATCGAGAAAAAAATGGATTTTGAAAATCCCCGCTACATGGAGTTGCTGATGAAGCATCACTATCCTCAGCATGTGCTGCGAATGCCTTTGGATCAATGGCCTGCCGAAATCAACCAAACTATGGAGCAGGTCAATCCCAATGTGTATGTCTTTATGCAGGGCTACAGTGAATTTGGAATCACACCCGGAGCGAGTCTGAAAGGCTGGGACGTCAAAAATCAACTGAAAAATATCACGGTTCCTACCTTGGTCGTTGGTGCTACCCACGACACCATGGATCCCAAACACATGGAATGGATGTCAACCCAAGTAGCCAATGGGCGATTTTTACTCTGTCCCAATGGCAGCCATTTTAGCCAATACGATGATCCGGAGCACTTTTTCCCCGGTGTGATCCAGTTTATCAAAGATGTGGATTCGGGCAGTTTTGGAAAGTAAGTCTTCCACCCTCTAAGGGATTTGATCCTTTGGAGGGTTTGTAATTGCATTTATTCGTTTGAAAAATTGTTGTGATTTACATTTTTTCATTTGAAAAAGTGTGATATCTCACATTTATTCGTTTGAAAAAATGTAAATACTCCCTTTCTTTGTGTTGTAAATCAAGAAAATGGAACGGAAACTTTTACATAAGCTACTGACTTGGAAGGATACTGAGGGCAGAAAACCACTCATCATCCGAGGCGCTAGACAAGTGGGCAAAACTTGGCTAATGAAAGAGTTTGGCTCCACTTACTTTTCAGATTTGGTCTACATCAACTTTGAGATGAATCGTACGGCCAAGCTTCTGTTTGAACAGGGATTGGATTTGGCCCGGATTATTCAGGGTTTAGAGATTCAACTCGGAAAATCTATCGATGCCAAAAACTGCTTGTTGATATTTGATGAGATTCAGGAATGTCCGGATGCCTTGACCTCTTTGAAGTATTTTCAGGAGCAGTTGCCAGAGTATTACATCATTGCAGCGGGTTCTTTACTCGGAGTAGCTTTGCACCAGAACACTTCATTTCCGGTTGGAAAAGTTGAGTTCTTGGATCTTTATCCTCTTTCATTTTCCGAGTTTTTGGAAGCGATAGGTGAAAAATCCTTGGCAAGCCTGGTTTCCAGTTTGGATTGGAGTCTTTTGTCTCCATTTCGTGAAAAACTGATTTATCACCTTAGGACCTACTATTTCATCGGAGGAATGCCTGAGGCAGTTAAAACCTATGCCGAAAAACAGGATTTTTTTGAAGTAAGGGTTATTCAAAGGCGCATTTTGGAGGCATATGAACAGGATTTTTCCAAATATGCTCCTGCTGAGGTGGTTCACAGGATTCGAATGATTTGGAATTCAATTCCTAGTCAGTTGGCTAAGGAAAATAAGAAGTTCATTTTTGGTCAGTTAAGGCAAGGTGCCCGTGCTAAAGAATTTGAACTGGCCATGGAATGGCTTCGCGACTGCGGACTGATTCATAAAATTTCCCGAGTAAGCAAGCCTGGAATGCCCTTGAAAGCGTATGAGGATTTTTCAGCTTTTAAGGTTTACCTATTGGATGTTGGGATTTTGGGAGCCATGGTAGATTTGGATGCCCGATCCATTTTGGAGGGCAATCGACTTTTTACGGAATTCAAGGGCTCGCTGACTGAGCAATTTGTTCTACAGGAATTAATCACCGCGGGGCATACCCTGTATTATTGGTCAGCAGAACGAGGTGTGGCTGAGCTCGATTTTATCCTTCAGGATCAAGGGACTGTGGTTCCTTTGGAGGTGAAGGCAGAAGAAAATCTAAAGGCCAAAAGCTTAAAGGTAGTCGCAGAAAATTATCCGGATACTTTTCCAGTCCGAACATCGATGTCTGATTTCAGAAAAGAGTCTTGGATGACCAATTTCCCGCTGTATGCGGTTTCATATTTGGCCAAGTACCTTGATTTGGAAAGACCTAAATCCTAAAGAAAATCCCTTTTCTGTACAGAAAATAGCATAGTCCCCACATGGCTGTCAAGGCACCCAAGGAAGCAATCAGGAACAGTCCGTGTTCGCCTAATCCCATCCAGCCAAAGACTCCTCCGGTGAAAATTCCGACCGTTTTATTCATCCATCTTCCCAGCATTTCTGCGAATAGGTAGATGAAAATCGAGTTCATGCCCACGATCAAAAACGCGAAAATGCCTTTTCTGCGATTCTTGACATCCACCCACCAGTAGAAAAAGGCCAAGGCCACCAAGGCCCATCCCCCAGAGGTAAATACAAAGGAAACCGTGCTGATTCGCTTGATAATGGGGGTGATTCCAGCCAAATCCAACCCGTATCCAATCACCAATCCGGCAACTCCGGCCAAGGCGATGGTTTTGATTTTTTCAGAAGCGGGCTTGGCCGAAAGCAGCAGATTTCCGCAAATGGCTCCCCAGATCGTATGGGCAGCTGTCGGAATCGCATTGATGGCCACCCAGCCGCCCCGATTGATTTTGCCCATCAGGAGTTGATCCGTATAGTTGCCAAAGTTGGTGCCGTGCTCAAAGGGAACCTCGGGATTGTAGGCCCGGTAGAGTATTTCGGTCAAAGCCAAAAGTCCCAATGAAACCCCAAGCTGGACTTTCCACCCTTTGGTCAGTAGGAAGTAAGTGACCAAAATGGTGAAGGAAAGCTGGGTCAGTACATTCCAAAGTTCAAAGACCATTTTCCCCGAATAGACACAATGGAGACCTGTTCCAAACAGGAACAAAATCAAACAGCGCTTTAAAATATGCAGGGTCACTTTGCTTCGATCTTCCGAGAGTGTCAGCCTTTTATTGAGCGAAAAAGGCATCGCCACACCCACGATAAACATGAAAAAAGGTTGGATCAAATCCCAAAACCGCAGCCCATTCCACTCGTGATGGGTGAATTGGAGGAAAAGCGGATGCAGGCTGTGCCCCTCAGGAAAAAGCTCCAAAAAAGCATCATAAACCAAGGCAGCTTCGGCCACCAGCAAAAACATGGTCAGTCCACGATAGACATCCAGCGAAACCAGCCGCTGGGTTGGGTTGGGTGAAAGTGCAGTCATAGTGAGGTTATTGGTTGATTTGAAGATAAAAGATGGATCGCTAACCTCGACGAAATTGTGATAAACGGAATGGTGAAATTCCTTTTTGCAAAAGAATATTTTGAAATGTTGGTTTTAGATAGCTCAAGTTATGCCAATTGATACACTGCCACAAAATGAGCCGCTGTGCCTCCCATCACAAAGAGGTGCCAAATAGTATGGTAGTAGAGCTTTTCACTTTTCACATAAAAGTACACTCCAATGGTGTAACTCAAGCCGCCAATACCTATCCAAGTCAGCGTTTCCCAGGAGATTTTTTCCACTAAATCCTGGATAAAAAACACCGCCAACCAGCCCATAGTCAGGTAGATGATGACCGATAGCGTTTTGAATTTTCCGGTGAAAAAGAGTTTGAAAAACGTCCCAACCAACACAGAGCCCCAAATGATGCTGAGAAAGATAAGGGCTGTGTCCATTTTCAAAATCGCCAAGATCATCGGCGTGTACGAACCGGCGATCAGGAAATAAATGGACACATGATCCATGACTTGGAGTCTCGCTTTTTTCTTGGGATTTTTTGAGGCGTGATAGGCTGTTGAAAAACCATACACCATGAGTATTCCTAAACTGAAAGTCGCTGCTCCTACCCAAGTTCCCGGATTTTGAGATTCCAAGGCATGGACCAAAAGAAAGGGGATCCCTATCGCCCCCAAAATCAATCCAACACCATGCGACCACGAGTTTGCCCATTCCTCTGCAGTTGTTTGAGCTCTTTTTGGAGGTTTTGTAGGGTTTTTAGGAGGCATTTTCAGATAGAATGCAGGATTTTTTATGAAGTAAATTTAAATGTTATGCAAAGAAAAAGGCCTATCCTCTTCAGAATAGGCCTTAATTCCTTAAATAGGGAGTTTAGAACTGAGTCTTAAACTGTTCCATTTTCTGGTCGACCTGCGTGTCTACCGGGAAAGTCACCTTTACGCCTTCCCAGGCCATGGTGATGTGAGCCACCTTATTGTCGTTGGCAGAGATGTGATACTGCAAGCGTTCGGTTTTTCCGCCTCTTTCAGTGGTTGCTTTGAAGGATACCGCATCGTCTTTGGCTACGGCTTCTTCGTCGATTTTACCGTCTTTCATATAGGCAAAAACGGAAGCTGCTTTGCTGTTCAAATGTACAGTCCAGTCACCCGACTCGGTTGGAGTCATGAAGATGGAGTATTTTCCGGCTCTTAGGTTTTTTCCGCCAACACTTACACCTGTGCTGAATTCGATCACGGTTTGTGCGTTGGCTCCTGCTCTCCACGTCACTCCATATTTTTCGATTTCACCGAAAATTTTGCGGCCCTTTACCGCAGGAGAGGAGTAGTCAATGCTGATTTGGGTGAAGCCTACCGTTTGAGAGACATGCGCAGCAGGACTCAAGGCAGGCTGCTGAAGCTGGGCAAAAGCGGCAAATGAGGAGGTAATAAACAGCGCGAAGGCCATTAAAAAGAGTTTGGTGTTTTTCATGATTTGTTGGATTTGGGTTTCGGTTTGTGAAGCTAACAAAAAAAACAGATGGTTGTTTGCCGTTTAAAATAAGGCTTGCAGCTGACTTTTATCATCGTTATTCAAAAGGCTTGTGATTAGGTTTATGTCTACCAATACCAAGGCCATGCATGACTTGATTATTTCCTTTGACCGATTAAGAATCCAAGATGTGGGGAAAGTCGGCGGAAAAAACGCCTCCCTCGGCGAGATGTACCAGCAACTCAATCCCCTTGGAATTCATATTCCCAATGGCTTTGCGGTGACAGCAGAGGCATATCGACTGTTTCTTTTCGAAAACGGGCTTGAGGATTTTATCTTGGATTGCTTAAGAGAATTGGATCGGGCGCATTTTTCCAACCTCCGGGAAGTGTCCCAGACCATCAAAGAAAGAATACTATTGGGGAAAATTCCCGAGTCGCTTGAACTTGAGATCCGATCTGCTTATCGAAGTCTTTGTCTAGAGGCCGGTAGAGAACTTGATGTGGCCGTACGAAGCAGCGCCACAGCGGAGGATTTGCCGGGAGCGAGTTTTGCGGGACAGCATGATTCTTTTTTGAATATCCGTGGGGAAAAGGCACTTTTGGATAAGGTCAAGTTCTGTTTTGCCTCGCTTTACAATGCACGGGCAATCAAATATCGACACGACAAAGGATTTGATAAGCACGAAATAGCGCTTTCAGTGGGAGTGCAGGCCATGGTCAGGGCAGACTTGGCGAGTAGCGGAGTGATTTTTACCATCGAGCCTGAGACCGGTTTTGAAAACGCCGTTTTGATTACCGGTTGCTGGGGGTTGGGTGAAAATATCGTCCAAGGAGCCGTCATTCCCGATGAGTTTTTGGTTTTTAAGCCTTCCCTCGAAAAAGGAAAAAGTGCCATCCTCTCCAAAAAGGCTGGCTCAAAGACTAAGACCATGGTCTACTCCGAATCAGGCGGCGTGATCAATTTGGATACAGATCCTGCTAAGCAGCGGGAATTGGTTTTGAATGATTCGGAAATTGAAACCTTGGGCCAATGGGCTGTGGAAATTGAAAAACATTACCAAATGCCCATGGATATTGAGTGGGCGAAGGATGGTATTGACGGCCAACTTTACATCGTTCAAGCCCGACCAGAGACGATTCACTCTGAAAAAGATCCTTTTTTACTTAAAGAATTTACCCTGGTAGAGTCCGGTCATTTGCTCACTTCAGGCTATGCCATCGGAAATGGAATTACCTCAGGACGTATCAAAATTCTTCATTCTCCCGCCGAATCTGACCTTTTGGAGCAAGGAGAAATTCTTCTGACCGAAATCACCAATCCCGATTGGGATCCGATCATGAAGAAGGCTGCGGCTATCATCACCGCCAAAGGTGGTCGAACCAGCCACGCCGCCATAGTAGCTAGGGAAGTAGGTGCCTTGGCGATCGTGGGAGCAGAAAATGCGCTCGAAACTCTTAAAACAGGTGATTTGGTCACGATAGACAATGCTTCGGGCAAAATGGGGAAAGTCTATTCAGGCAAACTCAACTGGAAAGAAACCAAACATAATTTCAGGGGAATGCAGCTTCCCAAAACGAAACCCATGTTCATCTTGGCCGATCCCGAGAAGGCATTCGACCTTTCCTTTTTCCCCAATCAGGGTGTCGGCCTGATGCGAATGGAGTTTGTGATCAACAAAGTAATTCGGATTCATCCCATGGCTTTGGTCGATTTTGATCAGTTGGAAAATCAGGAGGAAAAAGCGCTGATCGAGTCGCTGTGCCAGGATTATTCGGACAAGAAGGAGTATTTCGTGGACAAGTTGGCTCAGTCGGTGGCGACCATTGCGGCAGCATTTTATCCCAAAGATGTCATCCTCCGGATGAGTGATTTCAAGTCCAACGAATACGCCAATCTGATCGGAGGAAGGCAGTTTGAGGAAAAAGAAGAAAATCCCATGCTGGGTTTCAGGGGCGCCTCGCGCTATTACCACGAGCGGTATCGGGAAGGATTTGGGTTGGAATGTGCCGCGGTGAAGCGGGTGAGGGATGAAATGGGATTGGAAAATCTGAAAGTGATGATTCCATTTTGTCGCACACCCGAGGAAGGCAAAAAAGTCCTTGATTTGATGGCTTCGCTGGGTTTGATGAAAGAGGAAAATGGCCTCGAAATCTACGTCATGGCCGAGATTCCTTCCAATGTGATTCAGGCAGAAGAATTCGCCGAGCTGTTCGATGGTTTCTCCATTGGTTCCAATGACTTGACTCAACTCACCCTTGGAGTGGACCGGGATTCGGAAGTGCTCGGAGAGTTGTTTGATGAAAATAATGCCTCTGTCAAGTGGATGATCACTGAGGTAATTCGTGTCGCAAAGGCAAGGGGTAAAAAAATCGGACTTTGCGGTCAGGCGCCGAGTGATCGACCGGAGTTTGCCAAGTTTCTGATTGCTCAAGGTATTGATAGCATTTCCTTTAATGCCGATGCCTTGTTGAAAGGGATTGAGAATATGGTGGAGGCGGAGAAGAAGTGATTTGTTGGCAGCCTCAGTTTGTAGTAGTGTGATTGGTAAATGGTAAAAAGTAAGCTTGGATTGAAATAAGTTGTTGTAAATCAATGGTTAAAAGTCTAATAATGAAAAAGCTAGAAAATAAAGTCGCCATTGTCACCGGAGCCGCTTCAGGTATGGGAAAAGCCATTTCCTTGCTATTTGCTCAGGAAGGAGCAAAAGTAATTGTGTCTGATTTAACCGGGGCAGATGCGGAAGAAGTGGCGGATCAGATTCGTCATTCGGGCGGCCATGCCTTAGGTCTTAAATGTGATGTGTCCGATGAAGAACAGGTCAAACGGATGGTTCATGCAGCTATTCATGAGTTTGGAGGTCTCGACATCTTGGTCAACAATGCCGGCATCATGGATAATTTTACTCCATTGGAAAAAGTCACGGATAAGCTTTGGGAAAAGGTCATGGCAGTAAATGTCAATGGCCCATTCTACGCCAGCCGTTTGGCCATCACCCAAATGCTAAAACAGGGCAAAGGAGTGATCATCAATATTGCCTCGGTGGGTGGAGTTTCAGGAGCAAGAGCGGGCTTGGCTTACACCACTTCCAAGCATGCCTTGGTAGGGATGAGCAAAAACATCGGATTTATGTACGCTAAAAAAGGTATCCGATGTAATGTTATTGCGCCCGGCGGAGTGAATACCAATATCATGAAAGATGCCCAGCCCGATCCGGATGGAGCCGTCCTTTGCAGCAGTGGGGCAGGTTCCATGTCCCGTATGGGTGAACCTGAAGAAATCGCAAAAGTGGCGCTCTTTCTAGCCTCTGATGATTCCTCCTTTGTCAATGGAGAGGTTTTAGTAGCAGATGGAGGTTGGTTGGCGTATTGACGGGCTTATTTTGGTAATTTGGAGCCATTAAAATGGTTCCAAACTTAAAGATCAATGACGCTTGAATATTTTCGTGATTTTTGCTTGGCCTTGCCCCATGTGACCGAGGATACGCCCTTTGATGTCAATACGCTGTGTTTTCGGGTTGGTGGGAAAATCTTTGCCATCCTTGATATGGAAACCTTTGATTATGTCAATCTGAAATGCGATCCCGAGCGCTCCATCGAGCTTCGGGAGCAATACCCCGGAATTACTCCAGGGTACCACATGAATAAAAAATGGTGGAACTCGGTCAGCGTTCGAGGAGATGTGCCTGATCGGTTGATTTTGGAGTTGGCCAAACACAGTTATGACTTGATTTTTTCATCTTTACCGAAGAAAATAAAAGATGATTTGGCTCAGTAATGGATTGGTTATTTTCTCAAACGTGAATCAAAAATCAGGCTCTTTGAAGCTGTCATTCTGATCCTCTGAGCATCTGGATGTAGGGGATTGATCAAGTAATTAAATTCTTCGGGGACAATCGCACTCGGAACTCTTAGAACTGCAGCCTCTTGTTGCTGGACAAATTCATCTCCGATCAGCTGGGTTTCAAGAATGGGCGGTTTGGAATCCCAATTCAAGGGGAGATCCAGTGGGTCGAGTTCTAGAATTTCCACATCATCAGGGATTTCTAAGGTGATAAGATTTCTATCAGTAGGTAAGTCTTCTTGAATATCCAAATGAACCGAAACTTCCAGAATAGCCAAGGCCCGAGATTCGGCTGTATAGACCATGCGGGTAGAAAGACTGTTCCATCGAAATCCTTCTGAAAGTGAAGCCCCAATTCCGCTCAATGTAGAATTGAGGTATTTTTCCCGCTCGATTCTAAATACGAACATTAGGCTAAATTCCCGTATTCCAGCCTATTCAGACAGTTTTTCACCTCCTGAATTCCAGTGATCGAATCAAAAAAACTCTCAGGGCTCATCCCTCCCAAGGACTGGTTTGGCTTTTTAAGCCAGCGAAGGAATTTTTCAGTTTCTCCATTAAAAACCTCTATCCCAAAATCCAGAATTTCGGTAATCATCAAAACTGCCTCTGTTTCCTTTCCCCCAAGAAGGGCATTTTCACGGCGCTTTTTGTTGTAAGTGGTCTGAGGAATGTCAAAAAGGGTTAACACATCGCGGATCGGTAAATTGATTTTTTTTCCGATCACTTCTAAAGCACTGAAAGGAACCCCTTCACGGCTTATCGCTACCCTTTCCAGTTTAGATTTCCAAGAATAATTTCTCCCCTCTGTTTCCAGAATCCAACTTTTGGAGGCTTTATTCTTTTCAGACGGGGAGCTGGGATTGAATTTTTTTCTGGCTAAACTCATACTGTTTGAAGCAATTATGCTATTAATATATAACAAATCTGTTGAAGTTCATTTTTTACGCAAGAAAAAAGAATGTATCTAGAATTCCCCTTCTTTTTGACCATTTTTGGATGCACGCAATTTCGATTTTCCGATGACCTTCCTCTCCATCCGCCACCTTTCCAAATCCTATGATTTTCATGTGGCTTTGCATGACTTTTCACTGGAATTGGCTCGAGGGGAGTTTTTGTCCATCGTAGGAGAAAGTGGATCGGGAAAAAGCACCCTCCTGAGGATGATTGCAGGCTTGATGGTACAAAGTGGAGGAGAAGTCTTTTTAGGGGAAAACCTCATCGAAAATCCTGCTCAAAAATTAGTGCCGGGCTATGACGAGATCAAACTTATCCATCAGGATTACCAGCTTTTTCCCAACTCGACGGTGGAGGAAAACATCAACCGACCCTTGCTTCAGTTCGATACCAAGTACCGGGAACAGCGGGTCAATCGTTTGCTGATTCAGTTTGGGTTGGAAAATTACAAGGATCGCTTACCCAGGCAACTCAGCGGAGGTCAACAGCAAAAGGTAGCCATTGCGCAGGCTTTGGCCGTGGAACCCGAGGTTTTGCTCTTGGACGAGCCCTTCAGTCACTTGGATGCTATCCAAAAGCGGAAATTGATTTTTGAGCTGAAGGAATTGCTGAAAGAAATGGGCACCACGGTCATCTTTGTGACGCATGACTTGGACGATGCCCTGCGTCTGACCGACTCACTTTTGATTTTGCAAAAGGGAAAAGTAGTGCAAAAAGGCAATTCCAAAGACCTATGCGAGCACCCCAAATCCCGCTACGTAGCGAGGCTTTTTTCTCCCATCAACCTCATTCCCGACCGATTCAACAGCTACCTGCGTCCCGCTGATGTACGACTTCGTACCCGAGGAGAATTAATGGGGCATGTGGTGGATTTGAGGTACTTGGTGCATTACAATTCGCTGTTGATCCGGCTTCGGGAAGGGGGGCATATCTGGGAAGTAGATGATCCGATCCGTAAATACCAAGTAGGCGATCGGGTGTACCTGCACTTCGATGAGGAAAAAGTATTGGTGTTGAAGTCTTAAAATTCACCGCTGAGACGCAGAAAACGCAGAGGTTTTAAGTTTTCCGAGAGTCTCTTAGTCGGAAGTGATTACTAAGGAAGTCACTTTATTTCGATACTGATCGTTTTGACTAAATCTCCATTTTCGACCTCGGTTAAAAATAACCAGGTGGTAAAGCTTGAAACTGATCACTTTGACTGAATACTTTTCCAAATTCTCTGCGGCCACTGCGGCTCTGCGGTGAAAAAAAACCGTCAGGGATTGCCCGACGGTCTGGTTTCTTGTCTCTAATCTCTTGTTTCTAAGTTATCAATCATGCGCTCCATGCTCTCCGTGCACATGACCGTGCTTGATTTCTTCTTTGGTGGCTTCACGCACTTCCATGATATTCCCCTCAAAATGTAGGTCGAAACCTACCAAAGGATGATTGAAGTCTAGGAGCAACTGCTCTCCCAAATCTTTTAGGATTTTAGCCTGCATGCTGTAGCCGTTTTCATCCATCAAGGGTAGGAAGTTTCCTTCTTCCAGCATTTCCGGAGAAAATCCTCTTTCACCTGAAAACTGCTCTTTGGGCAGGGTGATGACCAATTCTTCATCGGGCTCTCCATAGGCATCTGCCATGGTCAGGGTAAATGAAAAGTCTTCTCCTTCTTCTTTTCCTTCCAAAAGCTCTTCAAACTTTTCAGGCAGGCCACTCATGCCAAATAGAAAGTAAAAAGGATCTTCTTCATCGCGGATTTCCACGCTGAAAGGTGCCGATTCGATGCCGTCCTCTTCTTTGCTGACCTTGAGTTCGTAGGTCAAGCCGACCACCGTATTAGTGTTGATTTTCATATTTTTCGATTTTATTACTTGGTGAGGCCGTATTTCAGGCGGATTCGAATTCGTTCTTTGAGCACTGCCCATTTGCTTTTTGGAGTGGAGCTGCGCAAAGGTTTGGCTGATCGGAAGACAAAATATTGATAGTCTTTTTCTTCGAAGAAAAGACTATAGGTTTCCATTTTCTCCAGGAAAAAGCCGTTTGACGTGATGCTTTTGATCAAGTCCCCCGAGTCCAAAGGCTGATCGATGACTTGGAGTTTTTCCGGTTCGTTTTCGATCATCCATTGCAAATATCTTGGGGCAGGAATGTGAATGAAAATCACAGAGTCTGTATGAGAATGCTTCTGGATATTCTGGAAAAGACGGAGGTGCTGGTCGACCGGAATGTGCTCCAACACGTCGGGAAACACGAAGAAGTCGAAGGTTTCTCCTTTTTTGTCAAAGTCCGACATGTCCGAAACCTCAAAATTGAGGTTTTTTTGATCTTTCCAGAGGACTTTTGCTTTCTCGATGCTTTCAGGAGAAATGTCTACCGCCAAAACCTTCCCTTGGGGAACTTGCGTAGCCAACAGATGGGAAACGGTACCGATCCCGCAGCCTACCTCCAAAATCCGGTGATTATTTTGAAGCCCGGCTTGCTTCACTTTATCCAAAATGCTCAAATGCCGGGAATTGATGCCCGTCTTTGCCTGCTTTTCGGCAAATTGATCATAAAAGCTGACGACTTTGTCTTTTTCCTCAGGCTGCTGCATCGGATTTTTTGTAAGTGAAGAAAACGCCTGCAATCAAAGTCAACACGATCAAATACTGGAAAATGACCATGGGAGTCTTGGTCGCATAGTAACTAGATGGGGCAAAGGTAAAGACAATTTCATGGGAACCCTGAGGAATTTCCAATCCTCTCAGCAGGTAATTGACCCGAAGGATCTTGGCTTCCTGCCCGTCGATGGTGGCCGTCCAGCCCTCTGGATAGTGGATTTCGGAAAATACCACCAATCCTCCCTGAGCCATTTCGGCTTGGTATTTCAGTTCGTTAGGGCTGTGGCTGGTGAGATTGACCACTCCCGAACCTGCCTTCACTTCGCCAAATTCTTGGGTATTCAGGGTGGCTTGGGTTTTGGTATGGATCTGTCCCAGTTGATCCATTTCGGCTTGGTTACTAGTGACCGGAACAATCACTGTCGGAACCCAAGCCGGGCCATTGGCTTCAGGATTTTCAAATATCCCGTTGGCCTCATTTCCGGCAATCAGGTATTTGGTATTGAGCATGTTGATGGTGCCAATGGATTCCCAGTCAAAATTTCCTTCCTGAGCTTTTTTCACAAACTCCTGCAATTCAAATTGAAGGCGATTATCGACTAAGTCTTGGTAGCGGCGAAGCTTTGCACCATGATAGCCTCCCAAACTATTGAATCGGTAGCTGGTTCGGGCGCCTTGGGTCAGTCCTTCCGTGAGCGGCAACACTCGAAAATAGCCCTGATCTTGGGCAAGGGATTGCTCGGCAGGAGTTTCTGCGAAAAACTGTCTCGAAGGATTTCCCTGGAAAGACTCCGCATTCAAATAACGACGGTTGATCGTCCACACATCCATGGTGATCAGGGCAATCAGGCCGGCACCCAGAATCAGCTCTGAAATTTTGCCTTTCAGGTAAAAATAAATCAATCCGATAGCGAGTGCTACAAAAGCAAAACTTTTCCAAGCCGAGGAAGAAAGCATACTCTTTCGGTCAGCCTTCATAGCTGTCACCAACCAATCCGGGAAATTAGCATCGGCTGCCCCTTCAAATCGGAAAAATGCACCTGCCGCGACCGCCAAAATCAAGGTCAATCCGGCCACAATTCCTCCGGAAATCAGTAAAGGCTTGAGTTCTTTGGTTTGGGTCAGTCTTTCCAAAGCGATCATTCCCAATACCGGCACGGCAAACAACGTCATACCAAGTGCCATGGATACTGCCCGAAACTTGTTGTATCCCGGCAAAATGTCAAATAACAGGTAGTTAAACCAAGCCAGGTTTTTTCCCCAACTCAGCATCAGGGAGAGCACGATGATGGTGCCGAAGGTGATCAGGCTTTCTTTTGGAGCAGCCCAAATCCCCAAAACCGCCAAGAAAACCAAGATCACGCTGCCATAGATCGGTCCGCCCGTAAAAGGCTGATCCCCCCAATAGGTCGGAGCACCTTGGATAAATCCATTGATTTGGGCGGGGTCGAGTCCTTGAGCCCGGAGCGCCTTTTCGGAAGCGGAATCTTTGGGAAGAGGCGTGTTGCTTCCTCCTCCATAGAAGTCTGGTACGACCAAGGTTAGGGTTTCCAAAATTCCGTTTGACCAGCCAAATGCGTAGTCCTTGTCCAAGCCGGAAGAGGTGCTTTCCAAAGTCGCTTTTCCCCGGGTAGAGTAGGGACTGTATTCAAGAGCTGTGGCCAGTCTTCCGAGATTTCCTCCCACTGCCAAAACAGCTCCAATAACCAAAAACCCAATGGTCTTGGACAGGCTGCCAATTCCTTCTTTTTTCCAGTCAAACACCAATCGGACTAGCACATAAATCACCGATATGATCAGCGTGTAGTAGGTGATTTGGAGGTGGTTGAATTTGAGTTGGAGCAAAAGTCCGAGTGCCAGAAGGGCTGCTCCAAGGATCCGTTTACGCTCAAAAGCCAGATGGATACCTGCCAGAATCAAAGGAATCAGGCAAACTGCCCAGATTTTAGCGTTGTGACCTGCCTCTAGAGAAAGTAGGTTGTAAGTATTGAAGGAAAATGCGATCGCCCCCGCGATAGAGAAAGTGGGTCTGACCTGGAAGCTCAAAAGCAACACATACATGCCTAGCATTCCGAAAAAGAGTCCGTTGATCGGGTGGGGAAGGCCCAGAGTCAGGACTGAAATCAGCAGGTTGGTGATGTCTCCTGCAAACTCCAAAGAAATGAAGTAGGTAGGCATTCCGCCAAACATGCGATTGGTCCAGAGGGCTTGTTCGCCGGTGGCAGCCCGGTAGTCGAGGACCTCTTTGGCCGAACCTTCCCATTGGAGGATATCGCTTTGGAAGATGATTTTCCCATCGAATACCATCGGTGAAAAGTACAGGACAACGATGAGGTAAAAGAGGATGACCCCGAGCAGATGGGGAAGAATGTCTTTCTGAAATTGGAGTTTCATGCAGGCCGTGAGATACGTTCAGGGTGCAAATTAGGGATTTCGGGGGAAAGAGCGAGAAGATAAGATTTCAAGATGTTCTCACAGATTTTTCATTCCTTCGGTCTTCGGTCTCCCGTCTTCCCGCTTTACCGCATCGGTCATCGGTCAACCGACATCGGACAATCACTTCCGTCTTCGCCTGCCCGCCGTGGTGGGGTCTCCCGTCTTCCTTTCTTATTTCCCATATATTTTCCTTCCCAAACGCCCAAATTGATTACTTTTGCACCAAATAGCCGAAAAGCAGCATGTTTGATAATTTAAGTTTGAAGCTGGACCGGGCTTTCAAAACCCTGAAAGGAACCGGAAAAATCACCGAAATCAACGTCGCATCTACCGTAAAGGAGATCAGAAGAGCCCTGATCGATGCCGACGTCAACTATAAAGTAGCCAAGGAAGTCACCGACAAGATCAAAGACGAGGCCATGGGCCGGGACGTCTTGATCTCTGTTTCCCCGGGTCAACTCCTGGTAAAAATCACCCAAGAGGAGCTGACCAAACTCATGGGCGGTTCCAAAGTCGACATCAAACTCAGTGGCGATCCTTCCGTGATTCTAATCTCGGGTTTGCAGGGTTCGGGTAAGACGACTTTTACCGGAAAGCTCGGTAGCTTTTTGAAAAGACAGGGCAGACAGGTGCTATTGGTAGCCTGTGATATCTACCGACCTGCGGCGATTGATCAGCTGAAAGTGCTCGGGGAGCAGATTGGTGTGGAGGTTTATGCCGAGCCGGAAAATAAAAACGCGCTTCAGATCGCCAACAATGCGATAGCCTATGCGAAGAAGACCGGCAAAAAGACCGTTGTAGTCGATACTGCGGGTCGTTTGGCGGTGGATGAGCAGATGATGAAGGAGATTGAGGAGTTGAAAAAAGCACTCAATCCTTCAGAGACACTTTTCGTCGTAGACTCGATGACAGGTCAGGATGCGGTGAATACGGCTAAGACCTTTGACGAGCGATTGGATTTTGACGGAGTGGTCCTGACCAAATTGGACGGTGATACGCGTGGTGGTGCGGCAATTTCGATCCGTCACGTAGTCAACAAGCCGATCAAATTCATCTCCACGGGTGAAAAGATGGAAAACCTGGACGTCTTCCATCCCGATCGTATGGCACAGCGAATCCTCGGCATGGGTGACGTAATCTCCCTCGTGGAGCGTGCCCAGCAGTCTTTTGATGAGGACGAAGCGAAGCGGATCAATGCCAAAATCCGTCAAAACAATTTCAACTTTGACGATTTCCTTTCCCAGCTCGAGCAGGTGAAAAAGATGGGTAACATCAAGGACCTGATCGGGATGATTCCTGGAATGGGTAAGGCGATGAAAGGCTTGGATATCGATGACGATTCCTTCAAGCCGATCGAAGCGATTATCCGCAGCATGACCCCTAAAGAGCGTCAGAATCCGGACATCATCGATGGCCGCCGAAGAAAGCGCATCGCCGACGGTTCGGGCAGGACGATCACCGAAGTCAACAACCTCATGAAGCAGTTTGACGACATGCGCAAGCTGATGAAACAGATGAACAAGATGGGTGGCGCCAAGCAGGCTTTGGGCCGTATGGTGCCTCCGGGAATGGGAAGAAGGTAAGTCGATTTTCGATTTTGGATTTTCGATTTCGGATTTAAAGGGCCCAGTCAGAAATGACTGGGTTGTTTTTTTGCCATAAATTGTACATTTTGAGAAGTCTTTAGGTGATGGTTTTTGGCAAGAAATTATTTTAGATCGTAAATGAGAAACTTAGTCTTTTTTGTCCTCCTTTTTTCTTTGGGATGCAAATCAATCGACCCAAGCATAAAGGCCAATACGATAACAGTTTTGCCCAAATCTCAAACAATCAGATTTGAAGATGTCTTTTCAAAGGCAAAGCCCTTGAATCTTTCCGGAGAAGAATTACCATTGGCAGTCTACAGAGTCATCCCATATGAAGAAGGTTACTTAATCTTGGATGGCAAAAGACAGCAGGTTGGATTGGTAAGTTCCAAAGGAGTTTTTAAGCCTGTAATTCATTCGCTGGGAGAAGGTCCGGGTGAGTATCTGGAAATCTGGGACTTCAAGGTAAACCCTGAAAGCAATGAGATTTTTATTTTGGATAGGAAATCAAGGAAGATGATCGTGTATTCCGAATCTTTTGCCTTTTCGAGGGAGATTCCAATTAAAAAAGAAGTTGCGTTTACGTTGCTTTCCTTTTCGTTTTTAAATGGGAATGAAATACTTTTTCAAACTAGTGGGAGCTCGGGGTATAAGTTTTTAACCTATGATATTTTATCTAATGAATTTGAATTTAAAGTCCCAATTGAAAAAGAGTTTGAGGGTCTTGGATTTGGGAATGATCGATCCATGTCTGTTTTGAACGAGCAGATTTCTGTGGTTTACCCTCTTGGTAATAAAATAGAACGATATGACAGATTTTTAACCAGAAAAGAGGATTTATTTGTTGATTTTCAGGGGTTTTCGATTACCGAGTCGGAGTTAAAACAAATTGCAAACGATCAAAATCGAATGTTTGATTTGATCCAGAATGACGAGAATAAAAAGGTTCATTCCTTCCTTTTGGAGGAAACAACTAAACACTATGTTTTATCGTACTTTTTGGGTTCATTTCGGAATGGGGATTTTTTGAAATCCATTATTGAAAAAAGCACAGGGGAAACCAAGACCTTCCGTATCGTAAAAATCGGAGATGTGGAGGTAGATCTTTTTCTTATTGGAAAGGGGCGAGGAGATGAATTGATTTTCACTATAAACCAAGAAAAACTGGAGCGGATGTCGGATTCTCAAATCCAGGCCCTGTCTAAAAAACTTAAAACCCCAATAGATCAAAATTCGCCTTTGTTGCTTTTTTGCACGCTGAAGTAAGACTATTTTGCTGTGGGTTCCTGTCTAAAAAAACCAGTCAGAAATAGCTGGGGTTTCTCTATTATCATCGAAGCAGTCAAAGTGTAAGGCTTTTGGCAGGACTCCTTTGGCATTTTAGCTTTCTGACTTCTGACTTTTTTATCCACTCCCCAACTTCCTAATTCCCCAACTTCAATACAGCGTCTTATCCCCCTTTTCTTTCCACAGCTCGAAAGCTTTTAAACTTTCATCCCGCATCATAGCAATCATCGGAATCTGCCGCTTTTCAGGAGTGATTTCAATTTCCTGATAGATAAACTCATCGTCAAATCCCGCATCAGCAGCGTCCTCTTTGGTGCAGGCGTAGAAGACTTTGGCAGGTCTTGCCCAAAAAATTGCTCCCAAACACATGGGGCAAGGTTCGCAAGAGGTGTAGACTTCGCAGCCTTCAAGTTGGAAGTTATTCAGGTTTTTACAGGCCTCACGGATGGCTACAACTTCGGCGTGGGCAGTGGGATCGTTGGTTTTTAGGACCATGTTGGAGCCTTGACCGATGATCGCTTCGTCTTTGACGATCACGCAGCCAAAAGGTCCACCATTTCCCGCTTCCATTCCATTTTTTGCCAATTCGATGGCTTGGCGCATGAAGTTTTTCTGAGTATCTGTCATCGTCAAAGTAAGTGATAAGCTCTTGTTTTTGATTATAAATCGTGGATTTTGCGATATATGATTATCCGCTTTCCCGCCTGTCCGAAGTTCAAAGCAATATAAAATTTGTAATTCCTATGAAATGGCTCTAAAGGAGCCAAACAATTCATGACCCTGTACGAAGTGCAGGGAAAAAAGGCCTTGATTGTCCTTGAGCCCTGGAAGGGTGAAACATCAAAGTTCCGCCCTTTCAGGGCTTCCCTTTACAGTTTTTTACTTTAACCCCCGGCTACACCGGGGGTCATTAATTGTTTAAATCCTTCGGATCTTGATCAAACTAAAATATATCTCCTTTCCAAATGCATGGTTTAAATTCTATGAATGGTGTGATTGCGGATATACATTTTGCGATATTTCGACAAAGCTCAATACAAGTTTAAGAATTACGATTTACGACATTAAAACGAACTCAGCCCCACTTTTTCGAAGGAAAAATTTACCAAGAATAATAAAAGTGAAGGAAGGTTGTCTTGTGTCTAGGGTCTTGTATCTAATCTCTTATCTCCCAATCTCCTATTCTCTCCATCTCCTAACTTATCCACCGACTCAAAAACTCCAAAAACTGATCTTTGTAGTTGTCTCCCACGGCGATTTGCTGGTTGCCGATTTGGATCACGTTTTTGGTTACGGAGTCAATATGGTCGAGCGCCACGATAAAGGAGCGATGTACCCGCATAAATTTGTCCGAAGGAAGCAATTCCTCCATGTTTTTCATGCTGGTCAAAGACAAAACCGGATTGGGTTTGGATTTCAAGTGAACCTTTACATAATCCTTATATGCTTCCACGTGGGTGATATCCCGCAGCATCACTTTGACGAGTTGGTATTCGACTTTTAGGAAAATATATTCCGGCTGGGTGCTGGATTCGAGTGCCGGTTTGGTGCTTTCCTGATTGAGAATCCGGTCAAAGTACTGGTAGGCTTTGGTGGCTGCATTGAGAAAATCCTCATAGCTATAGGGCTTGAGCAGGTAATCGAGTGCGTCCACCTTGTATCCTTCGATGGCAAATTGATGGTAGGCCGTGCAGAAGATGATTCGGGTTTTATCCGAGTTCTTTTTTCCGTCTAGGATTCTTGCCAATTCCATCCCTGAGAGATCAGGCATTTGGATGTCCATAAAGACCAGCTGGACTTCATTTTGATTGATAAACCCCAAGGCCTCGATGGCATTGGAGAATTTGCCGACCAAATCTAAAAAGGCGGTTTGCTGAATAAATTTGGTCAACAATTCGAGCGCGAGGGGCTCATCATCGATGGCTACGCATTTGATTTTCATGCCAGATTTATCGTAAGATTTACCCAATACTGGTCATTGGCTTCGTCTTTACCAAATTTAAGCCGGTGTTTTTCAGGATAGAGCAAGCTCAACCTACGTTGGGTATTGACCAATCCGATCCCGTTTTCTTTGGCTTCGGGACTATCCGGATTGATAGGGAAGATGTGATTTCTGGTTTCAAAGAAGACCGTTTCTCCCATGATTTCCATCTTGATTTTGATCTCGCTGTCTTTTTGGGAGCTGATCCCGTGCTTGAAACAATTTTCCAGAAAAGGCAAAAACAGCATCGGAGCAATGACCAAATCTTCTTTGGGCTCATCGATTTGAATGTCCAGTTTGACCCTGCTGGAAAGCCTCATTTTCATCAGTTCGATATAGTCTTCGATAAACCGCACCTCTTTGCTTAGCAGGGTTTCATTTTTCTGATTTTCATACAGGACATAGCGCATCATTCTGGAGAGTTTGAGCAAGGCCTCCTGAGCTTTGCTTACATCCAGATTGGTAAGGGCGTAGATGTTATTGAGTGTATTGAAGAAAAAGTGGGGATTGATTTGGGCTTTTAAATAGGATAGTTCGGTGTTGATGCGCTGCCGATCAAGTTCTCTCCGGATGGCTTCGTCCTTTTGCCACTTTTGGACCAAAGAGACCGAGGTACTCAAGCCGATGGAAATCAGGTAAAGGAGCAATTGAAATACATCCCCCGGAAGCCAACGCTTTTTGGGATTGAAGGGCCGGTCTGGATTGAATACCTGGTGCATTTTTTCACTGTAAAGGGAAAACTGCTCGAAGTAAATGATGAGACCATAGAACAAGAGTGCTCCCACCACAATGATCAACAAGTACAGGTAGTTTTTTCCTCGTAGTAGAATTTTGGGTACAATGATTCCTGAATTGGAATAAAAAATCAGGATCAAAAGGGAAACAAGAAAGATCTGTTTCCACCAAAACTGAACAGGTAAGGAAACCTCTCCCATTCTCCAGGAAAGAGGAGAAAGAATCAATAATACCACGCAGAGCATGATCCATCCCAGGATATGCACGAGGATAGAAAGATTTTTTTTGGGGGTGAGTGAAAGCATACGCTTGATATTCAATCTCCAAACTAAGGCATTTTCCCTTTTCCTCTCAAATCTAATCTACCAATAGATGGATTATACCCACCAAAGGGGGGAATTACTCCATCAAGAGGGATAACGGACATCTTGCTGGATTTGTCTTCATTTTGGGGGTATTTGTCGATGAATGCCTAGGGCTGGTCTATTACATTTTTTATGCGGAAACTATGCCCACAACTTTGGGGTATCAATTAGGCGAGTGCCCTTATTTGAAAACGAAACCATGAAAAAATTACTCAATCTAGCATTACTTCTGATATTGATTGCCTCCGGCCAGTTGATGGCACAGCAAGCCTCAGACAAAAAAGAACCTGCCCGAATCATCGGGATAGCCAAAGACCTCAAAACCGGTGAACCGGTAGGATATGCTACTGCTGCGCTCTATAAGACCGGTAGTGAGGTGTCTACTGCCGGTGCTGTGGCAGATGGGAACGGTGCCTTTTACATTACAGGATTTTCGACTGGTACTTATGAATTGCATGTGACTTTCCTGGGATATGAGACTGTGAAAAGAACAGTCAATATCAATTCCTTGGATAGTGATATCAATTTGGGAGAGATTGCCATGTCTGACGAAGGAGTGGCGCTTCAGGAGGTGACAGTTCAGGGACAAAGAGAATTGATTGAGGAGCGAGTAGATCGTACGATCTATAAAGCAGAAAACGATAAAACTACCGCAGGTGGTGATGCTACAGATGTATTGAGAAGAGTACCTATGCTCTCCGTGGATTTGGATGGAAATGTGTCGATGAGAGGAAGTGCCAATATTTTGGTTTTGATAGACAACAGACCCTCTGCCATCGCGGCATCTTCCATTGCGGATGCTTTGAGACAAATACCTGCTGATGAAATCAAAGCAGTGGAAGTAATCACTTCTCCTTCAGCGCGATTTGATGCGGAAGGAACTTCAGGTGTGATCAATATCGTGACCAAGAAAAACAACCTTCAGGGAATGACTTTGAATATCAATTCAGGTGCAGGTCTGAGAGGTTCCAATCTGGGCCTTCAGGGAAGTGCCCGAAAAGGTAAAATGGGTTTTACGCTGGGTGGATTTGGCAGAGCGGGATACAACATCCTGGGAAGTTTTGAAAATCAGCAGATCACCAATAATCCCAATGGAAGCATATCTAAGTCCGTTCAATCCGCGGATACTGAGCGAAGAGATGTGTTTGGCCGATACAACTTCGGAGTAGACTACGAGATCGATAAATTCAATTTCATTACAGGCGCAGTCAATTTTGGAATTCGAAATTCCAGAAACTGGCAATATGATTTTTTGACCCAGAATTTCCTTGATGATGTGCTGAGAAGCAGCCAAAACAGGGAAACCAATACCTTGGATAATTCCAACTCGGTGGACGTCAGTCTAAACTATACCAAAACTTATGAAAAGAGAGGGAAAGAGTTGAGCTTTCTGACCCTTTACTCCCGAAATAACCGGGAAAACTCCTTTACCAATACTTTGTTTGATGAAGATGTAGAGGATATTTTGTCCCGCTTGAGAAACGACAACCCCAGCCGAAATGAAGAGTTTACGGTTCAGGTGGATTATGTGACTCCGATGGATGAGAAGGGTACTCAAATCATTGAATACGGCGCCAAGAATATTTTAAGAAAGGCTTATTCTGACTTCTCCTACTTTTTGGCAGAAGGACCTACAGGAGAATATCAGCAATTGGAAGATCCTACCTTGAGCAATGAGTTTAGCTATGATCAAAATGTAACGGCAGGTTACCTTTCCTACACCTTGCAGTTTTTGAAAAACTATACCCTGAAGCCGGGATTGAGATATGAGTACACGACCATCAATGCCGATTTTAAAAATGAGTTTGTGGCTGAAATCCCATCCTATGGAACCTTGGTTCCCAGCTTCAATGCAAGTCGAAGATTGGCCAATGGAAATATGATCAAAGCGGCTTATAACCGTCGAATCCAGCGTCCTTCTTTGAGATTCCTGAATCCAAACTTGGAGGCGGCAAACCCACAACAGCTTTCTCAGGGAAATCCTGAATTGGATCCTGAGTTGACAGACAATTACGAATTGGGATACAGTACATTCATCAAAGGGACTACCTTGAATTTTACCGGATTCTATCGGAATACCACCGGGTCAATACAGCCCATCCGTACGATTCAGGACAATGGTGTGATCTTTACCACATTTGAAAATATCGGTCGTGAGCAGGCTATAGGAACCAATTTGTTCTTCAATGTGAACATCAACAACAAGCTTTCATTGAACGGTGGAATGGATCTTTATTATTCCATGCTGGACAATGGCTTGACCAATCCACAATTTGCAGCTCAAAATGAAGGTTTTGTGGTCAGTGGAAGAATGTTTGGTAACTACACGCTTCCTAAAGATTGGCAGGTTCAGGTATTCTCTTTTGCAAGAGGCCGTCAGGTACAGCTTCAGGGAACTTCGGGAGGTTTTGCTGCCTATGGATTGAATTTCAATAAGCAGTTGAAAGAGAAAAGAGGTTCGGTTGGTTTTGGAGCCGAAAACTTCCTGATGAAAGAATTTGTGATCCGAAACGAAATCATCACGCCAACCATTCTTCAAAACAGCACCAACCGAATTCAGAATATGAATTTCAAGGTCAACTTCACCTACAGAATAGGAAAAATGAGTATGGATCAAAAGCCGAGAAGAAGAAGATCGATCAACAACGATGATCTGAAAGACGGTGAAGGCGGTGGAGGCCAAATGGAAAATCAACAAGGTGGAGGGGCAGCTCCTATGAGAAACCGATAAGATTCGGTTGCCTCAAACTTGAGCCCATCCATTGAAAAAATCAGATAGATAGATTGGGTAACAAAAATCCCGGGTTTTTTAAATCCGGGCTTTTTGTTACCATAATGATAGCGTTTGAAATTGGTTTTTCACTGCGGAATAGATTCTTACCGGCCAAAGTTAAAAATACAAAAAACACAGGCGGATCAATTAAACTTTAGCCTGTCAAACCAGTCAAAAGGAAAATTTAGGGGTTATTTATATCGGAAAAGCCCGACTTTTGGTCGGGCTTTTTTTATTTCATTGTCTCATCCTGAAATAAGTTGACACTATCTCGGCTTATTATGGAATTAAAGAGACTGAATCAGGATTTATACATCACTTTATTGATAGCCTCTACGGTACGCTTCACATTTGGAATGGTCACATCAATGTAGGACGGCGCATAGCTCAATGGAATATCCATGGAATTGACCCGGATTACCGGTGCATCCAGATAATCAAAAGCATGCCGCTGGAAGTGGTAAGCTAGCTCTGAAGAAATAGCTGCCACCGGATTTGCTTCTTCCACCACAACAACCCGGTTGGTTTTCTTCACAGATTCCACGCAGGTCGCATAGTCGATGGGACGAACAGTTCTCAAATCGATTACCTCGCACTCCACACCTTGCTTAGCCATTTCTTCTGCTGCCTCAAGTGCTACTTTCATCATTTTCCCAAAAGAAATCACGGTGACATCAGCACCTTTACGCTTCACATCAGCTACGCCGATAGGCAACAGGTATTCCCCTTCTGGCACGGGTCCTTTATCCGAATACATCAGTTCGGATTCCATGAAGATCACCGGGTCTGGGTCGCGGATAGCTGCTTTAAGCAGGCCCTTTGCATCGTAGGGATTGGAGGGAACGATTACTTTCAATCCTGGAGTATTGGCAAACCAATTCTCAAAGTTGGAAGAGTGAGTAGCACCTAGTTGACCGGCATTGCCTGTAGGACCTCTGAAAACGATCGGAACAGAATACGCGCCACCGGACATGGCATACATCTTGGCAGCGGAGTTGATGATTTGATCTATAGCCACCAATGAGAAATTGAAAGTCATGAATTCAATGATGGGTTTCAACCCGTTCATTGCCGCGCCTACTCCCAAGCCTGCAAAACCCAGTTCTGCAATTGGAGTGTCATAAATGCGGTCTGGACCGAATTCATCCAACATTCCTTGGGATACCTTGTAAGCACCGTTGTATTCGGCCACTTCCTCACCCATCAAAAAGACGTTTTTATCTCGTCTCATTTCCTCGGACATGGCCTCTCTCAAGGCTTCCCGAAATTGTATTTCTCTCATTGCTTAACGACAAAATTTTGGCTCGTAAAAATAGAAAGGAATCGGGCATTTGCAAAGATTACCCGGTTCTTTGTCCCAGGTGGTGTTTAACCTAGGTAGACGGTTTTCTGATTGACAAACTCCAGGATTCCCTGTCGGCTCAATTCTCTTCCATACCCCGATTTTTTGACTCCTCCGAAAGGCAGCCAAGGGTGGGATGCCACCATCGCGTTGAGAAATACTGCGCCGCTTTCAATTTTTGAGGCAAGCAGTTCTCCTCGTTCAAGATCTTTGGTCCAGAGAGATGCACCCAACCCAAATTCGGTGGAATTCGCGATTTGGATAGCTTCTTCTGCCGATTTTACCTTGAAAATTGTAGCAACAGGCCCAAACAACTCCTCCGAAAAAGCGGGGGAATCCTTGGGAATGTCCGTTAAAATGGTCGGTGAAAACGCTGCAGATTCCTTGATCGGAGCACTTCCTCCCAAAATTAATTTCGCGCCCAGGTCGACTGATTTTTTTACCTGCACGTAGAGCTCTTGGGCCAAATCAGGTCTTGCCATGCAGGCAAAATCGGATGATTCGTCCAAAGGATTCCCCTGTTTCAGTCCTTTTATTTTTTGGATAAAAACTTCTAAAAACTCTTCATAAACGGATTCTTCTACGATAAACCGCTTGGCAGCTATACAACTTTGTCCAAAATTGATCATTCGGGCCTTGGCTGCAGTCTCAGCCGCCAGTTCAATGTCTGCATCTTTCAATACGACAAATGGATCACTACCTCCAAGCTCCAAGAGGGATTTTTTGATATGCTTTCCGGCTGTAGAAGCCACGGCTGCTCCGGCTTTTTCACTGCCTGTCAGCGAGACAGCCTTGATTCTCGAATCTTCCAAAAGACTTAGCGTTGCTTTGGAATCCATTAAAAAACTTTGAAATACACCGGGTGGAAATCCGGCTTCTTCAAATACGGACTGAATTGCCAAAGCGCACTGAGGAACGTTGGAGGCATGTTTGAGAATTCCGACATTGCCTGCCATGAGCGTAGGAGCTGCAAATCGGAAGACCTGCCAAAAAGGAAAGTTCCAAGGCATTACAGCTAAAATGACCCCCAAAGGCTGGAAGATAACTTTTGCTTTTTTTCCATCAGGCAGGGAAATCAGCTCGGGAGTCAGGAAATCCGCAGATTTCTCTGCGTAAAAATCACAAGCCCAAGCGCATTTTTCGACTTCTGCTCTGGATTCCTTGATGACTTTTCCCATTTCCAAAGAAATAATTTGGGCAAATTCTTCTTTTCTTTCCCGAAGTACCCGTGCAGCGGATTTCAACAAAGTGGATTTGTCCTTTAAGGGGAAATTCTTCCAAGATTGAAATACCTTTTGAGCTAGTGCGGTCCTTTCTTCAATTTCTTCCGGCCCGGTGGGTAAAAATTCTTTGAGGATCTCCCCATTCCAAGGATTGATCGATTGGATTAAACTCATTTTTCGGTTGGTTTTCCTGCGGCATTCCAGGCTGTAATTCCGCCTTCGAGCATATAAACGTGTTTGAAGCCGGATTTTTGCATCAGATCTGCGGCACGTCTGGTCCGGCTGCCGGAGCGGCAATAGAGCAGGTATGTTTTCTTTTTGTCCAAGGTTTGGATCTCGTTGGCGAAATTGTCTCCCAGAAAATTGATGTTAACAGAACCGGCCAGGTGCCCTTCGGCCACCTCTTCGGGAGTTCTTACATCCAGGACCATGGCTTTTTTCTTTTGAGCCATTTTTTCAAACTGGGCTATGGTAATTACCTGAATGGAGTCTTTTTCAACAGTTTGGGCGAAGGCGCTCATGCTGAACAGTAATAAGGCGAGCAGGAACGGGAATTTGATTTTCATAAGATGTTTGGAAATTGGTTGAAGTACCGCCTAATTGAACCGAAAATTTACAAGGTTTCGTTTCAAAATGCCCCAAAAGATTGGATTGATTTCGGATTCTCACAGCTACATGGATCACACAGTGCTCAAATACCTTCAAGAAGTGGATGAAATTTGGCATGCAGGAGATATTGGAGATTTGAGCGTAATGGAGGCTTTGCCCGGCGGGAAAGTGATCCGGGGCGTATTTGGAAATATTGACGATCAGGCTGTGCAGGATAAATTTCCGGAATGGTTGGAGTTTGAAGTGGAGGGGGTCAAGGTCTTGATGACCCATATCGGTGGCAAGCCGCCCCGATATGCAAAAGGAGTGAAGGATCGGATCAAAAAATTCAAACCTCAGGTATTCATCTGCGGACATTCTCATATCTGCAAGGTCGAGTTTGATCAAGAGTCAAACTGTCTCTACATGAATCCCGGTGCAATCGGTCAGCAGGGATTTCATCCTATGAGAACCATGCTGATGTTTGATCTGGAGTTGGGGAAGATCCAAAATTTAAGAGTAATCGAATTGGGAAGGAGAGGTCTGGTCTAGTGAAAAGACAAAAAAAATAGCGGCTGTTGGGCCGCTATTTTCAGGTAATGATACCTCAGATTATTTTGCGAAAGAAGCTTTGATTGCTTCCACATCTACATTTTTGATCACAGGCTTAGCGCTCAACTGCTTGATTTTGATCACGCGCTCAGTTTGACCTTGTCTTTTTCTTTTCAGCTTTCTTTTAAGAGTAGTTACGCCCATGGCCTTATATGTTTAAAGTTTTTAAATTCGAAACGAGTCGCAAAAGTAAGTAAACAATTCTTTTTCGCCTACTAATCTTTCGATTTTATTCTGGTTCTATTCCAGTCGGGATCCCATGGTTTTGGGATTTTTGGATAAATTTGGCCTCTGATTGATTAATTCCCCATGCAAAAACCAAGTCTTCCCAAGGGAACCCGAGATTTTGGCCCGATTCAGATGGCCCGAAGAAATTTTATCCTCGATACCATCAAGGATACGTTCCAGTTGTTTGGATATCAGCAGATCGAGACTCCGGCTATGGAAAATCTGAGTACCCTGACCGGAAAGTACGGAGATGAAGGAGATCAGCTTTTATTCAAAATCTTAAACAGCGGAGACTTTTTAAAAGACGTTACTTTCGCGGATTTGGAAAAAGGTTCAGGAGGGGTTTTGACAAAAGTGGCCGAAAAGGGGCTTCGCTACGATCTCACCGTCCCCTTTGCCCGGTATGTGGTCATGAACCGAAATGAGCTGGTTTTTCCTTTCAAAAGATATCAGATACAGCCCGTATGGAGAGCCGATAGGCCTCAAAAAGGCCGTTACAGAGAGTTTTATCAATGTGATGCCGATGTCGTGGGGACCGACAGCTTGGTGTGTGAGGCGGAAATAGTTCTGATGATCAGAAGAGTATTTGTCAGACTTGGTCTCGCTGATTACGGGATCAAAATCAACAACCGAAAGATTCTGACAGGAATAGCCGAAGCAATCGGAGAAGCCGGAAAAGAGGGGCCGCTTTGTGTGGCCATCGATAAGTTGGATAAGATCGGCTGGGAAAAAGTGCAGGAGGAGTTGATTCAGCGTGGTTTTGGGCTGCAGTCGATTCAAAAACTTTCTCCTTTGGTCAGTTTGGAAAGTGATTTGAAGGGAAAGGTTGAATTTTTGAAAACCTTTCTGAAGGATTCTCCTACGGGGCTCAAAGGAGTGGAAGAGTTGGAGGAAGTCTTTGGCATCCTCGAAAAGATGGGTGAAAACCTCGATCACGTGGATTTCGACATCATGCTTGCCCGAGGATTGTCCTATTACACCGGGGCGATTTTTGAAGTGAAGGTGTATGGGGTATCCATCGGTTCAGTGAGTGGGGGAGGTCGATATGATAACCTGACAGGGGTTTTCGGCCTTCCGGGGGTTTCTGGTGTAGGTTTTTCTTTTGGGGTGGATCGATTGTACGATGTCCTGGAGGAGCTGCAGCTCTTCCCTTCCGATAGCCTCAATGGTACCAGGCTGCTGTTGGCTTATTTTGATTCAAAAGGATTCGAGTATGCGCTTTCCATCTTGAATCATTTTAGAAAAGCTGGGATAAAAGTGGAGATCTATCCGGATCAAGCAAAAATCAAAAAGCAGTTTGAGTTTGCGACCAAAAAAGAAATCCCCTTTGTGGGGATTTGTGGAGATGATGAAATTGCTACAGGTACGATTTCGATCAAAAACTTGATCACCGGAATTCAGGAGAATTTGAGTTTGGAAGCGGCCGTTTCCAAATTGTCCTAATTCACTTCAAGAATTGCATTGATTGGGATATATACCCCACCTTTAAGGGAGATAAAATCAGATCCAACGGCCCAAACAGTGGTATTCACCTGATATACTTGTTCGTCGGCTGTTTCGAAGATTATCTTTACCTTGGTTTGTAGTAGGTTTCCCAAGGTCTGGGATCGATAGAGATCAGCCAGTCTCTTTTTTCGGTCTTCGGGATTATTCAAGACTTCCTTCTTTCCGAAATTTAACTGTGAAATCTGCTCTTTTTCGATTAGGGTTATTGTTTTCACGGGTAATTTGGTTTGGTTAGTTTTTTATACAGAATAAGCTTACAAAAAGTTACCTAAAATATTTCAATGTTTTTGATAAATGGACTTTTTGAAAAATCAAAAGATTTTAATTCTGCTTTCATCGAAATAATGTTCTGTCAATGAGGGGAAATTACAATGTAAATACTGATATATTTGAAAGATAAAAACCGGTTGAAAAGATGTTTGATATAATGGGAATGATGGGCAAAGTGAAAGAAGCCCAGGCGAAAATTAAGGAAGTGCAGGCGAGGTTGGTTCATTTATCAGCCGAAGGAGAGTCGGGGGCCGGTTTGGTGAAAGTTTTGGTAAATGGGGAGCGAAAAGTTTTGAAAATTCAATTGGATGATACCCTGATCACCCCTCAAGACAAAGAAATGCTGACCGACTTGATCGTGGCTGCCACCAACAAAGCCATGGAAGCTATCGAGCTAAAGATCAAAGCAGAAATGAAGTCTGCCACAGAAGGCATGATCCCAAATATCCCGGGGATGGATATTGGCAACCTTTTTGGCTAAAACTGTCTTCAAAAGAAAATGATTGTCATCCTGAGGCTTTATTTCTGGTTCCGAATTGATTGAATCCATCGCTTCAGAGCGTTTCTTCGTTCAATTCCGAATATTGCGGTACGGATTTTTGGGTTCCCTCAAACTAAAAAAATGAGGGGAGAAGATTCTTGACAAATTCTCTTTTGAGAACTGGAAGTACTTCACTGAATTCGGCACAGTACATCTTTCTCCCTACTAGACTCTGACCATACTTGAAAACCTGCGCCATAGTTATCCTGAATTATAATGGGGAAGAAGTGCTAAAGACTTTTCTTCCTTCGGTGGTGCAATTCAGTACCCATGATATTTGGGTTATTGACAATGCAAGTACAGACGGGTCTTTGGTTTTTTTGGAACAAACTTTTCCCCAGATATCCCTGATCCGACTCCAGGCCAACTTCGGCTATGCCGGAGGCTACAATTGGGGCCTTGAATCGATCAAAGGAGAGTACGAATTCCTGATTCTGCTTAATTCCGATGTGGAGGTGACCTCTGGATGGGATGCGGGATTAGTTGGGTTTTTGGAAGGCAATCCAGATTATGCGGCTGTTCAGCCCAAAATCTTATCCTGGAAAGAAAGAGGAGTATTTGATTATGCAGGCGCGGGAGGAGGATTTCTGGATGCCTTGGGGTACCCCTATTGTCGGGGTAGGTTGTGGAATCATCTGGAAAAGGACCTGGGTCAGTATGATGATACCATTGTGGTAGATTGGGCTTCAGGTGCCTGTTTGGCCATTCGTGGAAAGGACTTTTTCGCCATGGAGGGATTTGACGCCCATTTTTTTGCTCACATGGAGGAGATAGACCTGTGTTGGAGGTTAAGAAAGGCGGGTAGAAAAATAGGGTACTTGGGTGCTGTTCCGGTTTTTCATCAGGGAGGAGCCACCTTGGATCGTGCCAGTCCCCAAAAACTTTATCTGAATATCCGGAATAGTCTCAGTATGCTCTATAAAAATGAACCGGGGTATCGGTTCATGTGGATTTTTATGGCCAAAGGATTTTTAGAAGCCCTGGGCGCTTTGGGATTTTTATTAAGCGGAAAAAGAGAAAATGCTCAAGCGATAATGAAAGGATATGCTGATTTTTGGAGAAGAAAATCCTTGATTCAAAAACAAAAAAAAGAACCCGTCCGGGAGATTCCCAGATCAGGTCCAGTGAATTTTCTTTTGGGGAACGTATGGCTCTTGGGGGTACGTAGGTTTTCAGACCTTTAATCAAAAAGGACGGGATTGTTCATTTTTCGGAAATATTTTCGAATTTTCATCATCATAGCCATCGAGACATACACGATCACAGGGGATCCAAGCGTAATAAAAGACGTGTAAATGAAGAATAATCGGATACTGTCTATGGGAAAGTTGAGCTTTTCGCCAAGTCGAGAACATACTCCAAAAGCCCTTTCTTCAAAAAACAGCTTAAGTTTTTCCATGGTTTGTGGTGGTTAAGGTGAATCAAAATTATAAAAAAAACAGCTTGAAATCTACAATCGCTTTGAAAGCCAGAATGTTTTGGTGGATCGTTATTTCTTTATTTTTTACTCAAACGGGAAATTCGCAGCAGGTAGCGTCCACTTCAGATTATAGGTTTTTGAAAGAAGTAAGTCTCTTGCCTTCGAAACTCAAACTTGAGGGAGACAGTATTAAGTTTTCATTAAAAGGCTCCATCCCGGTAGAGTCCGTCCTAATTCCACGAAATCCGAGATTGAACCTGATTTTCAAAGCGACAAGTTCCGGGATTGATTTGGGGGAAATTTCGTTGACCAAAACTGTTTCAAGCCTTACCTACGAAAAGAAGTTTTCTTTGAAATACGAAAGTTGGATGGAAGGCGCTACGCTGGAGTTGAATTTTTTCCAGGGGAATAAAAAGACTGATGTTCCTTTTGAATCCAGAAATCTGGCAAAAGGAGTTATAGCCCCCCAACTCATGGTGAGACTGGGAGAGGTATATCCTGATGAGGCTATTCCTCAGGTGGGATTATATATTTTGACCGGGGAGAAAGACAGCGAAATGGAGCAGAGGGAGGAGTTTTCTTTCCTATTCAATGTAGGGACGGCCACTTTGAAACCAGGAACTGAAAACGCTGCTGTATTGAAAAGAATCGAAGAATTTTTAAAAAGGAATCCCAACGTGGTGGATGTGAAAATCACCGGAATCCAATCCCCGGAAAGCGCTGAAGAAAAAAATAGCCAATTAGGATCTAACCGAGCCAAATCTATAGGGCAGAATTTGATATCAAGATTCCCGGAAATTTCGGAATCAAAGATCACCTATGAATCACGATGGAAGACTTGGTTCGACTTCAGGATCTTGCTAGGGGAATATCGGGGAATCAGTACCCAACGGAAGGATGAGCTATATGCGGTCTTATTGAATGATGAACCCTATCCGGCGCAAAGTGCGCGATTGAAAAAAGTCCCCGGTTTTTCTCAGGCCTCTTCGGATTTGTTCCCAAAGCTCCGGTCCGTAAAAGTGGAGATTACCTCGCGTCCCTTGGTAGGATTGGATATGGAACAGACGATTAAGTTGCGTGAAGCTTTATCCAAACCGGAAATGGGGAATACACTGTCCTTTGGAGAATGGGCTTTGGCGGCAGAGGCCTCTCAAAGTTTGGAAGAAAAGGCCTTGATTTACTCCAAGATGACCGAGCTGTTTCGTTCGCCTTTACCTTATAATAACATGGCTGTGGTACGAATGCGTCAAGCTCAGCGGACCTTGGATCAAGGATCAAAGGAAGTGCTATGGGAAGAGGCGGAGCGATTGTTAGAGCAAGCCTTTAGAATAGCGTCCAATCCTTACGCTCTTCACAATCAGGGGCAAATCCTGGCACTGAAAGGGGAACATTGGGAGGCCTACAAAAAGCTTTCAGAGGCATCGGGAATGACCAAAAAAGAGGAATTTATCAAATCGAATGAGTTGCTTAGGGGAGCATTGGATATTTTGAGAGGGGATTATAAACTGGCTACTTTACGATTTGACTTTAAGATCACCGACCCAAAGGATTTGTTTAATAAGGGCTTGGCTTATTACATGGTGGGAGATTATGCCATGGCTACTGTTGCATTTGAGGAATCGGTGATTCAGGGGCGTTCCTTTGGATATGGATATTATGGACTGGCCATGATAGCAATGCAAACCGGGCAAGGGGAAATTGCAGCGATCCATTTGAAAAATGCAATTGACGCCAACAAAAAACTTAAAGAAAAAGCGTACTTGGATCCGGTTTTTGAAGAGTTGAGTAAGTTGCCTTATTTTTTTGATAGTTTTTCAAATTAAGATCGATCTACTAGGGTATTTGTCAATGAATGCGCTAAAAAATTTCCTTTTTGGAAATTCAACGATTAGAATTATTCTAAAAACAAGTAAGACTGCCTAATTATCGAAGGTAGAAAAAGTGGATTAGCACTTTTGTAGGTATAAAATCAAAAAAAATCAGAATATTATTTAAAGGATAAAATTTGATTTTTCTTTGAGAATATTTAACATTGGCAGTTAAGAAATAACAATTAAACCCAAAATTCGAGCCTATGACCAAATTTACTTAATTCATTCCTACTCTCACCTAGCATCGACCGATGCATCCAAACCTATCGGTTATTTAATTCGCAGGTCAACAGACCAAGGTATAGTCGCAATAGAGGTTCTGATTATCAAGAATATAGCTATTGCAATTATTTTAAGAATAATCGCAAACGATTGCATAATCAATTAACAAACAAGTTTTTGAGATTAATCTTGTTACCCAATCTATCTATGTATATGAAAAATGTTTACAAAATTCTAAGTGTGTGCCTTACGCTCTTAGTCCTATCGGTCTCGGCTGCCTATGCGCAGAAAACGGTGACAGGTACGGTTCTGGATGAGTACGGTATGGGCCTTCCAGGTGTATCAGTCCTGGTCAAAGGGACCACCACCGGTACTGCCACTGACATCGACGGGAAATTCTCCCTCAATGTCCCAAATGACCAAGCTACGTTGGTCTTCTCCTTTATCGGTTATTCCACCATTGAACAATTGGTCGGCTCCAGAAGCGTGATCGATGTATCGATGAAGCCGGATGAAAGAACGCTTACTGAATTGGTCGTAACCGGTTACTCGATCGACTCTAGAAGAGAGACCACCGGTGCGATCGCGACGGTCAATCCAAAGGATTTGACTGTGATTCCTACCGGTAACGTAGAGCAGACCCTTCAAGGTCGTGTTTCAGGTGTTACCGTAATTACCAATGGTCAGCCAGGTACTTCCTCTATCATTCGTGTTCGAGGTTTTGGTGCCTTCGGTGGTAACGAGCCATTGTACATCGTGGACGGTGTGCCTGTAGGATCTACCGATTTCTTGAACCCTGACGATATCGAATCCACTACCGTATTGAAAGATGCGGCTGCAGCTTCTATCTATGGTGCCCGTGCGGCAAACGGTGTAATCGTATATACCACCAAGCGTGGTGCCCGTGACAAAAAGTTGCGTGTAGATTACAACGGGATGTACGGTGTCACTACTCCAGGTGTAGGTTTGGATATGACCAACCCACAAGAATATGCAGAATTGACTTGGCTTGCTGAAAGAAATACCGCGGCTTTACAAAACCGTGCCCCAGCTTATGGTCATCCTCAGTTTGGTACAGGAGCATCGCCGGTAATGCCCTATTACTTGAGTGTAATAACCAGAAACCCCCAAACGGGTGCCTTTGGTGTAGCATCTGGTCAGCCCGGTCCATTGACTCAGGCACAAATTGATCAGCAACGAGAATGGTATAATGTGGATCCGACCAAAGGGACTGTCCGTCAATTGACGAGAGCAATGACCGGTGAAGGAACAGATTGGTATGAGGCTTTGACAAGAAATGCACCCCTTCATCGCCACTCAATTGGATTCAATGGAGGTTCAGCAGCATCTAGATTCTATATCGGTCTGGGAATGCAGGAGCAAGCTGGGATCATGATCGGTAACCAATTCAGAAGATATTCCTTGCGGGCAAACTCTGAATTTGATGTGAGTAAAAGAATCAGAATTGGTCAAAATTTCCAAGCAACCTACAGACAAGTTCTTGGTCAGCAAGGTGGAGCTGGAGGTCGAGGAGTATCGGATGATGAAAATGACATCCTTCAGGCGTTCCGTATGCCTTCTATCATTCCGGTTTATGATGAATTTGGCGGATATGCGGGTACAGCTTCAAGAGGCTTTAATAATCCAAGAAACCCCGTTGCCAGCCGTGAAGGTCAGCTAAATAACAGGAACTTTAATGCCAATGCATTCGGAAATGTGTACGGAGAATGGGATATCATTGATAACCTGACTTTCAGAACGTCAGCAGGTGGGCAGTATAATAACTTCTACTTCTGGGATTATTCAAGACTTCAGTATGAAAACTCTGAAAATAACTCTGCCTTTGGTTATGGTGAAGGTGCTGGATTCAGTTTTGCTTGGACATTTACAAATACTGTAAATTATAAGAAGAAATTTGGTAAGCATGACATCAATTTCTTGGGTGGTCAGGAGGCCTTGAACTCTGGTGCAGGCAGAAACATCAATGCCGTGGGTCAGAATCCATTCTCTCAGGATCCTAACTTCATTACCATCACAAACCTTCCCGTATCAACTCGTCAAGTCAACTCAAGTTTGTTCAAAGGAGTGAATTTTAATTCCTACTTCGGACAAGTGAAATATACTTACAACGACAAGTATATCGTCAGTGCGGTTGTTCGTAGAGATGGTTCGTCCCGTTTTGGTGAAAATTCACGATATGGGGTATTCCCGGCATTCTCTGCGGCATGGAGAATTTCTTCCGAATCCTTCCTGCAAGGCCAAACTTGGATTGATGATTTGAAAATCCGTGGGGGTTATGGTGAAATGGGTAACTCCAACAACGTAGATCCATTGAACCAGTATTCGTTGTTTGCCGGTAATATCGGTGCTTCTTCTTACGATATCACCGGTTCCAACTCAGGTGCGGTGATCGGTTTCAGAAGATCCCGTATCGGTAACCCGAATGCCCGTTGGGAAACTGCGGTAACTCAAAACGTGGGTTTTGACGGTACCTTCTTCAACGGTAAGTTGGATGTGATCTTTGACTGGTGGAGAAAGGATACCAAAGATTTGTTGTTCACCGTTCCAATTCCATTGACTGCCGGATCAAATGCTGCTGCACCTGCGGTAAATATTGGTGAAATGTTGAACAGAGGCTTGGACCTTTTGGTAACAACCAGAGGTAACTTTACTTCAGATTTGACTTATGAATTGACTGTAACCGGTTCGACTTTAAAGAACGAGATCGTTTCTCTTGCACCGGGATTGAGCTTCATTACTTCTGTTAACCCTTCTTATCGAGGAATTCAACCTATCCGAAATGCTGTGGGGCAACCACTTTCTTCCTTCTTTGGTTTTAAAACCTTAGGATTGTTTAGAGATGCTGAGGATGTGAGATCCCACGCCGTACAAGATGGCGCTGCCCCAGGTCGATTCAAGTTTGCCGACACCAATGGTGATGGTAGAATTACTCCAGAGGATCGCGTGTTCTTGGGTAATCCGGTACCCGATTTCACTGGAGGTATGAACTTTACCTTAGGCTACAAAGGATTTGATCTTTCTGCCTATGTATATGCCTCAATTGGTAACGAGATTTGGAACCAGTCTCGATGGTTTACGGATTTCTTCCAGACCTTCGAAGGGGCTGCAATTTCAAGAAGATTGTACGATGCATGGACTCCACAGAATTTGGATGCTAAAATTCCTGTAGTAGAAAGAGTTTCAAACTTCTCAACTTCAAACGTGGCTAATTCATTTTATGTAGAGGACGGTTCTTATTTGAGACTTCAAAACTTGACCTTGGGTTATTCTGCACCTGCGAGCGTATTGCAGAAGTTGAAAATGGAAAGAGCGAGAGTGTTTGCTTCGGTTAACAACTTGTTTACTTTGACCAAGTATGAAGGCCTGGATCCAGCTGTCGGTGGTGATGCCGACTTGACATTCGGTATCGATGTAGGTAACTACCCTGTTACCAGAGGTTGGACTTTTGGTCTGAATTTGAGCTTTTAAGCCAAACAACATAATTTGAATCGAGTTATAGACACTATAATAGATTAAACAAATGAACAATTTTAAATTAAAAATCGGTGCCCTACTAGCATCCACGGCGATGATGGTAGCAGTGAGTTGTAGCGATGAATTCCTGGAAATTCCGCCGGTTGGTCAGTTGTCAGAAAATCAGCTTTCTTCTTTAGCTGGTTTGGATGCATCTTTGATCGCTGCGTATTCTCAGGTAAATGGTCGCGGTAACAGATTAGGGTCTCCTTCCAACTGGGTTTGGGGGAGTATCAGAGGGGGAGAGGCAAATAAAGGTACTGACCCCGGTGACTTCACAACCATCAATCCAATCCAGCGCTTTGAAAATGATGCTGCTGGTGGAGAAATGGGTTCAAAGTATAATGTTTGTTATGAAGGTATCGCCCGAGCTAACAACGTATTGAGACTTCTGACAAAAGCTCAAGCAGATGTTACTCCGAATGATAAGATTCGTCTATCTGCACAGGCAAGATTCCTCAGGGCGCACTTCTATTTCGAACTAGCCCGGGATTACAATAGAACTCCCTATGTGGATGAGACGGTAGATTATGGTAGCGGTCTGGAGGCGGTGAAAAATGACAAGGACCTATGGCCTTTCATTATTGCAGATTTGGACTTTGCTGTAAAAAATCTTCCCAATACCCAGCCTCAGGTAGGACGTGTGAATGTTTGGGCAGCCAAAGCTTACTTGGGTAAAGTGTACATGTACACCAAAGAGTTTGCTAAAGCAAAAGCTTTGTTTGATGATGTCATTGCCAATGGGGTGACTTCCAATGGACTGAAGTATGGATTGGTTCCTTACTATGATGACATGTTCCGTGGTAAGAATGATAACCATCAGGAATCTGTTTGGGCCTATCAGTCAGCTGCTAATACAGGTTCTGTACTAAACGCAAATCCAGAGTTTGACTTGAACTTTCCCTACAATACCGGTCCAGCTGGTCCAGGTAACTGCTGTGGATTCTTCCAGCCAAGCTTCAGTTTTGTCAATGCCTTCCGAACAAAAGACGGTCTTCCACTACTTGACAGAACTTACAACAGTGCTGCTAATGAAGTGAAGAATGATATGGGAATTGCTTCAGGCGCTGCCTTTACTCCGGATGCAGGCCCACTTGATCCTCGTTTGGACCATACGGTAGGCCGTAGAGGTATTCCTTATTTGGATTGGATGGATCATCCAGGTCAAGCTTGGATCCGAAATCAGCCAAATGGAGGACCTTATTCTCCTAAGAAGTACGTGTATGCTAAATCAGAAGCTGGAACCTTCCAAGATAACTCTTCTTGGACTCCGGGATATACCGGGATCAACTTCATGATTATCCGTTTTGCTGATGTACTTTTATTAGCTGCTGAAGCAGAAATCGAAGTAGGAAGCTTGGAGAAAGCCCGTGAATATGTAAACCGAGTACGTACCAGAGCAATCAATTCTCCAGTGAAGAGAGGCGATGGATCCAATGCCGCCAACTACCAAATCAAAACTTACGACACTCCATGGACTGTAAAAGCCACTGCCCAGGCTGCGGTAAGAATGGAACGTATGCTTGAGCTGGGTATGGAAGGTCACAGATTCTATGATCTTCAGCGTTGGGGTACTGCTCAGGCGGAATTGGATTACTATTTTGCTTATGATGGTGTAAAACTTTCTTCTGCATTAGGTGGAGCCAAGTATACTGATAAGTTCAAATGGGTTCCGATTCCTCAGGATCAGATTGACCTAGTGGGTAAGGATATTTTGATCCAAAACCCAGGTTTCTAATCATTCCTTGATTTATTTGAAAGAGAAGGTCGAAAGGCCTTCTCTTTTTGTTTTTGGGACTTTTTTAATTCCCTTATTTTTTCCTTCCGATTGGGGAAAATGCTAATTTTCCATACCCCATTAATCACCCGGTGTAATTCATGAAGAAGTTCTACTCCCTTCCCTTTCTAGTTTTGGTTTTTATAGTTTCCTCTTGCCAAAAAGATGCTCCTCTTTTTGAATTGAAATCATCTCAAGAGACAGGAATAGATTTTAATAACCTGATCATTGAATCAGACAGTTTCAATATCCTGACCGATGAATATATTTTCAATGGGGGAGGCGTAGCGGTGGCAGATTTTGATCAGGATGGTTTGCCGGACTTATTTTTCACCGGAAATCAGGTTCCCAATAGGCTCTACCTCAATCAGGGGAATTTTAGGTTCAAAGATATCTCAGAAACGGCCGGTATAATGGCCAAAGATAAGTGGTGCACCGGCTCTGTGATTGTGGATATCAACCTCGATGGTTTGCCGGATATCTATGTGGCTGCTGCCATGAAAAAAGGGCCTGGGGAAAGGAATAACCTGCTTTTTGTCAATCAGGGAATAGATGCAAATGGTCATGTAAGCTTTAAGGAGATGGCTTCCCAATACGGAATTGCTGATCCCGGAAATTCCATGGGGGCTGCTTTTGTCGATTATGATCTGGACGGCGATCTCGATCTCTATGTGCTCAACAATGAGCAGGTAGTAGCCAAGCCTACCAATTTCAGAACGAAAGTCACGGATGGTTCGGCGGTGAACAATGATGCCTTCTACCGTAATAATGGAGACGGTACCTTTACCAATGTCACGCTGGAGGCAGGAATCACGTTCGAAGGTTTTGGTCTTGGCTTGGTCATCGGTGATGTCAACAATGATGGCTGGCCTGACATTCACATCAGCAACGACTACATCACCAACGATATTCTGTACATCAACAATCGGGATGGTTCTTTTTCCAATCAGACGAAGGCATACCTTCGGCATCAGAGCCAATTTTCCATGGGTTCTGATTTGGCTGATTTTAACAATGACGGATGGCCCGATTTGATTACCATCGATATGTTGGGCGAGGACAACTACCGGAAAAAGACCACCATCGGGAAAAATGTCTACCAAACCTATATCAACAATGAACAATTCGGATACGAATATCAGTATGTCCGAAATATGCTCCACCTAAATAACGGCCCGAATACTCCATTCAGTGAAATAGGGATGATTTCCGGAGTGTATCAGACGGATTGGAGTTGGGCGCCGATCTTTGCAGACGTGGATAATGACGGGCAAAGAGATTTGTTGATTACCAATGGATTCCCTCGGGATATTACCGACAAAGACTTTGCGAACTACCGGGCAGATGTGGGCAGTATCGCCTCTGTAAGGCAGTTGTTGGACTCGATACCGATTGTCAAAATTCCCAATTACTCCTATAAAAATACCGGCAACCTCCAGTTTGAGGACTCCGGGGCAGAATGGGGACTCAATCAACCTTCCTTTTCCAACGGGGCCGTATTGGTAGACTTGGATTTGGACGGGGATTTGGATTATGTGGTCAACAATATCAATGACCCTGCTTTTGTTTTTGAAAACAGACTCAATCAGCAAAAGGAAAAGCCAAATTACCTCCGAATCAAACTGAAAGGTCCTGTGCAAAATCCGGATGGACTGGGAGCCAAAATCTGGTTGAAACCCGGAAATGAGGCAATTCTCTATCAGGAAATGCAGACCGTGAGAGGATATATGTCTTCTACGGAAAGCATTCTCCATTTTGGTTTGGATTCGGTTTCCACTGTTCAGGAGGTTTTGGTGATTTGGCCCGACGGCAAGGAAAGTAAACTCTCCTCAGTACCGGCCAATCAGGTTTTGACCCTTAGTTACCAAGAAGCTAGCTCAGGATTGGATTCCGTAGCCATTTGGAACTTACCTGAGGCCCATCCATTCCTGAATGAAGTAAGTGCTGAGTTGGGGATTGACTTTCTGCATCAGGAGGTGGATAAAATTGATTACAATGTACAGCGTACGCTGCCTCACAAACTTTCCCAGTTTGGTCCGGTCCTTTCCGTAGGCGACCTTGATGGAGATGGATTGGAAGACTTGGTCATTGGTTCTTCTGCTGGTTTTGCACCCGTTTGGTATAAGCAGGAGCGTGGTGGTACTTTTTCTAAAAAGGAACTATTACCGGGGGAAAATCCGGCATTTGAAGAGGCTGGAATCCTGTTGCTGGATATGGACAATGACGGGGATTTGGATTTGTATCTAGTCAGTGGTAGTGCCGAGTTTGCTCCCAATGCTCCCGAGTATCAAGATCGACTGTATCGAAATGACGGAAAAGGGAATTTCGCCCTCGACCAGAACTTTTCTTCGGTCAAGGCGAACGGAAGTGTCGTGAGAGGTGCGGATATAGATGGAGATGGTTTTGTGGATCTATTTGTTGGTGGGCGGACACCCATTGCCCAATATCCACTTCCGGAGAAAAGTTTTCTGTTAAAAAATAATGGAGGGAATCTGGTGGATGTAACCCGGCAGTGGATACCCGAATTCGAAAACTTGGGGATGATCACCGATGCCGTTTGGTCAGATGTCAACCGGGATGGTAAGGTAGATTTGGTAGTGGTCGGAGAACTGATGCCGATAACCCTCTTTATCAACAAAGGAGATCGCTTTGAAAAAGCGCAAAATACCGGTTTGGAAAACTATTTGGGCTGGTGGAATTCTATTCAGACGGCTGATATTGACCAGGATGGGGATACCGACTGGATCGTGGGAAACTTGGGTGCAAATAATCCCCATCATCCTTCATTCGATCGCCCCTTGAAGATTTATGCCAAGGATTTTGATTCTAACGGTTCCATTGATCCGGTGACTTTTGCCTACTACAAAGATAAAATCGGAGGAGCTTACCAATCCTTCCCCAGTCATTTTTGGGATGATCTCAACGGACAAAGTCCCATGTTCAGAAGGAAATTTGATCGTTACAAGTATTTTGCGCTGAGCACAGAGGCTACCTTTTTCAAAGAGGAAGAGAAAAAAGATGCCCTTGTTCTGACAGGAAACTTTGATCGGTCCGTATGGGTCGAGAACCTAGGCGACGGCACATTCAAAGTGCATGAACTTCCGGTAGAGGCTCAAATCGCTCCGGTCAACGGGATTTTGGCCGAGGACGTCAACGGTGATGGTTTCCTTGATTTGTTGATGGTCGGCAATGATTATGGGAATGAAATCTTCATCGGAAGAATGGATGCCTCGATCGGTTGGCTTTTGTTGGGAGATGGAAAAGGTCAGTTTAAAGCGTCATCTGCAAGAGGAAGCGGATTTGTAGTTCCCGGCGATGCCAAAGCCTTGGTCAGACTTACCTTACCATCGGGTGAGCCCTTATTTTTTGCTTCTCAGAATAGAGGTAAGGTGTTGGCATTCAGGTCCAAGGGTTCAGGAACAAAAAGTGTAAATCCTCCAACTGAAGCTATGGCCCTTCTGGTAGAATTGGAAAGCGGAAAAACCCAGCGAATGGATTTGGGGTGGGGAGCTGGATTTGGGTCCCAGTCAGGACGAGAAATCCAACTCCCGAAACAGGCAAAGTCTGCTGTAATGGTCACTTATAAAGGAGAAATGATTCCTTTGAATATCTTCGGCATGGAGTGATTATCGGTACATTTCTCCGGGCTTTGACTTACAAATGTCCTCGATGAGGTCTGCGACCTTATCGGTTACGTCTTCAAAATATCGCTTCCCTTTTTCAGGGGAGGCTTTTTTTGGATTCCCAATGCCCGTGTCCTCGGTTACTTGAGACCATTTGCGCTCTGCCCAGGCCCATTTTTCCCGAATTCCACGGATCACTGATTTCTTCTCTTCCCCATCTCCTGCTTCTTCGACGGGTAAAACCAAATCGGGGTGCAGGTGTTGAATCAAAGCCGTTTCCATTTCATCGGCATGATCTCCGGCCTCCTCAAAATAAAGGCTCTTGTCCAAAGCTTGGTACCAGTTGCAGGTAAACAACATCATCTCGGGAAATTTCAGTCCAAGTTCCCTTAACATGGGTTGGAAATTATTCCCTCCATGGCTGTTTAGGATCAACAGTTTTTTCAGTCCCTGACGATTGAGCACTTCGATGATATCCTGAAGGATGATGAGCTGTGTGCTGGGGTAGATATTGAGGTCGAGGTAAATGTCAGATTGGCCGGTATTTACCCCGAAAGGAACTGTAGGGAGGACGACTGCTTTAGTTCCTTTTTCCCAAGCTTTTTTGGCTCCTTCGGCTGCAATGGCGTCCGCTTCATAAACATCAGTTCCGTAGGGCATGTGGTAATTGTGAGCCTCGGTGGCTCCCCAGGGTAAAATCGCCAGTTCGTATCGAAATGACTTCAGGTCTTTCCAATTGGCTTCTTTCAGAATATAGGGTCTCATATGTTTTTAAATTTTCTCAATGACCCAAGGGATTTCCCGGAGTCGGATTGATGAATGAATGGTTTGGCTAATTAAAGGTACGGGGAAGACATCCTGGTTTTCAGCATTTGTTGGGAGATTTGGATAGTCGGGAGCCGAGATGTTATCCAAATTTGATAATTTAATCCCCGATTCTAAATTACAGTTCATGTCTCAAAGAAGAAAGTTTATCAGGCAATCCCTCTTAGGATCTGCCTTATTTATACCGGGGGTGGCGGCTTCCTGTGCCCAAACAAATGAAGAAAAGTCCCACTCTGGCGATAAACCCTTAATTCTTTCTACCTGGAATCATGGTCTCCCGGCCAATGCCGATGCTTGGGCAAAGCTCCAGGAAACCGGAAGTATTTTGGATGCCGTGGAAGCCGGAGTAAGAAACACGGAGGTAGACATGGAGAATCTATCCGTGGGACTTCAGGGCTTACCCGACAGGGAGGGAATTACTACCCTGGATGCCTCAATCATGACCGGTGATGGGGCTTGTGGTTCGGTGGCCTTTGTCCGTCAGATCAAACATCCCATTTCACTGGCGAGGGCGGTGATGGAAAAAACTCCGCACGTCCTGCTTGCTGGAGAAGGTGCCCGGCAGTTTGCGATAGCTCAGGGTTTTCCTTTAGAGGAGGAAAAACTCAGTCCTAAAGCTCAGGCGGAATACGATAAATGGAAAGTGACCAGCCAATACAAGCCGATTATCAATATCGAAAATCACGACACCATCGGAATGATCGGGATCGATGCACAGGGCAAATTAGCAGGGAGTTGTACCACCAGTGGCTTGGCATATAAAATGCACGGAAGAGTGGGAGACAGCCCGATTATCGGTGCAGGCTTATTTGTGGATGATGAAGTGGGGGCTGCGACTGCAACAGGGTTGGGGGAATCGATCATTCGGATTTGCGGGAGCTTTCTGATCGTGGAGTTGATGCGTCAGGGACGTACTCCCCAAGAGGCCTGTGAGGAAGCGGTAAGACGATTGATTTCTAAAAACAAGGATATAAAAGATATTCAGGCGGGATTTTTAGCCATCAATAAATATGGAGAAGTGGGGGCTTATGCAGTCCATCCGGGATTCAATTTTGCCAAAGCTACCGAATCCGGAAATATTCTAGTTGACGCCAATAGCCACTTTAAACCATGAGTAAAATTTTACTTGAGGCTCCCGTTTTCAATCTACAAGGCTCTTTGGAGGCCGCAGAGCTAGGAATTGACCGCTTGGAGCTTTGTGCAAATTTTCCCGAGGGAGGAGAGACGCCCAGTGCAGGGATGCTCCGATTTTTGAAAAGCGAAATCGATATCCCTGTTTTTGTGATGATCCGGCCACGGGGAGGAGATTTTGTCTATTCGAAAAAAGAGCTCTTGGTGATGAAGCAGGATATTCAAATCCTTAAAGATATGGGGGCCGATGGATTTGTCTTTGGGGTATTGGATATTCATGGGAATGTGGATCAAAATGCCAATGAGTTTTTAAAAAGAGCAGCTGGAGATCACCCTTGCACTTTTCATCGGGCTTTTGACGCCTCAGCTGATTTGTTTGATTCCCTGGAGAAAATCATTGACCTGGGTTTTGACCGGATATTGACCTCAGGAGGTAAAAACTCGCTGACTGAAGGATTGCAAACAGTCTTTGACCTTATGGTGCAGGCTCAAGGGCGTATCAGTATCATGCCGGGAGGTGGGACCAAGGCAGAGCATGTTCCTTTTTTGCAAAAATCCGGCTTCTTGAAGGAAGTACATGCCTCCTGCAAAAAAGCCAAGGCTTCCGAAAATCAGTTTATTAATCCGGATCTTTCTTTTTCATCTCCACCTTTGGATTATTCGATGCATTTCGGAATAGATCCGGAATTGGTTAAAGGATTCAAAACAGTATTGTAAATCATGAAGGGACGATTGTGGGGTTTACTAGGGGGAATAGTGATGTTGAATTCCTGTGGACAGATCGCTGAGCGTAAGCAACCGCCACCGAGTTTGTACCAGCTTTCCCAATCTGATCTTAACCTTTCTGGAGAGCAGTTGGCCAAAGGGTATTGCGCCTCGTGTCATGTCATGCCGGATCCGGAGATTTTGGATAAGGCTACCTGGAAAAAAGTACTTCCCGATATGCGGAAGCGAATGGGGCTCTATTTGGAGGAGGATTTTGGGACGTCTCTTCCGGAGGATGAAGGGGTTCCCGAGGGGATTTACTCCAAAATTCCCTTTATCACACAGGAGAGGTGGAAAAAGTTGGAAGCCTACTACCTGGAAAATGCGCCTGATTATCCCCTACCTCAGATCCCAAAAGTTTCTCCAAAGTCAGGAATACCCGGTTTTCAATTGGAAGAGCCGGATTTCCAGTTTGTTCGACCCAGTTTGACCACCATGCTTCGGATTCATCCCCAAACCGGAAGGCTATTTTTGGGGCATCGATTTCGATCTCTTTTCGAATTGGATCCTGCCTTGGGATTTTCACAACGGGACTCTATCCCAACCGCAATTGCCCCGGTAGAAATCCATTGGAATCCCGATCAATCCTTCGAATTGTTGACCATGGGCCTGATGGATCCGGCCAATGATTCTTTGGGCGTGATTTCCCATTTTACTAAATCAGGAAAATCCTGGAATGAAAGCCTCGTCTTTTCAAAACTCATGCGGCCTGTTCATGTGGAAATTGCCGATTGGAATGGAGATGGAAAGTCAGACTATGCGATTTGTGAATTTGGGAATCATCTGGGGCAGTTTAGTCTGCATCTGAGTCAGGCTAGTGGATATCAGCAACACATGCTGAAGAAAGATTCCGGCGCCCGAAGGTCTATGGCTGTTGATTATGACGGGGACGGTGATCTCGATATGTTGGTGCTGATGACTCAGGCTAAAGAAGGAATTATCCTGTTTGAGAATTTGGGGGATGGGAAGTTTAGGGAAAAGCCATTGCTGAGCTTTCAGCCTGCCTTTGGTTCCAGTGATTTTAGATTCGAAGATGTGACCGGAGATGGGCAGCGAGAACTCATTCTGGTCAACGGAGATAATGCGGATCAGAGCCAAATCCTAAAAAATTATCATGGAGTGAGGATCTTTGCAAGAGATCAGAAGGGTGAATATCAAGAGAAGTGGTTTTATCCGATGTATGGAGCGAGTGGATTGGAAGTGGGGGATTTTGATCAGGACGGGATGGTGGATCTGGTTGCTATTTCATTTTTCCCGGATAGAAATCAAAGACCCTATCAAAATTTGATCTATTTCAAGCAGATGAATAGTGGTGTGTTTCAACCATATGTACTTGAAAAGCAGCTGGAAGATCACTGGTTGACCTTGACTAAAGGGGATTTGGATGGGGATGGGGATGAGGATTTGGTGATCGGAACTTTTGCATTTGACCAGTTGTACCAGGCCCCCAAAGAAAATTGGCGACCATTTGTGGTTTTAAGAAATAAATTGAAATAAAATTTCTATAAAATTGATTATTATAGAATTATAGATTGTATTTACATTTTTTTATAATCTATAAAATGTATATCCGCAATCACACCATTCGCAGAATTTAAACCTTGCACTTGGAAAGGAGATATATTTTAGTTACATCAAGATCCGAAGGATTGAAACAATTAATGACCCCCGGTGTAGCCGGGGGTTAAAGTAAAAAACTGTAAAGGGAAGCCCTGAAAGGGCGGAACTTTGATGTCTCACCCTTCCAGGGCTCAAGGACAATCAAGGCCTTATTTTCCCTGCACTTCGTACAGGGTCATGAATTGTTTGGCTCCTTCAGAGCCATTTCCCAGGAATTAAAAATTTTATACTGCGTTCAACTTAGAACAGGCGGAAAAGCGGATAATCATAATCTATAATTTTATTTTTGCCTGAAATTCAGTAGCTTATTTTTCTATTAAAATTCTTAGCTATGGTAAAAAGTTTTCAGGGGGTAAAAGTGGTAGAGTCAAAGACCCCGGCTCAACCTATTTTGGTGAAAGACCACATGACAACAAAGTTGGTTACTTTTAGACCTGAAGACACGATAGATCAGGTCATGGAGGCCTTGACCAAGAGTAAAATTTCCGGTGCACCCGTGGTGGATGAGGCTGGAGGATTGGTCGGGATCATTTCGGAAGTAGATTGCCTTCGGGAGATCATCAAAGGAAAATACACCAATACGGTACGGTTTCCGGCCAAGGTTCAGGAGCTGATGACCCGGGATGTAATGACCTTAAGTCCGGAAATGACTTTATTTGATGCAGCCCAGAAATTTTTGGAATATCAAATCAGAAGATTCCCGGTGCTAAAAAACGGACAACTCGTGGGGCAAATCAGCCTGAGTGATGTGATCAGGGCCTTTCCCTCTCTCAAACATACCACCTGGTGAAAACCAAAAAGCCCCGAAATTTCGGGGCTTTTTGGTTTGATGGGATTATTTAGATTTTAAAATGGCCTGTTCTACGTCTCTTAAAATATCCTCGTAGTGCTCCAATCCTACAGACAGCCGGACTAATCCGTCACTGATTCCAACTTGAGCTCTTTCGTCCGGGGAGAGCTTGCTATGGGTAGTGGATGCCGGATGGGTGATGATGCTGCGGCTGTCACCTAGATTGGGTGTGATGGAGATCATCTGAAGCTGATCAATAAAGCGTTGGGCGCGGGCAAGTCCTCCCTTCAGGGTTAGCGTGATGATTCCACCTCCGGCTTTCATTTGTTTCAAAGCCAGGTCATGCTGGGGATGAGATTTTAGAAAAGGATACCGAACGGCATCTATTTCAGGATTTCCTTCAAAATATTGGGCGATTTTCAGGGCATTTTCGCAGTGTCGGTCCATTCTTACCGCCAAGGTCTCCATGCTTTTGGATAAAATCCAGGCATTGAATGGTGAGATGGATGGACCGGTGTGCCGGGTAAAAAACTGCACTTCCTTGATCAGGTCTTTTTTACCCAAAATTAATCCTCCTAAGACTCTACCCTGTCCATCGATATACTTTGTGGCACTGTGGGTAACGATGTGGGCGCCCCATTTGGCTGGCTGCTGCAAGTAAGGGGTAGCAAAGCAATTGTCCACCACGAGGATGAGGTGATGTGCTTCCGCAAATTTCCCTGCCCACTCCAAGTCGATGATTTCCAGCCCCGGATTGGAAGGGGTTTCCAAGAAAAGCATTTTGGTGTTGGGCTGAAGGAGTTTGTCCCAATTCAGACAATCTGAAATATCCCCATAAGTGGAAGTGATGCCCCACTTGGGAAATACGCGGGTCAACAGCTGATGGGTTGATCCAAAAAGCGAACGGGAGGCCAGAATATGATCTCCCTGCTGAAGCAAAGAAGCAATGCTTCCAAACATGGCGGCCATTCCGGAGGCCGTTGCAATCCCATCCTCAGTTCCTTCTGCCTTGCAGACTTTTTCGATCAGATCGGAGGAATTGGGGTTGGAATAACGTGAATAGATATTGCCTTGGATCTCATCAGCAAACATGGCCCGGGCTTCTTCTGCGGATTCAAAAGTAAAGCTTGAGGTCAGATAGATGGGGGAAGAGTGCTCCTTGAGGTCGGATCTTCGTTGGATGCGGATCGCATCGGTTTCGAAATGGGACATGGTTTGGGTCGGTTTGAATGCAAGTGTTTTATCAGGAACTCACAAAGAAATTTCCCAAAGTAGTAAACCGAACCAGAAAGTGGGGTAGAGTGGAGTCTCGCCAATTTATAGTTCCCGCTTTGGGTAGGATTTGGCACCTTTCACCTTGGCGGGAGATGGTTGCCAGAGGGTCATAGAGCCTATTCTCTCGCCTCTTCTTTATAAATCAGTTGCCTGAAGTGCTACAAAGAAAAAGGGAGATTTGGTCAAATCCAAATCTCCCTTCAAATCAGTCGTTAAACTGGGTCATGGTTTGAGCGATTCCAGCTGTACAGAATCCAAAAATCATGTCGATAGCTTTGTCCATCATGACAGGGAGCTCGTCAAATTCCTGCTGGGTAAACCTTCCCAACACATAGTCTACTTGTCTTCCTTTGGGGAAATTGTCACCGATGCCCATCCGGAGTCTGGGGTAATCCTGCCCCCCGCAAAGGGCTTCGATATTTTTCAGACCATTGTGTCCCGCAGCGCTTCCTTTGGCACGCATGCGCAGTTTCCCGAAAGGGATGGCTACATCGTCTACCAATACCAGGATGTTTTCTTTTGGAATGTTGAGTTCCTTCATCCAGTAGTTGACCGCTTTTCCGCTCAGGTTCATATAGGTAGTCGGCTTGATCAGATGTAGGGATCTGCCTTTATGTCTGACTTCAGACTTGAAGGCCAATCGGTCACTTTTCCAGCTTATGCCTTCTTTGTCGGCCAGGCGATCAAGTGTCAAAAAGCCGATATTGTGGCGGGTGAGTTCATATTCAGGTCCAATATTCCCCAATCCTATGATAAGATATTTCATACTGAAGCTATAAGGGTCTAGGTTTGATTCATCTGGTTGAAACAAAAAATCCTGCTCATTGCTGGGCAGGATTTGTTGATATTCAAGTCGGGATTATTCTCCTTTCTTGCCTCTGAGTGCTCTTGGAATACCAATGGTCACTACAGAAACATTCGGAGAGGTAAGGATCTCGAATCCTTCCGCCTTCAATTCGCCCACCTTGTATGATTTTCCAAGGTCAAGGTTTGAAATGTCAGTAACAATGTAATCAGGAAGGTTTTTAGCCAAGCCTCTTACTTTCAGTTTTCTGGTTTTGAATTCCAACTTACCACCTTTTGCGATACCCGGAGAACTTCCTTCGATTTTCACAGGAATTTCGAATTTGATGGCCTTGTCTTCCGTGTAAGCCATAAAGTCGGCATGAAGCAATACTTCGCTTACGGGGTGAAACTGTGCTTCCTTCAATACTGCCTTAATGATTCTTCCTTCGATATTCAACTCAACTAAGTGAACATCCGGAGTGTAAATCAAGTCTTTGAAAAGGATAGCAGGGGAATAGAAATGAACTTGCTCAGGGATGCCTGGACCATAAACCACGCAGGGAACATTACCGGAATCTCTGATTTCGTTCAAAGCAGCACTGTCGAGATTTGCTCTTTTAAACCCTATAATCTCTAGTGTTTTCATATGTATTTGTATTTAAAATTGGTTCTTAGATAAATAGAGAACTGATTGAAGTATTTCCTGTCACAGCATGGATGGCTTTACCGAATAATTCGGCCACAGTCAGAACTCTAATTTTTGAAGATTGCTGTTTTAAGGGGATGGTGTCTGTCACGACGAGTTCCTCTAAAACAGAATTTTCAATATTTTCATAGGCTTTTCCAGAAAGTACGCCGTGTGTCACGATCGCTCTTACTGAATTAGCCCCTTTTTCCGTGATGATTTGGGCAGCTTTGCAGAGTGTTCCGGCGGTATCGACCAAGTCATCCACAAGAATTACATCTTTGCCTTCCACGTCACCGATTACCTGCATCGAGGCCACTTCATTGGCTCTTTTTCTGTGCTTGTCACAGACAACCATTTCTACTTCGAAGTGCTTCGCAAAAGACCTGGCCCTTGCCACACCTCCTACATCAGGAGCTGCGAAGATCATATCTTTCAGCCTAAGCGTGCTCAAATAGGGCGCAAATATAGCCGAACCATTTAAATGATCCAATGGAATATCGAAAAAACCTTGAATTTGACCGGCATGGAGGTCGCAGGTCATGATTCTGTCCGCACCGGCTGAGGTCAGCATATTGGCAATCAATTTGGCGGCGATCGAAACTCTAGGTCTATCCTTTCGATCTTGACGGGCATAGCCAAAGTAAGGGATTACTGCACAGACTTTGTAAGCACTGGCTCTTTTGGCGGCATCAATCATCAAGCAGAGTTCTAAAAGATTGTCACTGGGAGGATTGGTGCTTTGAATAATGAAAACTGTGCAACCTCGGATAGACTCGTCAAAACTGGGCGACATTTCTCCGTCACTGAATTTTGACATGGTCAAATCGCCCAATTTTTTACCATAACTCTTGGCGATTTTTTGAGCTAAAGCTTGGCTGTTGGTGCCGGCAAAGATTTTTACCTCTGACATAAAGGATGGAAAGCTGGTGGAGGAAAAGGTCTGGATTGGAACTGCAAACAAAAGTAATGATTTTTGAGGGATGGGCTAGCCGATTGGGTTCAGAGAATCGAAAAATGTAATTTTCTCCATAGTTCTTCTGAAGGAGGGGCTTCAGTTTATCGAACTTTTATTCCGATCCTGTAAAATACCCGCTTCGAGATTATTTTTGCCCCCAGATGATTAAGTAATCGCTTATTTTAGCATGAAAGGGCATCAATATAAATCCATGAAATGCCCATGAGAAAATGTCTCACACAGGGGAATGATTATCCGGGGCATTCCATCTGGCCATTAAAAATCAAATTATAAACAGATGAAATGCCCATGAGAAAATGCTTCTCACACAACTTGTCCCGTCCGCCGCGGCGGATCGGGAGGGGAATGATTATCCAGGACATTCTCCCGATGAAAGATCGGGACAGGCTATGTGGCAAATGAAAATCAAATTATAATCAAATGAAAAAAACTTTCCTGCTCTGGTTGCATCTGGCACTCCTTCCCCTTTGCCTGATTGCACAAACCATTCCCACTCCCAAATCCCATTTTGGGTTTGATATCGGAGAACCTTACATGCTGGCCAATTTTTCCCAGACCGAATCCTATTTCAAGAAAGTGGCGGAGATTTCTGATCGGGTCCAATACACCAGCATTGGGAAGACTGAATTTGGAAGGGATCAGCCGATGTTGATCATCACTGCTCCCAAAAACTTTGAGCAACTAAATCGATATAAAGAAATTTCTCAAAAACTTGGCAGAGCTGAAATTACTGAGACTGAAGCTCGTGCCCTTTCCAAAGAAGGGAAACCGGTCGTTTGGATTGATGGTGGACTTCATGCCAATGAGGTGGTCGGTGCCCAACAATTGATCGAAACCCTCTATCAATTGGCCTCCAAAAATGATGAGGAGACTCTTCGGATTTTGGATGAAGTGATCATTTTGCTCGTGCATGTCAACCCGGATGGTATGGAGATCATGTCTGATTGGTACATGAGACCGGAGGATAAATCCAAGAGAAACAAGAATATACCCGTGCTCTATCAAAAATATGTGGGGCATGACAATAACCGGGATTTCTACATGAACAACATGAAGGAATCTACCAATATTTCACTTCAGCAATATGTGGAATGGCTCCCTCAGATCGTCTACAATCACCATCAGTCAGGACCAGCGGGTACAGTCGTGGCGGGTCCTCCTTACCGGGATCCGTTCAATCATGTGTTTGACCCGCTGATTATCACCAGTCTCGACGCTGTAGGTGCGGCAATGATTAACAGACTGCATGTAGAGGACAAGCCCGGGTATACCCGATTGGATGGGTCGGTGTTTTCCACTTGGTGGAATGGTGGGTTGAGAACCACTCCTTATTACCATAATATGATCGGGATTTTGACCGAAATCGTAGGTGACCCTTCTCCTTATTCAATCCCCTTGGTGCCGGATCGTTTGATTCCAAACAACGGGACTCCTTATCCTGTGACTCCAGGGCCTTGGGCTTTCCGCACCTCAATCGATTATTCGGTCTCGATGAACTATGCGATCTTAAACCACGCGGTAAGGCATGGGGACGAATTGCTCTACAATTTTTACCTCATGGGTAAGAAATCCATCGATCGGGGCAATTCGGACACTTGGACCCGATATCCAAAATACGCCGAAGCGATTCAAAAATCTTTTGAAGCCGCTCAAAAGAAGAAAGAGGCAGAGGATGAAGAAGCGGCCTACTTTGGATTCAGAGCTGGTTTGCCAATTCAGTTTTATGATTCGGTCTATAAAGACCTCTCCAAAAGAGATCCGAGAGCGTATATTCTTCCGGCAGATCAAGCTGATTTTCCTACAGCTCTTAAATTTCTAAATGCACTGATCAAATCCGGAATATTGGTTCATAAAGCCACCGCGGACTTTACAGTTAATGGAAAAACGTATCCAAAGGGGTCTTACCTGGTGAAAACGGCACAGGCGTTTCGCCCACATGTTTTGGATATGTTTGAACCTCAGGATCATCCCAATGATTTTCTGTATCCAGGCGGACCTCCCATTAGGCCTTATGATGCCGCGGGATGGACCTTAGCCTATCAAATGGGAATCGAGGTGGATCGAATCATGGAGGCTTTTGACGGCCCGTTTGAACGAGTGGCCTATGGTCAGCTATTATCACCAGAGCCATTTACTCTTCCCTCAGCTTCGGGATATCTCTTGGATGCCCGCGTCAATGATTCTTTTTTGGCTGTCAATGATCTATTGAAGGCCAAAGTCAAAATCTACAGAACTCAATCTGGTACCTCGGGGCTTCCTGCAGGTTCTTTTTATGTCTCAGCCTCCGGGAAAAAGCAGTTGGAGACTGTAGTGAAAAATTATGGATTGAAAGCAGTGCCCGTAGGTGGATTGCCTACAGGAGCAAAAGAGATCAAGCCATCCCGAATTGCTTTATACGACTATTATGGGGGTTCTATGCCTTCCGGTTGGGTAAGGTGGATCATGGAGCAGTTTCATTTTGACTTTACTCAGATTTTCCCAAATGAAATTGACGGTGGCGACCTTCGGTCCAAATATGATGTTATCCTCTTCATAGGTCCTGGAATGCCAGGGGCAAGCGGTGGATATGGCGCAGGAAGCCAACCCAAAAAAGAAGATATTCCTTCAGAATACCATCATATGCTGGGAAGACTGTCTGTAGATAAATCGATTCCACAATTGAAATCCTTTTTGGAAAATGGCGGACAAATCATCACGGTTGGGGCGGCAACTTCCTTGGCTACCCACCTTCAATTGCCGGTTTCCAATGCTTTGGTTGAGATTGTAGATGGGAAAGAAAAGGCGCTTCCAGGAGATAAATATTATATCCCCGGTAGCATCCTTCAAATGCAGGTAGATCAATCTTCTCCTGCGAATTTTGGAATGGGAGACAAAGCACATGTTTTGTTTAACAACAGTCCGGTATTCCAGCTTGCTCCAGACGCATCACTTAGAGGAGTCAAACCTTTGGCTTGGTTTGGAACAGAGCCACCCCTTCAAAGCGGATGGGCATGGGGACAGCAATATCTGAAAAATGGAGTAGCAGCTTTTGAAGCTCAGGTGGGTAAAGGAAAATTATATGCGTTTGGGCCAGAAATCACCTTCCGCGGTCAAGCTCATGGTACCTTCAAAATGCTCTTTAATAATCTTTACAACTAGACTTGGAAAAATTCATTTTCAAAGCCACTCAGCAGGTATTTCTGGGTGGCTTTTTTATTTGCTTTCTAAAACGTAATTTTCTTTAGGAGATTTTTATACTATGGAAGAAAATCAAAAGTTTATCCCTGGAATTTATAATTGGTGCGATCGGTGGTGTGAGCGCTGTCCTCAAACGGACCGCTGCAGAGTCTTTGAAAAAGAGGAGAGGCGGAAATCAAATAATCAGGACAAAGAATGGCCGGAGGTGGTTTCAGATAATTTGAATGAGACTCTGGAAATGCTTAAAAAAATGGCTGATGAAATGGGGATTGATCTTGACTCCGAAGAAGTAAAAGAGGAGTCAGCCGCCCAAATGGCCTTGGAAGAAGCTCAGGGGGTTATTGCTGAAAACCATCCCTTACATGAGCTTTCGGAGGAGTATTGGAAAAAAGGAAAGGATTGGCTTGATTCCGAATTACCGGAAGAAAATCTTTTGGAATGGAAATCTTGGGTCGAAATGGGAAGGGAAAACTCCGAGGCGATCGAGTCTGATCTTAGATCGGCAGAGGAAGCTTTGGAGGTGATCCAATGGTATCTTTTCTTTATTCCTGTCAAAATTAAGCGAGCGCTGCATGACCAAATGGACGGTTTCTGGGATCAGTATCCCGATGAGGAGCGAAGTGATCTGGGTACAGCAAAAATTGCTGCCATAGCCGTTGAACGAAGTCTTGAAGCATGGGAATTTCTTTACAAGTTGTTTCCCAAAGAAGAATTGTTAGCGGTTTTGGCCTTACTTGAAAAGTTGCGTGAGGGACTGATCGAAGTATTTCCTAATTATCCCAAGTTTATCAGGCCGGGATTTGATGATTAGCTTACCAATCAAAAAGTCTCCTGATGGGGAGACTTTTTGATTTCAGAACACTTTTGCAATGGTTTTTATACTCCGAATTTTTCTTTCAGATAGGTTATAGCCAATCCGTAAGCCTCTTTGCTAGCCGCTTCATCATAGCGCGGATTACTTGGGTTGGAAAATCCGTGGACCGCAGGAAAAATCTTATAAGTCAGTTTTTTGCCTGCTGTTTCCATATTTGCTGCAAACTCCTTGATGACAGCCTCTGAGATGTACTGTTCGGTGGCAAAAAGCCCAAGAACATCCGAATTGAGTGTTTTGAGTTTTTCAATATCCCGAACAGGCATACCGTAGTATATCACGGATCCAAGGTTTTGCTGCCCATTGAGCAGGGCAGATTTTAAGGACCAAGATCCTCCAAAGCACCAGCCTACGTTGGCGATTTTTGCTCCTGAGCCCGCCATTAATCGAGCACCTGCCACAATGTTTTCAAGGCGTTCTTCTTTCACTCCTTGCATCAATTGCCCCGCTTCCTGTGGATTTGAAGTGACTTTGCCATCGTACATGTCTAATGCGATCACATTCACTTTTCCTCCTAAGTCATCATAAAACACATCTGCCTGATGCTTAATGTGATCATTGAGTCCCCACCACTCCTGATAGACAAACAGCCATTTGTCGGTAGGAACACTGGCTTTGATGAGGTATCCTGAAGCATTCCCTCCGTCAGGAGTAGAAAAAGTGGTCATACTTCCTTTGCCTTGGAAGTCCAAATCAGTAGGAGCGGGGTGAAAGGCCGCAAATCCTGGTTCATTTACAAACTGGGCCATGTCATCGTTGTAAGAATGACAAACGGTAATCCCAGAAAAGGGATCGGATGATGGATTCTCTTGATTAGCTTTTGGCCAAAATATCCAACTAATCAGAAAAAGAATTAAGGAGATGATTGGTTTGAACATAGTTAAAAGGGTTAATTCGGGGAACAATGTAATGTAAACTTCAGGTTCATCAATAAGTTTGATCAATGACGCATCTATAGCATGGCTGACGAAAATTATTACCACTATTTGGAGGCAGAGTTAAGTCTTTGGCTCTTGGAGGTGAAGAAATCACCAAGCATTTTTGGTAGACTATCGCATGGGATTCAGGGTAAAATTAATTCCTGGATCCCTGAGAAAATCCATAAAGCCATTTCTATTGCCATTGAAAATATGGTAAAGGCAGTGTTGGTAGGTTCGGATTGGGTTAAACCAAAGCCGGAAGAGTCGCTTTCACTGATGCAAAGAGAGCTCCAGATCAGAAATAGGATCAAGTGGTACCGAAACACGGCCTCAGTGGAAGGAGGGCTTACCGGAGCTGGTGGGATATTGTTAGGCTTAGCAGATTTTCCGGCTTTTTTGACCATCAAAATGAAAATGCTTTTTGATATAGCCGCCCTTTATGGATATGATGCCAAATCCTACCAAGAGCGATTATTCCTGCTATATGTGTTTCAGTTGAGCTTTTCGAGTCAGAAGCGTAGAAATGAACTCATCGGACTTATCGAAAACTGGGAGGTCTATCAAAAAGATTTGCCCAAAAGTTTCAGTGAATTTGACTGGAAGACGTTCCAGTTGGATTATCGTGACTACATCGATTTGGCCAAGTTGGCTCAGTTGATTCCTGTGATTGGAGCTCCTGTAGGTGCTATCGCAAACTATAAACTCACGGATCACCTGGGACGGTATGCAATGAATTGTTATCGACTGAGATGGCAATCCAAAATCTAAAGCGGATAAAAATAAAAAACCTCCCTATTGAGGAGGTTTTGTTGATCCACTAGGGCTCGAACCTAGACTCTTCTGAACCAAAATCAGACGTGTTGCCAGTTACACCATGGATCAGTTTGTGAAGAAATCCTTGCTGATTCCTTTAAAGTGTCACAAAGGTAGAGCGATGAGTTATTTTTTCCAAACCGGATTCCAAAGTTTTTTAGGATATGAATCTAAAATCCTTGAATTCAGAGACAAAATTTCAAAGTCTGTCGGTGGGTATTTGGATTGATACAGCAAGGTTATTCTCTATGGAGTAAAGATTTTTTCGTTTCGAAATCGATTGAAAATTGTAATTATGTTAATAATCAATCATTTACTTTGTAATGTTTCGATTTTTTACATTCATTTGTTGAAAATTTGAAAACTAAATCAACAAATCATAGCGTTATGAATGCAGTAAAAATGGAAAAAGTGGTGGCTGAAGTCATCGGTAAACTGGAAAAAATCAAACAAACTGAATTGGCTTCAGAATTGAGCTGGTGCTGGGTAAGTTATCAAAATGACGGAAATCCGGTAGGGGTCACTGAGAAAGCCGGCAAGGCCTTGGAAGCCTTCAAAGTGGCCAGAGACCAAAACAGTAAAGCTGTCGCTAAAAAGCTGGTGGAAGATCTAGAAAAGGCGCTTGCTTAATTTCGACCAAAAACGAAAGGCCCGTGAAATTTGATTTCACGGGCCTTTTCCTTGGTTCGTATGTCGGATTATTCTCCTACTACTACAAATTTCACTTTAGTTTTCACTTCTCTGTGAAGATCAACTTCCGCAGTGAATTCACCTGCACCTTCAACAGGCGTGGTGATTGCGATTTTCTTTCTGTCGATATCAAAACCTTGAGTAGCTAATGCATCAGAAATCTGAAGCGTAGTTACTTTTCCGAAGATTTTTCCAGAATCGCCAATTTTGGCTTTGATCTCAAGCGTTACTTCAGCAAGTTTTGCTGCGATATTTTCAGCTTCAGTTTTGATCTTTTCAGCTTTATGAGCAGCCTGCTTGATGTTTTCAGCGAGGATTTTCTTATTTGATCCTGTAGCAAGTACAGCAAAACCTTGAGGAATGAGGTAATTTCTACCATAACCTGGCTTTACATCTACCAAGTCATTTTTGTATCCAAGACCTTTGATGTCCGTTTTTAGAATGATTTCCATTTGTAATGATCTTTTTTGATTGAACGATACAAGACCGAATTATTTCAAACCATCGGTTACGAATGGCAACAACGCCAAATGTCTTGCTTTCTTGATAGCCTGAGCTACTTTTCTCTGATATTTCGCAGAGTTGCCGGTAAGTCTTCTAGGAAGGATCTTGCCTTGCTCATTTACGAATTTCAAAAGGAAGTTTGGATCTTTGTAGTCGATGTACTTGATTCCATGCTTCTTGAAGCGGCAATACTTCTTTCTGATTTCGCCTCTGTTGATAGGTTCGTTTACTAGTGTCATTAGGCTTGCTCCTCCTTAGCTTCTGCTTTTTTGTTAAATTCTCCTTTTCTTCTTCTTTCGGCATACACGATCGCGTGTTTGTCCAATACAGTAGTAAGGAATCTCATCACTTTCTCATCACGTCTGAACTCCAGTTCAAACTTGCGGATGATAGTCGGATCAGCCTTGAACTCTACCAATACGTAGAAACCTGTCGTCTTCTTTTCGATAGGATAAGCCATCTTCTTAAGACCCCAGTTTTCCACATTGATCACATCTGCCCCCTCTTCTTTTAACAAGTTCACAAACTTGTCGACAGTATCCTTCATCTGAACATCAGACAAAACGGGAGTTAAAATGAATACCGTCTCGTAACTTCTTTGGAACATTTTTTTAATGTGTTTTAGGAAATTTGTATAAACAGACCGCAAAAGTAGAGGAATCAGGCCTGTAATCCAAACATTTGTCAAAAATCACCGGGATAAAATCAAAAAAGCCTCTCCGTGGAGAGGCCTTATAGCAAGTGCTGTGGTCGGACTACTTCACCACAAATGATTTTGATCCGATTTGATAGTTGTCGACAAAGATTTTGATCTCATGACTTCCGGAAGCATAGTCTGATCCTTTTTCATAGAAAAAAGTGAGTGTTTGGCCGGTGTTATCAAATATGATGTCTTGTTTGGAAGTATAAAACTGTTCCTCTCCATTGATCATGAAGGTACCTGACCCTTTGGCCACATCAAAAATGGGTTGGTTGTTGGGACCGAGTACCTGTACAAAAACGTTTCTCGGACCTTTTTCGGCCACCTTGTTGTCACTCAATTTGAAACTTACCTTGAGGCGTTCGATTTGTTTGTTTCGGAAATCTTTGGTGGTTTCGACACGTTCTTTGCCTCTTGAGTTCACCGCTGCGATCACAATGTTTTCAGCTTTGAGCATGGAAGCGACATCCACTTTTGCCTGAAGATTTTGTTTCTGGATATTGAGTTGAGCTACCTCTTCTTCAATTTGGGCTTGCGTTGTTTTCAAATCCTGGTTTTCGGCAAAAAGCTGCTGATTGGCCGCCCGCAATTGAAGGATCTCCTGATCTTTTTCGGCTAGCAGCCCATTCAGATTGTTTATTTTGGAGTTCAAGGCCGCAATTTCAGAATTACTCCGTTGTTTGGCCGAGTTTCGTTCAGCAATCAATTGGTCTCTGACTGCTTCAAGGGCTTTGACATCTCCGCCTAACTTTTCGATTTCTTGAATCCTGAGGTCCAGCTGATAGGTGACAGAATCCAATCGCTTGTTGAGTTCATTGTTTTCAGTGGAAAGCAACAGAATTTCTTCTGTCTTTTTGGTCCGGTCTACATAGTCGGTGTACAGTTTGATCCCGCTGATGATCACCAAAAGAACAAGGACAATAATGATAATATTCTTGCTTTGATCTTTTTTTGGACTTGATTCGTTGTTAAAATTAGCGCTCATAATTGTGTCTGAAAGGGCTTATGCTATGGTGAACTTAGACGAAAATTTCTGGACTTCTCGCTATCGAGAGGGGAACATCGGTTGGGACCTGGGATCTCCCTCACCTCCACTTTATCAATATCTTTGCCAAATTGAGAATAAGGATTTGTCGATCTTGATTCCAGGAGGAGGAAATGCCTATGAAGTGGCTGCAGCCTACGATTTGGGCTTGCGCAATGTGCATTTACTTGATATATCTTCTGTGCCGATTGATGGATTTTTGAAAGATCATCCTTTCTTTCCCAAATCTCAGGTCCACCATGAAGATTTCTTTTTGCATGATGGAGCATACGACCTTATTCTCGAACAAACCTTCTTTTGTGCCTTAAATCCTGAGTTGAGAAAGAAGTATGCTGCTAAAATGTTTGATCTTCTTAAACCCGGGGGTAAGCTGGTTGGGGTCCTGTTTGACAGAGAATTTGCTGGAGGGCCGCCTTTTGGTGGGAGCAGGGAAGAATATATCGGATACTTCAAAGATTTCTTCGAATTCGAAAAATTTGAAGCCTGTACCAATTCTGTTGGGCCAAGAGATGGTTCTGAACTATTTATGATTTTGAGAAAATCAAACAGCTAGGGTAAGGTGACTTTTGGGGCCGGAATATTCAAAAAACACTATTCCACATTCGTAAAAATCCATGGTGAGTGCCACAGAAGGGCTATGCTTGATTTGGTCCCATGCCTTCTCCATTTCTTCTGACCAATGAATATCTCCAATGGCCAGAATGCTTTTGGGATGAATCTTTTTAAGGCATTGCTGAAAAGCAAAGAGCGTTCCTTCCAACGTATGATTGGCATCAATGAGGGCAAAATCCAGCTGAGGCAAATCCGCTAACAAATCCGGTAAGAGGGAATGGATGTCTCCCGTTATAAATTCCACATTACCGGGTAGAGTGGATTCTTTCGCGATACGCTGGATCTCAGCAGCTCCTTCAATCGTCCACAGATTACCCTGAGTCACTTTGGCAAGGTATCTCGTGCCAATTCCCATGCAGGTCCCCAACTCCAAAACGTAAGTGGCTGGGGTCAACGCACAGAAATATTGGTAAAGAACACCATACTTGGCGCTACTCGTAGAATGTCTGGTTATTTTTCCGACTTGCCTTTTGGGATCTGACACTTTTTTAGACCCGGCTCCCAAGTCATTTACCTCAATTATTCGGGTATCAGAAAGCAGTTTGTTCCGAACTTGCTCTATCTCTGAATCTCCGTCAGGCTGAGATTTCAAATATTGAAGCAAGCCTGAATAGATCGCATGGATGTGGGAGGATTGTTGACTGTATAGATCTTCTTTTTTTAGCCAGTAGTGAATATATGCAATGGCCGGAAAAATGAATTTCCTCAAAATCAATTATGGAAAATATTCGCAATCATTTGAAATTCAGGGATGGAAACATCAATGAGTTTGCCGTCGAATAATTTTTCCATTGTAAAAACCCCTTTCATTTTCCCCAAGCCGGATTTAAGGTTGCAACCAGAGACATAAGTATGGGATTCGCCTGGTTCCAGAACCGGCTGTTGTCCTACAACTCCCATTCCTTCTACAATTTTCGGAGCTTCAGCGGCATCATATATCTCCCACCTTCTTCGGAGGAGTTGAAAAGTTTGCTTGCTTTTATTTGCAATAGTTACCTTGTAGGTAAAAACATAATGATGTTGGTGAGGATTGGAAAACTCAGCCTGATAGGTGACTTCCACACTGACTTGGATGCCTTTTGTTACAGCTGTTACCATTTCATAATGTATTTTTGAGCCGATAAGTTACAAGTTCTTAATTTCAAATCAATAACTAATCCATGGAAGTGAAAATTGAAGATAGTTGGAAAAACTCATTAAATGAGATTTTTCAGGCTGACTTTTTCAAAGAACTAACACATTTTGTAAAACAAGAGTATCAATCCAATCAAGTTTTCCCTCCGGGAAAGGAGATTTTTAATGCTTTTTGGCATTGCCCTCTTCCTGCGGTCAAGGTGGTGATATTGGGTCAGGACCCTTACCATGGAATCAACCAAGCTCATGGACTTTCATTTTCGGTCAAGCCTGGAATACCGTTTCCTCCAAGTCTTCTGAATATTTTCAAAGAGATAAAAAGAGACCTTGGTTTGGATATGCCTCCAAATGGGGACCTCACGAGATGGGCTGACCAAGGGGTCTTTTTGCTAAATGCCACCTTGACAGTCCGAGCCAATCAAGCTGGTTCGCATCAAAACAGGGGCTGGGAGACATTCACGGATGAGGTGATCAAGTGTATCAACCGAGATCGGTCTGGGGTAGTATTCATGCTTTGGGGGGCATATGCACAAAAGAAAGCTGATCTGATTGATCCAGTCAAACATCTTGTCCTCAAAGCACCCCACCCTAGCCCGCTTTCTGCGCATCGTGGATTTTTGGGATGCGGTCACTTTTCCAAAGCCAATGCTTATTTGAAGCAAAATCAACAAACCCCGATTTTTTGGTAAAAAAAAGCCCCAAACTAAATTTGGGGCTGTGATTTATTCAATTCCTTTGAAGAAACGACTCCAACGGATTTTACTGAACATCGACTCATATTTGTCCAGCGAAAGCCATAAAAACCAAGCCTTCCCTACTACGTGATCTTCCGGTACAAAACCCCAATACCTTGAGTCCAGGGAGTCATGTCTGTTATCCCCCATCATGAAGTAATAATTCTGCTTGAATGTATATTGATCTACTTGCTTTCCATCTATAAAAAGGACATCGTCACGTACTTCCACTTTTTCGTGGCCTTCATATTTTTCGATGGTAAAAGCGTATTTCTTTACATTTTCAGGATTCATCTCCAGTGTCTGATCTTTTCCGGGGATCATCAAAGGGCCGTAATTATCTCTGTTCCATAGCGATTTGTAGTCTTGGGGAAAGATATTGGATTCACCTTGGCCTTTGGGGTAGATGGATTTGGTGACAGAGGTGATTACAGGGGAGGATTTGAGCCGTTCGATCGTCTGATCGGTAGTCCAGATTGCATATCGGTTGCTTTCGGGAGACAAAATGTAGAAGCTTTCCCTATTAATCCCATAATCGCCCAAAAACTCCACAGTGAGCGATCGATTCGTTACAATTTCATAAGAGTATTGCATTTCCTCCGGTCTGAGGGCAGCCTCATCGTTTACCCATAGTTCCCCGTCTTTTATTTCTATGACATCACCGGGTACACCTACCGCTCTTTTGATGTAATTGGTCTTCAGGTCGTTCGGGTATTGAAACTCGACTGGATAATTAAAAACAACCACATCGTTTCTTTTCACTTCGGTAAAGCCGGGTAATCGGAAATAGGGTAATTGGATAGCATCTGAATAGGATGAAATTTCAGTTCCCCAAATTTTTTGATGGGTCAAAGGAATTTGCAATGGTGTTTTGGGAATGCGTGTCCCATAGTGCATTTTGCTTACAAACAAGAAATCCCCTACCAAGAGTGATTTTTCCATGGAAGCAGTAGGGATCGTGAAAGGTTCGAGTAGGAGCCATCGAATCAACGAAGCAGCGACTACTGCAAATACCAATGCATCCACCCATTCTCGTGTGGCTGATTTTTTATATTTTGATTGACTCATAAGTTCAATTTTAGCTTAGAAAGATAGAAAATCGTCCATAGATAGTACTCCTTTTTTTCCCGGGATCCACTCCGAAACCAAAACTGCCCCCAAGGCAAAACCTTGGCGACTATGCGCGGTATGGGTGATTTCGATTTCATCAATGGGTGAGGAATATCGGATAATATGAGTGCCCGGTGCAGGATCTATCCGTTTTGCGGTAATGGGAAGGGAATGCTCAGAATCTTTTCCTTCACCTGTTAAGTGCCATTCTTTTAACTGTTGATAATTTTTGATAATTCCTTGGGCAAGTGTGATTGCTGTTCCGGACGGCGCATCTTTTTTTTCGGTATGGTGGATTTCTTCCAATGACACCTGGTACCCGCTGGTTTCATTCATCAGTTTGGCGAGCATTTCATTTACTTTGAAAAAAACATTGACGCCTATGCTAAAGTTGGAAGCATAGAAAAAAGCCCCGTTTTTTTCTAAGGTCAGTCGGTTGATTTCCGGCTTTTTGGAGAGCCAGCCCGTAGTGCCTGATACGACGGGAATGCCACGCTCTATGGCCCATTTAATATTTTCGATGGCTGCTTCCGGTTGACTAAATTCGATAGCCACATCGATTTTGGCAGGGTCCAAAGCAGATAGCTCATCCCGGTTGTCAATATTGATTTTTGCCGCAATGGAATGGCCACGGGATTCAGCGATCTCGCTGATTATTTTTCCCATTTTCCCATAGCCCAGTATTAGAATATTCATTATTTGAATTGAAGTTTAAGTGAAAGTCCAACCATGGTGGTGGATGAAGATAAATTCTCGAAAGAAGGCTCAAATTTAAGGGCGAGGTCATCCGAAATGTCAAAACCCGAAAGGTGGGCGTCAACGGTGGCATCCACCAGATTGAGCGCATAGATCCCCAGCAAAAGCAGAATGGTCATATCTCTGTTTTGCCTCCAATACTCGATATTTCTGACCAAAGCATTTCGGTTTAGGGTAGGAAACTGGTTGGCTTCTCCATCGTCAAAGGCAAACAGGGCATCACGGAAAGTCACGTAGCGCTTATTGTTGTATCCGATGAAGTAGATATCGGCCATAAAACCGGCATATAAAATGGGGACCTTCCAAGACTTTTCATTGTAGACTTGTCCAGCGCCGGGAAGAATAGCAGAGAGAATAACTGCTTTTCTCGGGTTTTTTGGGGTTGAAAGATTGGCGGTTTTGGGTTTGGCTTCGACTTCTTCAGTGATCCTCGTGGTCTGCGCTGTCGTGGTGATTGTTCCAGAAAACACAAAAAGCAAAAGCCCCAGGATGATCCGTGGGGTCTTTTTGGTTTTTTGATCTAGAAGAAAAAACACCTTCAATGTTAGATTATTTCAAGAATTTCAAGAATACGATTTAAGTCAGATGCAGAGTTGAATGGGATTTTAATTTCTCCCCGGTTTTTCGGATCTGCTTTCAAGGCTACTTTCGTTCCAAAGTGAGAAGCCAGCCTTTGTTGAATTTTATTCATTTCATATTTTCTTACCGGATCCAGTCCAGGTTTGGAAGTTTCCTTTTCGATATGCCCTTCATTGAGTGCTTTGACCAAGGCTTCCACCTTTCTTACACTCAATTCCTCTTCTACTGCTTTTTTGAAAATAGCGAGCTGTTTATCTACATCTTCGATATTGATCAGAGCGCGGGCATGTCCCATAGACAGTTGCTGATCCCGGATAGCAGCTTGGATGGTGGGGGGTAACTTGAGTAATCGCAGGTAATTATTGACGGTGGTTCGGTTTTTCCCTACCCGATCTCCCAGTTCTTCCTGCTTCAGGTTACACTCAGCCAAAAGCCGCTGATAGGATTGGGCGATTTCGAGTGCGTTTAGGTTTTCCCGTTGGATATTTTCGATCAGAGCCATTTCCAGCATTTGCTGGTCATTGGCTGTTCGGACATAAGCGGGTATTTGAGTGAGTCCGGCAATTTTGGAAGCTTGAAACCTTCTTTCCCCAGAGATAAGCTGGTATTCATTTGGCGCCAGTTTTCTGACGGTGATGGGCTGAATGATGCCTTGAACTTTGATAGATTCAGAAAGTTCCTGAAGTGCTTCTTTGTCAAAATGGACCCGGGGTTGGTAAGGATTTACCTGGATTTCTTCCAGAGGAATTTCAAAAATCCCGGTTTTGGCTACCTCCGGGAGAATGTCCTGAGACTTGTTTTTGGCAGGACTATCTTCTAAAAGTGCTCCCAAGCCTCTTCCTAATGCGCTTTTTTTTATTGGTTTTTGATCGGACATGGTCAGTTAGTCACTTTTTGAAGGCCGTTTTTCTTTGCTATTTCGCCGGCCAGGTTGAGATAAGCAATCGAGCCTTTACCTTCTGCATCAAAGGCGATCGCCGGAAGGCCAAAGCTCGGGGATTCAGAGAGCTTGACATTTCTGGGAATGATGGTGTCAAACACCATGTTTTTGAAGTGGATTCTTACCTCTTCCACCACTTGGTTGGAAAGTCTGAGTCTCACATCATACATCGTCAACAATATCCCTTCGATTTCCAAATCCGGATTCAATCGGGTTTGAATAATCTTGATGGTATTGAGCAATTTGCCCAATCCCTCCAAAGCGAAATATTCACATTGTACCGGAATGATGACCGAGTTGGCTGCGGTGAGGGCATTGATCGTGATCAGACCCAAAGAAGGCGAACAGTCAATGATAATAAAGTCAAACTGATCTTTGATTTCGGAAATCACCCCCTTCATTTTTTCTTCCCGATTTTCCATATTGATCATCTCTACTTCTGCACCTACGAGATCGATATGGGAAGGAACGAGGAACAGGTTTTCAATTTCAGTAGGCAGAACTATGCTCTGAACGTCAATTCCATCTACCATGCATTCATAAATGCTGGTCTCTATTGCCTTGGGATCATGGCCTAATCCGGATGTCGTATTGGCTTGCGGGTCTGCATCAATTACCAACGTTTTGTACTCCAGCACTGCCAGGCTTGCAGCCAGGTTCATCGCGGTAGTTGTTTTTCCAACACCGCCCTTTTGGTTAGCAATGGCAATTATTTTTCCCATGGGTTAGAATAAGGGTATTTTGACTCCAATATTAATCAAATTCAGGTCTATTCCTTGGGTAAGAAAGCCTTTTTTTGGATAGGGGGATGAGTGAAAAAAGGTTAAAACGCTGTTTACCAATGAAGTGCTTTACTGTGAATCTCTTGGCAAGACCAATCAGTGTCAAAAAAAAACTGGAGCCTCAATTGGCTCCAGTTTGTTATTTTTTCTTATTCGCGTCAGCAGCTTTCATCGCATCTTCCAATCGCTGTTGGAATTTTGATTTCTTTTTGTTGACATTTTTCAGCTTATTTTCCTCTACTTTTTGGCGGATTTTGGTGTCATCTACAAACAATTTGATCAGTGCTTGCTGTCCAAATGTCACCATGTTGGATACAAAGTAATAGAAGCTCAACCCTGCCGGATAGGAGTTTAAGATAAACATAAACATGACGGGCATGATGTACCCCAAGTTTTTCATCGGTCCAGTAGCGGTCGTCAGTTGATTGTTGAAGTGGGTGTACACGATTTGAGAGACGGTCATCAATAAAGTGAACAAACTCACGTGTGCGCCATAAAACGGAATGGTAAATGGCAGCTTGATGAATTCGTCGTAGGTCGACAAGTCATTGGCCCAAAGGAATGATTCCTGCCGCAGTTCGATCGCATTGGGAAAGAAAAAGAACATCGCAAACAAAAACGGCATTTGAAGCAATAGCGGAAGGCATCCCGAAATCGGACTGACTCCGAGTTGGGAAAAGAGCTTCATCTGCTCCTGTTGCATTTTGGTCGGGTCTTCGCCATATTTCTCTTTTAGCTCATCGATCTCCGGCTTGATCACACGCATTTTTGCCATGCCGATGTAGGACTTATAGGTCAATGGCATCAAGGCAAGCTTGATCAGAAGTACGATGATAATGATGATGATCCCGTAGCTGCTGAAGTATTTCTCCAAAAACTCAAAGAGGTGGACGACAATCCACTTATTGACCCAGCTGACAAAGAAGTAACCCATGTCCACATTTTGCTCAAAACCTTCCGTGACTTTTTTGAGGGTTTTGTACTGATCTGGACCAAAATAATAAGCAAATGCAGCTTTGCCGGATTCCAATGGAATACTCAGTTGAGCATTCATGGATCGAACGATCGAGCTGTCATTGGGAGTGCTTTGGGCAAGCTTCACATTTTGAAACCCGGTCTCTGCAATAATCCCTGCAGTGAAAAACCGCTGGCTAAATCCAATCCATTTGACAGGTTCATTGACTTGCTCTTCCTCCAAATCATCTCCCAATCCAAGGTTTTCATAAGAACCTGAGTTGAGGTAATAGTTGATTTGGGTTTTTCGGCGGGATTCGGCCAGGTCTTTTTCCTGTGCCTTTACCTGATCATCCCAAGCAAGATTTAGGGTGTTTCCTGTGAAAACTCCTTGGAGATTTTGGATTTCAAATGTTTTTTGTACGACAAAGCTCCCGTTTTCAAGGGTGAATTTTTGAATGATTTGCCCTGATTCTGTCGCCGCAGCCAAGGTAAGCACCTGACTGCTGATCCCGTCTACCTCTTTTGTTTCGAGGGTAGGCGTGAAATAGAGATCTGCCAAACTTAGGGGGCCAAGCCGGCTTTCCAGTTGAAACTCCAGACTAGAGCTATTCTCATCCAGGAGGTATAGTGGCTCCTGGGTCCAGCTTTTGTAGTTTTTCAGCTCCACCTGCTTCAGGGATCCACCTTTGGTCGAAAAGGTAATTTTCACCTCTTCATTTTCAAGGATTGCCTCTTTTTCTTCACCAAAGGTCAAAGGAGCAAGCACTCCGTATTTGGAAAGTCTCTGCTGGTCTATCAAACTGTCCGGGAGAGTTTCTACCGTTGATTCAATTGTGTCAACAGAGCCAAGTTGGCTTGTTGGAGTGGTTGTCTCTTCTATGGGTTGGATTTCGGGTCCGCTCGCAAAAAACAGCGAGTAGATCAAAATCACGGCCGCAAAAAGAATCAAACCGGTTGCTTGATTTCTATCCATATATTTTGAATTCAAGGCTGAGAAAATCAGCTCTTATTTATTTTTCTTATTGTCAAGAGCTGCTTGGATCAATTTCACAAACAGCGGCTGTGGATTCAGGACGGTACTTTTGTATTCTGGGTGGAATTGTACGCCGACAAACCAAGGATGGTTTTTGAGCTCAATGATCTCCACCAATCCGGTTTCCGGGTTTTTGCCTGAAGCAATAAGTCCTTTGGACTCCAGTTGCTCCAAAAAGGCATTGTTAAACTCATATCTGTGCCGGTGTCTCTCCTGGATTTTGGTTTTTCCATAAGCAATTGCCGCCTTGCTTCCTTTTTTGAGGTCGCAAGCATACGAACCCAATCGCATAGTTCCTCCCATTTGGTCAATTTTCTTTTGCTCTTCCATCAAGGCAATGACCGGATAAGGAGTGTTAGGGTCCATTTCTGTGGAATTGGCCCCGTCCAAGCCTAAGACATTTCTTGAAAATTCGATGACTGCCACCTGCATGCCCAGGCAAATGCCAAAGAAGGGGATCTGATTTTCTCTGGCAAAGCGGACGGTTTCGATTTTTCCTTCAAATCCTCTTTCTCCAAAACCGGGGGCCACGAGGATACCGTCTAGTTCGCCCAATTTGGACTGATAGTTTTCAGAGTTGATTTCCTCTGAAGATATAAGCTGAAGATTGACTTTGCATTCCACTGCCGCGCCGGCATGCGTGAAAGATTCTATGATGGATTTGTAGGAGTCCGGTAAGGATACATATTTCCCGATAAGCCCAATGGTTACCTCTTGAGTGGGATTTTTTAATTTTCCCAGAAAATCCTTCCAGGTTTCCAGATCGATGTTGGACTTGGAACTCAGCTTCAATTTGGAAAGAACCCGCTCGTCCAACTTTTCCTTCTTCATCAGAAGCGGAACATCGTAGATCGATTCGGCATCCATGGCTTCGATGACGCTGTTGAGCTGAACATTGCAGAAGAGGGCAAGTTTTTTCTTGACTTCAGAAGGCAGGGGATGCTCGGTTCGGCAAACCAGAATATCAGGTTGAATCCCCGCTTCAAGCAATTGTTTGACCGAGTGTTGAGTAGGTTTTGTTTTGAGTTCTTTGGCGGCCTTGAGGTAAGGAATCAGCGTGAGGTGAATGACCAGGAAATTTCCGGGCCCCAAATCCCAACGCGCCTGACGGACTGCCTCGATAAAAGGAAGGGATTCGATGTCGCCTACGCAGCCTCCGATTTCGGTGATGACCACGTCGTATTTCCCATCCTCTCCCAGCTTATAAAAGTTGCATTTTATCTCATCCGTGATGTGGGGAATGACTTGAACGGTTTTTCCCAAAAACTCCCCTTTCCGCTCCTTGGTGATGACATTGTTGTAGATTCTACCCGTGGTAATGTTGTTGTTTTGAGAGGTAGGTACATTCAGAAATCGCTCATAATGCCCCAGGTCTAGGTCAGTCTCCGCGCCATCATCAGTTACGTAACACTCCCCGTGTTCGTATGGATTGAGGGTTCCGGGGTCGATATTGAGGTAAGGATCAAATTTTTGAATGGTCACACTAAACCCTCTCGCTTGGAGGAGTTTACCTAGTGAAGCTGCGATGATTCCTTTTCCTAGCGAAGAGGTAACACCACCTGTGATGAAAATGTATTTGGTGGATTGAGCCATAAGAATGGGCGGCGGGATGAATTTGGTTGGATTCTTATGGGGCTCAAAATTAGGGAAATTTCCGGACTTGCCTTCGATTATTGTTTGTGAATTTCGGGTTGGTGCTGACTTTTTTGAGCCGATATATGAAGTAATAGGCAAAAGTAATTAGCGACAATATGTGTCAAATGATTGGATGATTTTTTTATCGCGTGTAGTTTAGCCTCGCGGTTTGGATGAGGTGTTTTCAAAAGGCAAAATCGAAAATCCAATTCATGGAGTAGAATTAATCACATAGAAAATAATACCGTTCCTGTTGCTCAAACTTTAACATACCATTGCGATGAACTTAAGAAAGAAGAAAATTATTCTCGTAGACAAAGTTTCTAAAGATCGGCCAGTTTGGGTAGATGACTTTCCTAATGATGGTGAGGAATTCTGTTTAATGGATCCGCTTGAATTGTTTACTCAATTGGATTGGACACAGTTTGAAGACGATGCTCAGACGATCAATCAGATCTACTCTCATGTATTTGAGGAAGTCGTGATACATAGAAAAACGGTAATTTGTTTTTGGCCTTTGTCAGAGCAAATGGGAAATGAATGGTTTGAATTAAAGACCCTCTTATCAAAAAACAATTTTGATCTTGAAGTGTATAAACAGCCGCTTTTTGAATCGTCGGGATATGAATTAGATTATGAGATTCTTCGATCTTGGAAGAGGTTAGTGTACTTTTTAATCGACTCGTTGTTGGAAGACATTCAATTGAATGATCAGTTCGAGGAGTTGGCTACATTAACCAATGGAAATGAATCCATATTTTTATTTAGAATGGAAAATAATGGGGTCATTCAATATTCTTTTGCCTCCAATTTGGAGTATTTTGATCTTATTCCTCATCCCGATTTAAAGCCTTCTGCCACCGAGGATAAGTTGAGTTTTTTTGATTCATTTGATGAAATGTTGGCTTCACTTTTCCATCGAATTGATGCATCTGGGTATCGCATTACATTCAACGACCGGAACTTGGAGAAGTCTTTCTATCATGTGTTTGCGAATGAGCTAAAAACAGAAAACATTATACAACACTGGCTGACTACTTATTCCCTCAATTGACCTCAAAGTAGGTGAGACCCAGTTTAACTTAAATTCATTATTTGTGATTTCCTGTTTCTGAACGGATGATGTTGCACTTTAATTGTTTTGTATTATTCCATTATAAAAAATGTCAGGATTGAATTATTTTAGGTTTTTTTCCATTAGCGATGCCTGAAGATTGGTCGTTTATTAATTTTTAAACAATATTTTTTTTCAATGTTTATTAAACTATTCGATCAATTTTTATATTGCACAGATTTTTAATTTAAATAAATCTTGAACAAATGAGAGAACTAATTAAAGAATCCATTGTAGATCTAAAAAGAGCTGATGGTTTTATTTATGTGACAGCTGAAGGCAAGAAAATTGATCTTCATGAGGCTGCAGCCAGAGGTATTGCGGTCACTCCGGTCAATCCTAAAGATGAGGTTATAAAGAAATTAGAAGCGGCTGGATTGCATCTTACGGACAGTAAGTTTTTGAGTGATTTGAATGATCTGATTTCTGCCCTAAGCGGAAGTGCTTCTTCTTCCAAATCTTCCGGAAAGAGAAGATCATTTTCTGATTCAGAAAAAAGTAAGATTGTAGAGGAGTGGAAAAAAGTAGAAGCTGCAGGTAAAAAAACCAAAGCGGCTTTTGCAAGAGAAATCGGAGTGGGTTATCAAACTTTCATCAACTGGTTGAGAGGGTAATTTTTGACTATTCCACAAGTATATAAGACAGCCAAAAGGTTGTCTTTTTTTTTCTAAAAGTCTCAAAAAAAACCATGATATAAGATCAGGCCTGTCAGGTTTTCAAAACCTGACAGGTGTTTTTACACTTTCCTTGATGTGGGTGAATTTCCCCAATTCATCTGTTTATAATTTGATTTTTAATGGTCAGACCTGCCTACCGGCCAGGCAGGTAGCCTGTCCCGATTTTTCATCGGGAGAATGCCCCGGATAATCATCCCCCTCCCGATCCGCCGCGGCGGACGGGACAAGTTGTGTGAGAAGCATTTTCTCATGGGCATTTCATCTGTTTATAATTTGATTTTTAATGGCCAGATAGCCTGTCCCGATCTTTCATCGGGAGAATGCCCCGGATAATCATTCCCCTGTGAGAGAAGCATTTACTCATGGGCATTTCATGAATGTTTTTTGTGCGTTAACCTATCTTTTGTTTGATGTTTTTCTTCTACTGATCGGAAATATAGGGGTGGTTTCCCATGGAGGATATGAAGTCAAGTGGAGGAGATATTCGGTTTTGGGAAGGTTTAGAATCAAATTTTAAAAGGGCCTACCGGATATTCTGATTATTTTTGCCGCAAACAACTGGAGCTTTGGAAACTGCCGCTATCATAAAAACTTTTAGGGAAAAAGGGATAATCAACATCAAAGAAGGAAATGGAAAGGTGGTCACCTTGCTTAAACCTGAGCATTGGACAGATGAAATGGGGAAAGATTGGACCTACCTTATTTTCGATCTTTTTCAGATCAGATCTTTATGTGTTCCATTTTCTGAAGTGTCTTTGGATATTGTAGAATTTGCATCCAAACCCACAATCTATAGCAGCCCTGTGAATCCTTTGGTCTCCAATGGGCCAATGACCCAAGGGAACCTTCGTTTTTCCTTGATTCGTGAACCTCATTGGAACAAGCTCTTATTTCAGCTAGCTCAACCCGTATTGTGCGGTATTGACAAAGAAGTGACTTCGGATTTTCAGTCAGAGGTTAAATTTCCCCTGTTAAGTTCTTCCACCAAGGAAATGTTTCTTGGCCCTGAGGGAGAGGTAAAAATCATTAAAGGATGAATTTAAAGCACAAGCTGGACGAACACGAGGTGTTTGGTAGAGTGGCAGAGACTTCATTTCGTTTGGGACTGGAATCCTATGTAGTGGGCGGGTATGTGAGGGACCTTGTGCTGGGGCGTCCGAGTAAAGACATCGATTTCACCTGCGTGGGAAGTGGAATTCACCTCGCCCAGGAAGTCGCAAAAACTTATCAAGAACATGTGCCATTGTCCGTTTTCAAAAACTTCGGAACGGCCATGCTGAAGTTGGATGATTGGGAGTTGGAGTTTGTCGGGGCAAGAAAAGAATCCTATAGAACAGAATCCAGGAAACCTATCGTAGAAGACGGTACCCTCATGGAAGATCTGGAGCGCAGAGATTTCACGATCAATGCGATGGCTATTTCGCTCAACAGGGAGAATTATGGGGAATTGGTGGATCCATTTGACGGACTGGGGGATATGAAAAGGAAGTTGATCCGTACGCCATTGGAGCCGGGGATTACTTTCTCCGACGATCCTCTTCGGATGATGCGTGCGGTGAGATTTGCGGCACAGCTCAATTTCGATATTGATGCGGATACTTTTTATGCGCTATCCGAAAATGCCTCCAGACTCCAAATCATTTCCGCTGAGCGGATTATTGATGAGTTGAACAAAATAATCCTGACTCCCAAGCCTTCTTATGGATTTAAGCTTCTCTTTGCCAGTAAACTCCTCCATGAGTTTTTCCCGGAAATGGTCGAACTCCAGGGGGTGGATTCGGTAGATGACAAATCCCATAAGGATAATTTTTATCACACCCTTCAAGTGCTGGACAATGTATGCCAGACCTCAGATGACCTTTGGCTTCGTTGGGCAGCTATCATGCACGATATTGCCAAGCCAGCCACGAAGCGATTCAGTCCCAAAGTGGGCTGGACCTTTCACGGACATGAAGATAAAGGTGCCAAAATGACCCCGGGAATTTTCCGAAGACTCAAGCTTCCGATGGACGATCGGATGAAGTATGTGCAAAAGCTCGTAAGACTCCATCTCCGTCCCATTGCTTTGGTTAAGGATGAAGTGACCGATTCGGCCTTGCGAAGGCTCCTGTTTGATGCTGGAAATGATATTGAGGATTTGATGAAACTCTGTCGTGCCGATATCACTTCCAAGAATAACAAGAAGGTGCAGCGGTATCTGGAAAATTTTGACAAAGTAGACCAAAAGCTGAAGGAGGTTGAGGAAAAGGACCAAATCAGGAATTTTCAACCCCCGGTCAGCGGAGAAGAAATCATGGCTACCTTTGGGATTCCCCCTTCAAAAATCATCGGAGATATCAAAGAAGAAATCAAAGAAGCTATATTGGAAGGCCGAATTCAGAATAATCCTGAGGAGGCAAGAGCTCTGATGTTGAAAATCGCACTTGAAAAAGGGCTTTCACCCATTGAAAAATCTTAATTACTAATCGTTTATGATAAAGCGTGTACTTGTTCTGTTGCTATTGGCAATCAGTTCCGGAAGTGTGGTAGCACAGACTGCCAATGATTCCCTCCCAAGGCTTGAGTCCAAAACCAAAAATGCCCTCAATGTTGCCGATCAGCTTGCCTATCAGGCAGCCTTAAGGTACAATGACTTGGATGTGGCCAAAATAAAACTGTTTGATCTGATGGTGAGAAATCCGGAAGATTTGCGCTATATGGAGGCTTTAGGAAGTCTGTATTTTGAATCCGGACAAAATGCCTCGGCAGCTTTGGTGGCCATGGATATTCTCAAAGTCAATGATAAGAATGTCGGTGCTTTGGAAATTGCGGCCTATGCCTTGGAGCAGCTTGGCGCATTTGACAGAGCATTGCCCTATTACGAAAGTCTAAACCTCCTGACAGGAGACAATTTCAGTTTGTACAAGTCAGCCTATCTCCAGTTTTCCCTAAAAAGGTATGCGGAAGCACTCAACTCTGTGAATATGTTGGTGAAAAATGCCAAAGCAGATGAAAAAATCGGTTTCCCCATTTCAGAGACTGAAACTCAACAAATAAGTATGAAAGCAGCTGCCTTGAATTTGAAAGGATTGATTTATTTGGATCAAAATGCTAAGACAGAGGCCAAGGCGGCATTTACTGAGGCACTTTCCTTGGAATCTAACTTCCTTCAGGCCAAAGAAAACCTTCAGAAGTCCAATTAGGAATAAGAATAAACCTTACCCGAAAGCCGGCTGCATGCCGGCTTTTTTTGTGACCAGGATTTAACCTGAAATATGCATTAGAAAATCTACTACGATCTCATCCGCCGCGGCGGACAAAATCAGTCGTTTCACTTCACTTTTCTCCCGATAACTATCGGGATCCAAAGTGCCTGATTTTCTTACATTTTGAGTTCTCGCTACGAATTCTATTGCATAATCCAGGTTTAATTTTCCTAAAATCAATCGGTGTGGATTTTTAATCAAAGCCTTACAAAAGGCTAACGCTGAAGTAATGGATGATTTTCATTTTTGTCCTCTATTTAACTGGTCAAATAAGATTGCCTTTTGATAGCGCGTGAATTTCACTACTTTGAATTTTCTCTAACTCAGAACTAACTCCTTTCTACGCTATGAGGCCATTTCGACTGTTGCTGATTTTTGCCCTATTTGGGGTTTCTTATGCGGTTCATGCCCAAAACCAAACTTATAAAGAGCCTAAATTTCATACCGAATGGTCCAAACCGTCGCTATATCCTGACCGGATAGTCTTGAATTTCGGGCAAAATCCTTCCTCTGAAGTAAATGTGACTTGGAGAACCAATACTGAAATAAAAACGGCTTATGCTGAAATCGCATTGGCCACTGCGGCACCAAGGTTTTGGAAAAACGGGAAAACGATTCAGGCCAAAACCGAGCTTTTGGATGCCAGAAAGGTGGAGGATGCGGAAGTGATGGCTCATTACCACTCGGCAGAATTCATTGGCTTGCTACCGGATACGACCTATGCCTATCGGGTAGGGGATGGAGAGCGATGGAGTGAATGGTTTCAATTTAGAACTGCCTCAGACCAGCCTGACCAAAAGTTTTCATTTTTATATGTGGGAGATGCGCAGAATTATATCCTGGAGCTTTGGTCAAGGTTGATCAGGGAAGGTTTTCGGACTGCACCGGATGCGAGATTTTTTGTCCATGCCGGCGACTTGATCAATCGAGCCCATCGAGAACAGGAGTGGCACGAGTGGTTTACAGCCGGGGGATTTATTCACAGCATGATTCCATCCTTTCCCACCCCGGGAAATCATGAGTATCGGGCCAAAAACAAAGGAGAGGCAGAGGCCAAGCAGCGAAGTTTGTCAGTTCAATGGAGACCCCAGTTTACTCTTCCCCTCAATGGACCCAAAGGCTTGGAAGAAACGGTGTATTACATGGATTATCAGGATGTGCGTGTGATTTCGTTGGATTCCAACCGTGACCATGAGATTCAGGCGAAATGGTTGGAGAAGATTCTGGCTTCAAATCCAAAAAAATGGACGATCATCACCTATCATCATCCTTTTTTCTCCGCTTCCAGCGGTAGAGATAATGAGGAGTTGAGAAACTTATGGAAGCCAATTTTTGATAAATACCGGGTGGACTTGGCTCTCCAAGGGCATGACCATGCCTACGCAAGGGGGCGTGTGGCACCGGGAGAAAATGTCCTTGACGGTGTAAATGTCAAGGACCTCACAGGAACGGTGTATGTGGTCAGTGTAAGTGGAGGAAAGATGTATAACCTAGGAGAAGAAGAAGAATGGTCCGACAAAGGAGGGCAGCGGGATCGGGTTGCTGAAAATACTCAGCTTTTTCAGGTTATTACCGTAGAAGGGAACCGACTCAAATTTGAGTCCTATACAGCGATCGGGGAGCTTTATGATGCTTTTGAATTGGTGAAAGGAGAAAACGATTTGAATCAATTTATTGAACTGCGCGTGAATGCAGTGCCTGAAAAAAATAATTCCAATACCATCCCCTATCGAGATTGATCAGACAAACGCCCAATAGGCTACAAAAGTGGTGATCAGTGCTAATCCCAAACTCCAAAATATAATTTTGGAATGGTTGGAAATAAAAATCCTTCGTTGGGTATTGGGATCAATGATGAGTTTTCGAAATGGGCGTATGCCCAATTGGACCAAAGCCATAAATCCCAAAAAGTAGGTAGTGAATAAAATGAAGAAACTTGCAATTGCTTCCATGCGAACAAGTTAGCAGAATGCAGTTTTGGTGCAAATGATCCTTGTCATGTTTAACAATTAGTTAATATGAAAAAAACACCCCAAATGTATAGATGTTCATTTGGGGTGCTAGGTTCGCTAAGTTGTCTTTTTACCTTACGGCAATCGTGTCTGGATTTCCATCAGGGTCACCTGATACCAATCCTCCGCTTTTCACACCTCCCAAAAGTAAAATTCCTGCAACGTGTGGGGCTGCCATCGAAGTGCCGCTGATGGTATTATATCCTCCTCCTTTCCAAGTCGAATTGATCGAGGATCCGGGGGCACAATATTCAACCGGCGGGTTTCCAAAGTTGGAAAAGGAAGACCAAACATCGCCTTGGGCCATGGATGATACGGTGAAAATGTTGGTGCCATTGGCACGTGCAGGAGAATAATTTCCTGCATTTGCAGAGCTATTGCCTGCTGCGATAGCAAATTTGGCTTTAGAAGAAGCCGCCACGACTGCGTCATCCAAGGCCTGAGAAACCGGACCTCCCAAGCTCATATTGGCGACATCTCCCGATTTTGCATCACCTGCTACCCAATTTACTCCCGCAATGACACCGGAATAGGAACCTGAACCCCGGGAGTCCAATACTTTCACTGGAACCACCAAAGCACCTGCCGCTACTCCGACCACGCCAATGGTATTGTTGATCGCCGCCACTGTACCTGCCACATGCGTGCCATGTCCGTTTCCATCATCCAATGATCCGGCATCTTTTCCAGATGTAAATGCATTATATCCAGTGGAGGATACATTTAGATCGGGATGATCGAGGTCAATGCCCGTGTCTATGATGTAGGCTTTAGCAGTTTCGGAATAATTGACTGGGCCGCCCACTCTAGTGATTCCCCAGGGGGTGGTCTGACCTGTTGATCCACCGCCTCCTCCCGGCTTTCCTTTTCCCTGAGCGATGGAAATGATCCGGTCCTGCTCCACGAATTTTACTGCCGGATCCTTTGCGAGAATCTCTGATTGTTCCGCGGTCAAGTTGATCGAAAAACCTTCAATGGTACTTCCATAGACATGACCCAGCTGCTCCTCCGAAATCCGGTATTTTGCCAGAATAGCCACGCTGGTTCTACGCATTGCAGCTTGGGCTGATTCATAGCTTAGGTCTTTTCTGGATGCGATTCCTGTTGGATTCAACACCACGATGTATTGTCCGGGAATTATATCCCCGTTTTTGAACTGGATAAATTCCTGAGCATCCAAATCGGAAGGACTTAAGTTTTCCTGAGGTTGGCAGGAAATCATTGCCAATCCTAATCCTAAAGTGAAGATCAGACTCCTCAGCTTTACGTGAATCAAGTTTTTCATGGTCTTGTAAGGTTAATGTAATCGATTGATTTAAAAGTAATTGTAATTAAGTTGGGGTTTTATTCCCAGAATTCCAAGGGATTGGGAAACAAAACATCCATGTTTTGAGAAGTTTGTCCACTGCGAAAAATGGTAAAAATACCATAGTAGCTTCTCCAAACTTGACTTTTTTGATCGTTGGGCTGCTGTTTTTCTAGGGATGATCTAAAAACAAAATCGGGACTCTTTCCTTGAAAAAGTCCCGATTGGAAAAGGTAAGTCTGATTTGTCAGTTTCGATCCACTGATTCGATCATCACCCCGGCTCTCACTTTGGAATCCAGCGTGCTGCCTACATCTCGGCGGTCAAGCTGCTCAAACCGAGCACCTGAAGGAGTACCGGTAATTTGCTCAATCGCTTTTCTTAGCAAAAGTTCACTTACATCCCCAAAGGGTCTCAATCTCTCTGTGGATTCCTTAGCTTCGATATTTGGTGTGAAGCCATTGGTGTATTCGGATTGGTCAAGGCTATTGAAGCTTCTCGATACAATAGGCAGCATACCGTATTTATTGGTTAGATTTTCGGTATCCTCAAATGGTACTGATCCTACATTTTTACCGGTAGTTTTGTCTCCGATGATAAACACATCCATATAGGGCTTCAGGCCATTGATGATCAATTCAGAAGCGGAAGCAGTCCGAGTGGAAGTTAGAATATAGACTCTGTTGCCTTTCAGTATTTTGCCTAAGTTTTCGGACTTCGCTCTGAAGGGAGTCTGCACATTCTTGAGGTTGTCAAACTGCATCAAGAAGCTGTTGTATTTGGTTTTCGAGAAAATATCGGTTGATTTCACATCCGGAGCGATCAAACTGGCCAAATTGACAGCGGAGGTAACAAATCCACCCCCGTTGTATCGGAAATCCACGATCAAATGCTGGATTCCCTGGGCTTTCAAGTCTGCGAAAATGCCATCCATCTCCTGATCATAAGCAGTGCTCCCTGACCCCGGACCGGGTGCAAAGAAATGATATACCACATATCCAATCTTTTCCCCATTGATGGTGTAAACAGAGTCTAAGAAATTAGGGTTTTCGGCAAGCTGTACGGGATTGAGCGATAATTCCGGCAAAGCTTGGAAGTTTCCCGCCTCCTCGTTAAATCTGATGGTATTCAGGGTATGCTGCTTGTTGATTTGCCCGATGACTACCCTGTAATTGTCCAATGTCATCTGAGTCCCGTTGATTCGGGTGATGTAATCCCCCCTTTTCATTCCGGCAGTGGCAGCCGGGCTATTCTTTTTTATGTAGGTGATTTCGGCAATCACATTGTTATTGGAAGCGCTCTCTCGGTAGAGGGTAAATTCATATCCTGCTTCCAAAGTAACTCCATTGAGGGAGTTGATCAGTTCGCTGTAATTGGGATAGATCGCCGAAAACCGATCCGTAGGCCGGTTTAGCAGTGATTCAAAATAATCTTCCGGAGCAGAAGTGTTGGCAATCGGAGTTTTCATTTCCCCAAGCCATAAATACACCTCTTTCATTACATCATTGATCCACTTATTGATGGCGATATTCGGATTAACCGGCTCTTCTACCACGGGCTCGATATCTTCCTCCTCCTTACATCCTGCGGTGCTCCAGATCAATAGACCGAAGAGCAAAATCCTAAACAAATACTTAGCACTCATATGGTTAATTGGTTGATAATTGCTTAACGGACGTTTTTTGCGTCTTGTTCACAGGGAAGTAAGAAAATTTTTTCCTCAAAAAGAAGAACCGAACGAAACGTCGTGCAATTGGCTGTCCAGCAATTTTCCTTTTTCACACTTAAGCACGCGGTAGGGAAACTTTCTGAGCAATTCATGATTGTGAGTGGCCATCAGAATGGCAGTTCCCTGCTTGTTGATTTCCTGAAACAATTTGAAAATACCGTCCGCCACATCCGGATCCAGATTTCCGGTAGGTTCATCCGCCAAAAGGATGGAGGGGTTGTTGAGTAAGGCACGGGCAATGACAATCCGCTGCTGCTCCCCGCCGGAGAGTTGGTGGGGCATTTTGTTGAGTGCATCTACCAATCCTACTTGAAGCAAAACATCACTGATTCGTTCCCTGATTTTGAGCGCATCCGTCCAGCCGGTGGCTTTGAGTACAAAAGCGAGGTTTTCGCTCACCGAACGGTCTGTAAACAGTTGAAAATCCTGAAAAATGATTCCGATTTTTCTTCGAAGAAAGGGGACTTCTTTGGTTTTGATTTTGGAGAGATTATATCCCACCACCTCTGCATGCCCAGCTTTGAGGGGGAGATCGGCATAAAGGGTTTTGAGAAGCGAGCTTTTGCCACTTCCGGTCCTTCCGATCAGGAACACAAATTCATGTTGTTCCACGGAGAAATTGACGTCGGTCAATACGGGGTTTTCTCCCTGAAAAATAGTCGCCTGTGTCATAGACAACACAGGTTGGGTACTGAAATCCATGGGTTTAAATATCTAGTTTTTGAAGTTTTCCGAATGGAAGATTTTTGATCAGTTCTTCGAGTTGTTCCTCCTTGCCTTCCAGCCCGAATTTTTCTACGCTTTTCAAAGGCCGATCTGCTCTGAAGTAAGCCACGAGAACAAAATTTTCATCCCTAATTTGGATGTAATCTGGGATTTTTGCTTTTCCTTTTACTTTGATGATGTACATAAATCGGGAGTGAAAAAGAGGCTGAGCCTTTTCAGATTCAGCCTCTCATGAGTTTTATTTTCCTGCGGCTTTGGCATGGTCGGCCAGAAACTGTGCCAATCCTGAATCTGTCAACGGATGCTTCAGCAATCCGGTGATCACCTTCAATGGACAGGTAACCACGTCGGCGCCCAGCTCCGCGCATTTGATCAGGTGCATGCTGTGGCGCACGGATGCTGCGAGAACCTCGGTTTCGATGCCATAGTTTTGATAAATATGAACGATCTGCCCAATCAGTTCCAATCCGTCAAACGAGATGTCGTCCAATCGGCCAATAAACGGAGACACGTAGGTTGCTCCCGCTTTTGCAGCAAGCAATGCCTGGCCCGCTGAAAAAATTAAGGTGCAGTTGGTACGGATACCTTCACCATGGAAATATTTGAGTGCTTTGACACCATCCTTGATCATGGGGATTTTCACCACGATTTTGTCATCGATTTTGGCGAGCTCTTTTCCTTCACGGATCATACCTTCGTAGTCGGTGGAGATCACTTCGGCGCTTACTTTATCATCCACGATGTCACAGATGGCTTTGTAGTGGGCTCTGACATTTTCATCACCGGTGATGCCTTCTTTGGCCATCAGGGACGGATTGGTCGTCACACCATCGAGTACACCGAGGTCATAGGCTTCACGGATTTCGCTGAGGTTGGCGGTGTCAATAAAGAACTTCATGTTAGAATAGGTTTTTTGGTTAAGATTTTTGCAAAACAATTCAGGTTCCCAAAAGGTGACCTTGGGCAAAGTTAGAATATAAATCAGGATTAGGAATTGAATCGGGGGGAGGATTTGGCCCAAATGGGCAAAAAAAAGAGGCGACATCGCACCGCTACAACCGCCTACCCTTGCTTCCTTCCGGACCTGGGGGATTCAGCAGGAGCTGGTCGTGTCGCCGACACAAAGGTAAATCAAAATTCAGGCATTGCAAGCCAAGTATTCCAATTTGAATTTATAGATCAGGAAATCAAGCCTTAAAAGTTTTAACTTGGGGCATATTTCACCCTTTGAGCATCCATTCCCTTATGAAAAAAACCGTATTTGTGTTTGCCCTTTCGGCTACTTTGGCGGGCTGTGGCCAGCAAAGTTCTCATTACCAATTTCAGGTAGCAGACCTTGAACCCAATTTGGTGACCCTCTCTTCCGATGAGTTTATGGGGAGGATGCCCTTTACCGAAGGAGAAAAAATCACTACCTCATTTTTGGAGCAGGAATTCAAAAAATTGGGTCTGGAACCCGGAAATGGAGACTCTTATTTTCAGGATGTTCCGATGGTTTCGGTGACGAGCAATCCCTCTGAACGAATGGAATTTAAAAGTCCCAAAGGCGCCATAATCGCTGAGGGCTTGAAAGATTTTGTGATATGGACCCAGCGAACCGACAGTTTGGTTGAGGTTGAAAATGCGGAATTGGTTTTTGCAGGATTTGGAATTGTGGCGCCGGAGTATGGGTGGAATGATTACAAAAACCTGGATGTCAAAGGAAAAATAGCCGTCGTACTGGTCAATGATCCCGGATTTGGGACGGAAGATGCGTCTCTTTTCAAGGGAAATACCATGACCTACTACGGTCGATGGACTTACAAGTACGAAGAAGCGGCCCGTCAAGGCGCACTGGGTTGTCTGATCGTGCACAATACCATTCCGGCTGGGTATGGCTTCAATGTGATTCAAAACAGCTGGAAGGCTTCCAAGCTTTATCTGGATGACCGGGGACAGGAAAAATACAAATTGGGCTTTGAGGGGTGGATTACCCTGCCTACTGCAAACAAACTTTTTGATTTGGCTGGGATGAAAGAATCTGAAATGCTGGCAAAAGCCAGGAAATCTGATTTTCAACCCGTGTCCTTAGGCTTGACCGCAAGTACCAAGATTGAAGTAAAAGCCGAATACAATGTGTCTCAAAATGTGGTAGCCAAAGTAACCGGCAAATCCAAACCGGAAGAAGTGATCATTTACTCTGCGCATTGGGATCATCTCGGTATCGGTAAACCTGACGAAACCGGTGACTCCATCTACAATGGCGCTTTGGATAATGCGTCCGGCACTGCTGCACTTTTGGCCTTGGCCAAGGCTTTCAAAACTGACAATCAACCGGAGCGAACCGTAGTGTTCCTGGCGGTGACTGCGGAAGAGCAAGGACTTTGGGGTTCGGCTTTTTATGCTCAAAATCCCATTTTCCCCAAGGAAAAGACGGTAGCCAATATCAATATGGACGGGATCAACCCCTATGGCAAGATGAAAGATGTTTCGATCATCGGAGTGGGGCAGTCCGAAATGGAGGATTTACTCCATGTGGAACTGGAAAAACTTGGCAGATACAGTGCTCCTGAACCCAATCCGGTAGCCGGGTATTATTTCCGATCAGACCATTTCAACTTTGCCAAGATTGGGATTCCGGCTTTGTATTTCGGTACCGGTATCGACCATGCGGAAAAAGGCAAAGAATATGGAAAGCAGTTGCAGGATGAATATACGGCACAATATTATCACAAGGCGGCTGACGAATACGATCCATCCCGCTGGAATCTGGACGGGGCGGTGGATGATGTACAACTGCTCTATAATGTGGGAAAAAGCCTCTCAAACTCCGACAAATGGCCCGGCTGGAAAGATGGCTCCGAGTTTAAGGCGGTGAGAGAGGGGTATATGAAGAAATGATCAATGATCAATGAGCAATTTTCAATGCTTCAGGTATGGAAACCTTGAGAATTGCTTATTCGATAAGGCGGGCTGAGAGGTCCGGTTATTTTTTATGGTCAAATGGGATACGAGTGCAATATTAAGTTCCAATTCTCAAAACAGAACTTCGCGATTTTAGAACGAGTAATTGGAATTAGGTTTTCAACTCTTTTTCTCCATCAAATTTCCCAATCCCGAACCTCCCGATAACTGGGCGAAATTTTTGATTCCCAGTTTGCTGAGCAGATTTCTCCGGTGGGTATTCACTGTCAGCAGGCTGAGGAAAAGTTTATTCGCAATTTCTTGAGAGGTGAGGCCCTGAATGATCAGAAGAAGGATTTCACGTTCTCTTTTGGTCAATTGATCAAACTTATAATTTCCCGGGATGGGACTGGTTGTGGGAGTCATTTGCTCGGGGAAAAGTTTTTCCTCACCCCTTCCCACTCTTTCCAGTGTGGACAAGAGTTTGTCCTTTTCGGCAGCTTTGGAAATCCAGGCCGAAAATCCTTTTTCCCTCGCATTCTGTATGATGAGGAAACTGTTTTCCATAGTCAAAAGCACCAGTTTGGTCGTTGGAAGTGCTTTTAGGATTTCTATGCCAATTTCGACTCCGTTGGATTCCGGAATAAAATAATCCACCAAAACTAGATCTGGGTTTAATTTCTTGGCTTTCTCCAACCCTTCTTTGCCAGATGTGGCTTCCCCTATCCATTCAAATACCGGGTTTTCAGAAAGCAGAGACCTGACTCCCTGAGTGAACAGGATATGATCGTCGATGTGAAGGATTCTGATTTTACTCATTTGGGTTGGGGGATAGGGGGATTAGGATAAGAATGCTCGTTCCTGCTGATTTTGAATCGATCTGAAGAGTGCCCTTTAGGTAGTTTACCCTGTTTTCGATGTTTTTTAGTCCGATTCCTTTCTTTTTCGCTTCGGGATCGAATCCTATACCATCATCCTCAACCATCAGGATAAGTTCGTCTGGGGTGGTTTCCAGCAAAATATGGAGTTCTTGGGCTTTGGAATGCTTCAGAGCATTATGGATTAATTCCATACAAATCCGATACACGGTGACTTGGATGGATTTGCAGACGTCGAAGTGTAGTTTTGCAAAAAGAGAGGTTTTAAAGGCGCCGCTTTGCTCGAGTTCCACCAGTTTGTTGCGTAGGGCTTGTTCGAGTCCAAACTCCTCCAATAGGGGTGGTGTCAGGTCATGGGAAAGCACACGGGTTTCCCTGATTCCTTCGTTAAGTTGATTTTTCAGCTCCAGCAATTCAGGATATGGAAATTTGTCAACCAGCGTCTGCACCTTCAGATGGGCGCTTCCGAGATATCCTAGTAATCCATCATGCAGGTCTCTTCCCAAACGGTTTCGCTCTTCTTCCTGAGCCAAAATGATTTGGTCGGCGATTTCCTTTTCCCTTGTTAGGATTTTGACTGCCAGCTTTTCCTTTTCCTTTTTCTCCAAAGAGGCTTGTCTCATAAAGGCAAATGAAATCAATGCTGTTTCTCCCATCAGTCCAAATGCACTTCCAAAATTGAGAAGTGTATGGGAGAGCAGTACTGCACCCGTAGCTTGATCCAAATAAATCAATAAAGAAAAAACCATCAGGAAGGCTATCCCGGAGAGATAGAAGCCTGCAAAAGGTGTTTTCGCATTGTATTGAACGATTAAATAGCTTACAACTATTAAAACCTGAACTGCAGATAAAATCAAAACTACTTTGAGGAAAAAGGCGACCACCTGAGGGGATGGGACTTCCTCAGGAATAACCAAAAACGCCAAAAGTAAAGCGGTATTCGTCCAAATCATTATTTTAAAGGCCAACTCAAAAGGTCTCCAGATGCCAGTAGGAGGAAAAAAATTAATAATGGTGAGTAATAAGAATATGAATGAGGCCAGGTTGAGGATCGGTCTGGATTTGCCTACCCAAGTCACTGCCTCAGGCCAAAGAAACTGGTATGCCATCCCCCAATGGGCAAAAATCCACAGAAACACCAATAGGATATAAAGGGCATAATAAAACGCACTTCTGTCCCGAAGTTCGGACCAGAAGAAAAGCGTGAAAACTACTACCAATAGCATCCAGCCCCCTACTAGCCCCATCATGATGTGCTCGGTTCGTCGCCTTTCGGCAAAGTCATTTTCTGGAAGTAGCTCCGGATCGATATGAAACGTTTCCCCACGCTTATCCAGCTTCATCAATACGTTTACCTGTTCATCTGGATTCAGTTCGAATGGAAAGACAAAGTCCCTGCTCAAGTAAGGTCTAGAATCAAAGGGAAAGCAGTCTCCGGTGATCCATTGGGGTTCTTGACTTCCGTTAAGATAGACTTCGATCCGGTTGATATGCGGATTGTTCAAGATCAGGAACAAGCGATCCTTGGCAGAAGACTCATTTTTCACCACGGCCTTTACCCACCAGCTATGAAGTTGGATGCCGGGATTGAACCGGCCTTGGGTGATGTACTCCTCGGGAATATCCTTCCATGCTTCCGAAACTGAATGACCTTCATCAGTAAAAACCCAAAAAGGAAAGGCGTTCGATTTTTCTTCTGATGGATTTAGGGAAAAAAGTAAAAACAGAATCGGAAAGGCCGAAACCCAACTCACCACACGAACTGCCAAGGAGAAAAATGGACTCACAAACTACAGTTTATTACAATTTAAGTACAAATTACTTACTTCTAGGTATTTGATTCCTAGAGGACATCAGCAAATTTTGACAGATGGAGTGAAGGGGATAAACACTTACTTCTGTTTGGTATTACTATCGATTCGCCAAATAATCTTTCCTAAACAAGTAATTAATAGTCGTTTGTGCAAGATTTTTCGGTGAATTGATCAAGAAATTTTAGGGAGATGTATAGAAGCTTTTAATCTACTTACAATTTTATGCGCAATAGACTTCTTTTTACTGTCTTTTTATCATTCTTGGTATTTAGTGCTAGGGCTCAATTTCCTTCATTTTACCCAACTTATAAGGATGTCTATAAACTGGAGTCAAAGGAACAAAAGTATCCCGACGAGCTTCAAAGCTCAATAATTTCATTTTTGAAGTCAATTGATAAGGAATTCTTGGATATCAATGTAGGAACAGCGCCAGATATGGCAGACATTCTGAAAAGTCGTAATAAAGGCTTGGATTTAGAGGTACAATCTCTAGAAATACAAATTAAAACCATCTCAGTCAGTAGAACGCCGACTTTGGATGAGATTAAACAGGTCATCAACCTCCAGACGGAGATTTTGGATAAAAACGAGGAGATCAAAACTAATGATATTCTAATTGCCTATTTCGAATCTATCAATAGCTATTTTGGAAAGCCTGAGATGCCATTCCGATTTTTTCCGATTGGAAATCGCTACGAAGGAAATTTTTTTTACAATAATGTCTCATCATCGGGGATTTCTACTTTAAACAGCTTTGTTATTCAGGCTTCTGAAAATGGCGGTGCTGCCAATGCGGAGATCGTAAGCGGGCAAATAGCCGCTGTGCGGGTGTCTTTTTCCTCGGTGATTCAGGGCGGGGGAAAGGCCATTGATAGTTTGGAAGTAAACACCAAACTTTTTACAGGAGGTGGTATTTCTAACCTTCGATTCGAGTACCCTGTTTTTTATTACAACCGACAGAATATTTTATTCTATTCTGCCTTTAAGCCAAGTTTTATAGCAGATATCCCTGTTTTTGGATCCGATATCGAAAGGGAATCTTTTTCAGGATATGCGGATCTGGCTGGTGAATTTTTAGTGGAGGTTCGCACAGATGGCGGAGAGTTTAGCCTCTTTGCCAATTTCAAAGGAAGCCATATCCGGGGAACTGAGGCCTTTTACAACACATTAAAATCACCGGATTCAAATGCCCCTTTAGGCCAAATAGACAAGCCTTTTTGGATATCCCAAGTGTACGCCGGAGTGTCAGTATCCAAGCGATTCCGAATCGCTGCAAATATCCCCATCGCTACTACGAGCCAAATCCAACTGCCTGATAAAATTCAAATCGGGATTCAAATCACACCGGACAAAGACAAATAACAATTTGATATGAGACATATCTACTTCACACTTCTATTGTTCCTACTTTTTGGCGGGATAAGCCGGGGACAGAATCCGGGGGAATTGGATTTGAGTTTTAATCCCAATGGAATTAATACGGGAACGGGTGCAAATCAATTTGTACATGCCAGTGTAAGGCAGCCTGACGGGAAAATTATTTCAGTGGGAAATTTCACTGCATATAATGGAAGTGCTAGAAACCGGATTATTAGGATAAACCCGGATGGAACCCTTGATCCGACTTTCAATATAGGAACTGGTGCAGACGGGAGAATTTGGACGGTGGCCTTACAGGCAGATGGAAAAATTTTGATTGGGGGTGATTTTACTCTGTTCAATGGTGTACCTAGAAGTGGAATAGCGAGACTAAATTCAGATGGAAGTGTGGATTCAAATTTTACTATTGGGTCTGGCTTTGACGGGAGGGTGTATTCAATATTCATTCAACACAATGAAAAAATCCTAGTTGGTGGAGAATTTGGAGGATTTAATGGAGTGTCAAGGCGATATTCTGCAAGACTAGAAACCACTGGGATTTTGGATCTTTCATATTTCCCTGGGTTCCAAGGCGGGGGAGTAAGATCTATTGTTTCCACCTCAGATGGTAGTATTTACCTGGCAGGAGGGTTTACTTTTAATATTGTCAAACTTACCTCATCAGGAGCTCCAGTTAACAATTGGTGCCAATGTGGAATCTCAGGGTTGGTTTTTGCCTTACATGTTCAGAGTGACGATAAACTTTTGGTTGGGGGTAATTTTAATCTTGGTTCTACAATTACTGGAAATAGAAGAAATCTTGTAAGGATAAATCCAAATGGAGTAGTGGATACCTCCTTTACATTTTCAGGATTAGACATTACAAGTTATATCCTATCAATTTCACCAACCATAAATGAAAAGATTCTTATAGCCGGCAATTTTCAAACGCAAAGACGGAATGTTGCTAGAATAAATGCTGATGGGAGTTTGGATATCACGTTTAATACATATGGAGCAGGTACAGATATGCCACTTTGGAATGTTTTAGCTCTTCCAGACGGTAAGGCTGTTATTGGAGGTGAATTTACAAGTGTCAATGGAAATGCTAGAAATTATTTAGCACAACTAAATTCTGATGGGTCTTTTGAGGTGATGGGAGCTGGGGCAAATGGAACAGTGTGGATGACAGCTCAACAACCCGATGGAAAAGTCTTAATTGCTGGTGACTTCAATATCTATAATGGATTAACAAGACCCCGTATTGCCCGCTTGAATCTTGATGGAAGTTTAGATACTTTATTTAATCCAGGTTCTGGGGCTAATGCTGTGATTTTTAGGTTTGTAATTCAACCAGATGGGAAGATTTTAGTAGCTGGAGGATTTACTACTTATAATGGTATAAATAGAAGATTTATTGCTAGGTTGAATGTGGATGGAAGTTTGGACACTTCTTTCATTCCGTATTCAGATATGAATATGATTGCAATTTATACAATGGCTTTGCAATCAGACGGTAAAATTCTTATCGGTGGAATCACTAGCGGTGGAGGTGGAAGATATTTTAGATTAAATTCAAATGGAACTTTTGATGGATCTTTTATAATAGGAAATGTAAGCGCTCCAGTTTATACAATCGCCGTTCAATCTGATAATAAAATTCTTGTTGGAGGTGATTTTACTAGTTTCGTCGGAAGAAGCCGTACCGTTCGATTAAATGAAGATGGAAGTCTTGATCCTAGTTTTAATACAGGGACTGGAGCAAATAGTACGGTTTACAATATTGTAATTCAATCCGACGGAAAGATTCTGATTGGCGGATTTTTCACAACCTACAATGGGATTTTAACAAATAGAATTACACGCCTTAATCAAGATGGAACTATTGATGAATCTTTTAATGCAGGAAATGGATCTAACAATTCCATTGATATTGTTCGCCTTCTGTCTAATGGTAAGATCCTAATTGGTGGAGATTTTACCAACTACAACGGAGTAGTTAGAAACAGGATTGCTAGATTAAATAACAATGGAAGTTTGGATACTTCTTTTGATCCAATAAATGGGGCTAGTGCCAGAATTCGGGCTATTACAATTCAATCCGATGGTGAAATTTTACTTGGTGGCGACTTTATAAGATATAATGATATTAGCCGTGTTCGTGTTGCCAGAATTTATGGAAGTGGAGAGGAAGTAGATGAAGAAGCTCCTGTTTCATCTTTAGAAAACCTTACTTCAATCTCTGCCCAATGCTCGGTTACCTTTGAAGATTTGACTATCCCTACTGCCACTGATAATGTGGATGGAACCATCCAAGGAACTACCAATCAGAGCATCTTCCCGATTACCCAGCAAGGTTCCTATACCATCACTTGGACCTTTACCGATGCGGCAGGCAATAGCAGTTCTCAGACTCAGACGATTGTCGTGGATGATACGACCGCACCGGTTCCGTCTGTTGTTCAGTTGCCGGTTGCTAGTGGTCACTGTTCAGTTACAGTTACCGCTCCGACAGCCAACGATGCCTGTGCAGGAACTATCACAGGAACGACTACCGATCCGCTGACTTACACCGAGCAGGGCACCTTTACCATCATCTGGACTTATGATGACGGCAACGGAAATACATCTACCCAAACACAAACCGTGATTGTGGATGATGTTACGGCTCCTGTTCCGACTTTGGAAACTCTACCAACGATCACGGGTGAATGTTCAGCAGAGGTGACCGCTCCGACAGCAATGGATAATTGCGAAGGCACGATTACTGGAACCTCCGACGATCCTACCAGCTATACTGAACAGGGTACCTATACCATTACCTGGGTTTACGATGACGGAAATGGAAATACGTCCACCCAAACACAAACCGTGATTGTGGACGATGTTACAGCTCCGATTCCAACGGTGGAAACTCTGCCAACGATCACAGGCGAATGTTCTGCCGAGGTGACTGCTCCGACTGCAACGGATAATTGCGAAGGAACGATCACGGGAACGACCACAGACCCGACTAGCTACACCGAACAGGGCACCTATACCATCACTTGGACTTTTGATGACGGCAACGGAAACACGTCCACCCAAACACAAACCGTGATTGTGGATGACGTAACAGCTCCGGTTCCGACTTTGGAAACGCTACCAACGATCACAGGCGAATGTTCTGCCGAGGTGACAGCTCCGACTGCAACGGATAATTGCGAAGGAACGATTACGGGAACTACGACTGATCCACTGACTTATACCGAACAGGGCACTTACACTATCATCTGGGCTTATGATGATGGCAATGGAAACACGTCCACCCAAACTCAAACCGTGATTGTGAATGACGTGACTGCCCCTGTTCCAACCGTGGCTGAGTTACCAACCATCACAGGTGAATGTTCCGCAGAAGTGACCGCGCCGACTGCAACGGATAATTGTGAAGGCACGATTACTGGAACGACGACAAATCCGACTAGCTACACAGAACAGGGCACCTATACCATCACTTGGACTTTCGATGATGCTAACGGAAACACGTCAACCCAAACTCAAACCGTGATTGTGGATGACGTTACGGCTCCTGTTCCGACTTTGGAAACGCTACCAACGATCACAGGCGAATGTTCTGCCGAGGTGACAGCTCCAACTGCAACAGATAATTGCGAAGGAACCATCACAGGAACAACCACCGATCCGATAAGCTACTCTGAACAGGGAACCTACACGATCACCTGGACTTTTGATGATGGCAACGGAAACAGCTCAACTCAGGAGCAAACTGTTATTGTGGATGACGTTACTGCTCCGATTCCGACACAAGAAACGTTACCAACGATCACAGGTGAATGTTCCGCAGAAGTGACCCCGCCGACTGCAACGGATAATTGCGAAGGAACGATCACAGGAACCACCACCGATCCGATAAGCTACTCTGAACAGGGAACCTATACTATCACCTGGACTTTCGATGATGGCAATGGAAACACGTCCACCCAAACTCAAACCGTGATTGTGAATGACGTGACTGCCCCTGTTCCAACCGTGGCTGAGTTACCAACCATCACAGGTGAATGTTCCGCAGAAGTGACCGCGCCGACGGCAACGGATAACTGCGAAGGGACCATCACGGGAACCACGACTGATCCGACTAGCTACACAGAACAGGGCACCTATACCATCACTTGGACTTACGATGATGGAAATGGAAACACGTCCACCCAAACACAAACCGTGATTGTGGAAGACGTAACGGCACCGGTTCCAACTTTGGAAACGCTACCAACAATCACAGGCGAATGTTCCGCAGAAGTGACCGCGCCGACTGCAACGGATAACTGCGAAGGGACCATCACGGGAACCACGACTGATCCGACTAGCTACACAGAACAGGGCACCTATACCATCACTTGGACTTTCGATGATGGAAATGGAAACACGTCTACGCAAATACAAACCGTGATTGTGGAGGACGTGACGGCTCCGGTTCCAACTTTGGAAACCCTACCAACGATCATAGGTGAATGTTCTGCAGAAGTTACGGCACCAACTGCAACGGATAATTGTGAAGGAACGATTATGGGAACAACGACCGATCCGACCAACTATACCGAGCAGGGAACCTATACCATCACGTGGACTTTTGACGACGGTAACGGAAACACGTCTACCCAAACACAAACGGTGATTGTGGATGACGTTACGGCTCCAGTTCCAACTATGGAAACGCTACCAATGATCACAGGCGAATGTTCTGCCGAAGTGACCGCACCGACTTCAACAGATAATTGCGAAGGAACTATCACCGGAACGACATCTGATCCGACCATCTACACTGAGCAAGGTGCTTACACCATTACCTGGACTTTCGATGATGGCAATGGCAATGTGGCGACTCAAGAACAAACAGTAATTGTTGCTGATGTTACTAATCCAGAATGGTCTACAGCAATAGGAAGTTTGGATAGAAGCTTGTCCTGTGGACAAGGGGATTTGTTAGCTCAAACCCAACTTCTTGCTCCAATTCCTTCTGATAATTGTGGAATCGAATCTGTAGTCAAAACATCCGGAGAATTTGTGTCTTCAGGGCTAAATGGAGCCGGAACCTATACCAATACCTGGATTGCAATTGATCTTGCGGGAAATGGATCTGAGGTATTTACTCAAGTAATAACCATAGAGGGAATACAGATCGATGCATCAGCAAGCAGTACTCCAGTACAATTAGGTAATACTGCAACATTGAGTGCCTCCGTGACCCCGGCAGCCTCGGGAGTAACGGTCAACTTCTACCTTGATGATGTCTTGAAAGGAACATCAATCACGGATGCAAATGGTACTGCCACCCTATCAGTTTCAGGTCTTGTTTTGAATGTCTATAAGGTAACAGCAGTGGTAGGTGATGGATGTGATGAGTCAGTGGCTTACCTACCGGTTTATGATCCAAATGGCAACTTCGTAACTGGCGGAGGCTGGATTAATTCTCCTTCAGGAGCTTTGGTTGGAACCAATACGGTTGGAAAAGCAAACTTTGGTTTCGTTTCCAAGTACAAAAAAGGATCTAACCAAGTGGATGGAAATACGGAATTTCAGTTTAATGCGGGTAATCTCAACTTTAAGTCAACCCTTCACGAGTCTGGAACCCTAGTTATCTCAGGTAAAAAAGCCACTTACAGGGGTGAAGGTACAGTCAATGGGGTAACAGGTTACCGATTTACCATTACCGCGATTGATGGCCATTGGAATGGAGGAACCGGCCCAGATCAGTTCCGAATCAAGATTTGGGGTACAAACGGCGTAATTTATGACAATGGGTTGGGTGCAGATGACAACTCAGATGATGCTACAACTCTTGGAGGTGGCTCGATTGTAATTCATCAAGCCAAAGGAAAAGCAAGCAAACGCATCCTCTCCGACCTCATCACCGTCGACTGGAATACACCAATCGAAACCATTCAAAAAGAACTGGATCAGCAAAGTGCCGACTGGTTTGATGGAAGACAGATTCCACTGATTTTGGATGAATCAGGCTATGATCCGCTGACTCCGGGTCTGTATATCCTCAATGCAAATTTGGCGGAGAATGAATGGATAGAGCTGGATGGTGATGCTCTGATACAAGTCTTGGTGAAAGAGAAACCAATGGCTATTGATATTATGGCTATCAATTCCAAGTTTGCACAGGAACTGACGGCAGGAGCGAAAGTAGCTGATCTCAAAACCCTTGATCCGGTGGATGATATTCATAGGTATGAGATGGTGGCACATGATCAGTTGGAGTTGAGAGATAATCAAATAATCTGGAAAGGTGGACCGGTTCCTGCCATCCTGAAATTCCAGGTTTCCAGCACTGACCGTGCCGGACAGACTATCTCAAAGGAAATAACCTTGACCAAGGAGCTGAAAATGGGTGAATTCTTGATCTTCCCGAATCCGGCTGAGGATCAAACTCAGATTTTGGTCGAATTGGATCAGCCAGCCCAAGTAAGTCTAATGGTCTTTGATGCCACAGGAAAAATGGTGATTTCGGATCAATTTGTCAGAGAAGAAACTTTTATCCAGACTTTGGATTTGATGGGAATTGCTCCGGGAATGTACACGATTCAGGTTCAAACTGGTAAAGTGGTCATGACCGGAAGGTTGATTAAAAAGTAAATCTTGAAACCTTTCTTATTTAAGCCAGCTTCTAAATGGGAGCTGGCTTTTTTAATGACTGATCCAATTCTCAATTACCAATTTTCAATTACCAATGGTCAATTCTCAATTATCAATGATCAATTCCCAAAGACCAAGGCCCGTGGTTGAATACCCTTGAACATTGTACATTGAGTTTGAAAATTGATCATTGAATTTGCTCATTGAACCTTGATCCCCCATTTCCCCAACAATCCCGGCAAGCCTTCCAAATCAAATCTCGCTCCTTTGATCTTGTTGATCTCAGGATCGATTTGGTAATTCACTGCTTCGTGGAAGTCGGCTTTTTCTAGATTGGTTCGGTCAAAGACAGCACCACTGAGGTCGGAACCCTGAAAACTGGCCTCTTGCAATTCGGCTTGGGTAAAATCTACTTCGAGAAGTCTGCTGTGGGTAAACCGGGATTTTTTCAGTTTGAGATTAAAGAAATTGCAGTAGTCCAGCTGACAGTGGTCAAAAGTAAACTCCATCAAAAAGGCATTTGCGGTGTTGAAATGTACTCCCAGCACCTTGCAGCGCTCAAAACGGACATTCTGAAAACCCACTTTGAAGACTTTGGCATTGCTCAGGTCGCAGTCACGGAAGGAACAGTTTTCGAAGCTTGAACCATGAAAGTTCAGATTAGAAAAATTGCATGCGGTAAAGGTGCAGGAATCGTATTCACCCGGGTTGAAATCGGCGGCGAGAAGGTTTGGGTAGGTTTGGTTCGATTGATAGGCCATAAATGATTAGGAATGTTTCGGTCTGTGAGGACACAGACCGAGGCGGAAATATTTTAATTACCAATGATCAATTACCAATGATCAATTCCTTTTATTGAAAATTGAATTTGGTCATTGGTCATTGAAAATTTTACAAGCCCGCCAAATCCCACTTTCGGATCGTCTCCTGAATTAGCTTCAGAACTTTGGTATTCACTTTTTCGAAGTATTCCATGGCCTGTTTTTCGTCAAAGTTGGGGTAGCCCTGACCCTCTTGATACAAGCCGATGGAGGAAGGGAAGGGAACTGCTGACCAAGTATTGGGCTTGGGGTAGGCAGTAGCTTGATCGGTATTGTAGCGCTCTTTGTGCACCAAAGTAGGGTCAATGGCTTGGATGTAAGCTGTTTCATTCAATCCTGCGTGTCCTCCGTCTTCCTTAAATACTTCCAAAGTCACATCAGATGCAAAGGACCACCAGTTGATGACCAGTGTGCGGACGCCCAATTCATTGGCGACTTCAGCGGCCACTTTTTGTAAAACGGCGGTTTGTCCGCCACCGTGGCCATTGAGGATGATGATGTTTTTGAACTTGTTTTTAGCCAAGCCTTTTAAAATATCCCGGATAAAAGGCGCATAAGCCTCTTCGCTGATCTCGAAAGCGCCGGGAAAAGCGGCCATGCTTCCCGTTATACCATAATTAAGTGTTGGTGCTATCATCGCATTCAGGTCCTCCGCGATCGCTTTGGCCATGGCAAATGGTGCGGTATTGTCTGCGCCGTTATTAATCACGCCATGAGGTTCGAGTGTGCCGGTGGGAAGGAGGACGGTGTTGATATTCCCGGGTACAAATTCCGCAAACTCCATCCAGTTGATCCGATCCATCTCGCGGGTGGTGGGAGATTGGGCAAAAACACAGCAGGAGAGGCTAAGGCAAAAGAGGAAAAGCGTGTATTTCATAGACCTGATTTAAAGGCTATGAAGTTACACTTTTCCGGGGTTGTCAGTTTAGTTTGGAGAAAAAGTAGACAGGTAAGTCTTGAAATCGCCTATTTCTTTCTTTGCCGTATTCCAGCGCTTCCAAGCCCAATATAGGATTCCTCCCCCTATGAAAAGGAAGTAAATCCCTGCACCTCCAAGCCCCAAAATCGCAAAAACCACCCCCAGGAAAATCAAAACACCCTGTAGCCAGCCCTTGATAAAATACCTTCTAAGCAAGTCATCCCGATAAAATTCTTGGTCCGTGCTGTGATTTTTTACGGCAAAATAATGTCCGGTCTGATCTCCGTTTTTGATTCCCCAAAAAACCGAAAGGTGATTTCCTTTGCGTGCAGCAAGGTTGAAATCCTGAAGCTGAAAGGCCCGCTCTTTTCCCTCCGGATTCACCAGGAAAATTTGATCATGGACAATGGTCCGGGAGGTAATCGTGACGGGCGCCGTCCCGCCGGTTCCTTGATAAGTGGCTCCGCCACCGCCACCACCGGAAACTTTGGTTTCCATGTTTTTGCCGGAGTCTTCCACTATGCCGGAAAAATGGTAAAGATCAAATTCGGATTGATACGTAGGAGTGAATCGCTTCATGGGTTCAGGTTTTGAAAAAAGTTAACCAAATGTTGTATGCCCATTAAGCCTCATTGATTGGATGGATTAGGCATTTGATTGGAAGGAGCTTTTAAATGATTTCTTGATTTTTTTGAGAAAAATGATCTGCTGTAAAATCCAACCCGTCCAGGCACTGCGTACTTCTTTTCAAATCGGGACAAAAGCTGATTTTTCCATGGAAACCTAAACCGAGTTTTAACCTAAACACAATCCAAAAATGAACAAAGAACTTTTCAAGCCTCAGGGTTTGATTCAAAAAGCCGACAGAAGGCAGTTTCTCAAAATGGGATCGCTGACTGTCGCGGGTGCAGGGCTCTTGCTGATGGGCTGTAATGATGACGATAGGATGCCTTCGATGCCCGGGATGGTCAATCTGGGTTCAGGTGATGTGGGAATTCTCAACTACGCCTATGCGCTCGAGCAGCTGGAGGCGGGATTTTATGCCGAGGTCATGAAGGGAAGTTATTTCGCCAATGCGAATGCGGAAGAGAAAACCATCATGGGAGATCTGGAAAAACACGAACGTGCGCATCGGGAGTTTTTCAAAGTAGCCTTGGGCGCAAATGCGATCACAGAACTCGAGTTTGATTTTAGCAGCATTGATTTTGGCAATCGTAACGCTGTTTTGGCGGCTGCAAAAACCTTCGAGGATTTGGGTGTCGCCGCTTACAACGGAGCAGGGCAATTTTTGACCAATGCGGACCTCTTGCTCATTGCAGGCAAAATCGTATCGGTGGAGGCTCGGCATGCGGCGGCTATTCGTGACCTGATCAATCCCAATTCGGTAGACTTTGCCGGTGACGATCTGATCGATGCCAACGGATTGGAGCGAACGCTCAATTTTCAGCAGGTGCTGACTGCTGCCAGTACGTTTGTGAAAAACGAAATTGATTTCAGTCAATTGCCGAGTTAATCTTTTATCCTAAAAATCAGAAATCATGAATTTGATGAAACTATTGGACACGATATGTCCTGATACCAAAGATGCAGAATCCAAAGACCGGTTTTATTCCCGCAGAGATGCTTTCCGTCAGTTTGGAGATTTTGGGAAAAAGGTAGCTCTTGCTGCTGTACCTCTTTCTGTGTTGAATGCCATCCCTCAGATCGCCAAGGCAGATACCGCCACCCTGATCAATGTGCTTAATTATGCGCTCACTCTGGAGCACTTAGAATATCGTTACTACCAATTGGGACTGGATGCGGGTGTGGTTGTCGCCGCCGAAAGACCCATTATTCAAAAGATCAGGGATCATGAGTTGGCTCACGTGAGGTTTCTTACCGAGGTGATTGCCAATGTGCTCAACGGTACTCCCGTAGCAGAACCGGCATTTGATTTTACAGCTGGTGGCAATTTTAGCCCCTTCTCAGACTATCCTACCTTTTTGGCTTTAGCACAGGCTTTTGAAGATACCGGAGTAAGAGCCTATAAAGGACAAGCCGCCAATGTGATGGAGAGTGATGTGGTGTTGACGGCGGCTTTGTCCATCCATTCGGTGGAGGCAAGGCATGCATCTATGATCCGAAGACTCCGAACCAAAAAAGGACAGGATATGGTCAAAGGATGGATCACGGGCAATTCGATCGGGACTCTTCCTGCAGCAGCTGCCGGAATCTATGCAGGGGAGGAAAATCTCACTCATGCAGGGGTTAATGTTTCTACGTTGACCGGAATTGATGCCGCGGGCGTATCGGAAGCATGGGACGAACCGCTTTCTATGCAGGCAGTGCTTGGGATCGCAGGATTATTTTTGAAAAGCTCCAACTGATAGCTGGGTAGACGTGGAGCCGAGCCATCCTCGAGAGGGGGTGGCTTTTTTTGTATCAAGTAGCTAGTATCAAGAAGCAAGACAAAAGACATTAGACTTTAGATCCAGGTAGCTTGCATCATTCATCAAGTTGCGAGGAGCCGTTTTTAGCTTTTCCAAAGTTCCAAACTTTGGAAAAGTTCTTTGGCTGGCGTCAGGAAGTATTTGGGAAGATTGAAAACCTACAAGTGTCGGGTGAAATCAGAAATCGACAACGTTGAAAAATCAAACAAGAATAGCTTGAGAGAGGAGCTTGGGTGCTGCTCTGGGTTTCGTACATCCAAAATCTTAACTCATAGCGCTATTTTATACAGTGTGCATTGCCTCAAATGTGGGAAGTCTTTGAGTTCGGAATAGTCAAACTCATAGCAAAAGTGCATGCCGATTTTTTTCATCACTTGAATGGAAGCATGGTTGGTGACCGTGGCATAGGAGAACACTTCTTTGATTCCCAGTTGTCTGGCAAAATCCAGACAGGCTTGGGCTCCCTCTGAGGTCAGTCCTTGGTTCCACCACTTTTTGCCGATTCTCCAGCCGATGTCAACGCAGGGGGTAAAGTCTGCTTCAAAGGTTTTCCAGCCCAGGCCTATCGTGCCGATCAGTTCTTTGGTGTCCAGGAGATCCACAGCAAAATAACAATGTCCTCTTTCCTCATACAGTCGCTGCATGCGATCCATCATAGCTTGGGTTTCTTCGCGGGTATAGGGTTTTTGAAAAAAACGCATCACTTCGGGATCAGCGTTGATCGCGGCAAAAACATCCAGATCGAAATTTTGCCAGGTTCGAAAGCCGAGTCGGCTGGTCTCAAAAAGATAGGTGTTGGTCATACTAGGCAGCTGTTTCAAAAGTGAGTGTGACTTTTGTTCCTTTTCCAAACTCGCTGTCCAGCCTAAACTTCCCTTCATTCATTCCCATAAACTGCTTGACTAAGAGTAATCCCAGTCCGGTTCCTTTTTCCTTTTGGGTTCCCTCCGAAGAGTTTACCAAGGCTTGATTTTCTTGAATTTCAGCGAGCTTTGATTTTGGGATGCCTATTCCCTCATCTTGGATGAATAAGGAGACGTGGTTCCCTAGATCTTGAATTGATATTCTGATTTTTCCTCCCGAATTAGAAAATTTAATGGCATTCTGAAGGCAATTTTGAATTATTATCTGAACATGGGTAGGGTCTGCCAGAACCTTTGGATGGAAATCGGCAGGAGAGAAATCGAATTGAATTTCCTTTTTCTTGGCTAAGAAGTCATTTTGCACAATACTTTTCCGAACCAGTTCGATCAAGTCGACGGCAACCCGCTCTGTGGTGATTCCTTCCATTTGTGAATGGGACCAGCGGAGTAGCTGATCCATCATTTGGTCGGTTTGCTGGACTTGCCTTAATAAGATTTCATCTGTTTTTGCTTTTTCCTCAGGACTTAAAAGGTTCATGGATTGAAGCTCAAGGATCTGTTGGATGGCATTGATCGGCATTCGGAGATCGTGTGAAAGAATGGAAAAAAGCTTGATTTTATCGTTATTTAGCCGATCTAGTTTTTCATTTTGTAGGAGGATTTCCTTTTGCTTGGCCAATAATTGGGCATTAAGATTTTCTTTTTCTTTCAGCCATCTTCTGTAGAGCAGGAGTGCTACGGTCAAAAGGGCCAGAATAAGGCTTAAGCCCACGACAGTACGGGTACTGATCTGTGCCCGTTGATCGCTGATTTGTTTGGCCTGTGCCAAAGTGGCGTTGTCTGCTTCAGTCAGACGTAGCTGCAAGTAGCTGATTTCCGAATTTTTGTCCTGACTGTAAAGGCTATCTGCGTAGGTTTTGTTGAGTCGCGCAAATTCCAATGCCTCACGGTACTGACCAATTCGCTCATAGGCTTCCGAAAGCAATCGAGTGGCTCTTTCCTTGTCCCAAAACGCATTGATCTCTTTGGCATAGTCTAGGGCTTTTTTTCCCTGTTCCAAAGCTTCTAGATTTTGGTTTATTTCCAAAGCAATCAGCCCCAGTCCGGTGTGAGAAAAGGTTTTTTCCCAAGTGGTAAGTTTGGGATTTTCATTCAGCACCTTTTCAAATAGAATTTTTGCTTCATCGATTTGTCCAAGTTCCAGTTTGATTTGGGCTTGACGGTTGAGGTTCATCCATCTTGCCGGGAGCTCGGGGTAATTTTGGGTGATTTGGATTCCTTTTTCCAATTCCAGCATCGCCTCCTGCTTATTTCCCATTTCAGATAGTGCGATTCCCTTATTGAGGTAATTGGCGCCCAGTGCCATACTGTCTTTGAGCTGATGATTGAGGTCTATACAGTTTTGAAAAATGGCCGCGGCCTGTTCATATTCATGCTGACTAAGGTAAATCAGACCTCGTCCATTCAGGGCAAAGACCTTCTGATAGAGGTCAGTTTCATTCTCGAGTAGTTGGTAGGCGCGGGAATACTCCCTTAGCGAGGTGGCGTAATCTCCTTTGATATAGTGTATGGCCCCAAGCTGATTGGAAATCATGGCTTGTTGTAGCGAACTTAGATTTTGAAGATTTTTTGCCTTACCAATCAAAGTTAGCGCACTGTCGGAATTTATAAATCTTAGCCCATAAGCCTTCAAAATCAAGGTGTCAAATTCTGGAAGAGTAGTCGTAGGGAATTTTTGAGAAAAGACCGAACTACTTATCCCGAGGGTTATCCCAAGGGAAAGGATGAAGCGAAAACGGTGAAAAAAAGGAAGCAAAGGGAGGATTTTAGTTGGGTGGAAGAAAGATAGAAGGCAAGTGGTGGAAAAGAAAGAATCAGGAACTGATTTTTTTCGAGAAAAATTTGGAGGCAAACATCCCTTGGCCATCTAGGAAATCTTTGTTCAAAAGTTTGAATTCTGGTTTGAGTTTTTGATAAAGTAAGTTTGAAAGCCTATTCAGAATCGGTGCAAAATTAGAGTTGAGTCCCAATAGGTTACTCTTCCCACCCAATCCGGAGCAATGAATCTGACCAAAGACAAGACATCTACAGTAGCGGTGGTGGATGAAATGTGATTTTTCTCGATCGTAATCGAAAATTTACATGTTTATTTTCGGTTACGATCGAAAATAAACATATTTTTGTTTCATGATCCATCGAATCATCGAGACCGAACTCCTGAAAAGAATCCACCAAGGCAAGCTTTTGTTGGTGGTTGGCCCGCGACAGGTCGGGAAGACCACACTCATGCGTCAGCTTTTGCAACAGCTATCCCTAGACTGTTTGTGGATGAACTGCGACAATCCCGATGATCGGTTGACTTTACAGGATGCAACCCTTACCTCGATCCAGTCTTTGATTGGAGATCGCAAGCTTATTTTTATCGATGAGGCTCAAAGAGTCCAGAATATCGGCCTCACGTTGAAATTGTTCACCGATAATTTTCCGGAAGTTCAGGTGATCGCTTCGGGCTCTTCAGCTTTGGATTTAGCCAATACGATCAATGAACCGCTTACTGGACGAAAGCGAGAATTTCAGTTGTACCCGTTTTCCACGGAAGAATTGGCTCTTCATACTTCCGAACGCGAGGAAAAGCGGCTTTTGGAAGGTCGGTTGATTTATGGGTTTTATCCCGAGGTCATCAATCATCCTGCCGATGCAGAAGAGGCTCTGCGTGAGATTACGAGCAGTTACCTTTACAAGGATCTGTTGAGTTTGGGTGAGGTACGGAAGCCTGCTGTACTTCAAAAGCTCCTACTGGCCCTCGCGCTTCAGGTGGGTTCGGAAGTGACGTTCAATGACTTGGGAAATACCATCGGGATTGATAAGGAAACCGCAGAAAAGTATCTTGATTTGCTGGAAAAGGCGTTTGTGATTTTTCGATTGAATTCATTCAGCCGAAATATGCGCCGGGAAATCAAGAAGAGCCGAAAGATCTATTTTTGGGATAATGGTATCCGTAATGCCATCATCAACAACTTCAATTCGCTGGCACTCCGGACCGACCTGGGAGCCCTTTGGGAAAATTTCGTCATCAGCGAGCGAATGAAATATCTGGCTTATCACCGGATTCCCACGAATGTCTATTTCTGGCGAACGACCACGGGAAAAGAGTTGGATTGGCTGGAAGAAAGGGGAGGAAAACTGTATGCTTTTGAAGTAAAATGGAACCCCGAACGAAGGGCAAAGCTTCCCCTGGGCTTTGGTGAAGCATATCCCGAAACAGAATTTCAGGTGATTCACCGGGAGAACTATCCCGAATTTTTAACCCGAATTATGCATTAGGATCCGTTATAGCCTGTCCCGAAGCATTTCGGGAAGAGTTCAAAATGCAAGAAAATCAAGCATTTAACGAATGAGCCATAGCACCGCTCTGGTGAATGAGTTAAATGCAGCAAAGCGATTGATTTTGTCCGCCGCGGCGGATGGGCTCGGAATAGGAAGTCTAATGGATATTGCGGGTTTAATCAAAACGTGACTTTTCTCGATCGTAATCGACAATTCACCTGTTTATTTTCGGTTACTGTCGAGAGAATGTGTCTTCTAATCTTTTTCAAACTTTAGTGTCGCGCCCTGATTTCACTTGACACTTTTTTATTGTTTTTCTTTTGTTTTCAATCTTCTTAAATGCGTCTTGTTCTGGATTGAGAGCTTTTCCAAAGTTTGGAACTTTGGAAAAGTTGTAGGGCGGAAAATCTCTAGAATCTTGCTTTTAGGATTTCTCACTTTTTACTTTCTCACACCTCCATTCCATTAAAGGGATTAAACCGCCGCCTTCCCACGCCCATGGCTACAGCCCGGCAGACGGTTTTGTCGCCGTACTTCACGTTGAGCTTGTCGAGGGCCTGATAGAGATTGATCTGCTCTTGGCTGTCTTCGAAGAGCTTGATCTGATAGTTGCCATAGACCAGACTGCTGAAGCGTACGCCGATCAGACGGATGAGGAGTCGACGGCTGTAGAGTTTGCGAAAGAGTTCCTTCACCACGGGCAGGAGCGTGTGGTCTGCCGAGGTGTAGGGGACCCGTTGCTGCATGGTATGTGTCTCAAAGTCCGAGTAGCGGATCTTCACGCTCACACAGGCGGTGAGTTGGCCTTTTTGCCGGAGTTTGGAGGCGAGCTGCTCGGTCATCGCGACGAGGGTAGCTTCCAGCAATTTCACATCGATGGTGTCCTCTTCGAAGGTGTTTTCGGAGGAGACCGACTTGGCCTCGGAGTAGGGGATCACCGGAGAGCGATCGATGCCGTTGGCTTTTTCCCAGATCATCTTCCCGTTTTTGCCAAAGGTCGCTTCGAGCAGTTCGGAGGGCATCTGCTGGAGCGTGTGGACTTTTTTGACCCCCATGTTGTAGAGCGTTTGGGAGGTTTTCTCGCCGATCATGGGGATTTTGCGCACGGAGAGTGGCGCGAGAAAGGGCTTTTCCTCACCGAAAGGTACCTGCTTTTCGTTGTTGGGCTTGGCTTCACCGGTGGCGACTTTGGAGACGGTTTTGTTTTCGGATACGCCCATGGAGATATTGAGTCCACTCTCGCGGATGATGCGCTGCCGGAGTTCGTGGGCGAGCTTGAAGCAGCCAAAAAAGCGGTCCATACCCGTGAGGTCGATGTAAAACTCGTCGATGGAGGATTTCTCAAAGAGTGGGACGGACTCCTTAATGATCTCGGTGACCTCGTGGGATTTTTGGCTGTATTTCTCAAAATCCCCCCGCACGATCACCGCCTCGGGGCAGAGTTGCCTCGCGGTCCGCATGGGCATGGCCGAGTGCACGCCAAACTTACGCGCCTCGTAGCTGCATGAGGCCACGACTCCCCGGTCACTCGACCCCCCGATCAGGATGGGTTTGCCATTCAGTCGGCTGTCAAAAAGCCGCTCCACCGACACAAAAAACGTGTCCAAATCCATATGCACAATACTTCGCTTCCCTTCCATGACTTTTTGTTGATTATATTGACATTTTTCTGTTTATAATTTAATCAAAAAGAGTAGATTTGGGTTAAGAAAGTGGCGGAGGTTGTCGGGGTTAAAAAAGATATGCTTCGCGAGATATGTCCTGTCTGACGCAGTCATATCTTGAAAATATCTGCGCAGCTATCTTGAAGAAATTAAAGATATGCTTCGCGAGATAGGGAGATATGCTTCGCGAGATATGTCCTGTCTGACGCAGTCATATCTTGAAAATATCTGCGCAGCTATCTTGAAGAAATTAAAGATATGCTTCGCGAGATAGGGAGATATGCTTCGCGAGATATGTCCTGTCTGACGCAGTCATATCTTGAAAATATCTGCGCAGCTATCTTGAAGAAATTAAAGATATGCTTCGCGAGATAGGGAGATATGCTTCGCGAGATATGTCCTGTCTGACGCAGTTATATCTTGAAAATATCTGCGTAGCTATCTTGAAGAAATTAAAGATATGCTTTGCGAGATAAGGAGATGTGCAATGCGAGATAGGGCCTATTTGACGTAGTCATATCTTGAAAATATCTGCGTAGCTATCTTGAAGAAATTAAAGATATGCTTCGCGAGATAGGGAGATATGCTTCGCGAGATATGTCCTGTCTGACGCAGTTATATCTTGAAAATATCTGCGTAGCTATCTTGAAGAAATTAAAGATATGCTTTGCGAGATAAGGAGATGTGCAATGCGAGATAGGGCCTATTTGACGTAGTCATATCTTGAAAATATCTGCGTAGCTGTCTTGAAAAATAATTGTATAGTATTGGTTTTTAATTTGTTATAGTTATGAGTGGAAAATCAAAATACATCCCGCTCAAAGAATTAACGATCTATAAATTGGCAAGGGAATTATCCGCTAAGGCTTGGCTGATTTACGAGAGGTTGGGATATCACCAGCGTAAAACTTGGGGAGACCAAATGTTGGAGGCTATCGATTCTGTTGGGGCAAATATTGCCGAGGGGTATGCTAGATATCATTTTCTGGAGCGGATTAGATTTTATTATATCTCAAGAGCCTCACTATCTGAGGGGATGGATCACTGGATTGATCTTGGGTTTGAACGAGGAATCGTTGCTAAAGAAGAACACGAGGCCATGTTTTCGATCGCGAAAAATTTACAGATTAAATTAAATGGGCAGATAAAAACGACTTATGAGGCCAAGAAGGATTTGGGATAGTGTCAAACTATCTAAAGCAGTACATCTTCATTTTTATCTCGGCTTTAGCCATATTTTAAAAAAAAATTCTCTCACAGCGTATCTCCTCAAGTATCTCAGCTTTAGCTATATCTTAAAAACTATCTCGCGCAGCATATCTTAAAAATATCAATGTCATTAAATACCAACCTCAAATTCCTCCGCAAAAAGAAAGGCTTCACCCAGGAAACATTTTCTGAAGCCGTAGGAATCTCCCGCTCCAAACTGGCGGGCTACGAACTCAATATCAATCCTCCTTTGGATACGTTGGTGAAAATCTCTGATCAGCTGGGGGTTTCTGTCGATATACTTCTCCGAGAAGACTTGACTACCTACTCCGAATACAAGCTCCGCGAACTACTCGAGACAGATCAGTTTCTGCGGGGACGAAAGTTGCGGATTCTTTCTACTACGGTAGATGCCGAAGGACGCGAACTGATCGAAGTAGTCTCTCAACGAGCCAAAGCGAGTTATTTGGCAGGCTTTTCGGATCCGGAGTTTATTTCCGAATTGCCTCGCTTTTCATTGCCTTTTTTGCCCACGGACAAAAAGCATCGGGTTTTTCAGGTGGATGGAGACTCCATGCTGCCGATTCCCGATGGTGCCTGGATTGTCTGCGAATACGTGGATGACTGGATGGCCATCAAAGACGGGGAGCGCTACGTGATTGTCACCGAGCAGGATGGCGTCACTTTCAAAATCGCTTATAATAAGATTAGCAGCGAACGAAAATTGTTGCTTTGCTCAGCTAATCCGATCTATGTTCCTTTTGAGGTGGAGGTAGAACAAATTCGGGAAGTTTGGAGGTACAGGTTGGCGATGAGTTGAGAAGTCATCACAATGGCGCACTATCTAAATCTCCCACAGATTCCCACAGATCAAAATCACAGATTTTCACAGAAGAGTGTTGAAAGGATCGTTTTCGACTTTGGAGTCTCCCGCTGATTCACGCAGAAAAAGTCGCTGATCATCGCGGATATTACCGAAATCATCCTCAGCTTGACTTGTTTTGTAGCTGGAGATTGAAGACTGGGACTGACTACTTTCTTTCTCCCACAGATTCCCACAGATCAAAATCACAGATTTTCACAGAAGAGTGTTGAAAGGATCGTTTTCGACTTTGGAGTCTCCCGCTGATTCACGCAGAAAAAGTCGCTGATCATCGCGGATATTACCGAAATCATCCTCAGCTTGACTTGTTTTGTAGCTGGAGATTGAAGACTGGGACTGACTACTTTCTTTCTCCCACAGATTCCCACAGATCAAAATCACAGATTTTCACAGAAGAGTGTTGAAAGGATCGTTTTCGACTTTGGAGTCTCCCGCTGATTCACGCAGAAAAAGTCGCTGATCATCGCGGATATTACCGAAATCGTCTCTCAACTCCCTAAGGTTGACTTGTTTTGTGGGCTGGAGACTGAAGATTGGGACTGACTACTTTATTTCTCCCACAGATTCCCACAGATCAAAATCACAGATTTTCACAGGAGAGTGTTGAAAGGATCGTTTTCGACTTTGGAGTCTCCCGCTGATTCACGCAGAAAAAGTCGCTGATCATCGCGGATATTACCGAAATCGTCTCTCAACTCCCTAAGGTTGACTTGTTTTGTGGGCTGGAGACTGAAGATTGGGACTGACTACTTTATTTCTCCCACAGATTCCCACAGATCAAAATCACAGATTTTCACAGAAGAGTGTTGAAAGGATCGTTTTCGATTTTGGAGTCTCCTGCTGATTCACGCAGAAAAAGTCGCTGATCATCGCGGATATTACCGAAATCGTCTCTCAACTCCCTAAGGTTGACTTGTTTTGTGGGCTGGAGACTGAAGATTGGGACTGACTACTTTATTTCTCCCACAGATTCCCACAGATCAAAATCACAGATTTTCACAGAAGAGTGTTGAAAGGATCGTTTTCGATTTTGGAGTCTCCCGCTGATTCACGCAGAAAAAGTCGCTGATCATCGCGGATATTACCGAAATTGTCCCTCAACTTGACTTGTTTTGTAGGCTGGAGACTGAAGATTGATCACGGCGAGCTTTCAGCTTTCTGACTTGATTTTTCTGACTTTCTAAAACGGCTTCTTCTCCTCCAATTCCACGATCACTTCGATCTCCACAGCCATGTTGTTGGGCAGAGAACCTACGCCTACAGCCGAGCGGGCATGTTTTCCTTTTTCTCCAAATACTTCGACCATCAGATCTGAAAATCCATTGATCACCGCAGGATGTGAGGTAAACTCCGGTGTGGCATTGACCATGCCGAGCACTTTGACAAACTGTTTGATGCGGCTAAGGTCACCGGTGGCTGCTTTCAATACGGCAATGATTTCCATTCCGGTATCTCTTGCCGCTTGGTAGCCTTGTTCAACGGTCAGATCTGCTCCTACTTTTCCGTAGACTTTCGGCCCGCTTCCGGCAAGGTACAGGAGATTGCCCACTTGCTTCCATTTCACATAGTTGGCGATGGGTTGGCCTACCTCAGGAATAGTCAATCCCAGCTGTTTGATTTTTTCTTCCGGAGTTTGAGCTTGTGCCCATTGGGTTGCCATGGCAAAAATGATCAGGCTAAGCAATACGAATCTCTTTTTCATAGTTCAATGGATAGTGTTTACAGTTTCTAAGCTAATTCTTTCTCCTTACTTTTGGCAAGCATTTGATCAGATTCCTATGTCTTTCATCGAGATTATTCCTTTCTCCCCGGATCTTCAGCCTTATTTTGAATCGATCAATAAGGCTTGGGTGTCCAGGTATTTTTCACTCGAGCCCTTTGATATCGATCAGTTGGAGCATCCTGAAGAGACCATTTTGGCCAAAGGAGGGGAAATTATTTTTGCAAAATATGGAGAAGAAATCATCGGGACGGTCGCATTGATCCCCAAAGGAGACGGGGTTTGGGAAATGATCAAAATGGGGGTGTCAGAGTCTTTTCAGGGTAAAGGCGCCGGTTTCTTGCTGGGGCAGAGGATCATTGAACTTGCCCAAATCAAAGGGGCAAAAAAGCTGGCTCTGTATTCCAATTCCAAGCTGGAGGCGGCTTTGCAGCTCTATCGTAAACTCGGATTCAAACAGGTCAGCTTGGAATGCGGGTCTTACGGGAGATGCGATGTCAAGATGGAATTTGATTTCTAATCACTTGATTACGACTAACTTTTATCAGTTTTTGAGCTGATTTTCGACAAGGATTTTTGTGGTGAAAAAGAGGAGATTTGGACATGTATCAAACCCTCAGCCCCATGAAAACGATAGTCGTTCCCTTTGATTTTTCTGAGTATTCTCTGGCTGCCCTTCAGACTGCTCAGCGTATTAGCGTCAAATCAGGCGCTAAAATCATCTGTGTCACTGTGGTTCCTTCCGAGGTGGATTGGGATTTGCTTCCCGAAGACGCCAAGAAAAAATATCCTGATCTGTTGGAGGAAATGGAGGAAGCCAAATCGGTCATTCCTGATTATTTAAAACAGGTCGCTCCGGCCAAAGCTCCGATTGAAATCGTAGTGAAAATAGGTGTGCCCTACGAGCAGATCTTGAGGGTGATTGAAAAGTCTCAAGCGGATCTGGCGGTATTGGGTGCTTATGGAAAAGGGTTTGTGGAAGGGAAGTTTATCGGATCCAATCTTCAACGGGTGATTCGATTGGCCACCTGTCCGGTTCTTGCGGTGAAAAAAGCCATGGATGGAAACGCATTCCGAAAAATTGCTTTTGCATCCATTTTTAATGAATCTTCGAAAAAGGCTTTTTCCAAAATGGTTCCATTTGCCAAATTGTTCAAAGCTTCCGTCCATTTGGTCTATGTGAATACTCCGGAGGCCTTTGTCAGTTCGATGGAATCAGAAAAATCCATGTCGGGATTTTCAAAAGGGCATGAGGAACTGGTGTTGCACACGCATGTATTCAATCACCGGGATATCGAGTCGGGGATCATTGAGTTTTGTAAATCAAAAAATATTGAATTTGCTGCGGTGGTCTCCGGAAACCGAAAAGGCATGCCCGCTTATTTCGTGGGAACTACTGATACCTTGATTTTCAAATCCGAAATGGGCGTCTTAAGTATTAAGACAGATTGAGGAAAAGGAGTAGCCTAAAAAAAACACCCACCTGAGGAAGCCGGATTTCTATTTTGTCCGGCTTCATTTTTTTGCAAAGGAATAAGATGGTTGACCGTCACTGCTTGAATTGTTATACTTCCTCAACAGTGATGGAGGCAGACAGAATTTGTCTCCGAAAGCATGTTACCAGAATCTAAACCGCTTCTCGTAAATTCTGTCCCGGAAGATCCAGTTGTCAAATATATCCTTGGACAGGTAGATTTCTACCCCGGCGCTTAGAGTCAGGTATCCGTCATACCGATGGGTAAGGCCTGAACCTCTCCGGATTCTCCCTCGGTTTTGGAGGATTTTTTGAACATCGGGCATCCCGTTGTCATCCATGAAATTTGGGTTTCGTATGGCTAATCTCAACCGGTCAGGGTTTGCACCCGTGACGTAATCGTTGACCAAGTCTAGGTAAAACTCGTTCACGTTGTAAGCCGAGATGTCATCCATGTAGTCTGTCAAGGTGTATCGGTAATTCCCCTCTATACGAAGATCCATATACACATTGAGCTTGTATTTGAAGCCCAGACCCATTGGGAATACGATGATGTATTTTTCATACGGGTTGTTTTCCAACTGTAGTGGACGAAGATCTACCCACCTGCCGTCCAATTGAGCTTGGGGGTTGTTGGTCGATACTCCCACTCCTGCGAAAATGTACGGATTCCAAAGGTGACGCGTGATATTGTTGACTTTTACCGGGTGCCAGTAGTATTCGAACAGCGTAGAGATTTCCCAGTTTTTTGCCTGAAAATGAAGGTTTCTTGGAGTTCGATAAGCTCTAGGATCGGAAGGAGGGTCCGAACCGGACATTTTGTAGTATGTGCCCTCCAGCCGGGTTTTTAGATGGGTTCCAAAAATGTAATTCACTGAAAAGTTGGCATGCCAATCCGGTTGTACGCCTTCGTTGTATCTCCAAAATGAATACAATTCCCCAAAATACTGGGTAGGACCGATTCCTGCGGATATGGACCAGGGAGCTTCAAAGCGGTAACGGTAAAAGCTCTGGGATTGAGCTTCCCAGCACACCAAAAACACCGCCACAAGAAGTAATCGTTTCATTTTCAGAACCAAACAAAAGCTTGGTATATTAATTAGAACCTAAAAATTAGATTTATTTCCCAGATTTTCAAATCCTGATTTGAGATGGATATCTCTTTGTGGGAATGGGATTTCGATTTTTTCTTCCCCAAACCTTCTAAAGACTTCATAATACAACTCACTTCGGAGCACTCTTGGCTTGTTGACATACGAAGAAGTCCATACTCTCAGATTGAAATTGATGCTATTGTCTCCGTAGCTATCCAGGAGTACATCCGGAGCCGGGATTTTCAGTACTCCCTCGTGGGCCTCTGCGATTTCGAGTAATATTTTTCTGACATGCTGCGGGTCTTCTTTGTAAGAAACCCCCACAGGGAAATTAAATCGGATCCGGTACTCATTATGCGACCAGTTGATGACCTCATTATCAATAAATTTACTATTGGGCACGATGATGCTGATGTTGTCGTTGGTAATTACGGTAGTGGATCTGGATGAAATTTTAACCACATCTCCGTTTACATCGCCTACTTCGATCCGGTCGCCCACTTTGATCGGTTGCTCGAAGAGAATGATCAGGCCGGATATAAAATTGTTGGTGATGTTTTGGAGTCCAAAGCCAATTCCTACCCCTATGGCTCCTGCCAACACTCCAAAGGCACTGAGATCGATGCCGTTGGTTTGAAGGATGGAAAATATACCGGCTACGATCAGGATATATTTGACAATGGTGCCGATTGATTCTCGGGTACCTAAAGCCATGTCTCTTTTGACGAGAATTTTCCTGACCAAAAATCTTCTGATCCATTCTGATCCGATAAATAAAACCGTAAAAGAAATGACCAGCGTAAGCACCAAGGCTACTGTCAGTTTGGATTCTCCTATGGAAATAATCGGTTGACTCAAAAGTTGATTCAGCCATTCTATAAAATTCTTTGGGTTTTCCGTATTCATAAGCGAAAATTGAGGTCCTCAGAGAAAGATTTGAAGGGTAAATTATCAATTCTGACTTTAGATTGAGCTTATTAGGTTTGATTTGTTAAGTTTTCGATATAAAATTTTGATTAGGGCTTGTTGGAATATCGTTTTTAAAAGATTTGACTGATTTTCTTTAAATTTGGGCTATGAGTAAGCAAAGAGAAGAATTAGAACACCGACTTAGGCTTCGCAATATCAAACTTTCTGACTACGAGGATATCCGTGAAATCATGGTGTCCATTTACAGGAATCAAGGTGGAGCTTGGACCAAAGCAGAGCTCAAAAACCAGCTGAAAGTATTTCCTGAGGGACAGATTTGCATCGAAGACAATGGCAAAGTCATCGCCGCAGCTCTGAGTATCATCGTAGACTATTCCAAATTTGGAGATAACCATACCTACGATGAAATCACCGGTTATGGTAAGTTTGATACCCATGATCCGGAAGGTGATACGTTGTATGGCACTGATATTTTTGTCCATTCGGATTACAGGGGAATGAGACTTGGGCGTCGTCTGTATGATGCCCGAAAAGAACTTTGTGAAAACCTAAACCTCCGCTCCATTATCGCAGGAGGGAGAATCCCCGGCTATTCCAAATATGCCGACGAAATGACTCCCAGAAAATACATCGATCTCGTGAAGAACAGGGAAATATTTGATCCTGTGCTCTCTTTTCAGTTGGCCAATGAGTTTCACGTCCGGAAAGTTATCACCAAGTATCTCCCTGAAGACACCGATTCCCGGGCCTATGCTACGTTGTTGGAATGGATCAATATTTATTATGAAAAGGATGAAAAACTGATTGGGAACAAAAAATCAATTGTCAGGCTGGGACTGGTGCAGTGGAAAATGCGCCGATTCTCAAACGTGGACGATTTGATGCAGCAGGTGGAGTTTTTTGTGGATACGGTCTCGGGTTATAAATCTGATTTTTGCCTTCTCCCAGAATTTTTCAATGCACCCATGTTGGCAGAATTCAATGATATGGACGCTTCGGAAGCTATCCGAAACTTGGCAGACTATACCGATGAAATTGTAGGACGGATGAGCGAACTGGCAGTATCCTATAATGTCAATATCATCGCGGGGTCCATGCCCGAATACGACGGAAAAAAGCTCCGAAACGTAAGCTACCTTTGCCGTCGTGACGGTACCCAGGATAAGCAATACAAACTTCACATTACCCCAGATGAGGCCGCCTATTGGGGGCTTCAGGGGGGCAATGGAATCAACGTCTTTGATACGGATGCCGGTAGGATCGGTATTTTGATTTGCTATGATGTGGAGTTTCCTGAGCTTGGTCGTATTCTAGCCGAACAGGAAATGGACATTTTGTTTGTTCCATTTTGGACCGATACCAAGAATGCATTTCTTCGGGTGAATATTTGTGCCAAGGCAAGGGCCATTGAGAATGAATGCTACGTGGCCATCACCGGTTCGGTAGGAAACCTGCCCAAGGTGGAGAATATGGATATCCAGTATTCTCAGGCGGCCATTTATTCCCCGTCAGACTTCTCCTTCCCTCATGATGCCACGGTAGCAATGGCTTCGGAAAATGCAGAGACCACGATCGTTGCCGATGTGGATCTTGATTTACTTACCAAGCAGCGCAAAGCCGGAAGTGTGAGAAACCTCGAGCAGCGCAGGCTTGATCTTTATTCGATTCAATGGAAACAGAAAAAATAGTTCAGGAATACCTGAAGCATGTGCCCGAAGGGGTATTTGAAAAGGCAAAATCGATCAAAGTATTGATCACTGATATCGATGGAGTACTTACTGACGGGGGGATCATTTATGATGACCTTGGTACCGAATATAAAAAATACAATGTGAAAGACGGATTGATAGTCCAGCACTTAAAAAAGGCCGGATTTCTCATAGGGGCAATCACGGGAAGAGCCTCTCAAGTGGTGGAAAACCGTTGTGAGGAGCTTCGCTTTGATTTTCACTATCATGGAGTAAAAGACAAACTGAAAAAACTCATGGAGGCTCTTGATACCATGGAATTGTCGTTGGAAGAAGTAGCCTATATCGGGGATGATTTGATCGATCTACCCGTACTCACCAAAGTAGGGTTGGCCGTGGCCCCTTCCGATGCCTTGCCCTATGTGAAGTCGGCAGTACATTATGTTTCCCCACTTGCCGGAGGACAGGGGGTATTTCGGGAGTTTGGAGATATTTTGCTTCATGGCAAAGGTCAGCTCGTTCCATTAATTGAAAATTTAGCTAATAAAGAATGATCATTCGCAATACCCAGCCTATGAAAATCCGCGAAAACATAGTTTTAGGCGGTGACAAACCCGTTCTTTTTGCAGGGCCTTGCGCTGTAGAGAGTTACGATATTTGCCTTGAGATTGGCACCAAAGTCAAAGAGTGGGCTGAGGCCAATGGCTTTTCTTATGTCTTTAAAGCCTCTTTCGACAAAGCGAATCGAACTTCTTCGGGATCTTTTCGCAGTATTGGGATGGACAAATCCCTTGAGGTTTTGCAGCGGGTGGGCGAGGCACTCGACATACCTTTGGTGACAGACATCCATGAAAGCTACCAGGCTGCTGAGGTGGCAAAGGTGGTGGATGTCCTCCAGATTCCCGCATTTCTTTGTCGTCAGACCGATTTGCTTTTGGCTGCAGGTGAGACCGGAAAAGCCGTCAAAATCAAGCGGGGCCAGTTTATGGCTCCCGAGGACATGCAATATGCCGTGAAAAAGGTGAGGTCCACAGGAAATGAAAATGTCTGTTTGACCGAAAGAGGGTTTTCCCTGGGCTATCATAACCTAGTGGTAGACATGCGCGGCTTGCCGATTATGCGGCAGTTCGCTCCGGTGGTTTTTGATATTACCCATTCTGTGCAGCAGCCTGGAGGTCAGGGAGGCAGCAGCGGAGGTCAGCGGGAGTTTGCGCCCATTTTGGCCCGGGCCGCCGCAGCCACCGGGATAGATGGGTTTTTTATTGAGACTCATCCCGAGCCTGCCAAAGCCCTGAGTGATGGTCCCAACCTGATTCCGCTCCATCGGATGGGAGATTTTCTCAGCATGCTCAAAGAGGCATGGACTTTGGGTAGAAAATATCAGGATTTTCAAATCGAGTAATCATGTATCAAATAGTTTTTTCGCTCCTTTTATTCTTTAACATGGGATTTACCACGGGTGAATCCTTTTTTTTTAGCTCGGTAAGTGATCGGCTCCGGGCAATTTTAGAAAATTCCGAACCTGGAGAATCTCTTCGGGTTAGGGGGATTTCTTTGGGTAAGGTGGAAGAATTGCAGGTTTTTTATTCCAACCGATCCTTTGATGAAGCATGGTCTGAACAAGGGATTCTTACCGAATGGGCTTATGAGCTAAGGTTTGAGATCAAACAGGCGCAATTTGACGGACTGCAGCCCAAAGATTATCATATCGAGTTGATTGATGCATTTTTTGCTTCTTTTGAGCAAAATAAAAAGTCGAAAACCATCAATCCTGCTGAGGAGGTAGCGGAATTGGATTTGTTGTTGACTGATGCGTTTTTTCGCCTTGCTACCCATTTAGAGCGGGGAAAGGTGGATCCGTCCCAACTTAAATCTCCTTGGGATATCACCCGCAAATCCTCCCGTATTAATGCCATCTCGCTTTTAGTGCAAGCTTTGGAGCGTAAGGAAATCCGAAAATCCCTCGAACAGCTTTATCCCAATTTTTCTATCTATAAAAGAGGAAGGGAAGTCATCCGTTCCTTGGATGAAAAAGCAAAGGAGGATTCCCTGGACTGGAAAGTGATCAAAGTTGACAAGTCTCTCAAAGTCAATGACTCTCATGCAGTAATTCCAGTGGTTCGGGAGCGGTTGATTTTTTGGGGGTACCTCAAGCCCTATTCACTTACCGACCCAAAGAAATATGATTCAACGCTCTTTGAATCCGTGAAAGCCTATCAGGTGAAAAACGGGATGGAGCCCGATGGAGCCATAGGAAAAAATACAGTGGCTTCGCTTAATGCTTCTCCCCGAATGTTAATGGACAAGGCCTCGATCAATTTGGAACGACTTCGATGGCTACCCGACACCATTAAAGAAGCCGAATTGGTTTTAGTCAATATTGCCAATTATCGGTTGGATTACATTCAGCGATTGGATACCCTCTTCTCTTCAAAAGTGATCGTGGGAAAAAGCTTTCATGCCTCACCCATTTTTTCCTCCCCCTTGACGTATTTGGTTTTTAGCCCTTATTGGAATATCCCGGCCTCTATCGCCAGAAATGAAATTATTCCCTCGGTTAGGAAAAATCCCAATTACCTGGAGCAGAAGCGAATGGAGGTAGTGACCACGGCAGGAAAACCCGTGGATCCTTCTCAAATCAATTGGTCTTCCAAAAATTTCCCCTATCTGATTCGACAAAAGCCCGGTCCGGACAACTCCCTGGGTTCTGTGAAATTCATGTTCCCCAACAAATACAGCGTTTACATTCATGACACCCCTTCCAAGAGCCTTTTCCTTCGGGAAGATAGAGCCTTGAGTCACGGATGTATCCGGTTGCAAAATCCTGAAAAATTCGCCGCACTATTACTCCGGGATCAGCCGCAGTGGACAGAGGCAAAAATCAAGGAAGCCATGAGCAGAGATTCAGAACTGATTGTCAATTTGAAAAGTAAAATCCCGGTCGTATTGGTTTACCTCACCTTTTGGGCAGACAGCAAGGGAGAACCCCATTTCCGACCCGATATTTACAATCGGGATGCCGAGCTAATTGCCTTATTAAAGCGCTGATTAGCCCCGAAAAAACCCGGAATGATTCAAATAGTCTGGGTCATTTCCGTAGATAAACAGCAACGAACCTCCCTTGATCAAATCAATGACTTCTTTGGAAATCTCTGAAGGCACCGCAGGACAGCCAAGGCTTCTTCCCAATCTTCCTGACATTTTGGCTACTTCTTCGCGGGCATAGTCTGCGCCATGGATGACGATTGCTCGATTTCTTGCCTGATCATTGAAGCCTTTTTCCAAGCCATCGAGCCGCAGGGAATAGCCATGTTTGCCCTGATAGGTCTCGGCTGTTTGGTAAAATCCCAAGCTGCTTTGGTAAGATTCGGGACGATTTGAAAATTTTTCTGCCATCAACATCCCCGAATTTCTGCCATGAGATACGACGGTATGGAGTAGGATTTCCTGATGTTCCACGTCAATGATCCAAAGACGTTTTTCGGTGGAGGGAAGCGAAAAATCGATGATGGTCAAGATAGGGAGTTTGAGATCATCCTCCAGCTTTTCATATCCTTTCATCGCCAAATCCAACACCGGAAGGGCCGGAGGATTCGCATGGTTTTTGGTGAGTGTTTCCAGAAAAAGTCCTGAGTTTTCTTTTGGGGGGTGTTCTGTAGGGAATGAATCGGGTTTTTCAGGAAGATTGGCCAGGGTCATAACCCAGATCAAAGGAAGGAGAATTCCTTGGGTAATGGTCATAATGGTGTGGTGGGGTGATTAACAAATGTAAGCTATCCCCCAGATTGTCAAAAACTTTGCCAAGCTGATTCCTGTCATTTTTTCTCAAAAGGTAAATCACCGACAAGGGGAACCAAATTCAAATCACTTTAGGTTTTAGATGCAGAATGCAAAACAGGGAGGTTTGGGCTATCCTTTATTTATCTCTACTTTTGCGATCTTCCATCAAATTAAGCAACTGACTTGCAGGATTTTGATTCTTTTGTTTAAAAGAAAACGAGAATTATTAAACAAAAAAATCTCCCTTCCTGTTTCTACCTTCAATGAAAGTATCCGTATTTCGAAAAGAACATTTCAACGCTGCTCACCGGCTGTTTAATCCCACTTGGTCTGCACAAAAAAATGAAGAAGTATTCGGTAAGTGCAACAATCCTAATTTTCATGGGCACAACTATGAGTTGATCGTCCAACTGAAGGGAGAAATCAATCCTGAAACCGGCTATGTCTATGACATGAAAGTGCTCAGTGATCTGATCAAAATACATGTATTAAATAAATTTGACCACAAAAACTTAAATCTGGATACCGATGAATTCAAGAATCTCAATCCATCTGCTGAAAACATTGCAGTGGTTATTTGGAATATTTTGAGGGTTAAAATTGATCGGAAATTCGAATTAACTATTCGGCTCTATGAAACAGAAAGAAACTTTGTTGAATACGATGGGAATTAATATTGCACGGGCATCCTTCGAAGAAATCGGAGAAGAGCACGTGGGAACCTCCCTGGAGACCCCACTCAGAGAAGACGCTTTCGAGATGGATGATGACCTGAAAGTAGAGCTGATCGAAAAACATTTCCGTGAAATCATGCATATCATGGGACTGGATCTCACCGATGACAGCCTCAAAGGAACTCCCCATCGTGTCGCTAAAATGTATGTCAAGGAAGTGTTCTCAGGCCTTAATCCTAAAAACAAACCGGCTGCCAAGCTATTTGAGAACAAGTACAAGTACAACGAGATGCTGGTAGAGAAAGACATCACCTTTCACTCTCACTGTGAGCATCATTTCGTGCCCATTTATGGTAAGGCCCACGTAGCCTATATTTCCAACGGAAATGTTATTGGCTTGTCCAAAATCAACCGAATTGTGCAGTATTATTCCAAGCGGCCTCAGGTTCAGGAACGATTGACCATGCAGATCGGTAATGAGCTCAAAGAAGCTTTGGGGACTGAAGATGTGGCAGTAATCATGGATGCCTACCACATGTGTGTGAGCTCCAGAGGAGTGAATGACACCAATAGCTCCACAGTGACAGCTTTCTATTCCGGAAAATTTGAAAGGGATGAGCAGAGCAGGAATGAATTTATGAAGTATATCAGCCTCAATAAGTAATCCTTTTTTACGTGCTAAACCAACACCAAACCCCGCTGAAAATGCGGGGTTTTTTTGTGAGTAAAGCAAACAAAAAAGAAGGAATTTGATTTTATCATAAAATTTATCCCTTATGCAAGGAAAGAATATCGTCATCATTGGAGGTAACTCAGGAATCGGAAAAGCTACCGCTGATTTACTCAGAGAAGCAGGTGCTCAACTTTTTCTATACTCCAAAAGTGGAGAAGGCACTACAGCTCTGGATACCGGAAAAGACTTTGAGGAAATCCCCGGCCTTCCCGATGTCATCGATGGGGTAGTGTATTGTCCGGGCACCATCAATCTCAAGCCCTTTCACCGGATTTCCACTCAGGATTTTAGGAACGAAATGGAAGTGAATTTTTTCGGTGCGGTTCGAGTGCTTCAGGCTTGTCTGAAGGGATTGAAAAAATCCACTTCCGCTTCGGTGGTCCTATACAGTACTGTGGCGGTACAGACGGGAATGGGCTTTCATGCCGGTATCGCTTCAGCAAAAGGCGCCATTGAGGGGTTGACCCGATCTCTTGCCGCAGAATGGGCTCCTTCCAAAATCCGCGTAAATGCCATCGCTCCTTCCTTGACTGAGACTCGATTGGCTTCTGCTTTGCTTTCTTCACCCGAGAAGAAAGAAGCCTCCGACAAACGCCATCCTTTGGGACGGATTGGTACATCAGAAGATATTGCTGAAGCTACGGTCTTTTTGCTTTCTCCTAAGTCCTCTTGGATGACGGGGCAGATTCTTCACCTAGACGGTGGCATGTCCAATCTGAAATAAATCAAAACAATTACCCCACCTTATTTGTCTGTATTGCGGGTACGGTCCCGAGACGAAAGATCTGTGTATATGAAGACTCCACCTGAATCATTCCTGCTGTTTAAGGAAGAATTGAGGAAGGCCCAACTCGAAAAAGAAAGGCTTAAAAATTACTATGAGCAAAAATTGGCGGAAGTCAATCAGGAGCTTTGTCGCTTGAAAGAGCAGATTCAGTCCCAGCAGGATATGATGCGGACGACGCTCGAATACGCATCCAATTTAGAAAGCAGACTTAGCGAAGTGAAGGAAGAAGTGGCGCATGCGACCTCCAAAAGTCGAAACTCTATCTATTAACCCTACTCCAACAGCAATGAACGAAACGATAAATTCTTCCGAGATCCAAGACTTCGAGGTAGCCTTTGAGCAGCGTTATGCCAGAGTTTGGGTCAATAAAGAAAAGAAAACCATCATCTGCGAACTCTTGGCAGACTACATTCCGATTGAGGATTTTAAGGAGGCCTTTGGCCAGATTGGTGAAATTGTCAAAGCCGGAGATTTCGAAAAGTTTATTTTCGACAAAAGATCCCTCCGGGCATTTCATCAGCCGACCATGGAATGGTATTTTATCTATTGGAAAAAAGAAATGCTGGCCTACGGAGTCAAAACCCACCGAAAAATTCTTCCTGCCGAAAAGTGGTTTGAAAAAATGGTTCAAATCGCCAAGAATCAGATTCTTCAGACATATCCTGATCATATCATCGATCAATTGGATATCAGGTATTGTGATTCCATAGAGGAGGCTATTGCGATATGATCCGGCACTTTTCTGCCGAGGATCTAATGGATTTGGACTCCTTTTACAGGAGAAATCTGGTCAATTGCCTTTCTGGATACAAGAGCCTAAACCTCATTGGGACTAGAAACCAATCCGGCCGATCCAATCTTGCTCCGTTTTCACAGGTTTTTCATATTGGTGCGGCTCCCCCATTGGTTGGGATTCTCTTTCGACCTCATACAGTAAAGCGGGATACACTGGAAAACATTCTTGAAACCAAAAGTTTTACGCTCAACCACGTTACCCCTGCTCATTATAAAGAGGCGCACTGGACAGCGGCTAGCTGGGAGATCAGTGAGTTTGAAGGAACTGGACTTGTGGAAGAAGATAAAGGAGATTTTTTTGCGCCATTTGTCAAGGGGAGTCCGGTGCAGTTGGGATGTACTTTGGTAGAAACTCAAACGCTTCAGGTGAATCAAACCATACTCCTGATTGGAAGTATCGATCACATCTACGTGGAGGAAAAAGGCCTTCGAATGGATGGGTCGTTGGATCTGAATATCCTGGAAACGGTTACCGTAAGCGGATTGGACGAATACCATGTCGGGGAAAAATTGGGTAGATTGGCCTACCCCAAACCTGGAATTCTTCCTGTAGAAATCTAATTATACCCATATACAGTTTTGTTGAGGATTTTAGATCAGGAGTTTTTTGAAAATTCCGAAATCCGAAATCAAAAATTCCACATCCATTTGCAGCTTCTCGAACTCACTGACTCCGGACTTTATTGTCCTCCTGCGGGGATTTTCATCGATCCCTGGAAACCCGTGCAGCGGGCAGTAATCACCCATGCACATTCAGACCATGCCCGCTGGGGGATGAAGCATTACTTGGCCCATCAGGATTCGGCAGAGGTGATGAAGCTTCGGCTTGGCTCAGATATTAGCCTTCATACACTCCAATACCAAGAAACGCTAGACATCAACGGAGTCAAAATCAGTCTCCATCCCGCTGGGCATATTCCGGGCTCGGCGCAGGTCCGATTGGAATATCTGGGAAAAGTGGCTGTGGTAAGCGGTGATTACAAAGTCGAAAATGATGGGCTTTCCACGCCTTTCGAACCTGTCAAATGCCATGAATTTGTCTCCGAATGCACCTTCGGTCTGCCAATTTACAAGTGGGAATCTCAGGCGGAAATCTTTGCTCAAATCAATTCCTGGTGGAGAGAAAATGCCTCCGAAGGTCGAAATTCGGTGCTTTTTGCCTATTCCTTGGGAAAAGCCCAACGTATCCTTCAAAATCTCAATCGGGAAATCGGTGAAGTTTTCGTCCATGGCGCGATCTGGAATACCAATCAAGCGCTGATAGCCAATGGAATTCCGCTTTGGGATGTACCCAAAGTGACCCAGGATATCCCCAAAAGTAGATTTAAGGGTACTTTGATTATTGCACCTCCTTCAGCGATGGGGACACCCTGGATGCGGAGATTTTCGCCTTATCGTACAGGGATCTGCTCGGGCTGGATGGCTGTGCGGGGTACTCGGAGGAGGAGGGCTGCTGATCGTGGATTTGTGCTTTCGGACCATGCGGATTGGGAGGGGTTGATTTCTGCTATTTCCGCTACCGAGGCTGAAAAAGTCTATCTCACGCATGGAAGTACGGCTTCTTTTGGACGATTTCTTCAGGAAGAAAAGGGAATTGACGCCGTTGAGCTGCAGACGCTTTTTGGGGCGGAGGAAGTGGAGTAGGAAGGGGGGTCCGGTGCTGGATGTCTGATGTTAGGATTAATTGGAAAGCTTCTCGGATTTGTTTCAGTGCTCCTTTTTGGGCGGCACAAGTGATAGAAGTTGATCAGGATTGATAATTTGGAAGATTGCAAAATTGATGATCCACCGATACCTTGGGAGTAGATTCAAATCTCCTACTTATGTCCAAGTTTTTGATTTTCATTTCCCTAAGCATCTTTTTAGCTTCCTGCCAAAATCCTGCTACAAATAATACTGACGACTACATTAATACCGTCACTGGACCGATATCCATCGACTCGATGGGCTTGACGCTGATTCATGAACACATGCTGGTGGACTTTATCGGGGCAGATTCGATCCGTGCAGATCGCTGGAATCGGGATTCAGTGGTAGCCAAAGTGCTTCCTTACCTCTTTGAAGTGAAAAAACATGGAGTCCGTACCATTTTGGATTGTACCCCAAGTTATTTGGCCAAGGATCCCTTACTTCTGAAAACACTCAGCGAAAAGTCCGGAATTCAGATTCTGACCAATACCGGGTTTTATGGGGCAGTGGGCGGGAAATACCTTCCCGATTTTGTCCAAACCGAAACAGCCGAGCAATTGGCCAATCGATGGATAGCTGAATTTGAAAATGGAATTGAGGGCACGGGGATCAAACCCGCATTCATTAAGATATCGGTTAATGAGGCGGATACACTTTCAGCAATCGATCAAAAGCTTGTTCGCGCCGCCGCCATCACCCATCTGAATACAGGTTTGACGATCGCTTCTCATACCGGGACCTGGAAAACTGCCGCCCAGGAAGTGAGGATTCTTCAGCAAATGGGAGTGGCGCCTTCCGAATTTGTTTGGGTGCATTCCCAAGCTGAGCTGGATTTTGAAAACTATCGAAAAGCTGCCGAAATGGGTGTTTGGATCAGTTTGGATGGGATTGGCTGGTCGATTGATCCGTATGTGGACCGTCTAGTTTTTGCCAAGGAAAATGGAATTTTGGGAAACATTTTGATTTCCCATGATGCGGGTTGGTATGATCCAGCAAAACCAGGTGGAGGAGATTTTCAGCCGTTTACCAACATTTTTGAACAGCTGATTCCGATCCTGAATGAAAGGGGTTTTTCCGAGAAAGATTGGGATTTACTTTTAAACAAAAATCCAAAGTTAGCTTTTGAAGAAACCATAAGCATTTGGTTCGTTGAGTCAACTACCTTTTCATTATGGTAGAAATTGGGATAATCCTCCAATCTCCTCCCAAATTTTCTTTGCCTTATTTCTGCAAGCCAGTTCGCCTGCTTACCTTTGCGCATGGCAGAACAAATCCTGATCCTAGATTTTGGATCTCAATACACCCAGCTGATAGCAAGACGAGTCCGCGAACTCAACGTTTATTGCGAAATCCACCCCTACAGCAAAGTCCCTGAAATCACCCCTGACATCAAGGGAATCATTCTTTCTGGTTCGCCTTGCTCCGTGCGGGACGAAGGTGCTCCTGATGTGAACACGGATGCTTTCCGAGGAAAATTGCCTGTTTTGGGGGTGTGCTATGGCGCTCAACTTTTAGCCAGCAAGTATGGGGGAGAGGTTCTTCCTTCGACTATCCGTGAATACGGTCGTGCCAATCTCGATCATATTGACTTGCATCACGATCTTTTGAAGGAAATGACGCATGGCTCTCAGGTTTGGATGTCGCATGGGGATACGATCAAGGAGCTTCCGGCAGGATTTGAAGTCATTGCGAGTACCTCTTCGGTGCGGGTTGCCGCTTTCAAAGTCGAAGGTGAAAAAACCTACGGGATCCAGTTTCACCCGGAAGTGACGCACTCGTTGGAAGGCAAAAACCTTCTTAGAAATTTTGTAGTAGGTATTTGTGGTTGTTCTCAGGATTGGACTTCTGATACTTTTATAGATTCTACAGTTGCTGAGCTAAAAAAGAAAATCGGTTCGGATAAAGTGGTGATGGGGCTGTCCGGTGGGGTAGATTCTTCTGTGGCCGCGACCTTGATTCACCGAGCGATTGGCGACCAGCTGACCTGCGTGTTTGTGGATAATGGTCTGCTTCGCAAAAATGAATTTGAAGAAGTGCTTGATTCCTACAAGCACATGGGCTTGAATGTGATCGGGGTGGATGCCAAGCAGCGTTTTTACGATGCTTTGGCGGGCTTGACTGATCCGGAAGCCAAGAGAAAAGCAATTGGCCGTGTTTTCATCGAAGTGTTTGACGATGAAGCGCACAAGATTGAAGGAGTGAAATGGTTGGGCCAAGGAACTATCTATCCTGATGTGATCGAGTCAGTTTCTGTCAAAGGACCATCCGCTACCATCAAGTCTCACCACAATGTGGGCGGCCTTCCTGATTTCATGAAGTTGTCAGTTGTCGAGCCTTTGAATACCCTTTTCAAAGATGAGGTACGGGAAGTAGGTCGGGCTTTGGAAATTGTGGAAACGATTATCGGCCGTCACCCTTTCCCTGGACCAGGCTTGGCTATTCGTATATTGGGAGATATCACCGAAGAAAAAGTGAAAACCCTTCAGGAGGTGGATCATATTTTTATCCAAGGACTGAAAAATCACGGCCTTTACGATCAGGTGTGGCAGGCAGGAGCGATCTTATTGCCTATCCAATCTGTCGGAGTAATGGGTGACGAGCGAACTTATGAGCGCGTAGTCGCACTTCGGGCAGTAGGTTCTGTGGATGGAATGACCGCGGATTGGATCCATCTTCCCTATGAGTTTCTAGGCAAAATGTCCAATGAGATCATCAACCGTGTAAAAGGCGTGAATCGAGTGGTTTACGATATTTCTTCCAAGCCGCCGGCAACCATTGAATGGGAGTAACACCAGATACCATGAATTTAAACCGGGCTTACAAAGCCCGGTTTTTTTTTTAACTAATGTCATGCTTTTCATTTACAAACCGTTACAACCAGGATGTGGTCCATAAAAACCCTTCTTACTTTTAGCCATCGATTGGGCACAAGATGGGCTTTTAAGATCTCTACATCATGGAAACAGGACTATTATTCACAACAATACTATTGAGCATGCTCGCTGGAGTGGTTGTGGGTAAATTTTTCTTCGACAAGAAACCAGTCAAATCGGAAGATCAACCCGTTTCAGCGATCAATACCCCTGAGCCCATCCCAACCGGTGGAGGGGAAGACCAACATGATATGGAGGATGTAGAGTTGGACGAATACCTCTTGACAAAAAAAATTTTTAGCGTGTTTGTAGAGGAAAAAGTCTTCAGAATTCATGGACTTACGGTCGGGCAATTTGCGGAAAGGCTGGGAGTGAAGCAAAGAGTTGTGACGCAGGTCCTTGAAAAATTGTCAGGACATTCGTTCAAAGAGCTGATTAATATTTACAGAATAAAGTATGCTGTAGAAAAAATTGAAGAGGGCTATTTAGATAAATATACGCTGGATGCTTTAGGAAGAGATGCCGGGTTTAGTTCTAGGATTACATTTTTCAATGTGTTTAAAAGAGAGGTTGGAATGTGTCCTAAGGAGTATAGAAAACAATATGAGAATATAGCTGCATAGATATTAAATAGGGTAGATAGTTTGTTTGTTTATTTTTATAGACCTGTGTTTTGCTGGAACACAGGTCTTTCTATTTTATTATATAAGTATAATTTTGATCTGGTTTATTGTATAAATAAGTCGGGGATTTGGTGTCTTAAGAGTGCTGTATTTGCATTTTTTGGGTATAGGATTAACTTTTTGATTTTTAGTGCGTTATTTTTGATTTTTTGCTTAAAATGCTGTTTAAATAGGGTAATTTGTTTTTTGTTTTCTGTTTGTTTCAAAATCTGCTTTTGAAACAAGGGTCTTTTGTATAGGTGTAATAGATGTTTTTACTTTACATCCAATTAAGTTTTGTGATATTATATATCTATAAGATGAGATCATTCGGGACAATTTTGGATTTTGAAAACATAGTCGGGAACTTGGATTCCGGAAATGCTTTTTTCTTGGAAAAACGCTCAGCTGTTTTCAATGAGTTTCAGTTTAATAAAATATTTTCACCTTCTCTTAGTTTGTTATTTAAGAGGTTGCTCTTGACGTTGTTAATTTCTTTTTTCTGTTTTTCTTCTTTTGCACAATATGCTGGAGGTGCTGGAACACTTCAGAATCCATTTCAGATTCAAACTTGGTATCATCTTAAGAACATCAGTCTCAATCCAAACTCCAATTTTATTTTGATCTCCCATCTTGATCAAAACACTGAAGGATATCAGGAAGTGGCTGGCCTTGGGTCAAATCAAGGTAATGGCTGGGCTCCCATTGTAAATTTCAAAGGGAGGTTCAATGGAAATGGGCATGTGATCGCGGATTTGGTAATCCAGCGAGGGACACAAAATGCAATTGGACTCTTTGGAAGTACCTCCAATTCTGAATTCAAGCATATCCAATTGCGGAATGCGACTATCACCGGCGCGTCGGATGTTGGTGCTCTCATTGGCGTTGGAGTAAATGTCAGAATTGAAAATTGCTCGTTTTCTGGTTCTGTCTCTGGTTCTACCTATGTCGGCGGTTTGATTGGGACATTGGGTAATGCCACTATTTCCGATTCTTACTCTTTAGGTAAGGTGTCAGGTAAAAAGTCTGCGGGTGGATTGGTTGGTAATTCCTATCAAACATCTATTATCCGTTCATTTTCAAGCGGATACGTTGGGGCTGAATCTGAGGTTGGAGGATTAGTGGGGTATTTCCAGTCGAACTCCGGTCTGCACACCCTAAAAGACTGTTACAGTATTGCCGAGATTAATTCGAGAGAAATTGCCGGAGGAATCGTCGGTAAGATGTCCGGGGGCTTGGTTAGAACCGCCTATTTTGCAGGAACTATCTCTGAGGTAGCAAATTCCGGAGGTTTGGTCGGCCTAAGTCTTGGAAACACCAAGATTACTCAGGCTTTTTGGAACGAAACAGCCATAGCATCAGCTGTCTCCTTGACAGAAGATAAGGGGAAGTCCAGTCTGGAGCTCAAATCAGGTACCTTTTTGGAGAATAACCAATGGGACTTTGATGCCACTTGGAGTATCAGAAAACCTTCAAAAGAGTTTCCATTCATTTCATATCCCTATTTAAGGACGATCACTTACGATCAGCTGGGTCAAAATCCGCCAGTTAATCCAATTCCGGGACTGGAAAATCTCAGAGTCCCTAGAGAAAATGATTTCCCAAGTGAGCGAATGGTCACATACGGAGATCCGGAATTGAAGCTTGGCGAAGAGATGGACCCTTCCTATTTCCCGATTTTGTACACGACTTCAGATACGACGGTTATCAAAATTGAAGGAAACTATGCGCGTATCCTTAAGTCGGGTATTACTACGGTTTTTGCAAAAGTGGAGGATGGGAATTCAAGCCCAAAAGAACAGCGATTGATTGTCAATCCGGCAATTTTAAGAGTAAAGGCGGATGATAATTGGTTCAAAGTATACGGGGAACCTGATCCGGTTCTTTCCTACCAAGTGGAAGGCCTGAAATATGAAGATGGACTGGTTGTAATGGAGGGAACGCTTAGTCGGCAGGAAGGCGAGCAAGTAGGGCAATATCCGGTGTTACAAGGATCCTTGACTGCTGGAGAAAATTACGTTTTAGAGTTTGAAGGAATGGATTTCCGGATTTTAAAGAGAGAACTCAAGGTCAAAGCCAATGCACAGGTAAAAAGCTTCGGAACCACTGATCCCCTATTGACTTATCAAGTATCGGGTATCGCGCCGCAGGATGAGGCAGAAAATCTATTCACCGGGGAACTCCAAAGAGCAGAAGGTGAAAAAGTTGGGAAATATTTGATTTCTGCTGGCAGTTTGCAGGCAGGGCCAAACTATTCCTTGGTTTACACTTCTGATTCTTTGCAAATCGCTCCGGTCCTGATCATTTCCATGCGAGGTTTTCCGGAGGTCATTACACCTTGGTCAATAGTGCCTCAGTTACCGGGTAAGGGTGAATTTCTGACCCAAGAGGGAACATGGAAGGAGCTTGATGTATTGTGGAATACGGAAAAGGTTCAATTTCTTAAAAGAGGAAAGTATCAAGTTGATGGAGTCGTTGGGGACGAAAATTACCTTATTCCTCAAGAGTTTGATATTTCGATGACTGTGACGGTATTGCCTAAACCTGCTCCTGAAGATTTGATATTCCGACCTGTACAAGCTCATGATGGTCTGTTGAGCAAGCTGGAAGTGATAGATCCCATTGATTCTATCCATTCGATCCGTTTGAGCGAAGGAAGCGGGTATCAGGAGTATTTCGAGATTGTAGAAGATGAGCTTCGGACAAAGGGGATCTCCTTATCCAAGACCAGTGCTGCAATAGACTTGGAAGTAGAGGTAGAGGATAGGGATGGGAATATCCTTAGAAAGAAATTTACGATCGAACCCAAAACCGTTTCAGGAAATTCGGAAAGGGATTTGGAGATAATTAATTCCTTTTCACCCAATGGAGATGGGGTAAATGACACCTGGATGCTTTCCAATGGTTTGCAAAAAAAATCCTTCAAAGTTTCCGTTTTTGATTCTGGAGGTAAAGTAGTTTTTCAGTCACAGTCCATGGATGTGAAATGGGATGGGACCTTTCATGGTCAAGTGCTTCCAGAGGGATCGTACTATTGGGTACTGGAGACAGATGGTCAAACCAAAAGAGGTGTTCTCAATTTGCTGAGAGGCAATTAATCGAAAAAGACATGAGCTTAATTCTATCTCAACTGGTATCGGTTTCCAAGGCACTCAAAGTGGTGGTCCTTATGATCATTGCAGTGCTCTCAGCGATGGAAGCAAAGTCCCAAACCCGAAAATTCGTTTCTCAATTTTCACATTTCCAGAATTATTTCAGCCCAGCATTGACAGGATATGAGGGATCCAATATCCGTAGTTTTGTCCGGAATCAATGGGCTGGTATGAATGGAGCACCGAAAACCTATTTTCTAAGTGCGGAGTTGGATTTTGGAGAGTTGTCAGGGTTGCAGGACCCCGCTTTGATGGGACAAAATGCCGTTTCCATCAGTGTACTCAGTGATACGCATGGAGCTTTTCGGGAAAATGAATTGATTTTTTCCTATGCCAGTAGGATACGGTTGACTCAAAGCCACAACCTCAGACTGGGCGCTGGTGTCAATTACCAAACTATTCGTCTGGACGGAAATTCGCTGACTTGGGAGGAACAAAATGATCCGATCTTGGGAAGATATTTGGGCCAATTTTCTGATTTGCAAGTCGTAGACTTCAATATCGGCTTGGCTTTGACTCACAAAAAGTATTATTTCTCCTACGGAATGCACCGGGTCAATGGGGGGCAATTCACCAAAGGGGATAAGTTTATGGAGGCCTATCCCGCGGAAAAGATGGTTCAGTTTGGGCTCAGAGAATCATTGACCGAAAACCTTTCTTTGGTGTTTAATGGTTTTTACAGATCCAGAAAAGACTTGCCTGAAGTGCTGGAGGTAAATATCAAAGCCTTGCTTATGGAAAAGGTATGGGTAGGCGCAGGACAGCGTTTGAACTACGCTTCCAATATCAATTTTGGGATTCTGACTTCTTCCATGCGAATTGGGTATTTGTATGAGTTTCCAGTTCAAAAAAGTTACCTGCTTCCCGGCGGGACTCATGAATTTACTGCCGTGTTAAATTTGTTTAATTCCTACCAACCAAGACATCGTCGGGAAGAAACCTTGATTTGGTAAGTGCTGCTTTTTAAGGATTTCAAGGGCATTTTAATTCCTTGAGCGGGTCGGGCTATTCCAGATAAGGGCGCCATGTTCCTTTGGGTTTGAAAATATTGGCTTAAATTTGGCCTATAACTTCACGCCTGTTCAATTCCCCTGAAAATGCGAAGATCCCTATTTATTCTCCTTTTATTTTTTGTCTTAGGACATACTCGTGGCCAGAATATTCCGGAAAATTATGAGAAGGCAAAAACGGCGCTGAAAGGCCAGGATTATTGGTCTGCCATCAATTTGCTGAAGGAGTTTCTCAACGAGGAAAAATATGGAAATCTGTCCTATTATGCGGCATTCCATACAGCTGAGGCCGCTCTCAAAGTAAATCAGCCAGCTTCAGCAATTGAAGCCCTGCGTCCAGTTTATGGAAAAACTTGGGGAAAGTCGGATGAACTTAAGTACCTGCTTGCAGTAGCCTATTTTCAAAATAGTCAGCTCACAGATGCCCTGAGGATTATCAAACAGATCAAGAATGAGGAGATTTTGTCCAAAGCCTTTAATGCATCTTTTGCGTTTTTGAAGGATTCCTCACCTTCTTTTTTGATTACTAATCTGGAGGAATTTAAGTCGAATGAAGGATTTACTGCGGCTTTGGCCTGGGTGCTCCAACAGAAGGAAGTCATGTCAGCTTCCGAGCGCATGGCTTTGAACCAAGTACTGAAATCAGGGACTCCTTCCGCTATCAAAGACCAGGTTTTGGATATTGTGGTCATATTGCCCTTTACCAATAGTGCCACTCAGTCGATCTCCGGGCTTGCATCTACTGACTTTATGCTGGAACTCTATCAGGGGATCAGACTTCAGGTGGACCAGATCAAAGCCCAAGGAGTTCAAATCAACCTTAATACGTTTGATTCCAAGAGAGACTTGAACCGACTGAATTCGATCCTGAAAGATCCGGCGGTGCTTGCTGCAGACCTGATTATTGGCCCCATCTACCCTGATGAAACAGAGCTGATCAGTGCTTTTGCCGAGGCGCAAAAAATACCTTTTATCCATCCCTTGAGTAATCTGGGAGAGCGGTTTGAGGATACTGCGTACAGTTACCTCTTTAGACCTTCCGTAGTATCTCTTTCCAAGGGTATTTCGTCTGGCTTGGTCACCCAAAACTGGGGAAAATCCGTGGCCATTGCTTACAGCGGAAGTGCTAGGGATGAGCGATTGGCCCAACTCCTGCAAGTGGACTTAAGTAAGGCTGGATTTCGCATCACCAAGTCCCAAAAAGTTGATCCAAAAAATGCATCTTCTTTTTTGCAGGAGCTTGGAATCAGAAGAGGAAATAATCCGACAGTTGATCAGGTAATTCTATTGACGGATGATCCGGCAATCGCTCAGTCAGTATTTGCGCTGATGGAGAGTATTACCACTTCCGTTCCACTTTTGGTAATGGATTCCTGGTTGGGTTTCAATTTTGCGAATTATGAAATGTTGGAGTTCCCCAATTTTTACTTTATCTCCAACAATACCCCAAAATTTGAATCCGAAGAGATGTCAGCATTCAGAAAGGTGCATTATGGTAAATTCCTGTCGTATCCTACCCTGAATGTGATCCTGGGAGCAGAGTTGGCCAATTGGGTCGTTTCCAATGCCCAGTTCGTAAATGATTTTGATATTCGGAAAACCTTGGATCAAAAAAGCTATCAGCCGGGGAAACTTACCTGGGGATTCAATTTCAAAAACACAAACAACAATACTTATTCGCCGGTTTTCAAACTTGAATCCGGAGAATTGATTCCTTTAAACTAAATCATGCAGATTTCTGAAAGCAAGCGATTATTCGCTCATGCCAAAACCTTTATTCCAGGTGGGGTGAATTCACCTGTCCGTGCTTTTCGGGCAGTCGGCGGTGAGCCGATTTTTATCAAAAAAGCAGACGGAGCCTACCTTTTTGATGAAGATGGAAATTCTTACATCGAATTGATCAATAGCTGGGGCCCTATGATTCTGGGGCATAATCATCCGATGATTCGAGAGGCGGTGATTCAAGCCATGGAAAACGGAACTTCTTTTGGCGCTCCCACTGCCAGAGAAGTGGAAATGGCTGAACTCATCGTGAAGATGGTGCCTTCTGTAGAAAAAGTCCGCATGGTCAACTCCGGAACGGAAGCCACCATGTCAGCTATCCGTGTGGCAAGAGGATTTACAGGTCGGGACAAATTCATCAAAATGGAAGGTCACTACCATGGCCATGGAGATTCTTTTCTGATTTCCGCCGGTTCTGGTGCGATCACCATGGGCAATCCGGATTCTCCGGGAGTAACTGTGGGTACTGCAAAAGACACCTTACTAGCTCCTTACAATGACTTAGAGGCCATCGAAAGGTTAGTTGAAGCCAACAAAGGGGAAATCGCTGCACTGATATTGGAGCCTGTGCCCGGAAATATGGGCTTGACCTTACCTCTTCCGGGTTATTTGGAAGGATTAAGGGAAATCTGTACCCGAGAAGGAATTGTGCTCATTTTTGACGAAGTCATGACCGGGTTCAGATTGGCCAAAGGTGGGGCTCAGGAGCTTTTCGGAGTGACTCCGGACATGACCACTTTGGGTAAAATCATCGGTGGTGGTATGCCAGTTGGGGCTTATGGAGGGAAAAAAGAAATCATGCAATTCGTCTCTCCTGCAGGTCCGGTGTATCAGGCAGGGACCTTGTCCGGAAATCCTATTGCCATGGCAGCCGGATTGGCCATGCTTCGCTACTTGGATACCCATCCGGAAGTCTATGCACAACTGGCACTGATCGGTAGAAAAATAGCAGAAGGGATTACCAAAATCAATCACGATCAAAACCTGAACTACACGGTTAATTTCGTAGGAAGTATGTATTCCTTGTTTTTTACCCAGCAGCCGGTGATCGATTTTGAATCCGCAAAAACCTCGGATACGGTGCTCTTTGGAAGATATTTTCAAGAAATGCTCAAACGCGGGGTGTATTTGGCCCCTTCTCAGTTTGAGAGTTTATTCCTTTCCACTGCCCTGACCGATGAACTGATTGGGAGAATTTTGTTGGCTCATGAGGAGAGTATCCGTGTAATTCACCAGTAGTCCAAATTCCAAAACCAAGCTAAAATGAGTCTGAAAGTATACGGTATCAAGAATTGCGACACGATGAAGAAGACCTTCACCTTTTTGGAGGAGAAGGGAATAGCCTACGAATTCATCGATTACAAAAAGCAAAAGCCTACAGCAGCCCTGTTGACTTCTTTTTTGGAAAAAACTTCTTTGACTTCCTTGGTCAATAAACAAGGTACGACCTATCGAAAAATGGGGGATAGTCAAAAAGCCGATTTGGAAAATGTAAAAACAGCACTTCCGATTTTGATCGACAACTCCAGCATGATCAAGCGACCGGTGATCGTGTATCCCGATGGAAGTATCACCTTGGGATTCGTGGCCAATCAAATCCTAGCCAAGATTTAATACACGATGGTATCACTGGGGATAGGAGGCAATTCATAGCTTCCTGTCTCCAGTTTGAACTTGAATTTTTTTGTTGATTCCTTTCCCAAAAGCGCTGTTTCGTAGGCAAATACTTTTTCCAACATAGGCAGGTGCTCAAGCTTTTCCAGATCGGCTTGCGTGAGGGAGACTCCATTGAGGAATAGGGATTTCAGATTTTTTAGTGAATTCAAGCTTTCCAAATTTGCTCCGTTGACTTGGGTGTGGCTGAGTTTGAGCACGGTCAGCAGTGGGAAATCTTTCAATTTCACAAGAATTTGATCCGTGACCTGAGTTCCACCGAGATCAAGATAAACCACGTTGGCTTGAATGGAAGCTAAATCTCCCAGATTTTGATCCTGAAAATCCGGGAAATTGATGCAACTCACTTTCAATAGTGAGCTACCCTGAGCAATGGGCTCTACGTAAAAGCCTACTTTCCGAAGTCTGGCCAAACTATCCTCTGCTACTGGGGAAAGGGGTGCAGTTGGATAAAAAGCGATTTCTTCCCGTTGAAAAAAGGGTTCCAGCCATTTCATTTCCGGTTTTGCAGCTCCCAGTTTGAGGTCAAAAGAAGCCTCATTTTCCAGCCAAAGGCGAAGCAGCTGAAGTTCCTCTTTTTTAGGTTGACGCTTCTCGCTCGGAGGCATGTGGTCTTCATGGTCACGTGGAAGTTCCATTCGGCTGATCAGACTGCTTTTCAGAAACTGATGCGGATCAATTACGGGACCGTTTTCCCCACCTTTCAGCAGGGCTTCTTTGGTACTGAGATCCAGTCCACCTTTCTTGTTCCGGGGATTGTGGCAGCTTTGGCAGTTGGAATTTAAGATCGGCTGCACTACCTCCTCATAGTAGGCCAATTCCTCCCAACCCTCCTCAGGCAGGGTCAGCTGGGCTGCCGGGGAAGGTGCTCCTCCAAAAAGGGTTTGGAGATTTTCGGGCATCCCTTCGGTGAAGTAGCCTTCTCCATGGGTGATTGTTCCACCTAGGTGACCTGTAAATAGGAGTGCTAAGATCAGCGCTGTTGAGCTCCATTTGATGGAGTAGGGATCGGTGATTTTTTTGCTTTTTCCATAAATGAAAAATCCCGCAGCCGTAGTCAGCACCCCAAAAATCAGGTGAAACTGAACCGTGTCCCAGGAAAAGCCTTCGAATTGGTATTGGAGAAATCCAGAAATACAGGCCAAAATCCCTCCGATCGAACCGAGTAAAAAGGCCAGCTGAATGGCGGGAAGGAAGGTTTTGTCCTGCTTTTTCGAAAGAAAAACCAAGACCACTCCAAAGACCAAAATCCCTATCGGGAGGTGAACTAAAACGGGATGAAATCGACCTAAAAGCGGAAAAACAAAACTCAACATATCAGGCAATGACGGATCGGATTAATTCTCCATGAACATCGGTCAATCGGAAAGGCCTGCCCTGAAACTCGTACGTAAACTTCTCGTGGTCAAAACCCATCAAGTGTAAAATGGTAGCATGCAGGTCATGCACAGAGGTGCGCTCGTCTACCCCGGCAAAGCCAAAGTCATCCGTGATGCCGTAGCTCGCGCCTTTTTTGACTCCGCCTCCAGCCATCCACATCGTAAAAGCATCCACATGGTGATCCCGTCCAAGGAAACCCATCTTCTTGCCTTCCCGGTTTTCCTGCATCGGCGTGCGTCCAAATTCCCCACCCCAGACGACCAAGGTTTCTTCCAAAAGTCCCCGCTGCTTCAAGTCCAGCAGCAAGGCCGTCATCGGCCGGTCAATGGTGCGGCATTTGTTTCGCAGGCCCATGTCGATCGAGCCATCGTGATCTGTACCGTGTGTATCCCAGCCCCAATCGTAGAGTTGGACTACGCGCACGCCCTTTTCTACTAGCTTTCTTGCCAAAAGGCAATTGTTGGCGAAGGATTCCTCACCAGGCTGAGTGCCGTAGAGCTGATGGATATGCTCGGGTTCGTCGTTGATGTTCATCACCTCGGGCACTTCGATCTGCATCCGATAGGCCATCTCGTACTGATTGATGCGGGCGAGGATCTCGGGGTCGCCAAAGTATTCAAAATCTTCCTGATTGGACTGATTGATGGCGGAGATGACCTGCTTTTTGAGATCGCGGGACATGCCGCTCGGATCCTCGAGGTAAAGTACGGGATCACCTTTGGATCGGCATTGGACACCTTGATAGACGGAGGGAAGAAATCCCGAACCCCACACGCTTTTGCCTGCGTCGGGTGTCTTTCCTCCAGAGGTCAAAACCACAAACCCAGGCAAGTTTTGATTCTCTGTTCCCAAACCATAAGTGACCCAGCTTCCCAAACTCGGCCTTCCCAATCTAGGCGAACCCGTCTGCATGAATAATTGCGCAGGTCCGTGATTAAACTGGTCGGTGTGCATGGCTTTGAGAAATGCCACTTCATCGGCAACTTTGGAAAAATGGGGCAGGTAATCCGATATCCAGGCGCCGCTTTCCCCGTGCTGGGAAAACTTGGCCTGAGGACCGAGCATCTTTGGGACACCACGGATAAAAGCAAACTTCCGTCCCTCCAATAAACTCTCCGGACAGTCCTGATCGTGGTATTTGGCCAGTTCGGGCTTGAAGTCAAACAACTCCAACTGCGAAGGCGCCCCCGCCATGTGGAGGTAAATGATGGATTTGGCCTTGCCCAAAAAAGGCGGAGGAAGGGGAGACAAAGGATTCAAATCCCGATCGCTGAGCTGAAGGCCTGTTTTCAGGGTTTCGTTTTTCCCCAACTCACAGCCAAAAAGCAAAGGTGCCAAGGCAAGCCCGCCCATTTTGCTCACACAGTCAAGGAGAAAATGCCTTCTCGTCTGCGTATGCAGTTTTTGGTTGACCCATTCGTTCAATAGCTTTTCCACGTTCATGGGATCAGGGTTTGGTTAAAAACTCGTCTAAATTCATCATTGCATTGGTGGCTACGGTCAAGGCTGCCAAACCGGAATCCGCTCCCGGGAAGAACGCTTCTCTTGCTTTTGGATCTTTGTCAAATTCCGATTTGGCTGACCGGAAGAGTTGGAGCATGGTCGCTTTTTTGCTTTCAGATATAGGCAAAAACACCAACTGCAGATAGACTTTTTGTATAGCCGATTCTGGATTTTTGCCGGTGGCTTCCCAGATTTTTTGGCTCAAAGCTTTGGCCGCATCAAGGTACACGGGATCATTCAAAGTAACCAAAGCCTGTAGTGGGGTATTGGTGACCAGCCGCTTACTCAGACAAACTTCACGGCTTCCCGCATCAAAGGAGATAAAGGAAGGATAGGGGCTGGTGCGCTTCAGGAAGGTGTACACACTTCTGCGGTACTTGTCTTCGCCCTCGCTTTCTTTCCAGGACTCCCCGTTGTACACCGTCTGCCAAATGCCTTCAGGCTGGGCAGGCATCACGGGCTTTCCGTACATTTTTCGACTCAACAGTCCGCTAGCGGCAAGGGCCTGATCGCGGATTTGCTCGGCAGAAAGCCGGTATCGAGGCCCTCGGGCATACCATTGGTTTTTGGGATCTTTTTGAAATGCCTCCGAGCTGATCACCGAGGATTGCTGATAGGTAGATGAAGTGACGATTTCTCGGATGAGTGATTTGATGCTCCAGTGGTAGTCATTGACCGTTTTCCAGGCCAAGTAATCCAGTAGCTCGGGATGGGAAGGCGGATCGGATTGGGTGCCCATATCCTCTAGGGTCGAGACCAACCCTCTGCCGAAAAGCTGATCCCAAACTCGGTTGACAAGCGTACGGGAGGTCAGGGGATTTTCCGGAGCGGTGAGCCAATAAGCGAAGCCCAAACGATTGGACGGCCATTCACTTTTCCACGTGCCCAACTCTTTCGGAGCTTTAGGACTTACTTTTTCTCCAGGTACCAACCAGTTGCCCCGCTCAAAGACAAAGGTGGGTCGGGCCATGAAGTCCGGATTTTCGATCAGGATAGGAAGGCGCGTTCCACGGAAATGAAGCAGCTCCTCCCAGGATTTTTTCACAGTGGAGAATCCGGGCTTTTCCTTTCCTTTCAAACTTGGGACAAAAGCAAACCACACGATGGAGGAGGTGTTTTGCTGGGGTTTTGCAGTTGGATTTTGAGCTTCGATGTAGAGGTTGAATCTTCCTTGCACGGGCTTGAAGGGGATTTCCTTCACGACCTCTCCTTGGGTTTTGTTGATCACAAAGCTTGCGAGAATTTCTCCTTTGGGTCCGTCTTTTCGGATGGTCATTTTGGTGCCATCCACTCCAGACCAATAATCGAGCAGGAGTTGGTCAGATCCTTGAGTTTCGATGTTTTTATAGACGGCTGAGCCTCCCGGCCATAGGCCAAGCCACTTGGTGTCGATCAGCTCAGATTTTTGGAAGTCTGTGGCTAGGTGAGCAGCGTACTTGGGTTCGTGGAATTTCAGAAAGTCAGCCCGCTGCTTGGCGGAAGTCTTTCCTTCATTTTCTTCAGCCCAAGCCACTATCTGGTTCACTTTTGCTTGATCTTCCACTTCGTAAAACCGCAATCGAGGTTCCTCATCGTGGGTATCTTCGTCCCGGGTATTGTTGAAGAAGGCCAGGGACTCGAAGAATTCTTCGTGTCGGATGGGATCATAGGGATGGCTATGGCATTGCACGCAAGCCATGGTGGTGCTTTGCCAGACTTCGAAGGTGGTACTTACCCGGTCCAAGACAGCAGCAACCCGGAATTCCTCGTCCTCCGTTCCGCCTTCGTCATTGTTCATGGTGTTGCGGTGAAAGGCCGTCGCGGTCAGTTGGTCTTGAGTAGGATTGGGCAAGAGGTCGCCAGCCAACTGCTCGACAGTAAACTCATCGAAGGGTTTGTCGGCATTGAAAGACCGAATCACCCAGTCCCGATAGGGCCAAAAGGTGCGGGAAACGTCCCGTTCGTAGCCTTTGGTATCTGCATAGCGGGCGAGGTCCAGCCACCAAGTCGCCCATTTTTCCCCATAGGCTTCTGAGGAAAGCAATTGATCCACGGCTTGCTCGTAGCTGATTTTGCCTGAGTTAAAGTCCTGAACCAAAGATTCCGAGGGAGGCAGTCCTGTGATGTCCAAGGCTACTCTGCGAAGGAGTCTCATGGGATTTTCGGGAGAGGATGGACTTAACCCCAGATTGGGGAGTTTTTCCCGGACAAAAAAGTCAATAGGAGCAAGCGAGGTGTTTTCAGTTCCACCCAAACTGGCAGCAGTGTGATTTGCGGGAAGTTTGGGTTTCTGGACCGTTTCATAAGCCCAATGTTTCCCCCACTTGGCCCCTTGGTCGATCCATTCTTTCAGTAATTCAATTTCCTCCTCACTGAGTGGGGCACGCTGATAAGGCATCCGGAGTTCGGGATCGGAATGCGTCAGCCGCTTGATGAGTTCGCTGGAGGAGGAACTTCCCGGGACGATCGCAGGATGTCCGGATTCGGTTGGGGCAAAGGCTTCTTCCTCGAATAGCAAGCTAAATCCCCCGTTTTTTTTCACGCCCCCGTGGCAGGAGATGCAGTGCTTGTTGAGGATGGGTTTGATTTCGGTGCTATAATCAACTTCTTTTTCAGCCCCGAAAAAGAAGAACCCGATCAGAGTAATCCCGATCAGAAGGCTAAGAAGGAGGGCAAGTTGATTCCGGTTCATTTCTCAGGGTAAGAGATGAAAAATAGCCAATTTCAGTATAGGATGGAAGTTGAATCCTTTATCCGGAAGCTAAAAAATTGAAAAGCCCCTTTGCGGACAAAGAGGCTTTGGTTTATTTACTTTTTTGGAGGAAAGTAACTCGGTAAATTTTTCAAAATATCTGCAGTCATCGCATCCAAGTCATAGTCCGGCTTCCAACCCCAGTCTTCCCTTGCACGGCTATCGTCGATGCTATCTGGCCAGGAGTCTGCGATGGCCTGACGGAAGTCGGGATTGAACTCAATCTGGAAGTCAGGGACGTGCTTTTTGATGCTTTCGAAGATTTCTTTGGGAGAAAAACTCATCCCTGCAAGGTTGTAGCTGGAACGGATTTTTATCGATTCCCGTGGTGCATTCATCAGGTCCAGTGTGGCCTTGATCGCATCGGGCATGTACATCATCGGCAAGTAGCTGTCTTCCCGTAGGAAGCAGTTGAATTTTTCGTTTGCAATCGCCTTGTGGTAAATATCCACTGCATAGTCGGTTGTTCCGCCTCCGGGGAGTGATTTGTAACCAATGAGTCCTGGATAGCGAAGGCTTCGCACGTCCACCCCATGTTTTTCGAAGTAGTATTCACACCAACGTTCTCCCGCCTGCTTGCTGATGCCATAGACGGTGTTGGGTTCTTTGACGCAGAATTGAGGCGTATTGACTTTTGGAGTATTGGGTCCGAAAACGGCGATGGATGATGGCCAATAGATTTTATCCAGTTTTTCCTCTTTAGCTAATTCCAGTACATAGAGCAAACTCTCCATATTGAGGTGCCATGCGAAAAGCGGGTTCTTTTCTCCGGTAGCCGAAAGCACCGCAGCAAGATGATAAATCTGGGTGACTTTTTCCTCTTTAACTAAATCTCGAAGTGCTTCTCGGTTCATCACATCCAACACCTCAAATCGACAGTAATCAAATTGGGATTTGGCTGAATCTCTCAGGTCTGTCGCAATGACCTGATCTCCTCCATATTGATTGGTAAGGGCTTGTGTCAGCTCCGAACCGAGCTGACCTGCAGCTCCGATAACAAGAATTTTGTCCATCATCTTGGGTTTACCAAAAGCCAAAAAGTCCCCTAATGGCTTTTTGTTTATATTTGGGTTTGCTTGCGCAAAAGTAGTAAAAAACCCTTCCAAGTTTGAAAAAGTCATGACAAGGACAGGGATTTTTGATTAGCGGGTTGCCGCTTAACTTATCACAACTAAATCTTAACTATGTACGATCAGTTTAAACCCAAATTAGAACAAGAGCTCCAATCCATTGAAGACGCAGGGCTTTTCAAATGGGAACGCATTATCACTTCTCCTCAAGCCGCGGAAATCACCATCGCCGGAGGGCAGCAGGTGTTGAACTTTTGCGCTAACAATTACCTAGGACTTTCCTCTCACCCTAAAGTAATCGAGGCAGCTAAGGCCGCAATCGATTCTCATGGATTTGGGATGTCTTCCGTGCGATTCATTTGCGGCACGCAGGATATTCATAAGGAATTGGAGCGGAAGATTTCTGAGTTTTTGGGTACCGAGGATACCATTCTTTATGCAGCGGCTTTTGATGCCAATGGGGGAGTGTTTGAACCACTATTTGGTCCAGAAGATGCGATTATTTCCGACGCCTTAAACCATGCATCGATCATTGATGGAGTTCGACTTTGCAAAGCCATGCGCTATCGCTACGAACACAATAACATGGTCGACCTGGAAAAGCAGCTTCAGGATGCCATCGCAGCCGGTGCCAAGCAAAAGATCATCGTGACAGATGGGGTTTTCTCTATGGATGGTACCATTGCTCAATTGGACAAAATCGTGGAGTTGGCTGAGAAATACGAGGCATTGATCATGTCTGATGAGTGCCACTCTACCGGATTTATGGGCAAAACCGGCAGAGGTGTACATGAGCATTGTGGTGTGATGGGCAAAATCGACATCATCACAGGTACTTTGGGCAAAGCCCTCGGTGGTGCTTCGGGAGGTTTTACTTCAGGCCGTAAGGAAATCATCGAGTTGCTTCGTCAGCGATCTAGACCGTACCTGTTTTCAAACACCTTGGCACCTTCGATCACCGGAGCTTCGATAGCTGTGTTGGATTTGCTGTCTGAGACTACCGAACTTCGCGACAAATTGGAGTCAAATACAGCTTATTTCAGAGAAAAGATGAATGCGGCGGGTTTTGATATCAAGCCGGGGAAACACCCTATTGTGCCAGTGATGCTGTATGATGCCGTGCTTTCACAAAAGATGGCGGAGAAGCTGTTGGCAAAAGGAATCTATGTGATCGGTTTTTACTATCCGGTGGTGCCAAAAGGTCAGGCTCGAATTCGTGTTCAGATATCAGCAGGCCACGAAAGACATCATCTTGATCAGGCGATTGCAGCCTTTATTGAGGTGGGGAAGGAATTGGGAGTGATCAAGTAGCAGAAATGGAAAAGGCCGGAGTTCAAATCCGGCCTTTATTAATTTAAGACTTGCTGGTCATGGCCAGCTTTTTCTTTTTATTCAGATCGTATTCGGAGAGATTTTCAAAGCGATCATCCAAATCCTCGTTGTTGAGGTAATCATTGATGATTTCCCTGACTTCCTGGAAGGAAAGGTTGTGCAGTACTTTTCCGTTTTTTGCCATGGATATCTGCCCGGTTTCTTCAGAGATGACCAAAATCAGGGCATCTGTAGCCTCTGACATGCCGATTCCAGCGCGATGGCGAAGCCCGAATTGGGCCGGAACTTCACGCTCTGTGACTGGCAGGATACAACGGGCAGCTTTGATGCGTCCTTTGTGAATTATTACCGCACCGTCATGGAGAGGACTGTACTTATTGAAAATGGAGATCAACAGTCTTTTGGATAGCTCCGCATCCAGAATGTCTCCACTTTCAGCATAGAATTTCAGCTCAACTGTACTTGAAATGACAATGAGTGCTCCTGTATTTGAACCCGCCAATACTTTAGCGGCGTCGATGATTGGAGAGATGTTGAAGGCGGAGTTTTCTTTTTTTCTCCAGAAAAAGAGAATATCCTTCCAGACATTGTCATCCGAGAAAATGGAAGACCGACCCACGATCAGAAGAAACTTGCGGATCTCCGGTGCAAAAATGATGATGGCCGCAATCACACCCACGCCCATGAATTGTCCGAGAATCGCAGAAAGCAATTCCATTCTTACCGCCCTGACCAACAGGTAAATCAGGTAAAGGGATAGGAAGCCCAAGAAAATCTTGATCGCCACACTCCCCTTCAAAAGCTTGTACACTTGATACAATAAAGCCGCTACCAACGCAATATCGATCATATTGACGATGGATACATCTAAAAATCCTATTTTGAATAGTAGGCTCAAGGGTAAAGTTGTTCGAATAGTGTGACTGTTTCTTTTGCTTCTTTTACATCATGTACTCTTAAAATATTGGCACCCTGCAATAACGCAAACATATTCAATGCAGTGGTTCCATTGAGGGCTTCAGAAGGACTGATTTGCAGAGTTTTGTAAATCATTGATTTCCTCGACACACCGATTAAAAGCGGGAAACCCATGACTTTGAAACACTTTAAATCACGTAAAAGATCAAAGTTTTGTTCTTTCGTTTTAGCAAATCCAAAACCTGGATCTAGAATTACATCTTTGATGCCAAGTTTTCTGAATTGGTCCAATTTTTCCGCGAAATATTTCAAAATTTCCGGCAACATATCGGAATAACCCGAATAGTTCTGCATGGTTTGCGGTGTTCCTTTCATGTGCATAGCAATGTAGGGTACCTTCAACTTCGATACAGTATTTAACATCTCCGGGTCAAGGTCGCCGGCTGAGATGTCGTTGATCACATCCGCTCCAGAGCCTATGGCTGCCTTAGCGACCTCTGACCTGAATGTGTCGATGGAAATCAGGATCTCCGGGAATTCTTTTTTAATGAGTTCAATTGCTGGAGCCACCCGGAGGATCTCCTCTTCCGCAGGGATATCGACAGCTCCCGGTCTTGTACTGTAACCACCGATATCCAGAAAGTCAGCACCTTCGGAAATCATTTTTTCGGCAGTTTCTAAAATCAATTTTCCTTCCTGACTGACTCTGCTCCCTTCATAAAAGGAATCAGGGGTTAGGTTGAGAATTCCCATTACCTTGGGTTTGTCCAAGGAATAAACCCTTCCCTTGATTTGGAATGTATATTTTTGGGGAAATAATTTATCTTCGGTCGAAGAAGACGGAAGTGATCCGGGAAGCATTAAATAAAAAGATTTTGGAGACTCAAACCAGCAACGAATATAAGCAAGTAATTGCCCGATGTAAAGATTTATTCCGCAAGAAAACCTTAGACTATGGGACAGCTTGGCGGATTCTAAGGTTGCCTTCCATAACAGATCAGATTTTTATCAAAGCCCAGCGGATTCGCTCAATTCAGGAAAAGGGCAGTCAAAAAGTGAATGATCCTATCGTGGATGAATTTGTTGGAATCATCAATTATTGCCTGATCGCGTTGATTCAAATTTCTCTGAAAGAGGATGACCGAATGGAAATACCGTTTGGGGAGCTGGAGCCTCTTTATGACCAATGGGCCGCAGATACCAAAGCACTTTTGGAAAATAAAAACCACGATTACGGAGAAGCTTGGCGGGACATGCGGGTGAGTTCGATGACAGATATCATTCTGATGAAGCTTTTCCGGGTCAAGCAGATCGAGGATAATTCAGGTAAAACGATCGTGTCAGAGGGTATCGAGGCCAACTATCAGGATATGATCAACTATTCGGTGTTTTGTCTGATCAAATTGGGGTATCACGAAGCCGTCAGTAATTAAATCAGCCTTCAACTTCATTTCAGAAATAGGTGTGAGTTTAGAAAAAATATAACAGATATGAACAAGCAAGGGATTCTTTGGGTACTGCGCATCTTGGTAGGCGGCCTTTTTATTTTCTCAGGATTGATCAAGGTCAATGACCCGGTGGGTACAGCGATCAAACTGGAGGAGTATTTTGATGTTTTTTCCAATGACATCGCCGGATTCTTTTATTATTTCAAGCCTTTTGCTCTTTATATCGCCTTGGTGTTGGTCGTTTCTGAAGTAGTCTTGGGGATTATGCTGATTTTGGGAGTAAAACTCAGGCAGACTGTGTGGGCCCTGGCGCTGATGATTTTGTTCTTTACTTTCCTAACTTTTTATTCTGCTTATTTTAACAAAGTGACCGATTGTGGATGTTTTGGGGATGCAATCAAACTAACCCCATGGGAATCTTTCTATAAAGACATCATCCTCTTGGTGATGATTTCCTTTCTTTTCATCTTCAGAGCGGAACTCCCCGAGGAAACTCCCAGGTGGGCCGGTATGGCCGCAATTGCAAGCTTGGTCATTTCTACAGGAATCGGGATATGGGCAATCCAAAATCTTCCGTTCATTGATTTTAGAGCATACAAAGTGGGCGTAAATATTCCCGTCAATATGCAGCCTTCGGCTACTTTGGAATATACCTATGTCATGAAAAAGGGAGAGGAGACCGTTTATTTGGATAAATATCCTTCCGAGGAAGGATATGAATTTGTGGAAATGGTATTAAGAAATCCGGAGGCCCTTCCAAAGATTTCGGATTTTGCAGCATGGAATCAGGAAGGGGATCAAACCGAGTTTCTTTTCCAGGGAAATAAAGTGATCATTCTGAGTTCGAATATGTCCAAAATGAGTGAAGCCAATCAGGGTGACCTCAATGCTTTGGTAAAATCAATGGAAGGTGCACCCGTCGATGTGGTTTTTATGGCGGCAGCAACCCAAGAGGAAATTGATGCATTTTTGAATAAAAACGGATGGAGTATTATTGGTCTCCAAGCGGATGCAACAGTGGTAAAGACCATCATGAGAGCCAATCCCGGAATCATGATCATGAAAGATGGGGTAGTCCTAGAGAAATATCACCACAACAATACTCCTGAGGCCACCGATGTTTTAGATTTTTTCCTATGAGCAAAAATCTGAAAGTCGTTTTAGTCGGGCTTCCAGGTTCTGGTAAAAGTACGTTTGGAAGGCAGTTAGCTCAGGAACTGGGTTTCCCCTATCTGGATTTGGATCAGGTGATTGAGGAAAAATACCAAAACAAGATTCCGGAAATCTTCTCAATTTATGGAGAAGGGAAATTTCGGGAGTGGGAATCCAAGACTTTAGAAGAGCTTTTGGATCGTGATCAACCCTTTGTTTTGGCTTCAGGAGGAGGGGCGCCATGCTTCAATGACAATATGGAATTGATCAATTCCAAGGCAATCTCAGTCTACCTGGACGTTCCTTTAGAATCGATTTCAAGAAGGCTCCAGTCCTCAAAAGTTCAGAACAGACCCATGTTTCAAGGGCTTGACCAAGGAGAGATTACCCTGAAATTAAAGTCTTTGTTGGTAAGCAGAGAGTCTTTTTACAATCAGGCAAAAATAAAGCTCAGCGGGGAAGACTTTTCCGCTGAGCTGTTGATGTACGAGTTGATCAACTTACTTAAAAGTTGATTCCCAAAGTGATTATTCCGGAGGTCAGAGAATTTTTCACCTCCGTCACGGGCCCATAATTCAATCCGTTGTCATCCAAAACCTGATAGCTTCTATACAATGAGCTGAAGTTTTGATTGACGAGGGAAAAGTCAAGCGAAAAGGAATTCAATCGTACCCCTACTCCTCCGGAGAGAATTTGTGTGCTCTGATCAAATCCGTTGGAATTGCCGAATGGATCTCCTAAAAAGGAATATCCTGCCCGAAATCTAAAATTGTTCAATCTAGCCTCTCCTCCCAATCGGTAATTGATTGTACTGGTGTAAATGTTTCGGATGACTTGGTTGTCGGGACCCTCGTCAAAATCATTGGAATTGATCCTTGCAGTACTGTAATCAACCCAATCTACATCGGCTGAAATAAAGCCGTATTTCCCAAAGAAATACGTGGCTCCGCCTCCGATTTTAAGGGGGGTATTCAGTCCGTAGCTGCTGATGATGACATCGGTCAATGCTTCTTCTCTCCCCAACGTCACATCTTCAGGCTCGAAATAGTAGTTGTTGTAATTGGCTGTCAGGCCAGCCTCGTATTCTTCACTTAAAGCAAACCAGGTAGGGGATTGAAAGACAAAACCTAAGTTGAGGTGATCGATAGGTTTGTAGATCAATCCTAAATTCACATTCACTCCCGTACCGTTGATAAACAGACTTTCCCGAAGGGAAGAGGTGGAAAGTGGTTGATCCGAGAATTCCTCATTGTATACTTTAAAAGATGAAAAGTTAAGTGTCCTTATCCCCACGCTTCCACCCACAAATAATTTATGATTGAAATTGGCTCCATAACCAAATGAAACTTGATTTGCGCCTCCTTCCTGTCTCACATTCTCATCCTGGAAAGGAAAACCTAAAACAAAAGAATCATAGGAGTTGGGATTGGCAATAGGTCTGCCTTCCGAATCTTCGGTGATTGGATTGATTTGGTAGGTTTGATAAGCCAAACCTGTTAATCCGCGATTCTCAATTTGACTTTCAGGAATTCCAAAAGCATCCTGAATGTAAAAGTCAATGATCGAGCTCTCGCCAATTTCATTGGAGAAATAACCAAATTCAGTATTGAAATTAGCTATCCTCTGAAAGCTGAATCCCCAAGCACCACCTTTAAATGGTTTAGTTTCCATCGCACTTTTTGGATTCGCTCCCACATAACTCAGGTTTGGCAGGGAGAAATTAGTAGTGCTGTAGCTTTTTGATTGGTCGAGATAAAGGGTCTCTACATTCCAATTATTATATCCCAGGGAAAGACTTGCCTCTGATTTTCTGAAAAAACCTAAGCCTGCCGGGTTGCCTGCAATATTGGATACATCTCCTCCTAGGGACCATTGAGTACCACCCACGCCGATTATTCTTGCCGAACCAGCCGGTACAGTGCGGCTGAACCTGTAAGCGTCCTCAAAATATCCACTTTGAGCGAGGGATACACTTGCTGAAATGAGGAAAACGAGCGATAAAGAAGAAAATTTCTTCATTATAAATGATAGTTGATTATAGGGAATAAACGAAGGAAAGACTTGGGGCGGATAAAAAAAGCGCAAAAAAAAGGGGGGAATTAATTCCCCCTTCCTCCTCTGGAACCTCCGGAAGCTCCACCTCCTGAGGACCCAACTGAACCGCCAGAGCTTCTGCTAGGTGCAGAATAGCTACTGCCCCCTCCAATCGTGCTCGATCTAGTTGGAGCACTGAAGGTTGAAGAGTTGTTTGATCTGCTTGGCGTCACGGATCTGTTGTAAGACGGAGATGATGAACCACCTCCAACTCGATTGTATGACGGTGCTGTTGATCTGTTATATGATGGTGCTGTTGATCTGTTGTAGGAAGGACTGGTAGCTCGATCAAATCCTGAAGAGGTACCACCTCTAGATGGTGAACTGTAAGTTCTTGTATTAGAAGGAGAAGTTACCATTGGTCTTGCACTTGGTACTGCAGAACCTCTGCTACCTGATAATGATCCCCGATCTGCTGCTGCCGAATTCATATTTCTGGTTGTCGTGGCAACTCTGCTTCTTCCTGAATTATAGTAATCATTTTGAGAACTGCTAAAATCTCTGCTTGCTCCCCTTGCACTTTCAGATGATACCAAGCTTCGGGTAGAAGTTCCGGCTGTTCCATTATTTGAGGCATTAGCCCGGGCTTGTGCTCTCGCTGTGCTTGGCATTACTCCTGCCTGTCCCATAGAAGGTGAACCTGAAGTAAGAGCAGAACCTCTGGTAGGTCTTGCACCGGATGCTATCCTTCTGCCCCCATTTTCTCCTCCGGGTAATACAAATACCGGTGAGTAGGCATATACAGGTCTACCCCATCCCCAAGGAGATCCCATGAAACCTCTACCCCAGAAAGGGTCATAGAATCCACCTCCCCAGAAAGGATCATAGAAGCCTCCAAATCCCATTCCCATACCCATTCCCCACATTGGGCGGTAAAAAGGTCTTCCCCAGCCAAAGTTGAGTCCGACGTTAAACCCTGGCCTGAATCCCCAGAAAGGATTGAAGAATGGATCATAAAAACCCATACCGAAAGGATTCATTCCGAAGCCCATGCCCATTCCAAAATTAAAGGCGGAATTTCCCCATCCGGAATTGAAGTTGTTTACAGAGAAACTGTTGTAAACATCAATATTAGGCTGAGTTTGGGCAACTTGATCTTGAGTATCATCGAAATAAACCACCTCGTCACCACTCTGAGTCGTAGACTGACCATATCTGGAGATATATTCAGGATTCACATTTCTGGAACTGAAATTTTCTTGAGACACGGTCTGATCTTGAGTCAGATTTTGGAATGTGGAAGGGTTATTATTGGCAACTGCATATTGCGTGGCAATTTTCACATCAGATGCCATAAAGTAAAGGTTGTCATCTGCGCTGTTCATCGCCATTTTATTGGTGCTGCACGATGCGATGACTAATGATCCTAAGAGAACTGAAGCGGGGATAATTGATATTTTCTTCATAATTGAAGTAGATTGTTGCTTTCTTATACGGGACGATAACCCTCAGGTTGTGCTTTTTGGATTATATTTGCCGACCCTAATTAAGCAAAAATAAGCACATTTTAATAGATAACAACTCTATGAGTAAAGGACTTCCAAAGCGTAGTGAAGATTATTCTCTCTGGTATAATGAATTGGTGAAAAGAGCCGATTTGGCTGAAAACTCCGCGGTGAGAGGCTGTATGGTGATCAAGCCCTATGGTTATTCCATTTGGGAAAAAATGCAGGCAGAATTGGACAGGATGTTTAAAGAGACTGGCCATACCAATGCTTATTTTCCTCTCTTTATTCCAAAATCCTACCTGAGCAAGGAAGCCAGTCACGTCGAGGGCTTTGCCAAAGAATGCGCGGTAGTGACCCATTACCGCCTTAAAAATGCAGAGGATGGTTCAGGAGTCATAGTAGATCCCGAAGCCAAACTCGAGGAGGAGCTCATCGTGAGGCCGACCTCCGAAACAGTAATCTGGAGCACGTATAAAAATTGGATTCAATCCTACCGGGACCTGCCTTTGTTGGTGAACCAATGGGCCAACGTGGTGCGGTGGGAAATGCGGACCCGGCTTTTTCTCCGCACTGCTGAATTTTTGTGGCAGGAAGGACATACTGCACACGCATCGGCCAAAGAGGCGATGGATGAAACTGTCCAGATGATGAATGTGTATGCGCAGTTCGCTGAGGAATTTATGGCTCTACCTGTGGTAAAAGGCCGAAAAACTGAGAATGAGCGTTTTGCCGGGGCAGATGAGACATTTTGCATAGAAGCCATGATGCAGGATGGAAAGGCCTTGCAGGCCGGGACTTCCCACTTTTTGGGTCAAAATTTCGCTAAAGCCTTTGATGTGAAATTTGCCACTAAAGAAGGAGGTCTTGATTATGTTTGGGGTACTTCATGGGGAGTAAGTACCCGATTAATGGGTGCTTTGATTATGGCCCATTCAGATGATAATGGGTTGGTTTTACCTCCCAAACTAGCTCCTCATCAAGTGGTGATTGTACCTATTTACAGGGGAGAGGCTGAATTGGAAGCGATTTCCGTGAAAGCAAAAGAGATCATGTCCCAACTGAGAAAGGCAGGGATTTCTGTGAAATATGACGATCGGGATACTCAAAAGCCAGGTTGGAAATTTGCCGAATACGAGCTCAAAGGGGTTCCGGTGAGAATTGCGATGGGGCCAAGGGATCTGGAAAATGGAACAATTGAAATTGCCCGTAGAGATACCTTGACCAAAGAGTCGTTTGTCCTTGCCGAGATGTCTTTGGTTGAAAAAATTGGAGGGCTTTTGGAGGATATTCAGGCTAACATTTACAAGAAAGCAAACGATTTTAGAATCGAAAAAACCACAGAAGTGAATTCTTGGGAAGAATTTATTGAGGTGTTGGAAAATAAAGGAGGGTTTGTCTCTGCCCATTGGGATGGGACAACCGAAACTGAGGAAAAAATCAAAGAGCTTTCCAAAGCAACCATCCGTTGTATTCCTTTGGATCGAAAAGAAGAAGTCGGTGCTTGCGTCCTCACAGGCAAGCCTTCAAACGGCAGGGTGCTTTTCGCGAAAGCTTATTAAACCAAAGCCCGGATTTATCCGGGTTTTTTTATATTCCTAAGCCAAGTATTCGGCTTATTCTTGTATTTTGGACCAACTTCACTCGCTAATCTATGGAGATATTGATTCTAAGTAGTCTGCTATTAACAGGACTGGTTCTTTTGCTGGTTGAAATCCTGTTTATACCGGGCACGACAGTGGTAGGAATCTTGGGATTTCTGGTGAGTTTGGCCGGAGTGGCGTATGCGTTTTTGACTTTTGATTACACAATTGCCCTTTGGATTACCGGACTGGCTGTGGTCTTCAACATGGCAGCTGTCTGGTATGGATTCAGTTCGGGGGTTTGGAACCGGTTTTCGCTGAAATCTTCTCTGACCGGGGGAGCGTTTGATGGAAGAACGAATGGATTAAGTCCCGGCATGACAGGGATAGCCATTTCGGACATCAAACCTTTCGGAAAAGTCGCCTTTGGAGAAGAACTCTATGAAGTCAAATCAGAATCAGGTTTCATCGAAGTAGGGAAATCGGTAGAAATCATAAAAATTGAAAATAATAAAATCATAGTAAAATAAATATGGAAGCAGACAGCTCATTGTTCGTATTAGTAGCCGCCTTTGCGGGCATAGTCCTATTATTCATCTTTTTATATTTCGTACCGGTCAATCTCTGGATTACCGCACAATTTGCCAATGTCCGGGTGGGAATTGGTGAATTGATCGGGATGCGGATTCGAAAAGTCCCACCAAGTGTCATTGTCAACTCGATGATCACCGCTACCAAGGCAGGACTTCAATTGACCACCAATGATTTGGAGACACATTACCTGGCAGGGGGCAACGTTCCGGCGGTCATCCGGGCTTTGATTTCAGCAGATAAAGCAAACATCAGCCTGACTTTCAAGCAGGCTACCGCCATTGATCTCGCCGGACGGGATGTGTTTGAGGCGGTACAAATTTCGGTAAATCCCAAAGTGATCAACACGCCAAATGTGGCAGCAGTGGCTGCAGATGGGATTCAATTGATTGCAAAAGCGAGAGTTACGGTTAGAGCAAACATTGCTCAACTGGTGGGTGGGGCCGGAGAGGAGACGATTTTAGCTCGTGTAGGGGAAGGAATCGTGACGTCTATTGGTTCTTCATCAAATCATAAAACAGTGTTGGAAAACCCCGACAAAATTTCCAAACTGGTTCTTCAAAGAGGATTGGATGCTGGGACTGCCTTCGAAATCCTCTCCATTGATATCGCTGATATAGATGTGGGTACCAATATTGGCGCAAAACTTCAAATCGATCAAGCTTCTGCGGATTTGAAAGTGGCAGAGGCAAAAGCTGAAGAAAGACGTGCGATGGCGGTAGCCTTGGAGCAGGAAATGAAAGCCAGAAATGTGGAAATGAGAGCTAAAGTAATTGAAGCAGAAGCAGAAGTTCCCAAGGCAATTGCTGAGGCATTCCGAAGTGGTCAGCTTGGCGTGATGGATTATTATAAAATGGAAAACATCAAATCGGATACCTCAATGCGAGATTCGATCGCCAATTCGGATAAGAATACCAAGGAACAAAATCCAGGAAAAGGAGAAAACAAATAAAAGAAAAAAGGGAGTTAAGCTCCCTTTTTTCTTTTACCCTTAACGGGTTCTTCTATCGAAATAATCACCGGATGGTACATGGCTTTGGCCAGGATTTTCTGGCCGATCCAGTCTGCCTGAATTTGCTGGTATTCAAAAGGGAAAATGATATCTCCATTTTCTCGGATGGCACCCATGCTTCCACCTTTGTTAGCAATGATAAAATCTTTTTGCTCTACCTGAAGGTGATCAAATTCCAGAGGAAGCAGCATGTTGCCCCGCTGGTCCAAAAGCCCTTTTTTATGGTCTTTCTCCACTAGAAAATACCCTTCTTTAATTCGACAGACTTTATCAAAACCCAATGGGTTGACCACTTCTCCGGTGTTATTTAAAAGATAGTATGCACCTCCTAAGGAGGCCACGGCGATGCCATTGGAATAGGGCTTGATTTCATCCCATTTGCTTTCTGATAAAACGGTTCCTTTTGAATTGATCAATCCCCAAGTGGAAGAATTGCGGAACGCGGCTACTTGCTCTGAAAAAAGCAGGGTTTCTGCAAATTGAGGAGGAACCGACCACTGTCCGGAAGTGTCAAGGTATCCGAATTTCCCGGCTTTTCTGGCAGGAAATAGTCCTTCATTTCCAAGACCAATCCAATCTGCTTCAGATGTCGGTTGGACCAACCAACCTTTTTTACCCAACAATCCGGTTTTATTTTCTCTGAAATGGACATTATACAGGTCTTTGCCAATGAGTTGAACCGATTCGATTCCGACCGCATCGAGCAAAATCCCGTCTTCTTCCATGACGCGCCGTAGCTTCCCGTGGATGTACTCCAGCATCAGATCGCCTTCCTTTGTGATTTTATGATAGGAGTTGTAGGTAACTTGCGCTTTTACCTCATCCCCTCGGATCAAAAGGTATTGGTTTTCATCAAATCCATAGTAGTAGTTTCCTCGGGTATGTTCCAGTTGGTCTACAATCGGATCCAAAACATATTCTCCTTCTCTATTAATTAAGCCATATCCAGTAGCCTCCTTAGCCAAGAGAAAATTCCCTTCGTTTGGACTTAGCAATTGATAGGGTTTTCCGGGATCTTTGGAGAGCGGGAGGTAAAAAGAACCGTTTTTCTTAAGAATGATCATTCCATGGTGTGTAATGATTGCCTCTTCGGCTTGTCCTAGGATGGTTGTTTTTCCACTTCCTCTTTCAAAAAGCCAATAGCTACTGCCTTTTCTGGCCAATAAAATATTGGTATACGTTTTTATTTCTTCGTATTCCAATGGGAGACAAAGCTGCCCGTATTCATGAAACGCACCGATTCCTTTTGGTCCTTGTACTATTATCCAAGGCTGTAAATATTGAAATACGGCCTCTCCCTGAAGATTTAGCATAGGACGAAGATCTGAGGAAAGTAAAAACAAGCCATCGGAGTTTTTGCCTACCGTGACAGTTTCTCCTAGGATTTGAATTTCATCATAAATGGCCCTTGAGGTAAGGTTTCCGTTCAGATCGTAGATTTCCCAAGTCTGGGCCAACGCCGATATGGAAATACAAATGTAAGTGAGCAATGCTAGGGTGTATTTATTCCTCATAGGACGTTTTTCTTAGGGCCTAAATATAAAATGACCAAAGGCTTTTGAAAAAGTCCTTTGGTCATAACTGGTAGATTTTAATCTTTTTATTTTTCGGCGGTTACTTTTTCCAGATCGAAAAGGTCAGTGATGATTTCGATCATTTCTTCAGCCTGGTCTCTTTTGCATGCTGCCCGCAACTGAACCACAGGAACCTTGAGGATTTTTTGCATCATGCTCTTGGTGATTTTGTCAATGAGCACGTATTCTTTTTCACCTACATTTTTCAAATATCGGCTCAGTTCTTCCTGTCGGATTTGCTCCAGAGATTGTTTTAGCTTGTTGATGGTGGGAGATACCATCATTTCTTTTTTCCAGTTTTGAAACTCTTCGATACTCTCCCCGATGATGGATTCTACTTGGGGAATAGCTGCCAATCTTTTTTCAAGAGCTTCAGAAGCTTTGCTTCGGATATTGTCTACGTTGTATAGAATCACACCTGGCACATCCTCGATGGAAGTTTCGATACTTCTTGGGACAGAAAGATCTACAAACAGTTTGTAACTGGGGATTTCAAATTTCCGGACCAATTCTTTGGTGATGAATGGCTCATTTTTCATAATGGAGCATACAATCACGTCGGCTTCTTCCATAGCCTGGGTACACTGATCGAATGGTACGACCTCAAATCCTAATGGGGCTGCGATTTCCTCAGCCCTAGACTGAGTTCTATTCGTGATTTTGACTTGAGCCTCGGGAAGGTACACCATGTTTTTGGCGACATCCTCTCCGATTTCACCGACTCCAATTAACAATACGCGCGGCTGATAGGTGTTGGAAGTCAGACTTTCGATAAGTTCTATGGTTGCATAAGACAGGGAAGCTGCCCCATCTCTGAATGCAGTTTCCTGAACAATCCGCTTGTTGGTGAAAAAGATGGTATGCATCAGCCGATGTAGGAAAGGCCCTGCCAATTCCATATCTGCAGCCGTTTGATAGGCTCTTTTGACTTGATTCGAGATTTGGATGTCCCCGACCACTTGCGCCTCGAGTCCCATAGAAACCCGAAAGAGATGGTTGATTGCTTCCAAATCATCATCGATGACTTTGAAGTATTCCAGATAATTGACCACATCGGTCATCCCTCGTTCCAATCCGACCAATTTGATGATTTCGGTACTTAGGTCTAATTCATGGCCATAATATACCTCCGTTCGGTTGCAAGTAGATATGATCAGGGCATCACTCAGGCTGAAAAACTCCTTAAGCTTCAGCAAAATACGCTGTATGGACTGCTCATCAAGAGAAATCAATTCTCTGATCTGAACAGGTGCGGTCTTGTGTGATAAACTGATTGCCCTAAACTTGATCTGCATTTCTACGCGATAACTTCCGCAAATTTAACAGATGATCCCACCCTTAAGGTTTCTTTCGTGTAAGCCTTGTATAATTTGGAATCGATCTAAATAATTTTTTAGCCTTTAGAATTCAAATTTCCAGCTGTTTGGTGAAATATGCCAATATTCTTAACTTATCCGTTATTGAATAAATCTATTGCACTTTTTTATGAAAAGCAGACTGTACTTTTGGTTTAAAACCTATCTGGGATTTTCCGGAAAAGAGTCCAGGGGGCTGGTCTTATTGATTCCATTGATGGTTATTCTCGGGTTAATTCCAAATGTGATTCGCTACGTTAAGCATCAGCAATCCGAATTGATATACCGGCAATACTTGCACCAATTGGACAGTCTTGAGGAGGCCGGATTTACCTTGGTAGCTTCTCCCTTGCCCACTTTCAACCCTCAAGATACTGCCAGAAAAGCGGCTCTTCCCAAGGTGGCAGAACGGATAAACCGAATCGACTTTGCAGAAGCGGATTCAGTTACATTACAAATTGTACCCGGAATCGGACCATCTACTGCAGGAAGAATAATCAAATACCGGGAAAATCTGGGGGGATTTGTTTCTCCTGCCCAACTGGAGGAAATCTATGGCCTGAAACCTGAAACCATTGAAGCAATCTGGGAGTACTTTGATTTTTCTCCGGTCATTACCAAAAAAATACCCATTAATCGCGTGGAGCTGGAGGAATTGGCCAAGCATCCCTATGTCAGTTATCAGGAAGCAAAAGTGATCCTTGCTTATCGAAAACAAAATGGTGATTTTTCTAAGGCTTCTGATTTATTGAAAGTAAAAATCTTCAAAAAAGATTGGGTAGATAAAATTGTACCTTACTTAGATTTTAACTGATTACAAGTCAGATTCTGGCGATTTCTAGTGGTAAATTGGCCATCTTTGGGCTATGAATTCCGGACAGGACCCACTGGTCAAATTACCCCATCTCAACCTTCCTTCTTTTGAGCCCAATCTTCAGGAATCTAATGGAAGGCTTCTGATTTTTGATTCTTTGAGGAAAAAAAATCTATTGTTGACACCTGAGGAGTGGGTCAGGCAGCATTGGATCCATTATTTGATCAGACATCTCGATTATCCTGCAGGATTGGTTTCGATAGAAAAAGGGATGAAATACAATCAGCTTCAAAAAAGAACCGATTTAGTGGTTTTTGACCGGGAAGGGAAAGCCTATTTGCTGATTGAGTGTAAGGCACCGGAGATCAGTCTCAATGAAAATGTACTGCGTCAAGCCATGACTTACCACCAAAAAATCCAATGCCCACACCTTATTTTGAGCAATGGATTGAAGCATTTGGTGTTTTCCTGGGTGGAAGCTGAACAAAAATTGGTTCAAAGCACTGATTTACCTCATAAGCCAAAGTAATTAGTTGGTTTTTATGATTTTAATCAGTGTTTTAGTAAATTAAAACTGTGATTTTTACCCGGCAATTAAAGATATGAGTAACCATTCACACAATACTCCCTGCGAACTTTGCGTCAGCCGAAAGCACTCAATGTTTGCTGCACTTCCTGAATCCCAGCTCTGTACGATTTCAGATCATAAAAACCTGATTTCCCACAGAAAGGGCCAAATCCTCTACTATGAAGGAACCAAACCTTTGGGGATTTTCTGCATCAATTCCGGTGTGGTGAAGGTGTATAAGACCGCATCAAACGGGAAAGAGCAAATCCTCCATCTGGCGAAAAAAGGTGACTTTCTAGGCTATGCCGCATTGTTAGGTGAGGAAAATTATACTAATTCCTCCATGATCATTGAGGATGCCAAGATTTGCTTTATTCCCAAAGAATCGTTCCTCAATACCTTGTTGAAAAATACTGAATTCTTCAAGCGAGTGACTAAGCAACTCAGTCATGAAATCGGAGTAATGGAGGATAAGCTCACTGATGCCACTCAAAAAAGTATTCGGGAGCGATTGGCTTTTGTGCTTCTTCAATTGGCTTCCAGCTATGGAGTAGAAGGTGGAGAATCCCAGAAGATTGACCTCATCCTCAGTCGTGAGGAAATTGCCGGAATCGTCGGCACGGCCACCGAATCGGTGATTCGATTGCTTTCCGAATTCAAAAAGGACAATCTTATCGATCTCGATGGAAAAAAAATCATCGTCAAGGACCGGAGAGGTCTGGCGAGGCTTTCAGATTTTTATGCCTGATCAGAACCTGAGCAAGCAAATTCGGGTTTTCGGATTATGAACTTTCATCGCATGAGCAATCAAGTCATTCCGAAGACCCGAATTTTATTTTTTCTGCTATGCTTCATTTCCGGATTTTCTTGGGGCCAATCTCTTGCCTATCGGACCTTACTCTCCGGACTTTATGATGGGGATTTTCCTACAATCAAGCCAGAACAAGTCACAAAAATCAGCGACTATCAAATTTTGGACGCGAGAGAAAAGGGTGAGTTTGAGGTGAGCCATATTCAAGGTGCCAAATGGGTAGGATATGATACGTTTTCCCTGAGCAATGTGGCAAGTTTGGACAAATCCAAGCCGGTGATTATTTACTGCACAGTAGGGGCTCGATCACAGGATATCGGCAAAAAGCTCCAACAAGAAGGCTTTGCACAAGTGTACAACCTTTATGGTGGCATCATCCATTGGGTCAATGAAGGCAAACCGGTCGTAAGCAATGGAAAGCCCACTCAAAAAGTCCATACCTATTCGAAAACCTGGGGGATCTGGTTGGAGAAAGGGGAACGAGTCTACTGATTCGGTAATGTCAGCTGTTTGACAATTTCTGATACCAGATCATCTTATCTTTCCTAAGCTTCGTATTTCAAGGAAATTAAAAGTCAATGAAACTGCTTATCAATTTTATTTATCTGTTCTTGTTATCAGCTTTGCTTTCCTGCCAGAGCTCTTCCCTGGGCATGGCGGGCACTACTCCTCCAAGTCATCAGATTTGGGATCAATTGGTCAAGGCCCATGTGAAGCCCAATGGTATGGTCGATTATAAAGGATTCATCAAGGACAAAGCAAAACTGGAACAATACACCAAGCTTCTTTCTGAAAACGCCCCTGACAGAAAAACCTGGTCTAAAAATCAGCAACTTGCTTACTGGATTAATGCCTATAATGCGTTTACGGTCAAATTGATCGTCGATAATTACCCCACGAAAAGTATTCGGGATTTGGGACCCAAACTGAAAATACCGCTAATCAAAGATGTCTGGCACTACAAATTTTTCAAAATCGGAGGAGTAGAATCCAGCTTGGATGAAATTGAGCACTCGATTATCCGAAAGGAATTTGACGAGCCCAGAATTCATTTTGCGATCAACTGCGCTTCGGTTTCTTGTCCTCCTTTACTGAATGAAGCTTTTGTGCCCGAAAAGCTTGATTCCCAACTGCAAAAGGTCGCTGTAGCATTTATTAACGATCCTACCCGGAACAAAATCACTCCAGATGCAGTACAGATCTCATCGATTTTCCTTTGGTTCAAAGGTGATTTCACGAAGAAGGGAAGCCTCATCGATTTTCTCAATCAATACTCCAAAGTAAAAATCAAATCCAGCGCAAAGATTTCCCATTTGGATTACAACTGGAACCTCAACGAGTAACCCGAATTTTTGGGTAACTTTTGCCTTCAACTCACCCTTATGCCTGCTCGTCATCTTGTTATTATCGGCAACGGAATCTCCGGAATTACCCTGGCCCGACACGTTCGGAAAATGGATTCGGATACCCGCATTACGGTCATTTCCGGTGAGTCTGAGTATTTTTTCTCCAGAACGGCCCTCATGTACGTCTTCATGGGCCACATGAAATTTGAACATACTCAACCCTATGAGTCTTGGTTTTGGGAGAAAAATCGAATTGAGCTAAAGAAGGCTTGGGTTCAGAAGGTTGAGTTTGGTGAAAGGACCTTGGTTTTTGATTCAGGTGAAAAGCTGACCTATGATGTTTTGGTCATCGCCACGGGTAGCAAACCCAATAAATTTGGTTGGCCGGGTCAAGACTTAAAGGGTGTGCAGGGCTTGTATTCCAGGCAGGACTTGGATCAGATGGAGAAAAATACGCATCAGGGAGTGAAGCGGGCAGTCATTGTAGGCGGTGGATTGATCGGGATTGAGATGGCCGAAATGCTGGCTTACAAAAAAATCCCCGTGACTTTTTTGGTGCGAGAAAAAGGATTTTGGGACAATGTTCTTCCCAAAGAAGAGTCCGAATTGGTCGGTAGACACATTCGCGAGCATCATATTGACTTACGTTTGGAGACCGAATTGAAGGAAATTCTTTCAGATTCCGGGGGAAGGGTTCGGGCTGTGATTACCTCCAAAGGAGAAGAAATTTCCTGTGAGTTTGTGGGATTGACCGCAGGGGTAAGTCCGAATGTGGATTTTCTGAGAAATACCGAATTGAAGGTGAATCGAGGAGTGAAAGTGGATGCTTTCTTTCAAACCAATATCCCGGATGTCTATGCCATTGGTGACTGTGCGGAATTTGAAAATCCGCCTGCTGTAGACCGAAGGACCATCGAGCAAGTTTGGTATACCGGACGCATGCACGGAGAGACTTTGGCACATAATCTTTGCAAAAAACCTGTTCCCTACCAACCCGGAATTTGGTTCAACTCGGCCAAATTCCTGGATATCGAATACCAAACCTATGGCACAGTTCCTTCGACTTGGAAGGATTCGGAGGTCAATAGTTTTTATTGGGAGCATTCCTCCGGAAAAGTCTGCTTCAGAATGCTGATGGATCAAGATGGCCGTATTCTAGGTGTCAATAATTTCGGATTCCGGCTTCGGCATGAGTTTTTCGATCAGGCAGTCCGCGAAAAATGGTCTGGAGAAAAAGTGATCGCCAAGTTGGATAAAGCCAACTTCGATCCGGAGTTTTTTGCTCCTTATTACTTGGAGATTCAAAAAGCCTTCAAGGCGCAATTCGGAGGCAACTTCCAGCCTGCCAAGAAATCATTTATCCAAAAACTATTCGGAGCAAGCGTATGAAGACGATCGAAAAAATAGGGTTGGGATTGTTTCTGATCGGGTTGACTGTCTTTACGGTGGTTCCTTTTTTGGGTACCTACACGCTTTCTGAGGAATTGGTTTTGGCCAATACCAAAGAAATTCATCAGGAGAAAATGACTGAGATCCTCGCTCCGATGTATGGGCAGGAGTTTGGTTCCAATTTCTCATTCCTATCCGCTTTTGGAGAAAACTTCAACACCTACAATGACAACCTGAAAGCCCAGCAACTCTGGGATCAGGTGATTTGGGATGATTATGGATTTGCCTTGGCCAAAGCCTCGGTAAGCAGTCCGGTCACAGAGAATCCCTGGCTTTGGTTGGGTTTGTCGATCGGATTGGCTGTATTGGGAGGTTATTTGTACAATTTCAGGCAGTATTCCGATGAACCTTCAGGAATTAAAAACAACGGAATTTTCCACTCCAAACTCAAAAATCGGGGTTGGCTGGGGATGATTACCGGAGGCTACTTGATTCTGTTTTACATCTTGCTTTATTGGTTTCCAGCCTATTTGGTCAACTTGGTTTGGATGGTGGAGCCGATTTCCAGAATGCTTTCGGGCGGTCCTGCCAGTCAGTGGTTTTTGTATGGAATGGTGTATACACTCGCAATATTGGTAATGGGAGTGCGAATGTTTCGAAAATATCGGGGCAACAAATACCAGCAGCTCCGCACCGCTTCAGTCATGTTTTTTCAGACTGCTTTTGCCTTCTTGATTCCCGAGATTTTGGTTTTGCTCAATCAGCCTTATTACGATTTCAAAAATATCTGGCCACTCGACTACGATTTCTTTTATGATTACCAGATATCGACATTTCTCTCCGGTGGAGGAATGGGCATGTTTATGTTGATTTGGGGGATTTTGCTGATTATCGTGGGCGTGCCGGTTTTCACTTATTTCTATGGAAAGCGCTGGTATTGCTCCTGGGTTTGCGGTTGTGGAGGCTTGGCGGAGACGGTTGGAGATCCTTTTCGGCAACTTTCAGACAAATCGCTAAAAGCCTGGAAATACGAGCGGTGGATCATTCATAGCGTCCTGGTTTTGGCCGTGGTGATGACTGCTGTGACGATAGCCAACTACTTTTCCGGCTTCAGCTTTTTGGGCAATGTCACCAATCAGCTACATTCGTTTTATGGTTTTGCGATCGGCTCAGCTTTCGCAGGAGTAGTGGGGACGGGATTTTATCCATTTATGGGAAACCGGGTGTGGTGCCGCTTTGGATGTCCTTTGGCAGCTTACCTTGGGATCGTGCAGCGCTTCAAGTCGCGTTTCCGAATCACGACCAACGGAGGTCAGTGCATATCCTGCGGCAATTGCTCGACCTATTGCGAAATGGGAATTGACGTCCGTGCTTATGCGCAGCGTGGACAGAACATTGTGCGTTCGTCCTGTGTTGGGTGTGGTGTGTGCTCTGCCGTGTGTCCTCGTGGGGTGTTGAAGTTGGAAAATGGGCCTGAAGAAAACCGAATTGCTGACCTGCCGATCCTCATCGGCAATGACTCCATCAAGCTCAACGCGTAAATGATTTTCCTTTATATTGGCTGCGGACTGTATTTCTTGGGAATGCTATTTATCCTGATTTACAGTTTGGCCCAGGGGCATTTGTTATTTCATTTTCTGAAAGCCCGAAAAGAATGGGCTTCCACACCTCAGGTTATTCCTTCGACTTGGCCAAAAGTCACCATTCAGCTTCCCGTTTTTAATGAACTCTATGTCGTCGAGCGCCTGATTGATGCTGCCGCAAAGCTGAATTACCCGAAAGAATTGCTGGAAATCCAGATTCTCGACGACAGTACCGATCAGACGGTGGACTTGATCCAAGCCAAACTCAAAGAATACCCTGAAATCAACTTCCGCTACTTACATCGAACAGATCGAAAAGGTTTTAAGGCCGGGGCACTTCGTGAAGGATTGAAGCAAGCTTCGGGAGAATTCATCGCCATTTTCGATGCGGACTTTGTACCCGATCCGGAATTTCTACTCAAGGCTATTCCTTTTTTCTCTTCCGAAAAAATCGGGATGGTTCAGACCCGATGGACTCACCTGAACCGAGACTATTCTCTCCTGACCCGATTGCAGGCTTTTGCCTTGGATGCGCATTTCTTCATTGAGCAGATGGGAAGAAACCGGCAGGGAGCTTTTATCAATTTCAATGGCACGGGAGGAATATGGAGAAAAAGCTGCATCCTCGATGCGGGCAACTGGCACGACGATACCTTGACGGAAGATTTGGACTTGAGCTATCGTGCTCAGAGAAAAGGCTGGAAGTTTGTCTATCGACCTGAAATCGAATCGCCCGCCGAACTCCCACCCATCATGTCGGCCATCAAATCCCAACAATTCCGTTGGACCAAAGGCGGTGCCGAATGTGCTGTAAAGCATGCCGGAAAGGTGAGTCAGGAAAATTTACCCTTTCGGATCAAGTTTCATTCCTTTGCCCACCTGTTCAATTCCACGATTTTCATCGCGGTGCTGCTGACCAGTTTGAGTAGCATTGGGGTTTGGTGGGCTGGAGTGCAGGGGCTGATTCCCGAGTGGATGGTCCGACTTTCGGGGATTTTTCTGATTGGATTTGTCCTGATTGCCGGAGTGTATCTGGCCTCGTATTTTATTGCCAGAAAGTCATTTTTGTCTTCCTTTTTCGGTGTGATTTGGCAATTGCCGCTTTTCCTTTCAGTTTCTATGGGGCTCGCCTTGCACAATGCGCAAGCGGTTTGGGAAGGTTTGACCGGGAAAAAATCCCCCTTTATCCGCACCCCAAAATTCAATCTTGAATCCGGGAAAGTTTCTTTGAGCTCCAATCGATACATCCTTCATCGCATGCCGATTACCACGTGGTTTGAAGGGCTTTTGGCAATGGTATTTTGGGTGATGGTGGGATTAGCTTTCCGTGAGGGAAACTTCCTTTTCCTGCCCTTTCATGCCATGCTCGCCTTCGGCTATACCTTGGTCTTTGTTTCCTCCTTTAAATCCTACGGCCTCGGTCGATAAATCATTCCATGAATCACCCGCCGATTATTGACGTCATTATTCCCGCGTACAACGAGGAAAAGTCCATCCCAAAAGTCATTGCCGAGATTCCAAAGTTTGTCCGTCACATAGTCGTGGCCAATAACAACTCGACAGACCAAACCGGAAAAGTAGCCGAAGCTGCAAGAGCCAAAGTCGTCTTCGAAGCCCAAAAAGGCTATGGAAAAGCATGTCTGACGGCCATGGATTGGATCAAAAATCAGGAAATCCAGCCGGATATCGTGGTGTTTTTGGATGGAGACTATAGCGACTTTCCGGAGGAAATGAGCGATTTGGTGCAGCCGATTTTGGATGGAAAAGCCGATATGGTCATCGGGTCAAGAGCCTTGGGGCAACGCGAAAGCGGTTCCATGACTTTTCCACAGGTCTTTGGCAACTGGCTGGCAACGACGATGATGAAGTTCATCCAAGGGGCTAAATTCTCCGACTTGGGTCCTTTTCGGGCGATTGTATGGGAAAAACTGTTAGACATAAATATGATCGATCAAAACTTCGGCTGGACCATCGAGATGCAGATCAAAGCCCATAAAGCTGGCCTTCGCTATACCGAAGTTCCGGTCAACTATCGCAAGCGCATCGGAGTCTCCAAAGTCAGCGGCACGGTCAAAGGAGTGATTGGGGCGGGGTATAAGATTATTTTTACGATATTTCGTTATTGGTAAAACTCAACTGATCCAAGCCATGCAAAATCTTTCACCCTACCTTCCGGCGATCCAAAAGCTTTGCAAACTCCAAGGGGTAAAGTCTCTTTATGCCTTTGGTTCGGTTTTGACTGATCGATTTGGGCAGGAAAGTGACGTGGATTTGATTGTGGATTTATACGAGAATGATCCACTGGAATACTCCGAAAAATATTTCAATCTTAAGTTCGGTTTGGAAGAAATCCTTGGAAGACCGGTGGATTTGTTGGAAGAGAGATCGGATTTGAATCCCGTGGTCAAAAAGGAAATCGAGCGTTCCAAGATGATGATCTATGAAGGGTAAGATCTTGAGTAGGTTGTTGGATATAAAGACGGCTGTTGACCAAATTTTTGATTTTTTGCCCATGCCCAGAGATTATTTTGAGTTTAAAAAGGATCTCAAAACCCAGAAGGCGGTTGAGCGAAATATTGAGATCATCGGAGAAGCGGTCAATCAAATCCTAAAAGCACATCCTGAAATAGAAATTTCTAATTCAAGGAAAATTGTGGATACTAGAAATAGAATCATTCATGGTTATGACTCTGTTTCTTCAGAAACCATTTGGGGGATTTCCATTAAAAACTTGCCTAAACTCAAAGATGAAACCGAGCAACTCATTAAGCAATTTGACGCCAAAGACGATTAAAGGCCTGAAGCCGATTTTGGCTTTGGTTATTCTTTCATTTTTTGCAGCATGCAGCTCCTCCGGCCGAGAAGGGGTAGAAGAAGAGCAATTCGCCAAGTATTGGTATCAGGGAAAGGCGGAAATCAATGTCTTTGACCTGCAGCAAAGTCGCTATGGAGAGATTCGGCCGGGAAAAGCGGTGATGATCTTTGTGACGGAGGATTTTTCCAAATCCAAACAAGTCAAGCTCGATAATCCTCAGGATCGACCTTCTGATGCTCAAAAGGTGTTGAAACTGAACATGACCCGGGATTTTGTAACTGGAGTCTATCCTTATCACACTATGCTTTCGGTTTTTACGCCTGTCTATGAGGAAGTTTCTTCCCCAAAATTGACATCCTCGGTAACCGAATGGTGCGGGCAGTCCTTCACCCAGCTCAATTTCAAATCCGGAAAATACAACGCCAAGCTGTTTTCCTATTTCGAATCGGAAGGCGATGTGGAATCGAAAATAGATGCAAAAGCCGAAGAGGAGCTTTTCAATCTGATCCGGTTAAATCCGGACCTAGTGCCCATGGGAAATATCAAATTGATTCCAAGCTTGATTTTTCAGCGCTTTTCGCACATTCCACTCAAGGCTGAGGAAGCGACACTTTCCAAAAAAGATCTGGGGTCTAATCAAGGTGAAATCGAGGTCATTTATTCCAAGATTGGAAGAAAAATCTCCATCCGCTACCAGCAGTTTTTTCCTTTCGAGATCTTAGGTTTCACCGAAACTTGGACCAAATCAGACGGAAAACAGGAAGTGACCATGGCAACCCGTACCAATATGCAGCTGCTTGAGTATTGGAAGCAGAATGAGAAAGTGTACGAACCTTTGAGAAAGGATTTGGGGCTTTGATCTCATCAGTCAAAACAAGTCTAAAATACGCCATCGTTACAGCGATGGCAATAATCTTGTTTTTTCTTTCACAAGTGCCGAGAGAGGCGTTTGATTTGACTTTTTTGCTGTTTTCGATGGCTTTTGCAGGAATGGCCGGGCTGTTTTTTTTAGCAGGAGAAAAGCTCAGGTTTCGTAAGGTGTTATTCGCAGGACTGCTGCTTCGATTGGCTGTTTTTCCATTTGCTCCTCAGTGGTCAGATGACTTTGTTCGATTCCTTTGGGATGGAGAAATGCTTAAAATCGGCCAGAATCCCTACGTTCAAACACCTCGGGAATGGCAAGAGGGAAACGTTGATCCTGATAATGCCTACAGAAATCTTCTGTTTGAGAACCTGAATTCTCCCGATTATTATTCCGTCTATCCACCGCTCAATCAGGCGATTTTCTGGTTGGGAGCCCAAGTTTCGATGGGCTTTGTTTGGAATGGGTATTATGTCCTTCGCCTAGTTTTACTGTTGGGCGAAATCGGCGTTTTTATACTCCTTTGGAAGTTGTTGATGGCGTTTCAGTTTTCGGTCAAACGAATCTTCTGGTATTGGTTTAATCCCTTGGTGATTATGGAAGTCACGGGAAATCTTCATTTTGAGGGCTTGGTGCTGCTGTTTCTTTTGGCATCGATTTGTGCAATACAAAAAGGGAAATTGGGCTTATCCGGTGGATTCTGGGGCTTGGCGATTGGGATGAAGCTACTTCCCCTGATGCTAGGTCCGGCATTTTTGGCTTTTGAGAAATCGAGAAAATCGGTCCGGTTTTGGGTTGGAACTACACTTGCTGTCATCGTTTGTTTCATTCCCATTTTGATCGATGAATCGTGGGTCAATTTTGCCCAAAGTATCAAATTGTATCAGGGCAAATTTGAGTTTAACGCCTCGATCTATTACTTGCTTCGTGAAGTGGGGTATTGGATTGAGGGATATAATACGATCGCTTTTTTGACGAAAATCCTCAGTTTGTCTACAGTTATCCTGATCGGGTATTTTTCCCGGAAGAGGCAACCAAAATCCCTCTTCGAACTCGTTGATTTGATGGTACTGATTTACCTGATTTATCTGCTGCTTCAGCCCGTTGTGCATCCTTGGTATATTTTACCGGCTTTGGGATTGAGTGTGATACGGGGGAAATTGACGGTTTTGCTCTGGAGCTTAGGAGCGATCTTCTCCTATCAGGCCTATGGAAATGTTGATTTCCAAGAGCAGTCTATATTTCTGATTTTGGAGTATGGTCTGGTAGTTCTGGGAATCTATTTGGATTACTTTTCTAAAAGGAACAAAACCACATAGACACATAGGAGTCACATAGCTTTTTTATTAATTCTTTATGCAATGTTTTCCATGTGCCTATGTGGTTAAAAAAAATCGGTTCTTTTGATATGAATTAATTTCTGTCTGTAAAAATCACGACAACTATTCTGAGGCTACTTTTTTGAGAAAATTCAAATGATTAAAACCTATAATTTCGCTTTATGAAACTATTCCTTCGAACTCTTCTTCTACTCACTTTAGCCTTTCAATTTGCTTGTACCAAAAGCCCTGAGCAGCAAGCCCAAGACCTGTTGGAAAAATCCATCGAAGCTCATGGAGGTCAGGAAGCTTGGGAGAATCTGTCCCAACTTAAATTCCGGAAATGGACCCGCCTTTTGGACGAAAACGGCAACATAGAATCCGAACTCGATCAGTGGCATGAGTTTCGGTTTCAGCCCTTTTTCGAAGGAAAAATCACTTGGCAAAAGGATAGCATTCAGCACGAAATTCACTGGGATGGAGCTAAAATCCGCTATCAAATGGGCGGTAATGAGGTGCAAAACGAGGGCTTTTTAGCGGCCAAAAAGAAGGATTTTGATGCTGCTTTTTACACCGTAGCTCAGCCTTGGAAATTGATGGATAAAGGGGGAAAGCTGATTTATGAAGGAAAGCGAACGCTTGAAAATGGTGCCGAAGTCGAATCCATCCGCGTGGATTATGGTCAGGATTCGGATACCTGGTGGTACTTTTTTGATCCCGTAACTTTCTTGATGGTCGGAAATGAAGTTCAACTCAAAGATCACCGCAGTTTGGTCTATGACCTTTCCGGAGAAGATGTGGAGGGACTCAAGTTGCACGGCACCAGAGAAAGCTGGCGAGTCAATGAAAAAGGCGAACGCTTGTTTCTCCGGGCAGAGTATCGGTATTTAGAGTATCAGGTTGAAAAACAGTAGAAAGAAGATTGAAATACTAGTGAGATACACTGGAGATACACCTCCCTTCGGTCGGTGAAATATACTTCGCGAGATATTTTTAAGCATTTCTAACTCTGAAGGAGTTATTATTTCAATTCTATCTCTATGTATTTCAACTGAATTTCCAGCATATTTCCCCTTATCTTTAAGACTATGAAAATCACCCAATTTCTTTTCTTGTTGGTTATTGTTGCTTCAGCTATTTCCTGCAAGCAGCGAACAGAAGCAGAAAAAATCGTCGATGCCGCCATTGAAGCGCATGGTGGCGACACCTACGAGCAGGTGAAAATCGACTTTGATTTTCGCAACATACATTACACCATTTTCAAGTCTCCTACTGCTTATGAATACATCCGTGAGTTTACCGACTCTACTGGGACAGTGCGAGATGTATTAAACAACACCGGATTTACCCGAACAGTCAATGGTGTGAAAATAGATACACTTACCGAAGAGCGAATCGGAGCATTTTCGCGTTCGGTCAATTCCGTAGCTTATTTTGCTTTTTTACCTTACGGACTCAATGACCCTGCTGCGGTCAAAACTCTGGTTGGTGAGACTGAGATCAAAGGAGAGAAATACGACCTCATCCGGGTAACATTCAAAGCTGAAGGCGGAGGAGATCACTACGAGGATGAGTTTTTGTACTGGTTTGGCAAGGAAGATCACCTGATGGATTACATGGCGTACCTGTACTTTACCGATGGGGGTGGAGTGAGGCTTCGTGAAGTCAGTGGAGTACAGGAAGTGGGTGGAATCCGATTCCAAAACTACCTCAATTACAAACCTGCTGATAAAGACACCCCACTCGACAGGATGCAGGAGCTCTTTGAAGCGGGAAGCTTAGAGAAACTTTCTGAAATCAACCTGGAAAATATCCGAGTCGAAGCCCTTCCTAAAAATTAATCGATGTCAAAGCCCGCACATGCAAAATACCTGTTCAGCTCAGTGGGCTTTGTTTTTTTGTTTGCCCTAGGTTGGTGGGCACTTCCCGAAGAAGAATTGATCAAGGCAGAAGAAAAGTGGAAAGGCGTCTGTTGGGTAGGCAGCAGGCAGCCGCTTGCCGGGGGAGAAGTGGCAACCTTATCTGCCACAGGTGCAAATGCCCTCTCTCAAACCCCTTTCGGTTGGCAATCTGAAAAGCATTCCCCGGAAATCCGTTGGGACATGAGCAATGAGCGCCGCTGGTGGGGAGAGTCTCCGCTTGGAATCAAATCAACCATTGATTCTACTTCCCAATTTGGAATGATGAATATGATGAAGCCCCATCTCTGGGTGAGGGAAGGCTGGGTAGGAGAGATCGAGATGCAATCCGAAGAAGACTGGAAAAGCTGGTTTGCCAACTATCAAGCGTTTATTCTGGACTATGCCCGATTGGCGGAGGAGCTGAAAATGCCTATGCTGTGTGTGGGAACAGAGCTTGAAAAGACTTCGACCAAGGAAAAAGAATGGAGGGCTGTGATCGCTGAAGTTCGAAAAGTGTATTCCGGAAAATTGACCTATGCCGCCAACTTCACCGAGTTTGAGCAGGTCAAATTCTGGGATGCGCTGGATTATATTGGGGTGCAGGCCTATTTTCCCTTGTCCAAAAATCATAACCCGTCGCTTCAGGAACTTACTCAGTCTTGGAATTCCCACCTTCCATCGATCGAAAAGGTAATCCGAAAATTCAAAAAACCGGTTCTTTTCACCGAAATCGGCTATTGCAATACGGTTGATGCCGCTGTACAACCCTGGGTGTGGCCTAATGAACGCCGTGAGACTGAGTTTTCGGAGCAAGTTCAGGCGCTTTGTTATGAGGCATTTTTTCAAACTGCCTGGAAAAAGGATTGGTTGGCTGGGGTATTTTTTTGGAAGTGGTATCCGCAGCGACATGATCGCGAACCTGATTTTACTCCTCAAGGGAAGGAGGCGGAAAAAGTGATGAAAGCGTATTTTTCGGATTGAATTTTAATTTTTGAGACATTTTCGACTAAATTCCAGTTATGAATCCAACGAGCAAATCAATGAAAGAGGTAATCATAAAAGTGCCTGAGGAAAAGTATAAGTTCTTTATGGAGCTTGTCCATAGCCTTGGGTTCGACTCTGTTAGATCTGAATTAGGAGATTCAGATGAGGAAGTTGTGGAAAATCTGAAAAATGGTTTTCAGGAACTTAAGGAAATTAAAGCAGGCAAAGTAAAAGGAACACCTGTTGAAGACTTTTTAAATGAGCTTTGAAGTTTTAGTTTCTTCAAACTTCAAAAAGGAAGCAAAAAGACTTTCGAAAAAATATCCTTCTCTTAAAAACGAGATAAGGATTTTGGCGAAAAATCTAAAAGAAAATCCCGAAATGGGTACCTCCCTCGGGGGTGATATTTTTAAAATTCGCATGGCTATCCAATCCAAAGGCAGAGGGAAATCAGCCGGAGCTAGAGTGATCACTTTCGTCCTTTTTCCTGATTTCAAGATTTTTTTGTTATCTATTTACGATAAAAGCGAACAAAGCTCAATTTCGCTAGAGAAGATAAAATCTCTAATTTCTGAGGAATTAGGTTGAATCAATTCCATTGAAAATCACCCCTCTTTGTGACTTTTGTCATGGTTGCTTAAGGTGGTTGGGCGTAGCTTTACTTCAGATTTAAAGCCAAACAGTCCTTTCTTTACCTAAGCTCACGACGCCATGAAAAAGAACATGGGAAATATCGATAAGTCGATCCGTCTCTTGGTTGCGGCCGTGTTAACTGCCCTGTATTTTCTTGGCGTCGTCGACGGTACTCTGGGTGTTGTTGCGCTGGTGATTGTCGGGGTTTTTGTCCTGACCAGTGTCATCAGTTTTTGTCCGCTTTATGCCCTGTTTGGAATTAATACCTGCAAGACTAAGTCCGCCTGAGGGTGGTTTGGAATATAGATAATTGATAGTGCTTTCAAATTGAGGGAAAGGCCGGAGGTAATTGCTTCCGGCTTTTTTTCTTTCTGACAGTCGGTACGGACTTTTTTAAAATTTTTAGTAAATAGCCACTGCAAAACACCAAAAAATATTCCAGTGCTATGAATAAACGAAGAGAATTTTTGAAGTCCACCGGTTTGGCGGGATTAGGACTTTTTGGAGCAGGCAGTGCCTTGGCCGATGGGTTTCAACAGCTTCCTTTGGAAGCAAAGTATGGAGCGAGTCGGGTTCAATCCTTCAATATGTGCGGATTTGCTGCGCCAAAGATCGAGACGGTCCGAATTGGAGTAGTGGGTTTGGGTATGCGAGGCCCTGGAGCAGTAGATCGACTGAGCAAAATCGAAGGGGTAGAGATCAAAGCCCTCTGTGACCTTTTGCCCGAGCGGGCCGAAAAGGCCAAAAAATCGCTCGAAGGCACCATCCATAAGCCGGAACTCTACTCGGGAAGTGCCTTTGCCTGGAAAAAAATGTGTGAGCGTCCTGATCTGGATCTCATCTATATCGCCACCCCTTGGGAATGGCACGTGCCGATGGCAGTTTTTGCCATGGAAACCGGAAAGCATACCGCCGTAGAAGTGCCCGCTGCCCGTACGCTGGACGAATGCTGGCAATTGGTAGAGACTTCTGAGCGCACCAAAAAGCATTGCATGCAGTTGGAAAATTGCTGTTACGATTTTTTTGAAATCATGACCCTGAAAATGGCCCGAGAGGGATTTTTTGGGGAAGTACTGCATGTCGAAGGAGCTTATATCCATGATTTGCTTTCGCTCAATTTTGCAAAGGAAAAAGGCTATCAGGGCATGTGGAGACTGGAGGAAAACTTCCGAAATGGAAATTTGTATCCCACGCATGGCCTGGGTCCGATCTGCCAGATTTTGGATATCAATCGGGGAGATCAGATGGATTACCTGACTTCGGTCTCTTCAGCAGATTTTCAAATGAAGAAAAAGGCACAAGAACTGGCCGAGCAGGATGTGTTTTGGAATGACTACGCCACCAAAAACTATCGAGGTAACATGAATACTACGGTGGTGAAGACCAAAAAGGGTAAATCGATTATGATCCAGCATGATGTGACTTCACCTCGTCCCTATTCCAGACTTCATGTGGTCAGCGGGACAGAAGGCTATGCCCAAAAGTACCCCGATCAAAAAGTATCCAAAGGCCATAATTGGATGAAAGAAGACGAAATGATGGCGCTAAAAGAAAAATATACGCCCGAAATCGTCCAAAAAGTAGGCGAGCTTGCCAAACAAATCGGCGGACACGGTGGAATGGACTTTATGATGGATTGGAGACTGATTGACTGCCTGAGAAATGGCCTTCCGCTTGATCAGGACGTGTATGATGCCGCACTTTGGAGCTGTATCACTCCGCTTAGTGAGTGGTCGGTGGCCAATCGATCCAACTCGATCGATGTGCCGGATTTTACAGGAGGGAACTGGAAAACCAACAAGCCGGTCGATATTACGCTTAATGGAGGAGGGACAACCAAAGTAAGAGTGTAATCGTATTTCAGGAGAGCTTTGATTGGGGGTGATTCACAAAATACATGTGCATCGCCCCTTTGTTTTTTACGGGTATTTCTCCCCGGTGCTGGCATTCAAAATGGCCGGCAATTGCCCTGTAATGGTCATCGGAGATATTGATTTTTCCCGGTTCAGAATTGCTCTCCATTCGGGAAGCGATATTGACAGTATCACCCCAGATGTCATAGGCAAATTTTTTGGTCCCCACCACTCCTGCCACTACAGGGCCGGAATGAATGCCTATTCGGATGGCAAATGGTGCTTGGTCGATCGTTTTCCGCTCCTGATTATAAGCATCAACAAATTCCAGAATTTTAAAACCTGCTTTGACCATCCGAATTGCGTGGTCAGCAGAGGGGGTGGGGATTCCCCCGGCTGCCATATAGGCATCACCGATGGTTTTGATTTTTTCCAATCCATATTCTTCCATGATTTCATCAAACCTGGTGAAAAACTGGTGGAGATTTTTTACCAAATGATCGGGAGTCATCGCCTGGGCCACCGTAGTAAAGTCTTTGATATCGATAAACATCACCGAAACATTTTCATGGTGCCTTGCTGCAGCCTCTCCATTGATCATCAATTCGGAGGCGATTTCTTTAGGAAGAATGTTGAGGAGCAGGGAGTCACTTTTCTGCTTTTCTTCCTCTAATTGCCGAGTCCGTTCCTGGACCAGGTTTTCCAGGTTTTCATACAAGAGGGCATTTTCTATGATTCCTCCAATTTGCCCGGCCATCAGCCTCATTAGACTGATATGCCCTTTTTGAAAGGCATTGCCGGTCTGACTATGGGTTAGGTAGATCATCCCGGAAATTTTCGATTGACTGATGAAAGGAATGCAAAGAACAGATTTGAGATTTTTTCGCTGTACGACCTCATCTGAATCATAGGGTTTGGTGTGGATTGCATCTCCTAAAAGTACCGGCTCTTTGGAAGCTTTGGCAAAATTGACCAGGCCGGTGCTCACTTCAGGATAGGATTCGAGTTTTGTTTTGGGAAAATGGGTGTGCAGACTGTGATTGGCCAAGGTAGATACTTCTACAATCCACTCCCCGTTTCGATTAATCAAAAAATGACCTTCCTGTGCCCCTGAATTTTCCATGGCATAGGTGATCAGTTTTTCCAGCAAGGATTCCAGTTTGATTTCACTGATCAGGGCATCCATGGTTTTGACCAGGGTCAGAGTATCGATGGAGGCGAGTTCGATAGAGCCTGAGGTTTTTTGCCCGGAAAATCCGGAGTTCGTCTGCTGCGTATTTTCCGCTTGTGGATCCTCCAAAATCAACTGATGGACTTTTCCAGGTGACTGGAGTAGGTTGGCCAGCTTAATTGCCTGATTTCGGTGGACTTCACTTTTGGGATGGTTTTGTCGGGCCAATTGAAGGCTGTATACTTCGTGGAGCAACAACAAATACCTAGGCTGATTCAGTTTTTCAAAATGGCGGATGGCCTCCTCGACCAGAGTTTGGTTGACAGATCCGGTGTGTTGTCCACGGAGAATAGCCTGTAAAAACTGTCCTACCGGCTTTCCAAATTCCGGGTTGATGGCCTCAATCTTTTTGAAATGATTCAGGCTTTGTTTGAGCACCTTTTGCAGTGCTTCCCGCTTGACTAAGGGATGATACTGGCAGAGCAAATAGGCGGCATTTAGCCCCCGGCATAGCTCGAAATATTGAAGGGAAACATCCAGTGGCTGATTTTTGGAAAACTCCTTTGCCTTTTGAAAATGTTCAAACGCTACTTCGTTTTTTCCAAACCATAGCGTAGTAATTCCTTTGAACCCATGGTAGGTATAGAGGAACACTTTGTTTTTTTCCTCCTTGGCTTTGATGTATTCAGGCTCTTTGTTTTGGAGTAGTTCATCGAGTTTTTCGGGATAGGTTTTGGCATCGGCTTTCAGTACTGCGATGCTGTTCAGAATCCCTTTGATCATGTCTTCCTGGCTCGAAAAATTGTATTGCCTCAAGAATCTGATCAGCTCTTCGGTATCTTGGTGGAGGCTTTTGAAATCTTTTCCGATATGAAAATCCACCACCACCTGGAAGAATTGATTCCAGCAGGCATACTCCATATTACCGGTTGCAATGCCATTTTGATAACCTTCGGCAGCAACTGGAATGGAGTCGTTGGAGTTTTCCAATAAATAGCCGACAAAAAAAACATGGATGAATTTGACTGTGGCTGCAAATTTTTTCAAATCCTCATGCTCTACCAGTTTTCGACACTCTTGTACAATCCGGTATCCGTCTGCCGGTTTGTTCATTGCTGATGCCCGAATGATCCCATAACTGGCGATGCCGACCAGGGATTCCGGACTCAAGCCATGCTTCAGGGTCAGCTTGAGCATCAGGAAAATCAGCAAAGGATAAGTCTCGATATTGGCAAAATAATAGGCAGGGAAAGCGGCCGAAATCAATTTAAACAAAGCGATGATTTGAGGATCTTCAGCTCGGGGCAGGGTGCTGAGTTTGGCAATTTTTCCGGAAGGAAGCTTAAACTGCATTTTGACCGCTTCCCAGATGATCTGCAGGGTCGAAGCTTTGTCCGGAATTTGATATCCGGATTCTTGCAGCGCTTTTTGCGTGATCAAAATAGCACTATGGGGCTGATTGGCGTAGGAGAGTGATCTCACAATGACCTCATAGACCAAAATCCGGTCGGTCTGACTTTGGGCCAAACCAAAGGCTTGGTTTTCGAAGAGTTGTCGTTTTTCTTCGTTTTTGATGAGAAAAGCATACTCCAGCAGATTGAGAGAAATGGAGAATCGTTCAGCCGGAGGAAGTTTCGATTCTAGGAGGTCAAGTCCTTTGATAGTCAGCTGAAGAGCGGATTCAAAAGCTGCCGAAGAGGCAGATTTATTTCCTGCCTGGAGGAGAATCCGGGCTGCTTTTTCGCTGTGGGCCGAATCCTTGAGAAAGGAATAGCCCAGAGAGAGGTGGGTGCCGATTTCGATGGATTTTTCAGTCAATTCTCTGTCGGTCAACCGATCGAGAAAGATCTTTCCCACTTCAAAATGCCGCTTTTCTTTTTCTTCTCCTTCCAAAAGGGAATAGACCGCCTGTTGGATCCTCGCATGAGCAAAGCGGAACCTGACATCTTTTCCCTGTTCAGAATAGTATTCGGGTATAAATCGGTAATCATTGCCTACGGGCACCAAAGATCCCTCCTGAATCAGAGGCCAGAGAAACCGGTGGATAGCCGCTGCCTCCTGACCCGAGATCATTTCGAGCTGGTGAATGGAAAACTCCAGTCCAAATACGGAAGCAATTTTGACCATGGTCAAGGCATCTTGATCCAATTCCCTGATTTTATCCAAAAGTAGATCGACGACTTCATCGCTGAGGTTGAGGGAATAGATCAGGTGAAGATTCCAGGTCCAGCGGTTTTTGGGGTAATCAAATGTCAATAGCTTTTGGCTGTAAAGCAGCTCGAGGAGTTTGGTGATGGAGAAAGGATTGCCCTTGGTTTTGGAATGTACCAAAACGGCAAACTCCCGGACTTCTTCCTCGCTGGCTTTCAGCGTGTCATACAGCAATTGGATGACATCTTCTCTCAGAAGAGGCTGAAGTTGGAGTTGATAGCTGTGGACCTGGGCCGAGGGTTCATTTCCGCTCAGCAGTTGGTCCAGCGTGGTTTTGAGCGAATTATCAAAATGCCCGGATTGATCCCGAAAGGCAACAATCAAAAGTAGGTGTTTCAATCCGTAATTGCTCAGAAGCGAATTGAGCAGTTCCACTGCGGCTTCATTGGCCCACTGGTAATCATCCAGAAACAAGACCACGGGAGCATCTTCCCGGGCTATACTTTGGAGGAAAGCATTGATGGCAAACTGGAGGCGTTGCTGATTTTCAAAGCCTTTGAGTGGCAAGAGTTCAGGCTGATCGGTCAGGATCAGTTCGAGGTTGGGAGCTAAGTCAAAAAGAATTCGGCCGAGACCCTTGGTTTCTTTTCTGATTCGGTCGGCCCAGAGTTGCTGGGTTTCCGGAGAAGAGATCAAGAGCCAATCCGCAAATTGGCGGAATGCTTTTTCAAATGCCAAATAGGGGGTCTGCCTGTCCATCACATCAAACGCTCCACTAAGGAAAAACCCACTGTTACCGCTGATTTTGCGGTATAGCTCCTGGCATAAAATACTTTTTCCAACCCCGCTTTGTCCCGAAATGGTCAGCAATACTTTTTCCCCTTTCAGCGCTTTGGCATAGGCCAGTTCGAGTGTCTTGACTTCAGCTTCTCTTCCGTATAGTTTTTGGGATATCGTGAGTCGGGAAGAGATGTCCTGGAGTCCCGGCCTGAAATGTTTGATTCGGGTATGGGAGGTTTCCAAATCCAGAACCAGATTGAGATCGGAAAGCAGGCCTGCAATGGATTGGTATCGGTCTTCTGCATTTTTGGAGAGCAGCTTGAGGATGATTTGGTCTATCGGCTTGCTGATACTCCTTTTCAATTCAGAAGGAGGGAGCGGAGCTATCGCCAGGTGGCAATGGATCAATTTCAACAGATCTTCTTCCAGAAAAGGAGGACGACCGCAGATCATTTCATAAAAAGTGGCCCCCAATCCATAATAATCACTCCGGTAGTCAATTTTGCGGTTCATTCTCCCGGTCTGCTCCGGGGAGATGTACTCCATGGTGCCGATGAGCTGGGGATTTTGCTCGTATTGAAGCTCCAGATTTTCGATGGTAGAGCCAAACTCATAATCAATCAGCGTGACTGACTGCTCCTTCAAGTTGCAGATAAAATTTCGGGGGTTGACATCATTGTGAAGGATATTTTTCTGGTGAAGGTGTTGGAGTTCTTCGGCCAGTAAGAGGGCGATTTGGAGAAATTCATGGGAGTCCATTCCTCCGCTTGGAATCAGTTCCTTCAGGCTTTTGCCGAAGATGAATTTTCGGAGCATGACCAACCTTCCCTGATGGAGTACTACACCGGAATTCATCTCAGGATGAAAGGATTTGACCGTAATACTCGATTCGTTGAAGAGTCTGCCTTGATCCCCCGTTAGATCCTCTTTGATCAAGACTTCCTCATGAGTCGCCTGACCTTTGAAAATACGGCTGCGCGAGCTCTCATGAATTAATTCGAGATCTGTGATTTGGGGGGAATCGATGATCATATGGGACTAGTTGAAGTGGGGGTACACATGGGTTTCGAAGAATTCTTCGAGCATTTTCCGATCCACTCCAAGTTCAAGATTTTTCAACACTTCGTCATAATCCGATCTGACCGGAATGATGAATTTTTGGTCTGAAGGCTGGGCTTCAGGGATCCAGGAGGTGTGGAGGGTAAATGCAAATTTGATTTTGGGGTGAGACAGCTTGCAAATAGGACCTTTGGCTATGGTTTGGGCATCAAAAATCCAAAATTCAGAGCGGTAGGCAGTCGGATTCACCGGGGAATTGCCAACCTGTACCGGGCAGACCAGATAGCCGTCTAGCTCCGGGTCAAGGGTTGGACGAGGTGTTTTTCTGGGGATGAAATGAACTCCACGAGGGAATACATTCCGGTCAAACTGGAAATATTCTTCCGGTTGCATGGTCTCCACGTTGAGCCGGGTCATGCCAAAAGGCAATTCTTTTTCAGTGAGTTTTTTGATAAGCTCCAGGTCGATTTCCCGATGCTTATAATCTTTGTACAGGTTGTAAATAAACTGGGTGAGCAGATTTTTTGTAGTCCCGTCGCTGAGGTACCAGAGTTGCTTGATTTCCCGGACCGGCTCATCCGCAGACAAAATTCCACGATAGCCATAGAGAGAGATTGCCCAGGTATTGGGTCCTAAGTTTTCTTCATTGTACTTACCGGCATCGCCGTATACTTGCGATTGATCGGTGAGGAGGGTTAGTTTTTCCGCATCTATTTTCCACTTGCCGATTCGGCTGATATCCATGCTTCCTACCGCAAAAAGGCTGTAATAATCCGGATCTACAGGTCGCTTGTCCAAAGCTCTGATGTCAAATGTTCGCACCCATTCGGCGATGCAGGTGGCTGCATTGTGAATACCTACCAGTGTGATCACCCCGTTGGGATTTGCGTAGTTGCAGCTGTAATGGATCGTCTCCAAAGGGATCGGCAGATCCAATCGGTAAGCAATCGCAAACCCTCCCTGAGGCTTGAGTTCCCTTCGCTTGATGATATAAGTGGTGGTAAAAGGCTCCATTTTGACGGTAGCCAATCTTCGGATCAGACGCTCGATGATTTTGCTTTCGGGAAATGGATTGTCAAAAAGCATGTCCATGGCAAACTTAAAGGAGCAGTCAGTCAGGATAATGTAGTCTTCGGTGAGGCCCATTTGATGCATGCACTCATAGATGGCCAGTTTACTTCCATCTTGGTCACTTAGCGTCCAGGAAGTAAGGGCTCCTTCTCCTTTCCAAAGCAAGAGATTCATAAAAACATCTCCCTTTGGTTCTTCGGGATCGTGTTTTTTTCCGCCGACGTGGTCATTGAGATGGTGAAAAAACTGATTGACCCGAGACTTGACCTGCTCGGTGTCTTCATGATCCACGAGTTCATTGGCAAGCGCTTCCAGCTTGGATTTGAAGAGGTGTCGATTATGCTTGAGGTGGTGGAGGGATTGTTCTAAGTGGGTGTAGGAACCTTTGTTTTTGGAATAGTTGACGGTGAAAAGCTCTTGGGTGATCGGATCAAAGGCCGGGTGGGCCGAGGTCTGAATCAAGCCAAATGGCCAAGGGACCATCGGGGGCTGTGCCGTCATCCACTCCCTTGCACGGCCTACGGGTGTGACCAATTCCAGGGTTTTGGGATCGAGGACATAGGGTCGGCCCACATCGTAGGTGGCGAGAAGGCTACCATTGATTTGGTTTTTAAATTTTATAGGCTGTGTAGCAGTGTTCAGTTGGTTTCTTCCGCCCAGTACCATGCTCATTCGGGTGATTCCCATGTTGTGAAAGCCCATCAAACCATGGTGTTTGGTCCCTTCCTTAGTCGCTTCATCGGCATAGTAGCAAGGGGTTTTCATCAGTTTGGTTTTAACTTTTGGATTGGGATTTGGGTTGAAATCCAGTTGAATCACAAATCCGTCTCCGTTCATGATGGGACTTCCATATTCGGGATTGTCTTCCCCATTGGCCTTTTTCTTGGGAAAGGGGAGACCTCCGGAGTTGACCGAACCCACAGGAAAAGAAACATGAAATACACCGTGGATGTCCTCGGGAAGTTTCCCCTCTTTTACCTCAAGTGTGCCTTCAAATTCCTCCCGTGAAGTGCTGAGCAGTGGTTCTTTTGGAGTCCCGTTTTTGGACTTTTTATCTCGCTTTTTTCTAAAAATATTAAATATCATGGCTAGAAATTTTAGCAGCTTCATTTCGAAAGGGCTATTTAGTTAGCATTCGGATCCTTTCATGGAAGATAAGTTAAAAAATGTCGGAAAAAGGTATGGGTTTAGGGAAATAATTTAGATTCTCTGGAATTTTTCCAAATTTTATTCTTGAAATGGTCCAAAATATTTCGTTTTGCCTTGGTTTCCCTTAAAAAAAAGCCCGTCTGCCAAATCTGAATTCAGCAAGACGGGCAAACGTGCTTGAATGGGATGCTTTTCAGTCTTTCAGCCCTTCATTTACCCATTTTTTGAGTTGTTCCGGCTGGTCTTTTACCGGTGACAAATCAATCAGGGCCACTCTTTTAAAATCAATCGGATGACTTTCGCTTTGCAGACTGATGTAGCCGCCTTCGATGAGTTTGCCATCTTTTTTCACCTCAGGGTCCACAGGAGAGACATTCCCTCCGCCGATTTGAGGTTGGTAATAACTGATGACCGTGTCCATTCCGACTAGGTGGTGAACTTCCCGGTCTCCCAAGACGATAAAATTGGCTTTTACCCATTGATCGCCGTGGTAGGTTTCCGATTGGGAATTGATGCAATGAGGAGTGAAAAGCTTGTCATCCATGACCACATGGGTTCCAGGGGTGCAGAGATTGCAAGTGCTGCGCTTGTCTGTCCCATTTCCACCGAGAAACTGCGCCTCGATCGAGATCGGGAAATCCTGATCTTTCAGCATGGTCTTTGGGTCTTGCCCGTGCAGCATGGCCCCGCTGTTTCGTAGAGCCCAGCCTTCGCCTCCGGGGCATTGCTCGCCGACAAACCGATATTCGACCGTCAACAGGTAGTAGGTAAAAGGCTCTTTGTAGAAAATATGTCCGTATTGTTGATCAAACTTCTCATACCCGTCATAGCGGACTTTCATCAAACCATCTTCTACCCGAAATGTATTGGCAAAGTTGACTCCCAATTCGTGAGTTCGGATTTTGGGAGTCCAGTCTGTTAGGTCTTTACCATTGAAAAGTTCGATCCATTTGTGTTCATCCTTTTTGACAGAAAAATGGAAAAATGAAGCAGCTAGGAGTAGGGTTCCGATGGCGAGCAGTTTGTTTTTCATGGGGTTTCTTTTTTCATCCTGAGAACGGCCCAAACCGGATAGTGGTCGGAGTAGGGCAAGTCCAGAACTTTGTATTCTACTAGTTCAAATTTTCGGGAATCATACCAGATGTAGTCAATTCTTGCACCGGATTCGGCAGTTCCATAGGTGTGTTGAGTGTTTCCGGCTTCTGCACCGGCTTCTTTCCAATGACTGGGTATTCGGCTGTATTCGGGTGAATCTGGCGTAAAATTAAAGTCTCCAGCCAGAATTACAGGTTTGTTCAAGGTTTCGGCATAGGTGAAAAGCGAATCAACCTGGGCGATACGATTGGCTTCGAATTCATGACAAAGGTGGGTGCCCCCAAAGTAAAATTCCTCTAAAGTTTTGAGCTCCGCTTTTACCCAAGCTGCAGCCCTGGGTTCTCCACCGGCTGGATTGGGTAGTTTTTGGGTATGATATTGAGATCCTTTTTTGACCAGAAGTCCCTCTCCGTAGGCACCCCCATCAAAATCCATGGCTTTGGCAAAGTAACCCCGATAGCCGGTATCTCGGATCATTCGCTTGATCAGGTCCAGGGAATCCGGGTAGATGCTGAGGTAACGCCCTGTGAGCGAATCCACCTCCTGAAGGGCAATGACCTCGGGTTGCATCAAAACAAAAAGGTCACTGATTTTTTCAAGATTTGGAGTACCCGGCTTATCCGGAGATTCGCCATGAAAAATATTGTAGGTTAAAATTTTGATTTCCTGAGCGTTGGTATTGCCAAACCAAATCCAGGAAAACAAGAATAAGAGTAAGGATTGCTTCATTTCCAAATGTAAAAAATTGTACTCTATAGCGGCTGCAAATTTTTCAAACGGGTAAAATTCCTTCAGGACCGTAAGGTTTTTGATCAGGGGGCATTTTTTATTATCAGACTGTCAGGTTGGGTGAAGCTACCGGTTCGCCTCTGCCAATTTTCAGTTTGTTTGATTATCTTACCTTCTAGTGGCACTTCTATGGGATATCCAAGGGCTACTTTTTCACTTCTTTTTCTATGAAAAAACTCTTTAGTGTTCTTTTGATTCTGATTTTTCTGATTGGATTCGGTCTCTACTTGGGAGTTTATCTCGGAGAACGGTGGATCAATAAAAATCTCGTGGGGATAATCAATGCCAATCCGGACCGAAACTACGACATCAGCTTTGAAAAAGTGGAATACGATCTTTTCAGGCGGGTGATCTCCGTCAATGGGTTACGGATTCGGCCTGTGGGAAAGCCATCCGGCACCTTTGTGGAAGGAGAGGTGGCTCAGGCATTTTTGAGTTCATTCGACATCACCAAACTGTTTTTTAGGAGGATTTTGGACATTCAGGAATTGCGCTTTTACCAACCGGTTTTTCAGGTATTCATCCCGGTGGATACCCCTGAGGAGGATCAGGCCGGAGAGGCATTTCAAAGTCTTTTTGGAGATATTCTTTCCAGAGGAGGGATACGAAATTTTCAATTGGGGAATGCCCATTCGACTATTTTTCTGGGTGATGAGGTGATCGGAAGCGTCATTAATCTGAATATTGTAGCCAATGATCTGAGTACAGATTCTGTCCAATGGAGCCACCCTATTCCTTTTGAATACGGCAGAATCAGGATGTCTATTGATAGTCTGGGATACCTGCTGACCAATGGGCAAGAACTGAAAATCGGAAAGGTGAATTTTGATACCAAAGCCCAGACTTTTTTGGTGGAGGACGTGATGTTGAGGTTTCCGGAAGGATTGGAAGCCGCTTCCCGAAAGTTGGATTTTCAGACAGATTTGATCGAAGTCCATTTGGACAGTTTGTATTTTCAGGGCTTTGAAGCCACCAGCAATTTTTATTCGGATTTGGACTTGAGAGCGCAAAAGCTGGAATTAGCAGGATTTAGGCTGACGGATTTCAGGAATAAATTCAAGCCCAGACCTGTTGAGGAGGCGAAACCCATGTTTCAGGGTATGATCCAAAAAATCGGATTTCCACTCAAGCTCGACACGCTTTTGATTCGAAACGGGAATATTACCTATGGTGAAAATGTGCCCCCATCGGGAGAGCATTGGGATATCCATTTTACTCACTTGGAAGGGACGGTGACCCGAATTACTTCCATTCCGGAATATCAAATGATCTACTCCCATTTTGATGCGAAAATCAAGGGAAAAATCGAAGGGAAAGGAAATCTGGATATGGATCTTCAGGTTCCCTACGACCGGGATGAATTTCGGCTTTCCGCCGATTTCAGAAATTTTAAATTGACCGAGATCAATGCGATCCTCAAGCCCATCATGAATGGGGATATTGTCGATGGTCAACTCCACCGGATGAATCTGGATATCCACGCCAATCCCCGGGAAGCACGTGTCAATTTTGTTTTCGACTACACGGATTTGAAAATTGAACTTTTTAAGAAGGGAACCCAAAAGAAAAACAAATTGCTCTCCTCAGTGGCCAATCTGGCATTGAATCACTCCAATATGCCGGGGGACCGAAAGTACCTGACTCCTTCCTATACGCTGAGAAGGAATGTGTATCGGGGACCTTTTTACCTGATGTGGCAAAGCACCAAAGAAGGGATGTTGAATATCGTGCCCGGGGGTGCAGCGAAGGATATTTTAAGATCCTCTGAGAAATAGGTTTTCTAAATCAGAGCTGTTTATCCTTATTTTTTACCGATCAAGGGGTTAATCAACCATAGAAAAGGATTCCTGGGAATAATTATTCTAAAAATAAAATTTAAAAATTAGTTCAAATTGAAATAAACGGTAAGATTTTAGGAATAAAGTGCTGTTTTGTTTATCCAAAAAAAATATTTATTGAAAGGTGGATGAAGGTATTGTGAATGTTCTGATGAACGGCTACATTTCCAAAATACCATTAACCAAATTTACCTTATGAGAAAACTTTATTCTGTGCTGTCTTTTTCCGCCCTATTGGGTGTAGCAGCCTCTTGCGGTGAAATCATCGAAAATGAAGTAGCCGTGTCTGACGCGGTTCAGCGCGTTACCCATCAGGAATTCGTTCCGGGTCAATTATTGATCAAGTATAAGACTACCACTGTTGGAACCCGGCTTTCACAGGACATCCTTTCGATGATTCAGGCTGAAGTAGTGGAGGAAATCAAAACCGGAGCCATGGAACTGGCAAATGCCCGGAAAGGCGGTCCCAATGGAGACCTTCTTTTAGTCCAAAGTAACCTGGGTACGTTGGAGGCCATTGAGCGTCTGCGCAATATGCCGGAAGTGGAATATGCCGAACCCAACTGGGTTTACCAGCACTTCGCCACTTCAAATGACACCTATTTTTCCAGCGGTCAGCTTTGGGGAATGTCTGCCAATAATAACCAATTTGGCTCCCGGGCCAATGAGGCCTGGGCTGAAAATAAGTTGGGTTCGGCTACAGTTTACATCGGTATCATCGATGAAGGATACATGTATGATCATGAAGACCTTGCGGCCAATGCCGGAGTTAATCCGGGTGAAATCGCCGGAAACGGTGTAGATGACGATGGAAACGGACTGGTGGATGATGTCTATGGTTGGGATTTTGACGGAAACAACAATACCGTTTTCGACGGTACAGGCGATGATCATGGTACTCACGTAGCCGGTACGATCGGTGGTGTAGGCGGTAATGGAAAAGGAGTGGCCGGTGTGGTTTGGAATGTGAAAATGATCGGTGCCAAGTTTTTGGGATCCAGAGGCGGCACTACAGCCAATGCCATCAAATCGGTGGATTACTTCACCGATTTGAAGACTCGTCATGGTTTGAAAATTGTTGCCACCAACAACTCCTGGGGTGGAGGAGGCTTTTCACAAGCCCTGAAGGACGCCATAGACCGGGCAGATGCCGCAGGCATTTTGTTTATCGCAGCAGCAGGTAACTCCGGCACAAACAATGATGCCACACCCAGCTATCCTTCCAGTTATACTTCTCCCAACATTATTGCCGTGGCTTCGATTACCAGTTCTGGTGCGTTATCCTCGTTTTCTCAGTATGGAGCCACTTCAGTTGATATCGGAGCTCCTGGTTCAGGGATTTGGTCTACCGTGCCGGTGGCTGTAGGCAAAGGAAAGAATGCCTCAATCGGATCCGGATATGCCAGCTACAACGGTACCTCCATGGCCACTCCACATGTGTCCGGAGCAGCAGCCTTGTATGCTTCATTGAATCCTTCGGCCACGGCTGCCCAGATCAAAAATGCCATCTTGAGCTCGGCCACCCCTACTGCTTCACTTTCAGGCCGGGTGGTGACTAATGGCCGCCTCAATGTATCAGGATTTTAAACCCATTGAATAGGTATTAATAGCTGAAGAGCCCCGATTGGGGCTCTTTTTTTGTCCTTTTTCCCAGCTTTAAACATGACAGGTTTTCAAAACTTGCCCTGTTTTTTAAGGATTATCTGCTTTCTTACCAGTACGCTTACCGAGCTTATGAATTTTCTCAAAAAGGTTGAAATCAAGAATTCTTCGGTCCTTGTATTGAGCTTGTCGAAGTATCGGTCGCCTGTGCCGAGCACCTTACCGACGAGAGTCGGGAAGTCTGAAGCATCTGACCCATTAATCAAAGCCAATTTGGTTGGTGATGCTATTGCGGAAAACCATGGGTTTTTCAGATTTTTTTGAAAACCGAAGCTAAGGCCTTCTTTTTCTCATCTCAGCAGCCACTTCTTGATCCATCGGCAGCTCACTTTCCTCAAGCTTGGCAATGATATTTTGATAGTTGACTTCATCCCGATTTTGAGAAAGCTTGGCGCTTGCCTGGACTTCGGTGATGCTGATTTCTATTCCTACCAAGGCTCGAATCTGACTTTCTACGTAGGCTTCGCTCATGGTTTCTACCTGTACCCGGTTGGGACGGCCCTGTTCATAGATATTCACCAGGGTCTTCAGGTGATGCATCAATTCTTCTCCTTCGATCATCCGGATTTTACCATAGATATGCACAGCGAGGTAGTTCCAGGTTGGGACATTTTCATGGTTGTACCAGGAGGAAGAAATATAGGCATGGGGCCCTTGGAAAAGGACCAACACATCTTCGTTTTCAGGAAGCTGTTTCCACTGCGCGTTAGCCTTGGCAAGATGTCCATGTAAAACGGCCTGACCGTTTGGATTTTGATCCAGTACCAAAGGCAGGTGGGTGGCCCAAGGACGACCGTCGGCCATGGAAATCAGACTGCCGAAGGCATTTTTCCGGATAAATTCGATGACTTCAGGTTCGCTTTCCCAAGCATTGAGAGGATGGATATACATGAGTGAATCAAATTACAAACTTCAAAAGTTGCCCAAACTTCCTCAACCCACAAAAATTACCCTTACTTTTTCCTCAAATTCAGAAAATTCCAGAGTAAAAGGCTAATTTAGTTAAATGAATACATCCACTGACCGGCTGGCGTTGGCGGCACGATTTGTGAACAACACCAGTGCTCCCATTTTTTTAACGGGAAAAGCAGGGACAGGAAAGACCACTTTTCTCAGGGCACTTGCCCAGCACACGCACAAGCGATTTGTGATTTTGGCACCCACCGGTATTGCCGCACTCAATGCCAAAGGGGTCACCATTCATTCCCAGTTTCTGTTGCCTTTCGGGACTTTTCTCCCGGTGCGTGAGCCGGAGGGCAATTACACGGACCGACACGGTTTTTTCACCCAACAGACGCTCGCTCGAAGGCATCCGCTGAATCAGTTTCGTCGAAATGTCCTCAAATCCATCGATTTGCTTGTGATTGATGAGGTGAGTATGCTTCGGGCAGATATCCTGGATGCCATCGACTACCGCATGCGTAGCGTAAAACGAAATTACCAGATTCCTTTTGGCGGGGTTCAGGTCTTGTTTATCGGGGACTTGTATCAGTTGCCTCCGGTGGTGAAAGATGAGGAGTGGAGCGTACTGAGCCGATTTTACAAATCCATGCACTTCTTTGAGGCCAAGGCGCTTCAAAACTCCGGCTTGGTTTACCTTGAGCTGGATAAGATCTTCCGTCAGCAGGATGAGACCTTTATCCGCATTCTCAACAACCTTCGCGACAATCGCTCCACCTCCGAGGATGTCCGCATCCTCAATCAGCATTACAAAACCCTCGATGAAATCCGGGATCTTCCCCCTTGCATCACACTGACTACGCATAATTACAAGGCAGATGAGATCAACCTCCGCGAACTCCGAAGTCTGGAAGGGGAGGCCTTGTTCTATGATGCAGAGATTGAGCGGGAGTTTCCCGAGCACTTGTATCCTTTACCCCAGTCGATCGAGCTCAAAGTCGGTGCCCGGGTCATGTTTATCAAAAATGACACTTCGGGGCTTTCCTCATACTTCAATGGAAAGCTGGCGACAGTCAGCAAACTCACATCCGATCAGGTGGTGGTCTTGATGGATGATTCCGGAGAGGAGTTTACTTTGAAAAAGGAGCTGTGGGAAAATAAAAAGTACCGAATCCATCCCGACACCAAAGAGCTCGAAGAGGAAGTGATCGGCACTTTTTCGCAGTTTCCGATCAAACTAGCCTGGGCCGTGACGGTCCACAAAAGCCAAGGCTTGACCTTTGATCGGGCCATTGTGGATGTGGGACAAGCCTTTGCCCCCGGCCAAGTCTATGTCGCACTCAGCCGATTGCGAAGTTTGGAGGGGTTGGTCCTGAGGACTCGGGTGCAGACAGACGTGATCTATTCGGATGCCAAGGTGGTCGAATTCACCCAATACAAGTCAGCTTCCCAAGACTTGGTCGCACTTCTTTATCAAAACCAGCAAGCCTACCTCCATCAGCTTATCGATTCGACTTTTGAGTTTGATACCTTGATGGCTTCTCTGACTCAGTTTGATCGGGATCAGGAGACTTCGATGGAGTTTGAGGAGGAAGATTTGAGAAAGGATCTGCCGGTGATTTTTGAGATCATGGAAAAGGAGCGGGAAAATACCCGCAAGTTTCGGCAGCAACTCCAGTTACTCATCCAGGCCGGGCAGGAGGGAAAATTGCTGGAACGGGTCGAAAAAGGAACAGCCTATTACCTCGATTTGCTGGTCAAAGCCCTGGAAATTCTCCTCAGACATCAGCTTAGAATTGAAGACTTTGCCCGTATCAAAACTTATCAAAACGGGATCGAAGAACTCGAAATAGAGCTACTCCGAAAATATACCGCCATTGCCAAAAGCGGAAATCTGATCCAAGCCATCCTCAAAGGAGAAGTGGCTGAGAAAATGGAAGCAATCGACTTTCGGGTCAGGCAAGTCCGGATCAATCTGGTGGAACAGATTCGAAAAGAACTACCCGAAAAGACTTCCTCCAAAAACAAATCCGGCCGGAAAAAATCAAAGGAACCCAAGCCTCCAAAAGAAAAGAAAGAAGATACCAAAGCCTGGAGTATCCGTCTTTTTCTGGAAGGTAAGACTCCTGAGCAGATCGCGGAAGAGCGGGGCTATACCGTTTCCACCATCATGGGCCACCTGGCCCATGGCGTCAAATTGGGGCAACTACAGCTCGAAGATTTGATTGATTCAAAAACCATCCAGGAAATCCGACATGTGGAAGAAAAGCTTGATTCACTCAAGGCCTATTTCGAACATTTCGGTGGGAAATACGACTTCGGCACGCTGAGGCTGGTGCTGTATAGCGGGAGTGAGGAATGAGCGGGATTTACTACTTGGGAAAGAAATTTTTTCTGTACCGCGGAGCTCACAAAGAGTAAAGAAAAGGTCACAAAAAGATGAATTGTTGATCTTAAATCAAGCTTCAAAAAGCACTGAAGAGCTGCCCATCGTCAATCCCAACTTCCCAACCTCCTAAATTCCTTGCCTCCAAACCATTTGTTTTATATGGGTGACCAGGCAGTCCGCAGACTGCTTACAGTTGGGTCCAAGCCCGAAGATTTGAACGGGTTGTGGTCTACTGCCAAAGGCAGGTTCTGTAAAAGCCCGAAATTCAATTTCGGGCTGGATGTAAAGGACGGAAGAGAGGAGCGCTGAATGCGCGATCTGTAATAGAATAAAAAGCAGTCTGAAGACTGCATACAGTTGGGTCCAAGTCTGAAGACTTGAACCAGTCGTTGTTACTGCCAAAGGCAGGTTCTGTAAAAACCCAGAATTCAATTCTGGGCTGGATGATAAGGAAGGATGAGAAGAGCGCTGAATGCGCGATCTGTAATAGAATAAAAAGCAGTCTGAAGACAGCATACAGTTGGGTCCAAGCCCGAAGATTTGAACGGGTTGTGGTCTACTGCCAAAGGCAGGTTCTGTAAAAGCCCGAAATTCAATTTCGGGCTGGATGTAAAGGACGGAAGAGAGGAGCGCTGAATGCGCGATCTGTAATAGAATAAAAAGCAGTCTGAAGACTGCATACAGTTGGGTCCAAGTCTGAAGACTTGAACCAGTCGTTGTTACTGCCAAAGGCAGGTTCTGTAAAAACCCGAAATTCAATTTCGGGCTGGATGATAAGGAGGGATGAAGGGAGCGCTGAATGCGCGATCTGTACTAAAATAAAAAGCAGTCTGCAGACAGCAAACAGGTGGGTCCAAGTCTGAAGACTTGAACCAGTCGTTGTTACTGCCAAAGGCAGGTTCTGTAAAAACCCAGAATTCAATTCTGGGCTGGATGATAAGGAAGGATGACAAGAGCGCTGAAGGCGCGATCTGTACTAAAATAAAAAGCAGTCTGCAGACAGCAAACAGGTGGGTCCAAGTCGGAAGGCTTAAACTTGAACCGGTTGTGGTCATAATCTTCACGCTGCCCGTCGTAAATCGTCACTCGTCAGTCCCAACCTCCTAACTCCCATACCTCCTTACCCCCTACTCTTAATACATCTTCTCACTCAGCACACTCATGATGGTCAATATCCCTTCTTTGTAATTGCCCAGTCGGAGGTTTTCATTTGGACTGTGTTGGTTGTTGTCGGCATTGACGGTGGGGATAGTGACGGCAGGAATACCCAAGGCATCCACAAAAGGGGAAATAGGAATCGATCCTCCGGAAATCCGAATCTGCACCGGATCCTGACCAAAGGCCCGATTCATGGCTTTTCTCAGCCAGGCCCCTGTCGGTGAATCCATCGGTGTGCGGAAGGCCTGATAGGAAATCGAGGTGTTTACCTTTACGATTTTGGGGAAAGTCATGCGCTCCTCGTCCGTTGGGTCCTTATCCACGATATGGAAACCCTGTTTCCGGATATGATCTTTGATCAGCCCAAATAGCCTCAGGGGATCGGACTCGGGGACCAGGCGCATGTCCAGTTCGGCCACTGCCGTGGCGGGGATGATCGTGGTAGCCTGCGCTCCGGTGTATCCGGCAGACATTCCCCGGATATTCAGGGATGGATAATTGATGCTTTCCTGATAGCTTTTGCCGACTTGGTCGGTCCGGCCTAGCCCCAATTGTTTTTTTACCGCAGGTTCATTGTCCGGCACCGCAGTAAAGATCTTTTGCTCTGCTTCTGTAAAAGTGATCCCATCATAGAATCCGGGAATGACCACCCGACCGTTTTCATCCTTCATGGAAGCCAACAGTTGGGACATCAGCAGGGCAGGATTGGGGGCATAATTGCCATAGTGGCCGCTGTGTTGCGGGAGTTTGGGACCGTAGGTGGTGAGAAAAAGCTCAGAAATCCCTCTGGCACCATAACTGAGCGTAGGAAGATTGGAGGTGTGGCGTGGGCCGTCCATGATCAGCATCAGGTCGGCGCTGAGCTTGTCTTGGTATTGGATGACTGCAGCCGGAAGTCGGGGCGAACCCTGTTCCTCTTCGAAGTCCAGGATGATTTTCACGGAGTAATCCGGAGAAATCCCCGCTTCCGTCAAGGCGTCCCAAGCGGTGATCAGCATGGCCAAGGGCCCTTTGTCATCCGATGTGGAGCGTCCAAAAATCCTCCAATCGGGATGGTATTCGGTTCGCAGTCGTTCCATGGGAAGTGCTTCCCAAGTTCCGTTTGCAGCCTGTGCTTTTAGTACAGGTTCGTAGGCGTTGGGCTGATCCCATTTGCTGATATCCACGGCCTGCCCGTCGACGTGGAAGTAGAACAGGGCGGTTTTGGCGGCATTGGGCTGCTTTTTCTCCACCAAAAGCAAGGGGATTCCTCCTGTCTCCAATCGCTCGGTGGTCCAGGTCCGGGCAGCAAAAACCTGCTCGCACCATTGGATATTGACTTCGATTTGCTCCGGAAAGACGGCATCGTTGGGCATGGAAACGATCTCGTTGAGGAGTCGTAAGCCTGCTTGCCAGTGTTGCTCTGTGAGGGATTCCAAACGGGCGCGATCCGGAGCTTGTGCAAAAAGTCCAGAGGAAATCAGGAAGGCGAGGAGTAAGGGGAAATATTTCATCTGTTTATAACGTAATTTTTAATGGTCAGACCTGCCTACCGCAGGCAGGTAGCCTGTCCCGATCTTTCATCGGGGCAATGCCTTAGATAATCATCCCCCTGTGTGAGAAGCATTTACTCATGGGCATTTCATGCTCGGGTGATTTGATGCTACAGATTTACTGAGAAATCGGGAAAGGAGCATCATGAAAAAGCCTCAACGTATAGGTTGGGTAAAGTCCCTCCGGGTATCCCGATTCCATTCTCATAAAAACCTCACCGGTTTTCTGTGTTTCCTTCGCAGTCGTTTTTGTATTTAACTATTCTGGTATTTTTTATTTCAGTTGCAACCTTTAGTTCAATGTAAACAAGTCCAATAATAATGGCTATTTCCCCTAAAAAGTAAGCTGTCCCAATAGTGGTAAGTTGAGGGTTATAGAACATTACAAGGCCAATAGTCAAGACACAATAAAGCAGATTTGCAATGCTAATAATCCTAATAAAAGGTGTCCAGTTTGCTTTAATGACAAAAAAACAAGTCGTAGAATAAATGCAGAAAAAAACAGCAATTACTGAAAGATAAGTCAGTATACTTTCAGGCATTCCAAAGTATTCGTTGAAATTTCTCAGTACTACAAACAATAAAAATGCAGTAGTCAAAGCTCCTATGCTGTCTATTAGAAAGAGTTTTTTGGGTTCTGAGGACAATTGTTTTATCATCTTACGTACTGCTTTTATCATAAAAATTGCAAGTTTTGGTTTTGTCAAGCATTTACCAGTCGTTTTAGGTGGTTGTGTGGTCTTCTAACATTGCTGGTAAAGGTTTGCAGCTATACGCAGGCAGGGCATTTTACCACTGAACTTCCTACGAAGAACTGAACTTTAAATTCTCCACTTTCCTGTCCTACGAAGCACGAAACCCTTGCTTGCGTATAGGTGATGTTATCGCTTCGGTGTTCTTTTCTGCTCATTTGTTTTATCCTTTGAGCCAACCTTGAGCCCATTGTGAGCCAACTGAGCCAACTATGAGCCAACTCCTAGTTTGTAAATTGCACTCGATCCCTTTGTCCCAATATTTTTCAATAACCTCAAGAACTTCTGTGTCAAAAAAGCGATACACATAGCTGCGGTAAGTTGTGCTTGCTTCGTTCTTTAAACCGTTCAAAAGAAAGTCAAACTTGTCGGTGTATTGTCCGCCCGATGTAATAGTGTATCGTGAGAAGAAAAGTTTTGCCATTGTTTGTGATTTTCGTTTGTTTTATGCTTGTCCGTTTGAGTTTGCACTGTCGTCATAGCATGACCGCTAACGGTTTGCAGCTAAGAAACGTGGGGCTTTCGAAGCGATTACCTGTCTGCCATGACAAAGGTACTTACAAAGAATGAACCTTGAAGATACCACTGTCCGCCCCATGTTTTCTTAGGTGCTGTTAGCGGTATTTTATTTTGAAAAGTCAGATGTTGCATTAGTTAAGATTACGTATTTAAATGTCAGCTCATCAAAGTCAGCATTTCTTCTCATATGTTTTACGTCAATTATTTGTGTTGCAGCGAAGTAACCATTACGGTTCTGCCATATCACAATGTCACCAATAGCAGGTGTTCTCACTCTTGATGAGTAATCAAATTCATCGACATTGATTATATCCTCAATCTTTTCATGTTTTGTGACTAATGCCAGACAATCAATTGATGATGAATCAGTATAGGCATGGATTGAGTCTGCACCTGCGCCAGACCATTTTGTTTCAAACAATAAATCACCTTCTCCTATTGAATAGCTCCCGTTATTATTTGAATAGTCAAATTTGACAATACCTGAGTAGGCTGGGGAGTGATATTTTTCAGATTTAGGTTTGAAAATTATTCTTCCAGTTTCCTTTATTGTGATAAAGGGGCTTTGACCTAGTTTAGGTTTAGGGTGGAGCGGGATATTTAAAAGCTCTCTTAGAAGCTTTTCATATTCGTGCTCAAATGAATCATCGTTGTTAAAGTTCCCATAAATTTTTCCCGTCAAAAACTTGGGTACTTTGGATCCTGGATTTTTTCTAATAATTGGTATAATCCACTTTGTGTTTATGTTTTGCAGGAGTTCTCCGGTCATAATCATCTTTTCGTAACCAACACCACCTTGACCTTTATTAGCTTTTTCAGTGTATCGTTCACTGCATACACAAATAATTCTATTTTCATTAGAAAGGCCGTTTTCCATATAACTTGGCAAGTCGCCTCCTAAGGATAAATTGTGTTGGTCTAGAACCGCATTCACGCCATTGCTTATCAACCTGTTTGTAAGTTTTAATACCCATCCTTTATGTTCCTCATCATCATGTGAGTATGAGATAAATGCTGTTGGATTATCCATTGCTACTATTTGTTTCTATTAATTACCGCTAACGTTTTGCAGCTATACGCAGGTGGGGGCTTTCTTGCACTAAACTTTCCTACGAAGAACTACAGTTCAAATATACGAAAATTTGTCAACCGAAGCACTGAACCCCCACTTGCGTATAGGTGCTGTTACCTGCCGTTTATTTATTGTTGCAACTCGGTGGCGTGTTCAATATTCCATTCTCCCATTATTTGGCGATGTATATAACAGGCATTGGCTTCTTTAAGTAGTTCGTCTTTTTGCTCCTGCGAAATATCACCTTCAATATAAATAGCGACTTTGATGTTGGTTTTTAAACCACTGCTGTCCCTTTTAACTTCTTGTGAAAGTTCTGCTCTTACTTCGCCTATTCCCCAATTATTCTTTCGAGCAATAAAACGAACGGTTGCTACTTTGCACATTGCCAATCCACTCAATACCAATTCGGAAGGACTTAAACCTAAATCAGTTCCTTTACTTTTTACTGGTTCATCACCTACTATGGTATGTGTGCCATTGGTGATAATGCTTTGGTAGCCTTCGGGTAAGTTTTTTATTTTGATTACTGTTGCCATAATTTACTTTTTTGAAAATATTTGACCTAATTCAAGGAATTGACTCGGGTTATGATAACCAACAGTTTGACCAACCACTTTTCCGTTTCCGTCTATGAAAAGCAATGAAGGAAAACTCCTAAGAGCATATTTTTGCATTAGCATCTTGCCTTCACCTTGCTCACCATCAAGAGCCACATTCACAAATTTTTCATTGTAAAATGTTCCAACTTCTGCACTTGAAAAAGTATTCTTTTTCAGTTGCTTACAAGGTCACACCAAGTGGCGTAAATGTTTAAAAAAATCAATTTGTTTTCTTTTTTTGCAATCTGTATGGCTTCTTCCCAAGTTCCGTTATGGAACTGAATACCCTCTTCTGTGTCGGCTTTGAAATCCACTTTTGGATTTGCAAAGGCATAAACAGCCACCATTGCGATGGCTGAAAATGCTATAACTATTTTACTTGGCATCTTTAATTTTCTTTATTTTGAAATTTATGAACAAAATACCAAACAGGCACCCCATAAGCTATGTGTCTCACCAAAGAGACAAGTGGAATAATTGCCGCCATTTTAGTACCTGCGATACCCGCACCTAATAGCGGAAACATAAAAAACCAAACAAGTGCAACTGTTTCGGCTGTAACAAAAAAGAGAGTTCTAAGCCAAGTAGGTCCCCACAAAGATGGAGCTATGCCTGCATATAAAATAGCTAATAGAATTCCATTTGAAAAATGGCCAAAAACTCCATAGGCAAAGCCTAAACCTGTTTTTTCACCCAAAAGACCGGGTATATCCCACCAAGTTCCTGTAAAAAAGAAACCAATGATATCAAAGGCAATTGTACCTAAGACGCCGCCAATAATGGCGTTTTTCCAATTTATTTTATTTGTGTTCATCTTGAAAAATTTTAAAAGTTAATAATTTAAAGCTCAGGGGCAATTGGAAAGTCAATGGGAAAGTCAACCACATTATGTATGTAATTACTGATGGTTTTATCACCAACTGCAATTACCACATCTATCAAATTGGCTTCTGTGTAACCTGCTTCAAAAAAGGCATCCTTGCTTTCTTCGGTTGCTCTTCCACGATTTTCCAACACGGAGGCTGTAAATTTCACCAAAGCATTTAATTTAGTATCAAAAGATGCAGACCCTTTACGCATTTCAATTACCTGCTCATCCGTGAATCCGTTCATTTTGCCCAAAACAGTATGAGCCGATTGGCAATAACGGCAACCGTTAATTTGGCTTGTTACCAAGTTGATAACTTCTCTCTCTTTGGCTTTGAGTGTTGATTTGCGATTTTGCAAAGCAAGATAATCGCCCAATGCCGTTTCATTTTTGGCATAGTAAGCATACAAATTTGGCACAAATCCTAAGCCTTTTTGCAAGTTATCAAAAATAGCTTGATTGTTTTCCGATACTTCTCCTCGGGTAGGAACAGTGAACTTTGTCATCGTTTTTAAATTTTAAAATGTTAATGATTTAATTACGATGCAAAGATGGGGCGATTAAGGAGGGTTATGTTAGGTCATCGTTCCCGATGAGTTGGCAATACTTCCCAAAAGCATTTTTTTGAAATCGGTAGGGCTTAGACTTTCCATTTTTTTAAAAAAACGGCTGAATGTCTGTATGTCTTCAAAGCCAAGTTCGTAGGCTATTTCTTTTATAGGCTTATCCGTGAACCTAAGCATTCTCTTTGCTTCTAAAACCTTTCTTTCGTGTATGATTTGTAAAGGACTTTTATCCGAAGCCTTTGAAAAAGTATTTGCCAGGGTTTTTACAGACTTATTTAAGAGGTCTGCGTATTCCTGAACTGAATGTTTTGTTTTGAAGTGTTGTTCTACTAAAAATTGAAATTCTCTGACAATATCTACCTCTTTAAATTCTAATTTAGTAAGATTCATTTGTGTTTTATAGATACGGGTACATAGTATGATAAACCTTTTTAGCATCATTTGAAGCATCTCTAATTGCAGGTCGTCTTTTGACTGCATTTCAATTTGAAACATTCGCCAAAATGTTTCAAACTTTTCCATTTCGTCATCTGGTATTTGAAAGTATGGCAGTTGATTTGCACCATAAAATAAAAGACCTTTACAACTTACCTCACTGTTGTGGTCTTTGACACAATAAAACTCTCTGTTAAATTTTATAGCTCTTGCAGATTTTATTATATTGAATTCAACTTTATGAAAAGATGTAAGACAGATAATAGAGTTATTATTGAGGTTTAAATTAATTCCCTCAAAATTTATTTCGGACTTTTGCCCTCTAATCCAAACAAATGTTAGTGGAAAAGAAACCGTATTGTCAAAAAATAACGAACTGCCTTTTTGAAGGTCGGTTAATTCAATAAATTCGTTATTCTGTCCCTTGTATATCATTAGAAGTTGTTATTTTAAAATGGCAGGTAACGTTTTGGCGCTTGGCGCAGTGGCGGATTTCGGAGCACAAAACTGTCAATACACCACAAAAGTTGATGCGAGGTAGAATGTTCAATTAACCACTTCACCCGCCATTGAGCCAAACGCCTGTTATAAGCCGTTTTTATATCAGTCCAATTATTTCACTGTCACTTTTTTCATTGTCTATGATAGTTTGTCTTAATGCTTGAATGATTCTATCACCGCAATTTTTAAAATTTAGAACTTTACTTTTCATAAGTTTAAAATTCATTGATTCGTAAATCTCTTTTGGTAAATCTTTCGGCATTTCAAATCTGTTTTTACGATGTCCAAAAAAGGTATATCTTATATTTTTGTCAACCAATTCTTCGTGAATTTCTTTATGATTTGTCGGTGACTTTAATAAAATGTAAAAAGGTAGTAAGAGTTTGCCGTAATACTGGTAAGCAACTTTGTCAGTTATATCTTCAATTTGTTTAAGTTCATTATGTATGCTTTCAATTAATGGAATTGAAACAAGTGAACTTAGGTTGTTATAATCCATTTCAGCAAGCAAACCATAAAAATGGTCTTTAGACATTAAACTCCCTAGATTCTCTTCTATTTCTAATTTCAATTTGCCGTATAAAACTTTTTTGTTATCAGAACTAACTTTGCTTATATATAATGCTCCAAAATATTCTTGCAACGACCTATGAGGAAAAGTATAGTCTAACCCTTCTTTATTAAGAATTCCGATTGCAACTTGTAAATCTTCAATGAATTTATCATTGTCAAATGTCAGATTTTTCTTTTTCGACTTAATAATATCTAGTTTATCTGTTAGATAATTACTAGGGAAAATGAATTTTTCTTCGAAATAAGATAGGAATGAAAACAATTGTAGTATTTCTTCAAATTGGTCTTTTGAAAGTCCAGATGTTTTTTCTCTAACATAAGCAAGTTTAGATACTGCATCGTGAATTGAAAATAATGTATCGAACACTTGGTCATAAAACTCACTTCTCTTTTGAGGTATGTCAGAGTATGATTGAAAAGTCAATATGAACATTGAAAGTAATAAAGGGTTACTCAGAAATGTTCCGTAAGAGCGATTCTCTGACTTGTTTATAGCCTTGATAATTTTCTCTGCTAATTCTGATTCAGATTCTGGAATTTGTTTTTTAACAAAAGATGCAATTTCATTAGGTTCAAGGTCACAAACATAAAAGTTTGAGAAAAGAGGAAGGAGGTCTACACTTGTATAAGGTCTTGAAGTTATAACATACTTGTTTGATGGGTATTTTTGAACAAATGAATCTATGTCTTTAGTCGTTTTAGATTTTATAGCTGAGTTTAATTCATCATATCCATCAAAGAAAAACACAAAACCATCTGAACTTAATAGTCTATCAATAATTGAATTAGAAAAACCAAGTTTTTGAAAATGAAATATTTCATTGAAAATATAGTCGTTAATTGAACCTTTAAATTCATTCAAATACCTTAATTCAACTTTTATTGGAATTTTATATCCTTCTTTAAAGCAGTTTGTGTAGAGGTATTTAACTATCGTACTTTTACCGCTACCAGCACTTCCAATTATTGTAATGTAGTTATACTTATTCAGGAGTTTTTTAGCTGATGCTGTAGAAACTCTTTTGTCTTCTATGTTTTTCTTATGAAGTCTTATGAATAATGGTTGATAAAATTCATTGAGTGGTTTAGGCTCGGCTCTATGAAGAATTGTTTTTGAGAAAAAATTCCTTTTATATTCTTCCACTTGATACTCCAAAAGGCGATTTGAAAAAGTCTGTTGAACTTCGTTTCCAACTAATGTTGTCAATTTCTCCAAAGGGCCTTTAAAAAAAGTTGAGATGTCTTTGATTTCCATGTTTTATTGTTTTATGTAGCGTCGTCCTAAAATGGCTTATAACGTTTTGCCGCTTTGCGAAGGCGGGGATTTTCAGCACTAAACATCATTAGAAGCACAAAGCTTGAATTTTGCACTTCACTGTCATAGAAGCACGAAACCCCCGCTTTTGCAAAACGGCTGTTACCTGCTGGCGTTTTGTCTATCGTCATAGTTAGTCTTTTTCTATTGATGTTTCCCAACCGTCATAATCACCACCAATTTCATTAGCTAGTTTCCATAAATAAATAACATATTCATCAACGCTGTTTTGATCAACCTTGTCAACTCGTTTTAGTTGAAGTCGGTAAGCAAACTCGCCATAAGATTTGTCGCTTCCTTTGTCAACGATTGAAAAATTATCATTTTTAATTTTCTCTAAAAAAATTTCTCGGTCACTTTCCGATTTAAAGTAAATCCAATGAAATACTTCTCTTTCTTTTGTCAGGTTGTCACCACCTTTTTCTAATTGTTCAATTACTCTTCTGTTTTGAATGCTTTGAAATTGTTGCGGTAAGGGATAGAGAAAGTCAAAATAGCCACCCCATTCTTTGTCTTCCTTTGAACCAAAGTCAAATTGATATTTTGGATAAGCGACCATAACTTCTGAAATTGTCTTATCGTAAAGTGTTGTGTCACCAAAATAAAAATATAAATCTCTGTCACCGGCTGATGTAAGCCGTCCAACGTAAATAGCGTTATGTTTAGAAATAATTTTCTCAACCAAAGCATCTTCAATATCGCCCAACAAACCGCTTTCTTCTTGTGATGAAAGTCCGTCTTCTCTTGGGTTATTCATTTTGATAGAAACCCAAACAACATTTGGTTTGTCTGCAATTGGGGCTACTTTACGAAGCCCAAGGTTAACATATATTGAACCTAACTTGTCATTCACGTTACTGAAATAAAACTCCCATTCTTCTTGATGTCCAACTTTGGATTGAGAATTTGATGTCGTTTGTGTAGGATTTGTCTTGCCGTATAATTTGTCAAAAAGTCCCATTGAAAATACTGTTATTGTTAGTGCTAAAATAGTTATTCCGATGATTATTTTCTTGGTCATTGTCTCGATGTTGTGTCGTTCTACGCTTGCAGGTAACGGGATTCAGCTTGGAGACGGCGGGCATTCGGAGCCGTTCTCTTCCAGCCTACTCCTAACTTCTTAAAGATACTAAACTTTCAATTTACTCGGAACCGCCCGCTGTCTTCCAAGGTGATGTTAGCATACGTTTTCCCTTTTTTCAATAAGATACTCTATACCAGTTATTATCTATTTTTTTGTTTTTGTGTAATCCATTTGAATAGGTAATTCTTTCCTCTATTTCTTTTATTTCATCTTTATCTTCTGAATATATAAATGCTGAATAATGATCTAAAAATCCTCTATTTATGAAAAATTTAACTGTAAAAAATCCTTCGCTTGACTGATAAATTAAGATTTCATTTCCACCATTAGAAATCGGAGGGAAATTCCAAGTGCTTAATTTTGCTATTCCATTATTAAATTCTCCATTTGGTTGGATCTTGCCCTGTTTTATTAATTCAATTATCTCTTCTCTTTCTTTTTTCCTTAAACTCCAGTCTAATTTTTCTATCAGCGATTCACCAAAAACCAAGGTCAAGCTTCCAATTAAAAATGTTAATCCAAGGATAATTTTGGGCGTTCTTTTTATCTGATCTGATTTTTTAACCATTATGACCAGAAGCCAAATTGTCAATCCAAATCCAAAGACTACATATGGAGCAATAATTAATATTGCTATCATTCCAAAGGTGTAGTAATAGAATAAAGGAGCCTGGATAATTGCCATGACTAGCAATAAAAATGAAAGGATACTGTAAATCTTGCTTCTGTTCATTTAATGTATGCTAACTTGTTTATTACCGCCTTAAACTTGGGCTTAGTGTTTTTTTTTTGGGTCGCTAAGCGCCATAAATGGCCAGATTTTGTGGCGGTTATTTTCCATAAATCATCAAACGGTGATTTTACCTTTTGTAAAGATTTTGTCGAAACATGCGTATAGATTTCGGTTGTTTTACTACTGCGGTGGCCGAGTAGTTCCTGGATAAGCCTTAGATCTGTACCTCCCTCATGCAGATGAGTGGCATAGGAGTGTCGAAGCCAATGGAGGGTAGCTTTTTCTTTAAGTCCTGCTTTCTTCACTGCTTGATTCATGACATTTTCCAGGCTCTTTTCAGAATAAGGATGTCCTGCTACCAGCCCCTCAAATAAATATACCCTGTGCTTTTCTGCTAAGTAATACTCCCTCAGCATCTCGATTACCTTCGGACTGATCGGCACTATCCGGTCTTTTGCCCCTTTGCCCTGATTGATTCGGAGGAGTTCCCGTTTCGAGTCAATGTCAGTTAGCTTCAGTCCAAGCAGTTCCCCTCTTCGCAGTCCGCATGCATACGTGAGACTCAGCATGGTCTTATGCTTGATATTAGTATGGGCTTCGAGGATCTGTTTCACGTCTTCTTTGCTGAGTACATGGGGTAAAAGCTTGGGTTGTCTTGGCCGTTCGATTGTGACGGGGTTGAGTTTCCTATTTAGTTTGGTCGAAAAATACAATTTCACCGCATTGATTACCTGAGATTGGAAAGAAGCGGAGTATTTTCTCTTAAGAATATAGGATTGATGAAAATTTTCCAAATCTACGCTGGTAATTTCTTCCGGATTTTTGTTTTGGAGATACCTGAAAAACAAACTCAGGCACTGTGAATAGGTATGGACTGTAGATGCTGCATAGCGCCTGTTTTGCATCCATGCGGTGAATTCATCGATTTCCTGAGTGAGGTGGGGGCTTAGATTGGGTAAAACCGGAGGAAGCGCTTCGGGTAATATTTTTTGGAACTGACTGTAATCCACCCAGGCTTTTCCCTTGAAAGTGTCCAAGATTTGGTTCAAAGTTTCGTCTCGATAAGGAAGAATCCAGGCTTTTCTCCCGGCGTTCCACAGGATATTCGGAATGGTTTTGACGAGCTTTATAAGCTCTTGATCGAATGGGAACTCGATCAAAACCAACCCTTGTTTTTTCCAAATGCCACTTTTGACAAAAATCTGTTTCATAGCATGATCTAAAAGTGAATAGGAATCTAAAGAATCTGGCTTGAAAATAAAATAGGAAACGGATATCCGCAATCAAGCCTTTCATAGAATTAAAACCATGCATTTGGCAAGTAGACAAATTTTAGTCTGACCAAGATTCGAAGGATTGAAACAATTTATGATCCCCTGTGAAGCCGGGGATTAAAGTAAAAAACTGTAAAAGGAAGGGTCGGATCTTTGATGTTTCACCCTTCCAGGGCTCAAGGATAATCAATAGCTTGTTTTCCCTGCACTTCGTACAGGTGCATGAATTGTTTGGCTCCTTCGGAGCCACTTCACAGGAATTACAAGTTTTGTGTTGCTTTCAACTTTGTAAATGAGAGAAAGGGGATAATCATAAAACAGGAATAGTGAGTTAGTTGATAAATCCCATACCCCATTGAATGTTGCTTGTTGATCCAGGAAAAAAAAGACCTTCCAGATTTTCAAAAACCTGGAAGGTCTGTAGAGCGGCAACTTTTTTACTTTTTCCTCAGCGCCTCTCCTTCAAACTGGATCCCTTCCCAGCCGCTTTGCATAAAGTTACGGATGTTTTGGTGGTCGGAGCCGAAAGGATAGTCAAGGACATCTTTTCGATAATAATCACCGAAAAGCTCGAGGGTTTGGGCTTGACTTAAGCCCAGAAGTTTGGCAAAGGAAAATATCTTGCAGCTGCCGTTGTTCTGTCCCGCCTCGTTGATTGCCGTGCCGTTGGTGAAGCGGGTGGGAGTGAAGTCGTAGTGGGCATCGATATAGGCGATGACTTCCGGAAACGTGATGGTCTCTGGGGCTTGGTTTATTTTTTCGGATAAGGTCATGGGGTTCGATTTTGGGGCGAATATCGGGATTTTAACCACAGAGTGCACGGAGGAAAAAGGAGGGTTCACAAAGAAGATCTCCTAAGTGAGCACTGAGTTTACTTTTAAATGGACTTTTTAACCACAGAGTGCACGGAGGAAAATGGAGAGTTCACAAAGAAGGGATTCTCGTAGTTCAATGAGACTATTATTTGGTCGGCTGATCAAAAAAAGAAAAGCCTTTCCTCTTTGGGTGCTCTATAAAATCCCCGTGTTCTGTGTGGTTAAAACTTATAACCCGGATTTGAATATACGATCCATCAGTACCCATTTCTCGCCGGGTTTGGCCCAGGGGAGGGGTTGCTGAAATCCCCACATCAGCGCTTCCCACTTGGCAATAATGGGATTGGCGGCGTCCATTTCGGCCTTTTTCTCAAAAGTGAAGTCGTCCACCGTCTCCAGAATCATAAACATCCGGTTGCCGGTTCGGAAAATCTCAATGTTCAGAATCCCACAGTCAATGTCGTGTTGGGTGACTTCGGGCCATGCGGCACCGGGGGCGTGGTGGGCTTCATAGACACGGATGGATTCGGCGTCATCGATCAGGTCAAGGGCTAGGCAGAAGCGTTTCATGGGATTTCGGGTTTCGGATTGTTGATTTCGGATTTGTAAAACTTCGGTGTTCGATATATTCCGCGTTCAATATTCAGCGTTCAGGATTCGATATTTTTTGGTTGTCGGGTGGTCCGCTACGCGTTGTCGAGTTGTCTCGTCATTGCGAGGGGCATTTTTCAAACCTGAGATTAACGATAAATTTTCAAAGCCCCGAAGCAATCTTTTGAGATTATTGGGATTTTGGTTGCGGATTGTCCCTTTCTTTGGTGTTCGCCGTTCTGGGTCCTGCGTTCGGTGTTCAGCAGTTGATATTCGATTTTTATAAAGTTTGAAACAAGAAAAAGCATCCCTTGTCACAAGCCTCAACACTTTCCCAAGACCTCGTAAATCGTAATTTTTACTAATGCCTAAAAAACCTTTGAAACGCCTTGATGGTCTGCTCTGCGGCGGCATCGGGATGGGGGAAAGGGAATGCCTCGGCAGAGACATAGCCCTCATATCCGGTTTCCCTCAAGGCTTCGGCAATCGGAGCCATCTCGGTATGACCAAAACCCATGGGTTTTCGGTTGGAATCGGCGAAGTGAAAATGCCCGATGTCCTTTCCAAATTTCCGAATGGATTCGGCCAGGTTGTCTTCTTCGATATTCATGTGAAAAAGATCTGCCAGGAGTTTGACGTTGCTCAGGTCGTTTCTTTCCAGAAAACCACTTCCTGATTCCAAGGTGTTGAACAGGTTGGTTTCGTAGCGGTTGAGCGGTTCGTAAATGAGGGACACTCCCAGAGATCCGGCATGATTACCGAGAATCTTCAGGCCTTCGGCCAATAGCGCGAAGGTTTCTTCCCGGTTTCCTGAGGGCAGGATATTTCCCTGCATGGAACCGATAATCGCAGGAGCACCGAATTGGGCGCCAAACGTGATCATTTCTTTGATAAAGTCAATTGCCTTTTGGCGGATCGCAGCATCGGGGTCGGTGAGGGTCAAGCCATGAAGTACTTTACCTGCACCGGTACCCACAGCGGCGAGTTGCAGCCCGTAGTGATGGAGTCGTTCTTTCAGGTGAGGGACATCGAGGTCTGCGCCGGATCGGGTGAAGAGCTCCACTCCATCAAAACCGAGCTGGGCGGCCTTTTTCAGGCTTTCCTCCAGGTTATGCCAAAAGATCCATGGACCTTGGGACATGCTTTCAATCAGGTTGAGCGTGACGGCGGATCGGATCATTGGTCTTCGAGGTTGAGCATGATTTTGATGATTCCCTGCGGGTTTTTGGCCCAAGCGTCCATGGTTTCGGGTGCTTCATCGATCGGGATCACTTTGGAAATGACGGCATCCACGGGGAATTTTCCGGCTTCGAGGTAGGCGATCACTTCGGGAAAGTCGGTTTTGCCCACACAGTTTCTGGAGCCGAGGATTTCGATTTCCTTTTGGACAAAGAGGGAGGTGTTGAACTCCACCGGAGCCTTGGCATAGCCGATGCAGACCACCCGGCCTAAAAAGGCTACTTCTTCCACCGCACTGCGATAGGTCTGCGGACTGCCGACGGCCTCGATAATTACATTCGGTCCGTCTCCATTGGTAATTTCCTGGAGTCGCGTATGAAGGTCTTCTTTACTGGGATTGATGGTATGGGCCACTCCGATTTGCTTGGCAATGTCAAGTTTGGAATCATCCAGATCCACTGCGATGACCTGAGCGCCTTTGTTGACCGCTGAGGCTACTGCACCCAAACCCACGATGCCGCATCCGATCACGGCTACCCGGTCCTCGTAACTGACCCGGCCCCGACTTGCGGCATGGAAACCTACGGTCAAGGGTTCCACCAAGGCGAGTTCGCTGAGGCTGAGTTTGTCGGAAGGAAACACATCCTGCCAAGGGGCGGTGATGTATCGGGTCATGGCACCCGGACGGCGCACGCCCATGGTTTTGTTGGTTTTGCAGGCATTAGGGCGGCCTTTGCGACAGGCCACGCAGGTGCCGCAGGCGAGGTATGGATAGAGGGTGACGCGGGTGCCGATTTGGATGGTCTCCGGTACCTCATTTCCTTTTTCCACAATGGTCGCCCCGACTTCATGGCCGAGTACGTTGGGGTATTCCTGCAGGGGAAAAAGGCCTTTGAACCCATTGAGGTCACCGCCGCAAAATCCGACCTTGCCGACTTCGAGCAGCACTTCTCCGGATTTTGGGCTGGGTTTTTCGATTTCCCTCACTTCTGTTTTACCGATTTCGGTAAGGAAAAATGCTTTCATTTTTAAGTACGATTTACGAAGTGCGATTTATGACATAGAGAGCGAATTTTGACTCTCTTGCTAGTTCAATCTTTCTATTTTATTAAAATGAATATACGGAATCTTGCAAGTAGCATTTCTGAAGGTCAGAAGACCAAGTTAACGCCATATTTTGGGGAATCTTCGGTCTTCGGTCATCGGTCTTCCAGCCCAAAATCAGTGGAATATTCGTCAACTGGCAGAATAGCGTATAATCAGTTTTATTAATCTCAAAATCTCATAAACTCCTAATATCCAAGAAATATCGAATACCGAACATCGAATGATGAACACCGAATGTTGACCTTCCCTAAATAGCGTTGACCGTTTGGTTCAACATTCATTAATAAATTCCATCGGGCATACATGAGCCAGAGGTTCTTCTCTTGGGCAAAC
>NZ_QKTX01000003.1 GCF_003253485.1 Algoriphagus aquaeductus | reverse complement strand
CTTATCGATCAAAGAAAGAAGTTGAGAAAAAATCGGCTGTCCGAAGAAATGTGTATTTTTCATCCGCTGTAATTTGAAGTTGTGGTAAACCTAAAATACAGCAAAAAGGGTAGGCTTCTGCTCAGAAGCTTACCCTAAATTTTAAAACCGTTTCTCGGACAGTAGTGAAAAAAAATTCAAACTGTCTTCAAAGATAAATTAGATCGTTTTTGCCCTTCAATGATAAAAGTCACACGGGGTTCTGAATAAGATTTTGAAATACAATCATTTTACCTAATACCTGAATGAAGGAAGCGGAGCATAATACCTCTTTGCTGGATTTTTATTCGAAAAAACATAACGAAGTGAAATTTCATGTGCTCCTCCGGTAGCATTCAATCCAAATTTGGATATAGGGAAATCAAAACTATATCCCACATCCAATCCAGATTCCAAACTAACCCCCAGCAACGCAACCAACGACTCATTATTTGGCAATTCATACTTAGTAGGCAGACCTCTATACCAAATCCCTAAAACGAGAGGTTCAAAGAAAAACTCAGCCCCTAGGTCTAATTGGGAAAATTGACCCTGCTTTTTATAGTTAAACCCCAAAGTTAAGGACCTTTCCTGATCGGTATTGTTGAAAAAATCATTGATATCTCCTACAGGTAGATCAAACTTATATCCTCCATGCAGCCCGGTTTTCATCGACAACTGATTGGTACCTTCTTTCAGAAAGCTGATCTCCGGCTTTAACAGATGAGCGACAGAGGCACCGAACCAAATTCTTTTCCCATAATAAATTAATCCAACATTGGCGTCAGCCGCCCGAATTTGACTATCACCTTCAAAACCATCTCCGGGCTGCCCAACTATTACCCCCCTATCGATATCCAGTTGACTACCCAAAATCACTTGATCAAACAATGCATCTCTTGACACAAAACACCCTTGTACTCCTGCTTGGATAAAGTCCGATTCAGAAATTTTCAACCGATAACTATACACTATCCCGATTTCCTTGGTACTGGTCTGTGTAAACGATTCGTTGGCTCCTTGAAGTATAAGCCCAAAGCCAGAATTTATTCGCTCTTCGTAGTGATCGAAATACGCAGAATAAGCTATAAATGTCTGATCCAAGATGGGCCACTGATTTCTAAAACTGATTCCGACTCTACTCTTGTCCGTATTTCCGACTGTTGCAGGATTCAAATAAATTGGATTTGCATAGTATTGACTGTATTGAATATCCTGCGAAAACCCAACACCCACCATCCAAAAAGTCACCAAAACAATCAATACCAGTCTTTTCATCGGATCAATCTGAATTTACCACTCTCGCGAACCTCATCTCCGTCAATGGAAATTGCATTGAATCTGAAAAAATAAACTCCAGCATCCAGTAGCTTTCCTTCCAGAGTCCCATCCCAACCCTTAGTTTCCAATTCATCAGTTTGGAAAATAAGCTCCCCCCAATTATTAAATATCAATAGCTCGATGGTTGCCAATCCTTTCCATTTGGGCAAAAACGCATCATTTTGGACAGCTAAAGGAGTAAATCCCGAAGGAAACATCACTCTGTAGCTACGGGAAATCGTAACCGTCTTTTGAACCGATGAAATACAACCCAAAGTATCCGTAACGGTTAAGGTGACCTGAAACACTCCTTTCTTACCAAAAATGTGAATAGGCATTGGTTCCGTCGATGTCTTTCCATCTCCGAATTGCCAATCCCACTTAACAATTTCTGAATTTGACAGCCCTGAAAATTCTATCGGATCGTCCGGAAAAATCCCGCCACTTGAATCATCTTTGATTGTTGTCCCCACTACATTAAAATCAAAATCACCAATCAATTCTTCCTCTCTGAGGACCACCGTCAATGGGACAGGTTCAGAATAGCAATCCAGGCTTTTCAACTTTACCTGTAATTGATAATTGCCGGATCTATTTACCTTCTTCAATTCCAAGTTGAAATAACGAACCCCTTGCCCTACTAATAAATAGTCATATTTCTCAGGATCAAACTCTGGAATCACCCCTGTGACATCCAGTTCGGAATCCGGCAAGCAACCAACCAATGGTTCGGAAAAAGTAAGCTCAGGAGTAATCGGATACTCCACCACTACCTTATTGGAAACTACCGGGCATCCTTTTGAATTGAAGGCTCGGATCTCGTAGCTTCCACTTTTATCTATCAGTAAAGAAGGGGAATTTTGGCCCGATACTATTTCTCCATCTTTCAACCACTCGTACCTCTCATACTCCTCTTCTCCGCTCCCTTTAAGTTGAATACTTTCACCTGGACACAAGTCGATTTTTTCTTTTATCAGATTCTCTCCATCTATAACCAAATTGATGGGCTTAGGTGAAGCATTGATATCCAAGGTGATCGAGTTCCCGGTAGAAGTCTTCCCATAATTATCGGTAACCGTATAAAAAACTGTCACTTGCTTTCCGATATATTCTTCATTTGGGGTAAAAGTAAATCCACCTGCATTATCGTTTGCCCGAAAAATCCCCTCCGGAAGAACCAAAAACCGATTTTGCTCCAAACACCTCGCCTGGGTGCATGCGTCTCCTTCATTGGTTTGAATTTGATCTTTGGAACTAAAAAACTGCAGACATCTGATGGTACTGTTTTCATTGGGCAATTCGACATCTTCATCTTGAATGGAAAACAGATTTTCCTGACCGGCACATGAAGTAAAATCCTTCAAATCAAACCCCGACGGTCTTTTGAGCTGATCATCCGCAGATACTTCTACTTTAAGATTGCGGATTTCGTGGTAGTTATTAAATCCGCCTGTAGATGCGGCAAAACCTATTTTAAGATTTTTGGGAGCTGGAAAATTATATGGGCGATCGAAAATGGTCACCTGTCTTGGGAGATTTTCCTGTGTCGTCACCAGCATAGTCAATGTCAGAAAGAACCCATTGCCATCAGGATCAGGCTGGAGCTCTAAATTCACACGACGATATCCGGCTTTCAAGGGGTCTGTCACTCTAGCTGTGCCTGACCCTCCTGAATTGATGGGGAATTGTCCTCCAGGATTTAATCCATCTTTGTCGGTTCCAACCTCCATCGTTTTTCGGCCTACTACAAATGGATATCCACTTAGTCCCGTACCCGGACCACGCAGAACAATGGAATTGGGTGATCGTCCATTTTGATCCAATGCTGAAAACCCTCCATTTTTTCCTTGAGTAGTATTTCCAAAATTTCCAAAAACATCAAACCCAATACCCAAATAACCGCTGGACAATCCTGGCTCAGCATCCCGTTGGGCATAACCCAAAGACCCTCCAAATCCCCCCGGAGAAAAATTTGGAGAATCCCCATCAAACAAATACATGGAAAGACCATCTGCCTGAAATTGCCCTGTCCCTCCGTAAATAAAGAATTCAAATTCTACTTTCAGCCCATAAGTGGAAGGAAATGGTACATCAACGTAAATATATCCCCTCTGATCATTTTGATTTTCGGTGAGTCTCAATACGCCATTAAGTAATCGCGCATTCCCACCAAATATAGTTTTAGCCTGAGTATTAGGTGTTTGAAAACTTTCGCAATAGGGAAAACCTGTTTGACCAAAGGAGGAAAAACATCTAGTTACAAAAAACCCTAAAAAAAATATTGCCCTAAATCCCTTCACTTCCGAATACATTATCCTATAAATAAAATCAGAAGCACCCTAAAAACAAAAAAGCTCTTCGTCTTTCAGACCAAGAGCTTTTAGAATTAGAAAATAGAAATCATCTCATAATTGTTTGGACCCGATCGGGACCAACTGAAACTAATTTAATTGGAACCATCAATTCGCTTTCCAGAAACGACACATAGTCCCTCAGTTCTGAAGGAAACTCATCATATGACCTAACATCTGCAAGGGAAGTAAACCAACCCTTCATGGTTTTATAAACCGGCTTCACCTCCATATCAGTGATCTCAAAACTCAATCTGTCAATCACTTCTCCGGTAGGCAGCTCATAATGGGTACAAATCTTGATTTCCTCGAAAATATTAAGTACATCTGCTTTCATCATAAAAAGCTGGGTAACCCCATTGATCATGATCGAATACTTGAGCGATGGTAGGTCCAGCCAGCCACACCTTCTTGGCCTTCCGGTTGTACTTCCAAACTCATTCCCTTCCTTACGCATGGCCTCTCCTGTTTCATCAAATAATTCTGTTGGAAAAGGACCACTCCCAACCCGCGTACAATAGGCCTTAAAAATTCCAAACACCTCCCCAATCCGAGATGGAGCAACCCCCAGTCCTGTACAGGCTCCGGCAGTCATGGTATTGGAACTGGTCACAAAAGGATAACTTCCAAAATCCACATCCAACAAAGACCCCTGAGCACCTTCAGCGAGGATTCTTTTTTCAGCTTTCAGGGCATCATTGACCACATATTCGCTATCGATCAAATTGAGCGTTTTCACAAACTCAATCGCTTCAAAAAACTGACTTTCCATCTCCTCCAGTTTATCCAACGGATGATTGTAGAATGAAAGTGTGGTCTTATGCTTATCCAGGAGGGTATGATATTTTTCATTAAAATCTGGACTTAAAATATCCCCAATCCTCAAAGCTGAACGTCCGATTTTATCTTGATAGGTCGGCCCAATTCCTTTGAGAGTAGAACCGATTTTTTTATCTCCTTTGGCTTGTTCGTATGCAGCATCCAATAATTTATGGGTTGGAATGATGATGGTGGCTTTTTTGGAAATAACCAGGTTCTTCCGGTAATCGATGGAAAATTTACCCAAACCCTCAATTTCTTTTTTGAGAATAATCGGGTCCAAAACCACCCCATTACCAATAATATTCAGGATTTGGGAGCGGAAAATCCCTGAAGGAATCTGATGCAGCACGTGCTTGATCCCGTCAAATTCAAGCGTGTGTCCAGCATTAGGACCACCCTGAAAGCGGGCAACCACCTCATATTGAGGAGCCAACACGTCTACAATTTTACCTTTTCCTTCATCTCCCCACTGGAGACCCAGCAATACATCCATCTTCATTTGATGCGAATTCTAAGCTTTATAAGAGTTTTTAAAGGCCGAAATTTGCGATTAGGGCAAAGAAAACCAAGGGAAAAAAACTATTTATTCTCCAGCACAAATTCAACTGATTAAAAAAGCCCCTCTCGGGGCTCAGGATTAGTTTTTATTTCTGAAATCTTCGATCGAATCAAACACAGAAAAAATATTATTGAGTTTGGTGATGATCAAAAGTTTTTTGACATGGTCCGATGGCGCCGTCAAAAAAACCTCACCACCTACATTCCTCATTTTTGTCAGCATGGTAATAAGAAGACCAATTCCGCTTGAACTTATGTACCTGACCTTGCTCAAATCTATCACGAAGGTTCTTCCTCCCGCCTGAATCACATCAGATACTATCTCAACCAGCTTTGGGCCTACCTCATCGCCAATCAAATCTCCTTCAATTAACAAGTAGTGGGCCTTATCGTCCCGATCTTGGGAATAATTCAATTTCATCTGTTTATAATTTGATTTTTAATGGCCAGATAGCCTGTCCCGATCTTTCATCGGGAGAATGCCCCGGATAATCATTCCCCTGTGTGAGAAGCATTTTCTCATGGGCATTTCATCTTTATATTTTTTATTTTAAACTATCTGATTAAGAATAGTCAAAACTCTTTTTACTTTTTACTCCTCTTGAGGGTTAATTCTTCAAACTCGAGTAGCCCCTTCTATTTCATCCATTTTCAATTTTGTTTGCACAGTCCGGTTTTTGACAGTTTCCATACAAAATAAGAGAATGGTGTAGCACACTAAAGTTTAGAATTTCCCCAACGGTGTTCTGAATATTTTGGATTCGAGGATCACAAAACTCCAAGACCTTATTGCAATCGACACAGATGAGGTGATCATGCTGTTTGTATCCGTATGATTTTTCAAATTGAGCGAGGTTCTTTCCAAATTGGTGTTTGGTCACCAAATCACATTCTACTAAAAGATCGAGGGTGTTGTATACAGTTGCCCTACTTACCCGGTAGTTTTTATTTTTCATACTGATGTAAAGGCCCTCTACATCAAAATGTCCTGTCCGAGTGTAAATTTCTTCCAAAATCGCATAGCGCTCAGGTGTTTTCCTGAGCTTTTGGGTCTCGAGATAAGCAGTGAATATTTTCTTTACTTCTTCGAAATGGGAGGTATTCAAAGACATCTTCCTGTTTTTTTCCAAATATAACTTTTATGACCTAGAAAAGATTCACTTCAGTCAAAGCGGGTAACCTTGATGATGCCTTCTACCTGATGAAGATTTTTGATCAGGTGGTCTAGATGTTCGGTACTGTTGACGTACAATTTGATCGATCCTTCGAAAATCCCTGCGTCTGAATCCACTGTAATGGATCTCATATTCACTTTGAGTTCATTGGAAATCACCTTGGTCACATCATTGATCAAACCTACCCGGTCTGTACCCAAAATCCTAAGGCCTGCCAAGAACGCGATTTCCTTTTGACTGGTCCATCTTGCTTTGATGACTCGGTTGCCATGGTTGGAAAGTAGTTCGAGCGCATTCGGGCAGGAAGTCCTGTGAATCTTGATTCCTTCATTGACCGTCACAAAACCAAACACATCATCACCAGGAATAGGATTACAACATTTGGCTAGGATATAATCTACCACATCCATATCCTCACCGATTAAAAGCTGATCATGATCAGGCCCTTTGAGGTTTTTGATTTCCTTGGTAAAAGTGGACTCGTCTTTTACTTTTTCTGTGGTTTTGGATTTTAGCTTTTGATTTTCCTTGAAATCTTTAAATGACTTAATTGAGGTAGGATCAATGACCCCTTTTCCTACTCGATAATAAAATTCATTGGCAGTTTTGAGTTCGAAATACGCTCTGAGTTGCTCGATTACCTCCGAAGAAAAATCAAGTTTCATCGCCTTTAACTTTCGCTGGACGATTTCACGGCCATCCATTACGGCTGATTTTTTCTCTTCTCTAAGTGCATCTTTAATTTTGGCTTTGGCCCGAGAAGTTACCACTTGATGGAGCCAATCCTCAGTGGGCTTTTGCTTATTGGATGTTAAGATCTCGACCTGATCTCCGTTTTTTAATTTGTGCGTAATCGGGACGAGCCGCTGGTTCACCTTGGCTCCAATACATTTCGCTCCTACTTCTGTGTGGATTTCAAAAGCAAAATCCAAGGCCGAAGCTCCATATGGCAACACTTTTAGATCTCCTTTCGGAGTAAACACAAAAACTTCATCGTGAAAAAGATTACCACGGAAATCGTCCATAAACTCAATCGCATTTCCATCATTGGACTCCAGCATGCTCCTTACTTGATTGATCCATTCGTCAAGCCCAGAACCCGATTTCCCTGAAGAGTCTCTGTCTTTATATTTCCAATGGGCAGCATATCCGCGCTCTGCAATTTCGTCCATTCGATTGGTACGGATCTGGACCTCTACCCATTGCCCTGTGTTGCTCATTACTGTAGTATGCAAGGACTCATATCCATTGGATCTAGGGGTACTGATCCAATCTCGCAATCGATCTGGATTGGGCCGATAAAAATCAGTCACTATAGAGTAAACCTGCCAACAATCTGCCTTTTCGTTTTCCAATTCACTATCCAAAATGATTCGGACAGCAAACAAATCATATACCTCCTCAAATGGAATCCCCTGCTTCTTCATCTTATTATAGATGGAGTATACCGATTTGGGGCGACCCTTGATTGCAAACCTAAACCCCTGTTTTGTCAATTCATCTTCTATAGGCTGGATAAAACTCTTGATAAACTTATTTCTGTAACTCTTAGATTCATTGATCTTTTTGACGATGTCTTTATAGGTCTCCGTATCGGTGTATTTGAGATATAAGTCCTCCAATTCGGATTTGATGGCATAGAGCCCCAGACGGTGGGCTAAGGGCGCGTACAAATACATCGTTTCAGAAGCAATTTTCAGTTGCTTATGCCTTTGCATACTGGAGAGCGTCCTCATGTTGTTAAGCCTATCCGCTAACTTGATCAGGATCACTCGGACATCATCTGAAAGCGTAAGTAGCATTTTCCGGAAGTTTTCAGCCTGTTGAGAACTTCCATACTCAAATACCCCGGAAATTTTTGTCAAACCATCAATGATGGTCATCACCTTATGACCAAATTCCTTTTCGATATCCTCCAACTCCATATCGGTATCCTCCACCACATCATGCAATAGCGCAGCAATGATGGAAGTGGTCCCCAACCCAATTTCTTCCACACAAACCAACGCAACCTCGAGCGGGTGATAAATGTATGGTTCACCCGATTTTCTTCGCATATCCTTATGGGCTTCCAAAGAGATATTGAAGGCTTTCTTGATCAGTTTGGTATCGCCAGGCTTTAGGATTGGCTTGGCTTGTCTTAAAAGCCTACGGTAACGTTTAAGAATCTCTTTTCTTTCTTCTTCGATATCCACTTGGATCATTGGAGGGGGAATTTTTAATTCAAATTTGGGGGTGAATTCACTTGATTCCGCATTTTTCAGAATTTTTTTTTCACTGAGTTGCGAAAAATTAGAATATGTCTTTACCTTTGCAACCACAATTAGAAACAGAGAGCATTTAGATCAAATATTCTCGCACTAATTGAATCCAATGCGGATGTGGCGAAATTGGTAGACGCACTAGACTTAGGATCTAGCGCCGCGAGGCATGGGGGTTCGAGTCCCTCTATCCGCACAACACAAGCCCTCAATCACTCCACTGTTTTGATCAGACAGGAAAGCGATTGGGGGTTTTTAGTTCAACATCTGTTTAATTCGATACACCTTGGAAATTACATTAGACAAGCATTCAGCAAATCAAGCTTCCATTAAAATTAAACTAATAGAAGCAGATTATCAACCAAAGGTTGACGCCAAACTAAAGGACTACGCAAAAAAAGCCGTGATCAGAGGATTCCGTCCTGGAAAAGCCCCCATATCCATGGTGAAAAACATGTATGGTATTTCCCTTTTAGTAGACGAAATCAACGCGATATTGGGTGAATCTCTGAATACCTATCTTAAAGAGCAAACTTTCAAAATTTTGGGAGAACCACTTCCTGTCGAAAAAGGAGATGATTCCATTGATTGGAAAACCCAAAAAGAATTTGAATTCGAATACAAAATCGGATTTGTAGACACCATTGGATTGACTCTGGACAACTCCATCAAAGGAACAAAATACACCATCTTGGTCGATGATAAACTTGTCAATGAAACTCTTGACAACCTGAAGTCTCAATATGGAGAAAATTCAAATCCAGAAACATCCGAAGTTGGGGACTTCATCTATGGTGATTTGGCTTCCAAAGAAGGTGAGTTTACCAAGACTTTATCCTTGGACACTTCCAAAATCTCCAAGAAACTGGCCGGAAAATTCACAGGCATCGCTAAAGAAGCTGTGGTAGAATTTGACTCCAAAGAAGTGAAAAAAGAAGAGTGGTCGACCGCTTTTGGTTTGTCAGAGGATGAAATTTCAAATGTGGCTGGCGCTTTGACTTTCACTGTTCAAAATATAAATCGAACCACTGACGCAACGCTAGATCAAGACTTTTTTGACAAAATTTTCGGTCCAGATCAGGTAAAATCAGAAGAAGAATTCATCAATAAAGTAAAGGAAACCTTACAAGGATCCTATACTCGTGAATCCAAAGTATTCACTGAAGAGGAGCTTAAAAAGGTTTTGGTAGAAAAAGCGTCAATTGCTTTACCGGATGATTTCCTTAAAGAATGGTTGCTAAGAGCAAATGAAGGAAAAGTATCTGAAGCGGATGTTGAAAATGAATATCCGATCTATGCCAAGCAGTTGACCTGGTCCTTGATTTCTAATCAGATTGCAAAAGACAATGGCGTGCAGGCAGAACATGAGGATGTGATTGAGAAAACCAAGGAAATGATCCGCGAACAATTCGCTTCCTCTGGACTTGGTGCTCAACTTGAGGCCAGCATGGATGTTTTTGTAGACAATTACCTTAAGGGTAACGACGGACAAAACTACATGAACATGTTGACGTCTGTACAAAATGATAAAGTACTTGCCTTAGTCCAGGAGAAAATCGATTTGGAAGAAAAGAAAATCTCCATAGATGAATTCAAGGAACTTTTGGAGAAGTAATTCGATTTTAGAGCTAATATTGAAAAGTCCTTTTTTAAAGGACTTTTTTATTTTTGTTCACCACAACAAACTCAACAATGATCAACAAAGAAGAATTCAGAAAGTACGCCATTCATAACCAAGGCGTAAGCGGGACGGCATTTGACCAATACACTACCCATATTGAAAATATGACCCGGGCAGTCATCGAGGAGCGTCCATCCAACTTTAGGGAGATCGACGTTTTCTCAAGATTGATCATGGATCGGATCATATTTTTGGGAACACCTGTTGACGATCATATTGCCAACATAATTATCGCACAGCTTCTTTTTCTCGAATCTGTAGATTCCAAAAAAGATGTACTTCTTTACATCAACAGTCCTGGAGGTTCTGTGACTGCAGGGCTAGGCATTTATGATACGATGCAGTATATCGGTCCGGATGTTGCAACCATCTGTACTGGTATCGCCGCATCAATGGGCGCAGTATTGCTTGCGGGCGGAGCCAAAGACAAACGATCTGCACTCCAACATTCCCGAGTAATGATCCACCAGCCATCTGGAGGAATGCAAGGCCAATCCAAAGACATGGAAATCTCTCTGAAGCTGATTCTGGCTATGAGACAGGAATTGTATCAAATCTTGGCAAACCATACCGGAAAAACTTTTGAGGAAATCGAAAGAGACTCAGACCGTGATTATTGGTTGAGGGCACCTGAAGCCAAAGAATATGGTCTGATTGATGAAGTACTGGTAAAAAAATCTAAATAATGGTTCAAGTAACTTGCTCCTTTTGCGGCAGAAATAAAAAAGACGTAGACCTCATGGTATCGGGCATATCTGCCCATATCTGTAATTTCTGCATCGATCAGGCGCATCTCATTTTGGGTGAAGAGGAAAAAACAAAAAAAACAGCTTCTAAACCCAAGTTCAAACTTAAAAAACCAAAAGAGCTGACTTCTTACCTTGATCAATATGTGATCGGACAAGAAGATGCCAAAAAAGTCCTTACTGTGGCGGTTTATAACCACTACAAGCGACTTCAGCAGAAAGAGGATCATGATGAAATCAAGATTGAAAAATCCAACATCATCATGGTGGGCGATACAGGGACGGGTAAGACCTATTTAGCCAAAACCTTGGCCAAAATTCTTGAAGTACCATTCTGTATCGCTGATGCTACAGTTTTAACGGAAGCAGGATATGTAGGCGAAGATGTGGAAAGTATCCTGACAAGGCTCTTGCAAGCTGCTGACTACAATGTGGAAGCTGCTGAGCGAGGCATTGTCTATATTGACGAAATCGACAAAATCGCCCGCAAGTCCGACAATCCTTCCATAACCCGTGATGTAAGCGGGGAAGGAGTACAACAGGCAATGCTTAAACTCTTGGAGGGAACAGTAGTCAATGTACCCCCACAGGGAGGAAGAAAGCATCCGGATCAAAAAATGATTGCAGTGAACACTGAAAACATTCTTTTCATCTGCGGAGGTGCTTTTGACGGAATTGCCCGACACATTGGAAAGCGACTAAATACGCAACCGATGGGATTCAGTAAAACTAAAGGCAGCCTGGCTGCTGACCGGGAAAATCTGCTTCAATACGTCACTGCCCAGGACTTGAAAGCTTTCGGCTTAATTCCTGAATTGATCGGAAGACTACCGGTCTTAACCCACTTGGATCCCCTGCATAAGGAAGCACTAAAGAGAATCCTGACAGAGCCAAAAAATGCTTTGGTAAAGCAATACACCAAGCTAATAGCAATGGAAGGGGTGACCTTGAAGTTTGAAGACAGCGCGTTGGACTTCATTGTGGACAAAGCGGTAGAGTACAACCTTGGTGCTCGAGGATTACGCTCTATTTGCGAAGCCATCATCACCGACGCGATGTATGAGCTCCCCTCAGATGACAGTATCAAAGAATTGGTCATCGATGAAGAATATGCAAAATCACAATTTGACAAATCTAAATTCAAACGGCTTCAAGTCGCCTAAAACAAAACCCCGGCAAAGTCGGGGTTTTGTTTTATTTCCATTTTCGAGGCCTGTTAAGGAATCAAATTTTACCTAGAATGATTCTAGCCGTCCGCTCTGAGGCTGACTCCTCCCCTATCTTTTCACGGATCAAATCGTAGCCTTGAAGCATATTTCCTTTGTACACCACATCGGTGAATATCCGCTGAAGTTCTGCACGTAGATTTTCGACCGAAAAATCCTCCTGGATCAATTCTTTCACCACTTCTTTTCCTGCAATAAGATTGGGCAAGGAAATAAAGGGTACACGGATCAGCCGTTTGGCGATCTGATAGGAAACAGAAGATGTTCGATAGACCACGATCTGCGGAACTCGAAAAAGGGCTGTTTCCAAAGTCGCTGTACCTGAAGTAACCACAGCCGCTGTCGCATGAGAAAGCAAATCGTAAGTTTGATTAAACACCAGCTTAATACCTGCTTTTTTGGCAGGTTTATAAACCGAGGCAGGTAAACTTTCCACTCCCGCAATGACAAATTGAGCGTTGGGAAATTCCTTTACCAAAGCGATCATCCGATCCAACATGGCCTCTATTTCCTGTTTTCTACTTCCCGGAAGTAATGCTATAATGGGTTGGTAGCTCAGTTCGTTCTTCTGAAAGAAAAAATCATGAGGTTTAAACTTGCGAATCTCATCCAAAAGCGGATTACCCACATAGTGAACCTCCATTCCAAACTTGGCGAAAAATTCAGGTTCAAAAGGAAGAATGGAATAAATCTGATCGGTGATTTGCTTCAGTTTTAGAGCTCGCTTTTGATTCCAAGCCCAGACTTTCGGCGGGATGTAGTAATGGACCGGGATTCCATTTTGCTTCGCAAAGGCGGCAATTTTCATGTTGAACCCACCATAGTCGACCAAAATCAAGGCATCTGGCTTAAATTCCAAAAGGTCCTTCTTGACCCGATTGAGATAGTTAAGAACTTTCCGAAAGCCCAACAAAACTTCCAAAAAACCCATCAGCGCCACTTCAGAATAGTCGACAGCCAAGTCTACTCCGGCTTCTTTGGAATAGCTTCCACCCATGCCTCGAAATTGGAGTGTAGGATTGAATCCCTTGAGTGCTAAAACCAAGTTCGAAGCGTGTAGATCTCCAGACCGCTCGCCGGATATGATGTAGATTTTGTACAAGTTCTCGTAAGTTGTAAATAGTGAGTTGTAAGTAGTGCTTTCATTCATGACTTAAAGCAAAACAACTCAGCTTTACCAATCATAGCATTGAGTTTTGTATTGATTTCATCACATTTAGAAGTTATAGAAATCCATTTATCAGTAGTAACTAACCCACAATCAAAAGCGACGTCAATCCAATGTCTAGTCTCATATTGCTCCGCATCACTATCTGTCAGTTTTGAAATAAAATGATTGATATATCTTCTTTTAGCCCAAGACTCCGCTATTTGTCCCCCTATAGACTGTGAGGATCTTCTTATTTGATCGGTCAGCGAATATCGTTCTTCAGGTGGAAACCGTTTAGTGATTTCAAACACCTCCCTTGCCAGAACTCTAGAAAGCTTATAGACCTCTAACTGGTAAAAAAATTTAACAAAAGCCATAGACTGTGAATTGGAACAACTTACTTCTCACAATTCACAATTTACAATTTTATTCACCAAAGTACTCCACAAAGTTCCTTGGCGTCTCGTACAATGTAAGCTTATATAGCCCGCCATGTTTCGTGATTTCTTTTATCGCAGGCTGTAGGATTTTCCAAAATTCCATAACCAAGGTTTCACAGCTAGCCAACTTTCCTGCCATAAAATCGACATCTACATTCAGATTTTTATGGTCTACTTTATCGATAACCAATCGACGAATCAGAGTACTCAATTGCTTCAAATCCACCACAAAACCTGTCTCTGCATCAGGCAAACCTTTTACAGTCACAATCAATTCAAAGTTATGTCCATGCCAATTGACATTGGCACAGGGACCGAATACCTCAAAATTTTTCTCATCGGACCAGTTGGGATTCCAAAGCTTGTGGGCTGCATTGAAATGTTCCTTTCGGGAAACGTAAATCATCTTTTCTTAAACTAATTGGCAAAAGTATAAAAAAAGTCCCTTAATGGAAATCAAGGGACTTGTCATAGGTCTATCAATTAACTTCAATTCAATTGCCGAATCAATCTAGAAATGTCAGCTTGACTCTTCAAGTTGAGTTTCTGCTCTTTAATGATGGAATTTGCCCTTGCAGCGTCTTCACCAAAGATCTGTTGAAGGTCCTTACTTTTGTTTTTAAACAGATAAACCGACCCATCTTTGACAATAAAGAATTCTTCCTGATTCTGGAAAGCTTTTGCTGCCTGAGCACCATAAGTCGCTGAAACATCATCCATCATCAACTTATATTGATGAAGAAGTAAGGTGTATTTACCTTTTTCCAAAACTCTCATAAATCTTTTTTTACCTAAAGTTGGAATCGTAAACTCCGAGGTAAATTCAACTTTTTCTCCTGACTCAGAATCATACTTGAAGCCTGCTATTTTCTCCGGAGAGTAAGAAAATAGCGTTCCCTCGAGCTTATATTCCATGGTGTTTTCAAAGGCGTTAAGTGCTATTTGAAGCCCCTCCACAGTTTGCCCATTGGGAAGCAGAATGGTACCCATTTTGAATTCTTCAAAATAAGGAGAACCCTTTACCTCTCGATAGGCATTGGTTAGGATGGGATTACCTGTCCCATTGTCCCTTAGGACAGCCAATTGGGCCTGAGAGAATCCAGGTAAAAACATTAGAAATGAAATGGCAATTAATAAACTAATTCTTTTCATGGCAGTTGGGAAAAAAAAGACCGGATAATCCGGTCTTTTTGATTAATAATTCCAATTTACCAAATTCTTATGGATTTGGTCGTGTAATTCTAATTTGAACTTGGTTATGGTTCTGACTTGCACCTATGGCTGCATTACCATCCAATTGCAGAAGTAAATCCACACTTCCTCCAAGTCTGCCGGTATTTGCCACATTAACTGTGACAGTACCAAAGCTGGAACCTGCCGGAATAGTCACCGTACCTGAAGTAGTAAAATCAGTACCGGCTACAGCAGTAGTACCAGTGGGTACAACTGAATAAGCGATTGTTTCATCACTTGATCTGTGAGCACCGATCAAGTTGACCTGAAGACTTACCGTACCTACAGTGTTGGCCACAGTGATTCTTGGATATTTCTGTCCAGCTAAAGGAGCTCTTACTACAGCGTCCTGGAACTCAACCAAAGCACCTTCCCATACAGGATAGTTTTGCTCAATACAAGAGGAGAAAACCAGTACTAAGGCCAGAGTTAATAAAGAAAATATTTTTTTCATGATTTCTGATTTTAGTAGCCTCTGTTTTGGTTAAGATTTGGATTACCATCCACCTCTCTTTGAGGGATTGGAGGCAGGATTTTGAAGTCATCAAAAGGAAGATTGACTGCAGGGGTAGTCTTCACGATTGCTCTTCCATTTCTCTTCAAATCAAAGAAACGCTGACCTTCAAAGGCAAATTCTTTAAATCTTTCCAAAAGGATTTCATCAAGCAATGCCTGACCGGAAAGATTTACTGCGGTGAGACCTCTCAATGCCTTGAAAGCATTCAATTCAGCAAGAGCATCAGCTGCATTACCCAATCGATAGTTAGCTTCTGCTCTGTTGAGATGCATCTCAGATTTTCTGATCACAGGCACGTTGTCCGCATAAGCAAAACCGGATTTAGACAAAAACTTAGTAACCTCAATCTGACGACCAGCACCTCTTACAGTATTTCCAGTAGTATAGAGTTGAGCTCTGATATCAGAATTTCTAGTCACGTCCCAGTTGTTATTGTCAGTGGCGGGAGTACCAATTTGAAGTTGAGTTAAACCAAAGAACCCTCTTACAGTTGCATTTGGAATAAAATCACCCCAACCGCCCTGAGAATTTTTGTTCGAAAGGTTCAACAAAGCGGTGTAGGAAGACTGAAGAGACTCGTTTACCCCGATTGATTCTTCTGCAAGTGCAAAACGAACCTCAAACATAGATTCAGGATTCACCGGAGTTCTCCATCCGTTCACATACGCTGATCCTGAAAGAACAGAACCCACGTTGCTGGCTAGTGCGGTGGTTGATTCAGCCACAACTTTCGCCCAATCACCTCGGTAAAGAGCAACTCGGGATAGCAAAGCAGAAGCTGCTCCACTTGAAGCATACTGTACGCCTCTTGAAGTCAACAATCTTTTAGCATCTTCCAAATCAGCGTAGATTTGAGTGTATACCTGATCTATGGAAGATCGAGGCGTCTGACGACTAAATGCAGCACTAGAGGTTACGACACCTTCTGTAACCACTGGAATACCGCCTTCGTCAGTAACCCCTTGCTGGAAAATAGCAGTTGGGATGTAAGAGTAAACCTTTACCAAATCAAAATAGTAAAGTGCTCTTAAGAACTTAGCCTCACCTTCCCAACGGGCAAGCTGAGCAGCAGAAGCACCTTGAACACCAGACAAACCGTCAAGGATAAGGTTAGCTTCATTGATCGCAAAATAAGAGTTTTGCCAGAATCCAGCCTGAAAGTGCGCATTTGGTTGGTTGTTATTTTCGCCAATCAAACGTCCGGAGTTACTGGTTGTCTGTCCTACATCAGCCAAAGCATCTGCCAAGGCAAATAAATCCCGTCCATAATTTCTGACAGATCTCAATCTTGCATAGACAGAATTGAGCGCTGCATCTACCGCATCAGGGGTATTCAAGGCACCATTGGCATCAATGGATTGTCTTGGGTCTACCTGAAGCAGGCTATCACAGGAACTCACTAGGAAAGTACCTGCAAGCACCAGAGATAAGAAAGCTTTATTTATAAATTTCATGATATTTTTTCCTTTAGGTGATTAGAAGCCGATTTGAACACCCACTGTGTAGTTCTTTGTCAAAGGCACCTGACCTGTACCTGCACCGGTAAATTCAGGATCATACCCTGGATAATCAGCATAAGTCCACAGGTTCAAACCTTGGAGGTAAATTCTTGCACTTGACAACCCAATTTTACTTACCAAGGTTGGATTAAAGCGATAGCCTATAGTCGTCTGAGCAAGTCTGATGAAATCTCCTTTCAACAATGCTGCTGTACCAGAGTTTCTACCTGCGCCTCTTGTTTCATTACCTCCGTTGGTTTTCACATCTCTTGGAATGTCAGTGATTTGACCAGGTTCAGTCCATTTTCTGTCATTCACTTCTCTCAAGCCGTTCAAAGCCAACCGAGTACCATTTTCTCTCAAGAAACTATATTGGCCGTCGGTGAAAACAGCTCCATACTCATAAACAAAGAATGCAGTCAACTCGAATCCTTTGTAGGAGAACGTATTGTTCAAACCACCAAAGGTTGTCGCAAGGTTAGAACCATAATAGATTCTGTCTGCAGCAAGTGGAAGGTAGGTAATGTTTCTGTTGATATCATACCACATTGGACGTCCCGTAGCTGGGTTAACACCTGCATACTCAGCAGCAAAAACCGAACCTCCGCCATCTCTTCCCACAGGCTGACCTACTGCAATGCCTGGATTGGCTGGCAAGAACTGTAAGTCATCATACAAGCTTATAACTTGATTCTTAATTTTACTGAAGTTGAAGCTGGTATTCCAACGGAATCCACCTTTATCTATGTTTACAGTTGAAATTTCAAATTCAATACCTTTATTCTGAAGCTCTCCTACGTTATTTGCAATGTCACTAAAACCATTTGTCCAAAGGATTGGCTGATCCAACAAGAGATCCTTGGTTCTTCTGTCAAATACGTCAACCGATCCAGTCACTCTATTGCCAAAGAATCCGTAGTCTAAACCAATGTTGAACGTGTTATTTGTTTCCCAACCCAAATCCAAGTTTGCCAAGGAGGTTGGACGAATACCAGCACTACCTGCATAGTTTCCTCCACCACCGTAAAGACCTCTAGCAGCAAAGTTTCCGATTTGGTCGTTACCGGTCAAACCGTAAGAAGCTCTCAACTTCATTTCTGATACTACAGAAGAAGATTTAAGAAACTCTTCTTCAACCATGCTCCATCCAACTCGGATAGATGGGAAAAGACCATATCTGCTATTAGCACCGAAACGGGAAGATCCATCATATCGGGCAGTTACAGTTGCCAAATATTTCTTTTTGTAATCATAGTTTACAGAAGCGAAAGCAGAAGCCCTTCTGTATCCAGTCCAGAAACCTGTAATAGATTCAGGAGTTGCTGCGGATTGAATAGTTCTGAATTGGAATGTAGGGAATCCAATACCAGCACCTGAAAGTCCTTCTCTGGTTTCAGACAAATATTCTACACCTAGAATCGCGGATAAGTTGTGAACTGCATTGTAGGACTTATTCCAGTTCAACGTCTGAGTCGTGATGAAACGGGTTCTCCAGTCAGATTGAACAGAACTTCTACCTCTTACTCCTGCTCCGTCTGGAGTTCGTGGATCACGGTAGTTGTCCCCCTGTAGCAATCTGTAATCCAAGCCGAACAAGGAACGGAAAGACAAATTGTCTAGGATTTTATAATTGGTAATAATATTACCTACAGCTGTATTGGTTCTTTGGATACCTGAGTTATACTCGTTTACCAACACCACATTCTGACCTAATACGCCTCTAATCGCGGTATTGAATGTTCCGTCCTCGTTATAGATTGCGTTGTGAGGCAATATTGCTGATGCAGAGAATGCCGGGCTTCCTAGGAACGAACCTTCTACTGCAAATGGAACATTTTGCTGGAAAGTAGAAAGGTTAATATTGGTTTCGATATTCAATCGATCATTGGCTTGATGCGAAAGTGCCAATCTTACCGTACCTCTTTCAAAGTCTACAGGCTTGAACGAAGCTTCCTGATAGTTGTAAGATCCAGAAAGGAAGAAGGTAGTCTTTGCATCACCACCAGAAACTGACATTTCATAATTTTGAAGTCTACCGGCACCCATTACTTCTCTTTGCCAATCGTAAGTAGGCAATTCAGCACCGATTTGAGCCAACTGCTCTCTGGAAAGAGTCTGCCAGTTGGAAGGCAAAATACCCATGCTGTTTAGAGCATTAGCTTCTGGGTTTGCGTTTCCTGAATTAATCCAAGCAGTTCTTTCTCTGTCAAACCACTCAGCACCACCCAATACATCCAAGAATTTCATGGGTTGGGTTTCACCGGCGAATGCATTGAATTCAAACTTAGCCTTTCCTTGCTTACCTTTTTTGGTGGTAATGATCACTACCCCGTTAGCAGCCTGAGAACCATAAATCGCGGCAGAAGCAGCGTCCTTCAAGATCTCCATAGACTCGATGTCGTTCGGGTTCAAGAAAGCCAATGGGTTAGACTGGGTAAAGGCAGCATTAGACTGATTGTTCAACTGAACACCGTCTACGATAAAGAGTGGCTCATTACCAGCGTTGATGGAGCCAACACCTCGGATACGGATGTTAACAGCACCACCTGGAAGACCATTGGAAGATCTCACCTGCACACCTGCCGCACGACCTTGCAATGCACGGTCAAAAGATTGCATAGGCAAGTTCTGGATCGCTTCCCCCTTTACGGAAGAAACCGCACCGGTCACTTCACGCTTAGGCTGGGTACCATAACCTGTTACAATCACTTCCCCAAGTGCTGTCACATCAGACTCCAGTGCCACGTTGATCGTGGTTCTGTTACCGATGGAGACCTCTTGAGTTCTTAGTCCCACAAATGTGAAGACCAAGACATTGCTTCCGGCAGGGACACTGATTGAATACTTACCATCAATATCTGTGGCAGTACCAATAGTGGTTCCCTTGACCAGAACTGTTGCACCGGGTACACCGAGACCGTCTTCGGTCGAAGTCACTGTACCGGTGATCACACGATCCTGAGCAAATGCCACTGCACTTGCTAAGAAAAGCATGAGTCCTAGAAGTAAAACTTTCCTCATATTGGTTAAATTTTGGTTTAATAAACTCAATGATATTCTGAAATATTGAATATCTCAAGTCGATTACCACGAAAGGAGTAGAAAAGTTCAAGTAAAAGAACTTCCTCAAAAAGCTGATTTGGGAAAAAAATCAATACTTTATTCTGTTTAAGAAAAACGAAGGTCGATTTACCCTCAATTATTCCGAAAAATCAATGTTAACAAAAGTTAATTTTTATAATTTTTTTTTAACAATTTGTAAAAAAACATGAAGAATTACGGGTCGAATTTTTAGTACCGCAGAAAAAGCGCCCTTTTTTAAAGATTCTCTAAAGATTAAGTCAGAATTTACCCGTTGAATTCTCCTTCAAAATGATCAAATAAAACAATATTCTGAGATCCTTATTTATATGTTTTAAGAACACTGTAAATCGTTGTCTAGTAATATTATAATATATTATAAACCTTACAATCAAAATTATATTTTGATTTTACAACACCTTTATTGTAATCCTTCTATTTAAAGCCTGATTTTCCGGAGTAGTATTCGGCACCATCGGTTCTTTATCTCCTTTCCCTTCGACCAGCATCCTTCCTGGATGCAATCCCTCCTTGACCAAATAGCTTTGTACGCTTTTAGCTCGTTGAAGACTCAGATTCTGATTGTACCCAGCACTCCCCACATTATCGGTATGACCGGAAATCAAAATATTAACATTTGGGTTTTCCAGGAGGAACTTCTTCAGCCTCTTTAGGGAGGAAACTGATTCAGGTTTCAAATCAAATTTATCGAAATCAAAAAACACATTTTCAAAAACAAATTCTTCGCCTGAAGAAACCGGAACCAACTCCACCTTGAGGTCTTTTACATTCTTGATTTTATCCCGCTCCACATTATAGATTTTAGGCAGATACCCTTGCCTTTCCACATATAGCCCGGATATGGCCTTGTCCGGATAAAGCATCATAAAATCGCCGGTTTTTCCGTCGGATTGAAATTGGTACAGCGTGCTGTCATTAGTCAAAGACACTAATGAAAGCGTAGCACTGATGGGTTGACCTGTTTTTGAATTGAAGACCTTCCCTTCTGTCACCGTAAGGTTTTCACCTATATAGATATCCGTAGGAAATCTAAATCTGTAAAGAAAAGAGCGGTCTTTTGAACCATCAGAAGTATTGAGTTCGGTGTAATAGGCATAATCTTTTTGCGCAGTGATAAATAGGGCGACCTGATCCAAATGGTCGTTGATTGGTAAGCCCAGATTTTCAGGTGTTTGAAAAACCCCATTTTTCACTCTGGACAGAAAAATATCCATTCCTCCAAATCCCTGATGACCGTCTGAAGCAAAAAAAAGTATCTCATTATTGAAAAACATAAAAGGCGAGATTTCATCTTTATCGGTATTGACGGTACTTCCAAGGTTTTTTGCTTCGGACCAAGATCCATCATTCATCCTGACGGTGTACCAAATATCATTACCTCCAAATCCACCCCGTCGATTCGATGAAAAAAACAAAATCCGACCATCCGCTGAAAGCGAAGGCTGCGAATCCCAGGATCTGGAATTTACCTTTGGCCCCATATTGGTCGGGCGCTGCCATGAACCATTTACTCGGTAAGCAACATATAAGTCACAGCTGCCTTGAGAATCTGGCGCATCACATGAGGTATAGATCAGAATATTCCCGTCGGCGGTAATCGAACAGGTACCTTCATTGTAGGGGGAGTTGATCGTTTGAGCAATGCTCTGGGGTTTAGTCCATTTATTGTCCGGAGTAAGAAAGGCTGTAAAAATATCCTCTTTATCAAAATTGCCGGTTCCATCCCTTTTTGTGAATAAAATTTGCTCTCCATTCGCTGTCAAAACAGGGAAATATTGCAACTGAAACTCATTGAGTGGAGACATTAGCATTTCTTTTTCGATCGTTTGAGCCTTGTCCAATTGAGTACTCAAAAAATCAATCTTAGCCTTCATCTGAGTGTAGTAAAGCGACTTTTTAAATGCTTCGTCAAATAAAGGATCTACTTCCTGAAACTGTCGAAAGGCTTCTGTAAATCTCCCCTGTTTTAAATAAAGGTTTGAAAAAAGCCACCCATAATCTGCATGATTTTTAGGTTTGGCGTTTTTTCCTGAAAGTTTGGCTTTCCCCACTATGGCTATTTTCTCAGCTTCATCCAATCTTCCCAGTGTGATAAAAATCTGGGATGCCTTTACATAAGCTTCCAAAAACGAAGGTTCTCTGGAGATAGCCGCCTGAAATTTTGCTATTGCCTCGTCGTATCTTCGGGAGATGGTCAGTTCTTCCCCCTCCTGAAAAAGTTTTATTGCCCTGCCATCTATGATCGAATAGGTCTGAGAATTGGCACAAAATGCCAATAAAAAGAAGAATACAGCAAATAAAACAGGGCGCATGGACTCAGGGTATGTCCATAAATTTATGAGTTTGCAGGGATATTTTCCAAGTTGGATGATTTTTCACATAATCGATGATCTCGGGAGTAAGCTTGGATGCCTTGCTCCACTCGGGCTGTAGGCGGAGTTCACAATCAGCATTCACCATGTTAGCATGCTCTTCGGCGAAGGCAAAATCACTCTTATTATATATGACCACTTTCAATTCGTCTGCTTGAGCATAGATGGAAGGATGTGGCTTTTTGAATTTCTTTGGAGAAAAGCACACCCAGTCAAAGTTCCCTGAAAATGGATGTGCACCCGAAGTTTCAATATTGGTCGTGAATCCTTTTTCTTTCAAAAGCCTAGTGAGCGGATCGAGATTATACATCAAAGGTTCGCCTCCGGTGATGACTACCAATCTTCCGGGAAAAGCCAAGGCATCCTCCACGATTTTCTCAATGGATAAAACCGGCCACTTGGCAGCTTCCCAAGATTCTTTGACATCGCACCACACACAACCCACATCACAGCCTCCCAGCCGGATAAAATATGCGGGATGTCCGGTAAATCTGCCTTCTCCTTGGATGGTGTAAAATGCCTCCATGACTGGAAGCTGAAGCCCTGCGGATACAAGTTCTTGGGTAGTAGGTGCTACCAAATCGAGTGTGTGCATGAATTTTTGGTAAAGCGGGTGATTCGACCGCTGAATGAGACACAAAGGTAAGAGGAAATTACGATTTACGATTTACGACTTGGATTAGAACCTCAATCCTTTTTTCAAAAGGTTTCCTTCTTTTCATCGCTGAAGTCCAACATAGTGTCGTAAATCAAAAATCGTAATTCGTAAATATAATCCCTCACAATTCCTTCCACATCACCACCCGATAATCCTCCACCCCACCCTTCGGGATAACCTCCATGATTTTGAAGTCACGCTTCAATCCGAAGGTAATCATGGCTGGAAAGCGGTTGCGGGTTTTGAAAAAGATAGCCTTAAATCCCTTTTCCCTAGCCCAATTCTCCTGATAATCTGCCAAGGCATCTGCAATTCCCAGTTTTCGATACTCAGGCCTCACTCCTCCCATCCAGGAATAAAAGGTATCAGGGGTATCACTTTGATAGCCTACTTTAAAACCCAACAACTCCCCATCCTTTTCCGCCACCAGCCTCAAATGAAGCCGATGCTTAAGCCGCTCGGTGTAAAAATCCAATGAAGCTTTACCAGGAAACTCGGGAATCTGCTCGTGAACCCAGAGGAGTTCGGTGGGAGAAGCTTCTCTAATTAAAAATGTTAAATTTGAAGTTGTCATTTTTGATTTACGAGGTACGAATTACGATTTACGACCCTGTTTTGAACCTCAATCGTTATAATGGTGGGTAACCCTCTGGAAATTAGGATTGCAGTTCAAATTTAGGTCGTAAATCAAAAATCGTAATTCGTAATTTAATTAAACTGATTAATCCTTCTTCACCGTTGGATACGTAACCCCGAGCTGCTGCAAATAGGTATCATACTTCGTCTCGTCGTAGTAGAATTTCTCCAACTGTGGACGGAACTGCTTCATAATCCCTTCATTCAGGTAAATAGGAGGAGCATCGTCTTTGGTGATCATCGGTTTATAGGTTTCCTCTTTGGTCTGCACATTTTTGAAGTAATCCCAAGCTTGCTCGACTAGTTCGGGCTGAAGCAAAAAGTCCAAAATGGTCATCGCTTCGGCCTTTGCACCGGCTGTCACACCTTTGTGCGCAATTGGAGTTGCCATCGCGATGGCATTGCTCCAGTGGTGACCGGGAAGTCCGGGAATATTGGAAGGAAACCTCAAAGTCACTGTTGGTACCACCCAGGATACGTCTCCGATATCATCCGAACCGCCAGAAATCGGTTCCTTCACAGGAAGTCCGAGTGTATCAAGCTTGGTCGGCATCCCTTCTTCTTTGGAGCCCAATTCTTTTTGAATGGCTTTCGCCAAGGTCTGATCATTTTCATCCCAAGTCGGCAACCCTACCTTGAGGATGTTTTGATACATTTTTTCCGCAATCACCTTATTAAAATGTCTTGGCCAGGCCGTTCCCAATACTTTGGAAGTCATTGTCGTACCCGTCATCAAGGCTGCACCTTTGGCAATGTCATTGGCCTGAGCATACATTTCCATGATGCCGTCATACTTGACGTCCCTGAAATAGTACCAAATCGAAGCTTTGGACGGTACCACATTGGGTTGATCGCCCCCATCGGTAATCACTGAGTGGGATCTTTTCAAAGGATGCAAATGCTCCCGCTTGTAGTTCCAGCCGATGTTCATCAGTTCCACGGCATCGGCGGCACTTTTTCCTCTCCAGGGTGCTCCAGCTGAGTGGGCGGCATCTCCAGTGAACGTGTATTCCACCGAGATCAAGCCCGTACCGCTCGCCTGACCCCAGCTCACACCGAGGTTATTGGCTACATGGGTAAAAATGCAAAGATCCACTCCATCAAACTTACCATCTCGCGCAAACCAAGCTTTTGCAGCCACCAATTCTTCAGCAATACCAGGCCAAAGGACCAAGGTTCCTCCGATTTTTTCTCGCTCCATAATCTGCTTTACGGCCAAGGCAGCAGTGATATTCAGTGGAATCCCGGCATTGTGACCTTCTCCATGTCCCGGTGCTCCTTCAACCATGGGTTTGTGATAGGCTACTCCGGGATACTGGGAGGCTTTAGGAATATTATCCACGTCCGAGCCTAGCGCGATGACAGGACCTTCGCCGTTGCTCCACGTGGCAAACCAAGCCGTGGGAATTCCGGAAACTCCCCGCTCGATGGTAAATCCATTTTTCTCCAAAATTCCAGTCAGGTATTTGGATGATTCAATCTCCTGAAATCCCAATTCGGCAAAGGAGAAAATTTTGTCCACCATCACCTGGCTTTGCTTGTGATTGGCTTGGACGATTTGAGCGGCTTCGGCTTTGAGCGCCTCGATTTGCTTGGGGGTATATTTTTTCTGGGGAAATGCCGAAAGGTAAATTCCTCCGGCCAGGGCAAGTGTAATCAGAATTCTCTTTCTCATAAGGTCGGTTGGTTAGGTTTGGGAAAGTACAAAAAAGCTTCAAGTGCCTCAAACAAAATTGATCAGTGGACAAAATCCCGATTTGGGAGGAATTGGAAATTTGACTACCAAAGCCGCCTGATTTTCCTATTTTTGCAGGCATTTAGTCAAAAAATCAAGAAAATTTCAATTATGGCGGAGTACAACTTCAGGGAAATCGAGCAAAAATGGCAAGGCTACTGGAAAGAAAAAGGCACTTTTAAAGCCGAAGTGGACAGCAATCGTCCCAAGTTTTATTCCCTGGACATGTTTCCTTACCCTTCCGGCGCCGGACTCCACGTCGGCCACCCTCTTGGATATATCGCTTCGGATATCGTCTCCCGATTCAAGATGCTGAAGGGCTTCAATGTCCTCCATCCGATGGGCTATGATTCCTTTGGTTTGCCGGCTGAGCAGTATGCCATCCAAACCGGCCAGCATCCCGCCATCACCACGGAGCAAAACATTACCCGCTATACCGAGCAGCTGAAAAATATCGGCTTTGCCTTCGATTGGGATCGAGAAGTCCGCACTTCTGACCCATCTTACTACAAGTGGACGCAGTGGATTTTCATGCAGCTGTTCAACAGCTATTATGACCACGACGCGGACAAAGCGCTTTCGATCTCTTCGCTTATTTCCCGATTTGAAAAAGAAGGAAACGCGAAAATCAAAGCGGTGTGTGATGACGACACCCCAACTTTTAGCGCAGCGGAATGGAATGCATTTTCTGAAAAAGAAAAGCAGGAAATGCTGCTCAAATACCGGCTGACTTTCTTGGCTGAAACGACTGTCAACTGGTGTGCGGCTTTGGGAACGGTACTTTCCAATGACGAAGTGAAAGACGGATTCTCCGAAAGAGGCGGCCATCCTGTGGAGCGAAAAAAGATGATGCAGTGGTCCATGCGGATTACGGCCTATGCCGATCGATTGCTTCAGGGTTTGGAAAAAGTGGACTGGTCTGAGCCCATCAAAGAAATGCAGCGCAATTGGATCGGTAAATCGATCGGCGCAGAAGTACTTTTCGATGTGAAGGGTTCTGATAAAAAAATCAAAGTGTTCACCACCCGAGTAGATACCATTTACGGGGTAACCTATTTGGCGTTGGCACCGGAATCTGACTTGGCGGCCGAACTGGTCACTGATGATCAGCGGGAAACTGCAGAAGCCTATATCCAAGTGGCCAAAAATCGCTCTGAGCGCGAGCGAATGAGCGATGTAAAAACCATTTCCGGAGCATTCACAGGTTCTTATGCGATCAATCCTTTCAACGGTGAGGAAATCCAAATCTGGGTGGCAGACTACGTGTTGGCAGGCTACGGAACTGGTGCAGTGATGGCAGTTCCTGCACATGATGAGCGCGATTACAACTTTGCCAAGCACTTCGGCTTGGAAATCAGACAGGTGATCGAAGGCTCCATGGAAAATGGATCTTTCCCCGGAAAAGGCGGTTTAATCATTAATTCAGGCTTTATTTCTGGTCTTTACATGAAGGAAGCGATGCAGAAATGCATTGAATTCTTGGAAGAAAAAGGAATCGGAAAAGGTAAAATCCAGTTCAGAATGCGGGATGCAATCTTCACCCGTCAGCGCTATTGGGGCGAACCGCTACCTGTCTATTTCAAGGACGGATTGCCATACTTGATCGAAGAAAAAGACCTGCCTTTGGTCCTTCCTGAGGTGGATAAATATTTGCCTACCGAAGATGGCGAGCCTCCACTAGGCAGGGCAAAAAATTGGACCTACAAAACCGCTGATGGAGAATATCCTTTAGAGCTTTCCACTATGCCGGGTTGGGCGGGATCGAGCTGGTACTTCTTCCGCTACATGGATCCGAAAAACGATACGGTCTTTGCTGATAAAGCCAAAACCGATTACTGGGGAGCGGTGGATTTGTACATCGGAGGTTCCGAGCATGCCACCGGTCACTTGCTGTATTCCCGCTTCTGGACCAAGTTTTTGTATGACTTGGGTGTGGTGAGCATCGACGAGCCTTTCCAAAAGATGATCAACCAGGGCATGATTCAGGGAAGGTCAAATTTTGTGTATCGATTGAAAGGCAACAATACATTTGTTTCTTACGGACTAAAGGACCAATACGACACTTCCGCCATGCACGTGGATGTAAATATCGTCCACAACGATCAGCTGAACTTGGAAAAGTTCAAAGCTTGGAGACCAGACTTGGCCGATGCGGAATTTATCTTGGAAGACGGTAAGTACATCTGCGGATCGGAAGTAGAAAAAATGTCCAAATCCAAATACAACGTGGTCAATCCGGACGATATCATCGAGCGCTACGGAGCTGACACCCTGAGATTGTATGAGATGTTCTTGGGACCTTTGGAGCAGTTTAAGCCTTGGAATACCAACGGGATTGATGGGGTATATAAGTTTCTAAGAAAGGTTTGGAACCTTTACCACAATTCCAATGGAGAATTCGCAGTTTCGGATGAAAAAGCCAGCAAAGAAGAGCTCAAAGCCCTGCACAAAGCCATCAAAAAGATGGAAGAAGACATGGCCAATTATTCTTTCAACACGTCGGTATCCAGCTTTATGATCTGCGTGAATGAGCTGACGGCTTTGAAATGCAACAAGCGGGAAGTTTTGGAGCCTTTGGCGGTTTTGATTTCTCCATACGCACCTCACATCGCTGAGGAACTCTGGTCGCTACTAGGTCACTCAAATTCAATCACCACAGCGAATTTCCCTGAGTTTAAGGAAGAGTATTTGGCAGAAAGCAACTTCGAATATCCGGTCATGATCAATGGCAAGATGCGAGCTAAGTTGGATTTGCCGCTTTATTTGTCTGTTCCTGAAATTGAAAAAGCCGCTTTGGCTGATGCCACCGTTCAAAAATGGCTGGAAGGAAAAGCTCCCAAAAAGGTGATTATCGTGCCGGGTAAGATTGTGAATTTGGTGGTTTAAAATGCTATAAACTCTTAAAAATCAATGGGCCAATAGAAATTCTTTTGGCCCTTATTTTTTAAATTGAAGCATGGAGGAAAAAATTGAAGATATAGAAAAGATCATTCAGTATTGGAAAGACTCATCTGATCAGGACTTTAAAACCATGCAGAACCTATTTAAATCAAAGGATTTTAGTTGGGGATTGTTCATCGGACATTTGGTTCTAGAAAAACTTTTGAAAGCCCACTATGTCAGAGATAATCAAAAGCACGCTCTTTTTACCCATGACCTTTTGAGACTAGCTGATAAATGCAATTTTTCACTCGATGAAACCCAAAAAGATTGGTTGGATCAAATCTCCACATTTAACCTAAATGCCAGGTATGACAGTTATAAAAGAGAATTTTATAAACTTTGCACCGAAGAATTTTCGTTTCTTTGGAAAGAACGAATCGAAACGTTAAGGTTATGGTTAATTCAGAAATTCTAAAAAACGTCAAGAGTTTTCTAACCTTAATCCCTGATAACTTGGGATTGAGAGAAGCATACGTTTTTGGTTCGTATGCTAAAGGTCTCGAAAAAGAATCCAGCGATGTGGATGTGGCTTTGGTCTTTGACCGGATGGATGATTTTTTTCAAACTCAACAGGTCCTCAGAAAACTTAGAAGGAAAATAGATCTCAGAATCGAACCACATCCTCTTAAATCACAAGACTTTAATTCTCAGAATCCTTTTGCAAAAGAGATAAAGGAAACTGGGATTTTAATAGGCTAAAAATCTATCTCCAAAAGGCTCAATTTTAAGGAATTGAGCCTTTTTCCGTTTAATGGAAATAAGGCTATCTTTGATTAATGAACCTATTGGAGACAAATCGTGAAGCAATTAACGCTCTTTGTGAAAAACACAAAGTATCAAAGCTTTATGCCTTTGGTTCAGTGCTCACTTCGGCATTTAATGAAGAAAGTGACGTTGATTTTTTGGTAGAATTCCATATTCAAAATATTGATAAGTATGTGACCAATTTTTTCACCCTTAAAGAGGAACTGGAAACACTTTTTAATAGAGAAGTTGACCTTATAGAATATAGGTCAATTAGCAACCCTTACTTTAAAGAAGAAATCGACGAAACCAAATCTCTTTTGTATGAGTCGAAAAATTAAAAAATACCTTTTTGATATTTTGACCTGTATTGATGAAATCGAATCCTTCTTTGATGGAAAAGAAATCACAATCGAACACCTAACTGGAGATCGAAAAACGCTCAGGGCAGTCGAGCGAAATCTTGAAATAATTGGGGAAGCAACCAAAAGATTGATCAAACTTGACCCAAACATCCCAATCTCTGACGCAAATGAGATAATTGGAGCTAGGAACTATATTGCTCATGAATATGAGTCGGTTTCACCTATAATTATTACCAGAACTATTAGGGATCATTTCCCTTTTTTGAAAGAAGAAGTCAAAAAACTCTTGGAGGAAAAATGATCCTCTACACCTTTCCCGTCCGCACCGCATTTATCGACCGTGACCTGGAAATGATCCGTCCGGTAGCTGCAATCAAGCCTTTGGAGTTCACCCAAAGCCCGGTCAAACTTCCATTTTACTTTATTCTCCAGTTTTTTCAACTGCTTTGGTTTTTGCCTCGCACCAGCCAATACCTCTGCTTTTTTGGAGGGTATCACAGCGTCTTGCCGGTTTGGATTGGGAAGGTGTTTGGAAAAAAATGTACCATCCAAGCCGGAGGCACCGATTGCATCAATATGCCTGAGATCGGCTATGGAAATTTCCGCAAGAAATGGCTTCGCATAGCCACCGTTTATTCTTTCAAAAATTGCTCATTGATTTTGCCGGTGGCAGAAGCTTTGGTCAAGCAGGACTATTCTTATGATCCACAGATCAATCCAATGCAAGGATTGCTGAATTTAATTCCTGACTTGAAGACTCCGATTCAGGTGATTCCAAACGGGTTTGATACAGATTTTTGGAGAGACCTCGGAAAAACACGAAAGCCTTTGAGCTTTATTTCCGTGGCTACAGGCACTTCCAATCCTTCAAGGGCAATCGTCAAAGGCTATGATTTGATTGAGAAACTGGCCGAGCAACATCCCAATTGGAGTTTCACTTTAGTTGGCGATTCAGCCTATTTCTCTTCAAATAAGAATATACGGGTTTTGGGGAAAATGAAACCCTACGAACTGCTAGAACTTTACAATTCCCATCAATTCTACCTCCAACTGTCCACCTCCGAAGGTTTTCCAAATGCCTTGGGTGAAGCCATGGCTTCCGGGTGTGTACCGATTGGATCGGCTGTCGGGGCGATTCCGGAGATTATTGGAGATACGGGTATAATCCTCATTCAAAAAAACTATACCGAATTGGACAATCAGGTGCAATTGCTAACCTCGTCGTACCAGTTTCTTCCTTCAGCACGTGAACGAATCAAAACCCATTTTTCCTTTTCCCTTCGAAAAAGATTGTTGATCAATATGCTAGGCTTGTGACACCAATCACTGAGCCGAAGAAGTTCAAAATATACCTTTACTCCCATATTCTGTTCTCCATCAATCAAGCTTGTCAAAATGAGCTTAACGGGAACAAATAGAAGAATTTTGGATTAAAGGGTTAATTAAATGGGAAAGCCTTCGCGAAATTTTCGTGAAGGTTTTTTTGTTTTCGGGCCCATTTTCAGAATCTTATGAAAATCAATTTCTTAAACTCTCGAAAACCATTTTTTCCACTTTTGACATATTTCAAGCCAAATTCAATGATTTTTTTAACCACTTTTTCCAAAACTGACAAAATCTATAAAAAATTGCGCATAAAAAAAGGGAGCCTTTTTTAAACTAGGCTCCCAGGGAGGGTTTATTGTTAATGGATTAAAACCATATAAACTTTGGCAAAGTGCTGGGTTGAGCAGATAATTCGTTCGCTAAAGTTTCTTAAACCTATGAAAACCGAATAAATAATCAAAATTTCAGTAAAAAATTTCAGCAATATTTTTTTACTCATTGATCTCAATTTTAGATCGGCTCTTTGTCAAGGATTTCTTTTTTCTCTTAACTTGAGGAAAACCCGCTCTCCATGAAGAAGTTTCTATTCTTTCTTTTCCTACTATTTGTCATTTACCTGATTGGAATCAATACAGTCCCCCAGTATATAGAAACTCAGCGAAATCCAGTCAAAATCGCGCCCCCCTACTCCGTTTCTTCTGAGGCCAAAGCGCTCTATGACCGCCTTGATTTCATCGCAGACCTTCATTGCGACGCACTCCTTTGGGGAAGGAATCTAAATAAGCGAGGAGATCGCGGCCATGTGGATTTTCCCCGAATGCGTGAAGCCCATGTCGCTCTGGAAATGTTTACCATCGTTTCCAAGTCTCCTGCAGGTCAGAATATGCAAAGTAATTCGGAAGATGCCTTTGACAACATTACCCCACTGACCATTGCCAAGGGAGAAAGCCCTTGGAATTGGTTTAGCCTGATGAACCGAACGCTATCTCAATCCAATGCTTTGGCTGATTTTGTAGAAAATGAGGGAGAAAAAGCCATTTTCATAAAATCTAAGACAGATCTAGAAAAACTGATCTCCATACGGAAAACCGACAAACAAGTCATTGGTGCCATGCTGGGAATCGAAGGCGGGCATGCCCTCGAAGCTTCTCTGGAAAACCTGGATAAAGTCTTCGAAGCAGGAGTTAGGATGATCGGTCCCACACACTTTTTCGACAATGAATTTGGCGGTTCCGCGCATGGAGAAAATAGCGAGGGCTTGACTGATTTTGGCAAATCAGCTGTCCGAAAAATGAATGAGTTGGGAATTTTCATTGATCTGGCCCACTCCTCTCCTGCCATCATCGATGATGTTTTAGAAATCAGTACAAAACCTGTAATAGTTTCTCACACCGGAGTAAGGGCAGTTCTCGATTCACAACGGAATCTCAGTGATACTCAAATTCAAAAAATCGCAGCCAATGGAGGAATTATCGGTATCGCATTTTTTGACATGGCTGTGGGTGAGCCTGAGTTACCAAATATCATCGCATCGATCCAGCATGTCCGGGACCTAGTAGGGATAGAATTCGTCGCCTTGGGCTCTGATTATGATGGTTCAGTAGCTGTTCCATTTGACATTACTGGATTACCACTGATTGTAGAAGGGCTTATGGAGGCAGGATTTTCCGAGGATGAGATTAGAGCTGTGATGGGAGAAAATGTTAAAAACTTTTTCCTGAAAAACCTGAACTAAATGGAGTCATCAATACACCTTACCAAAGCCAACTTTGGAAAACTTCAGGAATACCTCCGGGAATTTGTTTATGGAGGAATTGATGGTGCCGTCACCACTTTTGCGGTTGTTGCCGGGGGATTCGGAGCCAACTTGGACCCGGGTATCTTGATCATTTTGGGATTTGCCAACCTTCTCGCGGACGGATTTTCCATGTCTGTAGGAGCCTATCTATCTGCCAAAAGTGACCAAGACAACTTCACCAAACATGAAAAAATCGAATACTGGGAAATCGAAAATCTGCCGGAACTGGAGCGGGAAGAAATTGCGGGGATTTACCGTGAAAAGGGGTTCAAAGGGGAGCTTTTGGATAAAATCGTGGACCATATCTGTGCAGACAAAGATCTATGGGTATCCGAGATGATGAAGGATGAATTGGGCATGATGCGAGAGACCAAGAGCCCGTTCAAGATTGGTTTAGCGACATTGATATCCTTTGTTTTGGTAGGCCTCATTCCTCTTTTGGTGTATCTCTGGGATTTCTTTTTCCCCTCAGACATCAATACCTTCCTTTGGACGAGTATTTTGACCGGATTTGCCTTTTTGATCGTGGGCTGGCTCAAAGGGATTGTCAATCAGACCTCAGCCTTGCGAAGTATTATTGAAACAGTCGGTTTGGGTTTACTGGCCGCAGTGGTAGCCTTTTATGTGGGAGATATTTTAGAACAATTTTTCAAATAATTTTTCATGAAAACTATTGAAGAAGTCCTGGTCCGCATGGATCAAATTGTGGAGGAGTGTAAAAATCAACAAAGTCGAATCGGCTTTTTCGCCATCCTTTACCGACAGGTCACAAGGCGAGTTTGGGATGGGATTTTAGCCGGAGAATTTGAAGACAACCCCCGAATGGAAGTCCTGGACGTACTTTTCGCCAAGCGGTTTATTGATGCTTACGAACTTTGGAAAACAGGACAAAAACCAACCGAAAGCTGGAGATTGGCTTTTGAGGCAAGCAAAAGTTCCGGGCATCTCACCCTCCAACACCTTTTCCTCGGGATCAATGCCCATATCAACTTGGATTTGGGAATTGCCGCTTCAGAAACTATGAAAGGGAAAAATCTGGCAGCTATCAAGGGAGACTTTGACAAGATCAATTCAGTCCTTGCCGAGTTGGTCGACGGAGTCAAAGCCAATATCAGCATGGTATCTCCGATTTTTGGTTGGCTGATCCCACTGGCTAAAGGTAAAGATGAAATGCTGCTTAACTTTTCCATTCAAGTCGCCCGTGATGGTGCATGGAAATATGCCGGCGAATACCATGCATATCCAAACAAAGACTTTCAGATTCAGGATCGGGACAAAAACATCTCCGCACTTGCCAAAAAGCTGATCAATCCGGGGAAATTTCTGGGTTTCTTGATCAAAATCGTAGCATTTGCTGAATGGAAATCGGTGAGCCGAACGATGGATCAATTGGATCAGGTAGCCAATGAAACCCTCCAAGGGTTCTAAACCCTTGGAGAGTTAAATCATTTAAAACACCACCTCTTCCAGAAACTTCCGACAATCAAAGACTGGAATCTCTGAAAAATAGAAACCTTCGGAATCTTCGGTAATGATGGCTTTGCAGTCATGCTGCAAAGCTGAATAATACTCCAAACCATCCTCAAAATCCATCACACTGGGATTTGAAACAGCGTTTTTAACGGTTTCCGAATCCACGGAGGCAATGTGAAGTTTGGAAGAAAGAACCTGCATTTTTTGCTTGGCTTGGGCGGTTCCACATTTTTTCTCCGCAAAATAAAAAGCTATAGCCAAGCAAATCGGAGTGGTGTAGAGTTGGAATCGCAGCTGATCCGCCAAACTTAAAATCCGGGCAGAATGCGGAAAAAGTGGGTATTCCTTATTCAACACGGACACCAGCACGTTTGCATCCAGAAATACCCTCATTTTTTACCTTCGAAGAACTCATCCTTCATGGCCTTGCGACTGGAAGGCATGCGCTTATATTCCACTTCACCCTCGGACACCATATTCACCCAATCGGAAATCGGAAGCTCCTCCAAAGACTTGTAGGTCTTGGAAGTCATCTGCGCATACAGAAACTCGGTCAGGCGTGAAAGACTGATGTTATTTTGGTCGGCAAAATCTTTGGCTCGGTCAATAATGTCTTTATTGAAAGACAAGGTGATCTTGGTGTCCATAACTCGTTGATTTTTAAATGCACCGTAAAGAAAAATAAATTTACACGTAAATCAAAACAACCCCTTGATTTTCTTTCCTTTCTCATTCCCAATTGGCCAGTTCCCGATCAGTTTCGGCCCGGTTTTTTCGATTGGTTTTTTCCTTTTTCAAATCTGTCGCATAGAAATGCGTATCCTGAAAATAACCCACCCGAGCTTCTGATTCCCCTTTGGCGATGGTCCATTTTTCTCCTTTAAAAAGCTTCACTTTCTCTTCATGTAGTTCCAAAAGTTCATCATACGGCCCACGACTGGAGATCAATTTGACAAAAATCGGAGCCGTCTCGATCGCGATGAAAAGCAGCATAATAAAGACATTAGCCAAGGCCATAGCGGAGCTCTCTTTAGTCAAAGCAGACAGCGCATCCATCCGTGCCGCCAACCCGTCAAATCCTTCGATACCGGGTTGCTGCTTTTCAAATTCCGCCTGACGCAAAGCCATAAATTCCCGGATTTGAGCTTCAAGGGTATCGATCCTGACTTGATTTCGCTTTCGAAGGTCATCCAAAGCAAGCTGTGCTGCGTCCAGTTGTTGCTCCTTTTTCTTCGCATTGGTACCCAAACCAACTATACCGCTGGTTCCTGAGGTTTTCTCGCCAAAACGCTCCGCATCGTATTCCTTTTGAAGCTGGTCTCGAAAAGCTTCTGCCTGCGACACCTCGGATTTCAATGTGTCAATTTTGGCTTCCAATTCCTGAATTTCCGGAAATCCCTTCGCAAGATTGGCTTTGGACTGGGCGATAAACTCGGTCTTTTTTTCATCCAACTTTCGGTTGATCTCCCGCTCAAACATTTTCAATTCCAAGGGCTTAGAAATCACCAAAGCCAGCAATACAGCCAAAACCAACCTCGGGATGGCAAGTTTCCATTCCGCCCATGCATTTTCCTTTTTTCGCATGCTGGACACGATAAAGCGGTCCAGATTGAAGATCATCATCCCCCAAAGCAGTCCAAAAAAGATAGCCGGAAGTAAGGCTTGGAACACCGTAAACAAGGCATAGCCAGCGGCCAAGGCGGCCAAGACTCCAGTAAAAAAAACTGTTGCCCCGATCCCTACATACTTATTGGATTCGGTAGGTATACGCTTCAGAATGGCAAAATTGGCACCGCTGCAAAACCAGAAAAACCGGGTGATCGAATTCATAGCAAGGGGATTTGGTAGATGAATAGCTGTATAACGCGAAAACACGACCAAAGAAATCAACCGAGCTGTCAATTCATTGATTTTGGGATGAAAAGGGTCGATTTTGGGATAGAAAGTGGCTTTTTGATCCTCACGGAATGCTGATGGACAAAATCAAAAACTGCTCGGCATGTTCACATTCGGTCAGGAGGATGAACGGTTTTGGTTCAGGTGATTTTTGATTTATGTTTGAGGCTATGAACAGATTTTCGCTTCAACTATTCTTCTTATTGGCTTTAATCAGTCAACTGGGTTTTGCACAGCAAGTACCATTTGAAAACGAGGTTAAACAAATTTCAGCCAAGTATGACAGCTTAGGCTGGAAAGCAGGATCGACGGTGTTTACCGGAAGCTCAACGATACGAATGTGGAGTAACCTGGAAGAAACTTTTCCTCAGGAAAATCTGATCAATACGGGTTTTGGAGGCTCCAAAGCAGCCGATCTCGAACGGCATCTTTTTCCGCTCGTGATCAAGTTTGAGCCGGCCAGAGTGTTTATCTATGAAGGAGACAATGACATTTGGGCAGGCGTAGAAGTCGCCGAAATCCTGACTAGCTTGGATAATATCGTGACCCGCATTCACCTCATCAATCCCGAGGTAGAAATCTACCTAATCGGCGCCAAGCCGAGTCCTTTGAGATGGGAGAAAAAGGCGAACTATCAGATTTTCAACCAAAAACTGTCCGAATACTGCCTAGCAAAGGAAAAAGTGGAGTATGTCGATACTTGGAAAGCTTTTATAAATTCCGATGGAAAACCACGCCCTGAATTGTATATCCAAGACCAGCTCCACTTAAATCAGGACGGCTATTTGATTTGGGGGGAGATTTTTAAACCATACTTTCCCAATCAAAACTAGGTTGTCGCTTTGTTCAGCTGTTTTAACTGTCTATTCAGGACTTTAAGAGGGATTTTATAACCTACATCGAGCATAAAGCCATTCAAGTTTCCAAAGCTTTCCACTGACACAGGGACTCCCTCTATTAAGTAGTTAGCGTTTAGTTTAACAAAATCAGGAGAAGCAAAATTTCCGGAAAGTTTAACCGTCAAAAAGCTGGAGTTGAAAATAGACATTTCAGCAAAAACGCCAGCATTATATACAAATCGACCATGGATTAAATCTCGGTCGGTAGCTTCTACACTGGTGTATTCATACCTCTTTTGATCAAATTCCACCGAACCGCTCCCTCTTGAAAAGAACCAGGATTTGCTTTGATCCCGCAATCCAAAATAAGTACTGAAACTGGAGCCAAATCTTACTGTATTTTGCCCATTCAAAGGAATATGATACTTAAAAGTCAATGGAATCACTGGCATATCAAAGTGCTCCCATCTTATGATTAAAGCTTCTACTCCGTCAAAATCGATTTGATAATTGGCATTATAGCTAAAGTTTCCATACCCAGACTCGATTGAAAATCTATTGTAATTGTAACCCACTACCGCTTGAAACTGTCCACTCATGTTCGTGTAAGGGCTATCATAGAAAAGCGCATTTTCCCTCCTTCTAAAGCCTCCATAAAGCATTGCATATAAGCCGTTTTCTAAAGAAAGATCATGCTTAAGCAACTTATTATCATTATACAATCTTTTTGGAGCACGGCTTCCAAATGATTTTAAATTATGCCCATTAATTCCGTACCCGAGAAACATTCCCAGATATGAGCCTCTGCTTTTTGCAGACAAGACATGTTCCAATCGCTCATTATACCTGACAGCCGCATTCATTTGATCCATTAGGATCAGACCTTTTTGATATCGGAGACCTCCCAGAAAATAATTACCCCTTCGATTGTAGATTTTATAACCTCCTTCAACTCTAACTCCCAATCCCAAATCAGACATGGATATCACGCCAAGAGGAATATCATTCCAGACCCGGCCTCTGTCATAAACGTCCAAATCCGACGGGCTTCTCATCAAACTCACACTTGGCTGTAGGAAAAAATTACCCCAGCTTTTCCTAGCACCTATGGCAATTAATGGAATCCCATGTGTCGAATAACCTGTAATTTGCAGGGTATCGATTGCCCTCGATATTCCATAAGTTCCTAATTCCCGCTTAAAAAATTCCAATTGAGCGGTGATCTGCCAGTCGTTCTTCAAACCCCAAAGAAACGTAGACCCAAAATGGTATTGCAACTCATTTGAAGGAGAAATAAAGTCATTTCGAGGTATCAATTCATATGGAAGAAAAGCTTGGGAAGGCCCTGCATATAGCTCAAAGCTGAATTTCTCCTGAGAATAAGAAGTGACTGAAAGGCCAGTTAATAAACAAGCAAGAATCAAAATTTTATTTTTCATAAAAAGCAATGTTGTAAGGTCTAGCTATTAAACTAAACTTTAATGAAAAAATTATCCTTAGGTCAATTTATTTTTTCCTACTCCAAAAAGTCGCCAAAATCGATCCCGTTACATTTTGTATCGGTCCAAATACAGCCGGGGCTAAACCTACAGTGGCGATTTTCCCAAGAATATTGGAAAGACCAGAAGCCAAGCCTGCATTTTGCATCCCCACCTCTATCCCGATCGTGCGAGAATCTTGCTCGGACATTCCAATCACCTTCGAAAACCCATAGCCGATTCCATACCCCAAGAGGTTGTGAAGCAGCACCAAAAGGATCAAAATGGAGCCTATTTCCAGCAACGCGTCACGACCGACAGCCGTGATCACCAAGATGATAAGTGCAATTCCCAGCATGGAAACTAGCGGAAGAAGCTTTTCGACCACATTAGACTTCCCCTTGAGCAGCTGATTGATCACCAAACCAGCTCCTACGGGCAAAAGAATGATTTTGAAAATATCCCACATCATTTTCAGCAAGTCAATCTCTATAAACTGGCCTGCTAAAACTTTCATCAACACCGGCATCATAAAGGGTGCAAGAAGTGTGGAAATCGAAGTCAAGGTTACTGAAAGTGCCACATTGGCTTTCGCCAAAAAAGCCATCACATTGGAAGCGGTACCTCCGGGAGCACAGCCTACCAAAATAATCCCGGCTGCGACCTCAGGTGCCAGCCCACTGACCTTAGCCAAGCCAAAACCTACCAAAGGCATAATCAAAAATTGAGATAAAACTCCAATAGCCACAGATTTGGGACTTTTGGCCACAGCCGCAAAATCCTTCCAACTCAGCGTCGCCCCCATCCCAAACATGATCATCTGTATCAAAGGATTGATGAGGCCTGTAAGTTTGAAGCCATTAACTTCCTGAAAATACTGAGGGAAAAACATGGCTAAAGCCACCACGCCTAAAATAGCCACAGGAAAGCTAAACGGCTTTAATTCTTCTTTTGCCTGAAAGCCCAAGCCAAGAAAAAGCCAAAAAGCAACCAAAATCCAGCCTGAATCCTCAAGTCCATTTAACCACCATACCAAAATCCAACTCAAAAAAACCAAAGGTGAAGCGCGTAGAATAAGTTTGAACATGGCTTGGTGTTTTCAGACTTGAAATAGTGTTTTTTTCTTCAGTCTATCAAACCCGAAGAAAGGTAACTACCTAGTGACTGGACTTTTGCAAATTCAGAAACTTCACAGGCCGATAACTTTACTCCGAAATATTATTCTTACTTTTGCACCCTCAATAAGGCAAACCATGCAGAATATTCGGAATATCGCGATCATCGCACACGTTGACCACGGTAAAACAACTTTGGTGGATAAAATCATCCACGCTTCAAAAATCTTTAGAGAAAATCAGCAATTCGACGACCTGATTCTCGACAACAACGACCTGGAACGTGAACGCGGTATCACTATTCTTTCTAAAAACGTATCCGTACGCTACAAAGACCACAAAATCAACATCATTGACACTCCAGGTCACGCCGACTTTGGTGGAGAAGTGGAGCGAGTATTGAAAATGGCTGATGGAGTAATCCTTTTGGTGGATGCTTTCGAAGGTCCTATGCCTCAGACTCGATTTGTATTGGGAAAAGCCCTTGCGTTGGGTCTTACTCCGATCGTCGTAGTAAACAAGGTAGACAAAGAAAACTGTCGCCCTGACGAAGTACATGAATCAGTTTTTGAACTGATGTTTAACCTAGACGCAACCGAAGAGCAATTGGAATTCCAAACACTTTACGGTTCGGCCAAGCAAAACTGGATGGGTCCAGACTGGAAAAATCCAACCGACTCCATTCTTCCACTTTTAGATGCGATTTTGGATCACATCCCTGCTCCAAAAATCTCCGAAGGAACTCTTCAGATGCAAATCACCTCTTTGGACTACTCAAACTTCGTAGGTCGTATCGCAATCGGACGTGTAGCAAGAGGCACTATCTCTGAAAACCAGCAGATCGCACTTTGCAAAGCGGATGGTTCCATCAAAAAAATGCGCGTTAAAGAGCTTCATACCTTTGAAGGTCTTGGAAAAAATAAAGTACAGACCGTAACGGCAGGAGATATCTGCGCGGTGACCGGTATTGAAGACTTCGAGATCGGTGACACCATTGCTGATGTAGAAAATCCTGAGCCACTTCCTCGTATCTCCATCGATGAGCCTACGATGAACATGCTTTTCACGATCAATAACTCACCATTCTTCGGTAAAGAAGGAAAGTTTGTGACTTCCCGTCACTTGAGAGATCGATTGATGAAGGAGACCGAGAAAAACTTGGCGCTGAGAGTAGAATCGACTGATTCAGAAGATCGATTCCTCGTTTATGGACGTGGTATTCTTCACTTGTCTGTTTTGATCGAGACCATGAGACGTGAAGGCTATGAACTTCAGGTAGGCCAGCCTCAGGTGATTTACAAAGAAATTGATGGAGTGAAATGTGAGCCTATCGAAACTTTGGTGGTGGATGTTCCTCAAGAGACTGCCGGAAAAGTAATCGAATTGGCTACTCAGCGTAAAGGTGAATTGCTGATCATGGAGCCAAAAGGAGATCTTCAACACCTAGAATTCAAGATTCCTTCCAGAGGCTTGATCGGTTTGAGAAATAACGTACTTACAGCCACTCAAGGTGAAGCGATTATGAATCACCGATTCACTGCCTATGAGCCATTCAAAGGTCCAATCCCAGGCAGAATCAACGGTTCCTTGATCTCTATGGAAGGCGGTCCATGTACTGCTTATGCGATTGACAAGCTTCAGGATCGTGGCGTATTCTTTATTGAGCCAGGTGATGATTTGTATACAGGACAGGTAATCGGAGAGCATTCCAGAGACAACGATATCGTAGTCAATGTGCAGAAAGGCAAGAAATTGACCAACATGCGTGCTTCAGGCTCTGATGACAACGTAAGAATCGCTCCTCCTAAGCGTTTTTCTTTGGAAGAATCCATGGAATACATCCAAAAAGACGAATACTTGGAAATCACTCCAAAGTCTATCCGAATGAGAAAAATCTATTTGGATGAAAACGAGAGAACTAGAATGGCGAAGAAAGAAGACTAATCTTTCTAACCCAATACTGACTAAGCCCTTCATCACTTGAAGGGCTTTTTTTATGGAAAAAAGATTAATATAGCACAAAGTGACTAATAAAGAGTAGTTTACAAGAGAGGAAAACTCTATCGGTAACGATTTAGTAATGGTGCTTATTACATTCTTTTTCATTTGATTACCTTGTAAATCAATATTGCAAATATAAAAAATAAAGGGTAGAGTACATTGGCTCTTTACCCTTTATTTCGACTTACAAAGTTATTGCGGAGGTTGCTCATTTGTGTGCTCCTACAATTGCGCATTACCGTAATCCCAATAGTATGAGCCCTGCTTTAGTATAAGACATGGCAAGGTGTATATAGAATATGTACCCAAACAGAGAGATACAGAATGCTTTAGATATATGGCTTAAGCAAAGGCTGGTAGTTTGACCTATCCATGTACCAGGAACACTGAGCATAAAGCTATGGTGCTGTTTTATATCCATAATGACAGCCTTACTGAGTTAGAGTTTTTTTCAAGACATTAAAAACTCAGTCAATCAGGTCGCACAATAATTAAATCGAAACCTATTAAGATCGATTTACCCTACTGTTCAAGATCTGCCCTTAAAGAGGTCTACGTTTTTAATTGCTATGTTTTTAAGCCTAATCCGCCTAAATTCTCTTCTTTTATTTGAGTCGAAATTCGGTAGGAGAAATACCTGAGAGTCTCTTGAAAAATCGGCTGAATACCTGCACGTTTTCAAATCCGAGTTCGTACGCTATTTCAGAAATATCCCGTTTTGTATAATGCAGCAAGTTTTTAGCCTCTAACAGAATACGGTCATGGATAAGCTGAAGTGGTGATTTTTCATCAATCTTCTTAAAGGTATTGGTAATGGTCTTTGGTGATTTGTGTAATAAACCTGCATAGTAAGAGACGCTATGCTGCTCCTTAAAGTTTTGTTCAACCAGAAAATTGAATTCCCTTATTAAATTATGCTGACTATCGTCGATGAAAGACAAGGTACCTTGCATTTTGTATATTCTTGTGCACAGTATCAGGATGCGCTTGAGGACAATTTGCAGCATTTCAAGCTGCAATTCGTCTTTCATTTCTAATTCCATATCGGTTAGGTTCCAGGCATCATTCATTATCGCAAATTGCGGCTCCTGAACCGAAACAACCGGTATTTTTGCAGGTGTATAATACAATACACCTTTACAGCCGACTTCGCTATCATGGTTAATTATGCAATAGAATTCTGAATTGAACCGAAGCATTTTCATAGCGTTAATCTGCTCATATTGCACATGATGGTATTGAGAGAGACTAACAATCTGGTTGTTATTAAAAGTTTGGTGAATGCCATCGATGATCAATTTGTTTCCGTCAGATTGAAACCACAGTAGCTGCAGAGCCCCAGATACAATCGGCCTAAAGCTTCTGAAATTGTCACAATCTACATACTCCAACTCAAAGTATTCGTTCTGCTTTCCTTGATAGATCATATTAATATTCAATTTAAAGTACTTCTATATTATTATCAAAAATACATATAATCTCAAAACACAATTTAATTTAAAGCGAATCTTTAAATCAGATCAATAGTTAAAAGTTGTTTCTTCCTTTGAATCATTCAATTTGATAGCTAACTCAGCGAGTCGGTTGCGTATCTGATCTGACAAAGTAAAGTTTCTATCTGCTCGCACCTTATTCCTAATTTCAATTAGTAATTTGATTGTCCCGTCGAGTTTTTCAGCGTAGCTGTCATACACACCCGATCTCATTTCCAATCCTAGTACGTCAAAAACAAAGGTTGAAATACCTTTATTGAAATGTTCCAGATCGGTTGCTGAAAGTATGGCAGTCTTGTCTTTCAGTTGATTAATATACGTAACGCCTTCAAAAAGGTGTGAGATAAGTATCGGCGTATTAAAATCGTCATCCAACGCCTCATAACATTTGGCTTCCCAACCAGCGATGTCGAGTGTCGATCTATTTCCAGGCTCAAGCTTCGATAAGCTATTTATCGCTTTCATCAGGCGGTCGTATCCTTTTTCAGCAGCCAGGATCGCCTCATTCGAAAAATCCATAATACTTCGATAATGCGTTTGTAACATAAAAAAACGCGTCACCGAAGCTGAAAACGCTTTGCTAAGAACAGGATTGTCGCCAGCCAAAATCTCATCTGGCAGAATATTATTTCCACTAGATTTGGACATTTTCTTTCCATTCAGCGTTAACATATTGGCATGCAGCCAGTAGTTAACCGGTGCATGGCCCGTGGAGGCTTCTCCCTGAGCTATTTCACATTCATGATGTGGAAATTTCAGATCCATACCTCCACCGTGGATGTCAAATCTTTGCCCAAGGTATTTTGTGCTCATTGTGGTGCACTCCGTATGCCATCCCGGAAAACCATCGCTCCACGGCGAAGGCCAGCGCATTATATGGTGTGGATCAGCACGCTTCCATAGCGCAAAATCCTGTTCATTCCGTTTGTCAGACTGGCCGTCAAGTGGTCTGGAGTTATCAAGCGTGTGTATCAGGTCCCGATGGCTGAGCACACCATAATCGTAATCCTCACTATACTTTGCCACGTCGAAATATACCGATCCATTCGATTCGTAGGCATAGCCCTTATCTATGATGTTCTGTATGACATTGATTTGCTCAATCATGTGACCGGTCGCCGTTGGTTCAATGCTTGGCGGCAAAAGGTTGAATTTTTGGAGGATATCATGGAAATCAACGGTATAGCGTTGAACAATTTCCATTGGTTCAAGTTGTTCCAAACGCGCTCTTTTTGCAATTTTATCTTCACCGCTATCTGCATCATCAACCAGGTGTCCTACATCAGTGATATTACGCACATAACGGACTTTATAGCCTAAATGCAGAAGATAGCGATAGATGATATCGAACGAGAGGAATGTCCTTACATTACCAAGATGTACATTACTGTACACCGTCGGACCGCAGACATACATCCCAACGTGACCATCTTGAATCGGTGTGAATATTTCTTTTTCGTTCGAAAGTGAGTTATATATTTTCAGTGGATGATCTTTATATATAGTCATATTGAATATTCAAAAGTTGCAATGTTTTGAAGGTAAATTCTAATTCACTTTTCCAACTCTTCAATAATTGCGTAATCTAACCATAATAATGCTCGATTGGGATCCGAACCAAATATGGAACGGACTACCTTACCGTTTTTATCTACCAAAACCCAGTGAGGTGTCCCCCCGGCTTGGTAATCGTGAAAAGTGGTGGCCATACCGGCATCCCTAAAAACCGGAAACCTAACATGCAATGACTTTAAATTTTCAATAATTTCATCATTGGTATATTCGGGACCTTCAAAATTGCTATGAATCCCTAATACGTTCATCTTGTCCCCGTGTTCATACGCCATTTTATTGGCAAATGGGATAGCTCTTCCTACACATCCCGGACAGCCTAAATAGAAAAACAAGATCAATAAGGGTTTTCCTTTGAAGCTATCGTAATGTGGAAGATCTTTCTGTCCGATACTTTCCAAATGCCAGGGTTGGATTTGGTTGTTCAAAATTTCCATAACAATAAATATCAAAATTCCCCTATCCTTTTCAGAAGGGGAATGCAGTTAATCGACGTAAGCATGTGCGCTTAAATCAGTTTATTCAGGTTGCCATATTGATTGAATCTGTCTGATCATCTGATTGGTAAATCCCCATTCATTGTCATACCAAGCCATTATTTTCACTAGGTCTCCATCAACAACCCTTGTCATTTCTAAATCTACGGTAGAAGCGAAAGCACTTCCTATGATATCAGTTGATACAAGGGGTTCATTTGTTACAGCGATCACTTTTTTATACCGTTCTGTGGTCGCTTCTTCTGACAGAATCTGATTGATTTCCTCAACCGTGGTAGGTCTCTCAGCAATAAAAGTAATATCCGAAATGGAGCCAACAGGGACGGGAACTCTAATGGCAACGCCGTCGAACTTTCCGGCGTACTGAGGTAATACTTTAGTAGTCGCTATGGCTGCTCCCGTAGCAGCCGGTGCCAGATTCAAGCCGGCCGCTCTACCCATGCGTGGCTCTTTTTTCGAAGGCGCATCGACAAGGCTTTGTGAAGCAGTATATCCATGTATGGTATTAAGAATTGCTTTTTTTATACCTAACCTTCTTCCCAAAATTTCTATTACAGGGCTGATGTTATTGGTCGTACAACTTGCACAAGAAAAGACCAATGTCTTATCATCTGTAGTATTTACGCCATAAACAACTGTTGGAGTGTCTTTTGTAGGACCTGAAATTACAGCTGCTTTAGCACCAGCCAGAATATGCCCTTCAGCATCGGCACTGTTGGTAAATATGCCGGTACTTTCAATAACAACGTCTACATTGAGTGCTTTCCATGGTAACTCTAAAATGTTGCGTAGACTGGAATACTTGATTTCTTTATCCCCCACAAATAAGCTGTCTCCTTCAAATTTAACATCTTTAGCATACTTACCATAGTTACTGTCGTATTTAAGCAGATATGCTGCATTTTCTACCGACATCAAATCGTTTATGGCGACGACTTCAAGGTCATCGGTTTCAAAAATCAGTTTTAATGCTGCCCTTCCTATGCGACCAAATCCGTTGATTGCTACTTTTTTCATGATTTTTTATAGTTTTTTGATGATATTATCATTTATTGGTTGCCTTATTAGCTTCCTTCGCCACTTTAAAAAGTGCCGGATTAATATGGCAGTATCCTCCCGGATTCTTATCCAGGTAGTCTTGATGGTAATCCTCGGCTTTATAATATTTCTTTATGGGGGTTACTTCAACTGCTATAGCTCTGATATGTTTTGCCGCCTCTTTATTTATCCGTTGGTTTATAAGTGGTAACTGCTGGCCTGAGGTGTAATAAATGCCCGTACGGTACTGATCACCGATATCATTACCCTGTTTATTTACGCTCGTAGGATCAATAGCAAGGAAATACAAATCAAGTAACAGATTCAAATCCAATTTTTCAGCATCGTATGTAACCTTTACGGTTTCAGCGTAGCCCGTATTTTTCTGTACTACATCCTCATATGTCGGATTGTCGGTACGGCCATTGGCAAAGCCTACTTCGGTAGCGATAACACCATCTACCTGTTTAAAAAAATGCTCTGTTCCCCAGAAACATCCTCCGGCAAAATAGATAACGTCCGTGCTATCGCTATTGCCTGTCATTTCAGTAATGCTTACTTTTTCTTCCAAGCCCTTATTATGCTCGGCTTTGTTACTCATACTGTTGCTACAACCTGTCATGGCGAAGAAGCCGAGTGCGGTCGATAAGAAAACTACTATATTCATATCTTTATTTTTTTATTTTCCATTTCTTCAACAAGCTTTTTGTATACCGACTTTGTAAACCGAATATATTCTTTGGTTAAGGTATCATAGCCAACCCATTGTTGGACATTTTCATAAGGGCATGTAGGTGCGCCTTCCTCCTGTCCAGAGACCAATATATACCGATCGGGATGCAGCTGGTAAATTTCTGCCGTTACTTTGTTCATTGCTTTACAAAAAAGTTCCAAAGCGCTCAAAGTGGCAGGTGTAGCCATTCGGATTTTTGACCAGATAATCTTGATGGTAGTCTTCGGCAGGCCAAAATTTTGTGAACGGCTCCAATGTCGTTACTACCTTTCCAGGCCAGCGTTGCGAATCATCAACTAATTTGATCATTTCCACGGCATCATTTCCTTCTTCATCGTTCTGAATGAATAGTGCCGAGCGGTAACTTTTGCCCCTGTCATTGCCCTGCCTATCTACCGTGCTGGGATCATGTACCCTGAAAAAATAATCCAATAACTCCCTATAAGTTGTCTTGCTTGGATCATAGGTAATTTCAACACCCTCTGCATGGCCGGGATGATACTCGTAGGTGGGATTATCGTTCTGTCCCCCTAAGTACCCGACTTCGGTATTAATTACGCCAGGACGTGCTCTGAAAAGATCTTCCATGCCCCAGAAACATCCACCCGCCAAATATGCTTTTTTCAAATTTTCCATTACTTATAGCTTTTATTTTATTTAAGTTCTTTAAAATTTTTGATCTGAAATGCTTGAGAGATCTCAGCCCTCTACTTTCTTAAGCGCCACGGCATTGATACAGTATCTAAGACCACTTGGTGCAGGACCATCCGGAAAAACATGGCCCAAATGCGCATCACAGACATTGCAGGTCGTTTCCACTCTTATCATACCATAACCACCATCCTTATGGTAGGCAATATTTTCAACAGCTATGGGCTGAGTGAAAGAAGGCCAGCCAGAAGTGCTGTTAAATTTTTCAGTTGCATCAAACAAAGGTGTTCCACAACTGATACATTCATATTTACCCGGTTCAAATAAGCCGCACATATCCGAACTATGTGCTCGCTCAGTACCCTTCCCCCTGGTAACAAAATACGAATCGGGGCTTAACAGTTCTTTCCATTCCTCGTCTGTTTTTTCCACCCTGCGAGTCGGAACAGGATTACCTTTGTTTACGAACTTGATGATATCATTCCAGTTTAACATAACTATTTATTTTGAATGTTACTATTTATTTCCTATTTCCAACGCGGATATCTTCTTTTGAAGTTCATCCTTGGTTCGAAGACCTACTATGGTCTCCACAGCTTTTTGGTTCTTGAAAAAGATCAATGTGGGGATGCTACGCACACCAAAACGCTGGGCAAGTTCCTGTTGATTATCAACATTAACTTTAACTATTTTGACCTTCCCCTCAAAGTCTTTGGACAGGTCATCCAATGTGGGTAATAGCGTCTGGCAAGGACCACACCAGTCGGCGTAAAAATCTACAACTACGCTTGCTTCTTTTTGAATTGTTTCTTCAAATTCCTGTTTACTTTCTATTTTTCTCATAACTAAAAACTTTAATTGTTATCTAACTCCACAAAGTTAATATACGGCAATACCCTTTCTCTTACCGTTATCACCCGATATTTTGGCAATTCTTCCCATCTTAAAAATCATTTCGAATATGATGACCGAATGTTTTGCGTATTGCAGCTAGTTTAGGATTTATATTGGTTTGGCAGAAAGGTTTCTGTTTGTCTTTTTTATAATAATTGAGGAAACGCTCCGAATTCAATCTGAAGTCTGCCAAGGGCAGTGTCTGTGTAATATATTTGGTGTCATTTTCCTTTGACAGTTTATTGATTATTATTTCGATAGTGTCTTTATCATTGGGATCAATATAATACACTGCCGAACGATACTTGTAACGCATACTGTGTGCGCTTGCGCTACTATGCGTCAGCAGATGCACTTCAATTAACACATCCAGTGTGATGCCTTCATTAAAATGGACAATAACGGCTTCTGAAAATGTATCATAGGGGTTCAATGAGGAGATCCAGCCCTGCTCCACAGACTCAACGCCATTTAAAGCCTGAAATATGGCTTCTGTACACCAATGACAGCCTCCACCAAAACCTATTTTTTTCATATTTCTTATTAACAAATTATTATCTGAGCTAGCGTCTTTTATATTAAAAAAAAACTAATCTAGCCTAAAGTGAGTAATAAAGAGTAGTTTACAAGAATGGAAAATACTATAGGTAACGATTTAGTAATGGTGCTCATTGCATTCATTTAATCTTGTTTTCCTTGTAACAACAAAACAAAAATACAAAAAATAGGTCAAGAGATTTTATCTTTTTATACTATTTTTATCTTCCTCATTCAATTTTTTAGGTTCTTTTGGGCCAGAAAAAATTCCCCAAGTTCCACCCAACTTGGGGGTTTTATTCATTTGTAATTATAAATTTTGTGATTTAACTGGGGAATTCTTATTGAAACTTAGGTAATCCTCACAAAATTATTAATTATGGAATATACTTTACAGAACATTATTTTAGAAATCCACAATAAGGAGGATAAAATTTCATTAGAAAGTAAAAGGATTATTGATGAGGCTTTTGAGATGACTCAATATTTGCAAGATCACTTATTTTCTGTTAAGAAACATATACTGGAAGAAGGATTTGAGAATGACACTGAAGAGATAAATTTCTTTCGTACCATAAAACCTCAAATACTTGGAAAATTGATCTATTACAACAAGATCTATCGTATAGAAACCACTTGCCCGGTTGATACTGGTAAAATGTATTATAACTATTTCACTATGCAGTTAGCACATCTGAAACGAGAATACAGTGAGCATGTTTGTAATTCGGATTTTTACCGATATTACCGTTCTGGACGAACGGATCGTGATCAAATCTATTTTAAAAGAGGAAATATAAATTATCACGATGGGCTTAACAGCATTGTATTTGAAATTGATCCATCATTCTCCACCTTTTTCGATTACATTTGTATTTGTAGTATGTACTGTTGGCTCGTTCTCCTTTTGCCACCATTTTTCCAAAGTCCTCATTGTTCTTTTTAAATACTTTCAGCAAGGAATCTTCCATAACACCAACACCGAGAAATTCAAGTTTTAGTTTTTGTGCTGTCACAAATCCCTCGTGTTTTAGCATATCTTCATAAATAGTGTCAATACGTCCCCGTATGTTATCCAATTTTTGATTAATACTCAATGCTTTGGCACTCTTGCCTTCAACTCTTCCATGCTTTAAATCCCAATTATTAGGGTTGATTTCTAACTTTGTTCCTAAAGTTTTAGCTATTCCATCAATGGTAATACGTGCCATAACAGGGGCGTTACCGTTCTTTTTTGGCTCATTCTTTTTCAGGTAGAAAAGTAGTTTGAACGTGGATTTTTTTGTCTGCTCCATAACTCAAATGTTTAATGTTAAAATTAAATTATATTGAGTTACAAGGGAATATGAAAAAGAACGCAAAACACTGAAATATAGATAGTTAGTTTATAGATTGCCTTTGTCAATCGGTAACGAATTAGTAACCTAACTTTGTGCTTTCACGACTAAAACCTATCAGACACCGAGTTCCAAACTAAGACTACTGTTTCATAAAGCATTGTATATAAACGGTTTTAATCGTTTTGCTTACTTTTGCTTTTTATTAATCTTTTTATTGCAAAAATGGAAAAACACGGAACCCAAAGCAAATTCTCCCGTCCATTAATAGCAAACCCTTATAAGCATGATTAAAAAATCAATCCTTTCCCTCGCCATTTTAGCCAATTTTTCAAGTGCTTTTGGACAAAAACAACCTGATGTACTTTTCCTCCTAGATGGGCAAAAAGAAGTCTCCATCAAAGAAGTCGGGCTAAACAGCATCAAGTACTCTTATCCAAATGAGGAAACGGTCTACACCATCAGCAAGCACCAAGTCACCAAAATTGTCTTTTCATCAGGACGAGAGGAGGTTTTCGAAAGCCCAATCAAAGAAGTGAATGGCTTGGATGATTTTGAAAAGGTATTCATCACTTACAATCCAGAGGACATCGCGGGACTAGAGCCAACTGGAGAATTGTTTAGCAAAGCCACGGGAGTGACGACACTTTCCAGCATCAATGAAGTGAAAAATAGAGCCTTGGACAAATTGAAAGCCGAAGCAGCCATGATCGGGGCAAATGTGGTGTACATTGGGGATGTCTACCAGCGCGGCAACCGATTCGGTAGTCAAAACCAAGCAGGATCTTCTACCCAAACGACATTCAATGGCACCGGCTATTCCACCAAAAAGGTTAACGCTAGTAAAGTAAAAGAGCTGGTGAATACCCGATCTTTCCATCATTACCAGACACACAGACTAAACCGCAACGCTTGGTCTCCAGAGCGAACCATTGCCACAACCTATGGCGAAGACAGAAAACCAATCATGTTCAGAATTACAGAAGTATTGGAAAAAGAGGGCGAAATCTATGTCAAAACCAAAGACCTACCTACCAAAGCCAGAGAGCTAAAAGTAATCCATGCCGATGAAGAATCGTTGATTTTGATGGAGCGAAACGAAAAAATCACCACCAATTACTTCTTGATTTCTGACCAGAACCCTTATTTCAAAAACTTAGCTTCCCGAATAGTTCTTTAAAACAGCGGGGCCGGAAAATATCTCCGGCCCCGTTGTTTTACCACTGAGGGTGAATTTCTTGTTTGATATACTTTTCATAAATCCTTACCGCCTCTTGCATCTGATGCGGACTCAAAGGAGGCAATTGAGATGCTCGGATATTTTTTTCCACTTGATCCACAGAAGAGGCTCCGGGAATTACTGTCCCTACTTGTTTAAACATCAAAATCCATCTCAGAGCTTGAGCAGCCAAGTTGTGATCATCCGCAAAGTATCCCTTTAATTCTTCCAAAGCAGGAAAGGCATTTTCCAAAGGAACCCCTGAAAAGGTCTCCCCTTTGTCAAAGGCTTTACCTTCACGATTGAAGAAGCGATGATCATCCTTTTGAAAGATAGTCGATGGAGTAATTTTCCCTGATAATAGCCCGCTTGCCAAAGGGACACGGATAATCAAACCTACATTCTTTGCTTCGGCAAGTGGAAATAGCTGTTCAATTGGCTTTTGCCTGAATAAATTGAAGATCACCTGAACCGTAGAAACCACTTCATACTCCATCGCCCCAATCGCTTCATCGATCCGCTCCACACTTACCCCCATTTCGGCAATTTTCCCCTCCTTTTTCAAATCCTCAAAAAGTGAAAAAATCTCATCTCGCTTATAAACTTCCGATGGTGGACAGTGCAACTGAATCAGGTCTATTTGCCCCAAGCCCAAATTACTTAGGCTGTCTTCAACGTGTTTTCGAAGTCTTTCAGGAGTGTAGCCTTCATTAAGATGTGGCTGAATCCGTCGGCCGCATTTGGTGGCGACGTAGACTTTATTTTTACTTTGTCGAACTGCTCTACCTACAGAAGCTTCGCTAAGACCACCATCGTAGACATCTGCTGTATCCACAAAATTGATCCCTTGGTCCAAAGCAGAATTCAAAATCAATTCAGCTTTCTTCAAGTCGAAAGGCTTTCCCCAACCTCCACCTACTTGCCAAGTCCCCAAACCAATCTCAGAAACTTGCCAACCGGTTTTTCCCAAAGTCCTGTATTTCATGAAATTTCACTTTTAACGATCAACATTCCCACCTTGTCTACTCCAATCCTTCATTCGAAAAGCAATTTATATCTTTATCTTTATCCACCTTTAAAGGGGAATTACCAACCATCAAAAAGCTTCCGAAAGAGGAATGAAATCACGTCGATCTTTTATAAAAACCCTCACCGCAGCAGGCGCTGCGAGTGTTTTACCCATTCACACCCTAACCTCAAACACTATGTCAGCTCAAAAAATGATTCATCAAGTTTACTTTTGGTTACACAAGGATTCTGATCTCAAAGAATTTATGACAGATGCTGCCCCTATGCTTGGACGCTGCAAGGATGTGGCTCAGTTTATCATGGGAACTCCTGCCCCTACCGAAAAAAGAGAAGTGGTAGACCATAGTTTCCATGTTTCCTGCACCATGTTTTTTGATTCTTTAGAGGCTCAGGCTGCCTATCAGTCTGACCCGCTTCACCTCGAATTCATCGCCAAATATTCCCATATGTGGAAGACGGTGAAAGTCTACGATATCGCCATTTAAGAAAACAAATCCCCCATCTTAATCCGTTTAGGAAGAGAAATAAAATAGGATTATGAAAAAGCTCAAGTGGATTATTGGAATAGTGTGGATAGCATTTGTAGCATGTGATCCCAAAGAAGATCCCACCCCTACCCAAAACGGATCTGATGTCAAAAAAGCGATCGTAGATACCATGCGGGAGTGGTATTTCTGGAATACCAGAATACCTGCTACTGTGGACCTGACCAAGTTCTTATCCAACGAGGAATTGCTGGACGGGATTATCTTCAAACCGCTTGACCGCTTCTCTTACCTGACTACTCAGGAAGCCTTCAATAATTCCTTTGTAGGAAGAAATGCAGGACACGGGTTTGGATTTGCATTTACCTCAGATGAAAGATTGTTCGTTTCCTTTGTTTTTGACGAAGCTCCTGCTGGAAAAGACGGTTGGAAACGTGGATGGGAAATCACCCAAATCAATGGAAAACCTATCTCTGAGTACAAACTGGCCTCTGGCGGATATGATTTCAAGCTCGGAGGACCAGATCCTGGTATAAGCAATTCCTTTACCTTCAGACTACCTGACGGAACCACCACTACCCGAACCAATATAAAAGCCGAGTACCAATCGAATTCGGTATTGGATCAAAGGATTTTTGAGGCAGGCGGAAAAAAAGTGGGATATTGGGCTTATCAAAGCTTCCGTGCTACAGCAGGACTCAACCCTATTAGAAGTTCTGAAGTGCAAAGTTCAATGGAATTCTTCCAAAGTCAGGGAATTCAAGAATTGATCATTGACCTGAGGTACAATGGGGGTGGATCGGTAGATGTCTGCACACAGATCAGCAATTACCTGATTCAAACTGCAAACTCAGGCAGATTGATGTACACCAATAAACTGAATGACCTGAAATCGGCAAGCAACGCTTCTGTAAACTTCAGCAAAATTGGAAATCTCAATTTGACTAGGGTAATCTTTATTACCTCCAGAAGCTCTGCTTCGGCGTCTGAATTGGTCATCAACAATTTGACTCCATACATGCAAGTCGTGATAGTAGGTGACAATACCTTTGGAAAACCAGTTGGTTCATTTCCTCTATCGAGATATAGCAGAACCCTCCTAGACAACAACGTGGAGCTTGTTCCGATTACTTTTGCCACAGCAAATGCACAGGGAAAAGCAGAATATTTTGATGGATTCCCTGCTGATTTTAGAGTTGGTGACAGTCCACAGTTCCCTTGGGGAGATCCTAGAGACCTAAGGCTAGCCGCAGCCCTCCAATACATACAGACAGGAAATGTGAGCGGTAGAATGGCAGATACCTATTACAAACCTAAATGGGAAATCATCGATGCCTTCAAAGGCTTGCAGCAAGAATTCCCCGCTTTCTAAAACCAAAAGCCCGGACAATTGACCGGGCTTTTGGTTTATTTTTTATGCCGTTGGATCAGCACCTCCATCACCTCATCCAGCTCATACCCTTTAGCTTCGAGAAGAACGAGGTAGTGAAAAAGCAGATCGGCTGCCTCGCCTAAAAATAGCTCCTTGTTATTGTCTTTCGCTTCAATCACGATTTCCACAGCTTCCTCTCCTACTTTTTGAGCGATTTTATTGATGCCTTTGGCAAAAAGAGATGCCGTGTAGGATTTGTCAGAAGGATTGTTTTTTCGGTCTTTGATGATGGCTCGTAGCTGATCAATAAAGCCCGTTTTCGAAGCATTTTCCTCGCCCCAACAAGTATCAGTTCCGGTGTGGCATACGGGACCTTTGGGATTGGCTTTGACTAAAATCGAATCTCCGTCACAATCCACTGAAATGGATACCAACTCCATAAAATTGCCTGAAGTCTCGCCTTTGGTCCAAAGACGGTCTTTGCTACGGGAGAAAAAAGTCACCATTCCCGTCTCCTGCGTTTTGGCCATTGCTTCCTCGTTCATAAAGCCCTGCATCAGGACTTTTCCAGTCACGGCATCTTGCACAATGGCAGGGATGAGGCCGTTCATTTTCGTGAAATCGATATTCATGTTTTCTATTTCTTTGAAATACAATAAGATAGCTGCGCAGATATTTTAAAAGATAAGGCTAAAGCTGAGATATGTAATTCGCTGTTTAGCAGCCATCTCGCTTTGCACATCTTAATTCATTATCTCGCAAAGCATATCTTCATTTTTATCTCGCAGGGCATTTCTATAATTCATTCTCAATTATTTCCTAATACTAATCCCCTCTCCAATCAAATATTCCTTCAACTCCGGAATTCCGATTTCCTTGAAGTGGAAAATACTCGCTGCCAAGGCTGCATCCGCTTTGCCAAAGGTAAACACATCCTTGAAATGCGGCATATTTCCTGCTCCTCCCGAAGCAATCACGGGAATGGACAAAGCTGATGAAATCTCCGCTGTGAGTTCATTGGCAAAACCCGCCTTGGTCCCATCATGATCCATAGACGTAAGTAAAATCTCTCCCGCACCCCGATCGGCAACTTCCTGGGCCCAAGCTTGGGTTCTGAGCAAAGTGGCTTTTCTTCCCCCATGCGTATGGACAAAATCAATCCCGTCCACATTCCGGGTATCGATGGCCACCACCACACACTGCGAACCAAATTCTCTGGCCATTTCGTCAATCACTCCGGGATTCTTCACTGCTGCGGAGTTGATGGAAATCTTATCCGCTCCAGCTGCCAAAAGCACCTTCACGTCCTCCACGGTGGAAATTCCTCCTCCTACGGTAAATGGAATATTGATCGCCTTGGCCACTTTGGTCACCAATTCTGCAAGGGTTTTTCGCTTATCGACTGTTGCTGTGATGTCCAAAAAGACGAGTTCGTCCGCCCCTTCATCTGAGTAGATTTTGGCCAACTCGACCGGGTCGCCGGCATCCCGAAGCTGGACAAAATTGACTCCCTTGACCGTGCGGCCGTCTTTGATATCGAGGCAGGGGATGATTCGTTTGGTTAGCATAAAATGGAAATACTGTTGAAATAAATCCCGATAAATCGGGAAGAAATAAATAGAAATAGTTTAGTCATAATGTTGGAGTAAATATTTCGCGAAGCGTATTTCAACGGATCTCGCGCAGCATATTTCAATCATCCAAAACTTGCTAACTCCTCTAACGTCACTCTTCCCTCATAATACGCTTTGCCTACAATCGCTCCGTAAACCCCGACTTTCTCGAGTTCTTCGAGGTCTTTGACGGAAGACACTCCTCCACTGGCGATGAGCTTCAACTCGGGAATTTCCTGCAAAATCTCACGGTACAAGTCCACCGATGGGCCTTGAAGCAAGCCATCTTTGGCCACATCGGTGCAAATCACATAGCGGATTCCTTTGTCGAAATAGCTTTGGATAAAAGGAATCAATTCCACGGATGTGGTCTCTTCCCAACCTCCCACAGCGATTTTCTTGTTTTTTGCATCTGCACCGAGGATAATTTTCTCCGATCCGTACTTGGTAATCCACTCGTCGAAAAGAGTTGGATTTTTCACCGCAATACTTCCTCCTGTCACTTGCTTGGCTCCGAGTGCAAAGGCTTTTTCGATCTCCTCATCCGACTGAATACCTCCACCAAAATCTACTTGAAGATTCGTGCCGGCACAAATTCGCTCCAAAACATCACCGTTGATGATTTTTTTGGCTTTGGCACCATCCAAATCCACTAAATGCAAGCGAGTAATCCCTGCGCCTTCAAAGCGCTTCGCCATTTCGAGCGGATCGTCGTGGTATTCTTTCTTGCTGCTGTAATCGCCCTGACTGAGGCGAACGCACTTGCCTCCGATGAGGTCGATGGCGGGAATGATATACATAGTAAGACTTTAGATGCAAGACCTAAGACACAAGACTTGCGGGATTTAAGGTTTGAGGTTCTATTAGGCCAACTCCCCCTTTCAAAGGGGGCTGGGGGGATAATTTACGATCTCCGAATGACGATTTACGACCTTTTCTGAACTTCAATCATGCCACCCAAAATTTAAACTTTGAGAATTTCACCTGAAGTTCCTCAACATGTCGTAAATCAAAAATCGTATATCGTAAATCCTTTAAATGTTTAAGAAGTTAGCTAGCAATTTCTCCCCTACCGTGCTGCTTTTCTCCGGGTGAGCTTGAATCGCCCAGTAATTATCCCGGTGAAGAATGGCGGTAAAGTCATGAATGTAATGCGTCGTGGCAATTGTAGCTTCGCTCAACTCAGCGTAGTAGCTGTGCACGTAGTACAGGAACTTCGAATCGGGAAGGTCCTTCAGCAACACGTTATCGGCTAAATTTTCGAGTTCGTTCCAGCCCACATGAGGCACTTTGAATTCCTGTGAATTCTCCGGAATAAAGCGCTTCACTTTCACTGGAAAGATCCCCAAGCACTCGGTGTCATTTTCCTCGGAGTGGGCACAAAGCAACTGCAATCCCAAGCAAACCCCCAAAAAGGGCTGTTTTATATCCTTGATTACTTGGTCAAGTTGGCGGGCTTTGAGGTAAGTCATGGCCGAACTTGCCTCTCCCTGACCGGGAAAGATGACCTTGTCGGCCGCGTGAATTTCCTCAGGATCATCCGTCAATACCGCATCTACCCCCAATCGCTCCAAGGCATAGAGGACCGATTGAACATTGCCCGCGTTGTATTTGATTACTGCTATTTTCATTTGTTGAAGTCCGGTGTCCGATGTCCGGTGTCCGATGAATTACATCCGACATCGGTCATCCGACATCCAACCGTTTTCTTGTGTCTTGTATCTAGCTTCTTGCTTCTTTCTCAGCCAGCATCTCCTCCAACACTTCCTCAATATCAGGAAGGGAATTGAAAAGCTGTTCGTAGCTGTCGATCACCCAGTATTTATCCTGAAAGCGATCTTTCCAGTACTCGGTACTCATGATGTGGCGCACATCGTAGGGGAAATGCTTGGGTTCGTCAGAAAGTGAAAACTTCGTCTCTCCTGCCGAACTCAAAATCCCAGCGCCGTACACTTTTAACTCTCCCTCTTCCCGAATCAATCCAAACTCAATCGTAAACCAATAAATCCGGCTCAGCAACTGGATCGCCCAAGGATCCTGAATGTGCTTCAGCGCAATTCCGCTGAGCTTTTCCAGAAAATCCACATAGTGCTGATTGGTCAGCAAAGGCATGTGGGCAAAGGCATCGTGAAACATGTCCGGCTCCTCGAGGTAGTCTAGCTGTTCCATTTTGCGAAGCCAAGTCGACGATGGAAAACGCTTGTTGTTCAGCAAGCCGAAGAACAAATCGTCATCGATCAGCCCTGGAACTACCTGAACTGCCCATCCGGTGGTTTTCAAAAGGATCTCGTTTAGCTCCTCAAAATTGCCAATGCGATCCGCAGTAAAATTCACGGTCTTCACCCCTTCCAAATAGGCCTTGGAGGCTGCCTTGGGTAGGTTGGGCATCTGCCTTTCGAAGAGAATCTTCCATACTTTAAAATCTTCCTCGGTGTATGCAGCGTAATCCTGCCTCATTTCTTTCAGTCTCGGGTCGGAAAAGACCCAGTCTTTGGCTTGGTTACTCATTTTCTATTTGGGTTTATAACAGTACTTTTTACTTCTAAAACCAGAAAAGGCCTAAACCGGTTACGGAATAGGCCTTTTTATATCTTCAGCAAAAACCAAAGTCATTCCTATCCCTCATTGGAGGAAGTGATAAGAATGATGCACGTAGGTTCTTGGAGTTGGATTCATGCTTCGAATTTAATCAGGGTTTTGGCTTGGTACAAAAGTTTTTTACAGAAGGTCGAAAGTTTTCCTCTTTGCGAAAATCTCTCTGATCCAAGCCACTAGTCCCGCACTTTGAGTAAAGTCCAATATTTTTTTGGGTTTCAATAGTGGTATCGACAGGCAATGATCAACAATTCGGAATTTTGAAAGGAATAAACCAGTCGGTGTTCTCCATCAATCCTTCTTGACCAAAAGCCTTGTAGGTCATGTTTTAACGGCTCTGGATTGCCGATTCCTTTAAATGGATCACGAATGATCGCCTTGACCAGTTCGTTGATGCGCTTGAGTTTCTGCTTGTCGATCGTCTGCCAGTACAGGTAATCCTCCCAAGCTGTGAGGGTCCAGGCGATCCTCATTCCTCAATCAAAGGCTTTTCAACCACTTTCCCAGCTTTCGCTTCCTCCAGTGATTTCATCAAAACCTCACGGTTTTTTCCGGAGAGCAAATAGCTGGTTTCCTTGAGCGCATTGTACTCCTCTAACGAAATCAAGACCAAATCCCTGTTGTCCTTTCGCTTGATAATGACCTCTTCCATATCATCCACTACCAAATCAAACCATTTCTTCAAATTGACTCTCAGGTCCGTGTAATTCACCACTTTCATCGCTGCAGAATTTTATCAAATGTACCTTTTTCCGTACGTAATCAAAAACCTACTGGTTCTGGATTATTTCCTAAGAAGGTTAGAAACAGCTTGATGGTGATTCGTTTTTGGTGTAATATTACATCAAATCAATTAAATATGGCACGACAAAGCATATCCCTTACCCCTCCAAATGACGAGTGGCTAAAATCCCAAGTGGATAATCAGGAATATTCAAGCAAAAGTGAATTGATCAATGATCTGATCAGGCAAGCAAGGAAACAGCAGGCTGAAATAGATTGGCTAAGAGCAAAAATTGAAAAAGCCGAAAAAGGTGGATTTACCTCCGATACCAAAGAGCAGATTTTGGCTGAAGCAAAAGCTTTGGTAAATGGCTAATTATAGATTAAGCGAGGAAGCTAAGGCGGACTTGATCCGAATTTACCAATTTGGAGTAAAAAGGTTCGGAATGAGTCAGGCTGACCGGTATTTCGATAATTTTTTCAACTGCTTTGATATGATTGCAGAAAGGCCTTTCTCATTTGAATCTGTAGATCACATCAAAACAGGATATAGACGCTGCGTCTGCGGGTCTGACAGTATTTACTTTCGATTAAATGAGGAAACGGTCGAAATTATGGCGATTGTAGGAAGACAGGACTTATCTAAAATCCTTTGATTTTAAGCTTTTTTGTTGACCTGCTTCTCTAGGAGCTGGACGTTGAAAACAAAAAATGCTGCTTTTGGAAAAGCAGCATAACAGCGGGAACTTGTTGTCCTGCTTCTCCAGAAGCAGGATAGTTATTCAAACCTGTATCGTTTTTTACAACAGCTCGAACGTTTTCCTTTTCGCAAAAATCTCTCTGATCCAAGCGGCGAGTCTCGCACTTTGGGCAAAGTCCAGGGTTTGCTGTCCATCAGAGTAAGCTTTCTCAGGAACTTCATGCGACTCATAGATGATCCCATCCGCACCGGCCATGACTCCTGCCAAGGCCATCTGCGGCACATAGGCTCGAATCCCAATCCCGTGTGAAGGATCAACGATTACCGGCAAGTGAGATTTGGCTTTTAAGATCGGAATGGCGTTGAGGTCAAGCGTATTTCTGGAGGCGCGCTCGTAAGTTCGGATACCTCGTTCGCAAAGGATCAGTTTTTCATTTCCACCGGAGAATACATACTCCGCAGATTGCAGAAGTTCCTCGATCGTACCGGAAATCCCACGCTTGATCATCACGGCTTTGTCCACTTTGCCGAGTTCGTCAAGCAAATTGAAGTTTTGGGAGTTTCTCGCACCAACTTGGTAAATGTCGACGTAAGGGTACATTTCCTCGATTTGGGAAGTCTGCATCACTTCGGTGACGATCTTCACACCGGCTTCGGATGCGATGGAATGCCACAATTTCAGACCATCGATGCCCATCCCTCGGAAAGCATAAGGGGAAGTTCGAGGCTTGAACACCCCACCACGCATCATGGTGATACCGTTTTCCACGCAGTGATTGACCACTTTGCGGATCTGCTCTTCGGACTCAATGGAGCATGGGCCGGTAATGATGGCCATTTCCCCATCCTTGATAAAAACCCCATCGCCTAGATCAACTGAAGTCGGCTTCGCTTTCCACTTTTTGGACACGAGCTTATATTCGTCCGAGACGATGTGGATGTCCTGAATGCCGTCCATCTGACCGATGCGGCGGATGTCAAATTCATTTTTGCCGATACCGATGATGTAATCGCCAAGTTGGGTTTTAACCTCGGTGGTTTTATAACCGCTCTCATTGACTTTGGAGATCAGTTTTTCTTTTTGGGAATCGGTGATATCGGGTTGAAGTTGGATAATCATGGGGAAGTACGATTTTTGATTTACGCCATTGTGAGTAGTGTTGAAACTTTTCCAAAGTTTGAAACTTTGGAAAAGCTCATTTAACTAATCACAGACTGAATGTATTCTTGAATGTCTTTACTCAGGTTTTGAGAATTTTTTACTGTTTTGATAAATGCCGAACCGATAATCGCTCCATTACTGTATTTAGAAGCGGTAGTGAAGGTCTGTGCATCGGAAATACCAAAGCCGATTAGTCGGGGATTTTTGAGGTTCATGGCTTTCACCCGCTCGAAATAGGCAATCTGCTCTTCTGAAATATCCGCCTTGGCTCCCGTAATCGAATGGGAAGACACCATGTAGATAAACCCGTCGGTATTTTCATCGATTTCCCGAATACGCTTTTCGGAAGTCTGTGGAGAGATCAAAAAGGTATTGACCAAGCCGTAGGAGTCAAACAGGCTTTTGTACTCATCCAAGTATTGCTGCATCGGCAAGTCAGGAACAATAAGTCCGTCCACTCCGACTTCCTTGCACTTTTTGCAAAACTCCTCCATCCCAAACTGCATGATCGGATTCAGATATCCCATCAAAACTACCGGAAGGTGGACTTTGGCACGGAAACCTTTAAGTTGATCAAAGAGCTTCTTCATGCTCATGCCATTTTCCAGAGCGATCATATTGCTGTCTTGGATCGTGGGACCGTCGGCAATCGGATCGGAATACGGAATCCCGATTTCGATAATGTCTGCACCTCCCGCCTCGATGGCTTCCATGACCGGAATGGTATCTTCCAGCTTGGGAAATCCCGCCGTAAAGTAGATCGAGAGCACCCGATCCTGTTTGGTATTGAATAAGTAGTGAATTCTATTCATCAGTGTAATGGCTATTTTTTGCGTAGGTATTGAAAAGTACGATTTACGAATTACGATTTATGAGATGATGAGTGGAGTAGAGCAATTAACCAAATTCAAACCTCTATTGGATTTAAGGATTGAGGTCCATATCCATGTCGTAAATCTGAAATCCGAAATCTGAAATCCGAAATCCGAAATCAATATCCTCCCCACTTGATATACGTTTCCAAATCCTTATCTCCTCTGCCGGAAAGGTTGATCACGAGCACGTCGTCTTTTCGGTATTCGATCATGTTGAGGGCATGGATGGCGTGGGCAGTCTCAATAGCCGGGATGATTCCTTCGGTTCGACTGAGTAGAATTCCGGCTTTCATGGCATCTTCATCTTCCACAGCTACAAACTCCGCTCTTCCGATGTCAAACAAGTGCGCGTGAACAGGCCCAATTCCAGGATAGTCTAGGCCTGCCGAAATGGAATGCGGCTCCACCACTTGTCCGTCTTCGGTCTGCATCAAGATGGTCTTCGAACCATGCAAAATCCCAGGAGTACCGAGCGCGGTTGTTGCCGCTGACTTCCCGGAATACACGCCCAGTCCAGCAGCTTCGGCTGCGATCAGGCGAACTTCAGGGGTATTGTAGTAATGGTAAAAAGCTCCTGCGGCATTCGATCCACCACCGACACAGGCGATGACGGCATCGGGATTTTCACGTCCTTCTTTTTGCTTCAGCTGCCACTTCATTTCTTCTGAAATCACAGATTGGAACCGTGCCACCATCTCCGGATAAGGATGAGGACCTACGACCGAACCGATGATGTAATGCGTTCCGACAGGATCATTGATCCAGGCACGCATGGCTTCGTTGGTCGCGTCTTTGAGGGTTTTGGAACCTGAAGTTGCCGGAACCACTTTGGCTCCGAGGATTCGCATCCGCTCTACATTGGGACGCTGACGCTGAATATCCAACTCGCCCATGTACACCGTGCAGTCCATGCCCATCAAGGCGCAGACGGTAGCCGTAGCCACTCCGTGCTGACCGGCACCGGTTTCGGCGATGATTCGCTTTTTGCCCAGTCTTTTGGCCAAAAGGATTTGCCCTACTGTATTATTGACTTTATGCGCGCCGGTGTGGCAGAGGTCTTCCCGCTTGAGGTAGATTTTAGCGCCATATTTTTCCGAAAGACGATTGGCGAAATAGAGCGGTGTCGGACGACCCACAAAGTCCCTCAACAAGGTCTGAAACTCCTGCTGGAACTCCGGACTTGCCACAATCGCCTCGTAGTTATCCCTCAGCTCCTCAATATTCGGATGGAGCATTTCGGGGATATACGCCCCGCCAAACTTTCCGTAAAATCCCTTTTCATCTACACGTATCATCGGTTACTAGTTATAAGGTGGTTAGTTATTCGTGCCTGATTGAATCAAGCGACTTTTGAAATTCTTCAATTTTTCAATGTTTTTCACTCCGGGAGCATCTTCAAATTTGGAATTGAGATCGACGCCTTTGAGTTGGGGGATTTGCTGTCGCAAAGCCAAGACTTCCTCAGCACTTTCTCCATCCAATCCTCCACTCAGCAGAAAGCCTTTGTCAAAGGGATAAGTTTCCAAAACTTTCCAGTCAAAGCGCTTTCCCGAACCTCCATGGGCCGCTGTAGCGGTATCGAAAAGAAACTTGCTCACAAATGGCAGGTAGCCTTCCAGACTTTTCCAATCGATCTCGGTTCCTACTGAAACTACTTTCCAGAGTTCGGCCTCGGTTTTTTCAGCAAGACTTTTCACAAAATCAGGCGACTCGCTTCCATGTAGCTGAATGGCAGAAAGCCCAAATTGATCTACTTTTCTCAGGATTTCCGCTTCACTTGCATTGACAAAAACCCCAACTTTTTTCACTGGCTGTCCCTTCAATTCAGCAGCCTGTTCATCTGGGACATAGCGAGGCGACTTGGGATAAAAGATCAATCCCATCCAATCCGGATTCACTTCCGAAATCAAACTTCGGATATTCTCCGGTTCCCGCATGCCACAGACTTTGAGTTCCATCAGGCTTTGGTGAATTCGGTTTCTAGCAGCATTCGAAATTCCTTAATGAAATTGTAAGCAGCCTGCTCCGGACGGCTGGATTTCATGAAGTTTTCCCCGATCAAGAATCCGTCAAAACCCGCTTTTTTCAACTGAATCAAGGTAGCTGGATCAGAAATCCCGCTTTCGGAAACCTTCATAAAATTGGACGGAATCCGATCAACCAAGGCAAGAGAAGTATCAATGGACACCTCAAAGGTCTTCAGATTCCGATTGTTCACCCCAACCAGATCCAACCCATCACAAAGGCTGCGGTCCAGTTCTTCTGCATCATGCACTTCCATCAGCACTTCGAGGCCCAAGCTCTTGGCGAAATAGGCCAATGACTTGAGTTTTTCCGGTTCCAAAGCTGCTGCAATCAGCAAAATGCAATCCGCCCCGATGGATTTGGCTTCTAAGATTTGGTATTCATCCACGACAAAGTCCTTTCGAAGAATGGGGCAGAAATTGAATTTTCGGGCGATTTTGAGATCCTCATTGGTACCGCCGAAGTATTCCTTGTCGGTCAATATTGACAAAGCCGAAGCGCCAGCCTGCATATAGCCGATACTAACCTGCTCCACAGAGGCAGAACCATTGATCCAGCCTTTGGAAGGAGACTTTCGCTTGAATTCTGCAATGATGCCGGACTTGTCAGGATGAGTAACGTACTTTTTCATGGACACGGTAGGACCTGAGAAAAAAGTACTTTTCTCCAGCAACTTGACAGGAACCAAGCTTTTTTTCTCCTCGACTTCTTTGAATTTGTCCGCGATGATTTTTTCTAAAATATTCATAATCAATGATTAGGCTAATGAAATGGTAGTTAGGGGATTGACGAGACCATTGAACACCTTGAGGGCTTTGCCGCTTAGTAAAACCTCCTCGGCTTCGAGGGCGGCATCTGAGAAGCTCAATCCTTCACGGGCTGTAACCAAAGCCGCTGCTGCATTGGCAATAACCACTTCGTTTTGGGCTTTTTCACCTTTTCCGCGAAGGACATTTTCGAAGATCTTAGCCGATTCTTCCACGGTATCTCCACCTTTGATGCTTTCTGCTGTGAGTTTGGAAAGGCCGATATTTTCTGGATTGTAAAGCTTTTCTCCCGAGTTGGAAATCATTTTAAAAGGACCCGTAAGCGAAATCTCGTCGTATCCATCCAAGGAATGTAGAATGGAAAATTTCCCTTCGGTCTCCTGATACAAATAGCCATATAAACGCGCCAGTTCAAGGCTAAAAACCCCAACCAATTGTTTTTTTGGAAAGCTTGGGTTTACCATCGGGCCTAGCATATTGAAGAAAGTTTTCACCCCAAGCTCTTTTCGGATCGGAGCCACATTTTTCATGGCAGGGTGAAAAAGCGGAGCATGCAAAAAGCAAAGTCCGACTTCATCCAGAGAACGTCGGATTTCTCCGATGTCGTTAGTAAACTGGTAACCGAAATACTGGAGCAGGTTAGAGGAACCGCAGATGGAAGACACTCCTGTATTGCCATGTTTGGCAACATTTTGACCTGCCCCTGCAACGATAAAGGAAGAAAGTGTAGAAATATTAAACGTATCCTTGCCATCACCGCCTGTACCACAAAGGTCCATAGCATCGTATTCGTCGATTTCCACGGGAATACATAACTCAAGCATGGCCTCACGGAAACCCCGCAATTCCTCCACCGTGATACTTCGCATCAAGTAAACCGTCATGAATGCGGCTATTTGGCTCGTATTGTATCCTCCTGTTGCAATATTTTTGAGCACTTCGCGAGCCTGATCTTGCGATAGGGTCTGATGTGCGATCAATTGGTTTAAAATCTCTTTCATGTTAAGGCTAGTGGTGGGGTGAACTTCAAATTTAAGATTCTAACCAGTTTTGCATGATTTTGACTCCATTTTCGGTCAAAATACTTTCGGGGTGAAATTGAACTCCACGGACATCAAACTGTTTGTGGCGCACCGCCATAATCTGATGATCAGGCGTCCTTCCTATGACTTCCAAATCCGGAGAAAGCGTCGATTCATCGATCACCCAAGAGTGGTAACGACCGATTTTGAAGGTTTTCGGAATGTCTCTGAATAACAAATCATCCTGCACCGTCACCTCAGAGGCTACTCCATGAAGCACCTCAGACAGATTGATCAGGCTTCCGCCAAATGCTTCCCCGATCGCCTGATGTCCCAGACATACCCCAAGAATCGACTTGGTGGCGGCATATTTCTTCAACAACTCCGGCATAATCCCAGCTTCGGAAGGAACACCCGGACCGGGAGAAAGGAGAATCTTGTCGTAGTTGGCGACATCTTCCAAGTTGATTTTATCATTTCGGAAGACATCCATCTGCGCTCCATAACCCAACTGCCGGACGATATAGACCAAGTTGTAGGTGAAGGAGTCGTAATTATCTAATACCAATATTCGCATGGTTCAATAGGTTTAAATTTGTTCAGCAGCCCGTAAAGCCACTCTCAGCGCCTCCAGCTTATTCGCCACTTCCTGTAATTCAGAAGGAATGGATGATTTAGCTACCACTCCTGCTCCAGCTTGGAATCTCAGGTGATTATTTTCGGAGACAAAAGATCGGATCAAGATGGCGTGGTTAAAATCTCCATTGAACCCCAAGTAGCCGATCGCTCCGCCGTAGAATTGGCGGCTGACATTTTCGAGTTCGTCGATCAGTTCCATCGCCCGGTATTTCGGAGCACCGGAAAGGGTACCCGCCGGAAAAGTATCCGCAACGAGTTGAAGCGGATTCGCGCCTTGAGCAAGCTGGCCGGTCACTTTAGAAACCAGGTGAATCACGTGGGAGTAATATTGAATTTCTTTGAAAACATCTACTTCAACCAAGTCAGAGGATCGGGAAAGGTCATTTCTGGCCAAATCCACCAGCATCACATGCTCTGAATTTTCCTTGGGATCATCAAAGAGCTTCTTGGCCAATTCCGCATCCTCAATGTCATTGCCTGTTCTTCGGAAAGTACCCGCAATCGGAAAAATGGTCGCTTTACGATTTTTGACCACAATCTGTGCCTCGGGCGAACTGCCAAAGACTTTGAAAGAACCATAGTCGAAATAGAACAGATAGGGTGAAGGATTAACTGAACGGAGTGCACGATAGACGTTGAATTCATCGCCTTTAAACTCAGTGGAAAAGCGTCTCGAAAGCACAATCTGAAATACATCTCCTCGGAAGCAATGCTCGCGGCCTTGGTTGAGAATCTTCAAAAACTCCTCATCGGTGTAATTGGAAACTTCCTCGCCCACGGTTTTGAAGGAATAAGCCGGGATGTTCTTATTGTTAAGAAGCGTTTCGATCTCAGCAATGTATTCGGCATTGTTTGCTCCTGCCACTCGGTGTTCAAAGAGGTGCAATTCGTTTTTGTAATGATCCACTACGATGATGTTTTGATACATCGCATAGTGCATCATAGGGATCTCATTGGGCGAAGTTTTGCTCAGTTTGATATCCTCAAACCAGCCCACCGTATCGTACTGAATGTATCCAAAAAGCCCGTTGGTACTGAACTTAAACTTGTCCGGAGTCGGATCAAATTTATTCCCAAAAGCCCGCAGACAGTCCATCAGACGCTTTTGTGCTGTGACTTCGTAGACTAGTTCTTTGCCATCGGGAAGCTTCTCGGTGACCTGCCCGGCATTGAAGTCAAAAGTCGCCAAAGGATTGAAACAGATGTAGGAATAGCTGTTTTCCTGTCCGTGATAGTCAGAAGACTCCAGCAAAATCGGATTGGCAAATCGGTCCCGGATCTGCAGGTAAATGCTCACCGGCGTGATGGTATCAGCCAGTCGCTTACGGTACGTAGTGAGAATCGGATACTTGACGTGGTTCATCAGGGATTATTTTTTGGCATAAAAAAAGGCTTACCGGGAAATCCAGTAAGCCTTCTGTGATATGTGCTGCGCAAAATTTAGGCAACGGCTTTCTGAGCTTTCCCTTGGAAAGTTGAAGAATGCCACCACCAGTATTTGTTTGCGATTGTTTTCATAATAGGTGAGCAAATTTAGAAAGGGATTGGAAAAGACAAAGCATCATTTCGGATTTTTCAAAAAAAATAATTTTTATCTGCCATTTTGATAAATGAATGGGTCGAATTTGCTTTCAAAGCAACTGAACCTCAACCAAATGATTTCGTTAAGGCTAACAACTAACAGCCACTCCCATGAAAACCCGTTCTATTTTTCTGCTTTTCGGACTGATGATCCTCTCCTTCCAAGTCAAGTCTCAATCAGCCGCGTCCTGGGAAGTCCCGATGATTGAGGTGAAATACCAGGAATCCGGAGGTGAAAACACGCTGTTGAAAATCGATCCCGGATTTCAATATGCAGATCTTCATTACGATGGGCGTGTTTTCCGCATGTTCTACAATAATGCCAATGGAATTCTAAAAAACGCAAGAATTGTTGACCAAGACTCCAAACTGCAAGTGGCAAGAGGAAAAGGAAGTTACTTTTGGGGAAATGCCCGATTTGAATTTGTGGGAGGAGAAGTTTTCAAATTGAAACGAACACGAAATCGGAATGGGCTTGAGATCATCGGACCTTTTGGGCCTGTTTTCATTGTAGAGAATTTCGGGATTAATCCCGTGAAGCCCCTAAATGAACAAGATTTTCTTGCCCACACCTTTTTTGTATTCGATCAGATAAAAGCTACCCAAAAGCCACCTGCTGATGTGATCTACTACGCAGCACCTGTCACCTCTTTCAATAACAGGAAATGATTGATTAGCTTCGCATAAAAAAGTATGGCCAAAGCAATTTCACAGTATTTCAAGCGGGTATTTGACGATTATCAAGTTTTGGTCATGGTAAACCCGACAGATTTCACCGGGATCGAACTGATTGTCCATCCGGATGGAAAGATCGAAAAAACGGAGATTCAGGCCGATGAAGAGATTTTTGAGGATTTGGCCGCTGATGAGTTCCAGCCTTGCAGCCCATTGGAGTTTCAACTGACACTGGCGAAGGCCTAAAAGTTTTCTCTTAAAAATTTTTTGCTCAATTTAAATTTTGACTACCTGTTGATTAAAAATTTATATTTAATCCATGGAAACGATCTTGATAGAAACAAAAGACAAAGAAGAGTCCAATACTGTTAAAGCTATTCTCCAGGCTCTTAAAGTGAAATTTACCACTTCAGAAACTGATGAGGAGTCGATCAAAATTGCCAAAAGTGTGGCTCAAGGCTATAAGGAAATGTTGGATGCCAAAGCTGGTAAATTAAAAGCAAGGGATATTAAAGACGTACTCAGTGAACTATGACCTATCAGGTCAAAACATTGCCAGAATTTGACAAAGAGCTCAAAAAGCTTGTCAAAAAATATCCTTCGCTCAAAGTTGACATTTTAAAACTTGCTGAAAGCCTATCAGCGGCCCCAACTCAAGGCACTCCCATTTTTAAAAATTGCTATAAAATCAGGCTAGCGATTAAAAGTAAGGGCAGAGGAAAATCAGGTGGAGCAAGAGTGATTACCAGTTTTGTAATCCATGAAGACAGCGTCTTTCTCCTATCGATTTATGATAAATCAGAAAAAGAAAATGTTACTGATGCCTACATCAAAGCACTGCTTGATTCTATCTGATCTTTTTTGATTGAATTCAATTTTCTGCACGAGTACCCCCCACCCTCTTTCCTGACATTTTCCTCCAAAAATCAGTCAATCCCTTGACTTGATTCCAATCCTATTGTTTAATTTATAAACATTAAAATGTTGAAATTATTAACATTTTAATGCCCGCTAACAGCTTTTCCAAAGTTCGAAACTTTGGAAAAGCTTAGCTCCTCTGGATTTGCAATCCGAAAGCTAAAATCCGATCAAGTCCAGCGTCTGGATATCTGCTCCTCGGGATTTGGAATCCCGAGGTCCTATCGTAGGATTTGTAATCCGACACAAACTATCTCACGACCACAGGGAGCGTATTTCGCGAAGCGTATCTCACGGAGTATATCTCGAAACCTTTGAGGTTTCCAAAAACCTCGAAGGTTCTACCCAATCAAAAATCGAACATGTTTATCAACTGCCATTCTCACTTCAGCTTCAAATACGGGACGATGTCTATGGAAGCGCTGATCGCTGAGGCGAAAGGCAAACGACTCGACTCCCTTGCCCTGACCGACATCAACTGCACGGCCGGTGTGTTTCCCTTTATGCGTGCTGCACAAAAAGCAGGCATCCATCCCGTAATCGGCATCGACTTCCGCAACGGGGTACAGCAGCAATACATCGGCCTGGCGCAGAATCAGGAGGGTTTTTTCGAACTCAATAAACACCTTTCCGAGCATCTGACCCGCAAGCGGGAATTTAAGTCCAAGGCCCCGGCTTTTGAAAACAGCTTTGTGATCTATCCCTTTTCGGAGAAGGCCTTTCCCCTGCGGGAAAATGAATACGTCGGGGTGCATCCCGCACAACTCAACAAAGTACTGAACTCACCTTGGTATCGACGAAAGGAAAAACTCGTACTCCTGCAGCCGGCTACTTTCAGCTCCAAACTCGAGTTCAACGCCCATCGACTTTTGCGCAGCATGGATCTGAACACCTTGCTAAGCAAGCTTCCCGCATCGGAACAGGCTGATCCTACGGATCAATTCTACTCCTACGCCGACCTCATTGCCCGCTGCGAAAACCACAGCTACCTCCTCGTCAATGCCCAAAAACTCCTCGAGCAATGCCAGTTTTCCTTTTACTTCCAAGCGGTGAAAAACCGACGGGACATCTTGGGCTCAGACTGGGAAGACTTTGACTTTCTCCGACAAGAGACCTTCAAAGGTGCCCTCAATCGCTACCCGAATTTTTCTCCAAAAATCTCCGAACGGATCGACAAGGAACTCGAACTCATCCGGCAAAAGGGCTTTGTCTCCTATTTCCTGATCAACTATGATATCGTGACTTTTGCGCAGCACCGCAACTTCTATCACGTCGGTCGGGGCTCCGGTGCCAACAGCATTGTGGCCTACTGCTTGGGCATCACGGACGTGGATCCGATCGAGCTGGATTTGTATTTTGAGCGCTTTATCAACCTGTATCGGGAAAATCCCCCCGATTTCGACATCGACTTCAGCTGGACGGATCGGGATGAGGTGACAGATTACATTTTCCGCAAATACAACGGAAAGCAAGAAGAACATGTAGCCCTGCTGGGATCTTACAGTACTTTTCAATACAATTCCATGCTGCGGGAGCTGGGCAAGGTCTTTGGCCTGCCCAAGACCGACATCGAATCGCTCATCCATCATGCCGATAAGGAAGGCTACGAACCCGATCAATTTGGCAAGTTGATTATCAAATACTCGAAGGTGCTGCACGACATGCCTTCGCATCTGACGATTCACGCCTGTGGGATATTGATCTCACATAAGCCGATCCACTACTACACGGCGACTGATATGCCTCCGAAGGGGTTTCCGCTCGCGCATATCGACATGCACACAGCGGAAGATATCGGATTGCACAAGTTTGACATCCTGAGTCAGCGGGGGCTCGGCCACATCAAGTCGGCTCTGGAGATCATCTACCAAAACCAAGGTATCCAAGTGGATATTCGGGAAGTGGAAAAGTTCAAAACGGATCCCAAAATCAAAGAACACCTCCGCACCGGACACACCATTGGTGCCTTTTACGTGGAGTCGCCCGCCATGCGCATGCTGCTTGCCAAAATGAAGGCAGACACCTATTTGGAACTCGTCGCCGCCAGCTCCATCATCCGCCCGGGTGTAGCCCGATCGGGAATGATGCGGGAATACATCCTGCGACACATCAGTGAAGACCGCCGAAATCAAGCACATCCTGTCATGAAAGACATCATGCCTGAGACCTACGGCATCATGGTTTATCAGGAGGATGTGATTAAGGTAGCGCACTACTTTGCCGGACTGAGTTTGGGCGAAGCGGACGTACTGCGCAGAGGAATGAGCGGAAAATCCCGCTCCAAGGATGAATTCCAGCGAGTGAAGGACCAATTTTTCGAAAACTGCAAAAAGCTGGGCCGGGAGGAAAAAGTCGCAGCTGAGGTCTGGCATCAGATCGAGAGCTTTGCGGGGTATTCCTTCGCCAAAGGACACTCGGCCTCCTTCGCCGTGGAAAGCTATCAAAGCCTGTACCTCAAGGCCTATTTTCCACTGGAGTTTATGGTCGGCGTGATCAACAACTTCGGGGGATTTTACCACACCGAATTCTATGTACACGAGCTCCGGATGAACGGGGCAGACATCCAGGCTCCACATCTGAACGAGAGCGAATACCTGACCCGAATCACAGGAAAAACTGTCTTCCTCGGCTTTATCCACATGAAATACCTGGAAAAAGCAACCGTCGAAAAACTGCTTTCGGAGCGGAGAGCAAATGGGCCATTTCTGGGTTTGGCGGACTTTGTAGCCCGCGTGGAGATCGGACTGGAGCAGCTGCTGATTCTGATCCGGATGACCTGCTTTCGGTTTACCGGCAAAACTAAGCAGGAACTGCTGTGGGAGGCGCATTTTCTTCAGAACAAGCGAAAGGCTGTCGTGAGCACGAATGAGCTTTTTCGCTCAGCCACGACAGAGATCAGCTTTGGCAAAAAACCTCCACAAGTCCCCGAACTGGACGAAACCGACATTCGACAGGACATCCTCGATCAAATCGATATTTTGGAGTTTCCGCTTGACTCCCCTTTTTACCTGGTCAAGGACCAAAGCGTCCGAGGCATCAAAGCACGGGAAATGACTCAGTACCTAGGGAAACAAGTGATGATCTTAGGCTATCTGGTCACTGTAAAATACACCCGTACAGTGAAAGGCGATGTAATGAACTTCGGGACCTTTCTGGATCGGGACGGAGACTGGATCGACACGGTACACTTCCCGCCTGTGGTGAAAAAATATCCCTTCAAAGGCCGGGCAATCTACCGCATCGAGGGGAAAGTCGTGGAAGAGTTCGGCTTCTACTCGATCGAAGTGGACAAGCTGGAGCGGATGGCGTATTGGAATGCCGCGGATTGAGTTTTTTTGCCACCAAGAACACGAAGAATAAAGGAGAGGACTCAAAGGTTTTTGAACAGAGAGTCGTTCAAGAAAAAGAGGGCGCTCACAAAGGGTTTCTTACTTGTAGCCTGTAAGCCACATAGAAAAAGATTTTCAAGGCCAAAAACTATGTGTTTCTATGAATCTCCTAGATGGTTTAAAAAAGTTGTCCTATTTCTCCAGAGGCAGACGGCTTAAGAAAAAGTCCTTTCCCCATGCATAAACATGAACAAAAAAATTGAGGGATAAAGATAAAAAAGGGACAAATTACGTTATATTAAAAGACAAATTACCGAAAATCATCATGGCTAAAAAGACCTTAAAAGTAAGCGAGCCCGTAGCAGCCCTTTATCAAAAAGCCAAAATGAGTGTGGAAGACATTCTCTGCCTAGATTTGGCGGACTTGGATGAGCCGCTATCACGCCTGGAAACCTTTCGCAGTGGCCTAAACAAAAGTTCCTTCGAGAGTTTTAAAGCACTATCAGGTCTTGACTATGAGACCCTGGCGGATGCTTTGGGTGTCTCCGCCAAGACACTTCAGCGCAAGGAAGTGTTTGACACCGGACAGTCAGAGAAGCTTTACGAGTTGGCAGAGCTGTATGCCATGGGAATTAATTATTTTGGAAGGGAAGGATTCAGACGATGGATGGAAAGGCCGCTTTTTTCTCTCGGTAATCGCGTTCCACTGGATTTGATCGACGTATCTGAAGGAATATCCCTCCTCAAGACCGAAATCATGAGAATGCAGCATGGAGTTGCCATTTAAGTTACATGAAGGTCTATGGACTGGCCCTGACCCAATATTGCGATCTGAGTGGCGAAGGCGACAAAATCTACGGAGGCAGATGGAACCTCCAAGGCTATCCTGCCATCTATGCCGGAGCGAGCATTTCTGCTTCTTTGCTGGAAAGGTTAACCATTGACACGGAGTTGCTTTCATCTGAGCGCTATTTACGCTACTCTGTCATGGAGTTCAGCATTCCTGATCCCCTGATTTATTTCCCAAAAAAAGAAGAATTACCCCAAGACTGGAATCAAATACCTGCTGTTCGCAGCTCGATGGAATTTGGAACAAACTTGCTAAAGTCCGGTATCCTCTGCTTTGCGGTACCCTCGGTAGTGGATGTGAGTTCGATGAATTTCGTCATCAATCCTCTTTCCGTAGACTTCCAATCAGTAACCTTCATTGTTTACCCTCTTGAACTGGATAAGCGAATTATACGAGGAAAAGAAAAACGGCAATAGACGGCCCCTAATCTGCATAAGACATTAAAGTTGTTTTTTCCTTAAAATTCCGCTCCAAAAAACGAAGGGTATTTTCGATCAAAAACTTGCTTAAGACTTCCTTTGGTTCTGCAAATTTATTTGTCAACATCTTCAATGAGTTGGGACTATCTAGGTACGCTTCGATTTCCTTCAGCAGGCATGCGGCCATGGAGGGAAAATCTTCCGAAGTCCAAATCTCATCCAAAGGATTGATGGTTCCATCAAAATCAGATCCTATTCCGATATGATCCCAAGCCGGAAGCCCCTCCCGGTCAAGCAATTCTGCGATATGCCGTAGGTGTGCCCAAATTATCCGACATGAATGTGTGAGCCGTGCCCGGCCACTTGACAACAATGGCTTTCGAATTACTTTAGAAATTCCCAGCCGATTGGCGTCCAACTGCAAGGCAAAGAATCCCCCCGACCGAACCACCTCCAGAATGTCTTCATCGTAAAAATTAATTTCATTCGGACAAAAAATGGCTCTCCCGGTTTTCTTTGTCACATTCCAGCTACCACCTGTCACAGCCCCATGACTGACTATCAAGGGACTCATCCCTTCAGATCTCCGTTTATTCCATTCATACAATTGCTTTCTCGAATTGAGACTCATATGCTTTAGATCAAGAAGGATCGGGCGACCATTTTTATCATTGAGCAATGAATCCACGACATCCCAGCCTAATGGGGTAAATCCTTCCTGGCATTGGTGACTTTGGTTGACAAGAGGACCGAGTTTCTCTAGGCTTGGAGCATGCCCACAAAAATCATTTCCAAAGTTGTGTCCGAAAGTGATAAAAAAGGGAGGGTGTTTCCATTTTTTGAGCTCCATGATATTGTTCATTACCTCTACTGCACAAGTTGGCCTTCCATATTCCCCTAAGCCGGAATTAAAAACATGACTCCCCTCTATGGTCGGAATAACTCCAAGAATATTCTTGTCATCAAGTATTTGCCTTATCCCAACCCAGTCCTCCACTATCTTCCACCGGTAGTCTCGCCCCGAAATTTTTCTTTCTTTATCCGCAGATAAAACAAACTCATATTCCGCCTTCAGTTCTTCAAAATAGTTATCCTGTTTTTGAAGATGCCTGATTCTTCGGTAACCAATTCCAGTAATCAGATCTGCGAAAAATGCAGTCTTGGGACCACAGTATTGCTTGTTTACAAAAAAACCCTTCTCGAATGGATATAACGATACAAAAGCAATTTTCACCCCAGCCAAATTCATGGAAGAAAATGTGGATTGATACATTCTGGTCAGGCCAAAAAGTCTGTTTAGCAGCTTGGAAACAGCGCTGGGTTTCTTATATCTCCACAGATCACTTTTATCACTGACAGTCGAATCAAACGTATGGCCGAATGTCTTCAAGTTGGGATGGACATGCCAGTCGGCAAAGGCGTATTTTTCCATGATCTTTTTGTTTCCAAAAAGTTAGAAATCCCTCTCTTCAGATGGCAGGCATAAAAAAAATCAGTTCTAGCTCATTTCTGCATTATTCACCAAAAATCATCACTGTGAAAATAGGATAGACAAAAAATGCCAAAAAACCCCAGGTAGATCAGTCAATAGGTGTTAAAGTCAGGGACTTGAACTCCACTTCCGCGCCTTCTGCCTGTAGGGCGATTTGTCCTTTTTGGGCTGTGGCCCCATAACCATCATTGACCAAATCTCCATTGACCCATACGGTAATTCGGTTGCCCTCACATTTGATCTTCATTCGATTCCATTCTCCGAGCGGTTTTTCGGAATCATCGGTCAGATTGACAATTCTCCTTTCTTTTCCTTCTGTGACACCCCAATTCTCTTTCGGCCCACGTCTTTTCTCCATATCATCCACTTGGATATCTTCCTGAATACACCAAAAATCTCCCGCATTGCTGTGCATCATCTGTACTTCGATTGATTTTGGAAACATGCCATATAAGGCTCTTGGTGAAGATGCGTGTACCAATACTCCACAGTTACCGGGTTTGTCAGCAAAACGGTATTCGAATTCCAGAACATAGTTTTCATAGCTTTTCTCAGAAATCAAATGTCCTCCGGGAGTTCCCAAACTCACCAATAGCCCATCTCTGATGACAAATGGTTTTCTTAGACTACTGTCTTTTTCCAGGTCTGGAACATCCATGTACCATCCTTGGAGAGTCTTTCCATCAAAAAGTTGAATTTGAGCAGTAGACTGAGAAGTCGTGAAAAGTACAGCAAAAACTATAAGGACAAGTCTGATCATGGAACATAGCACAGGGTGGATGAGCAAAATAGCCTTTTTCTGTAAATGATCAAGCTAATGCTTTGCTCTTAAATGCCATAATCACATCCAAGGGCGATTGAATCAGACTGTTTTCCTCATCTTCCAACAATACTCCAAGTCTACTTTCCAGTTCAAATAAAATCCCTTCCACATAGAATCGGTCGACTGGAATTTCCGAATAAAATTGCTTGAACTTTCTTTTGCCGGTAATCGGTATCCCAAACTCCTGGAACACTGAAATGAGAATTTTAGTCTTTTTGAGATGATTTTTCATAAAAAGGAAATTTTTTAAGAATTACGAGATTTGTATTCACCTTAGACTGTGAGATTAGAAAGAGATAAAAAAAATCAGCATAAAAAACGTGGAGAAAAAGAGTAAACTCTTCCTCTATTAGGTAAGTATCTGAAAAGCAATGTGTCTAAAAAATCACCCTTATGATCGATTTTGAATTTTAGAATCAGTTAAGGATCTGAAGGTAATGCCATAAAAAAAAAGCCTCTGAAATTTATCTCAGAAGACTTTTTACATTTTAGTGTGTTTCTTTAATAGGAGCACATCTCACTCGGAAAATTGGCAGTTCTGTCTATTTACCCATGAACTGCGCCCCCATTTTAGTAAATTCTGCAAAAACCTAATTTTAGAAGGAATACGTGCCATCCAGTTTTCTGCATGAGTCTACCACTTTCAACTGAAATAATTTGTCGTTTTTCAGGATATCATAGAACTCCTTGACAAAAGCTCTGGCTGCCTTGGCATCGGTATCTGAAAAATACCCTTTGGTGTCTTCGATCGTCTGAAAAATTGCAGGCTCCTTCTCTAAAAATTCCGCTCTTACTACCTCAAAAATGCTTTTATCCCTACAAAACCCACGATACATCCTGTCAGTGACCCGCTCAATTCCCACTGCTGAATTGACTTGAGCATAGGGTGGATTGACCAATCCGGTCATGTCAAAATCATAGGCCAAAGGGATAATTGTTTTTTCACCGATGACCATTACTTTTTGATTGTGCTGATACAATCCTGACCAATCTGTATTCCCGATCATGAGTTGAAACAGATCGTGACGAACCGTCGCATAGTCCTCCATGATGTTTGGTGGGATTTTCTTATTGACAATTTCCCCTTTGAACCGCTTAGCCACTTCATCATCATCCTCGATCAATATACCCAAAAGGGTTACCGGTTCGGCTTTTTTATCATCCAAATTGGTCAACTCTACCTTCACAAGTCTGGTCTCGAAAGTGTATTCAGTCACCTGCTCGAATAATTGATAGGCCAAGTACTCTTTCCCAAGAAAATTATCAGCCGTTTTTGATTTACTACAGGGCAGGACAAGCTTCAGATTGCGATTCCCTTGAAAAATGGTTCCTTTCGCATCGTCTTTTTTCAGCTTGATTCTCATCGGGGGATAGAAACAATTTTGGAGTCTAAAATTACCTCGGGTTCTTACTTCAAAAGGATACGTTTCCCAGGACCCCGGTGCGGACTCTACCGCAATTTCAGTATCCATATAGGTGGAATCGTTGGTTTTGGCTTTGAGTTCTTTGATCGAAAAACTCATTTTCATGGAAATGGGAACATTCGAATCAAACAACTTTTCTCTCTCCTGTCCCAACGCTGTTCCAAATCCGAGAAAAATAAACACAATCGAAAATAGGGTTGAAATCCTCATAGTAGTCTGGGTTAAATTCGTGCGGCATTCTAACCATGTAACAATAGCCGATGACTAAATCACGATCTTTTGCCTTGATGTTTATTTTCAAAAATATCGGAATAATCTTTCAAAATTCCGCCTTTTCATACTTTCCAAACAAATAATCTATCCTTTAGGCCTGGCTTCCCAAATCCGCATAAAAAGCATATGAGCCATTCTTCGGGCATGTTCCTTGGCATAGTCTGCATTTTCCCCCTCGAAATACCGATCTACTGTACCAAACCAGAGTTCGAGCCAGTTGCCAAAATGAACTTGATCGATCTGATGACTGATTGCCGCATCGACTTCTCTATGAACTTTAGTCGGGTTGAATTTTCCCCTACCCGGACCGGTCTGCAGGAGAATCATCTCCCAAAAATCGGAAAGGTGCACCAAATGATGATCCCAATCCTCCACGATTTGATTGAAAATCGGCCCAAGCAAATCGTGCTTTCTCACTTGGTCATAAAATCTTCTGACCAGAAAATCAACTTCCCTCCGGGACTGAATGGGTATGCGGTTCATTTCAGGATGGGTTGGAGTACTTCTACATTTCCATCAATATCCGAAGGAATGGGCAACCCAAGAATTTTGCAAATCAACGGATACACATGGATATTTTCAAAAGATTCGATGGTTAAACCTTCCTTGATCTGAGGCCCATTAGCATAGAAAATCGCATGCATCTCTTGAGCCTGCGGATCAAATCCATGCTCGCCTCGTGCACTTGTTCCGTCAATTCGCATTCGCCTTGCTACCGTTTCCAGATAGTTTTGGTCATTTGCCAAATAATAGCCCGGATCAGCTAATATGATCAAATCTCCGATCCTCTCACCGAAGGAATTGATGTCTTTATAATACTCCAAGTCCGAAGGATCAACGATTTTGAAGTTCCCCTTTTTTGTCTTCAGGCTTTCCAGGACCGATTTTTTTTCAGAGGGGTTTTTCAGATAAATATGCGCCAACGCGCCGCTATTCACGATGCGGGCGTCAATCCCCTCGACTAGCTGATCCAAGAGCATCCGCCTTTCCAAAGTGACGTCGATCATCCCATGGTCAGAAACCAAAATGATGGTCACATTCAAATCTAAGCTTTTGACGCCTTCAAAAAGAGCCCCAAGCTCAGCATCCAATTTCTTCAATCGCTTTCCAATCTGCTCCTCATTGCTCGGGCCATATCGATGCCCGATATCATCCATATCTGAAAAATACATGGTGATCATTCTAGGGCGAATCGAGTCTGGCAATTGTAGCCATTCAAATGCCTTAGAAATCCTTGTAAGATTATTCACCTGACCATCATAATCATAATAATAACTAGGACGAACTCCCTGAATGGCAGCCTCTGAACCCACGAAAAAATAACTGGCTGACTTTATTCCGTTTTGCTCAGCCAACACCCAGAGGGGCGTTCCACCATACCAAGACCCATCAGTGACCAGTTCACGCTTGCCGATCGCATACACTTGATCTTTTTTGGGATCATAAAACGTATTATCCACTATTCCATGTCGGTCAGGGCGCATCCCCGTGGCAAGGGTGTAGTGATTGGGGAAGGTTTTGGATGGGAAGGAGGAAATCATGGATTTGGCACGAGTTCCCTCTTCAATAAAATTGGAAATATTATCGGGCTGAAACCGCTCTACGTAATCGTACCTGAATCCGTCAAGTGAAATCAGGATCACCGTCGGCTCCTTGGATTGTGAAAAGGTCTGAACCGAGGATAGCAGAAAGCCAAAAGTCAAAACAAGAAATAAACGCATGCGGGATTTTTTTCTCAAAATTACCCCACAAGGGCTTATCTATCCAACCCTTTGGTGGAATAGTGAATCCAAATCGAATATAGCTTGGTATGCAGATTGCAAAATCCAAGGAAAAACCATGTTAACTATGAAAACCACAAACAGAATTTTGCTCGGATTAGGCCTAATGGGAATTTTGGCGGGAGCTCCCTCCTGCAAATCGAGTAACGCAGTAAAGGGTGCTGCAATCGGCGGCTCGGCTGGTGGTGTATTGGGAGGCGTGATCGCCGGAAAGAAAAATACTGCCACGGGAATCATCATCGGATCGGCCATTGGAGGCACAGCAGGGGCGATTATAGGCCGACAAATGGACAAACAGGCAGAAGAACTCCGCCGGGATCTGAAAGGAGCCAAAGTAGAACGGGTCGGAGAAGGCATCAAAATCACCTTCGACTCGGAGTTGCTTTTCGGTTTTGATCAATCCACGTTAAACTCTTCTTCTCGATCCAACCTGGAAAATCTCGCCACCACGCTTAAGAAGTATGAAGACACCAATATTTTGGTCGAAGGCCACACTGATTCAGTTGGGGAAGAAAGCTACAATTTGTCCCTTTCTAGAGACAGAGCTTATGCCGTACAAAGCTATCTTGGAAATTTGGGAGTCTCTACCTCAAGAATCAGCAGTGTAGGCTATGGAGAAGCGATGCCCGTGGCGAGCAATGACTCCGAAGCCGGGAGAGCTCAAAACCGAAGAGTTGAGGTGGCCATCTATGCCAATAAAAAGATGAAACGAATGGCTAGACGAGGTCAACTCGGCTGATCTCAACTGAAAGAAGAATGTCTACACCGAGTTTTGATATGGATCGGACTTAAAAATCAATCCGCATCAAATAATCTGTCTGGACTTCATCTCCAAATGGAAAAGGATGGCTTCCGAAGATTCGGAGGCCATTTTTTTCATAAAATCGGATGGCTCGGGTATTATGCTCCCATACGCCCAGCCAGAGATATTTTTTCTGATGCTGCTTCGCAAAAGCTATTGCCGTTTCCAATAGTTTTTTCCCCAAACCACTTCCCAAATGATGTTCCAAGACATACAATCGGGCAATTTCAAGGCTATCCGGATCATGTAAGTCCGTCTGTGCAGGCACCAGATTGACTTTGGTGTAGGCGATGATTTCTCCCTCGAGTTCGGCCACAAAAAAGGTGGATGCAGGATTGTCCAGTTCTTTTTCAAACTGCTTCAAGGTAAAAGCCTCCCCAAGGTAAGCCGCTACATTTTCGGGTTTGTTCCCTGAGGTAAAAGCCTGCAAAAAGGCGGTTCTGGCCATGTGGAGTAGATCCCCGAGGTCGATTTGGGTGGCTTTTCGGATAATGGGTTCTGTACTTTGACTTTCCATCGCTAGAGTTTCTTGAGCGCTACATCGATTTGAGAAGTGGGAAATTCGCCCAAAATGGCTCGGTAAGTTCCCTTGGGGCTGATCACCACAAAACTTCTGCACGGATAAGGATACTTGAAAAAATTGGCTTTAAACACCTCCTCCGGATCAGGAATCCAGGTCATGATACCCCGGTACTTTTCCAACCCGTGTGGATGATGATACACATAGATCGGTTCGGAAGTTCTATGCTTTTCGGCATATCGAAGGATAGCTTTATGGTCATTTATCAAGTTTTTGGGGTCATTTGCCAAGCCCGTGGAATTGCACTCGTCTTTTCCGGGATAATAAATCACAATGAGCGGACGGCCTGCGGCAAAATCAGCCTCCCTACCCAACTTTTGATAAAAAAGCTTGGCATCCGTCAAGCCCGACGGCATCCGGTGAATCAGCTTCATGTCCCCTTCCTGATCACCCGGCACACCAAAATACGGCCCATTCAGGATTTTATCCTCATAGTCAGCTTTTACGATTCGTCTTCCAAACTCATTGAAATAGGATTGGGAAAACACCTTACCCACCAAGCAAATCAGCAGAAAACTCAGTAAATACCCACTTTTGATCATGCCGCAATTTGAAATGAAAATCCAAGAAAAAAATATACCTCAGTTTCTTATGTATATAAGAATTTAATATATTCGAATTCAAACTTAACACCATGTCAAGCAACGCGCTGATCAAAGGAAGCCTTCAGACCATCATCCTCAAGCTACTCGAGGAAAATGAAAAGATGTACGGCTACGAAATCACCCAAAAAGTGAAAGAACTCACCGCCGGCGAGATCAAAATCACCGAGGGTGCCCTCTACCCTGCCCTGCACAAACTGGAAGCCGAAGGACTGCTGACCACCGAAATCCAGCAAGTAGACAATCGCGTGAGGAAATATTACAGCCTGACCAAGGATGGGCAAAAGGAAGTGAGTTCCAAGTTGGCCGAGCTTCAGTCATTTGTAGAAAGCATGCAGCGCATCATCAATCCGGGATTGAAGCCGGAGTTTTCACTTTAAAATTTTGAATCATGGAAAATTTACTAAAAAGAATTACGCTAGACCCAGAAATCGTTCATGGCAAACCTGCCATTCGAGGAACAAGAATACTGGTGAGTTCAATTCTGGAATATTTGGCTGGCGGGGATAGCGTTGATGAAATCTTGAAAGAGTTCAAAGAATTGACCAAAGAAGATATTTTGGCTTGTTTGGCTTATGCCTCCAAGGCGATCAATCATCAGGAGTTTAAAATCCCCGCGGCATGAAGTTTCTTTTGGATGCAAACATTCCTCCTTCATTGGCTGAAGAACTTGAGGAATTTGAGGTCTTCACTACCCAATCCTTGCCTAAAGGAAATGCATCCAAAGACTCAGAAATCATCGAGTTTACCCATAATCATGAAGCAATTCTAATCACCAAGGACTTTGACTTTTACCACTCTTTCCTCCAGGGGAGAAAGCCTAGAAAACTGATTCTAGTAAAACTGGGTAATATGAAAATCAGAGAATTAAGATCTTATTTCAGAAAGAACCTGCCAAAAATTAAAGAGCTATTTGAAACAGCCTCTATGATCATTCTTACTCCTGATGAAATATTAACTTTTAATTGATGAGAAAACTGTCCGAACAAGAACTAAAGCTGGTGCAGACTGCCATCAAAGCCAAAGAAATCTCGGTAATTGAGATCTTAGCGGAGGTGTATGACCACTACATCAGTCATTTGGAGGGATTTCCGGAAGAGGAGTTTAAAAGTGAATTGGCAAATCTAGATTCCAAATGGACCAATCTCTATTGTCTCAGATTGCAGGATGAATTCATCAAAACCAGTGATAGATCCCTCAAAGCCCTGCATTGGAAACTGATCAAAGGCTATTTTTCTTGGCCAAAGATCATTTCCACCATTCTATTTTTTGGAGTTCTGTATGGCCTTAGCTTGTGGATTACTCCAAAAGTATTTGCTTTTTCTACAATTATCCCTGCGATTATCCTGTTTCATGTTTTCAACTTTTCGCTCTTCTACTCTTCTAGGAAGAAGTATAAGCTGCTTAGAAAAACCTTTAATCTCGACTCAAGAAGATTCGATTTGAATTATGCGGAATCAAACAGTTTGAGTGCAGCCATTGGAACTATACTGGCCCTGCCAAATATTATTATCTATGGTCCAAAAGCTTTTGAATCAGTTGATTTTGGAATTAGCCCCAATCTGATTCTGCTGTTTTTTGCATTTATCGCTTTTCTGATTTCCATCATTTCCTTTTCCGCCTACGAAGTCTGGAAAATCAAATCCAAAACTGCGCTATCATGAACCTCTCCCCCGACCAAATCGCAACCCTGAAGAAACTCATTTCCTCCAAAGGTTATGAAGAGATTGATGTGCAGTATGAGATTCTCGATCATGTGGCCTGTCGAATCGAAGTACTGATGGCCGAAAACCCCAAGTTGACTCTGGATGAAGCCTTTCGAAAAGCGCATTCGGAATTTGGAATTTTTGGCTTTGCTGACTTGGCGGATTCCTATCGGGAAAGCATCCGGAAGAAGTTTTGGAACCGCTATTGGGCGAGTTTGAGAAGCTTCTTGACTTCTTATCGTGTCGTTTATCTATTACTTTTGGGATGGACTTTTCACTTCATCAGCCAAAACTTCACCCTATTTGGAGAGCGATTGACTGCACCGGGTTGGGGTGTGATTGCCTTATTCGTCAGCGTGGTCTTTTTGGTGTTTTATTACCATCGAGTGGGCAAGGGCTTCAGACATTACGCCACATTCAAACATGCGCTGAGCTTTACAGGAGGGATGCATTTGATCATGCAGTTTGCCCTTCAAGGATCAAAATACTTAACCAGTCCCGAAATAGCTATGGAATTTACTTTTCAGGGAGTCTTTGCCTGGCTAGCGATCATTTCCATGCTTATCGGCTGGATATCCATATTCCTTTTACCAAAAATCATCCAAGAAGCTGCAGCCGAAACCCAGCGATTGAAGTCGATATACGAAGCCTGAGCTTAGCTCTTCGCCCCGTTGAGTGCCTCCTCTCACCTGAACCAATCCAACTTCAAGAACTTGGAACTCTTTTATTCCCCCACATTATGACCGCAGCAGCAGTTCCAAACATGATCAGGCTGTAAATAGCCGAAGGAATGGTCATGACCGAATTGACGATGAGGGTAGCAGCAATGGTGATTCCCAAAGTTCCGTTTTGGATTCCGGACTCTATGGCTATGGTGAGGCTTTGTCGGAAATTCAATCCCGCTATTTTCGCAATGCCATAGCCCAAACCCAATGTAGCTAAGTTAAGCGCCAAGGACGCCGGACCTGCTTCCACGAAAAACTGTAAAAGGTTATCCTTTTCTTTTACAACGGCCGCGATAATGATAATCACGAAAAATATCGCCGAGATCTTCCGAAAGGGAGCATCCCATCGCTTGGCCAGTTCGGGGGCTTTTTTCAATACCAACATTCCAATCGCCACAGGAATGATCGTAATCGCCAAAACGGCCACCACAGTCCCCAAAATCTCCAACTTTAACTCTTCTCCTCCCGGGATAAAATAGCCGATAGAAAAATTGACGATAAACGGAATCGTCACCACGGTAATCAAGGAAGAAAAGGCCGTCAAGGTGATCGAAAGAGCAGAATCTCCTTTTGCCAAATGAGTAATCAAATTGGAAGTGGCCCCACCGGGACAAGCCGCTAAAATCATCAAACCTACAGCCAGTTCAGGGGGAAGCTGAAGCACAATGGCGATCAAAAAAGCAACCGCCGGAAGTAAAATGATCTGATTAAACAAGCCTAAAGAAACAGCTTTGGGGTAGATCAATATCCGCTTGAAATCTTCCGGAGTGAGGCTAAGCCCCATGCCAAACATGATCACGGCCAATGCCAAAGGCAGAAATAACTCGGTAAGAACGCTGGATTCCATGGTGTTTTGGGTTAGGGTGGAATTGGTTATTATGTATCTTATTGGTTATTATAAACTGAACTTCCATCTCCCTTGAGAATTGAGCATTGCTCATTGGAAATTGATAATTCCTGTGTCTTAGGTCTTGATACTAGACACCTGATCCCAGATAATCAAAGAATTCCTGATATCACAAACCCCACATACGTTCCCAGCGCATTTCCCAAACTTCCCACCAGCACACCGGGAATCAATAAATCAGGCCGGTTTAGACTTTCAGCAGCTGCAATTGCTGTCGTATTTCCACCCACATTGGCCTGAGAGGCTACCGCAATCACATCCCAATCCATCTTCAGCATTGCCCCTACTCCGAAAATCACCAGCCCATGAATCAGGACCAATAGTCCCACAAACAGCATCAATGTACCCGCCAACTCTCCCGTCTGGGCCAATGCCCCAAAATCACAAAGCGTCCCAATTACCGCCAGAAAGATCAAAATCATAAAGAATCCGATCGTATGCTTTCCGTACAATTGCTGCACAGCAGGAAACTGGGCAAGAATCAAGGCCATGGTGGTGAGAAAGATGATTTCTGGCACCTGAGGAAACCAGCCCACCAAGACTTTGCTTACCGTAATTCCCAAGAGGCCCAATGCCAAAAGCGAAGCCAAAGAAGAAATCGAGACGTATTCGATGCCCTGTGACTTTTCTCCGGAATAAGCCGAAGCAAGTTTTTTCCGTGGGAAGAGCTTTTGCAAATATTTGGGCAAAATCAGGGTCGCAATAATCCAAGGCGTACCGATCAGATTATCGACCACCGTGGCGGCAGCATACAGATTCCCACTTTGATTGACCTCATAGTGCAAGGCAATCGCATTGAAATTGATTGATCCCCCAATGTAGGTTCCGGTAAACATCCCCGCTACAGCGGGTGCCAGATCACCGATCTGAACAGCCGGATTAACCAAAAACCACGAAACCAGTACTCCGATTACCGTTGCCAAAGAACCCAACAAGAACATCAAGAGAAGTGGCAAACCGGCCTTTTTCACACTTTTCAGATCCACCTCCAGCAAGGCAATAAAAATTCCCAAGGGCGCGAGATACAGAAATACCCCATCGTACACCGGACTTCCCTCCATGGCGCTCGGAATCACTCCCAAGTTGGACAGCAAAGCACAGATCAAAATCACCCAAATCGGTGTTCCTACCGTTTTTCCCCAAGGAAAGCGCATCAGCCAATTGGCAAAAAATACAGCAATACAGAGGGTTCCGGCAATGAAGAGTGGCTCTTGGGTGAAAGTCATGAAGGAAAATAGAAAAAATATCAGAAAGGATAGGGTAAAATATCCTAAGCCTTGAAAAAACTATGAACCATTTTGATGATCTCACCGACTTCCTCCTCCCTCAAATACGGATTCAGCGGCAAAGAAAGCCCCTGATTGGCTAGATTTCTGGCATTTGGAAAATCACCTACTGACAAATAAGGCTTCATATCCGGCAAAATAGTCGGGTAATGAATGGCTGTTCCGATTCCTTTTTCAGCCAAAAACTTTTTCAGTTTATCTCTCTGCCTCGTCTGAATCACAAACAAATGAGCATTGTGATCTTTTGCCAAAATACCCTCTGGCAAAATCATTTCAGAGATATTTTGAAAAGCCTCCAAATAGGACATGGCAATCGCTTTGCGTCTGGATTGATTTTGCTCAAAATCTTCCAGCATCACATTCAAAAAAGCAGCCTGAACGGTATCAATCCGACTGTTTCTTCCGACCAACTCATGCTGATCTCGAATAGGCTGACCATGGTTAAGAAGGAGTCTGATTTTTACTGAAATCTGAGCATCTTGAGCTAAGCACATGCCTGCCTCGCCTAATGAACCAAGGTTTTTGGTCGGGTAAAAGCTCAGGCATCCCACGTCCCCCCAAGTTCCGGCAGCTTTTTCATCCTTAAAAGCTCCAAAAGCCTGGGCTGCATCTTCGATCAAGAATAGGTGATGCTGTTTGGCTTTTGCCATCAGCGAATTCATGTCCACCATTTTCCCATAGAGGTGCACCGGAATCACCGCTTTGGTTTTGGGTGTGACAGCCTTTTCCCAATCCGTTCTTAACAGTCCGTACTGATCGGTATCCCAAAAAACGGGCTTAGCCCCTACCAGCACCACCGCCTCTGCCGTACTTACCCAAGTCATCGCCGGGACGATCACTTCATCGCCGGGGCCGATTCCCAAAGCCCGCAAAGCCAGCTCAAGTGCATCGGTTCCATTGGTACAGGCGATGGAATAGTTGGATTGAAGAAAATCGGAAATGGCTCCTTCCAAGGTTTCTACTTCCTTTCCCCCGGAAAAAATACCGGCCTCCAACACTTCCGAAAACCGTGATTTCAGCCTTGATTTCAGGCTTTCTTCCATTCGACGGAGATCAAGAAAGGGTATTTTCATCGAGGATTCGGGCAAGTTGATGACTCAGGTGTTGACGGGAGTATTTTTCGAGATCTTTTGGATCAACTTTTTTCAAAGAAGAATCCATCAAGGTCCTAAGTTGGGCTTTGATGGAGGCAGCATCGGTATGAGCAATCACTTGCCCGGCACCTGCATCTTTCAGGATTTTGGCAGAGTCTCCTTCAGGATCGCCCAAAGCCAAAACCGGAATTCCGGTGGCCAAGTATTCAAACAGCTTCCCCGGAATATTCCCCTGTGCATTTTTGGTATCGGTCAGGATCAAAACCAACACACCGGCTTTGGCATAAAACCCAAAAACCTCCGAATGTGAAACATAGCCGGCAAAGTGAATTCGCTCGCTTAGCCAGGCATCCTCCTTGACATAAGTCTGAACCTGTTCACTGACTTTGCCCACGAAAGTCCATTTTACTTCTTCGATGCCATGTTGAAACTCGGACTTCAAGGCTTTCATCAACGGGATCGGGTTTCGAATTGCATCTATAACTCCCGAATAAACCAAGTGTAATTTTCCTTCTACTTTTTCCTTTGGTGAAAAACCAGCAGGGACATCAGCGGGATCGTAACCATTGGTAAGCAGGTAAATTCTGCGATGGGAAAGCTTCACCAAGTCCCTTTGAAAAGTCGGAGAAATCGTCAAAACTGCGTTCGCCTCCCGAAGAACGGTTGCTTCCAGTTGCTGATGTTTTTTTCGGACAAAAGAAGTCATGGGAAGGGTATCCAAAAACTCCCAAGCAGACCAAGGATCTCGGAAATCAGCGATCCACGGCAATCCGGTTTTACGCTTCAGTTCTCGCCCGATCAAATGCATGCTATGCGGCGGACCCGTGGTAATGACAGCTTGAAACTGCCCACTTTTTGCCAAATCTGTCAAAAACTTCACCGAAGGTTTAACCCAAAATACCCTCGGATCCGGCACCAGCAGATTGGCTCTGGCCCAGATGGCTGCTTTTTCCAAAAATCCTTTTTCCTTTTGCTCCAAAAGACGTCCGGGGTGAGTTTTGGTCTTCCCTTTCACCATGGAAAAAAGTTGGAAGGGCTCCCAAATCGGGAATTTGATTACTTCCAGCTGCTTGGGCACCTCTTTTTCCAGACTTTCATCCCGAAGGTCAAAATCAGGGTTTTCGGGCGTAAAAATCACCGGTTCCCATCCGGATTCGGGCAAATACTTGGCAAATTTTAACCAACGCTGCACACCCGAGCCTCCACTCGGGGGCCAATAATAGGTGATAATGAGTACGCGTCGGGACATTTACGAATTTGAAATTCAGGATTTGAAATTTGAAATTAGGCAATCCTTGCAAAAGAAAGGGCTGCCTTAGTTAGAAAAGCAGCCCAATATCAAACTTCAAATCTCAAACTGAAAATTTATTCACCCTGTGCCAAAGAGTAGCCTCTCACACCGTCGAAGGTGTACAGGTGTTCGGTCTTGATAAAGTCAAAGCCCAACTTTTCGATCTGCTGGAGCAAATCCAGGATTTGAGCATGGGATACCACGCTTCCATCGTCAGTCTTGAATCTGCATCTCCAGTGGTCGGTGCAAAAGGTTTCCTTCATGCCTTCAGGAAATACTTTTACACCTCTGTTGGTGATTAGGTGAAGCTGAAGCCCGTTGGCATTGGCTTGACGAAGTTTCTCTCCGATGACATTGGGGTCTCTTCCCTCCTGATCCCAATCGATGAATACATCCACACCGGTCAACTCTTTCTTGGCTTTTGCCTTTGGTCTGAGTTTGGTGTCCATTGGCTTGATCTCACCTTTCTCAAACGAAGCTGGGAGCATTTTCTCCGGCATTTGACCTAATCTCTCGATCACTGCCTGAGCAAATTCCTGGGTTCCTACTTTTTTGGAAGAAAGTCCTTCCTGATAGATATCCCCGGTATGAAGTCCATCTTCCAAGGTTTTCATCCAGGCATTGGAGATTTTCTCTGCCACTTCCGGCTGACCGATATGTACCAGCATCATGATTGCGCCATTGAGCAAGCCTGATGGATTCGCCATATCCATACCGGCAATATCAGGAGCAGAACCGTGGATCGCTTCAAACATAGCCACTTCCTCGCCTACGTTGGCAGAACCGCCAAGACCAACCGAACCAGTTACCTGTGCGGCCACGTCAGAGATGATGTCTCCATATAAGTTGAGCGTCACGATCACGTCAAAAATCTCAGGACGCTCTGCGATCAAGGCTGTTCCGATGTCGATGATTTTGTGGTCGGTCTGGATTTCAGGGTATTCTTTGGCGATTTCGTCAAAAGTTTTGTGGAAAAGACCATCGGCCAATTTCATGATGTTGTCCTTGGTCATACAGGTTACTTTCTTTCGGCCGTATTTTTTGGCGTATTCAAAGGCGTAACGAATGATCTTCTCAGAACCCGGCTGAGAGATGACCTTTAAACACTGATAGACTTCATTGGTCTGACGGTGCTCGATACCAGCATAGAGATCTTCCTCATTTTCGCGGATGATCACCAGGTCAGTCTTCGGAAAGTGTGTCTTGATAAAAGGAGAGTATGCTTTGCAAGGTCTTACATTGGCATATAGACCAAAGGACTTTCTTGTAGTCACATTCAGGGATTTGAACCCGCCGCCCTGAGGTGTAGTGATCGGAGATTTCAAAAAAACTTTGGTTTCTCTCAAAGAGTCGAAGGATTTCGGTTCCATCCCGGAACTGATCCCTTTGAGATAAACTTGCTCACCAATTTCAATTACATCGTACTCCAATTGAGCTCCGGCAGCATCCAGGATTGCCAGGGTTGCTTTCATGATTTCTGGACCGATTCCATCGCCATAGGCCACGGTAATTTTTCTTTTGGAGGACATATAAGTAGTTGTTTTAGTTGAAAATTAGCTGGCGCAAAAGTAAGGAAATTTGGGTGAAGGGGCTTGGTTTACCTTTAAAATTTCCCTTATGGTATAGATTAAAAATCACTTGAAATCCAGTAACGAATGCCCTTTTCGGATTTTTCTAAGTGGTCAAATTTGGCATTGATAGCGCCAGACTTATATTTGTTTTCCCTATATCAAAATGACTATGTCTGAATTTGTCAATATCCTCACCGAAGAAAAAAACGGAGTCCTCTATCTTACCATCAACCGGGAAGACAAAATGAACGCGTTGAATTTTGGTACGCTGGAGGAAATCAAAGTGATTTTTGAACATGTCATCGACAACAAATCCATCAAAGCTGTCATCATCACAGGGGCAGGTGAAAAGGCCTTTGTAGCAGGGGCGGACATCAATGAGATTGCTACCCTAAACGAGGTGAATGCACGGAAATTTGCTGAAAACGGTCAGGAAATTTTTGCCATGATCGAAAATTGCCATAAACCAGTCATCGCGGTCACCAATGGTTTTACATTGGGGGGAGGATGCGAATTGGCCATGTCCTGTCACATGAGAGTGGCATCAGCCAATGCAAAATTTGGGCAACCGGAGGTCAATTTGGGGATCATACCTGGATATGGGGGCACCCAAAGACTCACCTTGCTGGTGGGACGGGGTAAGGCTAACGAACTGATGATGACCGGAGATATGATCAGTGCGGAAGAGGCGAAGGCACTGGGACTGGTCAATTACGTATTGCCCACCAAGGCAGATGCTATTGCCAAAGCCGAAGAAATTGTTTCAAAAATAATGAGCAAAGCTCCTTTGGCCATAGGAATGGTGGTTGACTGCGTCAATGCGGTATTCTCCGATGAAAACGGATACCAAACCGAAGCCAACTCATTTGCACGATGCGTCAAATCGGGAGATTACAAAGAGGGAACGTCAGCATTTTTGGAAAAGCGAAAGCCCGTCTTCCGAGGAGAATAGGTCTCTTTCCACTCCATGAGCCAATTAAAAAAACTCGCCGGTCAAACGGCCATTTATGGACTGAGCAGTATTCTGGGCCGGTCCATCAACTTTTTGTTGATCATTGTTTACACGGCTTATCTGGACAAAGAAGCTCTTGGAGCTTTTACAGGCATCTATGCATTGATTGGCTTTCTGAACATTGTTTTTACTTATGGTATGGAAACGGCTTTTTTCCGCTTTTCGACCGGAAAAAATCTAAATCCGGATCAAGTCTACCATAATTCCCAGTCGCTTCTACTTACCTCTACACTTTTTCTGGGTTCATCCATTTACCTTTTGGCGCCATGGCTCGCAGAGACCATGAATTACCCGGGACAGGCATATCTTTTCAAGTGGACTGCCTTGATCCTTTCTTTCGATGCCCTTTTAGCCATTCCTTTTGCAAAGCTCAGGCTGGAAAATCGGGCTATGGCTTTTGCAGGAGCCAAGCTGATCAACATCCTGCTTAATGTTGTCTTCAATTTACTCCTCATCGTTTGGATTCCTGTCTGGATCAATGAAGGAGTACTTCAAGCAGATTTCTTGGGATTTCAATCTGATTGGGGAGTGGAATACATTCTTCTCTCTAATTTATTGGCCAATGGTCTGATTATTCCATACGTCTGGTGGAGAGCTGGATTTTTCAGATTTTCCCTGGAAAAGGAAATCATCCGTCCCATGTGGAAGTATTCACTCCCGCTCCTGTTTATGGGACTGGCAGGAGTCACCAACGAACTGGTTTCCCGATTGCTGTTTGAATACATCCTTCCTGAGAATTACTTTCAGGGAATGACTTCTCGGGAAGCAGCAGGGATTTTTGGAGCCAATTTCAAATTGGCCATTCTGATGAATCTGGTTATTCAGGCATTCAAATACGCAGCCGAACCTTTCTTTTTCCGACAGTCATCAGACAAAAATTCCCCACAGCTCTATGCCAAAGTAATGCATGTCTTTATCATTTTCTGCTCCCTGCTGATGGTGGCCATTTCTGTGAATCTATTCTGGATTGGACCAACCTTTTTAAAAGGAGAAGACTACGCTATGGGATTCTTCATTGTTCCCGTTCTGCTGATGGGATACCTGTTGCTGGGAGTCTATTTTAATTTATCGATTTGGTTTAAAATCACAGATAAAACAAGTTACAGCTTCTGGATTACGTTCATTGGAGCTTTGGTAAGTGTCGTGGTGATCGTTGGATTGGTACCGATGTGGGGATTTATGGGAGGTGCCTTGAGTACCCTAGCCTGCTATTTGGTCATGACAGTAACATGCTTTTGGTATGGCCAAAAATTTTATCCTATTCCCTATCAAACAGTCAAAGGAGGTTTCTATTTACTCCTCGCTTTTGGAATGAGTTATGTTGGTTTTTTCTGGGAAACAGACAATCAAGTGATCGATTTTTTTGTCAAGAATTGCTGCATTTTGATCTTTCTGGGAATAGTGATCTTTATGGAAAGAGGCCACCTGAAGGCACTTTTCTCCAGAAACCACTAAGGATTAGAAACCCTCCGCTCATCCGTCCGTATTCGGGATTAGTTCAGCCTTTTTAAACAAAAGGCATTATGTTTGTGACTCGGTGTTGCAATTCCCCAATTCAGTGAGATTAATTCCCTTTCTACTTCTTTCTACTCTCCTCATAGGTAATCCATTCGATGGTTTATCCCAGGCGAAGCTTTCAAAAAAACCAAGCAAAGCCCAAGAAAATCAGGTAAAAGCCACGCGGTATTTTATTGAAGGAGAAAAAGCGCTTGTCTTGGGAGATTTAGACAAATCCTATTTTTACCTTCAGAAATCCCTCGAATTATCTCCCGAAGAACCGGCGATTTCCTACAAGATTGCCGAGGTTTTGATCCGATCAAATCAGGCAGAAAAGGCACTCCCCTTTGCCGAGAAGGCAGTAGACAAAGACCCGGACAATAAATATTATGCTTTGATGGTGGCGGAAATTTATTCCAACCTCAAGCAACCCCTCAAAGCAGCGGAAATATTGGACAGACTCACTTCAGAGTCTGACAAAAACCAACAGTATAATTTGGACCTGGCATCCATCTACCTCAATGCCAATGAATTTGACAAAGCTTTGGTAGTGCTTGACAGAGCCGAAGATTACTATGGAATCCGTGAACCTTTCACGGTTCAGAAACAGCGCATATACCTCAGAAAAGACAACCTGCCCAAAGCGATCGAAGAAGGTCACAAGCTGATTGATGCTTTTCCCGGAAACCCCAATTATGTCCTCAATTTGGTAGAGGTTCTTTATAACAATGCCAAATTGGAAGATGCCCTGAACTTGGTCATGGAGGAGATTCAACGCTATCCTGACCAAGCCGAACTCCAAATGGCGGCCTACACCCTGCTCAAAGAAAAAAACCGGGTAGAAGAATCCCACCATTACCTTTTCCGCGCTTTCCAAAGTCCTGATTTGGATCCTGAGGTAAAGTCAAAGACTTACCAATCTATTTTAAGAGAGATAAAAACCTCAGATCGGGAAGCTCTTCTGGACCGATTGGAATCCATTCTGACCGAAGTCAATCCCAATGATGCCTATGTTTTGGCCGCATTAGGAGAGCGAAGAAAAGCAGAAAACAACCTGGCTCAAGCCTTGGATTATTTCAAAAAGTCCTTGGCTATCCAGCCTAAAAACGCACCTGTGCTCGAGGAGGTAATTCTCAGTTCGTTTGGTGAAAATGCCAATTTTGAGGAATTGGAAACCTTTACTACCATGGGGGTGGATGAATTTCCAAACGCTCCTGAGTTTTGGTTTTATGACGGAGTGGTCAAATCGGCCAGAAAAAAAGACTCTTTGGCCGTAGTTTCGCTGGAAAGAGCCTTGGAGCTCAATGCAGGAAAAAACCCTCAATTAGCTCAGGTTAGCTTTGGCTCTTTGGGAAATAGCCTCTACAATCTTGGCCAGAAAGATTCTGCTTTTGTCAATTTCGAAAAAGCGCTGAAGCTCAACCCCAACGATGATCAGGTATTGAATAATTACGCCTACTTTCTGTCGTTGGAAAAGAGAGAACTGGAAAAAGCCAAAACCATGGCCGAGAAGGTCGTCAAAAAAAATCCTAAAAACGCCACCTTTTTGGATACTTATGCTTGGGTTCTGTTCCAGATGGGGAATTACCAGGAAGCCTACACCTATATGGATCAGGCGATACAAAATGAAAAAGAACCCAGCGGAGTCATGCTGGAGCATTACGGAGACATTTTATACCATCTGGGCAAAATCCAGGAGGCTATAGCTTGGTGGAAAAAAGCAGAGGGATCTTCAGAGGCTTCGGATCAATTGGAGCGAAAAATTAAAGAAGGAAAATACCATGAATAAATTTTTTTCAGGATGGATTGTGGTCTGCCTACTCGCAATGGTAGGTTGTAGCCGAAAAGTAGTGCTCTTTGAAGGAGACGGAAAAATGGACGAGTTCGCCCCGCTTGAAGCAAAGTATGATTACCTCAGCGCCAAAGCAAAAATCGTCATTGAGGAGGAATCGGGAAAAACCACCCGTGGCACCCTCAGCCTACGTGCAAAAAAAGACAGTGTGCTGTGGTTTACCATGTCTCCGGGAATGGGGATGGAAGCCATTCGTGGGCTTTTCACCCAAGATAAAATCCAAATCAGAGACCGAATGGGGAAGGACGATGTCAATATGACCTATTTGGAGTTTGAACGGCTTTATGGGTTGAAATTGTCGCTGGAATTATTCCAAAATGTCATCTGGGCCAATATTCCCTATTCGGTCACTTATGAAGATCGACTGGTGAGGATTGGAAGAAAATTTGAATTGACACAGGTGCGGGACAATGTTCGTTATTTCACCAAGGTAGAAACCAGCCACGGCAAAGTTTCCGAGTTTTCCAGCAATTCTCTGGATGATCGTGGGACGGTATTGGCAAGTTTCCCAAAGTTTCAGGATATCAATTCCCAGCCCTTTCCTGTAGAAGTTTTGTTCAAAATTGCATTTCAACTCCCAGAGGGAAGTCAGAATACCCGAATCCACGTCAATTGGACATCCATTGATCCCAATTCCGGCAACTTAAGTTTTCCATTCCGATTTTAACCCATGAGAAGAATATCCAGCCTCTTCTTATTTTTTACTTGCCTGATAATTTCTGCTTCTTCCTATTCACAAGTAAAGAAAACAAGGGAAGAATTAGAACGGGAAAAAATAGAGGTCCAAAGTCGATTGAAGGAATTTGATGCGATCCTGAAGCAAACGACAGCCACCAAGAGAACCTCCATCGGGGAGCTAAACGCGCTGACCCGACAATTTCAAAGCCAAAATCGACTTGTCAATACCATTGACCGAGAGGTGAAATTGATCAATAGCGAAATAACGGAAACGGAAAATAAGATCTCTGCCCTCGAACTTCAGCTGAAAGATCTCAAAGCGGAATATTCCCGAATGATCTACAACTCCTCCAAGCTAAACCGGGGATTATCCATCATCGGTTTTGTATTTAGTTCCTCCAATTTCAATCAGCTGTACATGAGACTAAAGTATCTCAAGCAGTATAGTGACAGCCGAAAACAACAAGCAGCTCAAATCGAAAAACTCAGCGCCGACCTCGCCAACCAACGGGTATTGTTGGATGAACGAAAACAGGATAAAGTGAAGGTATTGGCTGAAGAAAAAGCGGAAAAGGAAAAACTGGAGCAGATGCGAAAAGAGCAGCAGGGCTTGGTTAATACCCTTTCCAAAAAAGAGCGTGACATTCAAAGACAGATTGCTGCCACCAAAAAACAACAGGAGCAGCTCAATCGAATGATCAAAGCTGCCATTGAAGAGGAAATTCGCCTGGCAGAGGCAGCCGCGAAAATAGAAAACTCAACCAGTACCAAAAAGGCTGGAACTTCCATGCCCATGACACCGGAAGCGGCTGCCCTCTCCAGCTCGTTTGCAGGTAATAAAGGGAAACTTCCTTGGCCGGTGGAAACCGGATTTATCGCCTTGGGATATGGAACCTACCCTCACCCAACCCTGAAAGGGATCACGCTGGAAAGTGACGGAATAGATATCCGAACCCAGCCCAACTCCAACGTCAGGGCTGTATTTGACGGCGTGGTTACCAAGATCACCACTATTCCAGGATACGGAAACACGCTGATCATCAAGCACGGGGAATATTTCACCATGTATAGCCGCCTCAAGTCCATTTCGGTAAAGGCAGGTCAAAATGTAAAAGCCAAAGAAGTAATCGGACAAGTAGCGACCAATGCAGAGGGTGTATCAGAGGTACACTTCCAAACTTGGAAAGGACTACAGATCATGGACCCTTCCACATGGATTACGTCCAAATAGGCAAAAAATTCGTACGTTCATAAAAAAGATTAACTGCCAAGGCCATGAACCTTTGTCAAGCGGTCGACAGTTGTATCTTTGTAATCCTGTATATCCTTAAACACACACCATCATGACTACATTAGGTTTCATTCAAAACATGGGCGGAGGTTCTTTGATCTTGATCATCCTCGTCATCCTCCTCCTGTTTGGTGCTAAAAGGATCCCTGAATTGGCCCGCGGTCTGGGTCGTGGCATCAGAGAATTCAAAGATGCTACCAAAGAAATTCAGAACGATCTTGAAGATGGGCTGAAAGACAAAAAGAAGTAATCCCGAAAGCCAATTGACATTGGAAAAATTTAGTTCATTCGACGAAATCAAAAAAACGCTCGAAAAGAAAGAAACGGATTGCCGAGCAATCGTCAACCATTACCTTGAAAACATCCGGACGAAGGCGCATCTCAACGCCTTCGTCGAAGTTTATGCCCAGTCTGCTCTCCAACAGGCTGAGCGAATCGATGAAAAACTTGCCAAAGGCAAAGCCGGCAAACTCGCCGGAATGGTCATCGGAATCAAAGATGTCCTCAACTATGCCGGACATGCCTCCCATGCCTCCTCCAACATCCTGAAAGGATACATTTCCCAATTCACTACTACCGCCGTACAACGGTTGATCGATGAGGATGCCATCATCATCGGACGCTTGAACTGTGATGAATTTGGCATGGGAAGTTCCAACGAAAACTCTGCCCATGGAAAAGTGCTCAATGCGCTGGACGAATCCAAGGTACCAGGAGGTTCTTCAGGTGGATCGGCTGTGGCAGTTCAAGCCAATTTATGCACCGTATCTCTAGGCACGGATACCGGAGGTTCGGTCAGACAACCGGCTGCCTTTACAGGAGTAATTGGTATGAAGCCGACCTATTCTCGGGTTTCCCGTTGGGGATTGATCGCTTATGCTTCTTCTTTTGATACCATCGGTATTTTTTCAAACACCGTGAAAGACAACGCGCTGGTGATGGAGATAATGGCCGGTCATGATGAATTTGACAGTACTTCTTCCCGCAAACCGGTTTTTCATTACAGTGAATTATTACACTTCGAGAAAAAAGCCAAAGTAGCTTTTATCAAAGAAACCTTGGACTCTCCAGCCTTACAATCCGAAATCAGAGAAAATACGATACAGGTTTTGGAAAAATTAACATCCGAAGGGCATGAAGTTAAAGCGGTGGAGTTCCCCCTTTTGAAATATGCGCTTCCTACCTATTACATTTTAACTACTGCTGAAGCCAGTTCAAACTTGTCTCGCTTTGACGGGGTAAAATATGGATACAGATCTTCAAATGCCCATAATTTGGAATCCATGTATAAACTCACCCGAAGCGAGGGATTTGGAGAAGAAGTCAAAAGGAGAATTATGCTCGGGACCTTTGTCCTGTCTGCCAGCTATTACGACGCCTATTTTACCAAAGCTCAGAAGGTCAGAAGATTAATAAAAGAGTATACCGAGAATCTTTTAAATGAATTTGACTATATTATTATGCCGACTACGCCATCTACAGCGTTTAAGTTTGGAGAGCATAGCGGCGATCCTGTAGCCATGTACTTGGAAGATTTATTCACGGTACAGGCTTCGGTATCCGGAGTACCGGCAATTTCCCTTCCCAACGGCAAAGACAAATCTGGAATGCCTATCGGACTGCAAATAATTGCCAATTCCTTCAAAGAAGCTGAGCTTTATGCATTCAGTAATTACCTGACCGAGTTGACCTCTTAAAACCCGAAAAAATGAAAAAGTCTTTGTCCAGAATAGTCGTACCAGCCCTGATATCCTGCCTGTTACCTCTGCACCAAGCTTTTTCACAGGAAGAGCCTCTTGAGGCCGCCAACACTATTTTTGAAGAACTTTTACCCAATTACCATTACGAGTACATTCCGGATTTCACCTATGACCAAGTGGCCAAACGAATCAAAGCCATGCAAACCGGGATGCCATTTGAATTGAACGACCGGATTTTCTCCTTTATCCAATACTTCACCGTCAGAAATCGCGATTACACCAAAATGGTGCTGGCTAGGAAGGATAAATTCTTCCCGATGTTTGAAGAGACCTTACTCAAACATGAAATGCCCACCGATATTGAATACCTCTCCATCATTGAATCGGGATTGGATCCTCAGATCAAATCTCGGGTTGGAGCAATGGGTCTTTGGCAGTTTATGCCGGCTACAGGGCGGATGTATGGCATGCACGTCAACTCTGAAATCGACGACCGAATGGACCCAGAACTGTCCACGGATGCAGCCGCTAAGTACCTGAAATCCCTCTATCGGATGTTTGGCAATTGGGAAGTGGCCTTGGCTGCATACAATTGTGGGCCGGGCAATGTCAGAAAAGCCATCAGAAGATCTGGAGGGAAAACTACTTTTTGGGGCATTTATGACTATCTGCCAAAAGAAACCCGAAGCTATGTCCCACAGTTTCAGGCCATGCTCTATATCCTGAATCATCTCGAAGAGCACAATCTGATTCTGGAAGAGCCTACCTATCCGATTGATTATGACAAGGTTCGATTTGATCGGGCCTTTAGCCTTGAAAAGTTGGCAGAATTGACTGATTTGTGCCTGAAAGATCTCGAAGAGCTCAATCCATCTATCAAACACAGAAGCGTACCTGAGTCCAACCGGTCCATGGCTATTCGCGTTCCCAAAACAAAATCCATATTCTTGAAGGAAAATTTGGCTTGGATCAGTGATTCCCTTGGCAATAAGCCGAACAATGTACTTTTGGCCTCTTCCCAATTGATTGAAGTCACACCGGTAGAAAAAGCGATAAGTGGAAACAGAATCACTTATCAGGTCAAATCCGGGGATGTCTTGGGCTCCATTGCTTCCCGCCATGGCGTCTCAGTGACCCAGGTAAAGGAATGGAATAATTTGAATTCCAATCTGATCAAAGTAGGCCAAACGCTCTACATCTATTCTGGAAAATCACAGCCATCTACCGCTTCACCCAATCGAAGTTTGGCCGAAAACACCAATTCTTCAGGCCCAAAAACCTACACTGTAAAACCCGGGGATTCACTTTGGATTATTTCCCAAAAGCATTCCCTTTCTGTTGAGCAAATCAAGCGCCTGAATAATCTGAATACCAATAACATAAAACCCGGGCAACGCTTGATCATCGGCTGAGCCAAATTGGCTTGAGTTCTTTGTTTCCATCGAATCTTTTTAAGAAGAACTCGCAGCCTCACTTCAATTCCACAAAATCCTTCTCAAAAATCGGATTCCCATGAAAGCAACCTACACCTCCTTCATTCTTGTACTTTTGACACTATTCACCTTTGCTTGTAGCGAGGAAACCAAAGAAAAACTCAGTGGATCCAAGCCCAAAGCACGAGGCTCTATCGGAGAAATTGTCCTGGCCATAGACTCTACCAAATGGGCAGGACCCGTCGGGGAGGAATTAAGGGGCATATTTGAAGCAGATCTCCCCGGCATGTTCCGGTCAGAGCCCATGTTCAAGGTTCACCGGGTGGACCCAAGAGCCATGACCCGAATGCTAAAGATGTATACCAACCTGATCTACGTCACCACCTTTGATGACAGAAGCGGAGGAAGTCAGGTGATCAATGCCCAATTCACCAAAGAGTCCAAAGAAAAAGCTGCTGCGGATCCTACCATATACTCGCTTCGAATGGAGGATGAATACGCCCAGGGCCAAGAAGTGCTTTACCTTTTTGGAAACACGGAAGAAGAATTGATCTCTAATTTGAGAAAAAACAAAGATCGCCTTCAGAACCTCTTTGAGGTTAGGGAAAGAGGCCGGTTGGAAAAAGGCTTACTTGCCCGTAAAAATGCCGCTGCCCAAAATGAAGCCAAACAAAACCTGGGAATTGAGATCATGCCTCCGGTTTCCTACCAAATCGCCAAGTCAGAAAAGAGCTTTTTGTGGTTGAGACAACCCTCTCCGACCGAAAGAAGGCCGGATATCAGTTTGTTTTTTTATGAGACTGATTACTTATCTGAAGAGCAGACTTTTCCTGAAAACATCCTGAAAATGAGAGATTCCGTAGCAGGAAAACACATTTTTGGAGATCCTGATGTCCCTCAATCTTTCATGACAAGCGAAAAACAAATCCCGCCCTCCTTCAGAAACATGGTGATTAATGATAATTTTACCATTGAAATAAGAGGCACCTGGAAAACCAATAACATCAGCATGGGTGGAACTTACCTCGGGTATTTGATGATCGACGAGAAAAAAGGGAAGCTCTACTACATGGAAGGCTTTGTTTATTTCCCCAATGAAGTCCATCGTGATGCGCTTCGGGAAGTCCAAACCATACTTTTGAATACCAATGTGAGTTGGTCGGAAAACCAAGGTGCATAGACCCAGTATAACAATCCATTTATGGCGATTAAAATAAGAAGAGAGGACGCCCTTAACTACCATAGCCAAGGATCACCCGGCAAAATTGAAGTAATCCCTTCCAAACCCGTTTCCAGTCAGATTGATTTGGCTTTGGCGTATTCACCCGGTGTAGCTGAGCCTTGTAAAGAAATAGCCGCTGATAGCGAAAACATTTATAAATACACCGCAAAGGGAAACCTCGTTGCCGTAATTTCAAACGGAACTGCAGTACTCGGACTTGGAGATATCGGACCAGAGGCTTCCAAGCCGGTGATGGAAGGTAAGGGGGTACTTTTTAAGAAGTTCGCGGGAATTGATGTCTTTGATCTTGAAATCGATGAAAAAGATCCCAAAAAACTGATTCAAATTATCAAATCTCTGGAACCCACCTTTGGTGGAATCAATCTAGAGGACATCAAGGCTCCTGAATGCTTTGAAATCGAGCAGACGCTAAAGCAGCAAATGAAAATCCCGGTCATGCACGATGATCAGCACGGCACGGCGATTATTTCTGGAGCGGCCTTGCTCAACGCTTTAGAACTGGTCGAGAAGAAAATTGAAAATATCAAACTGGTGGTCAGTGGAGCCGGAGCAGCAGCGATCTCTTGTTTGAGATTTTATGTCAGCCTGGGTGTCCTAAAAGAAAACATCATTGTCTGTGACAAAGATGGGGTGATTCGTGCCGACCGTGAGGGTCTCCTTGATATTCATAGGGAGTTTGCGACCGATTTGGACATTTATTCCATTGCTGAAGCTTTGCCGGGAGCTGACGTGTTTTTGGGACTTTCCGCAGGTAATATCATTTCCGAAGAAATGATCAAGAGCATGGCTCCTGATCCAATCGTCTTTGCATTGGCCAATCCCGATCCGGAAATCAGCTATGATGCAGCTATTGCTGCGCGAAAAGACGTAATCATGGCGACCGGACGATCTGATCATCCCAATCAAGTCAACAATGTACTTGGATTCCCTTACATATTCAGAGGAGCACTGGACGTAAGAGCGACAGTCATCAATGAGGCGATGAAACTGGCGGCTGCAAAGGCTATTGCCAAACTGGCCAAAGAGCCTGTTCCTGAAATTGTCAACAAGGCTTATGGTGAAAACAATCTTGCATTTGGCAGATTGTACCTGATCCCAAAGCCTGTAGATCCAAGGCTAATCACGACGATTGCCCCAGCTGTAGCCAAGGCGGCTATCGATTCGGGTGTAGCCAAAAAGGAAATCAAAGATTGGGAATCCTATGAACTTGAACTCCAGAAACGAATAGGAATCGACCAAAGGCTCATGTCCATCGTCATTGGCCGGGCCAAAAAAGATCCAAAACGTGTAGTATTTGGAGAAGCCGACAATCTAAAAATCCTCAAAGCGGCTCAAATTCTCAGAGACGAAAAAATTGCAATCCCCATCCTTTTGGGAAATCGGGAAAAAATCTTGGGGCTGATTGCAGAAAACTCCTTAGATCTTGCCCATGTGACCATTATCGACCCGGTTGAGGAACATGGTCGAATTGAAAAATTCGGAAAATTCCTATATAAAAAGCGTCAGCGAAAAGGAATGACCATTTATGATGCTAATCGCTTGGTCAGAGAACGGAATTATTTCGGAGCATTGATGGTCGAAACCGGAGATGCAGACGCCTTTATTTCAGGTCTCACAAGAGATTATCCAAAAACGATTTTGCCTTCACTCCAGACTATCGGGGTAAACAAAGGGGTCAATCGAGTAGCGGGGATGTATATCATGAACACCCCGAGAGGCCCTTATTTCTTTGCCGATGCCACCGTCAATCTCAATCCGACTGCCGAGGAATTGGTGGATATCATTGGCCTTACCGCCAACGCGGTGAAGTTTTTCAACATGGAGCCTCGAATTGCGCTTTTGTCCTACTCCAATTTTGGATCCGCTCAAGGTGATATTCCTGCCAAAATGGCCAAAGCAACAGCCCTGGCCAAAGCAAAATATCCCGACTTGGTCATCGAAGGTGAAATGCAGGCAAATGTTGCCCTCAATCAGGAAATCCAACGGGAAATCTACCCATTCTCTGCCTTGGCACACAAAGACAAAGCAGTCAATACCTTGATTTTCCCAGATTTGGCCTCCTCCAACATTGCTTACAAACTGTTGGCAGAACTCGGTAATGCCGAGGCCATCGGCCCAATCCTGTTGGGCATGAACAAACCAGTCCATATTCTTCAACTGGGAAGCTCCATCAGAGAGATTGTGAATATGGTAGCCATAGCTGTAGTGGATGCACAATCCAGCGAAATGAACTTATGATAGCCTATCTGAGTGGTCGATTGGTATTCAAAGATCCCACCTACGTGATCATTGACGTAGGCGGGATCGGATATCAGGTGAAAATTTCTCTTCAAACCTACAGCAAAATCAAAGATGAAGAGCAAATCAGGCTACTCACTTTTCTTCATATCAAGGAAGATGCTCATACACTTTATGGTTTTAAAGAGGAAAGTGAAAAAAGATTATTTCTTCTCTTAATCTCCATCAATGGCGTGGGCCCTAATACGGGTTTGATGATCTTATCTTCTCTTTCAACGGATGAAATCGAACAAGCCATCCTATCAGGAGATGTAGGTACGATCCAGGCTGTCAAAGGAATAGGAGCGAAAACCGCTCAACGGATAATATTGGAACTCAAGGACAAAATCGGAAAGTCAACCTCCGAACTGACTGCTCCGCTGGGATTTTTGAAATCAAGTAATAAAATCCGGGAAGAGGCGTTACAGGCTTTAATTACTTTGGGTTTTCCCCGAGCTGTTGCAGAAAAAAATATAGCTCAAGTTCTTAAAAAAACAACAGGAGAAATTTCCTTAGAAGATTTAATTAAAGCATCTTTAAAGACACCATAATCTGAAGCTGGATTGAACTTTCAGGAGTTAGTTACTTTTTGCTGGAGGAAATCTCGGAGTCATCTTACATTTTCTTTATTTCTGTTGGTTTTGCTAGTGGCATCATCACCTGCCAAAGGTCAACAAGAAACAGGAAATAGGTCACGAACAGATTCTCTTAATTTAAGGAGACTCTCTCCCTCATTTTTGCTTTGGCAAAATATGAGGACAAATCCTCTTTACCCTTATCGCAATCCTTTTTTGACGCCTCGGTCGCCCTTCATCCCCAGTCCGCCGATAGATCAAAATGTACAGGTTCTGATTGACTCTACGCTCAGGTATAACATTGTAGATCAGATCGATACGACCAGATTGGGTAATGAACAAGAATATGACTTTGAGCGATTTTCCCAGTATCAGGAATACCGGGTAAGACAGGATTACTGGAGAACCCGCGCCAGAGGAATGGACGGAGAAAGTGCCGTGGAAGGCCGGAATCTCATTCCTCCGCTTACTGTAAGTCCTACTTTTGACCGGATCTTTGGCGGAAGCGACGTCAATATTGTACCGACGGGGTATGTCAACCTGGATTTTGGGGCCATCTTCAGGAGAGTGGATAATCCTACCTTGCCGATACGTCAGCAACAAAACGGCGGATTCAATTTCCAACAGCAAATCCAAATGGCTGTCAATGGTAATCTGGGTCAGAAAATGAAATTGGGCGCCAATTTCGACTCCAACAACTCCTTTGACTTTCAGAATCAACTGAAGCTGGAATACGACGGATTTGATGAAGATATTCTTCAATCCGTAGAGCTCGGCAATGTCAGCATGCCCGTCCAAAACCGGCTGATTCAAGGTGCGCAAAATCTCTTTGGGGTAAAAACCCAGATGCGTTTCGGAAAACTCAATGTAACTGCAGTAGCCTCCACCCAACGGGGTCGAAGAGACAATCTGGTGATCGATGCCAATGGTCAGGGTAGGTCGTTTGATATTCAGGCTTCGAGATATGATGAAAACAGGCACTTCTTTCTCGGACATTTCTTCCGGGAAAACTACGAACGCTGGCTCCGGGGCCTGCCGCAGGTGCTGTCAGGTGTCAATGTGACCCGGGTTGAGGTCTACATCATGAACCGGGCTACCAATACCGAAACTCTTCGAAATTTCGCAGCATTCATGGACTTGGGTGAAGGACGCGTTCTTTTAAATCCAAGTAACCCGGCCATCGGAAACGGAACCCCAGGGAGTCCATCCTCTAATCAGGCCAATCAGCTCTATTCCAATATTAGTTCCAACCCATCTTTTCGCCCCTTTGACACCGGTTCAAGAACGATGGAATCCAGCCTTGGACTTCGAAAAGGGGTGGATTTTGAGCAAATCAACGGAGCTAGGAAACTTGACCCAAGAGAATATTTTTTCAATCCCCAATTGGGCTATGTTTCCCTGTTTAGAAGACTTCAAAATGACGAGGTTTTGGCGGTATCCTATGAGTATACCTACAACGGACAAGTCTACAAAGTCGGTGAACTCACAGAAGATTACCAAGTGCGGAGAGAAGATGAATTGATCTTCCTGAAGCTACTCCGCCCTGCCAGAATCAATACCAGAGTGCCCACTTGGGACTTGATGATGAAAAACGTCTACAGTCTCAATGCCAGTCAAATCTTAAGGGACGGCTTCCAGCTTCAGATCATCTACAGGGATGACCGAACCGGACTGGACAATCCTTCGCTTTTGGAAGGGGCAAACGTCAAGGATGTACCACTCATCCGACTCACGGGACTGGACAACCTCAACCCTCAAAACGATCCCGCTCCAGATGGCAACTTTGATTTTGTAGAAGGCATCACGATGCTTTCGGACCGAGGACTGTTGATATTTCCTGTGTTGGAGCCCTTTGGTTCCAACCTGGCCAGAAGATTCAATCCGGACGAATTGGTACTCAAAGACAAATATGTCTATGACACCCTGTACCGAACGACACAGGCAGACGCTGAGCTAGTCACCCGACTAAACAAATTCTTCATCAAAGGCCGACTGACAGCTGGCTCAGCTAGTGAAATTCAGCTTCCGGGACTGAATATTGCTCCGGGTTCTGTCATTGTCCAAGCGGGCAATATCCCGCTCACAGAAGGAGTAGATTACACGGTAGACTACAACGTAGGCCGGTTGGTGATCATCAATGATGCCATCCTCCAATCCGGTAAGCAGATCAATGTGAGTTTTGAAAAAGCTGACCTGGTCTCTTTTCAGACTAGGAGTCTGATCGGAACTCGCTTGGATTACCTGGCCAATAAAAAATTAAATATCGGAGGTACTTTCCTGTACCTCAACGAACGACCCAATGTGACAAGAATCGCCACCGGAAACGAAACGCTCCGAAACAGTCTTTGGGGCCTTGATGTGAATTTCAATGACGAATCGCGCTTCTTGACCAAGCTGGCCGACGCACTTCCTTTTACCAATACCAAGGAAAAATCTCTGGTGCAGTTCAATGCGGAATTCGCCCATCTCATTCCCGGAACTTCCAACACGGTCGATGGGGATGCCGCTTCCTATATAGATGACTTTGAGGCGGCAGTTACTCCTTTCTATTTAGGAGCTCAAGCCAATCAAACCTGGAAACTGGCCTCCACTCCAAAAACTCCGGATAACCGATTTGACCTGAGTAATCAAACTGAGGACAATCTGGGAAATGCCTATCGTCGAGCCAGACTCGCTTGGTATAACATTGATAATATTTTTTACCGGGAAGGTGGTCCGGGAGTACCCACCAATATCAATTCGCAGGACCGAAGGAACCACTATGTCCGAAGGGTAATACCACAGGAAATCTTCAAAAATCAGGATCGGGACGTCATTGTAGTCCCTCAACCCCTATTCGAGATGGCTTTCTTCCCTCAAGAAAGAGGGATGTACAACTACAATCCAAATCTGAATCAGGATGGGCTATTGCCCAACCCAAGACTCAACTATGGTGGAGTGACCCGTGCAATAACCACTGAAGTGGACTTTGACCGGACCAATATCGAATACATCGAATTCTGGATGATGGATCCTTTCCTTCCCGGAGAAAACGGACGGGTCTTGGATGGGATATTCAATCAAAACAATACCACAGGCGGAAAACTGTTTCTCAATCTCGGTGACATCTCGGAAGATGTCATGCGGGATGGAAGCCACTCCTTCGAAAATGGACTTCCAGCAGACGGAGATCCTGCCAGCACCAATCAAAACGAATGGGGAAGAATCACCAGACAACAATTTTTAATTCCTGCCTTTGACAATTCTCCAGCTTCACGGGTCAACCAGGATGTGGGGTTGGACGGTTTGAAAAATGAGGATGAAGTCAACTACTTTAGAAGTAGATTTCTGGACCGCCTGAATGTATCTCCGGCAGTCCGAAATGCCATAGAGCAAGACGTATCTGCTGATGCGTTCCAATATTACCTGGATTCCAGATTCGATCAGAATGATGTCAAAATCCTCGAACGGTACAAAAAATTCAATGGTACCGAAGGAAACACTCCGGTCTCTGCAGATCCAAGCCTGCCCTACACTCCCTCGGGTACAAACAATCCCGACAATGAAGACCTCAATGCGGATAATACCATCAACGAGCTTGAAAATTATTACGAGTATGAAATCGATCTCAGACCGGGCCAATTGAATGTCGGAGAAAATTACATCGTAGACCAAGTCACTCATACCGAAGGAGGCGAGCAAGTCAACTGGTACCTCTTCCGGATTCCCGTCAGACAGCCTGACCGGGTGCAGGGAGATATCACCGGATTCAAATCCATCCGTTGGATTCGTACCTACTTGACGGATTTCCAGCAGCCGGTCGTGTTGAGAATGGCTGAATTTCGAATGGTCGGAAGCCAATGGCGTGTTTTTCAAGAATCCCTATTTGAACGCGGGTTCTTTGAGATCCCCGAACCTGACAATTCCAATGTGACCGTTGATGTGGTCAACATCGAGCAAAATGCACAGGGAAGTGACAAATCAAGTCCGTATGTACTTCCTCCGGGGATCAGAAGGGACAGGGACAATACATCTACGGTGGAGCGAAGGCTGAATGAGCAATCCCTACGAATCTGTGTGGAAGACTTAGCCCCTCGGGATGCTCGGGCTGTATTCAAAAACCTCACCATTGATTTGGTTCAGTATGAGCGAATCAAAATGTTTTTCCATGCCAATAGTGAAGACGCACAAGATGGAGAAGTCACCGCATTTTTGAGATTGGGCACTGACTACACCGACAATTATTATGAAATAGAAGTTCCCCTGAAAATTTCCTCTTTGGGAAGCAATGATCCTCGGATTGTGTGGCCGGAAGAAAATGAAATTGATATTGCCATTCAGGAAATTGTAGGCGTAAAAGTAGACCGGGACAATACCCAATCCCCGCTTACCTTGCCATTCTCCAAAAACATCAGGCAATATAAAGTAACCGTGGTGGGTCGTCCTGAACTCAGTATGGTGCAGGGGATGATGATCGGTGTGAGAAATCCGGGAGGAAGCATCGGCTCTTCCAAAAATATATGTATTTGGGCCAACGAACTCAGGGTCACCGGATTTACCAAAAATAACGGTTGGGCTGCGAATGCATTTTTGAACACCAAAATCGCGGACATCGCAGTGGTTTCTGCTTCCATCAGACACAACTCTATCGGCTTTGGAGGATTGGAAACCAAGCTTTCCCAACGAACCCGACAGGCCACCACCCAATATGACATCTCTACCAATGTGGAAGTGGACAAGCTCCTGCCTGAGGCTCTTGGAGTAAGCATCCCCATGTATTTTTCGGTAGAAAATGCCACCACCCGTCCGGAATATGACCCACTCAATCCGGATGTGCCCTTTGAGGTGGCTTTGGGAAAATTTGAAACCAATTCGGAAAAAGACGCCTACCGGGATATTGCCCTCGACCAGCTTAATAGAAGAAACATCAGTTTCAACAATGTCCGAAAACTCAAGAAGAATCCGGAATCTCCAAGCAGACCCTATGACCTCTCCAATCTTGCCTTTTCATATGCGGTGGGTAATGTGACACAGTCTAATGCCCAATTGGAGAATTATAACTTCAAAACCAACCGGGGGAATATAACTTACAGCTTTCAACCCAAAGAACTGAGAATCTCTCCTCTTCAGAAAAAGGAGGGGATGAACAGTCCCTACTTAAAGCTGATTAAGGATTTTAATTTGAACTTGGCTCCAACCCTGTTTTTGGCAAGGATGGATGTGGATCGGAGATTTACCCGGTCACAGTACCGAAACGATCAGTTGGGCACCTCAGGAGTAGATCCGCTTTTCCAGAAGTCCTTTTTTATGAACCGCTCATTTGTCGTGAACTGGGATCTTTCCAATAGCCTCCGTGTAGATTTTGAATCCCGGGCATTTTCAGTGGTAGATGAGCCTGAGGGAGATCTGGATACCCAAGCCAAAATCGACTCCGTAAAAGCAAACTTTTGGAGATTCGGTCGAACAACCAATTACAATCACACCGTCACGGTCAATTACTCACTTCCTTTAAGCAAAATCCCACTTACAGATTGGATCCAAGCTGATTACCGGTATTTGACCAACTTCACCTGGCAAACCGGAGCTATTGGCCAAAAAGATTCGTTGGGAAATGTCATCCAAAACACCCGTGACCAAAACCTCACCGGAAAACTGGATCTGGTCAAACTCTACAATAAGAATAAAAAATTAGCGGCCCTAAACGCACCCAAAAGGCCTTCGATTCCGGGAAGACCTTCAACGAATGCGACAGATACCATAGGCACACCTTTCAGCAATGGATTGCTCAAATTCCTGATGATGCTGAAAGAAGTCACATTCAACTACGGCGTAGTCGAAGGCACATTCTTGCCTGGCTACATGCCTAACACGGGGCTCCTGGGTATGGACCGGGCATGGAGTAATCCCGGGTGGGCTTTTGTCTTCGGCAGTCAAAATCCAAACCTAAGGTTTAACCTGGCCGAAAATGGAAATATGGCACCGAGTCCCGAACTCACTCAGAATTTCCAACAAAACAGAGCCATGAACTTGAGGTTTACAGGATTGGCCGAGCCTATTCGGGACTTCAGAGTCACTCTGGAAGCGAGGAAAAGGGAAACAGGAGATTATTCCGAAATCTTCCGAAACTCAATGGATTCGCCGGGCAACTACATGGCACTTAGCCCCAATCGAATGGGGTCCTACAGCATCACCACGATGATGATCGGAACCACATTTGCACGAGAGGGGGCATTGAATACTTCAGAATTGTTCACCGATTTTGAAAACAACCGCGCCATCATCAAGCAGCGACTGGATCGTGAAGCCGGAGGAAACGGAGAATTTGGAATCAATGGACAAGACGTACTCATTCCTTCTTTCCTTGCTGCCTACTTGGGTAAAGATCCCAACACCTCCAGCCTTAATCCCTTCCCAAAAACTCCCCTTCCTAACTGGAGGCTGGACTACCGCGGATTATCAAGACTAAAAGGCCTAAGTGACATATTTAGCAGTATTAACATCACCCATGCCTACTCCTCTACGTATGATGTCAGCAACTTTTCCAATTCGCTGCAATACCAGCAGGGTCTCGAACTCTTCAACACCCTTCAACAATCGAGAAGACCTGATTTGGTAAACTTGGAGGGGCAATTCATCCCGATCTTTGTTTTAAATCAAGTGGTACTCTCAGAGCGCTTCGCGCCGTTTATTGGGGTAGATGTTTTGACCAAACAGCGAATGAATATTGCGGTCAATTATAATCGGGAACGCAACTTGGGACTTAACTTTTCCAATTCACAGGTGACCGAACAACGGAGCAACGATTTCGGGTTGACACTTTCCTACACCAAGGCAGGAATGAAGGTACCCTTCCGGATCGATGGCGCTCAAAAAATCTTAAAGAATGACCTTCAAATGAGGCTTGACACCAAAATAGTCGACACCCAACAAGTGCAGCGAAAAATCGAGGAAAAGGCTACCGTTACCAATGGCAACCTGAATATTCAGCTTCGTCCAACGATCAGCTATGTAGTCAATCAAAACCTCAATCTGACTTTTTATTTCGAGCGCACCATCAATGATCCAAAGGTGACGACTGCCTATCGACGTGCCACCACTGCCTTCGGGGGACAGCTTCGATTTAATTTATCCCAATAGATTTCAATCTCATGGGATTCCTTTTAATTTTGGCACACTGAAAAAATTAGCATATGAACTTTCCACAAGATCTAAAGTACACCAAAGACCACGAGTGGGTCAAAATTGAAGGAGATGTTGCCACAGTCGGAATCACTGACTTTGCCCAAAAGGAACTGGGAGACATCGTCTACGTCGAAGTAGAAACAGTAGGAGAAACCATCGAAGCAGGTGAAGTCTTCGGTACTGTGGAAGCCGTAAAAACTGTATCTGACCTTTTCATGCCGCTCACAGGTGAAATTATTGAGTTCAACAGCGAATTGGAATCTTCCCCTGAAATGGTCAATGAATCCCCTTACGAAAGTGGTTGGATGGTAAAAGTAAAAATCACAGGTGATCTTCCGGCAGACCTTTTGGATGTAGAATCCTACAAGGCCCTGATCGGAGAATAAGCCCGCCCTTCTTTGAGAGTAGGTCTTGCGATAGCTTGGTTGATTCTTTTGGCTTTTGCCATGCTCAGTCCTGGCACAAGCTTTCCGGAAGTCGACCTGTTTGACCTCCAAGACAAGCTGATTCATCTGGTCTGCTTCTTTATCCAAGCTTATTTATGGTGTGGAATTGGAGTAGAAAAATCAAATAAGGGAAGACTGAACAAACGAGTTTGGATCAACTTCCTCCTCTTTGGAATTTTGATTGGTGCTGTTTTTGAGACCGCCCAATATTATATCCCCTTCAGATCCTTTGATTGGATGGATATGACCGTCAACATGATCGGGGGGATTTTAGGATTATTAGGATATTTAAAATGGCCGACCATTAAATTCATTTTGGATTAATCTTCAATAATTCTTACACTTGTTATTAAAATCAGAAAAGATTAACCTGTATAAACCAAATTCGCCATGGAAGCAAAAAAGACTCCAAGTGCTGACTTGACCAAAAAGGTGGGAATGTTCACCAACCTTGGACTAGCAGTTGCTGTAGGTCTCACACTTGCTGCCTTCGAATACAAGTCTTATGACGACAGCGGTCTGAAAGATCTGGGTGCCGTAAATGACAATTTCGAAGAACTGCTCGATGTGCCTATCACAGAACAGCCACCTCCACCGCCGCCGCCTCCACCAATGGAGCAGCCTATCATCGAGGAGATTCCTGATGAGGTGAAGATTGAAGAGAAGATTGAAGTAAACTTCGATGTGGATGTAAAAGAAACTACCGTAATCAAAGAAGTAGTGATTGCTGAAGCTCCAGTGGAAGAAAAAGCAGACGAAATCTTTGACGTTGTAGAAACACAGCCTAATCCTCCTGGTGGTATGTCAGGTTGGAATGAATATCTTTCCAAAAACTTGAAATACCCTACTCAAGCAAGAAGAATGGGCATAGAAGGTACTGTTATCGTGGTATTCGTAATCAACACTGACGGTTCCATTCAAGACGTAGAAGTTTTGAGAGGTATCGGAGGCGGTTGCGATGAAGAAGCGGTAAAAGTCGTACAAAACGCACCGAAATGGGAGCCAGGAAAGCAAAGAGGACGTGCAGTACGTACTCGAATGAGACTTCCGATTCGATTCAAACTAAGCTAAAACATAAGACCCGATTCATTCGGGTCTTTTTTTTGTCTCATCGAAATCGCCTTTTTGTTTAGTTAAAATTTGTTACTCCAGTAGGTTGTCAGGATAAACAAGATTAAATTCCTATACACTGAAACTTCACAGCCATGGAAAACAAAAAACATCCTCACAAGGATCTTCTAAGATGGAGAGGGACCTTGACCAATTTTGGATTGATGATCTCAATCAGCGCAGTTTTGGCAGCTTTCGAATGGAAAGCCTATGAAGATAAACCCCTTTGGATCGAGATATGAGTGCTTGGGAAGATGATTTTGTGCCACCCATCACCATTACCCTACCCCCACCTCCTCCTGTCGTTCCTCCCCAGATCAAAGTCATTGATAATGAGGTGAAGCTTGACCCGCAAAATTTCCCGCTTATTGACATTGATCTCCCAAATGATCAAGCCATTCCTCCTGTAATATTGGATGATCTTCCTGTGATCGAAACAGCCCCTGAAATTGTCGATTTTACAGAAGTCATGGCCTCATTCGTGGGAGGAATGGAAGCTTGGTATACCTATCTCAAAACCCACCTCAAATACCCCAAGCAAGAGCAGCGGATGGGAATCGAAGGAACGGTAATCCTCCGGTTTGTCATCAACATCGATGGATCCATTCAGGATATTGAGGTAATTAGATCTGCAAGCCCAGGACTAGACCAGGCGGCAGTTACGGTTATCGAAAACTCTCCTAAGTGGCACCCCGGCAAAAATGGAGGCAGACCTGTGCGATCTCGAATGACCATGCCGATCCGATTTAAACTTCAGTAATTCAGCGCTAATTGTTTCCTATTTAAAACACCTCGATTTCGAATGAAATCGAGGTGTTTGTTTTTCCTCCAATAGGAAATTTACCTGAAAAATCGTCCAATCGGTATTTTGTACCCTACCTCCATTATCCAGCCATCCAAAGTCCCCGTGAGCTCTTGATTAACCGGACTTCCAAAGATCATTCCACTGATATTTTCTCTGCCTACAGCTGGACTTCCAAAATTTCTACTAAAATTAAAGGTAACCTTGCCTGAATTAAAGACAGGAATCTCCCCAAATAGTCCTGCATTAAAAAATACCTTTCCCTTGGAAGTCTGCTCCAATGGAGTACTATTAATCTGATAGACAGTAAATCCATTCCCATTTCCTCCCCCTTGCCCGATATTGGTCAATCCTCGGGTAGCAAGGGTGTAATTTGCAGCAAAAGAAGCGCCTACTCTAAGTCTGTTTTTGTCACCTAAATTTCTATGATATCGCAAGCGAAGCGGAATTGCCTCCACGGTATAGCCACGCTGAGTCTGAACTACCGCTTCTGGAATCCGAATGTGATTGAAGGCCACCATTCGCCCGTATCCACTTTCTAGACTGAAATGACCCATAGTATAGCCGATTCCGTATTGATAAGCTCCTGAAATATGCGAAAACTCCAAGTTAGGAACTCGCTCAGACTTTGGCCTGAAGCGGAGTGCACCGGCAATCGAAAGGTACATTCCATCTCCCCAAGCCCTCTCCCTCCGCACTGTCTTCTGATCTAGCTTTTCAAGTTTAGCATCAGCCCTTTCCTCCCTTGTCCTCCCTTTGAAATCAATCCCATAGCCGACAAACAAGCCTGTATATGTACCTGAACGCTCTACCAAAATCCTGCTTTGTTGCGGAATTCCCCAGGAAACTTCTGCGGGATTCAAAGAATTCAGGCCGGATTGATGCCTTATACCGAGAGTAATGTAATTTCTCCTCCCGGTGTAGAATTTGACTCCTGCTTCCACTCCCAGATTCCCCACAATCCTGGACTCTTTGGAAGCCATAAAAAAGGAAGTCGAGTCGGCAACCGAAAAATCAAAGAAATTATTGACAGTTATCCCCACGTTAGGCTGAATAAAAAAGGCCTTGGATCCTTTTTCCCAAGATTTCCTCAACCCAAGCCGGAAGTTCCCGAAGGAATCATAGTAAAAAGCCTTATAAGACGGATTGGTACTGGGGAAGGTTGGATACCAATCGTAATTGAAGTTCGCCCGAGTAGATTCGGCCTGGAGTACTACTTGAAAATCTTCCTTAACTCCATACAGCCAATTAATCCCTAAATGATAATTGGGGGGATTTCGAACCTGATCTGCAGAACGCTGATACATCAATTGAGGACCACCATAAAGCTCCATTTTCAATCGGCTCTGTGCATGAAGCTCCAAACCAAAAGCACAAAAAAGCAACGCGAAGACTAGAGTAATTCTACTTTTCATAAAACACAAGTTTAAAATCAATGAAAAACTATGAGACCTTTTTCAAACCGAAACTTCTTGTTTCGGTTTGATTCCAAAAATAAATACTAGGAATATAGGATGTTCAGCTAGGTATTAAAAGAATGTTAAAAACTTTAGTTAAAAAATCTTATTCCAAAACACCTCTCACCCTAGTTAGAGGACATTTAAAGATTGTTCCTTGATTTTTTCCAACTCATCTTTCATCAAGATCACATGTTTTTGGATTTCTGCGTCATTAGCCTTTGAACCGATAGTATTGATCTCTCTTCCGATCTCCTGACTGATAAACCCGAGCTTTTTACCCTGATTTACTTCCTTATCCATGGATTTTAGGAAATAATCCAAGTGTGTTTCCAATCGTACGATTTCTTCTGTGATATCGATCTTTTCAAAATAATAAATCAACTCTTGCTCAAAACGATTCGCATCAAAGGAGTTTTCATCCAACCATTGTGAAAAATGGCCTCTGATTCGGGATTGGATCTTCTCTTTTCTACCCGGGTCTTCCTCTTGCACTCTTTGCAAGCCTCCCCTGATGGTAAGGATGCTTTCTTTCAGTTTTTGATACAAAGATTCTCCTTCGTCTTTTCTAAACTCCTCACACTTCATGATCGCTTCCTGCAACACAGCTTTGACTTGATCCCAATCTGTAGATTCTTCACGATCTACAGGCGTACTGATCATCACATTTGGAGCCTGAAGTGCCAATTTGAACAAATCTGCGGGATGCTGATTGACGAGAGCTCCAAGTCTTTTGAATTCCTGAAAATAAGATTTAAACAAATCCTCGTTGATGCTGACAGGAAGATGTTGACTTCCTTTGGCCAAAAATTCAATGGAGACACTGACTTTCCCCCGATCTAGAATACCCTGAACCAGATTTCTGATTTCAGGTTCCTTGTCGGAGAATTGTCGGGGGCTTCGGACCGAAAGGTCCAAAAACTTTGAGTTGAGCGAGCGAACCTCCACTTGGATCACCATATGCTCATTCTCAAAGCCGGCTACACCAAAGCCGGTCATAGATTTGATCATAAATAATTAGGTATTAGAAATTGTACCCCAAAGTAAAGTAAAATCTCAGGTCTTCGGCTTTATAATTTCGAATAGGTCGAGCGACATCGAATTTCACATAGTAATTCAGAAGGACCGTTCTTAGACCTGCGCCATAACTTTGAAGCCAAGGATTATTAAAATTGTTCAAGACAATCACAAACGGAGAACCGACGGTATTGACTACTTCAGTATTCTGATCATTGACCCGTTCCCAAGGAGCTGCATCGTTCCAGGCCGAACCGATATCATAGAAGCCTACCAGCTGGAAATTTCGCACAAAGTTGGATGATATATTTCCTCTGGTCAGATAAGAGAATAAGGGTAATCGAAGCTCGGTGGTAAAAGTAAATACATTCCTGCCTCTGATTTCGTCATAATCATAGCCTCTCAGATCCACAAAGTCCGCAAATAAAATATTTGAATTCTCGGCTCCAGAGGGATTTCTGACAGGTGAAGGCTCGGGCCTGTTGCTCGGAGGGTTATAAAATTCATTAAACAGCCAATTGTCCATTCCACCTACGAGGTAGTTTTGGGGATTTGCACCCATAAAGGACCCGAAATACAGCTTGGAGGCCAAGACAATGTTTTTGTGAACTTTCTGATAATTGCGGATATCCAAGTAAAAATTGCTGAATGACCTACTGCTATGGTTCAAGCCTTGGTAATGCATAAATCCAACCTTTCCTTTCGTACCCGTGAACGAGTACAATCCCATTGGTTCGGTACGGTCATACACAAATTCTGCTTTTCCACCCAGATAGTTGACATCAAAACGGTTTTGCTCTGGTACTTGGCCAAATATGACAGAATCTGAATTAAGGTTGAGGTATTGGGATTTTGCCAAAAACGGGGCGGCATAAAATCTCGAGTGAATATTAAAAGGATACGAGACCCCTGCCTCCACCTTAGTCAAGACATACTTTTGGAAAGTAACGTCTCCCTCAGAAACCCGTATGGTTTTTCGGTCATACCTGCCCCGGAAGTCCAAACGGGACTTTAGATACTCATATTCAAACCAGACATCACCACCCGAGCTAAAATCCAATGACGTCATTATTCCTCCCATAAACACATGGTTGTCCAGAATATCAGTCATTTTTCCATTCAGATTAATTCCGAAGCCCCTCAAAGGATCTACGACAAATCGGGTATTAATATTATTGGTGAAAAACTGAGGTTCCATTTCCCTTGGACCTGACACTCTTTTTTGGAGCGATTGTCTTCTGAAGGACTCCAGTAAACTCGTCCGATTAGGATCAGTTCTGGTATTGCCCGACTGCTGCGGAATGATGGAGGTAGCGGGCACGGTATCAAACACATAATTATCCGTGTTGACTCCTTTTCTGGACTCAAAACGCAATCGGTCTAAATTGATGGAAGAAGTCTTGGCCTGGGTAGTATCCACGGATACCGCCTGCCTCAGTTCTTGCTGGGTCGGTTGCTTTGCTGCAGGCGCTTCAGGAGTCTGAGTCCTCGCTTCTAGGAGTCTCCTTGCGGCCAATCTTTCATTGAGATCTTTGGCCTGGGCCAATTGAACCCTCGGTGTGCTGGGTGTAAATTGATCGGCTCCACTGAATCCTTCGACAAAAAGGTAAGATTCCTTACCGTTACGGACTGCATATGCGATCTTATTCATTCGTCCGGTGACGTCAAAAACCTCCACACTCTTGTCGTAAGCAGAAATTTGATTGGAAACCTGATTCCCAATACTGAATCTCATCATATTGGTGATTCCACTTAAGTCACTCAGATAGAGAACCGAGTTGTTATTTAACTTCCTCGGCATCAAGTTCACACTGTTTGCATTGGTTAGTTTGGAAAACTCCGTAGTGTCTTTCAAAACCTGAACCATAAACAGATTATACTGTGAAGGTATAAGTTTGATATCTGGAGTAGCCGTGAGTACGGAGTCCGGAAGCTCAGTGAAATTGGAAGAATAAATGATCGTAGAATCATTCAAAAAGACCGGGGTAAGATCATCAAAGAGATCATTGGTCAGCCTTTTACCCTGTCCCCTTACATTGAGGGTGTAGATATCAGTTCTGCCATTTGAAATAGCTGAAAGCACCATATTCCTGCCCGATTCATTGAAGTCCAGGCTGAGGATTTGAGTAATATTTCTTAGGAAAATTTTATCCTGTGAGGTGCCGTCTATAGACCGTTGTCGGAGTGTGGTAAATCCTCTTTTGAAAGAAGCAATGGCAATATTGGCAGAGTCTCTCCATGCAATGACCGGCGCACTCAGGTTGGCCGGGAGTTCCTCATATTTTGCTCCGCCTTGAAATACGGTCTGCTCAGATCCTGAAGAAAGGTCTCTGACAATGACCTTGAATTTCCCCGCATTATTGATCACATAGGCTAATTTCAACCCATCAGGACTGAACTTGACGTCAGAAATCGCTCCGTCTACTCGGGAAGAGGTAGTGGCGATGGCATTTTCAGGCTTCAATTGCTTAAATGAATTGTAAACCGGTTCATTTACCTTCAAATAATACTGTTGCCAATCTTTGAAAAAGGTCTTGAAATTGAGTCCTATGGTATTGGCAATACTATTCTCCTCATTCCTGTTGATCCTGGAAAGATTTAGGATACTGGATACATATCTTCTACCGTACTTTTCTGAGATATAATTCCAAATGGACTGTCCTACCAAACCTGCTTCAACACCGGTCAGATTATGAATTTTGGGGTTGGAATTATCCTTTAAAAACTGCCGGATAAAATCATCCATTTCCCGACTCCAACCTTTCGCGAGATAAAGTGCGACTCCATCTACATACCAATCGGGGAAATCATTGATCAGATTTGCCTGGAATGCATCCGCAACCGACGCCCCATAAAGCATTTCTCTGATGATGACTTTGGCTGTTGCAAAAACGATATCCTCCTTAAACTGATCTAAGCGGCCTTTGTAGGCCACTTCCGCTATCAATCTTGTAAATTTGGTCTGACCCTCTTCGGTATATTGGATGGCATTCAAACCCAAATTGCTCTGAAGTCTTTCTTCGGGGGAGTTGTAAATGTAAATCCTGGGTTTGGTGTAGGCGACGTATCCTACACTTTGGGTGATTTTGTCAAATTCTGATTCCAAAAAATCAATGGCCATTTTGGCATTGGGCCCTCCCCGATCGTAGTAATAAACTTCAAAATTATTGGAGGAGTAAAAGTACCATTTGATTTCCTTGTGCTGTACCCGATTTTTTCCAAATCGTTCTTGGTCAAATTGTGCCCATACCTGGGTAAAGGAAAACAGCAACGTAAGCAAGAATAGGTATCGAAAGACCGATATTTGCATTCGAGAAAGAATTGATAGGTTTTAAATATACTTAAAATACCTTGTGATATCCACTTCGCTAATCAATGGCTTGGAATGAAGCAGAAAGTCTACCATTTGCCCACTAAAATAGGGAATTAATGATACGCCTTTCGCACCAAAACCATTGAAGATGTAAACGCTTTCATGGGTTGGATGTTTTCCCAGAAATGGCTTTCGGTCTTTGGTAGCCGGTCTAATCCCTGATTTATGAGAAATAACCCCTTCTACAGGGACTTTAACCACCTCATTCAACTTATCCAAAAGTTCAACTTTTGCCCGTTCTGTAGGCCCCAATTCCAGGTCATGCCAAGTGTAGGTGGAACCCACCCGGAATGTTTTTCCTCCCAAATGAACCCGAAAAACCCCTCGATTCACGATAAAATCCGGATTAAATCCTTGTTCAACTTCCAAGATTTCCCCTTTCACCGGAGCGAAAGGCAAAAAAGAAAAGAATCGGGAATCTTTGGACGCCACACCACTACAATAAATCAGGTTTTTGAAAAGAATTCCCCGATAGCTCCACCCGTTGGAATTTTTTTCCAATTCTCCTTCTTGGAATGATTCAACCCTGAGACGATCTCCAAAAAACTCCCCCATGCCGTCCAAAAGAGAGTTGATATCCAACCAACCCGACATGCAAAGCAAAACTCCTCCATAGGGGTCTTTCAATTCGGAATATTGGCTTTCCGTGAAAATTTTCTGAATAAAAATCTGAATTTCCGGATCACTCGAATGTCCCATCCATTCATTCTGCTCTTCTACAGACAAAAAGGGACGATAAATCTGTTTTGAATTGAGAAAGCTTCTTCCCGTCACCTCTTCCAGTTCCCGGTAGAAAGGTTCGATGTTTGGAAAAAGCAGTTCACCCATCCAGGTTTTTACCATTTTTCTCCCCGTGACCGGATTGTATAATCCTGCCGCGATCCTGCTGCTTTGATTTTGGTGCGGCTGGTCCAAAATGAGCACATTTTTCCCTTCCTTGAGAAGACGATATCCCAAGGCAGTTCCTGCAAGACCTTGACCTATGATTAAAAAATCAAATTCCATGGCCCAAATTAACGCCATAATTCCTTACTTTGTCCAGATCACGAGGACTTTTCAGATGCTTCAAATTAAGTGCTTCACCTTCAATCCATTTCAGGAAAACACCTATTTAACCTACGACGAAACAGGTCAGGCTGCTTTGATTGACCCGGGTTGTCACACGGCCCTTGAGCGGAGAGAACTGGAGGATTTTATTCAAAATGAAGGACTTCAGGTCTCCCAACTTTTGAATACCCATTGCCATATCGACCATGTGTTGGGGAATGCGTGGGCGATACGCAAGTTTGGTCTTACACTTAAAATTCACCCAAAAGAAGCTCAAGTTCTCAAATCAGTGGAAGTTTACGCTCCTAATTACGGCTTTCATGGCTATGAATCCGCCGAACCCGGAGAGTTTCTCGAAGAAGCACAGGTGATCCGGGTAGGAAAAGAAGAACTGAATATTCTCTTTGTCCCCGGGCATTCTCCGGGGCATGTGGTATTTTACCACAGCCCGAGTCGCCGATGCATTGCAGGGGACACTCTCTTTCGTGGGAGTATTGGCCGGACTGACTTGCCTGGAGGAAACCATCAGCTGCTCTTGGAGAAAATAAAAAGTCAATTGTTCGAGCTACCGGATGAAACGGTGGTTTTTCCAGGTCATGGTCCCGAAACCACCATCGGCTTCGAAAAAATTTACAATCCTTTTGTTGGAGAAAAAGCATTCCATTGAAAATCCGAAGACACATACCCAATGCCTTGACGCTCCTCAACCTGTTTTTTGGAGTGTCCGGAATCATTTGGGTCATCCAAGGCGACATCCTTTCAGGAGCTTACTTCGTTTTGATTGCCGCTGGATTTGATTTTTTTGATGGATTTGCCGCACGTCTGTTGCGCGTGCAAAGTGCGATAGGAAAAGAATTGGATTCCTTGGCCGATGTGGTGTCATTTGGGGTGCTGCCTGGTGTGATCCTTTTTTCACTCACCAAATCTAAATCAGATCTGGATTGGCTACCCTACCTCACCTTGATTGTGCCCATGCTGTCGGCCTATCGGCTTGCAAAATTCAACCTGGATACACGCCAATCCGATCGTTTCATTGGATTGCCGACCCCGGCAAATGCGCTCTTCATCTCTACCCTTCCACACTTCGCCGTTCAGTATCCATCTTGGGGAAGTCTTTTATTACTCCCCCTATCAATGGTGGTGATTGCTTGGATCTTCTCGATCCTACTGGTTTCAGAAATCCCTCTGATTGCACTGAAATTCAAAGATTATTCCCTCGCTTCCAACAAAACCCGATACCTGCTTATTTTTATTGGACTCACCTCTTTTGCCTGGATGCAACTTGCGGGTATCCCGTTGGTGATTTTGGTGTATATTGGTTTATCCATTTTGGAGCAAGCCACAGGAAGTGAATGAGGAAAACGGCGCTTACCATAATTTCAATACTTTTTTTTGGGCTACCCCTCTCAATTTCCTTTGGGCAATCTTCCCTGATGAAATTCGGAGTCACCGAGGCGGGAGTTTATAAAATCTCCTCTTCTGATGCCAGACAAGCGGGATTTAGCAGTCTGGATGAACTAGCGGTGTATGGATATCCCGGAATGCTACCTCAAATTCTGGATTCTACGCAACTGGAATTACAGGAAATCCCGGCATGGAAAGAAGGGGACTTTTTGTTCTTTTTCTTGGAAGGACCACACACCGCTTCAATTAATGAACTGGGAGAAATCCAATACAACCATCACCTCTATACCGATACCCTGAAGTATTTACTCGGTAAAAAAGCATCTCCAAAAAGAATTCAAGCACAAACGGGCGTTAACGATGGAGCCAATCCGGGCACAGTTTGGTACTCCATCCGAAGTTTTAAGGAAGAAAAAATCAACTTGCTTAACTCGGGAAGATCATGGTATTCTGACCCGATCCGTACAGGACAAAGTCTAAATATTTCTTTTGGGATATCCTCTGAAGGCTCTGAACCCTGGCTGATGAAAGCCAAGGTCATGGCTCAACCAAGCTCCAGTTCACAAATAAGAATCTTCTCCGGAAATGATCTTCTTTCCGAACAAACTTTTGATCCTATTCCCAATTCCACATACGGAATCAAAGGGAGAGAAAGTGAAATTCAATTGCAGTTCAACCCGGCATACAATCGATTAAACCAAATTAGGGTAACTTTTCAAGGATCGGGATCGGGGCATCTAGACTTCATTTCCCTGGGAATACCGGTACAAAACTCCACCTTATCCTCCGGAATCTTTTATGGAAAAACCGAAGAACTGATTTCTCTTCCTACGTCGCTAAACACCTGGGAAATCAGTGATTTCTACCATCCTAAAGCTTTCACAACAGGGATTTCGGCCAAAGGAAAAAAGTGGGTAATCTTTTCTCAAAACGACACCAAAGCCGTTCAAAATCTCCAGCCAATATCCCAAGAGATTTCCACTGCCTATCCGGAATTATTAATCATTACCTCCCCACTTTTCAATGCAGTTGCACTTAAACTTCGGGACCATAAATTGAGTAAAGGGATCCCTGCACAGGTGGTGCCGATTACGGATATTTTTGATCAGTTTGGATATGGGAATAAGGACCTGACCGCCATCCGTAATTTCATCGCTTCTCAATACCATGCTGGATCACGGCTCAAACAGGTGCTCATCCTAGGAAAAGGAACCTTTGACTATAAAAATAAACTCGGCGGAAGGCCAAATCTGATCCCTATTTACACCAGCCGAAACAGTCTCGATCCGTTGCGCACTTTCAGCTCGGATGATTTTTTGGGTCTGATCGATTGGGGACAGGGGGAATGGGAGGAGTCACAATCCGGAGATGAGCCTATGAAGATCGGAGTTGGCCGCGTACCCGCGATCACCTTCGAGGAAGCCAATATTTGGGTAGAAAAATTGATCCGGTATGAAAATTTACGCTTTCAACTTCCTTTCAATCAAAGGTTAATTATCGTGGCCGATGATGGAGACAATTCCATCCACATGAGAGATGCCGAGGTCCATGCTGACTTTCTCTCGAAAAACCACCCTTTCTTTGGACTTGAAAAACTTTACTTGGACCGATTTGAACAAATCCGGTCCGGAGGAACTCAGTCTTCCCCCCAATTAAGGACTGCGCTCGAACAAAATCTGGAACAGGGGGCATTGATCCTTAACTATATCGGTCATGGGAATGAAACGACTCTGACTGCAGAAGAAATCTTTAGAGTCCAGGATATTGCCGACTGGGCAAATCAGGACCAGTTAGCCCTTTGGATGACTGCGACCTGCGAGTTTGGTAGACACGACAGCCCATTTTTCCGATCCGCGGCAGAAGAGTTACTCTTTTCCAAGAATAAAGGGGCCATCAGCCTTCTCAGTACGGGCAGACCTGTCTTTAGCAGTGTCAATTTTTCTTTAAATCAAGCCTTCATCGAAGAGGTTTTCAGAAAAGTAGATTTCAATTACCAAAGCTTGGGTAATATTTTTAAAAACACCAAAAACAAGAGTCTCAACGGTTCATTGAACAGGAATTTCTCTCTTCTGGGAGATCCGAGCATGTTTTTGAATACTCCAGAATTGGGTATAAAACTCGAAAAAATCTCTGATGCCACTACCGGCAATGATTTGGATTCTATCCGGCCCTTTCAAAAAGTCCAGTATGAAGGAATGATCATCGATCCGATGACCGAAGCCACTCTTCCTAATTTTAACGGATTTTTTCGGCTGGAATTGAGCGATAAGCCAGTCCACATTCAAACTTTTGGAGATGAAAATACTCCCTTCGAATTTAAAGACGAATCAGATCTGCTGTTTAAAGGTGAGGGAGAAGTGAAAAACGGAAGATTTATAGGTCAGTTTCAACTTCCCGCTGAAATTAATCCGGAATTTGCCACGGTAAACCTCCGCCTCGTGGCATGGGACAGTATTCAATTGATCCAAGCTGGAGGAGTCATTCAACCGATCGTAGGCGGAATTTCCCAAAACCCGATTACTGACAAGACGGGGCCTGAAATCCAAGCACAAATCCCAGGAAGCAAGGAAGGGCCATTGGTGATCCCTACCAGACAAGTTTCTTTAAAAGCGGAATTTTCTGACGAAAGCGGAATATATATTTCATCGAGAGACAGGGAGAAATTCTTAAGTATCCAGATCAACCAAGGCCCACTGATTCCCATCAATCACTTATTTAAAGCGCTTGAAGGAGGATTTCAAAAAGGAGAAATCACCATGATTCTCAAAGGCTTGATCGAAGGAATGAATCAAATCCGGATTTTAGCCTGGGACAACGCCGGCAACAAAAGTGAACTTTCCTTTACCATTGAAGTCCGAGGCAGTGAAAGAATCAGCATAGTAGAACATCGGGTTTATCCTAACCCAGCTTTGGAAAAATCTTCCTTTTTCTTTCGGCATAATCGGCCGGGTGAAAACCTCGAGGCAACTTTAGAAGTTTACTCTACATTGGGTCAGATACTTTTTTCTGATTCCAGACGTTTAGTGAAAGCGAATGAAATAATTGATGATTGGCACTGGATTTTTTTACAAAGCATGACAAAATATCCAGCGAAAGGAACTTATATTTACAAATTAACGCTTAAGTCAGAATCCGATTTGGACCAGGATTCAGTCAGCGGAAAACTGTTGATTCAATGAATAAAAAGGCCATTTTAAGCAGGAAAAGCATACTATCTGTAGTTTTTGCCTTGGCTGGATTTTCTACCCTTGCACAGAACAGTGTGATCATCTCAGGTCAGGATCCTAACCGAAGAGTGATCACGACTGCGGTGCCTTTTTTGAACTTTGCTCCTGACTCAAGGCATTCGGCCATGGGTGATGCAGGGGTTGCCACTTCCCCAGATGCCAATTCGGCGCATTGGAATGCGGGTAAACTCGCTTTTGTGAAAGACGACTTAGGCTTATCCCTATCGTATTCACCTTGGCTCGGAAGATTGGTCAATGACATGTCGCTCAACTATCTGTCGGGCTATAAGAAAATCGATGAGAATTCCACTTGGGGATTTGACCTCCGGTATTTCAACATGGGAGATATCGAATTGACCGACGGAAGGGGAAACCCAATTGGAGAATTTAATCCAAGAGATATCGCGATCGGAGGTTCATACTCCCGAAAGCTCTCTCAGAATTTCGGAATCGGTATTTCCGCGAGATTCATCCACTCTAATCTCTCAGGAAATATTTCTTCCACCGGTGGGACTGAAGCCCGACCAGGAACTGGTGTAGGAGCGGATATTGGAATCTATTATCAAAAGCCAGTTTTGATCGGATCCAAGGAAGGCACTTGGTCTTGGGGCATGTCAATTTCCAACATTGGCCCAAAAATCACTTACAACAGTGCCGAAGACTTGGACTACATCCCTACCAATTTCAGGGTAGGTACGGCTTACAAAATCAATTTTGACAAAACCAATTCCATCACCTTCGTTTTGGACGCAAACAAGTTGATGGTGCCCACTCCTCCTATCTATCGGACCAATCCTGACGGAACGCTATTCACCAATGAAAACGGGGATTTGGAAATCGCTGCCGGCCAGGACCCTAATCGGGCTCTGATCTCGGGAATGTTTGGGTCGTTTTCGGATGCCCCGGGAGGATTTGAGGAAGAGTTACGTGAGTTCACTATTTCCTTTGGTGCCGAATATCTCTATGCTGATAAGTTTGCCTTGAGGACGGGATACTTCTACGAAGACCGAACCAAGGGAGGCAGAAAATATTTCACGATGGGTCTGGGCTTCAATATGAGAAGACTCGGCCTTGATTTTTCTTATCTGGTTCCACAAGTTCAAAATCACCCATTGGCCGAAACGCTCAGGTTTACGCTTCGGTACACAATCGCTTCCAATTGATGAAATTGGATAGGTCTCAGGCCCCCGAGTTTAAAATTCCGGGCGATTTTGAATTCATCAATCCGACATCCTATCAACTCAAGTCGGGAATCCCGCTTTTCTTTATCCCTACCCCATCGGTAGATGCCGTAAAGTTGGAAGTGGTCGGTAAAAGTAAACGGTCCAATCTTCCGCTTCTCCATGCTTTAGTTCCATCATTTACCCTCCAGATGCTTCTCGAGGGCACTCATACCCATTCAGAGCGTTCGCTTTCTGAGTTTTTTGATTTCCACGCATCAGAGGTTCATCCTTTGTTAAGTTTTTCCCATGAAGGATTGAGTTTATTGAGTACCAAAAAGCATGTTTTTGAAGTGTTGCCGGTCTTTAGCTCATTATTTACAGAGGCTAACTTTCCGAAAGAAAATCTTGAAAAAAGAAAATCCCAACGAAAGCTGAGTTTGCAGTTAGAAAAAGAGAAATCTTACTCCCGAGCGAGCCAACTTTTCAGGAGCGCCTTATTCGGAAAAGAACACCCTTTTGGTCTGGAAATCACGGAATCACATGTGGATCTGATTCAGTCAGAATTACTTCAATCCTACTATGACCAAGAGCTTTGGCATGATAGTGAAGTTTTTCTCTGCGGTAATCTCAGTGAATCTGAAATCGAATCTATTCTTTCAATCCTGGAGTCTTTACCATTAAGAAAATCCAAAGGGCCTGAAAAAATAACAACTCCGATCACAACCACCGAACTTCACGAAGAAAGACCAGATGCTCTTCAAAGCAGCATTAGAATCGGTTCGTGGTCGATCCCCAAATCCCATCCGGATTATTTTGCCCTATCAGTCTTCAACACCATCCTTGGAGGGTATTTTGGGTCACGTCTAGTCAAAAACATCCGGGAAGACAAAGGTCACACCTATGGAATTTCCTCTTCCTTGGCTGAGATTGGGGATTACCACTATTGGGTCATCGGTGCGGATGTTCAAAAAGCATTCAAAGATGAGGTCATTCAAGAAATCCATCTTGAAATAAGAAAATTGTGTCAAGAGCCTGTTGGAATCGAGGAGCTAGAGGTGGTGAGAAATTACCTAATTGGCCAAATGCTTTCCAAATTCAGCACGTCTTTTGACTTAATGGACCGGTTTCGAACCGTTCATTATTCAGGACTGGATTTGTCATTTTTCCAATCCAAGCTGAATTTTCTGAAAACTTTTACGGCTGAAGATCTCCTGAGAATAGGAAATATTTATTTCTCTTCTCCTCCATTTGTAGAGGTAGTGGTGGGCTAATCAGGTGAGCTTGATGTACAGCCATGAGATATCCCAGGCTTTTTTTGCCCAATATTTATAAAAAAGAAACCTAAGGCTTCTTAAGCCGATTTGCTCTCCCATTTCTACCAATTCCCTTGCCGGCTCAAAATTACCTGACCATAAGGCATGTTTCAATTCATACATGATGCGCTCACCAAGCGCTCTATTTTCTTCGGGATAGAGGTTGAGCTGTTGAATCTTGGAACAAACCCTAACCGTACTGGGCAGCATCTGAGAATGATACCGATCATATTGAGATGCCGACATGGACTGATTGTGTTGCCGCTTCAAAACCCCCATGTGATCAGAAAACAGCACGGGGTACTTTCGGGCTAAGCGGATTTGAATGTCAAAATCCTCATAATACAGGCTTTCATCATACCCTCCTTCTTTTCTCAGGATTGCAGTATTAAAAACCATGGTTGGTGAGCAAATGTAATTCCTCCTGATCAGCGTTTCATAAATATTGGTCAATTCGATCTCCTCTTTCAACTCACCTGCTGAGTTCCTTCCATAAAAGGTCCGAACCTCTGATTTTTCATCCAAAATGTACGCATCAGAAAATACAAAAGCTGCAAAAGGGGCATTTCTCAATTCCCGGATTGAAATGGAAAGATGCTCTGGATAGAGTATATCATCCCCGGAAAGATCCACCAAATATTGGCCCGTGGCTTTGTTTAAAAACTCATTGAACAGCCGACAATAGGGCTGCATTTCCTTGTAGAAATAAGTGTGAACAGGTAGATATCCAGCACTTTGGTTGGCCCAGGCTCTGATCACCTCGGCTGTAGAATCGGTGCTGCCATTATCCACCACTATCAACTCTTTGGCATAATAATCCTGCTGTTTGACACTTTCCAGCGTCTCCTCAATCCACTGCTCGTGATTGTAGGCAATGCAAATAACTGTTACTTTTTCAGCCTCATTCATGTCAAAACCTCAAATTCCAGGTGACTTTATTACTAATATCGTTGGAAAATCGGGATTTAAAGAACATTAAACCATGATTGATTCCGGATTCGATTTCTGATGACCCCAAATCAATAAATTCGGATTTTTGCTCCGCGGCAAGCTGAAACAGGTTCAAAAGAATCAAATCCCCACAATTTGGAACTTTTGCCGAAGGAGAAATGGCTGAAAGAAAGTAGTACATCCCTTCAGGCACCAATTTGACCGCCATAGCGTGGGCTATAGGGTGATCATTTTTAAAAATTGAAATCTGAAAGTATCGCTCCGGAAACACGGAAACTTGCTCAATCACTCGCTTTTCGTCCAAATTAAAGGCATAGCCTCTTTCATTGTTCCAGTTTCGGATTTCTTGAAGAAACTTAAAATTCATGATTTGACCTCTGTAGCTGGTTAAGCGCAATTCATTTTTTTGAGATTTCAACTTTTCTTTCAAGTTTTGAGCCTCTTCTTTGATCTTCTTTTTTCCGAGAAAAAACTGATGGCTAAACACACTTGTCTGGACAAATCCTTTTTTAAACAAAACACTTTGGATCAGATCGGTAAAGGGTTCATAGGGTTTGGGAGGCTGAGTCAAAAAGAGACTGCTCAACCCTCGGTTTTTCAAGTCCAAGACAAATCGGTCTACAAACTGTGTAAGCTCATCAGTATGAATCGAACCAAAAATCCAGATTCCTCCAAAAGGGAGCCCGGGTGATGAGACAGCCTTTCCGTCTTTCTGAATAGCTACACGGACTACCGCCTTCAACTTCCCTTTTTTGTGCCATTGATACTCCAATTCCTGTACGCAGTCAACTCCTGGAAAATCCCATAAAAAATAAGGCTTTCCACTTTCGAAAGAGGAAAGTACCCGAAACTCAGCGGAAGTTTTTTTGGAGTCGTTCAAAATCTGATTTATCTCGAATATAGTCCTCTTCTGAAAATTCACGGTCGGATAGCCCTAAAACCACGGTACCCTCTTCACACTTTACCTGAGTCCAATTGAGAGGCGGGACAAAAACACCTTCAGAGGGATGTCGCAATTCGAAGGAATGAAGCTTCCCGTCGATGCTTTCCACTTCCAAATAAGCACAGCCTGCCAAAGCCACTAAAACCTGGGATTCGTTCAGATGGGCGTGATTGCCTCGGGTCAGTCCCTCTTGTACTCCGGTGATCCAAAAACAACGAAGGATTCCCTGGGGAAACAAGGTATTGTCTTCCCAAAAATGTAACTCCCCCGACAATGAGTCTCTCCCCGGAATTTTGATCATTTTGGGATATTTCAACTCAAGTGAACCCGAAATCTCGACCTGCTGCATTGGCTAAAATTAAGTGAAATAGCGGGAAGAAGTGATTAGCAAAAAGTTAATTTTCTAATTTCGGGATCGGTTTATTACAAATCATGCCCTACTCTTCTGAACAGGATTCCTACTTGACTCTCGCTGGAAAAAGCTCAGGCATTTATAAAGATCGAGGGAGCAAGTTTCTCTATTTCGCTTTTCGGGTGGAAAATGAAGAGGAGATCAAAGCCGAGTTGGCCGCGTTACGAAAAATTTATTTTGATGCCACGCACCATTGTTATGCATGGATTCTGGGACCTCAAGGAGCACAATTTCGTGCCAATGATGACGGTGAACCCAACCACTCCGCCGGTGATCCGATTTTGGGACAAATCCGCTCCCATCAACTCACTCAGGTTCTTATCGTGGTCGTCCGGTACTTTGGCGGAACCAAACTTGGAGTAAGCGGACTGATAAATGCCTACAAAACTTCCGCCTCACTCGCAATCGAAGAAAGTGAAATCGTGAAAAAGTGGGTTTTGGGAAGGATTACCATCCAATTCCCTTATGCTTCCATGAATGAGGTGATGAAATTGATCAAATCAGAGCAGTTGACCATCGTCAATCAGGAGCTTGGATTGGATTGTGTGCTCACCTTAGAAATGAGAATGGGGCTCCTGGAGGGAGTAACGGCAGCTTTAAGTGAAATCGAAGGACTTTTGGTCAAAAACGATTAAACAACTCATCCAAATATCCTTCTTCCCGAAGCACCCTAAAAATCTCCAAACAAGCCCATGCATCTGTTGCAGCATACCTCATTTGTTTTTCCGTCAATTTTTCAGCTTCCCAATTGGACACTTGCTCAGATTTTGAGATTCGCATTTTAAGCACCATCCCACACAGGTTTCGGACTCCAACATTTTGAAAACCAACCTTTTTCAACTCGTCATTTAAGTCAAAAAACGAGAGCGGATAGAATGAATCCGTGAGTTTTCTCAATGCTTTCAAATCGTCATGGACAGCCGCTCCGATTTTCACCAGATTCTCCTTCTCCATCAGATTTCTTAAGGGAGGAGGAAACCCAATCAAATGAAGCCTAAAAAGAAACGCCTGCTCTGGAGTGGATAGTTGAAGCAGGGAAACATGATTAAACTGGCCTTTCCGAAAGGAAGGCTTGGTCTCGGTATCAAACCCGATTAGCTGCTGATCTTCCAGAAAATCCACTGCCTCATCAACCAAATCAGGACGGTCAATCAAATGGATCTTTCCTTCAAACTGCCCCAATGGCAATTCGTTAATTTCTTCTTTCGTAATGCTAAAAGGGATCATACCAACTCTTCTTCCGGCTCGTAATAGGTAATTCCGATTTTCAAATACCCGTACAAAATGGTCATAAATGGACTTATTATATTGAAAAAGCAATAGGGCGCATAGGTCAAAGTCGCTACTCCCAAAACTGAAGCCTGCGTGCCTCCACAAGTATTCCAGGGCACTAAGACGGACGTGACTGTGGCTGAGTCCTCAAGTGTACGACTGAGGTTTTCAGGCTTAAGCCCTCTTTTTCGGTATACATCGGCATACATACGACCGGGGACCAAAATTGCCAAATACTGATCGGAAGTCGTGATATTAAAAAACACACAGGTAGCTGCGGTAGAAGCAATCAGTGAACCTATTCGATGAACTTTTCGGATGACTGCTTCGGCCATGACCTTGAGCATGCCGCTCTCTTCCATAATTCCCCCAAAGATCATGGCACAGATGATTAGCCATATTGTATTGAGCATACCTCCCATGCCTCGGGTTACGAGCAGTTCATTGACAATATCATTGTCTGTCACCACTCCTATCTCACCAAAGAGCGCCATCATCACAGATTTGAAACCCAAGTAATAATAAGGGCCTTCTTCGGCTGCTATTTCTGCAATTATCCCCGGCTGAAAAATCAAGGCAAATACCCCTCCGAGTAAGGCTCCTGTCAATAGTGCCGGTAAAGCCGGAACCCGCTTGACAATCATCACCAAAACAACTGCAGGTACCACAAAAAGCCACGGGGTAATATTGAATTTTTGGGAAATCACACTGGAGATGGTCTTGACATCCTCCACACTTCCCGAAGTCTCATAGTTGAGACCAATCACAATGAATAGAATAAGCGTAATTAGGATCGTTGGAACGGTGGTTTTAGCCATATGCCTGATATGGGTGAACAAATCAGTCCCCGCCATGGCCGGAGCAAGGTTGGTCGTGTCGGACAGCGGAGACATCTTGTCTCCAAAATATGCGCCCGAAATAATGGCCCCTGCAATAATTCCTTCCTCAAAACCCAGCGCTTTTCCAATTCCCAAAAGAGCCACACCCACCGTGGCCACTGTGGTCCAACTACTACCGGTCGATACAGATACAATCGCACTGATAAAACATGCCGCAAACAAAAAGATTACCGGGCTCAACACCATCAATCCATAATAAATCATTGCCGGTACAATCCCACTGAGCAACCAAGTCCCTGCCAGGGCACCAATCAAGAAAAGGATCAGAATACTACTCATCGCAGAACTTATGCTCCTGACTACCCCCTCTTGCAAGGTTTCCCAAGAAAACCCAAGTTTGAATACTGCCACACAGCCTGCTACGGTCGCTGATAATACCAGTACAATTTGATTGGATCCGGAAAGTCCGTCAGTTCCAAAAACCCGAATATTTATAATCAGAAGGACAATCAAAAAAACTAAGGGGATCAGTGCATCATGCACTTTCGGAGCTTTCGGCATTCCTTTCATTCAGTCACATAAGAAGTTTAATCGCCTTGAATCTAAATAAAAAAAACCAATTACATTTCTGAAAGAAGTGCGGCAAGTTCCTTACCCACCTGCCAGCCTATGGCAACACCCATTCCACCCAATCTGACAGCCACAGCTGTTTTATTTCCAATCTGCTGGATCACAGGAGTCTTTTTGGGACCAAACGCCATGATCCCTGTCCACTCCATCTCCCATTCAAACTCCCGATATGGAAAAATGACCTCCTTGGCCAATTGATCCAAATGGGCTTTTATCGAGGGATTGACAGAAAACTCTGTTGATTTTTCATTTTCAAAATCTTTGTTTCTCGCACCACCCAACAATAATCGTCCATCTACCTCACGGAAATAGACATAGCCTTTGTCCATATGAAATGCCCCTTTCCACGGCAAATCAAAATGAAGCGGCTTGCTGAGCAATATGAGTCCTCTTCCCGGTTCCAACGGAGATTCTGTCCAAAGTTTTTTGGTAAAGGCATTGGTACAAACAGCGACCTTTCCGGCAGAAAACTCAAATCCGGAACTTTTCTCTTTATTTTCAGCAACCACTCTTCCTTGCTCTGGGTCTACTTCCACTACCGTGAGGCCGGTCAGGATGGTTATCCCCAATTTAGAGGCCTTATGCCAAAGGGCTCCCAAATAAGCTCCCGGGTCTAATTCTCCCTCAAATTTGTTTTTGACCACTGCTTTCACCTTTTCAGAAAAACCGAATTTCCCCGGTTTTTTGACTATGGAAAACACCTCATCTTTAAAAACCTTCTTTAAAAGTCTGTTGGTGTCAGGAAGTCGGTCCAATGCACTCAGGTTGCTTTCATCCAAAATTTCATATCCGCTGCGATGCTGGTAGCGCAGGACTTTGTCTCCAAAATGTTTTCTGATTTGCCTCAATCCCTCATACCTTCTCTCCACTAGCTGAACCACTTCATCGGGACTCATCACCCAAAAATCATCTAAAATCTCAGTCAGACTTCCAAAACATGCAAAACCGGCATTCTTGGTGCTGGCACCGGTCGGAAACACGCCCCTTTCCAACACCAAAACCTTGGACTTGGGTTGATTTTTCTTAAAGTGAATGGCCGTTGAGAGTCCGGTAAACCCTGCCCCCACCACAATTAAATCGTAATCCAAAAAGTTTTTTTGCTCCCAATAGCTTAACATCATCCGAGAGAATTTAATTTTTGATTCGTGTTGGTTAATTTGTGTCAAAACTACCGCAATTAAACCCAAAAAACCATGAGAAAAATTGATCTTCTACTCGAAGAATACGGTGAAAGTCATCGAAATGAAACAAACAAGTTGATCCACTGGGTCTGTGTACCTGCGATTTTTTTCAGTGTAGTGGGACTGATTTTCAGTATTCCCTCGGCGTTTTTGATGGAATTGCTTCCTTTCATCGGAAACTTTGCCAATTGGGCAACCTTTGCCTTGCTTTTTGTCTTAATCTATTACTTGTCTTTATCGGTCCCATTGACACTGGGCATGCTGCTTTATGCTTCTTTTTGTCTGGCCTTGGCAAATTTTCTCCAAATCCTATTTCCGGGAAAATTGGGACTCATCAGCATTGGTGTGTTTGTCATTGCCTGGATATTACAATTTTATGGACATAAGATCGAAGGTAAAAAACCATCATTCTTGAAGGATTTGCAGTTTCTGTTGATCGGACCTGCCTGGCTTTTGCACTTTATCTACAAGCGAATCGGAATTGCTTATTGACATTTGGGCCGGGAATTCCGGCCTTTACTTTTGTGATTTACCCAAAAGCGCCTCCGCCTTTTTAAGGGCATTTTGATTTTTTACAGAATACAGACTGGAAAGAATCGATCTTTTCTCTCTTGCCGTCAATCTCCAATTCAGTGATGCCCTTTGCATATTTTCTTGCGTTTCTGTCAATTCTTGTATTTGAACTTGACCGGGAGCATATTCAAATTCAATCCTATCTACATTAAAAGGCATGGACTCAGACAAATAATTAAATAACACTTCATTCTGAATGGTCTGGACATTATCCCAATTGACATAGATATTTTTTAAAGGATTAAAGATTCGCTCAAACAGGCGGGGAGGATCGGTAACCGGGATTTCTGTGGATTTTTCCGAATCCCGGATCGTGATCAAAACTACCCCTCCGGTATTTTTCCTGATCCAATCCTGAAAAACATAAGTAAATCGAAGAGCATCCTGAATGCCGAAATTATCTGAAAGACCGGTATCCATGGTTTTCATTCTGGGTTCCGAAGGCAGCTCTACATTTGGCGTAATGAAAGGGAAAGTAGCACTCATGCGCAAAGCGGTGAGAAATCTCAGATTGTCCGGATCGTGGTTCACAAAGAATCGCTTAAAATCTATGGATTGTTTTTTTTCAGACTGTCCGGATATTCCCTCAACAGAACTTCCCAAAAAAGACATCGAATGAGGTGAAATGACCAGTTTGCGTCCATCATTGGTGACCAGAGAAGTGACTGGTAATAGGGGAATAAGCGCCTGGCTTTCTGGCTCATAATATTCCTCCAATCGACGATCCATGATACCTTGGGTATTTTTATTCAACTGGTCTTCAAATGCAAATCCTCTATCCTTCAGGTAGCTTCTACCTCCATACTTGAATTTTTGGTTGCGTATAAGCAAGTCGTTGACCAGGAGTGTGAAAATTATCGGGTTAAGATTGTCTGAGGAAAGTTGATCCAAGTACTTGGTATCCAAGGGATCGAATGCAGCATCCGATTGGGACCGAAGGTAAATCTCTCTGAAAAATGCCTCCCCCAACACTCCTCCCGATGCGCCGGTATAGAGAGCGGTCTTGGAAGTAATCCTTCCATCAGAGACTTCATGCAAGGCCTGAAGCACCCGAAACGTCCACAAAGCCGCTCGCTGACCTCCTCCACTGGCTGCGACAATCACTAGCTTGGGTAAAGAATCTGCCGGGAATTTCGCTTTCCAACGGTCCAAAATGCGGTTAATATTTTCCCTGTCTTTTTTCAGGGTATCCGGATGAGTCAGCGAATCCAATCTGGCTAAGGTATAAGAAGCCGGAACCTGAGAATAATCCAATCCAAAAGCCTCATGGGGTCGGTTGAGAAATGGGAAATTGGAAAAATAATTGATCAGGAGGATTAGGGTAAAAACAAAAAAAGTGGCCCATTGCCTTAACCAAAAACTCAAAGCCCCTACCACCATGATCAATATTGCCAAAAGAAGAGTGGCACTCATCGCTGCCGGGAACTGAAGGATTTCCTGCTCCTTGAACACTCCCAAAAAGAGAACAAAGAGAATGAGAAAAACCTGAATCAAAAACAGATTAAGGTGATTTTGGTTAAAAACCCGCAACAGATGGACTGCTTGAAATCTTGAAATATCCGGGCGAACCTCCTCCAGCCGCAACCGCAAATTGAGGAACACCCGTACCTCATGGGTATCGTTTTTGGTAGATCGAATAGGATTGATTTGGGGTTTGCTTCCCAACCGAACTTTCCGAAGTCTTTTGTCCAGGGTCCCTGAAAAAAGAACAAAAAAATCCTTGTTGGTAATACCGAAATAGCCAAAAATAAGGGAATAGGCAAGAATACTTCCTAAAGCAAAACCAAGATATAAGCGAAGCACCTCCCAATCAGAAGCTAAGTCATTGTCCAGTTGAAAGTCTATGAATCTAAAGGTATAAACCAGGTAAAATAGGAGTGGAACAATGGAGTTGTTGATACAATAGTGGATAAAGGGTTTTTTGACTACCGCTAAAAATTTGAATTGGCGTCCATCCATGATGTAAGTGGTCATGTGGAATGCCATGGTCAGGATGGCCAAGCCTACGCCCATCAGAAAAAAACTCAACCAGGAAACCTCATGAAGGTATTCCGGATCCAGGAAAAGAAATGGGATCCCCAGCACTACCCCAAACTGCTCCAGAATTATACCCAAGAGCAATACCCAAATCATTAAAAGAGCCAGATTTTTCCTCAGATGGAGTAAAAAAAGCTGGATCGGAAAACTATGAAGGAATGTTTCTTTCATGAAATTTCTAACTCAGATGAAGATACATTATTTCCGATTCAACCCATGCCCCCCTAACCCAAAGAATACGGGGATTTAAGGTAAACTATTGACATTCAGCAGCCTCGATGAGCAACCTGTTTTATTCAAAAAATTTAATCCTTTTTTCCTAGAGGCTTTACTTTAGATCAGGTAGATTCGGGCTTCAAAATAAGCAGAAATGAGAATTTGGTTTTTGTGTAAAGTAAAGTATGCAAAGGAGACCGAAGAGGGTCTTCTAAAAAGCATTTCGGAGCAGTATTTAGTAGACGCAGTTTCGTTCACCGAGGCTGAGGCTATCCTTTATGATCGACTGGGTTCACAGATCCGAGGAGATTTCCAGGTCACGGGCATCAGTAAAAGCAATATTGTGGATGTGTTTTATTACGAAGACGCCGACATCTGGCACAAATGTAAAATCACTTACCTATTGGCAGATGGGGACAGCGGAAAAGAAAAGAAGGTGACCCAATACATGATCGTGACAGCAGAAGATGTCAAGCAAGCCTACGAGCGTATCCAGGAAAGCCTCAACAATATGCTGGTCAGTTTCAGGGTACCCGATATTACTGAGAGCTCCATTGTGGAAGTATTTCCCTTTGAGCGGGATGAAGTAAAAGACCAATTGCCTCCGGGCAACTTTAGGCCAGTAATTCAGGAAGAGGAATAAACAAAAAAAGACCGCAACGAAAAATTGCGGTCTTTTTTTTAACTCAAATCTGCTCCTGCCTGATGGGTAATCACAAAGAATATCAGCTCATCTACCGGGATGCCCGCCCGCTCCGAAGCATCCTGAATATCCTCCCGACTCACTTGTGCAGCAAAGGTTTTATCCTTTAGTCGTTTTTTCACTCCTTTCACCTCCATACCCGAATAGCCTTCGGGTCTCATCAAGGAATAGGCATGCACAAACCCGCTCAATTCGTCAAATGCATACAACATTTTATCCATAAGAGAAACGGGTTCCACACCGAAATACCTCGGACCATGAGAAGCGATTGCCCGAATCACCTCAGGATCTATCGCCCTGTTTTCCAACTCTTCGATGATTTTTCTACAATGCTGCTCGGGCCATTGATCCCAATCCGCATCGTGAAGGAGTCCTGCCAAGTACCACTTTTGAACTTCCAGATCATTCAAACCTTGGTCTAAAGCATAGTTTTTCATCAAATGAGCCACCTGCTTCATATGAATTTTTAGCCGGTCATTCTTCACCCATTCATCCAAAATGGCCTTAGCTTCTGCTGGGGAGAGTAAATTTCCCACATTAGTAGCATCCCCAAATTCATTTCGATTTAAAAATAAAGACGATTGTTGCATTTTAAATATGTTTTTATGTATTTTGTATTACTATTAATGTTTTTCAATAATATAAGCCCAACACCCTCTAATCCCTCAAAATGCAGGAATCTACCTCCATACAAGCTTTGGGAAACTTAACCCTATCCTCGGAGTATTTCCTGCAAATCCTCTTAGATAAAAAGGGAAAAGTAATTCAGGCACACCCCGGATTGGGACCTATTCCTTCCCTATTTGATCTTAAAGAAAAGGAAATCTTGTTTGGAGATTGTTTCCTTTCTTCGGATTGGACGAAATACGAAGCTCAAAGGCATAAAGCTTGGAAAAATAACCATCATTCTTTTACCGTTGACCTTCAAAAAATCAATCATCCCGAGGAGAGCACCATTTTGACCAAGTGGGAGTTTTTTTTCCTTTCACCTGACTCTTCGACCTGCTTGGGGATCGGGCATCCTGTAGAGCCGCTTCGACCCTATCAACTAGGAATAGGGGAATTTATCGAAGGAACTACCCAGTCCAATGAGATTGTGGACAGCCTCTTGGAAAGTAAGCTTTTGGGTTTTTGGGATTATGATCCAAAAAACCGGGAAGAATACATCAGCAATGGATTGGCTCAAGTCTTGGGCTACTCAACTAAGGAAATTGAAAAAATGGATAAGATTTCCTGGCAAAACCATATTCATCCGGATGATTATCCCGAAGTGATGAAAGGATTGTCCAAACAGTTGAGTTTTACAGGAGATCAGTCTTTTAAGCGTGAGTTTAGGTTAGTCACCAAAAGAAACCAAATCCTTTGGGTAGTAAGCTTTGGAAAGACTACCCAATGGAATAGCGAAGGATATCCAACCAAAATGCAAGGATTACTGATCGATGTCACCGAAAAGAAAAAGCAGGAAATTTGGCTTCGTGAGCACCATTATTTCCTGAAAGACCTCGCATTCCAACAATCCCATTCCCTTCGGGCAAGAGTGGCCAATATTTTAGGAATCCTTGAAATACTCGAGTTGGAAGATCATTCTTCAGAATCCAGAAAATTGTTGGGGATTATCAAAAAAGAAACCCAAATGTTGGACAGCTCTTTGAAAAAAAGCATCAAAGAATCCGTCCAGCAAAATGAAACCTGGGAAAAAGGGATCAAAACCCAAATTTCATAAATCCCTGATTTTCCATTTTGCCTTTAGGTAGCCCCAAATCACTTTGGGGCTCATGGCTTTTTTCCCCGGGATGCCTCCATCATATCCCACATCTCCTGAGGAATCAATTCTAGGTTGTTAAATTCACCCGCTCCTTTTAGCCATTCCCCCCCATCGATGGTAATCACCTCCCCATTGACATAGGCCGAAAAGTCCGAAACCATATACGCAGCCAGATTGGCCAGTTCTTGGTGCTCACCTACTCTACCCACGGGCACTTTTTTGGCAGGATCAAATTTTTTCACCAAATCCCCTGGCAATAATCTACTCCAAGCTCCCTCTGTAGGAAATGGTCCGGGAGCAATTGCATTGGATCGGATCCCATATTTTGCCCATTCCACCGCCAAAGATCGGGTCAAAGCCAAGACACCTGCTTTGGCAGCGGCAGAAGGAACCACATATCCGGATCCTGTCCAGGCATAGGTCGTGACAATATTGAGAAACACTCCGGGTTGTTTTTGAGCAATCCAAAATTTGCCGGCGGTTAGCGTTACCTGAGAGGTTCCTTTGAGTACAATATCCAAAACTGTATTGAAGGCATTGACAGACAGGCGCTCTGTTGGACTTATAAAATTCCCGGCTGCATTGTTTAGCACTACATGAATCTGCCCAAATTCTGCAATCGCTGCGGACCACATGGCTTCCACTTGGGAAATTTCCCTTACATCACACGCCAAAGGAAGAACTTTTCCTCCTTTCTGACTCATCATTTCATTTGCAGTTTCTTGTAAGACATCCAGCTTTCTGGAAGTGATTACCAGATTTGCCCCCAATTCTAAAAAATACTCTCCCATTGCTTTTCCCAAACCGGTTCCTCCTCCCGTGATCAAGATATTTTTGCCCTTTAGTGAGCCTTCTCTCAGCATTCCTTCCTTAAAATTCATGTCTTTGAATAATTTCGTTTTTTCCAAGTTAAGAATCAGGCGCGGTAATTGAAAGGGAAAAACGCAATAGCCAGTATCATGAGAAGTTGTAGCATTATCATTCTTGTCCTCTTGGGTTTATTTTCCTGCTCGGAAGATGTGAGCAGAGAGATCTCCACAGATTATACGGTTGAAGCCTCCCTCCTTTTCCAGTTTTCAAGGGTCCTTTCGGAAAGTAATTATTTGGGCAACATTTCGTACCAAGATTATTTCAGAATCAATTCTTCCGAAATTCCGGGCTGTCCAACAATCGAACGAAGCTTGGATTCCAGAATCATCGTCCTAGACTATACTTCAAGTGTAGAATGCACTCAGGAAAACAAAAAAACGCGAACCGGAAAAATCATTCTGGACTTCACCTTATCCAATACCATTAATCCCTCCTGGATACTGGAGTTTAAAGATTATGAATTTGATGGATCCAAATTATCCGGCATGCGCCAATTCAAGGCATTGACATCCAATGAAACTGAAGCTTCCTTTGAAAATCTTCGGATCGAGTTGCCCAAAAATCTCTCCTTCCAGGTGACTGGAAAATTCAATCATTCTGTCTCACGGTCGAATTTTCGTCCCTTTGCTTTGAGTACGCGAGGAATGCTGGAAGGCAGGGATCCTGCCGGCAGGAATTTTTCCCTAATGATCACAGAACCAAAAGAACAGCTTTTTGCTTGCTATCGGGAAGGTTGGCATCAGACCCAAACAGGAAAAGAATCTTGGAGAGTATCTCGTGGCCTCAACACCAATGTCACTTACACGACCAGTTTTCAAACCAGCACCGGATGCAATCCACTCGTAATCGCCACGCTTCCGGATGGGAGAAACTACCAGCTAAATCCATAAAAATCTTCCGATACAAATCAGAACACGAATAAAAAAACCCGGATTGTTTGTCCGGGTTTTGATAACTATTCGTGGATTAATATCTGTAATACTCTGGCTTGAATGGGCCTTGTACTTCTACACCAATGTATTGGGCTTGGTCTGGAGAAAGCGTATCCAGTTCTACCCCCAGTTTGGATAAGTGAAGGGCTGCCACCTTCTCATCCAGATGCTTAGGCAACACATAGACACCAGGCTGATAGCTTTGGTAATTTGCCCAAAGCTCCAATTGAGCCAAGGTCTGATTGGTAAAGGAGTTGGACATCACGAATGATGGGTGACCTGTGGCGCATCCCAGGTTAACCAAACGACCTTCAGCCAGCACGATGATTTCTTTCCCGTCAATTTCGTAAAGGTCCACCTGAGGTTTGATCACGTTTTTGGTATGGCCATAATTCTTGTTTAACCAAGCCATATCGATTTCATTGTCAAAGTGGCCGATGTTACACACGATGGCTTTATCCTTCATCGACTTGAAATGCGCTGCGGTAATGATGTCTTTATTACCAGTAGCTGTGACTACGATATCGGCTTCTTTCACAGCATCAGCCATTTTCTTCACCGCAAATCCATCCATGGCAGCCTGTAGCGCGCAGATCGGATCGATCTCTGTCACGATTACTCTTGCACCAGCTCCTCTCAACGAGGCAGCAGAACCTTTTCCTACATCACCGTAGCCAGCCACTACAGCTACTTTTCCGGCCATCATCACATCAGTGGCACGACGGATCGCATCCACCAAAGACTCTTTACAACCGTATTTGTTGTCAAATTTTGACTTTGTTACCGAATCGTTCACATTGATCGCAGGCATTGGAAGCGTGCCATTTTTCATTCGCTCATAAAGCCTATGTACGCCAGTAGTAGTCTCTTCAGACAATCCTCTGATTCCGGCTACCAATTCCGGATATTGATCCAAAACCATATTGGTCAAATCTCCTCCGTCATCCAAAATCATATTGAGAGGCTTTCGTTCTTCCCCGAAGAACAAGGTCTGCTCAATACACCAATCAAACTCCTCAGCAGTCTGTCCTTTCCAAGCATACACTTGAATACCGGCAGCAGCGATGGCGGCAGCGGCATGATCCTGGGTCGAGAAAATATTACAAGAAGACCAAGTCACCTCAGCGCCTAGGGCCGCTAAAGTCTCGATCAAAACAGCCGTCTGAATAGTCATGTGGAGACATCCCGCGATTCGGGCACCCTTCAATGGCTGAGAAGGACCAAACTCTGCTCTCAAAGCCATCAAACCTGGCATTTCGGCCTCAGCCAATCTGATCTCTTTTCTTCCCCACTCGGCTAGAGAGATGTCTTTTACTTTATACTGGATAAATTTTTCAGATTTGATTTCTGACATGTTATTGATAGTTAAAGAATTAAAATCTTGAATAGGACACAAAGTTATTGGATAAAATCCGGAATGGAAAATCCACTCAGAATTTAGGGAATTGGATTTCCTTCAGGCCAAAGGTTTTCAAGTCACCTTCGGTTGTTTCCAAAAGAAGGTTTCCGGACTCACTTACTCCAATGATTTTTCCGCTCACGGATCCATGCTCGGTATAAAATGTCGTGAATTCCTCCAAAAGATAGAGATGATGGAGATAGTCGGATTTAATCAGGGAATTCTTCCCTTTTTTTAGCTGAATGTATCCCTGCTCTAAATGGGTGACCAACATTTTGAAAATTTCCTCCAATTCAAATTCACTTCCGGTGAGCAAGGCTAAGGAGGTTGCAGTCGGCACGCGAAACTCCTTTTGGTTGATATTAAGTCCAATACCGACTACTGCAAACTCCCAACCCTCGGAGCCTACGATATTTTCAATCAAAATCCCCCCGATTTTCCCCTGCAAAGGCACAATCAAGTCATTGGGCCATTTCACCTTCAAATCAGGCAAGTAATCCTGCAGAAGTTTTCGTATGGCGTTAGAAACCATCATGTTTAAGTAAAACTGTTCGCTCAAATCCAGAAAATCCGGACAAAGGACTAAGGAAAAAGTCAGGTTTTGACCTCCCTGAACTTCCCAGGAATTACCTCTTTGGCCTTTCCCACGGGATTGATGGGCACAGATGACAATGCTGCCTTCCTTCGCCCTTCCCTCCCGGATCATTTGCAAAGCCATGTCATTAGTAGAATGACACTCTGGCAGGAAAAGAACATCTTTCCCCAAAAAAATCGTGTTGGCAAGAATTTTATACATTAATTTTCGGTTCGGCTAGTGAAGGTAATAATAGCCGACGCGCAAAATTAAATGAATACTATGACAGCAGAAGCGCTGAGCAAGGTAATCGTCAAAGGGATGGAAGAAAAAAAAGCATCCGACATTCTGGTGATGGACCTTAGAAATATAAAAAATACAGTGACTGATTTTTTCGTGATTTGCTCCGGAAACTCTGACACCCAATTAGACTCCATTTCTAAATCAATCGAAGAAGAAGTACACAAGTCCGGTGAATCTCCCGCCTGGCGAGTTGAAGGAAAGGCAAACGGACAATGGATTCTCATGGATTATGTCAATGTGGTGGCTCATATTTTTTTGAAAGAAAAAAGAGAATTCTACGGTCTGGAGGAGCTTTGGGGGGATGCCAAAACCACCCGAATCCACTGATCTTTCGGATAAACTTTCAAAGGGTTAATCCGTTTTAGCATAAATTCAAAGAATTACCGAAAAAGCGATGAGCGAAAAAAATAAAAATAAAAGTTTCACCCCTAAAGCACCACAAAAACCCGGTTTTCAGCTTTGGCTGATCATTGCTGCCGTGATGGTGCTGTTGGGCTTGACATGGATTCAGCAACGGGGTGTAGTGATCGATATTACCCAAAAGCGCTTCGAAGACATGTATGTGGCAGGAGATGTGGCTAAGGTTGTCATCGTCCGAAATATGAATCGAGTGGATGTGACCCTCAAGCCAGCCGCCCTTCAAAACAGCAAGTACAAAACTGAACTGGAAGCAAACTCCAGTTTTTTCAACCCCGCTGGTCCTCACTATTCACTTCAGGTGACCACCTCTGACAAGTTTCAGGCTGATTTCCAAGCTTTGGAAGAGCGAAACCCCGAAGACCAACGGATAGGATTTTCAGTCACCAATGAGGAAAACTGGAGCAGTTACTTTGGAAGCTTTGGCTTCTTGATTCTGCTGTTCGTCTTCTTCTGGTTTATGATGCGAAGAATGGCCGGTCCGTCAGGACCTGGAGGTCAGATCTTCAATGTGGGCAAATCCAAAGCGCAACTTTTCGATGCAGAAAACAAGGTCAAAATCACCTTTGACAATGTAGCAGGTTTGGATGAGGCGAAAGTGGAAATTCAGGAAATTGTAGAATTCTTGAAGAACCCATCCAAATTCACCAAGCTTGGGGGTAAAATCCCGAAAGGTGCCCTCTTGGTAGGCCCTCCGGGAACCGGTAAAACCTTGCTTGCCAAAGCTGTGGCCGGTGAAGCAGGAGTCCCATTCTTCACACTTTCAGGCTCTGACTTTGTCGAGATGTTTGTCGGAGTGGGTGCCGCCAGAGTACGTGACTTATTCAAGCAAGCCAAAGAAAAAGCGCCTTGTATCATTTTCATTGACGAGATTGACGCCATCGGTAGATCCCGAGGAAAAGGCCAAATGCCAGGATCAAATGACGAGCGGGAAAATACCCTCAACTCGCTGTTGGTAGAAATGGATGGCTTTGGTACGGATTCAGGGGTGATCGTGCTCGCCGCAACCAACCGTCCGGATGTACTGGACAGCGCGCTATTGAGAGCAGGTCGATTTGACCGTCAGATTTCCATCGACAAACCGGATATCTCCGGCAGAGAGGCCATCTTCAAAGTACACCTCAAGCCGATCAAAACCGGCGAAGATGTAGACCCTAAAAAACTGGCTGCACAGACTCCGGGCTTTGCAGGGGCAGAGATTGCCAACGTATGTAACGAAGCTGCGCTGATCGCTGCCCGAAAGAATAAAGCCGCAGTGGACATGCAGGACTTCCAGGATGCGGTAGACCGAGTGATCGGGGGCTTGGAGAAAAAGACGAAAATCATTTCTCCTGAGGAAAAGAAAATCGTGGCTTACCACGAAGCGGGCCATGCCGTAGCCGGTTGGTTTTTGGAGCATGCTGACCCCTTGGTCAAAGTTTCGATCGTACCTCGTGGAGTAGCAGCATTGGGTTACGCCCAATACCTGCCCAAAGAGCAATTCCTTTACCAGACGGAGCAACTCATCGATGAGATGTGCATGACCCTGGGCGGACGTGCTGCAGAAGAAATCATCTTCGGCAAAATCTCCACGGGCGCCTTGAGCGACTTGGAGCGAATCACAAAAATGGCTTATTCCATCGTATCCGTGTATGGGATGAATGAGAAGTTGGGAAACATCTCCTTCTATGACAGCAAAAGTGACGGCTACAAAATGACCAAGCCTTACTCGGAAGCCACTGCCGAGATGATCGATCAGGAAGTGAGCAAATTGATTCAGTTTGCATATAACCGGACGCTCGAATTATTGAGAAAGCATCAGAATGAATTGGAAATCTTGGCTCAGGAGCTATTGGAAAAAGAAATTTTGTTCCAATCTGATTTGGAAAAACTGATCGGAAAGCGTCCTTTCGAAAAAGAAACGACCTATCAGGCTTTCACCAACAAAAAAGACAAACCTGCTCCTGCGGAAATGACGAAATCGGAGAATGCTGAAAACCCAGAGGAAAATGAAGCCTCCGCTTTGAAAGCACCTCCTGTACCAGAAGAAAAAACAGAAAAATAAACGAAAGAGCCCCAAACCACTGGGGCTTTTTTATTTTTGCAGGCCCACGCTATATTTAATCCATGCAATCTCCGATTTTGGACTTCCCTCTTCACGGCAAAAAACTTTTTTTCGCTTCCGACTTTCACTTGGGGGCGCCAAACCATCAAGAGAGCAAACTGAGAGAAAAACGGATCATCAGCTGGCTGGAGGAGATAGCAGAGGAGGCCGCAGCGATATTTTTGGTGGGTGATATTTTTGACTTTTGGTTTGAGTATGGAGAAGTCATTCCCAAAGGGTTCATTCCTTTCGTTTCCAAAATTTCACAACTTCGAGATCGGGGTATCCCCATCCTCTTTTTCACTGGCAATCACGACTTGTGGATGAAGGATTACTTCACACAGGAATTGAGCATCCCTGTTTATTCCCACCCGATCGAACTCTCGGTAAATGGTAAAAAACTATTAGTCGGACATGGAGATGGGCTCGGACCGGGAGATCAAACCTACAAGCTCCTGAAACGGGTGTTCTCCAATCCCTTTGCCCAATGGCTTTTTCGATGGTTGCACCCGGATTTGGGGATTCGACTGGCCAAAGCTTGGTCAGGACACAGCCGGATTACCAATGTGTCCAAAAATGAAAATCATTTTCTTGGAGACGACGAATGGCTTTGGCAATACTGTAAAGAAATCGAAAAGAGCGTCCATTACGATCTTTACATTTTCGGACATCGGCATTTGCCTTTGCAACTTGAGGTGGGGTCGAATTCGACATACTTTAACTTAGGGGAATGGGTAAGTCAAAACACCTATCTGGAATTTGATGGGAAGCAGGCCCGTTTGTTGACTTTCGGAAAATGAAAATACTCGGATGGATTATCTTTTTTTTAATGCCCCTGTGGACCAAGGCCCAGGAGGCTTTGAATTGGGGGGATCCCCTAGCTGCTATTTCCATCAAGCAATCCGACCTGATATCTCTGGACACTCGAGATCAGATTTTTGTAAGTACAATTAACGGGGACATCTATCTCTTTGACCGGGAAGGAAGGCAGCTTAACCTTTTTTCTCCTCCACGACAAGGCCGTCTTCAACAACTGGAAGCTGCTTGGACAGTGAATATCTTCAGTTTTTCATCAGACCTGCAGGAGTATCGAATCCTGGACCGATTCCTCAACCCTTTGGCAGAGAACAATCTGACAGCCGGTGAAATCACACTTCCTAAAGCAGCAACTTTAGGAAACAACAATATCATTTGGATTTGGGACGAATCAGACCTTACCCTGAAAAGTCTTAATTACCTTCAAAAACAAATCCTGCAATCCCAGCCCCTCAATTTGATTTTGGATTCCCAAAACCTGGATGTCAATGAAATCCGGGAATTCAAAAACCGACTTTATATGAACATTCCCAGCTCAGGGATTTTCATATTTGACAATCAGGGAAATATGATCCAAAAACTGGACGTCCATATCGATCAACGACTCACCTTTTTCAAAGAAAGACTTTTTTGGATTCAAAAAGGGATTCTGAAAAGCATCTCGCTGCGTACCCTTGACCAAACAGATCATGGAAAAGTGCCTCATGACCAGGCTAATTCCATCCAAATCGGTCAGGAAATTCTGGTTCTTCAATCCCCTGCAGGGCTTCAGGTTTTTGCATTGCCGCTGGAGTTGAAAAACTTGAGGTAAAAAGTCAAAAACACCATGGACTCAAAGAAAGCTTGGTTTCCATCTTCTTAACCCTGAGACTAAACCATTGCTTACCAGCACCATCAAAGCAAAAAGTCTATAATTACCTCAGTACAAAAAACAAAAAAACCGACCAGGATGCCCCAATCGGTTCGCTCTAGATCAAGTATTCATCAATTAATTCCAACCAGCTCAATATCAAAGATCAGGTCTTTGCCGGCCAGTTCATGATTGGCATCCAAAGTGATTTTTTCTTCATCCATAAATACCACCGTCACAGGCATCGGCTGACCACCCCCTCCCTGAAGCACCAACTGCAAGCCGATCTCGGGAGTAATGTCAGGCGGAACCTGAGTCAAAGGCACATCAATCATCATATCCTGACGACGCTCTCCATAAGCTTCTACTGCCGGAATCGTAACCGTCTTTTTGTCGCCGATGACCATGCCATAAACGGCCGCATCAAAACCTTTGATCATATTGCCATCGCCAAGTGTAAAACTCAGCGGGGATCTCGAAACTGAAGAATCAAACACGCTACCGTCTTCCAATCTACCGGTGTAGTGCACGGATACGGCATCTCCTTTTTTAGCTTGCATGAAGTATGAAAATTAGTGAGTGACAAAGGTACTGATTTATCAGCGGACACCCAACCGGACAAAAGTGTTCGAAAACAGGATAAAAACGTACATAATCGGACACAATTTCCGAAAAATATACCCAAATTGCCTTTAAATACACTTGGCACTATTTTCCCCTTAGTACCGGTAAACAATCCACCATGGAAGCGCAAAACCTCGGAAAAATCCTGATCATCGACGACAACGAAGACTTGCTCTTCGCTGCAAAAATGCTTTTGAAAAAGCATGCCAAGGAAGTAGTCATTGAAAAAGATCCCCGGCGGATTCCCTTTTTGATCAATAACAACAGCTTTGATGTGATCTTGCTGGACATGAATTTCCGGGAAGACACGACCTCCGGAAAAGAAGGATTCTACTGGCTGAGCCAAATCAAGGAAATCGATCCCAAAGCAGTCGTCATCCTCATCACGGCATTTGGAGATGTGGAAATGGCCGTGCAGGCCCTAAAAGAAGGAGCGACTGACTTTATCCTTAAACCTTGGCAAAACGAAAAACTGATTGCCACCCTTTCTGCCGCCATCAAGTTGAAGGAAAGCTATAATGAAGTGGACAAACTTCAGAGAAAGCAGAAAGCACTAGAAACAGACCTCAAAAAGCCCTACACTGATATCATTGGGAGTTCGGCTTCGATGAAAAATATCTTTTCCATCATTGACAAAGTCGCACAAACCGATGCTAACGTGTTGATCTTGGGAGAAAACGGGACGGGAAAAGAACTCATTGCTCGGGCCATCCATGACCGCTCTCACCGGAAAAACGAAACCTTTGTTGGCGTAGATATGGGTGCAATCACAGAGACTTTGTTTGAATCAGAGCTTTTTGGGCATAAAAAAGGTGCCTTTACTGATGCCAAAGACGATCGTGCAGGACGATTTGAAGTCGCCGACAAGGGCACCCTGTTCCTGGACGAAATCGGAAACTTATCCATGCCGCTTCAATCCAAATTACTGACCGTATTGCAAAAGCGTGAAGTAACCCGGATCGGCACCAACAAAGCTATTCCGGTCGATATCCGACTCATCTGTGCCACCAATATGCATGTACACGAGATGGTGATGGAAAATACCTTCCGCCAAGATTTGCTTTATCGAATCAATACGGTTGAGATTTTCTTGCCTCCACTACGTGAGCGACACGACGACATCCCGACGTTGGCCAATCATTTTCTCAAGCAGTATTCTCAGAAATACCGTAAGAACTTTACCGGTTTCACCCCTTCTGCCATGGAACTGCTTCAGCGATATCCTTGGCCGGGAAATATCCGGGAACTCCAGCATGCCATCGAACGGGCGATCATCATGGCAGAAGGGGATCAGTTGGACAGCCGGGATTTCTTCTTTCTTTCGGCCAAACCTGCCTCTGAAAAAGTCCAAACCTCAGTCACACTCAACCTCGACGACATGGAACGAAGCACCATTCAGCGGGCGATTGACAAAAATGGCGGAAATATTTCCAAAGCGGCCAAAGAACTCGGGTTGACTCGTGCTTCGCTTTACAGAAGACTCGAAAAATATGGATTATAGAGTTGGATTGCTGGGCAGAATCGCCCTGGTAGCAGCTTCGCTGTTTCTACTGGCTTACGGCATCATCGATGATTGGGGAGTCTTTATGATCTCCCTTTTCTTGATTTTGGTGGTGTTCCAGATCATTTTTCTGATCCGGTATTCGGAAAGTTCCTTCAAAAAAGTCCGCCTTTTTCTGGACAACATCAAGCAGGATAAATATTCTCAGCTCTATCCGGTGAAGTTTGACGGCACGGAGACAGATGACCTGCATATCGAGTTCAACGCCATCTTGGCAAAACTAAAAGAAGACCAAGCCGAAAAAGAAGCCAATTACCAATACTTCCGCTCGGTATTTAAGCATTTGAGTATCGGGCTGATCACCTTTGGAGAAAACGGAGAAATCCAAATCCTCAACGTGGCAGCCAAACGCATCCTCAATGTGGACGAGCTCAAAAACATCGCAGAGATCGAGCAGATCAACAAAGAACTACACCTGGCCATTCAAAATCTCCGCACCGGCGGCAGCGAACTGATCAAAATCGCCCATCCCGACGGGATCATGCAGCTGTCGGTCTATGTGATCGAATTGCTCATGCGAGGGGAGCGGTTCAAGCTGGTCTCGCTTCAGAATATCCAATCCGAACTGGAAGAAAAAGAAATGGAAGCCTGGCAAAATTTGGTGAAGATCCTGACGCATGAGATCATGAACTCCATTGCACCGATCTCCTCCCTTGCAGGCACGCTCAAAGGTGAACTTGAACACAAAATCGAGCACAATGAACCGCTCAATCCATCGGATATGGAAGACTGTATGATGGGTATCAGTACCATTGAGAAGCGAAGTGAAGGCCTGATCAGCTTTGTGTCGGATTTCAGAAGTTTGGCCCATATCCCCACTCCTAAATTTGGAAGTATCGGTATTGCTAGGCTGTTTGATCAGTTGGAAATTTTGCTTCAAAACCAATTGGAAAACCAGGGAATCACCTTGGAAAAGGAACTCAATCCCAATGAGCTGATTCTATTCGGTGACCAAACTCAGATCGAGCAGGTCCTGATCAATCTGCTGCAAAATGCGATTCAGGCCTTGGACGATGCTGAGGAAAAGAAAATTACGCTCCGAGCCTTTATCGATGAGGCGGGCAAAATCATCATCGAAGTAAGTGACACCGGAAAAGGGATAGAGGAAGAAGCCTTGAGCAAAATTTTCATTCCTTTTTTCACCACCAAAAAGAAAGGCTCCGGCATCGGGCTATCACTTTCCAAGCAAATCATGCGGCGACATAAAGGAAATATCCAAGTCCGGTCCACGCTTGGTGAAGGAACCACGTTTAAGCTGATTTTCAATGGCTAATCTGATCGGACGGGATTTCCCGAAGAGACAGAAGGCTGGAAGCATTGACTTAAAAATTTGCATATTCAAGTATGCCCAGCCAGCATCCAATCCTGAGGTACGGGTTGTCAAAGGGTCTTTTATTTGAGTTCTTGTTTCCATGGTCTAGCTGCTAGCCAATCCTATCCTCATGAACAAATCCCTGCTCCTACTTTCCCTTTTTATCCTAGCCAAATGTCTTCTTCAATTTTGGGCTGTGCATCCGGGATTCGAGCTGCATCGGGACGAGTTTTTACACCTCGACCAAGCCGATCATTTGGCTTGGGGATATTTGTCTGTTCCGCCTTTTACCTCCTGGGTTTCGGTGATTATTCGTGCCTTGGGCAATTCTGAGTTTTGGGTTCGGTTTTTCCCAGCGTTTTTTGGAGTCCTAACCCTAATTGTAGTTTGGGATTTAGTCAAGCGATTGGGCGGAGGCTTATTTGCCCGGAGTTTGGCTACGATTTGCCTGCTTTGTTCCGCTTTGATCCGGTTAAACATCCTTTATCAGCCCAATTCATTTGATATTTTAGCCTGGACCTTGGTGTTTTATACGCTGATTCGTTTCGTCCAAAGTCAGGAAAAGAAATGGTTGTATTTCTTAGCGCTCAGTTTTGCCTTGGGTATTTTAAATAAGTACAGCATCGGATTTTTGGCTCTGGGGCTTTTGCCCGCCCTTTTGATCAGCAAAAGAGAATTGCTCAGAGAAAAACACCTCTATGGTGCCGCGGCATTGGCCTTTATCCTCATTCTTCCCAATCTGATTTGGCAAACCCAAAATGATATCCCCTTTCTTACGCACATGAGGTTGCTCAGCAAATACCAACTGGTGAATAACAGCCGGGCCGGGTTTCTCAGTGAGCAGGCCCTCTTTTTCTATCCTTCGCTGTGGGTATGGGTGTTGGGACTCCTTAGCCTGTTATTTTCTTCGAAAAATCGCATGTACCGCTGGATTGCCTGGACAGTAATCTTTACGCTGGCACTATTTACTTTCTTCCAAGCCAAAGGCTATTATGCCATAGGCCTCTATCCCGTATTAATTGGAATTGGAGCCATTCAGTGGGAATCATGGATGAAATCAGGATGGAAAAAGCAGTTTCGTCCCGCGCTATTGGTCTTGCCGCCGGTTTTATTTTTCCCTGCTTTTGGACTTATTCATCCCTTCCATGCCCCTGAAAAGCTACTTACCGACCCGCCTGCCTATTCCAAACTTGGCCTCAACCGTTGGGAGGACGGAAAGGAATATCCGATTCCTCAGGATTTTGCGGATATGCTGGGTTGGAAAGAATTGGCCAGTTTGGTAGACTCAGCTTATCAACAAATGCCCAAGGAAGGACGAATACTCATCATTTGTGATAATTACGGTCAAGCCGGTGCGATCAATTTTTACTCCAAAACTCCGGGATTGCAAGCCTTGACGATGAATGCGGATTACCTGTTTTGGTTTGACTTGGAAGAAAAAGTAGAGCATCTCATTTTGGTGTGGGAAAAAGATGAGGTGATCACAGATCGGGAAACAGGCTTTTTTGAAGAATACCGAGAAATCGGAAAAATCACCCATCCCCTTGCCCGCGAAAAAGGGACTACGGTACATTTTCTTCGCGGGGCAAAAGTTGATATCAATGATATTTTGAAGGAAGAAGTGTCCGAGGAAAAAAAGGTTTGGAGAGGGAACTGATGGATTTTTCCACCCCGGCTAGGAGTAGAATGTTGGCAATGGCCTAAGCCTAGATTGCCCACCCTACAATCCGGCCCAAAGCTAAAATGACTTGTTCAAGGTCATTTTTTAACTCCTTGTCCTGCTTTTCTATTTTTCCGGAATCTGCAATTTCCTTGTGCCAATAGTTCAACCTCCCGAAATCGCTATGCTCATCGGGACTGGTGTTTCAGGATCAGATATTGGATGTAACAGTGTTTCTGATTTAAGACCCCTGATAAGGGGTCAAACTTTTGAATAGCCAAGGGTTGGTGGGTGAGCGAAGTCGAACCCGAACCCGTGGATAAAACGATCCACAATCCATATTTTCCCCGACCCGAAAAGGGCCGAACTTTTTCAATTTGAATATCACCCATAAGTTCAATCCCTAAAGGGTTACCAAAACCCTAAGAAATTTCTCAAAAAGGCAGAAATCAAGAATCCTTCGGCCACTTGTACTGAGCTTGTCGAAGTATCGGTCTTCCGACCCATTAAACAAAGAGAATTTGGCTGGTGGTACAATTGCGGACAATCAAAAAAAACATCTCTTTTTTTCTGACTGACTGATTTTAATCATAAATTACCTAAAGCTGAAGGGTTAGTTTTAGATATTCATTAACCGACTGAGCATGGCATTACCTGCAAATTTTAAGCGGTTCCTTTTTGAGAAAAGCCTGGTTCCTCCCCGCAAATGGAGGCCTGCGGCCACCTTTTTGGTGGCTGTGATCGCCGGATTGGGATTTTTCCTGCTTGACTTTTCCAATGCCTCCTCCTACCTCAGTGATGATCCTCAGGCTTGTGTCAACTGCCACATCATGCAACCTCAATACATCACCTGGACGCATAGCTCCCATCGGGAAGTTGCCCATTGCAACGACTGCCATGTGCCCCATAACAATGTGGCAAACAAATATTTCTTCAAAGCCAAAGACGGACTTTACCATGCCTCGGTATTTACCATGCGAGGGGAGCCGGAAGTCATCCAGTCCCGTCCTCCATCCATTGAGGTCATCCAAAACAACTGCATCCGCTGTCATCAAGATCAAGTCACGGATGCCAAAATGGAAGCATTCGTTGCTGATCACACGGCCAATCGCACCGACCGAACTTGCTGGGAGTGCCATCGGGATGTCCCGCATGGAAGGGTGAGGAGCTTATCCTCGGTTGGCGCACAGATCGAACCGATCCGGGAATACAGTGCTGAGGATCTTTCTGTCATTCCCAAGTGGCTCCAGGAGTCAATGCAATCTCAAAAAACCAACCCCAAGTGATATGACATCAACCCTCACAAAAATCTCACTTGGAGTGATGGCTTTCCTAGGCCCGCGATTACACCTGCCTGACAGAAGTCAGGCGTGGCTATTCATAAAAACCCATGACTCATGAAAAACTGGATCCTTTTTATCGGCACCGCTGTCGCGGCTTTTCTTTTGGCCCTTTTGGCAGTGACCATCTTTGAGCGAAAATCAGAAGCGAAATTCGCCTACCAACCCAAAGTCGCGCTGGAAGGCATCGAGCCAAGAGATTCAGTTTGGGGGCTGAATTATCCCCGGCAATACCAGTCCTATTTAAAAACCCAAGACACGACTTTCCGAAGTATGTATGGAACCTCAGGACACCATGATATGCTGGAGTCAGATCCGGAATTGGTGATTCTTTGGGCGGGATATGGATTCAGCAAAGATTACAATGCCCCTCGGGGTCATGCCTATGCGGTGGAAGACATCCATAAGACACTCCGGGTAGGTTCCCCCACCAAAGCAGGTGAAGGACCACAACCCTCTACCTGTTGGACATGTAAGAGTACAGACGTACCCCGACTGATGAGTGAAATGGGTGTGGCGGAATACTATAGCCAGAAATTTTCAGACTTGGGCACCCAGGTCATCAACCCAATCGGCTGTGCGGACTGCCACAATCCGGAAACTATGAAGCTGACCATTACCCGACCTGCATTGATCGAGGCCTTTGAAGCGATGGGGAAAGACATCAATAAAGCTTCGCACCAGGAAATGCGATCACTTGTCTGTGCGCAATGCCATGTGGAATACTATTTTGACAAGAAAAAGCCGGGCTTGGAAAATGCTTCCTACCTGACCTTCCCATGGAAAGACGGCATGGACGTGGACCATGTGGAAAGCTACTACGACAAGGCGGATTTTTCGGACTGGACGCATCCGCTAAGCAAAACACCCATGCTCAAAGCTCAGCATCCTGACTATGAAATCTACCAAATGGGTGTCCATGCCAAGCGTGGCGTAAGTTGTGCCGATTGCCACATGCCGTATCAGACCGAGGGCGGCCAAAAATTCACCAACCACCATATCGGCTCACCGCTTGCCAATGTGGAAAACTCCTGCTTTGTCTGTCACCGGGAAAAAGTAGATGATCTGGTCACCGATGTCTACGAACGACAACGAAAAATCAAAGCAGGAACCCAAAGCCTTCAAAAACTCATCGCCATGGCGCATATCGAAGCTGCCAAAGCTTGGGAACTTGGAGCCACTGAAGCCCAAATGGCAGGAATCCAAAAAGGGATCCGGCATGCGCAGTGGAGATGGGATTATTCCGTAGCTTCCCATGGCGCAGCATTTCACGCTCCTTTGGAGACCAGCCGAATCGTGACCTCCGCCACCGAACTGATCCAAAATGCAAGATTGGATCTGGCGAGATTGCTGGCCAGCCTGGGCTACAATCAACCCGTGCCCATGCCAGACCTGACCAGCAAGTCCGCCTTACAAGCATACATCGGGCTGGATATTCCTGCGGAAAAAACGGCCAAAGCCAACTACCTACAAGAAATCGTCCCCAAATGGCTGAAAGAAGGCAAGGAAAGAGAAAAACAAAAGCCTATTCAGACCATCAGCAGCAACTAATTGACCCCAGCATGATGAAGTGGCTTGTAGCATTATGCGGATCGGCAGCCATGCTGTTGCTGTTCCCCAACCTTGTTTTTGCCCAATTCAATATTGATGGGCAAATGCTGATCCGAAGCGAATTTCGAAATGGCTACAATCGTCCTCTTGCCGAAAATCAGGATCCTGCCGGATTTATTGCCCATCGGGCTAGACTTCAGGCGGGATACACCAAGGATCAATTTACCTTTTTCATGAGCATTCAGGACATCCGTACTTGGGGAAGCAGCTCCCAAGCCAATCTTTCGGATGATTTTCTTTCCGTTCATGAGGCCTACGGAGAAGTGGCATTGGGCGAACATTGGAAAATGAAACTCGGCCGCCAAGAGTTGAACTATGATAATGCCCGATTTTTGGGAAATCTGGACTGGGCGCTTCAAGCCCGATCACACGACTTTGCGCTGATGAGGTATGAAAAAGAAAAAGCCAAACTACACTTCGGAGGAGGATTTAACCAGGAAAATCAACGACTCAGCGGAAATCTATATACTCTTCCCAATCAGTATCGCAATGCACAACTCGTTCGATTTGAAAATGTGCTGGGGAAAGTGGATTATTCCCTGCTTTTTTGGAACGAAGGAAGGCAATGGATTCAGCGGGATGCCAATGGAAATATCCTGGCTGATGGCATCCGATATCGGCAAACATTGGGAATTCCTACGTTGAGATCTACCCTCAAAAACACCACCCTGAGCGCTTACTTTTATTACCAGTTCGGAGAGGACCCTGTCGGCAGATCGGTTTCGGCTTTCAATACCAGCGCGCAGATCAGTCAGCTCCTATTCAACTCAGAAGAAGGAAGAAAATGGAGAGCCACGGCCGGCTTTGAGTTGATCAGTGGAAATGATGTGAATGGATCTGCTACCAATCGCGCCTATTCCCTCCAATACGGCACCAATCACCTGTTCAATGGCTATATGGACTGGTTTTATGTTGCAAATGCCTGGGAAAATTCAGTCGGCTTGAAGGATTTTTACCTTCGAAGCAGGTATGAATTCAATCCTAAATTCTGGGTTCAGACGGATTTTCATCAATTTTCCGCTTATGCCAATCACCAACCCTTCAACAGTAGCAATTTGGTCCCGGGAAAAAATTTAGGCTCCGAACTCGACTTTACTTTTGGCTGGATTCTGAATGAATCAGTCTCACTTCAGGGAGGCTTTCATCAGTTTTTCTTTACAGAAACATTGGAATCCCTCCAGCCTTCCCTTATCCAAAACCAGCAAAATTGGGCATACTTGATGTTTGTCTTCCGTCCAACATCCAAGGCCAAGTTTATCGGAGTTTTGCAGTAAATTTTAAGTTCACAGGAGAATACACCGCAAATGAAATTTCTTTTTTCGACCAAAGTCAGTCTGATTTTATTGATTTTGATGGCCATCTCCATGGGTGTGGCCACTTTCGTAGAGAATGACTATGGCACCTTGGTGGCTCGAAATTGGATTTATGAAGCCAAGTGGTTTGAATTGATCATGGCTTGGTTGGCGGTGAATTTTCTGTTTCACATCCGGCAATACCGACTTTTTTCCAGAGAAAAACTCGCCATCGGACTGTTTCACATCGCTTTTGTGATCATTGTGATGGGGGCAGGGATCACCCGATACTTCAGCAAGGAAGGCATCATCCACATTCGGGAAGGACAATCCCAAAACATCTTTTACACGGCAGAAAATTATCTGCAAGTCAGCAATGAAGAAGGTAACCTCAGCACGCTTTCCCGAGAATATATCCCCAAAGTCTTTCGGCCCGAAAAGCACTCCTTGAGCTTGAATGGCCAGGAATTTATCTTCCATGTCGAGGAGTATATCAGCGGTGCCAGACAGGAGTTTGTACCCGGTGAGGAAACATTGATTGAACTTTCGGTTTTGAATGAAGGAGTAAGGCAGGATTTTGTCCTCAAAAAAGGGCAAAATTTGACCGCGGGGGAGCTTCTGATCTCCACGGAAGAAAATACGGCTGCACAAATTCAGCTAGCCAAAAACGATAGCATATGGACTTTGACCTCCGGCTTTCCCTTGCAATTGATGGACATGGCTACCCAGCAGATGGGGAATCAGGATTCCATGGTGACTGCTCCCCTCAAAATCAGGACGCTCTATCAATGGGAAAACGGAGCCCTCGTGATTCGGGCCATCCAAGAAAATGTGAAGCAAATACTTGCTCCCGAGCCTGATGAAAAAATTGCCAAAGACTACCTGGACGGAGTCAAAATTTCGGTTTTGGATGCTTCGCAAAATCTCCTTCAAACAGGCTATTTCCTCAAAGTCAACCGAAACCCAGAATGGGTAGAATTCGCTTTCGAAGGAAAAAACTACCGATTCACTTACGGACCAAAGGCCCAAAATTTACCTTTCGCACTTTATTTGAATGACTTCCAATTGGAGCGATATCCGGGATCGAGCAGTCCTTCGAGCTATGCCAGTGAGGTCATGGTGCAGGATGAGGGAGAATCTTGGCCTTATCGGATTTTCATGAATAACGTACTCGATCACAAAGGATTCCGATTCTACCAAAGCTCTTATGATTCCGACGAACAAGGCACGGTCCTATCCATCAACCGGGATAGACCGGGAACTTACCTTACCTATCTTGGGTATACCCTCTTGACCTTGGGAATGATTTGGACGCTTTTTGCTCCGGGTAGTCGCTTCCAATTGATCTTGAAAAAGCTTGGGAAACTGGGCCATGCGGCTGTTTTGCTTTTGCTGCTTTCCTTTTCCGGAGAGATCAAAGCTCAGGACAGCACAAGTCGCTGGCTGGTGCCGGAGGAAAAAGCTGCCGCCTACGGTCGCTTGATCGTGCAGGATTTAGACGGTCGCATGAAGCCGCTGAATACCCTTGCCCATGAAATCGTGCGAAAAATCTACGGAAAAAGCAGGGTCAAGCTTTCACTTCCAGAAGGAGAAATCACGCTTAATCCCGAGCAGTTTATCCTTGCGGCACAGCTTGATCCGGAAACTTGGAGCAAACTTCCACTGATCAAAGTGGAAGGAAAAAAAGCCTTTGAAATCTTTGAAGCGCTGGATAGGGAACCCACCGATCATCTTTCCTTTTTGGAGCTGATCAGTAAGGAGGGGCAATACAAGCTGATCGCTCAGGTCGAGGAAGCCAATCAACTCAAGCCTTCCCAGCGAACCGAGGGACACAACGAGCTGTTGAAAGTAGACGAGCGCTTCAATATCTTCTACGGCCTGCTGATCGGAGATTTCCTGAAGCTTTTTCCAAATCAGCAGGATGCCAACAACACGTGGTTCACAAGCAAACAAGCCGCAGCAGGGTTTACGGAAGAGGATGGGATTTTTGTCCAAAACATCTCCGGGATTTACCTGAGAGCTTTGCAAAAAGGAATCGAATCGGGCGAATGGAGCGAGGCGGATGAAACGCTGGAATACATCGATCTTTTCCAGCGAAAGGCCGGTTCGGAGGTGTATCCCAATGATTTCGAAATCGAAGCCGAGTTACTCTATACCCGAATCAATCTTGGAAACCGCCTTTTTGGGATTTTCTGGCTTTTGGGAGTGATCATGTTGGCTTTGGGAATCACCCTGCTTTTCAAGCAAAACGGCGGACTTTTTCTCGCTTGGAAAATCGGTTCTTGGCTGGCTTGGATCGGGTGGATCGCCTTTACCACCCACCTGGCCTTACGATGGTATATCGCCAAGCATCCACCTTGGAGCGACGGATTCGAAATGCTGGTATTTGTTGCCTGGGGGGTCTTATTTTTCGGATTGGTATTTTCAGGAAAGTCGAAATTTACCATTCCTCTGGCACTGCTTTTCTCAGGAACCTTACTCTTTGTCAGCTTTTTAGACTGGCTCAATCCCGAAATCACCAATCTCATGCCGGTCCTCAACTCCTATTGGCTCAAAATCCACGTGGCCGTGATTGTGAGCGGCTATGCTCCTTTGGCTCTTTCGGCAATTATCGGATTGATGAGTTTGCTCTTTTTGATCTTCAAACCAAAAACTCCCCAAGTCACCTGGTGGCGAGCCCAAAAAGAGCTGATCGCTGTCAATGAGCTGTCGATCACCATTGGGTTGTTTTTGTTGACGGTCGGGACCTTCCTTGGGGGAGTTTGGGCCAATGAAAGCTGGGGTAGGTATTGGGCTTGGGACCCCAAAGAAACCTGGGCATTGATTTCGGTTTTGGTTTACGCGGTCATATTGCACCTGAGATTGGTGCCTGCTACCCGATCAGCGATTATATATCATTTGGCGAGTTTGTGGGGATTTTCTTCGATCGTGATGACTTCATTTGGAGTCAATTATTACCTCAGTGGCCTGCATTCTTATGCCAAAGGAGATCCAGTCCCTGTTCCCAGTTGGGTGTATTGGGCAGTAGCGGTATTGTTGGTGGTATCCGTTTTGGCAGTGAGGCAGTTCAGGAAATTGAACCTGGAGGAAAAGGAGAACCTGAGGGTTTGATATTTTCTCGAAATTGAAGTCTAAACTTCATGAAAGACAATCATAAATAAAGTCTTGGGAAACTCCCTTGTCTTCTCTAACTAAAATCCCTATATTAAATCCAAATAATACTTTACTCTAATTCTTAATTCAAATGCGTTTCCTTTTTCTCTGTTTTTTCCTCGTGGCCCAGCCGTCTTTTTCCCAAACTAAAGAACTCCGAGCTTATTCAACCCCGAGTCCCGAACTCAGCGGCAAGCTCTTCAACACCCAAACCGGAGAATTCCTGTCCGATGAAGAGATCCAAAAGCTAAAATCTGAGATCCCCAAATTCCAATACGAACCCGTCTATGACATAGCCGGCAAGGTGGAAAAATACCTTTTCGATCCTGAAGACCCTCGTAAGGTCATCCTCAGAAATCCAGCGCTTCAACCCAAAGTGGGTGAAGAATTTCCTGAATTTGTATTTCAGACTGTGAAAGGCAAAGAGGTCACCACAGCTTCCATGCGTGGCAATTGGAGTCTGCTCTTCTTTAAAAACTCTATTTCTACCCTTCATCAGGCCCAATTCGATCAGTTGCTTGCAGACTTAAATGAAGCCTCAACGGAGGTGAAAATTCAAGCGATTGCGATTTTTGCCTACGATGAGCCCATCGAACCCCTCCTCGAAAATCATCCGATCGATGGTGTCAAAAACGGAAATGGATTTTTCCAACGTTTTCATCTGACTTCCATGCCTACCGTCTTTTTGATCAATCCCGAAGGACAAATCGCAGCCAAGTTTGAAGGAACCAAACCGATTGATTTTCAATCGTTTCTTGAGAATTAAGTGAAAAATCGAACCGAATTTGAGACGTTGAAATGGAGATTTTCTTAGCAAATAGGTTCAGTATTTCTTTCCCTGTTTGAAGACTTTCAAGACTCAAAGGCACTATCTTAATCCTAAAATAAATCACGCCTCATAAACTATATCACCTATGAATGGAAGCTACAAAGGAGTCATGCTCGGAACCCTCGTTTCTTGGTTCCTCTTTGGTCTGATCGGTTTCGGCCTTTGGGGTTGCCCAACATACAATGTCTGGCAGCAGGAGATGTCCGGTCGAGCAGAATTTGCAAAAGCCGAGCAAAACAGACGCATCCTGATCGAAGAAGCCGCGGCCAATCTTGAAGCTGAAAAACTCAATGCCCAAGCCGAAGTGGAACGTGCCAAAGGTGCCGCCGAAGCGATTGCCATCGAAAATGGAGCAATCTCCGAAAAGTACATCCAATACCTATGGGTGAGACAGCAGAAAAATCTCGGAGACAAAACAGTCATATATATACCGACAGAAGCCAATCTGCCGATTTTGGAATCTACCAGGGGGATTCAGGTTCCTAAAGTACCCAATCCATGATTTGAAGGAATAGCACCAAAAAGAACTTCCTTCGTAAAAGTGAAGTAATCAAACACAGACCAACATGAAAAAGATCTCCACACTACTTCTATTCATCCTTGGGTTTGCTTCCATCACTTTGGCCCAAGAAACGGAATCTTCCAAACGAAGCCTTGTGCAGATAAAAGATGTAAAAATTAGACTTCCAAAATCACTTGAGCTCCTCGATCTTGATTTTGGAGATACGATAAGACTTGAACCACCGATCATTTTTACTCTAGAAAACCCATTTAATGACAAGGACGTCATCATCTTCCCTCCTTCTCAAGATCCTGTTTATTTAAAAGGAATTTACGAATTACCAGACCCACAAAGCAGAATGCCTATTGTGGCCTTTCCCGAAAAATATCATTACAAAATCTTGATCAAAGCGTATAAGTAATCCAATCGAGAATTGATGTTTTTTTTCATTCAGTAATCTTCAAATCAACTGACTTTAACATGGGTTGAGGTTTCTGAGAATAATTCTGGGCCTTATACAAAATGTCCGCTTGGTCTTCAGGAGGTAAGGGATTGAAAATGAGAACAAGGCCCTTAAATCCCAATCTCGAAAAATAATTCTGTCCCGAGCGATGGCTCAACTTCACTTTTCTATTTTCAGCAATTTGCAATACTTTTTCTTATGGGTTCAACCCTATCAGGGCAATCAATATTCTATGGAATAAAAGTTTTATATTCCTTAATAGAACCACCCAAAAGCCTATATGAAGAAGCAAAAGGCAGACTCTGATGCTGAAGCCCTCAAGGTCTATCACCGATATTGGGATAGCTATACCAAAGGAGAATTAGAGACATTTGCCTCCACACTGGATGATCATTTTGAAATGATCGGAACTTCTGAAACGGAAGTTTGCCATTCCAAGGCTGATGGGATTGCTTTTTACACCTCCCAAATGCATGAGGTGGTAGGCAAAGTGGAAATGAGAAACCGCCAAATTGTCCCTATCTGGCTCAATCCCCTGGTGCTGATCAATGAAATCTGTGATATCTATGTCCAAACGGATGCAGGATGGAATTTTTATTCCAAACTCCGATTGTCAACACTTCTGAGGGAAACAAGGGACGGTTGGAAGGTGGTGCAGCAGCATGGCTCTTTACCTGACATGAGGGTAGGAGAAGGTGAAACCCTGGCTATCGAAAAAATAACGAAGGAAAACCTCGAGCTCCGGGATGCGATCAAACGAAGAACGATCGAGCTGGAAAATAAGAGCCGTGAACTGGAGATTGAAGCTTCATTGGAGCGGGTTAGGGCGGTCGCCTTGGGTATGCAAAATCCGGCCGATATCCTTGATATCTGTAAAGTCATGTTTAAAGAGTTGAAATCACTTGGCTTTACAGATTTGAGAAATACGATAATTAATTTCTGGGATGATTCAAGCAATTCGTTGATTGATTATGATTATTCGGATTTTGCAGGTGCCAACAGCGCAAAAATTGCATACAGCAGCCATCCTATTTTTGAACAATTCCAAAAGAGAATCAGGAAATCCAAAGACTCATTTGCCAAACTGGTGGTTAAAAAGAAGTATTTGGAAAGCTGGAAACAGCGCCGAAGAGACAGTGGGGAATACGAAGACCCACGCCTGAATGACCTTTCTGAACTTTATTATTATTTCTATTCTATCGGGGTAGGGGCTATTGGAATTTCTACTTTCAACCCTCTTACGAATGTGAACCTTGACTTGCTCAAGCGCTTCAGAAATGTTTTTGTGTTTGCCTACCGAAGATATATGGATGTGGCAAAAGCGGAAGCGCAAGCGAGGGAAGCACAGATTGAAGCAGCATTGGAACGAGTCAGGGCTCAAACCATGGCCATGCACAGCAGCGAGGACGTGGGAAAATGTGTGGTCAAAATGTTCAGTGAACTTACCGCCCTTGGGGTGGATGAAGGGACCCGATTTGGGATTGGAATCTTAAATCATGACAACGAAAACAATCAGCTCTGGACCGCACGAAAAGATGGTAACGAAGTCAATATGCATATCGGCAACATCGATATGTCCGCACACCCTTTGCTGAAAAGTGCCCGTAAGGCCTGGAAGGAGCAGGTTCCCTTTCACAAGTATGTGTTGGAAGGAGAAGATTTGCTGAACTATTATCGGATGCTCAATACCGCGCCTGGTTACACAATCCAGATTCCCCTAGAACAATTACCCCAAAAAGAAATCCAACACTGTTTCATTTTCGAGCATGGATTCTTTTATGCTTTTAGCCCCCATGAATTCCAATCCGAATTGATTCAAGTAATTAAGCGGTTCAGTTCACTTTTTGAACAAACTTACCGACGGTATTTGGATCTGGTAAGAGCAGAGGCACAGGCTAAAGAAGCGCAGATTGAAGCGGCATTAGAGCGTGTGAGGGCAAGGGCAATGGCGATGCATGTATCCCAGGAATTAGAACAGGTAGCGCATGAATTGAGAACTCAAATAGGATTATTGGGTACGAATGAACAATTGGAAACCTGTGCGATAAATCTATACGATGAATCAGAGGAGAGCGTCCTGGCATGGGGTGCGACACGCCTGCCTGATAGCAAAAACGAAATTGTAGACTATAATTTCTACGTACCTAAAGTGGGTATAAAGCTGATCGAAAAAATCCTCCAGGCATATAAGTCCAACATGGAGGAATATCTCTTACGCCTGGAGGGGACTGATATGGTACAATGGCTTAACGTGTTGAAGCGGGTGAAGCCGGATTTATTTTCTCTTGTGGATGAAGCCGTAGATTTTACTTCTACCGGTCAACATACCGCTTGGTTTTCATGCGCTTTCTTTCCGGGTGGCACATTGGTGATGATAACCTTTTCCGAGCCTGACAATCAGTCCCGGATTCTATTGAAGCGATTTTCCCAGGTATTTGGACTCGCTTACCGAAGATTTGCCGACTTGAAAAAAGCAGAAGCACAAGCAAGAGAAGCCAAGATTGAGGCTGCCTTGGAAAGGGTACGTTCCCGATCCCTAGCCATGCACGGAAGTGATGAGCTGAATGAAGTGGTCTTGGTATTATTCGAAAGACTAAATGACCTTCAGATTCCGGTGACCGCTGTGGGTATCAGCATAAGCATAGAAGGCTCAAAAGAGCTGGATAATTATACATGCGGACTGGTTGAAAGCGGTATAGCCATCAACAAGTACCGTCTACCCTACTTTGATCACAGAATTGCCAATGATTTTTTTGAGGCCAGGGAAAAGCAGCTTGATTTTTTTGTTGGGAATTATTCAAAGCAGGAAAAAGACAGTTTCTATGAATATGTAATTAATCATACGGAGTTGAAAAATGAATTGACGGAGGACATAAAGCAATTTATTTTTCAAAGCCCTTCTTACTCTATTTCCGTGGTGACCACAAAAAACACCATGATTACCCTAAATGATTTTGAAGGAAAATCATTGTCGGATGAGGAAATAGATATTTTGAAACGTTTTGCCAAAGTCTTCGAACAAACCTACACCCGTTTCCTAGACCTGCAAAAGGCAGAAGCCCAAGCCCTGGAGGCGACCAAGCAGGCCTCTTTGGATCGGGTGCGGGGTGTAATTGCCAGTATGCGGTCGGCTACTGATTTGGAATTGATTACACCGTTAATTTTTAGAGAACTGACCGTACTGGGAGTTCCTTTTATCCGCTGTGGGGTTTTTATTATCAATGAAAAACAAGAACTGGTAGAAGCTTATCTCTCTTCCCCAGAAGGCACCTCACTCGGGGTTTTGAGGCTTCCTTTTGATGCGAGCGAACTCACTTATCAAACAGTCGAAGCTTGGCGAAAGGGGGTAATTCACAGACAACATTGGAGCCGGGAAGATTTTGTCCATTGGATCAGGCAATTGATGGAGCAGGATCAGATTCAGGACGGCAGCACCTATCAGGGGGCTGCCGCTCCTCCGGAATCGCTTGATTTGCACTTTGTGCCATTCACCCAAGGGATGCTTTACGTGGGTGCAGTCAGTATCTTGGATGAAAAGGAATTGGAATTGGTACAGGCGCTGGCCAAGGCCTTTTCCATTGCGTATGCCCGATACGAGGATTTTGTCAAGCTGGAGCAAGCTAAATCTGAAGTAGAATCCGCCATGAGCGAACTCAAATCCACCCAAGCACAACTCATCCAACAGGAAAAACTTGCCTCCCTCGGTCAGCTTACCGCTGGCATCGCTCATGAAATCAAGAACCCCCTGAATTTTGTAAATAATTTCTCTGAGGTTTCGGTGGACTTGATCGGAGAGACCTTGGAAGAAATGGAAAAGGGAGAAAAGAGAGACCACACCCTTATTCGGGACAATTTGGAAGACCTTCAGTCTAACCTGAGAAAAATCAGGGAGCATGGAGCCCGAGCCAATACAATAGTGACCTCCATGCTCCAACATTCTAGAGGTAGCTCAGGCAAAAAAGAACCCACTGACCTAAATGTCTTCATCAAAGAATCAGTCAACCTAAGTTATCACGGGATGCGGGCTGGTAAGAATCCGATCAATGTGGAGATCAACCTGGATTTGGATCCAAAAATCCATGAAACACCATTGATCAAAGAGGATTTTTCCAGAGTAATCATCAACCTCTGCAATAATGCTTTTGATGCGATGAGGAGTAAAACCCTCCAAGGGTTTGAAACCCTTGGAGGGTTAGAACCTTACCAACCCAAGCTTACCGTCCGCACCAAATCCGAGAATGACCACATGCTTATCTCAGTCGAAGACAACGGTCCCGGAATCCCTGAAGAAATCAAGGAAAAAATCCTCCAACCATTCTTCACTACCAAAAAGGGTACAGAAGGAACAGGACTCGGGTTGAGCATTGCGCATGATATTGTAAAAGCACATGGCGGAGAGTTGAAAGTAAAAACCAAAGAAGGAGAAGGAACTGAGTTTATTATCCAGTTGCCCATTGTCTAACACATACTTCCCCGGTAAATAGTGCTTTTTTGGTAAAAGCTGAAATATTAGAATTTGTCTCCTAACTATCCGCTAATTATATTATGGTAAAGTTTATTCACCTCACTATTAGCTGGATATATTCATGAGAAAAGTCTTTTTAGTATTGGCTTTATTTGCCCTTACCTTTTATTGCCATGCCCAGTCCCCTGAAATAGAACAATTAAGGAAACAAATTCAAAACCATACCCAACAGGATACTGCCCGGGTAAATCTCCTGATTAAAATCTGTTATAGTAGCCCTTCTATCTCTACAGAGGAAGCAGAAAAATATGCCGCTGAAGCACTTTCACTTTCTAGAAAGTTACAGTATGCCGAAGGGGAGGGTTTTGCTTTGGCCTTGGAATCAAGGTTGAACATGTTAAAAAGAAACATGGAAACTGCATTTACACAGTTGATAAAGGCAGACTCTATAACCAAAAAGACTAATAATTCAGTGTTACAGGTCAGAGTATATTTAAATTTCCTTTCATACTATAACAGCATTAATGATTACAGGAAGGCACTTTCTTATGCCCTCCAAGCAGAGGAATTAGCTCTGCAATTGGAAAACATCGAATTGATAGAGACAACCCAACGTCAAATTGCCAATAGTTACAGGGTTTTGGGAGATTACGCCAAGTCCTTGGATTACGGCATTAAATCTCTTAGGAATGCTGAAAAACTGAATAATCAAATACGCTTATACAACTCTTGGAATGCTCTGGCACAAACATATAGCCTAATAGGCGAATATGAAAAAGCAAATGACTATCTGCAAAAGTCGATCAGTCTTCACAAAGAGCTTAATTATGGAAATACACAGTTAGCAAATCTTTATAATGGAGTCGGTGAAAATTACCGGTTGGATAGAAAATATCCTGAGGCGATTACGGAATATAACCGGGCATTAAGTTATGCATCTACCGTAACTGACAGTTTGGTACCGCTAAGTAATCTGGCTGACGTGTATGTCAGTATGGACAGTTTGTCCCTGGCATTTCAATATGGATATCAATCCCTTGAAAAGGCCAAGAAATCAGGAGATAATTCAGTGGATGCCTGGATATTCGGGATTCTGGCACGTGCCCATGTGAAACAAAACAGACCCGATAGTGCACTCTACTACGCTGATAAAGGATATAATCTTGGCCTCCAAACTGGATACATGGAGGATATGCGAGACAATGCAAGGGTATTGGCTGATGCGTATGCGCTGAAAAAAGATTATAAAAATGCCTACGATTATCATAAAACTTATATCAGCTATCGGGATAGTATGACCTCGGCAGAAGTAAAAAACAAAGCCGCAATGTTGGAGTACAACTTTGAAATGGAGAAAAAGGAAGATGAGATTGTCCTGCTAAACGAACAGAAAAAATCACAACAAAACTTTCTGATCAGTGCCTTGATTGTGTTGGGACTGATCCTGATTACCGTTTTCTTATTGCTCCGAAATAACCGGATTAAACAAAAAGCAAACCTTCTGCTCCAACAGCAAAAACAGGAAATCGACGAAAAGGCAAATCAGCTTGCTTTAAAAGCTGAAGAACTCTCGGCAGTCAACCGGGTATCAAATGCACTCGCTTCCTATACCTCTTTGGATGAAATCATTCACCTGGTAGGAGACCAAATGAAAGAATTGTTCAAGGCAAACATCGTTTATCTGGCATTTTTGGATAAAAAGACAAACATGATCAATTTCCCCTACCAATACGGGGATGTGATGCCCGGTCAAAAATTCGGAGAAGGGCTAACTTCCAAAATCCTGAGCTCCGGAAAACCGCTGTTGATCAATCAAAATGTAGAGGAAATGACCCAAAAATTAGGAGCCTCCCGATTGGGGTTACCCTCAGCATCCTATTTGGGAGTGCCAATTTTCCGGGGAAAGGAAGCCATTGGTGTATTAAGTGTTCAAAGTACTGAATCGGAAAACCGCTTTAATGAAAGTGATTCCAATTTGCTTTCTACCATTGCCTCTTCCGTAGGGGTCGCCATCAACAAGGCTCAACTTTTTGAGGAAGTGGTGGCTTCCAAAAAAGCGGCAGAACAGGCAAATGAGGCCAAGAGTGCATTCCTATCCACTGTCAGCCATGAATTGAGGACGCCTTTGACTTCTGTATTGGGCTTTGCCAAAATCATTCAGAAAAGACTGGAGGAAAAGATATTCCCCTTGGTAGATCGAAAAGACCCCAAAACAGAAAAAACCATCCATCAGGTTTCTGAAAACCTGAATGTAGTCATTTCTGAAGGTGAGCGACTTACCACCCTGATCAATGATGTGCTGGATTTAGCCAAAATCGAGGCTGGAAAAATGGAATGGAGCCAGGAAGAGGTTGCTTTGCCTGAAGTGGTAGAGCGGGCGATTGCGGCAACCACTTCCCTATTTGAACATAAAAACCTAAAACTAATCCGGGATATAGATCCAACTATTCCGCTGGTTACAGGAGACACCAACAAGCTCATCCAAGTAGTGATCAATTTGATTTCCAATGCAGTCAAATTTACCGATACGGGGTCTGTTACCTGTAGAGTTAAAAAAGTGGGAAATGAAATCATTACCAGCATTCAAGATACCGGAATGGGAATCGCCAAAGAGGACTTTGGGGCAGTATTCGAACAGTTTAAGCAAATCGGGGGGGATACCCTAACCGATAAACCCAAAGGCACAGGATTGGGGCTTCCAATTTGTAAGGAAATAGTCGAGCATCATGGAGGAAGAATCTGGCTGGAAAGTGAAATTGCTAAAGGAACCACTTTTTCCTTTGCACTTCCATTGGTTAAAAAAGAAAACAGCTCAACGTCAACCGGTCCTATCCACCTCAACGAGCTGGTGAAGCAATTAAAGGAGCAGATGGCATTTTCCAAGCTAAAAACTGATGGCACCCATGCGCATATTTTGATTGTGGATGACGAGGAGTCTATCCGATCTCTGTTACGTCAGGAACTCACAGAAGCGGGATATTTAACCTCTGAAGCCAGCAATGGAAAAGAAGCGATCGAATCGATCCGGGAGCATCGGCCGGACCTAATTATACTGGACATTATGATGCCCGAAATCAACGGCTTTGATGTGGCCGCTATTTTGAAAAATGATCCTCAAACGATGGACATTCCTATCATTATTTTGTCCATCGTGCAGGACAAAGCCCGGGGATTCCGAATTGGTGTAGATCGGTATTTGACAAAGCCAATAGACACCTCACAGTTATTCGAAGATATCAGTGCGCTCTTGGAGCAGGGTAAATCCAAAAGAAAAGTAATGGTGGTGGATGAGGATAGTGCAGCCATTCGAACGCTGACGGATGTCCTTCAGACCAAGGGCTACCAAGTCGTCGAATCGGATGGAAAGGAACTGGTCGAAAAGGCCAAAGCAGCTCAACCGGACATTATTATCCTAAACTCCCTGCTTTCTGCTGACGAAGAAATCAAAACCCTTCGCTTTGAAAAGGGATTGGAAAATGTGTTGTTTTTCATTTATCAATAAAAAAATCTTTTAACCGCTAAATATTAAACATCTGAAGAATGTCACAGAAAATTTTAATTGTAGATGATGAGGCCCATATCCGGATGCTCATCGAGCAAACGCTTGAAGAATTAGAGGATGAAGGGGTAGCGTTTTTTACTGCCGAAAATGGCGAAATGGCCTTGGAAGTGATCACCGAAGAAAAACCTGACCTCATATTTTTGGATGTGATGATGCCCAAAATGAATGGAATGGAAGTGTGCCGAAGAGTCAAACAAGAAATGGGCTTAACGAATATTTATATCGTATTACTGACGGCAAAAGGACAGGAATCAGATCGCCAAAAGGGATTGGACGTCGGGGCTGATGTGTATATGACCAAACCTTTTGATCCCGAATTGCTCTTAGAAAAAGCACGGGAAGTGCTGGAGTTACCCTAAGCTTTTGGCTTAATACAACCTAAATTCAAAAATCTCTAAATGGCAAAACTGGCGATTAAAGCATTGTTTGGGCGAAATGAACCCTTAAAACCTTGGTTGGATGATTGGTCTGCTCACCACCGTGCAAGTTTTTCCATTATTGATCCTTCAGGCAAGCATATATATGGCAGGGAAGAATATTCGGATTTTAAATATGCTATTCCCATTGACTTTGAAAACTCCATCATCGCGACACTGTACAGCGATACTGAACTAATCCATCAAGTGGTTGAGGTGGTGAAAATGTTATTGACCAAAGAAGGAGAGAAAAGAAAATTAGGTTCGGAAGTACTTCACCTCTATCAAGAACTTAATATTATATACAGTTTCGCAGAAAATCTTGGAGAGGCCATCTCCTTAGATGCTATTGCCACAATTACCCTCAACCATTCTACTAATTCCATTCCAACGAATGCTGGTGCTATTGTTTTGTTGGATGAATATCAACGAGCCTTGACAATCCCTGCGGTTTCAGGGGAAAAACTGATTGATCCCCACCAATTGGAGAAAAATTATTCGCTTCTGATGCGAGTCGGACTCAATGGGCAATCTTCGATCATTACCGATATCAAAGAACTAAAGGACCGTGGGCTAATAGCCCAAAATGTAATGAGTATTATTTATGCCACCCTGAAAGGCAAAGATCGCGTCCTTGGCGCGATCATTTTGGCTGGAACTCAAACGGATCAATTTACCGCAGCACACTTAAAACTTTTAGTGACTTTGGCTTTGCAATCTTCTTCAGCCATGGAGTCCGCACTACTTTTTGAAAAAAATATTCGGGAGATAAAAATGCGGGAGGAAGCAATACTCCGTATCAATGAAGTCATTAAAAAATTTGTCCCTAATGAGTTTATTTCTTCCCTGGGCAAAGAAAATATAACGGATGTCAAACTGGGCGATCAAGTTGAAAAAATAGTAACTGTTTTGTTTACAGATATCCGTGATTTCACGACCCTTTCAGAACGGATGAGTCCCGAAGAAAACTTCCGGTTTGTTTCCTCTTTCAATGAAGTTTTAGGACCGATTATCAGAAGCCACAGAGGCTTTATTAATCAATATCTCGGTGATTCCATCATGGCAATTTTTCCAATTCAACCAGAGGATGCCCTCCTCGCTGCCATTGAAATGCAGCGGGCTGTCCGAAAATTAAACCAAAAACGAACTCAAAATGGTGAGCCTCCCATACAGGCAGGCATAGGAATGCACACAGGTTCACTGATTATGGGAATTACCGGCGATGAGCACCGCTTGGATGCAGCTACCATCAGTGATACTGTCAATACAGCTTCCCGAATTGAAAGTCTGACCAAATATTACAAATCGCCTTTGTTACTGAGTGATGAAACATTCAAGAGAATCCCAAATCCCTCCAGATTTGATTTTAGACGATTGGGAAAGGTTCTCCTAAAGGGGAAAAATAATCTGCTCAGTGTGGTGGAATGTATGAATGGGATGGAAGAGGGTTTAGCCTCAAAAAGAAAAAAAAACATGAGTGACTTTGATATGGGAATGGAACTGTATCAGCTAGGTCAATTTGAGCATGCCGTTCAGCTTTTCAGTAAAGTGGTGGACTCAGACGAAGAAGATCATACAGTAAAAGTATTTTTTGAAAAGGCAAAAAAATTCTTGTCAGAAGGTGCTCCCAAAAATTGGAACGGAGCTGAGGAAATGCTGTCAAAATAGCCTTCAATTAGCTGTGGAACTCTCGGGCATTCTTGGGCAATTCCACTCTTTACCCCCCCTTTTTTTCTATAGGAACACTTTAACTATCCTTTGCGATTTCTGTGGTAAAGAAAGAAAGCCTTCAAGGTTCATTAAAACCTCAAAGGTTCTCCAAAAAGCGAAGCTTTTCCTCCGTGTTCTCTAAAAGGCCGATTTTATCCGAAAAGATTGAAGTAACTATCCGCTCCTGGGGCCACAAAATCAAGCTCTATGTGGCCCTCGGTGGCAAAAATCTCTTTGTGATCCTTGGTGTCCTTTGCTGTAAAAAAGAAAACCTTCGAGGTTCATTAAAACCTCAAAGGTTCCCAAAAAAGGCTTCGACTTCGCTTTACCTGACTTAATTACTTATCCTTCGGCTTGTCCCGCTGCATCTCCACCATATCCACCGGAGGTGGAGCCGTATCTCCAAGCAAATGAGCCACAAAGTAATCCCCCATTTTCCAAAAGAAATACTCGGTCATATCTCCATAGCCATGTCGTTGGCCGGGCAGGATTACAAACTCAAAACGCTTACCGGCTTTGATCAGTGCATTGGCCATGCGGATGGTTCCGGCAGGATGCACGTTGTTATCCACATCGCCGGTGCTGAGCATTAGGTGACCTTTGAGGTTTTTGGCTAGGTCCGGGTTTTTCTCAATCTGATAGACAAAAGTGGTGTCCCCAGTAGGTGAAACTCGCTCCTGCACGCCATGGTGCTTTTCGGACCACCAACGGTTGTAGATGTTGTTTTCGTGATTTCCGGCTGAGGATACGGCCACTTTGAACACTTCTGGATAGACCAGCAGCGCAGCCGTGGACATAAATCCTCCGCCGGAGTGCCCGTGAATCCCGACTTTGTTTCGGTCAATGAACGCATGACGATCGGCCAACTGATCCACAGCTGCTTTTTTATCCGCCAAACCGTAGTCTCTCAGATCTCCATAGCCATAATTGTGATACCACTTGGATCGGGCAGGATGTCCTCCTCTATTTCCCAAAGTCACTACTACGAATCCAAACTGAGCCAATCGGTCCGTACGATCCATTCCACGACCAAAAGACTTGTTGACCGCCTCGGTCTGTGGGCCAGGATACACATACTGGATCAATGGATATTTCCGGGTAGAATCAAAATCGAAAGGCTTATACATCACGCCAAAAAGATCGGTAATACCATCATCAGCTTTAAACTTGAATGGCTCCGGAAACTTGTAGCCCGCCGCAAAAAGCTGGCTCAAATCTGCGGTTTCCAAGTCCATTACCTTCGCACCGTTTCGGTCATAAAGCACCGAAGCAGGCACCGTATTGACTCGGGAGAAATTGTTGACAAAGAACGAAGCGTTGTCGTTGATGTTGATCTCATGGTTGAAGTCACCCTTATTGAGCAAGGTAACCGCTCCGCCATCCAAACTGACACTATACAAGTGTTCATAGTAGGGATCTTCTCCTTTTTCACGGCCATTGGCGGTAAAAAACAGTCTTCGGGTTTTGGCATCCACCCGAGCCGCTCCAGCAGTATGGAAAGGTCCCGAAGTCAACTGACGCTTGAGCGAACCGTCTTTTCCGTACAGGTAAAAATGCCCCCAACCATCACGCTCTGACCACCAGATCAGCTCGTTTCCGACAATCTCCAATTTTTCAAAATCGATATAGGTATTGCTTCTTTCCTCGATCACCACTTCTTTTTGGCCTGTAGCCAAATTCCATCGTACCACATCGACTCGCTTCAAATCTCGGGAAGTGATCGCAAAATAGAACTCCTTCAAATCACCCAACCATGTCGCCGGTCTGAAGTCATCATCTCGTGTGTTGCTCGGAGGCGTGGTGGACCAAAGCGAAACAGTCTGATCCTTAAAGGTCGAAATAGGAAGCTTTTTCAACTCTTTGGAGTCAAAAGAATAGTGCAACAGTTCGGTTTGAGGCTGCTCTTTTTCCCCTGGCATGGCATACTTGTACGTCTCCAAAGTAGGGCGTGGATCTCGGGTATTGTGAATCACCCAAAGGTCTTTGACCTTGCGCTGATCGTTTCGGGTGAGGATAAACTGCTTGCTGTCTGTGCTCCAAAGTACCCCAACACGCTTACGGTCATTTTTCTTCTTTTCTACTTCTTCATTGTCGTCACCCCGATCACCCCAACCATACTCGTAATCCTTTTCTCCGTCGGTGGTGAGCTGGTTTTCCACGATGGTAGAGTCTTTTTCATCCTTTACCGCCTTGAGGAAATTGGCTTTATCTATCCAATAAAGGTTGAAGTTTTTGGTATAAACCACTTTGGAGGAATCCGGAGCGATATTGGCCCATGCCAATCGCTTTGGGTCTTTTTCGGTCTCGATCTCATTGAGCTGTTGCGTATTCAGATTGTATCGGAAGGTATGAACCTTCTTTTCGAGGGAATCCTTGGCATTTTTATTCTTTGCTTTGATCTCCGCCCAATCCTTTTTTACCACATCAGCCGTACTCTTTACTTTAAATTGAATCGTGTTTTCATCCTCCAACAGCTTGAGGTCATCCAACTTTAGATGCTGCCCGTCAAATGGATCTTTCACCGCCTTGGTGATCTCAGCAGCGAGTTTGTCCCGATCAAACATAGGACTTTTGGTGCGGCGAACCGGGTCGACTACATACCAGTTTTTACCTTCGCTGGTTTCATATTCATACCAAAAACGATCCGATTTTTTCATCCAATGTGGATCCACACTGGTCGAGAAAATCATTTTTCTAAGTTTTTCCGGAGAAAATCGAGCCGCCAGCTCATAATTTCCTTTGTAAGCAGGTTCTTGGGCAAAAGCCGCCAATGAAGCGATCGCAAAGCCCAATACGAGTAAGGTTTTCCTCATCATCATACCAATTTTTCTTTGGTACGAAACTATATCATGAAATCCAAGCCTCCAGACCGCTCGAGTAAAAGTTGAAAGTTAAACTACCTCGAGATTCAGAAAAACCAACTGCTTCCTAATCATAAAGTCTTATTAATAGTAACTTTATAAAAAACCAACACAGAAATGGAACAGATAAGTATCCCTGTAAAAACTCAACTGGCCAAAGCTTGGGAAAACGCCTCCGACGAACTTAAAAATGAAATAGCCCAATTGCTAGAGGTACAAATCACGCAATTACTTTCCAGTAGCGAGGAACGAAAACAAGTTTTGAAATACTTTCAATCCCTTCAGGAAGACATGAAGAATAAAGGCTTAACCCAAGAAATTTTGGATGACCTCCTCAACTAATCAGCTTTTTATTTTTGACACCAATACATTGATCAGTGGCGCTTTAATTCAAAACTCCTCTCCCGCTCTAGCTTTGATTGTAGCCATAGAATCAGGAGACCTTTGCTTTTCAAAGGATACTTTATTGGAGTTAAAAGAAGTTCTGGAACGAAAGAAATTTGACAAGTATTTATCCCCAAACCAACGATTAGAATTTTTTGAAAATTTAAAAAAAGCAACACGGATCTTTTACCCAGAACGTAAATTTGAACTTGGCAGAGACCCAAATGACAATAAATTCCTGGAGTTGGCCTTTATTTAGGAAGCACACTATTTAATCACAGGCGATCAGGATCTACTGATTTTGAACAAGTTTTATCAAACAAAAATCATTAGTCCATCAGACTTTTTGAGCCAAAAACAAATTTGAAATACATAAATCCAGCCTAAGCTATCCTCACCCTATGCAGGAAGATTCTATGATCTAACTTTCAAGATGTGATTTGTGCCTCCTATAGCATGGGTTCTGAGCTCTTGTTTCTAGTATCTAATGTCTAAGGTCTCTCATCTCAATCCTATAACTCTCATCCCCCTTTTTCACTTTCCCTTAACTATTCCTTCATTTCTCCCAAAGAAAATTCCGATTTCAACACAAATTGATAACAACCTAAACATCATGGATTTACACTAGCGATCTAATTTTCCCTCAAATCTGATCGAGTGAATACATCCTTCAAAACCATTGTCATCTCTGATGTTCATCTGGGAACCAAAGGGGCCAAAGCCAAAGAAATCGCACGCTTTCTCAAGCAATACCGCTGCGAAAACCTCATCCTAAACGGAGACATCATCGACGGTTGGCAACTCAAAAAATCCGGAAGCTGGAAACGAAAACATACCCGTTTTTTCAACCGCGTCCTGAAGATGATCGAAAATCATCAGACGAATGTCTTCTACCTTCGCGGCAACCACGATGATTTTTTGGATCAAATTCTCCCGCTTCAAATCGGCAAACTTCATATCCAAACGGACATGATTTATGAATCCCAAGGGAAGAAATATTTCATTACCCATGGGGATGTTTTTGACAGCATCACGACCAATTTGAGATGGATTGCCTACCTCGGCGATGTGGGATACACCTTTCTGCTTTGGCTCAATCGGGTGGTCAATTACTACCGGTTCAAGGCTGGATTGCCCTATTTTTCACTTTCCCAATACATCAAAGGCAAGGTCAAAAAAGCCGTCAGCTACATCGATGATTACGAATCCGAACTTGCCAAAATGGCCAAAGCCAAGGGCTGCGACGGGATCATCTGCGGGCATATCCACAAAGCTGAAAATCGCATGATCGAAGGCATTCACTACCTCAATTCGGGAGATTGGGTAGAGACCATGAGTGCCCTTGCCGAAGATCACCAAGGCAATTGGCAGCTGATCTATTATCGGGAAATCAATTTCAAAAGCCTTTACCTACCCGCCCAAACAACTGAGGATGAAGCTTGGCCCAAGGAAAATCTGATCCCCTTGCGAAAAGTCTCCTTTGAGCAAAATCCAGACGAACTCAATCCACCATCCATCCGCTTCTGACATGCGCTTTTTATTTATCATCCAAGGCGAAGGACGAGGTCATCTGACTCAGGCGATCTCCTTTGCCCAGCTGATCCGATCCCAAGGACATGAACTGGTGTCCGTGGTCGTAGGCAAAAGCAAACGAAGAGAACTTCCGGATTTTTTCAGAAAAGAAATCTCTTCTCCTATTCTGTCGGTAGACAGCCCCAACTTTGAGTGCGATGCCCAACAGCGAAAAATCCAATTGGGCAAAACCATTTGGAAAAACATACTGAGATTTCCTGTTTTCTGGAAAAGTCTGCAAGCCATTGATCAAGCAGTAAAAACAGCCCAACCGGACGTGATCTTGAATTTTTATGACCTGCTGGGAGGTTTTTATAACCTGTTTTTTCAGCCAAAAGCCCGGTTTTGGGTGATCGGGCATCAATACTTCATCTGGCATCCGGATTTTCATTTTGTGCCCAACCGGCGCCTTGAGAAATTTCTATTTCAGCTCAACACCCAGATGACGGCTTTGGGCGCGGATGAAATTTTGGCACTCTCTTTTTTACCACAGAAAAAATCAGGATCCAACCTCAGAGTTGTTCCTCCCCTGCTCAGGAAGGAGGTCATAACTCTGAATCCCATCCAAAGAGATTTTTTCCTGGCTTATATGGTCAATCCAGGATATGGTGAGGAAGTAATCCGATACGCAAAAAAGTATCCCCATCTTCAAATCAAAGCCTATTGGGATAAAAAGGATGCAGCCGAGGTAGAAAATCCATTGCCGAATCTTAGCTTTCATCGGGTCAATGATCTCACTTTTCTGGAAGACATGGCAGCCTGCAAAGGGCTGGTTTGTACTGCGGGATTTGAGTCGGTATGTGAGGCGATGTACCTAGGGAAGCCCGTGATGATGATCCCGGTAGCCGGGCAATATGAGCAAGCTTGCAACGCGCTCGATGCAGAAGCTTCCGGTGTGGGCATTGCATCAGCAGATTTTGACTTTGGGAAATTTGAACAGGTACAAAAAAAGGACCCCGAAGGATCCTTGATATTCAAAGAATGGACAGCTTCCTGGCCGAAAATCCTTTCTGAAATCACCGAAGTCAAAGAGCAAATGGCTTCGGAAACCTCACCAACCCAAATTCCTGCATTTCAGTAATAGCTAGCAGGCCATGCTTTTCTTTTCCTCCTCGGTCAAATCCTCCATTTTCTTGTAAATGACTTTTCCCTCTTTGGTCAATCTGGCAAAAGGAAACGAGGGCTTTTTGACCTGCATTTTATCTTCTAAAGAAAGACTCGCAAAAGTTTTATCCAACAGTCTATACTCCTTTTCCAGCTGACTCATTTCTTCTTGGCTGAATTTTTCAAAAAGTCTGTTCCTATTGACTCTGGTTTCGTATTTAGAATAAAGATTCCAGTAAGCGGATTTATTCTGAGGCAATGCTGCCACAGTTTTCCCGGTACTGCCTTTACTTGGCGCAATTGGCTTTTTGAGCATTTTCTTTCGGTTGTCCGGGGTTTTTGCATAGGCATCTTCGAGTTCTTCGAAAAGCCGCTGAATTTCCTCCTTCACTTCAGGCTTGTTAGCATCGGGAGAAGCCTTGAGCTTTTCGTAGCGGGCATTTTTTTGAAGAAATGCCGTAATAGGATCAGGAAAGCGTGAAATATCTTTCATCCAAGTAACATTTCGCTGAGTGAGCGTAATGGTATCCCGGTTGGTTCGGGGTCGAAACATTTCGGAATTAGGCCCAAAGCTTTCCTCATAGTGCTTGGGAGAATATAAGTTAACCTGAAATGGCTGTGGGAATCGAGCGGAACGCGCATTGGCTTTCACTCCGGATTGAAAATACCAATCAAAATCCCCAGGTTGGTACTTAGCCAAAACTGTATTATTCACAGACTTCCCATCGATCCAAAGCGCAAATTCATCTTTATTTTTCCAGGCCTCATAAGTCGCTGCATCAGGACTTTTCTTTTCTACCGGTTTATCAGTGAAAAGTAAGCCCGTCTTCTCTTTTTCCGAAAGCTCAGTGTATCGCTTTTGGGTGTATTCCATGTCCACACTCTCGATCAGAATAATCGCATCTCTAAAGTGCCTTTCTCTTGCAGATTCGGAAGAGGAAGTTTCTTTTTGACCTTCTGTCTGTTCGTATTTAACCCGACGAACTTCATTTTCTCTGAGCAATTCTTGAATATCAGCCAGTTCTCCCATTTTCAACTTGGGATCGGCGGTCAGATGGACGATGGTTTTTTCACCATTTACATTGGAAAGTTCACGGACCAGCTGTTCTCGATTTATCGGATTCCCATTCAATAAAAGCTCCCCATCGGCAGTTATGTGAATTGAGATGGATTTGGATTCATCCGAAAATTGCACTTCTGCCGACTGCTCGGCTGGTGCACTCACGGCTACTTTCTCGGCGAAAAGTGCTACAACAATGCCCAAGAAACCAACCAAACTGGCCAATTTCAGGACTTGAATTCCGGGTTTTGAGGTCTTTTTCATCATGGAAAATCGTTTTTTGGTTAAGGGAAAATTCAATCGGCTCCCCAGCGCATATCCATGCTGACCGGAAAGAATGGAAATCAACAGGAATTGGTAATCTCTGACAGGAAACTGCTTAATCACTTGTTGGTCGGCTATAAATTCATGGTTGAGCCGAATGGCTTGTCGGGCGAGATACAAGCCGGGATGAAACCAAAGTACCACCAACAAAACTTCGACTAGGAGAATATCCCAAGAATGTTTTTCATGGACATGGCATTGCTCGTGGAGAAAAATCGCCTCAGGAATCCCATCTTTCTCAAAACCTTCCTTGTGGTAAAAAATGTAACTCAAAAACGAAAAAGGAGCCGTGGATTCCGAAAGCAAGACCACCGTTTCGCCCCGATACATCACCCGAAAATTTCTCCTGACTTGGTCATGTATCAGCCGGATATTTCGAATAAACCGAATCAAACACACCACGAAGCCAAGAAGATAAATCGACCAAGCTATTTTTTGCCAAGGGATTCTGGCAGGTTCTGGAGAAGCCTCTATCCGATTGAAAGAATCAAAATCAGCATCTTCGGAAGGTAGTGTTTCTGAAAAAGAATACTCAGGAGGAAAAATCTCCGATCTCATAAATTCAGGACTGACTTTCTCCTCAACCTCCAGCGTAACCAAAGGAATCAAAAAGGACCCAAGTATTGCCGCGAGAAGAAAAAACCGATTGAACCGATACAACAATTCCTGCTGCAGAACGAGCCGATGAAACAGCAGCAGCAAAAGCAAACAAAGTACGGATTTGAGCAAGTATTCCATTATTTTTTCCGGTTGAGTTGGTCGTCGATCATGGATTTGAGCTCTTCGAGCTGAGCTTCTGTAAGCGAAGTCTGCTGCGCAAAAAAGGAAGCAAACTGAGCCGGGGAGTCATTGAAAAAATTCTTGATCAAGCCCTGAATATGCTTTCCGAAATAGGTCTCTTTGGAAACCAAGGGAAAATAGGCTCGGGATTTACCGGTGGACTCATAGCCCACAAACTTCTTTTCCTGCATTCGCTTGAGTAGTGTGGATACCGTAGTGGCGGCAGGTTTGGGATCCGGATAGGAATCGATCAAGTCCTTGAGGTAGGCTTTTTCTAACTCCCATAAATAATTCATCAGTTCTTCTTCGGCTTTTGGCAACATGGTCTCAGGTATTTTCTTCTACAAATGTAGAATAAAATTAATATTCTACAAGTGTAGAACATATTTTTTCTATGTTCTTAAAAAAAAGCAGCGATCCGGAAAGACCTCCAGACCCTATCCCCTGTTGAAAAATAATGGATTCTGCTTCAAATCAATCGGTTTCCTGAGTTTCAACACCTTAGACCAATTAGTCAATTAAGGATTTCTTTTCATTTACATAAAAAATCAGGGACACATTTTCCATGAACACTTCGGCCTTTTTTGCTTTTTAATTGATTGAAAATGATAATTTCGACCCCTGCTCAAAGGAGAAAAAAGTAAATGTCTGCTGAATATATACGATTACAGGAGGATAAGGAGCGTAAGAAACATTGGAAGAAATGGGGACCATACCTCACAGAACGCCAATGGGGAACTGTACGCGAAGATTACAGCCCGGACGGTGCTGCTTGGGAAAATGTGACCCATGACGATGCCCGAAGCAAGGCTTATCGATGGGGAGAGGAAGGAATAGCCGGAATCTCGGACCATAAGCAAAAACTCTGTCTGGCTTGGGCTTTTTGGAATGGTAAAGACCCCTTCATCAAGGAAAGGCTGTTTGGACTTACCGGCAATCAGGGGAATCACGGGGAGGACGTGAAGGAAATTTATTATTACCTCGACTCCACCCCCACCCACAGCTACATGAAGATGCTGTATAAGTATCCTCAGGAGGAATTTCCCTACCAAAAATTACAGGAGGAAAATCAAAAAGCCGGTAAACTGAAAACCGAGTATGAATTGATCGATACCGGAATTTTTGATGACGATAGATACTTTGACATTTTTATCGAATATGCTAAAAATGACATTGAAGACCTGGTAGCCAAGGCCACTATCCATAATAGAGGACCGGAGAAAGCCAAAATCTGGATCATGCCTACTGTCTGGTTTCGTAAGACCTGGTTTACCGGACATGAGCCGTTTATGCCAAAGCTCAGCAAACTCAACGAGCAAACCATCAAAGCGTTTAGCCCTAAATCAGGAAACTTCCTGATCTCATTTGATGGGACACCTGATCTGAAGTTTTGCGACAATGAAACCAATAGGGAGCGACTATACGGCATCCCAAATGAGCGAAAATTCACCAAGGACGCCATCAATGATTGGATTATCCACGGAAATGACAACCGAATCAATCCTGCCCATGCAGGCACCAAAGCTGCGGCCGTCTATGAGATAGAAATTGAAGCCGGAAAATGCGCAGAAGTGAAATTCCGAATGCAGCATCAGCAAGAAGAAGCCCCGCTGGAGGCCTGTGACGGCATTTTGGAAACCCGGAAAAAGGAGGCGGATGAATTTTACGACACCATTCAAAGCCGAGTCACTGACGATGATTTAAAATCCATTCAGCGTCAGGCCTTTGCGGGGCTGATGTGGTCCAAGCAATTTTATTACTACGATGTCAATCGCTGGTTGGAAGGAGATCCCGGACGGTATCAGCCTCCGAAAGAGCGGAAAAAAGGCAGAAATCATCAGTGGACTCATCTCCAGAACTATGACATCATTTCCATGCCGGACAAGTGGGAGTATCCATGGTATGCGGCATGGGATCTGGCTTTCCACTGCATCCCGATTGCAAGGATTGACCCGGAATTTGCCAAGCATCAGCTTTTACTGCTGCTCAATGAATGGTACATGCATCCCAACGGGCAGATTCCCGCTTACGAGTGGAATTTCTCTGATGTAAATCCACCTGTGCATGCTTATGCTGTACAACGGGTATACCAGATTGACAAAAAAATGAACGGAGGTGTAGGCGATCGGGAATTCCTCGAGCGTGCCATGCACAAATTGATGTTGAATTTCACTTGGTGGGTCAACAGAAAGGACAGTGAAGGAAACAACATCTTTGAGGGTGGATTTCTCGGATTGGATAATATCTCGCTATTCGACCGCAATCATGCTCAATATTACCAAGGGAAGCTGGAGCAAGCCGACGGTACATCCTGGATGGCGATGTTTTCCCTCAACATGCTTCGTATTGCACTGGATCTCTGTGAATTCAATACCGTCTACCAGTTTAGCGCCACCAAATTCCTCGAGCACTTCCTGTACATCGCCGGAGCGATGAACAACATTTCCTCCGAACACATTTCACTTTGGGATGACGAGGACAATTTCTTCTATGACATTTTCCATTATCAGGGAAAAGAACCCAAAAAACTTAAAGTGAGGTCCATCGTAGGACTTATCCCGCTTTTTGCGGTTGAACCCATCCGCGAAGATCTGTTTGACAACCTTCCGGAATTCAAGAAGCGATTGGATTTTTTCCTGAAAGAAAAACCAAAATTGGCGGCCCTGGTCTCGAGCTGGATTCAGCCGGGCTATGACAAAAGAAGGCTTTTCTCCCTGTTGAGGGGTCACCGCATGAAAAGCGTTTTGCATCGCATGCTCAATTCGGATGAGTTTCTGAGTGACTTTGGAATCCGATCTCTTTCCAAATACCATGAAAAGCATCCTTATGCGATGAAGATCAACGGGGACACGCTTTCGATCAAATACACCCCCGGGGAATCGGACACGCGTATGTTTGGCGGCAATTCCAATTGGCGAGGGCCGATCTGGTTTCCGATCAATCACCTGATCATCGAATCCCTGAAGAAGTTTGACTACTACTACGGGGGGGATTTCTCGATCGAATACCCTACCGGTTCGGGTAATTTTATGACCATGGACATGATTGCCAAGGAGCTTTCGCTTCGCTGTATGCGGATCTTCACCAAGGACAAAAATGGCCATCGTCCGGTATTTGGAGCCAATAAAAAATTCCAGGAAGACCCACATTTCAAGGATTACATTCTCTTCTACGAATATTTCCATGGGGACTCCGGTAAGGGATTGGGTGCTTCCCATCAGACGGGCTGGACCGCATTGGTAGCTGAGATGATCCACAAATATTTCAAACCTTCCCCCATAGAATCCGATGCCGCTTCTCCCCTTTTTAGAAGCTGACCGAATCGAAGCCGGATGCGATGAAGTAGGCAGAGGGTGCCTGGCTGGTCCGGTTGTGGCTGCCTCGGTGATATTGCCTTCGGACTATCATAATCCCTGGATCAACGATTCCAAAAAACTGAGCAAAAACAATCGGGAAGAGCTGATTGCCGAAATCAAGGACAAGTCTCTTGCCTGGGCCATCGCAGAGGCGAGTGTGGGAGAGATTGATCAGATCAATATTTTGAATGCTTCTTTTCTGGCCATGAAAAGAGCGGTTCTACAGTTGGACCCGCAGCCGGATCATTTATTGATCGATGGTAACCGTTGGAAATCAGACCTGAATCTACCCTTCACCTGTGTGATCAAAGGAGACGGGAAATTTGCATCGATAGCGGCTGCTTCCATTTTGGCCAAAGTCTATCGGGATGATCTGATGGAAAAACTCGCACTAGAATTCCCTCACTTTGCCTGGGAAAGGAATGCCGGCTATCCGACGAAAGCCCATCGGGAAGGGATTGAGAAATTCGGCAGTACCATTTGGCATCGAAAAAGCTTTCAGCTGCTGCCAATTCAGTTGGACCTTGATTTTTAACCTACAAAAAAGCCTCTCGGGATTCCCAAGAGGCTTTCGGTTTATTTTAAGGGCGAATTATTTCTTGATTCGTTCAAATACCATTTTGCCGGTAGTCGCATTCTTGCTGATGGGCTGGAGGACCAACTTATCCTGAGAAAACTCCACAATTTTGGCCAATCGATCTCCTTTTTCATCGTGAATCAGCAGCATGTCTCCGTCACTTAACTCTACTTCTGCTTCTTTGCGGACGATAGTCTGATCTTCAAAATCAATGTATTTCAACTTATTGCCCTCCATGAATTCGTAGACCGTATTTTCAAGTCGGGCCTTGATCCGGGCATCCATGCTTGCCCGCTGATTGGGATTGGCATTTTGGTATTGCTGGGAATAAACGATTTTTTGCATTCCTTCAAAATAGGTCAACTGCCAGGATCCAATCAGGTCTTTGTATTCAACCTGAAACCAAACTCGAAGGGCAAGAAAAAAAGCAGCAAGTACAAGTGTCAATTTCATCTGTTTATAATTTGATTTTTAATGGCCAGATGGAATGCCCCGGATAATCATTCCCCTGTGTGAGAAGCATTTACTCATGGGCATTTCATGATATGGAATCGGCAATTATTTTGCCAAAAAACAAAGAGGGTAAGATTATTAAATCCTTACCCTCCTTCCATCTCCTTTTGTCAAGTGTACTGCGCGGAAATGTAAATCAGCACACTGATTAGCTCATCTCCTTCATCTCTCCCACCACCTTAGTAATCGTCTGCTTGGCATCTCCGAAGAGCATCAGACAGTTGGGATAGCCAAAGAGCTCGTTTTCGATGCCCGCATAGCCTTTGCCCATGCTTCGCTTGGAGACGATGACAGTCCGGGCTTTGTCGGCATTCAGAATTGGCATTCCAAAGATCGGGCTGGCTGGATTGGTTCGTGCAGCCGGATTGACTACGTCATTTGCCCCTACGACAAAAACGAGATCGGTATTGGAAAAATCATCGTTGATCGCTTCCATTTCGATCAGCTTGTCATAGCTGATATTGGCTTCTGCCAAAAGCACATTCATATGACCCGGCATCCGGCCCGCCACCGGGTGAATGGCAAATCGAAAATCGATATTTCGCTTTTCACACTGCTCCATCAATTCCCGGATCACGTGTTGTGCTTGCGCTACCGCCATACCATATCCCGGCACCACGATTACTGAAGAAGCCGAATCAAACAACAAGGCTGCTTCCTCTACGCCTACTTCTTTGATCACAATCTGAGGTCCATCAGCCGCAGGCCCAGAAACTGTCTGACCAAATCCTCCTAAAAGCACATTGACCAATGAGCGGTTCATTGCTTTGCACATGATCTGAGTCAGGATAATTCCCGATGCGCCTACAAGTGAACCTGCCACGATCAACACATTATTATTCAGAATGAACCCGGTCGCACAAGCAGCCATCCCGGAGTACGAATTGAGCAGGGAAATCACCACCGGCATATCTGCGCCCCCGATAGGAATCACAGTCAAAATACCCAGAACTAAGGCAATCACCACCAGGACAGCGATGAAAAGAGGATTTCCGGGATTCAAAAACACCAAAACTGCCGCCACCACAAATACGATCAGCAACATCAAATTGATGAGGTGCTGCCCTTTGAAGGTAATGGGTTGACCGGAAACCTTGCCGTCCAACTTCAAAAAAGCAACCATCGAGCCGGTAAAAGTCACTCCTCCTATCAGAATCGATAGAATTATGCTGATCAAATTGACCGTATCCAAGCCTTCAATTAGTTGGCTTTTTAGGAAAAAGTCTGAGAGAGCCACTGCAAAGGAAGCCAATCCTCCGAAGCCGTTGAATAAAGCAACCATTTCGGGGATTTTGGTCATTTCCACTTTTCGGGCATAATAAAGACCTATGACACCGCCAAGCAGAACACAGGCGAGCATTTCAGGAAAAGTAGCCAAATTCAGATTGACCAAAGTAGCCACAATGGCCAACAACATTCCCACTGCAGAGAGCACATTTCCCTTACGGGCATCTTTGGTTTTTCCAAGAAACTTGATCCCAAGAATAAACAGGATCGAAGAGATCAGATAGGCGATTTGGACGAGATTGCTCATTTTTTCTTAAACATTTTAAGCATCCGGTCTGTGACAGCATATCCTCCGACCACATTGATGGTAGCAAGAACAAGAGCTAGCATACCCAGCCACTTACTAAGGGTGGAGTAACCCAGTTCATTGGTGGCGATGAGTGCGCCTACGATGGTGATTCCACTGATGGCATTGGAACCTGACATCAAAGGTGTATGAAGCGTCGGCGGCACTTTGGTGATCAGTTCAAATCCCAAGTAGCTAGCCAACACCAACACATAAATCAAAATAATGAGTGCAGAGGCATCCATAAGTCTGTGAGGGTCTATTGATTCAAAATACTTTTGGTAAAGGAATGTACCAGTTCACCTTGATGGGTAATCAGGACACCTTTGGTAATTTCTTCTTCCAAGTCGAGATTTAACCCATTCTTAGAAGCTAGGTGCAGCAACAAAGTGGAAATATTCACGGCATAAAGATTACTTGCATTGACTGGAAGCAGTGAAGGCAAATTGGCCTCGCCAATGATCGTCACGCCATGTTTTACGACTGTGGCATTTTTTTCGGATAGTGCACAATTACCACCGGATTCGACCGCCATATCCACAATGACCGATCCTGTCTTCATGCTTTTCACCATGTCTTCAGTGACCAGAATGGGCGATTTTTTACCCATAACCAAGGCGGTAGTAATCACCAGGTCGGCATCTTTGATTTTGTCACGGATGAGTTGCTGCTGCTTTTCGAGGTATTCGGCAGAGACTTCTTTGGCGTATCCGCCTTCGACTTTTACCCCTTCGGCACCTTCTACGGTCAGGAAACGGCCTCCAAGTGACTCTACTTGTTCCTTGGTCTCAGGCCGTACATCGGTACATTCCACGATGGCTCCGAGTCTTTTGGCGGTAGCGATGGCCTGCAAGCCGGCTACTCCCGCACCAAAAATCAAGACTTTGGCCGGAGTGATCGTCCCTGAAGCGGTCATCATGAGGGGAAAGATTTTTCCCAAATGGTTGGCTCCCAACAGTACGGCTTTGTATCCGGCCAAATTGGCCTGAGAGGAAAGCGCATCCATTTTTTGTGCCCGGGAAATCCTCGGCACCGCATCCATGGAAAAGGAAGTAATGGATTTGGCGTTGAGCGCCTCGATGATTTGGGGAAATTGATAGGCATACATGTAGGAAATGCAGGCCGATTTTTCCTTCATCCTCGCGATTTCATCCAGTGAAAATAAATTGACTTTGAGAAGAACATCAGCTTGATATACTGCTGAAGCAGGGCCTACTTCCGCCCCTGCAGCTTTGAAATCTTCATCCGAAAAATAAGATCCCTCTCCCGCTCCTGACTCGATGATGACTTCAAATTCTTTTTTCCTGAGCAATTTGACCACATCAGGACTAAGGGCCACTCGCCGCTCATTTTCTTTGGTTTCTTTGAGAACTCCGATTTGCATTTTATGGGGTTGTTCTGGGCTAAAGCAAAATTTACTAAGGGTAAATCACCTAAAGCTAAAGAAAGCATGGCAAAAGAGAAAAACATCAAAACCTCCACAGGCGAAGTTTTCGCTTATTTTTTAGTAAAAAGACCATGAATTTCCTTCTCTGGACTATTCGTAATCGATTTCTAACAACACTCCCCTTTCATTAATTTTTTTTCAAAAAAATTACGGAATCCTTACCGATCTATCCGTACCTATCAGGTTTTGTTGAAAAAAGTTTTTTAACGCTTCTACCACTTATCCAAAAATTTCGAGAAACTTCATTTTTACCTTACAGAAGGAGACAGAAATCACTATTTTCAAAAAGTCTTATCTCAGTAGTCCGTTTTGATCCAAAAAACCTATTCTATCTGTAGCAAGACCCAAAGGATTTTCTTATCAAAAAACTCAACTGATTCTACCTAATTCCAAAATCACATTAAACCTCATTGACAATAACCCCATGAAGAAACAGGATTCCAACGCTGCGGGGCAAACCCGTAGGGATTTTATCAAAAATGCGGCAATTGCTTCGTCGTTTTTTATCGTTCCGAGACATGTACTCGGAGGAGTGGGCTTCACCGCTCCTTCAGATCAACTCAATCTAGCTGCTATCGGTGCCGGCGGAAAAGGCCGGAGTGATATTTTGAATGCTTCGGTCAACGGCCGAGAGCGTGTGGTGGCGCTCTGCGATGTGGACTTCTCGGGCTCCGCCAAAGACTCCGTCAAAAGCTTTCCCAATGCCAAGCTGTATGCGGACTACCGCAAAATGCTCGAAGAGCAAAAAGACATTGATGCGGTAACGATCTCTACTCCGGATCACGTGCATGGTCCTGCAGCCAAATTTTGCATGGAGCGAGGTAAGCATGTCTATGTGCAAAAGCCCATGACGCACAATATCCGCGAGGCCCGAATGCTCACTCAAATGGCTCGTGACCAAAAAGTCGTGACCCAAATGGGTAATCAAGGAGCCTCCAATCCGCTCATGGACATGATCCGCGGCTGGATGGATTCGAACAAAATCGGAAAAGTCTCCAAAGTCCAAATCTGGACCAACCGGCCTGTTTGGCCTCAAGGAGGTCCTTTCCCTAAAGCGGATTCAGGCTCAAAACCAAGCGAGCTCGAATGGGATCTGTGGCTAGGACCGGCGCCGGAAATACCATTTACTCCAAACCTACATCCATTCAACTGGAGAGGCTGGTGGGATTATGGTACAGGCGCTCTCGGTGATGTGGGATGTCACCTGATGGATATTCCTTTCCGAATGCTCGGATTAAACTATCCGACAGATGCAGAGTGCTCCGTTGGCTCGGTGTTTTCGCAAATGTGGACTGCGGATTACAACCCGGAAGGTTGTCCTGCGTCTTCCTTCATCACGCTTCACTATGGCCCAACTGCGAAAAATCCGGTTCCGCTCGAAATGACTTGGATGGATGGTGGTATCCGACCATCACATCCTGACATCATTCCTCCTGACCATGACCTCGGCGGAGCCAACTCCGCTAACGGTGTCATGATGATCGGAGAAAAAGGCATCATCACGCACAACATCAACGATAGTTCGCCTTTGATGCCAAAGTTATACCTGTATGATGGCACTCAGGAATTTGGTCCGGATCGGATCGAAGGCACCGAACCGGAATATGGACATCAGCGGAAGTGGGTGGATGCCTGCAAAGCGGGTTTTGGTTCTGCAGAACACAAGGCTTTGACCTCATCCTTTGACTACGCCGGCCCGATGACTGAGACGGTTTTGATGGGTAACTTGGCCATCCGAAGCTATATGCTCAGAAGAAAAAATGCGCAGGGCAGAGACGAGTTCTTCGGTCGCCGAAAGCTTCTTTGGGACGGTGAAAACATGCGCATCACTAACCTGGAAGAAGCCAATCAGTTTGTGGGTAGAACCTACAGAAAAGGATTTGAAGTATAATCCAGTCGGCAGTCACAGTAATCAGTTTTTACAGATTATTCCAGAAACCGTGGGTGGAAATGCTCACGGTTTTTTTGTGATTTTTTTAGAATTTACCGATTCAAATCACCACTCAATGAAAGCCATCCTTGTCGAATCCTTCCAAGAAAAACCCATCATCACCCAAGTTCCCGATCCTCAAGTACCAGACTACGGAGTGGTTTTGGAAGTGAAGGCAACCGGACTTTGCCGGAGCGACTGGCATGGTTGGATGGGACACGATTCGGATATCCGGCTTCCGCATGTTCCTGGGCACGAGTTTGCCGGAGTGATCCGGGAAGTGGGCAAAGGAGTGAAAAACTGGAAAGCCGGGGATCGGGTGACCGTTCCCTTTGTCTGCGCTTGTGGCACCTGCCCGACCTGCCAAAGTGGAAACCAGCAGATTTGCGATGATCAATTTCAGCCGGGATTTACCCATTGGGGATCCTTTGCGGAATATGTGGCCGTTCATCGAGCCGAGGCCAACTTGGTCCGACTGCCGGATTCGGTGAGTTTTGAGGCGGCCGCGAGTTTGGGCTGCCGATTTGCCACTTCCTTCCGGGGAGTGGTCGCTCAGGGAAAAGTCACCGGCGGGCAATGGGTAGCCGTGCATGGCTGCGGCGGAGTGGGACTTTCGGCTATTATGATTGCTGCTGCTTTGGGCGCCCAGGTGATTGCAGTAGATATTTCTGAAGAAAAGCTGGCTTTGGCCAAAGCCGCCGGAGCTGACATTTTGCTCAATGGAAAAATCAATCCCGATATACCGGAAGCAATTCTTGAGCTCACCAAAGGCGGAGCACACGTTTCGATCGATGCCTTGGGAAGCAAAATCACCTGCTACAACTCCATCGCCTGCCTCAGAAAACGAGGCAAACACATTCAAATCGGACTGATGGCAGGAGACCAAACCAATCCTCAAGTACCGATGCATTTGGTCATCGCCCAAGAACTCGAGCTACTCGGAAGTCACGGCATGCAGGCCCATGCCTATCCGGAAATGATGCAGATGATTTTACAGGGAAAAATCGCACCCCAAACGCTTATCGGAAGAAGGATAGGTCTTGACGAAGCGGTTGAAGCTCTAACCTCCATGGACCGTTTTCAGGAAAATGGGATGGTGATGATTGATCGGTTTTGAAAAACACATTAAACCTTATCTAAAAATGAAATCAAAAACCAGATGGTTTGTCCAGTCTGTAGCTGGCTTACTTCTTACAGGTACCGGCCTTTGCATGACCGTGGATGCAGGTTTTGCAAAATTCAGAGGGGAAGAATGGGTAGTGTATGGAACTGTAGCCCTGATCGTTTTTCAGGCTGGATTATGCATCGTAATTGATGGTGCGAGATTTCGATTCGATAAAAAATAACTTTTTGAGGAGGAAGTTATACCTTTTGACATGCAAAAACTTAACGATTCAGAAGTTCGATGGGGAGTGATCGGCGTGGGCAATGTCTGCGAAGTCAAGTCCGCACCTGCCATGAACCTTGTTCCGCACAGTAAATTGGTGGGGGTCATGCGTCGCGACGAGGCAAAAGTGAAAGACTACGCCTCCCGCCACGGTGTCCCCAAATGGTACACCGATGCTCAGCAACTCATCAATGATCCTGAAGTCAATGCGATTTACATTGCCACCCCTCCCAATGCCCATTTGGAAATGACCCGAATGGCTGCCGAAGCAGGCAAACCTGTCTATATGGAAAAACCCATGGCTCGGACCCATTCCGAATGTCTGGCAATGATCGAGGTATGTGAAAAAGCAAATGTTCCGCTTTATGTAGCCTACTACCGTCGTGCTCTACCTCATTTTGTCCAAATCAAGGAATTGATAGACGGAGGGGCGATCGGAGAAATCCGGACAGTACATGTAAACATGAAACAGGTGGTTGAGCCGGAAATCATCACCATGCTGGAAAATAATTGGAGAGTCGTCCCCGAGATCGCAGGTGGCGGATACTTTTTCGATTTGGCCTCCCATCAGTTGGATCTGTTGGATTTTTTCTTCGGGAAAATCACCCATGCTTCGGGCTTTGCTACCAATCAGGCCAAGGCCTATGCAGCGGAGGACCTGGTAGTGGGTAGTTTTGTTTTCGAAAACGGAGTCCTAGGCACGGGAAATTGGTGCTTTACCTCTTCCCATTCTGCCGAAAAAGATGAAATCATTCTGGACGGAAGCACAGGACAGATCCGTTTTGCCACCTTCGGAAAAGGCGAATTTACACTGATTCAAGACTTCCAAGAACCGCAGCATTTTCATCTATCCCTTCCCCATCATATCCAACAACCGCTGATTCAGTCCATTGTCGAAGACCTTTTGGGAACAGGCACTTGCCCAAGCACGGGAGTCTCCGGAGCCCGAGCCAACTGGGTCATGGGGGAATTGGTGAAAACCAAAATTGCTTAATTTGGATGTACAGATCTTTTCCATAATAAAGCTCAACTTTAAACAAACGAATAATCTCCGGATTCTTCGGTCCTCCAACGTATTAGTAAGAATAATATTCCCCAATGGGCGGATTGGCGAATAATCAGAAAACATAGTTTCTCCCCTGCCATTTTCAACTCTTTCAAAACACTCAAATGAAGAAATCAAACGTTCAGATTTTAAATTCAGCAAGAACCGGATGGATCCTTTTCTTGCTGCTGCTTTTCACAGGAGTACAACAGCAACTTTTTGCCCAAGCCAAACCGATTTTTGAAAATGGGGAAGCCCAGATCGTACCGGAATTCAAAGACTCCACCAAATGGATCAGCCATGACCTTTGGGTAGAGACAGAGTTTGATACTGATGGAGACGGAAAAAAGGATCGAATGCATGTGGCTGTCACCCGACCTCAGCAGACCGAGACGGAAGGCCTCAAACTTCCTGTGATCTATGCCTCAAGCCCTTACTATGCAGGGACTGCAGGAAACAATCGGGAATTTTTCTGGGATGTCCGCCATGAGCTTGGTGAGCCAGGCCCTCCACACGTCAATCCCGAAGTGAAGCGTACCGGCGAACGGCCCATCATTTCCAACACAGAAATCTACATTTGGGTACCCCGGGGATATGTAGTTGTTCACTCTTCGTCTCCGGGAACAGGCCTTTCTCAAGGTGCCCCTACCGTGGGAGGACAGAATGAGTCTTTAGCCCCAAAGGCAGTCATTGAGTGGCTGACCGGAAAAGAAAACGGCTATACCAGCCCTGACGGAAATGAGAAAGTAACGGCCTTTTGGTCCACCGGTAAGGTAGGTATGACCGGTACTTCTTACAATGGAACACTTCCCATAGCCGCAGCCACCACAGGAGTCAAAGGTCTGGAAGCCATTATTCCCATAGCCCCAAACACCTCCTATTACCACTATTACCGTTCCAATGGACTAGTTCGCTCACCGGGAGGATATTTGGGTGAAGACATTGATGTCCTGTATGATTTCATCCACAGTGGAGATGAGTCTAAGAGGGCTTACAACAACCGAACGGTCCGAGATACTGAAATGGCCCAGGGAATGGATCGAATCACCGGAGATTACAATGACTTTTGGGCAGGACGAGACTATCTCAATCAGATGGGGAATTTCAAGGCAGCCCTCCTGATGGCACATGGGTTCAATGACTGGAATGTGATGCCTGAGCACTCCTACAGAATCTATGAGGAGGCCCGAAGAAAAGGCGTTCCTTCCATGATTTATTACCACCAAAACGGTCACGGTGGACCTCCGCCCTTGAGCATGATGAACCGGTGGTTTACACGATACCTTCATGGCATTGAAAACGGCGTGGAAAATGACCCAAAAGCCTGGATCGTAAGAGAAAAAGACCCTCAAAACAAACCCACTCCCTATGCGGACTATCCCAATCCAAGTGCTTCAGAAGTGACGATGTATTTGACCGGAGGAGCTCCGGATGCGGGTACCCTGAATTTGCAGAAAACCACTACCGCAAAACGGGAAACTCTGGTGGACAATTATTCATTCTCGGGTTCGGCCCTAGCCCAAGCCGAAATCACGGAACACCGCTTGATGTATCTAAGCCCGGTATTGAAAGAAGATGTGCATATCTCCGGGACAGCAAGCATAAAAATCAAGCTTGCCTCCGACAAACCTGCTACAAATCTATCGGTTTGGCTGGTTTCCCTGCCTTGGAATGAAGGCAGAAATGCCCGAATCACAGACAACATCATCACCCGCGGATGGGCCGATCCTCAAAATCATTCCTCCATTCGAAAAAGCGAGCCCTTGATTCCGGGAAAATTCTATGAGCTAAACTTCGAGCTTCAACCCGACGATCAGATCATTCCCGCCGGTCAACAAATCGGCCTGATGATTTTCTCTTCAGACAGAGAGTTTACCCTCTGGCCAAGGCCTGGCACCCAACTCACCATTGATCTTGACGGCACATCCCTTACACTTCCCATTGTGGGAGGAAAAGAGGCCCTAAACCGATCCATTCAATAAGAAAAATAACCCATTCAAAAAGCCCTTTAACCAAGGGCTTTTTGAATTTTCAGACTTTTTTTAATAGCCCAGAATGGAAAATCAATCCAAACTTTTTCCTCTTAAAAAAATTTTAAGAAAATCTTAAGAAAACTCCAGATACCCAAAAACAGGGATTTTCCGTTTAGAATTTAAACAAACCCCTGAGCCGATCTCTACATTTTTCAAATAGACAATCGCAGTTCATTGATTTTTTAAAATAAGTAGGATAAAAAAAGTTCATTTTTTAAAACAGACTCAACAATAAGACACAACCTTTATCTATTTTTTATCGATAGATCCATAAAATTCATCTTGATTTTCAATAAGTCTCAAAAATATGGCCCAGTTTATGAAATAATCCATGCAACCAACTCAGGACATTTCGCATCTTCCCAATAAACCATTAGCCCCAACCGTACCCAATTCCACTTCTAACCACAACTACCATGAAAACGACTCAAAAAAACCGATGGCTCCGAATGGCGACGCTCAGCTTGGTGCTTTTAACCGGGGTTTTCTCTTCTATTCCTGCTGAGGCAAAAAACTTCAGAGGTGTCTCCTTTCAGGTTTTCTACGACGCGCTTACTCCCTATGGAGACTGGGTCAAAGACGGCAGACATGGCTACATCTGGCTTCCTGCGGTCTATGATGATTTTCACCCATACGGCACCAACGGACACTGGGTCATGACCGAATACGGAAATACCTGGGTTTCCGATTACGATTGGGGCTGGGCCACTTTCCACTACGGCAGATGGTATTTTGACGATTACTATCAAAGCTGGGCTTGGATCCCCGGATATCAGTGGGCACCTGCTTGGGTGAGCTGGAGATCCGGAGGAGGATACTATGGCTGGGCACCCCTTGGACCTGGCGTGTCCATCAATGTGAGCATCAATATTCCCTCCCGTCATTGGGTATTCATCCCTCACGGCAGGATCTATCACAGAAATGTATACAGCTACTACGCTCCGTATCGCCATCACCATACCAAGGTGAAAATCATCAACAGAACTACCGTGATCAACAATACGGTCGTCTACAACAACCACAATTACTATGCAGGTCCTAACCGAAGAGATGTCGAGCGTGTGACAAGGCAGGTAGTACCTGTATACAATATCCGTACTGCGGAAGCTCCGGGAAGATCGGCAGTGGCAAGAAACGAAGTGAGCCTTTACAGACCCCAATTGGAGGAAACCAGAGGAAGAAGTGTGGAAGCCAGACCGTCCAGAGTATTGCAGGCGGAAGAGGTGAAAACCGCACGTGCAAGCAGGCAAATCAGTCCCGCAAACTCAGGCTCTACCAGTCAGCCAAGTCGATCTGGCTCTGCCAATTCCAGCCAAGGAACAGCCAATCCAGGAAGAACAGCCACACCTTCGTCCAGAGGTCAGGAACAAAAATTTGAGGTGAAACCAGCGCCTGCAGATACCCGTCAGCGGGAGGCAACTTCCCAGCCCTCGAGATCTGCACAGCCTTCCAGACAGGGAACGGTACAAACTCAGCCTGCTCCTTCCCGAGAATCTCAAGTAAGAACGCAGCCGCAGCCCTCCAGAGAATCACAGGTAAGGACTCAACCGCAACCAAGTAGAGATGCTCAAGTGAGAACACAGCCTCAACCGGCACCGCGGGGAAGTGTGGAACAGCGAAGTTCGGCACCTTCCAGAACTCAGGAAGTGCGACAGCCTCAGCAGCGAACCCAATCTCAACCTCAGGTAAGAACCGCTCCATCCCGAGGAAATGAATCCAGAGTCGCTCAGCCAAGCAGAAGTCAAAGCAGCCAGCCACAGGTAAAATCCTCGGCGCCTGCCAGAAGCTCAGCCCCTGCAGGCCGAACCGAATCTTCTGCCCCAACTAGAGGAAACAGCCGCGACAGAAATAATTAAGCACAATAAACAACTAAACCAACTCAGCCCTGCCGAATCAATGGCGGGGCTTTTTTTTCTCTATTTCCATCAACATTATTTGAAGCTCCATTTCTGAACTTTTAGACTATTGGATATACGGAACTTTGCCAGTAGTCAAGTTAGAAGCTTAAATTAACTGGTAAATGCCAATTCATGTATTTCTTCGGTCTTCCGTCTACGGTCTCCCAGCCCAAAATCAGAGGAATATTCGTCTACTGACAGAATAGCGTATAATCAGTTTTAGACTTCTGATTTTAGCATTCAGAATTATGTTCTATGACTTTTCTTTAACTTACTTTTTCAAAACCACCGAATCCTTATGAAAAAAGTCCTTGCCTTTTTGCTTCTACTTGGAAGCATCACTGCAACTGCACAAACCTACGATTCCTCCCTCCCGATCAAATACCGAAACATCGGCCCTTTTCGCGGCGGTCGATCAGTGGCTGCTAGCGGAGTGGTAAACGATCCGCTGACCTACTACTTCGGCACTACCGGAGGAGGACTCTGGAAAACCTCGGATGCAGGTCAGCATTGGGAGAATATTTCCGATGGATTTTTCACCACAGGTTCGGTTGGTGCTGTAGCTGTCGCCGAAAGCAATCCCAACATGGTCTATGTCGGCATGGGTGAGCATGCGCCTCGGGGCGTGATGACCTCCTACGGCGACGGCGTATACAAATCCACCGATGCAGGCAAAACCTGGAAAAAACTCGGCTTGGAAAAAACCCAACACATCTCCCGAATCCAAATCCACCCAACCAATCCTGATGTGCTTTACGTCGCCGCCCAGGGCGCTCTGCATGCTCCTAACGAGGATCGAGGCGTGTATAAGTCCATCGATGGAGGTTTGACTTGGGAAAAAGTCCTTTTCGTGGACAACATGACCGGAGCGGTGGAACTTTCCATGGACATGAATTACCCGGAAATCCTGTATGCTGCCATGTGGGAGCATCAGCGTTTCCCTTGGCAGGTGAAATCCGGTGGTCCGGGCTCGGGACTTTACAAATCCACAGATTCCGGAAAGACCTGGAAGAAAATCCACAAAGGTTTGCCTGAGGAAAAAGGAAAAATGGCCATCTCCGTCTCCAGAGCCAATTCTAATAAGGTTTATGCTTTGATCGAAAGCGATTCAGACAAGGATCTCGGTGGCCTCTTCGTCTCTGATGACGCCGGAGAAAGCTGGACACTCATCAACAAAAGCAACCGACTCACCCAGCGGGCTTGGTACTACATCGAAGTTTTTGCCGATCCCGTGAACGAGCATAAAGTCTATGTGCAAAGTGCGCCTTTCTTGGTATCGATCGACGGCGGAAAAACCTTCGAAGACATCACCGGCCCGCACGGGGACTACCACGATCTCTGGATCAATCCTAAAAATGCCAACAACCTAATCCTGGCCGATGACGGTGGCGGTTCCATTTCTTTCAATGGTGGCAAAACCTGGTCTGTTCAGAGCAATATGCCTACCGCTCAGATGTACCGAATCAATGTGGACAATCAATTTCCCTATCGCATCTATGGCGGGCAACAGGACAATACTTCTGTGGTGATTTCCAGCATGGCTTTAGGCAGAGGAGGAATTACCCAGGAGCATTGGAACTATTCCGCAGGAGGAGAAAGCGCCTTTTTGGCCTTTGACCCGGATGATCCAAGGTATGTCTTGGGTGGAAGCTACCAAGGCACGATCGAAGTGCTCGACATGAAGACGCAGGGCTCTACCAATATCATGGCCGCCCCGATCCAATACCTGGGAATGGACGCGAAGGACATGAAGTACCGGTTCAACTGGAACGCTCCCATCATCTGGTCTCAACACGAACCCAATACTTTTTATCATGCGGCACAAGTCCTCCTCAAAACTCAGGATTGGGGAAAAACCTGGACAGAAGTTTCCCCTGACCTCACCCGAAATGAAAAATCCAAGCAGGGCAAAGGTGGCGTGCCTTACACCAATGAAGCCGTCGGCGCGGAAAACTACGGCACTATTGCCTATGTAATCGAAAGCCCGCACGAGGCTGGAGTGATCTGGACAGGTTCTGATGATGGCCTTGTTCATTTGACCCGTGATGGTGGAAAAACCTGGACCAATGTCACTCCAAAAGACCTGAAAGAAACCCTCATCAATGCGATTGAGGTTTCGCCTCACGATCCGGGGACTGCCTATATCGCGACGACCCGCTACAAGTTCAACGATTACACGCCTGCGCTATACAAAACCAGCGACTACGGAAAGACCTGGATGAATATCTCCAAAGGCATTCCCTACGGAGCCTTTACTCGAGTGGTGCGGGAAGACACGAAAGTGAAAAACTTGCTTTTCGCGGGAACCGAAACAGGCATGTATATCTCCAAGGATGGCGGTGCAAATTGGTCATCTTTCCAACTCAACCTTCCACTCACTCCGATTACCGATCTAAAAGTAGCCCATGACGACCTGATCGTGGCGACGGCAGGACGATCTTATTGGATCCTCGATGAGCTGAATGCCGTGCGGGAAGTACAGGCCAAAGCAGACAAAATCACGCTCTACACACCAGAAAAAGCCCTTTTGGGCAACTGGTACTCCAGCATGAACAGTGGCAATCTGGACGGATTTACCGGTACGCATCCTTTTCAAGGCCATAATCCTGCCAATGGCATGGTGATCTACTACCACCTTCCTGAGACTTTCGCCGACAGCAGCGAACTAACTTTGGAAATCCTCGATGCTAAAGGAAATCTCGTACGAAAACTGAGTTCCAAAAAAGATCCGGATTTCAAATCCTACGACGGCGGACCTTCACCCGAACCGACAATCTCCACGCGCAAAGGAGTCAACCGATTTGTCTGGAACCTGCGTTATCCGACCGTGCCTGGTATCCCTACAGCCTATATCGAATCGAGCTATGCGGGCCACAAAGCCATTCCTGGCACCTACACCCTTCGACTCAGCGGTGGAGGAGTGACAGCCGAAGCCAAAGGGGAAATCGTGGACGTTCCGGATTACAACCTCACTCCTGCTGACTACCAAGCCTATCATGAATTGATGAGTCAGCTGGAAAGCGAGGTCACCACCATGCACACCATGGTGAATACCGCAAAAGCCTACCAAGACCAACTCAAGGACTTGGTCACTCGCTTGGATAAAAAAGCAGAATACAAAGACCTGAAGACCGCTGCCGAAACCCTAATCAAAGAAATCCAAGCTTGGGATGAAGACATGGTGCAGCGCAAGTCCACCGCCTATGATGACGTGGAAAACTTCCCGAACAAGTTCACCGCCAACTTTATGTTTATGATGAACCATGGGGAAAGCAGCATTCCAAAAATCAACGAAGGCACCAAAGCCCGCTACGCCGAATTGATGGAACAGTGGAAACCTCTCAAAGCCGAAGGCGAACGACTAATCCAAACTGCCGTGCCTGCATTCGATAAGCTGGCAAGTGAGAAGGGGGTGGGAGTGTTGTTTGTGAAGTGAGGAAAAAGGGCTGGGTGGGATTTTTAATTCCGTCCAGCTAATCCTAAATTCAGAATAAAGGAAAGAAAACAACAATGAAGGAAAATAAGAAAACCAAGAATCTAAAGACCTTAGACCAATTGATTAAGGAAGAATTTGGGCCTATTGGAACGAAAGCCAGGGATAAATTCGAGAAGGGGTTTAAGGCTTTTGAAAGGTCTTTCTTGGACAACAAAAGGAAAGGGATTTCCTGAAATTAGTGGTTATAACCAATTATAATTTGGTTTGGACACTTAGGAGTGATTGTAAATCCCACCCAGCGTCCTACTTAACTTCAAAGGCTTCGAGAAGAAATTACACCTAGCAGAGTAATTACACAATTGGAAAAAAATGAATAAAAGCTGAAAAAGTAAACTCAAATGGAAATCAGGAAACATTTTGAATACAATCCAATTCTAGACCTTACAGTAGCTCAAATTGGAATAAACAAATGGAATTGGACTTCAATAGAGAATGAAGATGAGGTGCTCGCCAAAGAGATTATGAAGAAGAATAAATTTGATGTTTTACCTATAACCGAATCAGACGGAAAAACTAATAAATATTATTCAACTCGGACTTGGGGAGATTACAACCAGTTGAACCTAAATAAAATTGAAAAAACAAAGACAATTTATTATAGAACAAGCTTAGCTGATTTAATTCAAAAATTCAATGAGGAAGAAGAACATTATTTTTTCCTCGCAAACAACAAAGATGTTTTGGGTCTTGTATCATTTGTTAACTTGAATTGCTTTGCAGTTTACAACTATCTATTTCAAATTATTGCAGATATAGAGCAAAGTGTTGCAGTGAAACTAAAGGAGCATATTAATGAAGATGAAATAATAAAATCCTTCTCAGAATCTCAAGATTCCCACCTCCTTAACATAATAAGCGAATTTCAAAATTCAAGAAAACACAATGTAGACAGCAATATATTTGAACACATGTACTTACAAACTATTGGCATTACTATAAATAAATTTTTAAACCATCTTCCTAAAAATCTTAAATCCCTTAATAAATTTTCAAAGAAATTTAGTCCTGAAGGAACATATGGGGAAGTTAGAAATAAAGTGATGCATCCTGTAAGGCCAATCCTTAGTGACAGGACCTCTATTGGGAAAATTAATGAACTTCTAAGTGATTATCACATAATTAAAGAAACCTTAAACATAAAGCCATAAAAAAATGAACAATATTAGTTACACGATATTAAGGCTATTCCAAATTTGCCTAGTCTTTATGGCATATTATTCTTATAATTCTTTAATTGAGTTTGGAGAAAAATTCAAAGAAAGTGGTGGATTTGAAATCAAACCTGAGAAAATTCAAGGAATAGATTTTGAAATTGTTAATGGAACTTCACTTTCTTCAGGATTAAACGGAGCAGCATTGGGCTTTGGGATAATAGTATCAGTTTGTATTTATTCAATTGTCCACATTGAAACAAAAATTTATAGCAAATCAAACTAATCCCCAATTGAGAGTAGTTTAAAAGTTGGTCAAGGAGTAATTTTCAACTCCTCCTATACATCTAGTAGAATTTGTAATTCCCTTTCACCAAACCACTAGAAAATCAAATCCCTCATGATTAAATGACCTTCCTAAAAATAACTCCCGATAAAGAAAATGAAGCTGGATTTGGTAAAATCGCAAAGAGGCTTTTTGAAGAATATGCCATTCAGAAAGGTGATCAACTTTTTCGTTTGATGGAGATAGAGTTCTATTGGAAATCAGAAACTCACCCTGACCAATCCACTTATGGTAGAAATCATGTCCAACCTAAAGCAGGAGATTGGTTTTTTCACTATTCAGGGGTAGATATTGCGTTAGACGATCCTGACCTCAAAGGAGAAGGTGGAATCTTGATCCGGGGAATTTATGACCTTACTGAAAGAAAGGAGATCAAAGGACCGATGGTTTGTGCAATGACCCTTTTTAGCGGATTCAATGCCTTTGATGGAAATATTCAAACCAAGCTTATCTCAAAACCATTCGATTCTCTTCCCATTAAAGCAGGGCCAAGAAAAGGGCTAGGTAAAAACGCCGAGGTAAATGACATGCATGTGAAGAATTACGCATTTTCTATCAATCCAAAAAAATGACCCCCGACTCCCAAACCAACTTCCTTTACCTTGCTGATACACTTCCCAAAAAGTTTCCGGAGTTTTATGCTCGTTTGGAAAGGGAGTTAAAGGCTCAAAATGTTGCTTTTGACTTTTTGCCCGGCACCAAGGACGTTTGGGCGGTGGATTACATGCCGATTCAGGTTGGGGATAGCTTTATACAGTTTCGATACGATCCGGGCTATCTCAAGCCACTCAAATATCAGAAAACCAAGTCCGATGTGGATGCGATTTGTGCCTCCTTGGGCATTCAAACGCATAAATCTGACATCGTTTTGGATGGAGGAAACTTAGTAAGGTCAGCCCATCAGGCTTTTGTGACGGATCGGATTTTTGAAGATAATCCTGCTTGGGAGAGAAAAGCGCTTTTGACTGAACTCAAAAAACTTCTCGAATTGGATCGGATTTTTCTTCTTCCCGTGCAGCCAGGTGATTTCACCGGACATGCAGATGGGATGGCTCGCTTTGTGAACGAGAAGACCATTTTGGCTAATGACTATGCTAAGGAGAGTAGAAAATTTTACGAAGCCTTGGAGATCGCCCTTCACAATACCGGATTGGAGGTAGTCAAGCTTCCCTACAATGTCTACAATAACCCAAGTAATAACCACGCGAATGGAGATTACATCAATTTCCTGCAAATGGAAAACGTGATTTTTGTTCCAGTTTTCAACTTCAAAGAAGACGAGGAAGCTCTCCGAATCATCGAAACCTGCTTCCCAGATCAAAAAGTCATCCCTATCGAATCCAATGTCTTGGCTAAGGACGGAGGGATTCTGAATTGTATCAGTTGGAATATTAGGAGATAGGCCATATTCAAACCGAACTTTTTCTTAACAAGTTGTCAAGAAAAGTTTAACTTAGCTTAAAATCAGACAACTATGACACTAACGATGCACATTGGAGAGTTTAAAGCGAGGTTTTCTGAGGTTATAGAACTGATCAAAAGCGGTGTTACCGTCAAAGTAATCAAGGGTAAGTCCGGTGATTTAGTCGGCTATTTTGGCAAAACTTTGGAACCCGAAAAGCCCGTGCAACGAAATCTAGGATTCTTTAAGGAGCAGGGTGTGACTATTAACCATGAAGACCTCCACTGGTCTGATCAGGAATTGGAAGAGTTTGGACTATGAAGTATTTGCTAGACACACATGTCATTTTGTGGATGGCCTACGAAGACCATAAACTCAGCAGTCGAGCTAGAGCTATTTTACTTGAACCAAAAAACGAGATATATTTAAGCGTAGTGAGCTTTTGGGAAATGAGCTTGAAATTTCAGTCAGGAAAACTGGACTTAAAAGGTCATAATCCTGAAATAGTAAAAGCTGGATTTGTTCAAAATTTTGATTTCCAGGAGTTGAATTTGGAAATGGATGATGCACTCACTATTTACAAACTGGATTCGAACATTCACAAAGATCCTTTTGACCGAATGATGATCTGGCAATCACTCCGACACGGATTAACTTTTATAACAGCTGATGAAAACATCAATCGCTATCAGGAAATTGGACTAAAAGTAGTTTGGTAATTTAGGGAGTTTGAAAGGTTTAAATTTTCAAAGACCAAACTTAGGTACTTTTTAGTGATCCTAGTGAAGTTCAAATTAAGAATGAAATAAGTCCGAGCGCCTTCTCTCGGTAATAAAACACCAATACTCACCTAGCCTTTTTCACCCAAATTGCCTAAACTTAGCTAAAGAATTCATTTTGATAGCTTTTTCCTACCTCACCTAATTTTAGACAGACATGGATATCCACCAAGAAGACAATGGCAAAAAGGGTAGTTTTTACATCCTTCTCGAAGGAAAAAAAGAGGCAGAAATGACCTATACCTGGGCAGGAACACATCGAATGATCATCGACCATACTGAGGTCAGTGATGCCCTCCGGGGCAAAAGTGCAGGCAAACAACTCGTGATGAAGGCAGTTGAATTTGCCCGGGAAAAAGGAATCAAAATCCTCCCCTTGTGTCCCTTTGCCAAAAGCGTTTTCCAAAAAACAGCAGAAATACAAGACGTACTCTAACTCACTACACTCATGGACAAGGACAATCTCACCAAAGAATACAGCAATGGGGAAGTCACCATCGTCTGGAAATCAGGAAAATGCATTCACTCCGGCAATTGCGTCAGAAATAACCCGGATGTATTCCAGCCCAAATCCAAACCATGGATCAAACCGGAAGCAAGCACTACCGAACGAATCATCGAAACGGTGAAAAAGTGCCCCTCCGGAGCGCTGACCTTTTATTTAAACGATTCGGCAAACCGGTAGATTAAAGACTTAATCCTATCTTTTTTACGCTATTCAAATTCAATGAAGCGGGAATTCGGGCAACGAAGTTCGACGAGAATATCCTGCTTTCCGTTAGTCCTTTTTCGGAAAAAAACGCTTTACCAAATGAGAAATCTTCTTTTTTTCCCTGTCTTAATTTTCTTAAGCACATGGAGCGTACTCGCTCAGAATTCCTGTGAAAACCACCCCCTGTTTTCCATACTCCCACAGCATCGGATCTCCTCCTGTGAAGAGAAAGAGTTTGACACCTTCAAAACCGATTACACCGATAAATCCGGCACTTGGGAGAAGTTGGAAAAATCAGGTTATATCTTGAAAACCTACTACACATTTGAAGGGGCTTGGGAAAAGAGACCTTCCAATCCGATGATTTTTCAGAATTACACTCAGGCTGTTCTCTCCAAAGGAGGAAGCCTAATCAGCCAATCCAATTCACGAACCCTTCTTCATCTAAAATCGGCCGGAGAATCTTGGTGGATAGAAGTTCAAAGTGACCAAAGCGGCACTTTTTCCGTGACCTGTCTCAAGGAAGAAATTATGAACCAATACATTGTGCTCACCTCAGAGGATATCGAACGAGAAGTGAAGTCGACGGGCAAAGTGGCTTTTTACGGAATCTACTTTGATACAGATCGGGCAGAAATCAATCCTGAATCCAAAGAAACGCTCGCACAAATGGCCAAATACCTCAAAGCCAATCCATCGATTCAAGTATATATCGTCGGACACACCGACAATACCGGCAGCATGGAGCACAATCAGCAATTATCCGAAAAAAGAGCAGAAGCGGTTGTCCAAGCGTTGATACTCGATTATCAAATCTCCAAAAACCAGCTTAAATCCTACGGAATAGCTTCGCTTTCACCGGTCAGCACCAATGCTACTGAAGAAGGCAAAAGCAAAAACCGGCGGGTGGAAATGGTGCTGCAATAAGTCAACAGGCATGAGTAACTTATTTAAAAACCTTCTCCCAAGTTCCAATTGCACTTTAACCTGGACGCGATCGGTTCAATTTTTTCAGGGTAATTTTCATCACTAGGGAATATTTATCTTACCCCAAGGGAAAGGCATCTGCCATGAAAATGGGGCAATGAGTGGCTTTTCCTGTTCATCGGAATTGGCAATTCAGAGGGCTCTCCTCCCTATCTGTGGTTCCAAACCTTGGACACAAGCAATCTTTGGGAAGGTTTTTCCTTTTGAAAATTTTCAAGGCCTTATCCATAATTCCCTATTTTTAGTAACCTATGTCAAAGAAAAAGCAAAAACGTACCGATAGCGCAAGCAGAATGATGAGTGGGGTAGTCCAAATCTTGGTAGAGGGCTATATCGAGGAGGATATCCAGTCTATCTTAAATCCTTCCATCAAAGTTCCCGGGGTGTGGTCTGGATCAGGGTTTTTCGTAAAATACAAAGATCTCGAAGGCTATATTGTCACCAATGCCCACGTGGTACGGAATGCGATCAAGGTAAAAATCAGCTCCATGCTCACCAGCGAAGAACGGTTTGATGCTGAAGTGGTAGGATTGGTGAAACAGTTGGAACCGGATGTGGCCTTGATCAGACTGACAGATAAGGAGTTGCTAAGGTTCAAAAAGCTGGCTATCCAAGATATCGAATACCTGGAATTAAAGGAAGGCAGGAGCCCTTCACGAGGAGAGACCATCAAGGCCATAGGATACCCCGTGGGCATGATCGAACCCAACATTACCGGTGGGGAGATTACCAATTTTATATCCGGATCAGAGTATACCACCGAACGATTTGTCACCAATGCCGCAATCAATCCGGGTAACTCCGGTGGCCCAAGTATCGATGAAGAAGGCAAAGTGGTCGGACTCAATACAGTCGTGATGATTAATGCAGAAAACATTGGATTCATTACTCCTGCCAGTTTTGTGAAAATCATCATCGAAAACTTGCTTCTGCTCAATGAACCTCACTTTGCAGATATTGGTGGAAAATTGCAGAAGAATGCAGAAAACTTTAATCCTTTATTAAAACAGGCTCATGCCAAAGGGGTGATCGTCTCAAAAGTAGTCCCCAATGCATTCCTGGACGCCGCCAAAATCAAACCAAGGGATGTCATTCTTTCGATCAACAAGATGGAGTTTGACCGCCACGGCATTGTCATTGGAAAAGAAGGCTTATACAGGCATATCAATATTTATGACGTCATAAAACTTGTGCCTATCGGTGAATCCGCAGAGATTGTATTTCAGAGAGAGGGGGTGATTCATAAGACGAAAGCCATCGCCATGAGAAATCCGGAAAAAGGCATCAATTCCATCCCGATTTTGAATGACAGGAAATACCTTGAAGTATTCGGAATGATTATTCAACCGCTGAGTTTTGAAATTATCCAGGCTATTCAGGAAGTGGACCCTGCAGCCCAGTTGGAAATGCTTCAAACGATCGATCAGGATAAACCTGCGCTAGTCGTCACCCATATTTACCAAGGTACTCAGGCCGACGAGATCGAGTGGCCACTTGGGGAACTTATCGTCAAGGCCAATAACCGAAGAATTTACACCCTTGACGATTTGAAAAAAATTGTGAAAAAGAGTCAGAGTGGCGCCGTATTATTAGAATGTCGCAGCGGAAGATTGGGTTATTTTCTGGTAGACAAATCCTTAGAAAACTTAGAATAGGTTTGAGGCATTAAGCCTGCAATTATCTCTTGAAGCAATCATCAAGTCAAATTTTATATCCTAAAACCATAATCTAACCTAGCCTGGTATACCAAAAAACTTATGGACCCATTTCTCCAAGCAGCCATTGAAGAAGCACAAACCGGACTCCGGGAAGGAGGTATTCCGATTGGTTCTGTTTTGATTTATCAGGGAAAAATCCTCGGAAGGGGACACAATAAGCGAGTCCAGCAAAAAAGTGTCACCCTTCACGGTGAAATGGACGCCCTCGAAAATGCAGGCAGAGAACCCGCATCCGTCTATCGAGAATCCATCCTCTACACCACGCTCTCACCCTGCCCGATGTGTTCAGGGGCCATTTTGCTTTACGGTATCCCTAAAGTGATCATTGGAGAAAATCAAACCTTTATGGGTTCGGAACAATTACTCAGAGAGCACGGCGTGGAAGTCATCGTGGAAAATGATCCAACTTGCATTCAAATGATGGAAGAATTTATTGCCAAAAATCCTGCCCTTTGGAATGAAGATATCGGTGAACCATAATAGAAATCTATCCTAAACCCAAGAATAGAGAAAACCTTAACTTATCCCGAATTACTCACCCCAATCTTACCCTAAAACCATGCGCATTTTATTCACCGGAGGTTCCGGAAAAGCCGGACGACACGTCATCCCCTACCTACTCGAGCAAGGTCACCGCGTGATGAACGTAGACCTCACCCCTTTGAATCATCCCGGAGTGGACAATCTTACCGCCGACATCGCTGACTCGGGTCAGATGTTTAATGCGATGAGTATGTATGCAGGATTTGATGAAATGGAACCCGGCACGGGCGTTCCGGCATTTGATGCCGTGGTTCATTTTGCCGCAGTGCCAAGAATCCTGATCAAGCCGGACAATGAGACCTTTCGAGTCAATACCATAGGCACCTATAATGTAATCGAAGCCGCTGTGAAGCTCGGAATCAAAAAGATCATCATTGCCTCCTCGGAGACGACTTATGGTATTTGCTTTTCCGATGGCAAAACCGATCCTGCATACCTCCCGCTTGACGAAAACTATGACGTCAATCCCATGGACAGCTATGGCCTATCCAAGGTGGTCAATGAGCAAACTGCAAGAGCTTTCCAGCGAAGAACCGGAGTAGACATCTATGCCCTGCGAATCGGCAATGTAATCGAGCCGCATGAGTACGAGACTCTTTTCCCTCACTACTTCAAGCATCCTGAAGTCCGTCGTCGCAACGCTTTCTGCTACATCGACGCGCGTGACCTGGGACAGATTGTAGATTTGTGTTTGCAAAAGGATGGGTTAGGCTATCAGGTCTTCAATGCCGGCAATGACCACAACGGAGCGATCATCCCAAGCAAAGAACTAGCCGAGCGCTTTTTCCCCGGGGTATCGCTCACCCGTGAATTAGAGGAACACGAAGCACTTTTCTCCAACCGCAAAATCCGCGAAGTGCTTGGCTTCCAAGAGCAGCACAACTGGAGAAAGTATGTGAAGGGGGAATAATCATTAAATTTTCAAGTTTATCGAAAAAACACAGTAAACACTGTGGACAATCCAAATCACAATCATGAGACATCTTTTCCTGATCCCTATTTTCTTCCTCGCTTTCGCCTGTAAACCCACCAAGCCGGAAGCGGAAGAGACCGTATCGGTGGATTCCACCTTCACTACTCCACTGGGAAAAACCTTTGAAATTCCGGTTCCTTCAGAAAAGTTGCTAGCCCAATTTGAGGAAGCAAAAGCCACTTTTGAAGCCAATCCCGAGGATGTGGAAGCGCTCATTTGGTACGGACGTCGCACCGCTTATTTGGGTCAATACCGACAGGCGATCGACATCTATTCCAAAGGACTGGAAAAATTTCCCAACGAACCCCGACTCTACCGGCATCGGGGACACCGCTACATCAGCATCCGGGAGTATGAAAAAGCCCTTGCTGACTTTGAGAAAGCGGCTGAATTGATCCAAGGAACTGCCGACGAGATCGAACCGGATGGCATGCCCAATGCCCTCAACATCCCGGTGAGCAGCCTCCATGGGAACATTTACTACCACTTGGGATTGGCCTATTACCTGACTCACCAATATGAAAAAGCATACGAAGCTTATTTAAAATGCAGAGAAAGTGGCAATCATTACGACAACATCGTCTCCAGTACCCATTGGCTCTATATGATTCAGCAGCGATTGGGCAATCCGGCTAAAGCCGATTCACTTTTGGCCCCGATCCATCCGGACTCGACCGTGATCGAAAATCAAAGCTATGCGGACCTTTGTCTGCTCTATAAAGGACTGCTTCCCCTCGATTCAATCATGCCAAGTGGCGGCGGCAGCCCGTCCAATGATGCTGTCCGATACGGTGTCGCCAATTGGTATTTGTATCACGGGGATTCCGTCAAGTCGAAGCAGTTGATGCAGGAACTAACAGACAGCAAAGTATTTACCTCCTTTGGCTATTTGGCAGCAGAGAGCGATTTGATCAAAATTTTCGGGCTGAGATAAACTTAGCCCTCCCTATTTCCCAACTTTTCCAAAGTTTCGAACTTTGGAAAAGTTTTTTTCAGGGCAAATAGGGCATTTGACGTATGGCAAGACCTCGAGGTGGGGGCGATTTTTGAAAAGCATTCTAAGGCAACTGTTTTTCAATACCTAAAAGCCCCGTCAAAATGAATAAGTACCGTTTTCTAGTTCCGGTTTTTCTACTTTTTCTCCTCACCTCCTGTATGAGTGATGATGGACAGTCCCAAGATGGAGACGACCAAGTAGCAGAAGAAATCAAAAAAATCACTTGGGAGGAAATCCCGCTTCCAGAGGGAAAAACTGCTGTTAATTTCGCCGTTTCCAATGATGGGCGATATCTTTTTTACACGACCATTTCCAACAATTACATCTATCGATACGATGTGGTAGAAAAAAAAGAAATTAAGCTTTATGGGGATCTGAGTACGATGGGGGCATCCTTTGTCCACGTGTTGGATGGGAAACTGTATATGATCACCTATCATGACAACAAAAGCTACTTCAGCGTTTCGGAAGACAACGGAAATACGATCACCCGAAATCTGGTAGCTACCTTCGTCCCTTTTGCTCCTCAGACGGCTTTTGTGCGAGCGGACTTCAACAGACTTTTCCGCATGAATGACGGGACACTCCTTTTCCCTCATTTCACCAATTCCACCTCCCAAGTAAACGAAATCAGCATTTCTACAGACGGTGGCAAAACCTGGACAAAGAAAAACTCCGGAATCGTATTCATCCATGCCAGCCAAGGCAACCGGCTTTTTGCCACACCGGGAAACTGGCAGGGAGACTTTGGAATCGGTGCCTCTGGAGGCGGTCTTCACTACTCTGACAATAAGGGGGATACTTGGACCAAATCAGACTTGAAATATTCCCCACAGGCAGTAGACCGGGAAGGAAATCTCATCGGTGCCGACAATAGTCAACTTCAGCGGCTCAAAGGAAATAAATGGACAATCTACGAGTGGGATGGAAATTTCCCTTTTGCAGAAAAACTTTCAAACGTCAGTTCGGGCGGGACAGTCACTCAACGGATCTCAGACATCGAGTTTGACCAATCAAACAACCTGTATCTACTGTCAAGCAAAACAGGAGGACAGGGGTCGGCGATCTACAAGACCAAACTCAACTGACGATAACTTACCTCGGATTTTGGTTACTAAGCGAAAAGGCTGGATGCTTTTTCGCTTTTTTATTTGGTGAAAAGTCAAATAATCTTCGAAAAGGCTCAGTTTTAAACCATTTTTAAAATCCGATGTCTTAGAGTAAATTTTAATGCTATGCGAACACTATCCCTTCTTTTCGCAATTTTACTTTTGGTACAGGCATCCTGCAATCCCACTGAGGAACCCGGGAATAGCACCGATCAGGCTATGTATTTCCCTCCCCTTGCAGGAAATGATTGGGCAAAAATCAGCCCCCGAGAGCTCAATTGGGATGAAAGTCAAATCCCTGGCTTAGTGGACTTTCTGCGATCCAAAAACTCCAAGTCATTCCTCATTCTGGTCAATGGAAGAATCGCGATGGAGGAATACTTTGACGGTCATAAAGCCACCGACACTTGGCAATGGAACAGTGCCGGAAAAACACTCACCACGGCAACCGTGGGAATCGCACAGCAGGAGAACCTACTCAATATTAATACCCGAGTGTCCCAATATCTCGGCCCAGGCTGGACCACTATGCCCTTGGCAAAAGAAGCCCTGATTACACCCAAGCACTTGCTTTCCATGACTTCGGGGATCAATGATGAAAATCAGCTGGTCATCCGTCCTAACCTCACCTATCTGGCCGATGCGGGCACGCGGTGGTCTTATCACAATGTCTTTCAGCGGCTGATGAATGTAGTCGGAGAAGCAAGTGGTCAGTCTTTTGAAACGTACTTTATGACCAAGCTAAAAAACAAGATCGGAATGGATGGTTTTTGGAATGAGGGGCTCATTTTCACCGTCTACCACAGCAACTCCCGAAGCATGGCACGTTTTGGGCTCTTGGCATTGAATCAGGGCAAATGGGGGGATGAACAAATCGTCAACGAAGCCTTTTTCAAAGAAAGTACCTCCACTTCCCAAAACATCAATCCTTCCTATGGCTACCTGTGGTGGCTCAATGGCAAAAGTCAATTTATGCTACCCAACAGTCAGACTGTATTTCCGGGTATGCTCATTCCCAATGCCCCTGCTGATATGTATGCCGCAATGGGTGCTGAGGATCAGCGCATCTATGTGATCCCAAGCAAGAAAATGGTCATCATCCGAATGGGACGAGCTTCCGATCCAGACAATCCCAACTTTGCACTTTCGGGCTTTGACCAGTTGCTTTGGGAAAAAATCAATGCGGCTCTTGGAAACTAAAAATTTTTAAAATAAAGGAGCAAAAGTGAGACTTACAGAAATTAGTTAGCAAACACGGAGGATACAGTATTAAATCGAATAAAACTTAGAATTTTCAACAGGTTTAGGTTATTATTGGCGACAAAGTGAAATTTCCAATGGATTTTTTATTTCTCCATTAGGAAACTAAATGAAAAAACACCGGAACAGATTTCTTAATTGAATTTATTGACAGCGATTCATTTAAAAGCAGACCCTGCAAGAGGAGGTGATCTGGGGAATTATTGGCATTACCTCTTTGGATTTTTTATTCCCTTTTCCTATTTGCTTTGGAAAAGGCCTGAACTTTTCGCGGGAAAAAAACTCATTTTAGATTCCTGTAATCCTCTCACAGACGCATTGGCGAAAGAATATCTAAATCATCTGGGAGTCGAGCATGAGTTTGAAGAGCTGACAGAGAAAACCATAGGAATGACTCGAAAGGAATGGAAATCCATTCGAAGGAAAATCTGGAGAAGACTATCTTATGCAGAAAGGAGATTTCGCGGTGACAATGCCAGCTGGTTTACCTATCATCACTTCAAATTCAAAAAAAACTTGATCATCATTCCCCGCTGGGACAAATACCTGGAGGAATTTGGAAACTTTCCACCTTCCCTCAAAAAAGAACTTAATTCTTACCGAAAATTCATAATTTTTAAAGTATTGGGATTAAATCCGATACCCATCGAAAATAAATCTTGGCTTATTATCAAAAGAGCGGCTCCCCCTGAAATAATCTCAAGTGAAGCGGGTAAAAAAGCCCGGTGGTTTCCTGGATATGGATCAGAAAGAAGAGAATTAAAAGGAATAGAAGAAGGAGTGAAAGAACTAAAGTCTGCAGGATACTTGGTGAAGGCTAGACCCACCGGTGATTTAGGATTGCTTCAACAAATCACAGAGTTTTATTCTTCGAAAGTTTTGGTTGGAGTAAGAGGAGCCGAATTTGCCAACATGATTTGGATGGATCCGGAATCGAAAGTGTATTTATGGATGAGTTCCTCTTTTCAAAATGAACCCATCCAACGAAAACTGGCAAGTGCTTGTCAAATTAGATATCATGAGATTCCTCATGAGGGGCAGGTTTCGCCTGTTATGGATGTAGCAAAATTACTAGAAATCAATAGTTCAACTTAACACAAATGACCTATTTAACCAAAGCGTGTCGAATCGCAGAATCCAAAATAGAACTTGTAGACTTTCTAGAAACGATTCGGTCTATTTCAAATTATCAGATTTCCAAGGTACGTTTTGAAGAACAAAAAGCTTGGTCAATCACTGAAGGAGCGCTTTCGCATAGCTCTGGAGGGTTTTTTCATGTGATCGGTCTCCAAAACCAACAAATCCCATCTGAGGAGCGATTAATTTTGTACCAGCCACAAAGCGCTCTTACAGGATTGATCCTGCTGCCTTCCAGCGGGAAAATTTATGTCTTGTTGCAGGCCAGAGTTGAGCCTGGAAATACAGGGGTAATCCAATATGGCCCAACTATTCAAAGCACTCCGGCAAATTACCTGAAGCTTCATGGAGGAAAGGCAACAGCTTATGTCAACTTGTTTACGCAATACAATCCGGAGTGCCAATTAATTACACACTCCATGCAACACGATTTAGGTGCGAAATATTATCAAAAAAGCAAAACGCATCATTACCTCTTGGCAAATGACTGGATTGATACCGAGGAAAACATGATTTGGGCATCAATGAATGCAATCCTTGAGTTAATTGATGAAGACAATCTCCTCAACGCAGATTTGAGATCACTTCTGGCCGTCATGGACTGGGAGATGTATTTCAATCCCGCTTCGACTCCACAACCATTTGTCTTTCTAAATTCTTTCCACTTACTATCCCCAAAACAGAAACATTCCAAGATTTCGCTTGAAAAGCTTACCCATTGGAAAATAAATGAAGAAGGGATAGTTCCGGTGGACCAACAAACAACTTCTGTCCACCTTTACCATTTTTCCTGTACCAATAGAGAGGTATCCGCCTGGACCCAGCCTCTTTTTGAAACCAACGCTCAGGGAATGGTTCAACTTTATTTCAGAATGACTGATTCGGAGCCCGAATTTCTTGTCTCCATTGGAAAAGAAGTAGGCATAAGCACTCCATTTGCAGTCTACCCTAGCAAAATGAGCCTTCCAGAAGAAAATCAGGCTCCAATCCTGAGTCCTTCTGGAAAAATTTTAAGAGAATTAGTCCAATGTGATGAGGGAGGTAGATTTTACCAAAACGACTCGATTTACCAGTTGATTCTGGTAGATGAACTGGAGATTGAACCTCATCAGCAATGGATTTCCAGATCACAACTTAAATATTTATTACAGGCCTCCAACCTTTGTAGTTTCCAACTGCGCTGTGCTTCCTCTTTAGCCATTGACTTGTTGAACCCTTCTGTATTTTAAAGCACTTCAACTTGCTACAAACCTGAAACTCATTCTCAACCTGTGATGATCAATTTAAATAGGGTATAACCATCCTCCAGATTTCCGCTGACTGAATCAGCCATATTTCCCTCAAGGCTGTTTCTGAAAATTCCGTCACGCTCATTGGAGGTATCCTCCTCGCCTTTGTATCCCCTACTCGCGTATACCTCAAGTGTACACTTCTTGGGAAATGCAATCTGGGTACTTAAGATGATTTCCCCTTCTTGGAGAATGTCTAGGTGTAAGTGTGGAGCACGACCTGGATACCAACCCGGAAAAATGCTAATAAAGGAAACTTCACCTTTGGAATTCGTCCTTTGCCTTCCCCTAAGGAAAGAGGTATTCCGGTAATCAGATTGTTGGAGTCCATTGCCACCGTATTGGGAATAATTTCCTTGGGCATCACAGTGCCAGACATCTACATCTACTCCGGAGAGGGGCTGACAAGATTTGGACTGACTTTGGATCTTTAAATTAATCAAAAGCGCGATTCCCTGTCTGTCACCTACAATATTGGCACGCATCAGGTCCGAGGGAGATTTGATGGGAAAAGGGCCTCTAGTCTCCTTTGGTGAAACATCACACTCAGGTATTCCAGCATTAGAGGAGATTTTTGCATCCCCTCCTAGCACCGGAAGAGAGACAATGGTGCCGAAACCCGCCAGTGTCTTCTTTAAAAATTCGCGCTTATCCATCGGCTTAAATTAAAGTCATGTCAAATTTTATGATTATACCCAATTATACCCCCAGCCAAATTCTCCTTGACAATGGAGCGGAGGCTTCGAACCTCCTGACTTTCGTCGGAAAGGTGCTCAGCACAGTCAACAAAGGACCGATACTTCGACTAGCCCAGTACAATTGACCCAAAGAATTCAACTTTCCGAGAAACATCTTAAGCTTCCTTAGCCTCCTTGTAGGAAAGCATATTTAAAGATAAAATATACTGCTTTTCAAGAATTTAACCTTACTGCATTTCGAATTTGAAGTAAAGCCCAAATTCTATCACCCCAAAAAAATTATGACAACAAAATCTTTGGGAAACATTCATGGAAAACAATCTCTCTTTTCCCAAATCCTTTTTTACTTTAAATATCCCAAATCAAGCTCTCTATGAAGCAAATTTCATTATACCTTTTCCTCCTTTGCCCCATTCTTTCCTTAAAAGCACAGGAAGTTTTCTTTTCCGTCAACCAAGTTGGTTTCCACCCTTCTGACACTAAGAAAGCCATTGTCTTTTCCAAGGGAAAAATCAAAAACAACATCCACTTAATCCATCTCCCCGACTCGAGTTCAGCTGATCGAATCAAACCTGTACCCATAGAATCGGGTGTATGGGGAGATTTTTTTTATTATTCGATCGACTTCACCCAGATTTCTAAAGAAGGCAGATATTTCCTTTGGCATTCTGCTTCGAGATCCAGTTCAGAAAAATTTGAAATCGGTTCAGATTCCTATGCCGGAATTCAGGAGGATCTGTTGGAATTTATGCGGCAACAGCGTTGCGGGTACAATCCCACGATGGATATGGTCTGCCATCAGGAGGATGGTCGCAGCTTCTTTGGCCCCATGCCGGATAGCACTTATGTCGATGCATCCGGAGGCTGGCATGATGCAGGTGACCAGCTTAAGTACCTGATCACGGGAAGCTATGCCACAGGACACATGCTGATGGCTTATGAGCTTTTCCCTGACCGATTCGGAGACATCGTCAACGCACTGGGACAACCCGGCCCTAACGGTATTCCTGATGTCCTTGATGAAGCCAAGTGGGGCCTCGACTGGCTACTCAAACTTCATCCCGCTCCCGACTAACTCATCCATCAAATCGCCGATGACCGGGACCACCGAGGATTCAAAATCCCAAATCAGGACAACTCCGATTACGGTTGGGGAGAAAACAGCTATCGCCCGGCCTACTTTGCAACTGGCAAACCACAGGGCCTTGGCAAGTATAAGAGCGAATCCACTGGCATGGCCAATGTAGCAGGAAGGTCAGCCGCGGCCTTGGCTTTGGGTGCCCGAATCTGGAAAGAAATCGATGAAGCTTATTCCATCCAATGCCTTCGCGCTGCCAAAAGCCTCTATGCATTAGGAAGGAAATACGAAGGCTATCAGCAGGGAAATTCCTTCGGGGCTCCTTATCGATACAATGAAGAAACCTGGAACGATGACATGGAATGGGCCGGAGCTGAACTTTACAAAGCAACCGGGGATAACAGTTATCTGATGCAGGCCAAAGAATATGCCCTGAAAAGTGCCAATGCCGATTCCTGGATGGTTCGGGATTCTGCCGCCCACTATCAGCTGTACCCATTTATCAATTTGGGGCACTATTCTCTGCATGAAGTGGTGGATCGGGATTTCAAAAAGACACTGGAAAGCTTCTATCAGGAGGGTATCGAATATACCTTGAAAAAAGCCCAAGCCAGTCCCTTCGAAGTAGGTATCCCTTTTATCTGGTGCTCCAACAATCTGATGACCAGCCTGGCTACTCAGCTGATTCTTTATGAAAAAATGAGCGGAAACACTCAATACCAACCCTACCTGATCGCTCAGCGGGATTGGCTGTTTGGGAAAAATCCCTGGGGTACGAGCATGTTTACCGGGATTCCTAGACACGGGGATTTTCCGGTCTTTGTGCATACTGCGCCTTATGTCAAGTTGGGTTTGGAGATCCCCGGTGGCTTGGTGGATGGGCCAATTTTCCGGACGATCCACTTCAATCTACTTGGATTGACACTGGAGCGACCGGATGATTATGTCAGTCGACAAAATCCATTTATCGTCTACCATGACGCGGTGGGAGACTACAGCACCAACGAACCTACCATGGACGGCACAGCTGGTTCGATCCTGATGATGGCCTATTTTTCAAGGAAATAAAAAAGCCACAGATGCACAGATTCGTTATTTCTGTGCACCTGTGGCTACCTATGTCAGTTGGGACCTTGCCGTGGTTGGTGTCCTCACCAACCACTAACTGCTTCGCCGGGGTGTGTGTCACCACACACCACTTATTCCACGATCGTGAACACCATTTGGCGGAATTTCCAGCTTGTTTCATCCCCGTTTCCGGCACCGGAAGTTTGCTTAAAAATCAAGCCGATAATGCCCGTCTGAGGATCGGCAAAGTATTGCGTATTGAAATAGCCTCCCCAATCAAAGGTTCCTTTGCTACCCATACCTCCTGAAGCCACACCTTTGTCGGTCACGACACCAAAACCTATTCCATGGTATTTATCCCCATTCCAAAGATCACCGACTTGATTTTGCATCATGGTGTGAATCGTATGAGGACTCAGTATTCGCTTCCCATTGTAAATTCCTCCATTCATATACATCTGGAGAAACTTGGCGTAATCTTCAGCAGTACTGGAAAGACCCGCACCACCGGAAAAGAAGGTTTTCGCCCCCGTTTTTGGAAAATCAGGATCATAGAAAGTCACCGGATAGGATGCCCATTTGTTGTCTTTACGGGTGTGCACCGTTACCAATCTTGGAGCTTGGGCATCACTTAAGTAAAAACGGGTATCGTTCATCCCAATCGGATCAAAAATCCGCTCTTTTAGAAACACATCGAAAGGCTTACCGGATATGATTTCCACCAGATAGCCCAATACATCCAACCCCTCGCTGTAGGTGTATTTGGCTCCAGGCTCGTGGTGAAGGGGAAGCTTAGCGAGTCGCTTGACACTTTCCTCAATGGTCACTTTTTCAGTGGTAAAAAGATCCACCACTCCTGCCTTATGATAGATCATTTTCATCCGTTCATCTCCATCAATCACGCCATATCCCAAGCCTGAAGTATGGGTAAGGAGGTGACGAATGGTAATTTCTCTGCTGCTTGGCTTAGTCGTATAGGTGGTATCTGCATACCGAAACGTATTCAGCACCTGCGGATTCTTGAATTCTGGAATGTATTTGGAAATCGGGTCATCCAGTCTGAATTTTCCTTCTTCCCAAAGGATCATGATTGCCGTGGAGGTAATCGCCTTGGTCTGGGAGGCAATTCTGAAAATTGAGTTTTTCTCCATCTTTTTCCCGCTTTCCACATCTGCAAATCCTTTAGCCGAATGATAAACCACCTGGCCGTTTTTCACGACCATAGCCACCAATCCAGGCACTTGTTCTTTTTGGATTGCTTCTTCGAGCATGGCGTCTAGTTTCATCACACGCTCTTGGGAGATACCGGCTACGGGAGTTTTTGCCGCTGGAGAGATCGTCTGAGCGTACAAATCATCCTGGATTCCGATCAGGCAAATCAAAACGAGTAATATGTTCTTCTTCATTAGGTTTAAAGGGTTTATTCAAGCTGAAAGTAGGAAAAACCGAGCATAAAAAAAGCCGGTTCTCACCGGCTTTTGAATGAAGAAATAGTGAATTAATTTAATTCGACCTCAAAATAATAATCTGTACCATCAGGGAACATCCCGAGCACGACGATTTCCTGACCTTTCGCACCTGAAAGAAAATCGATCATGTCTTGTGCGGTAGTCACTTTTTTACGTCCTGAGTCAGAGATTACAGAAGTAATGATAAATCCATTTCTGGCACCCGCATTTCTCCAGGCTTCATTGGCGTTGGACTTGATCACAGCTCCACCGGCTATTTTCAACTGGTCTTTTGTCTGTTGTTTCACATCCTCAAATTGGATACCCTCAAAGGAGAACGTTTTTGGCACTTCCTTCTTCACGATATTGGTATCTCCGGAGAAGTTTTTCAGGGTAGCTGTGGCTTTGGTGTTTTTCCCGTCTCTGATATACTCTACCTCCACTTTATCACCCGGCCGTTTTCTCGCTACCATCTCCTGAAGCATGGATACGTTGTTGACTGCTTTGCCATCAATGGAAATGATAATATCGCCTTCTTTCAATCCGGCAGCCTGTCCGGCAGAATTCTCATTTACTCCACCTACATAAACTCCTTGATCGACCGGGAACTTTTTATTTAAGTAGTCTGCCAATTCTGGACTTACACTCTGAATAGATACTCCCAATAATCCTCTCTGGACAGTCCCATATTTCATCAAGTCATCCATGACCTTTTTGACCAAGGTACTGGGGACAGCAAAAGAATACCCCGCGAACGTGCCCGTGTTGGATGCGATAGCAGTATTGATCCCAATCAATTCTCCGGCAAGATTGACCAATGCTCCGCCCGAGTTACCCGGATTGACCACTGCATCTGTCTGAAGGAATGATTCGATTTGAAGGTTGTTCTCCACGTTGCGAAGGATGTTGATATTTCTGGCCTTGGCAGAAATAATCCCTGCTGTCACGGTAGAGTTCAAGTCAAATGGATTTCCGACAGCCAATACCCACTCCCCGATTTTGGTTTGGTCCGAATCACCAAATTTCACAAAAGGAAGATTATTAGCCTCAATTTTCAACAAGGCCAAATCGGTGGTAGGGTCAGTCCCGATGATCGTAGCTTCGTACCTCTTATTGTTGTCCAGTGAAATATCAACTTTGGTAGCCCCGTCGATGACGTGATTGTTGGTAACAATATAGCCATCAGGAGAAATGATTACCCCTGATCCCGAACTCATTGGCATGCTGCCGCTTCCTCCCTGACCCCGATCCCCTCTTGGATCCGGAATTCCGAAAAACTCCTGAATCGGATCACGTTGAGCTCTCGGAGTGTAAGCCACCTGACTTTTCACGTGGACCACCGCCGGAGTGACGAGTTGGGCTGAAGCTACAAAGTTGATCCCGTCGGGAATGGTGAAGTTTTCACCAGTCAACATGTTCACAAAGCTTGCCTGCTGCTTTTCATCGAAGGTGCCTGCATTTTGAGGTTTGATCAGAAAACTTACCCCTGCTAAGGCTACTACTCCTCCTACCAAAGCAGCCAGAAGTATTCCCAAAAAGAACTGTTTCTTTGTCATAGTTGTCGTTTTCTTTTGAATGAATTATTCCACAAATTTCTTACCCTTTAGACTTTCTTTTAAAGCCTTTGGATAATGCCAGGGGATTAAATTAACAAGAATTAACCGCTTTTAGCCCCAACACAAGAATAACAAAAATAAAGAGAGCGGGTTTTCCCGCTCATCCTTTTATTTGACTACGATAGTAGAGCTTGCTACTTTTTTTTCTCTCTTTGGAAGGATCAATTTCAAAACACCGTCTTCATAAGTAGCTTCTATTTTTTCAGTCATGACATCTTCAGGCAAGAAAAATGATCTTGCAAAACTCCCAAACTGGGTCTCAAGACTATGGAAGTTTTTTCCATCTTTTTTCTCCTCCATTTTGCGTTCACCTGAGATGGTCAGCTTCCCATCCTGAAGTTGTATCTGAAAATCAGATTTCTTAACTCCCGGAACGGACAGATGAATTTCATAAATCTTATCATCTTCCGCAATATCCACTGCCGGAGTAAACTGTTTCAGCGCAGCGCCAAGCGAATCTGAAAAGATTCTGTCCAGCAAGCCACTAAAGCTAGCCGGAAACTGAGGGTCCATTTGATTATATCTTACCAGTTTCATAGTTGTGTTGGTTTGTTTTACGAATACTTTCTAGAAAATTTCATTCCAGCACAGAATTCAGGTCATATTGTCTGATAAAATTTCGAAAATCCATCAAAAACAAGTCAAAATGTCTTAATTTCTTATTTTATACCAGATCAATGAATCCCAGCTCAAAATCGTAGCAGCTTTCTGGATTAATCTCTATTTTAGATTTTTACCATTGCATCATGTCTATTTTCCTTACCCGTATCGCCTTTTTCTTTTGCCTTTGTTTTTCTCTGCAGGCTTTTTCCCAAGACAGTATTTCCAAGACTTCTACGGACTCTCTTTTTGCCTCGGCCAAGGATAGCTTGGTGGTCAAGGAGGGAAATGGCTTCCTTTCGGATTTAAAAAACAATGATTTCCCCAGACTTGAAGAATTGATCCGGAAAGGAAAAACATATAGTCTCTTGGCCAATCAGATTCGAATGGAACTTGAGGACACCATGGACACCATAAGGCTTTCCGAAGAAATACCTGAAATGGAAACCACCCTAGAGGCATTGGACGAACGCATCAAAACCCCCAACACCCAGTTTAACTTCAGATACATCTTTGCCTTAGACAAGATTCTTGTAAGCATTCAGGAGAAAAATGAGGAATTGGATAAAATTGCCCAAGGAAAACTGGATCGACTCCAGCGATTGGACAGCCTATTAAAAACCATCAAATCAGATAAATTTTTTTTGTTCAAAATCCGTGACTCCACTTTACTTCCCTCTTACGCAGAAGAAATCCAAAATCTCAAATTCAATATCCATGCTCTTGATAGTGCCCTGTATCGACAGGAGCTTATTGCTGCCCGATTCCAGGCAAGACTCAGCAAAGTCACCATCACCTTGTAGGGTCTAAAAAGATACCTGGAAAATAACCGAACCTTTCTCGAAAAAAATCTCCTCAAAAAAGAAATCAACTACATCTGGGAGTCTTACCAAATCCCTTCGCCAAAGTCTATTTTTCAGATCACCCTGGACAGTTTGAAACTCAATTTTCTCTTTCTAAGACGTCAATTGCTTTCTCACCCTCTGCTCAGTTTTTGTGCTTTGTTGATTTTAATGTGCGGATATTTTGGGATTAGGAATGTGATTAAAAAAATCGCAGAGGACAAAGAATTCGGAGAAATTATCCTATAAAGAACAAAATACCTCAGAAAGCAAACGCTGGCTACGACCATGCTCGCACTCCTTCCATTAGTCTTTTTCATGTTTGATACCGCATCTATTGCCTTCCTTACTTTTTTCATTTACCTCCAAGTGCTCTTTTCTTCTGTATTGATCTTTGACAATTTCCAAACCCGAACTGCCTGGAAATGGATCGTTTTGGTTTTCCTTTTTTTGTTTATTTCTATCAGCAATTTATACTGGGAGATTGCTTATCAAGAACGTATACTACGTGTTTTGCAACCTGATCTATTTATTGATATTGTGGCAGATACCCCGGAAATTTCAATCAGAAGATCCCAAGGAGATTGTCTTCCTCAAAAGATTGAGAGCCGTAACCCTGGCAGTTATATTTTTGGGTTTGCTGGCAAATAGTTTGGGAAGGTTCAGCCTTGCCAAAATCTTTAGCGTAGCAGGTACGATTGGGTTTATTTATGGAGTCTGCATGTATTTTTTTGTCAAATCAGCCATGGAAATCAGTTATGTTTTGCTTGAAAACAAAAGAGATAATGATGACATGACCAATTTTCTGGATTTTCAAAGGCTAAAAAACCGAATCAACAGTTTGTTTCTGTTTCTGGCCGGTTTGTTTTGGGCAGTCATTTACCTATACAATCTGGCCATCAATGACTTTGTATTCAGCCGATTAAAAAATTTCTTAGTCGAAGAGCGATCCTTGGGAGATAGTACGTTTACTTTTGGAAGTATTTTGCTGTTTATCGGTCTAGTCTATCTTTCCTATTTGATTTCTAATTACCTCGCCTATTTTGTCTCGATTAAGGACCAGAAAAATGACGAACAAAATTCAAAAAAACTCGGCAGTTCCATTTTGTTGATCCGTCTGGGTGTGTTGGGGTTGGGCTTTTTTATTGCCATTACAGCTGCCAAAATACCTCTGGACAAAATTACCATTGTCCTGGGCGCTCTTTCGGTAGGCATCGGTTTTGGTCTTCAGACCATCATCAACAATTTGGTTTCAGGAGTTATCCTTGCTTTTGAAAGACCTATCCAAATCGGAGACGATATCGAAGTAGGAAATCTTACCGGTAAAGTAAAGGAAGTAGGGATCCGGGCAAGTAAGATTCAGGCCTATGATGGATCCGAAATCGTTGTTCCAAACGGAGACTTATTATCCAAAAGCCTGATCAATTGGACTCTTTCCGACAAAAAAAGGAGGATTGAGTTGATTATTAGTGTGTCTTATGATTCGGATATGGAAAAAGTAAACTCCATCCTGAATAAGGTTCTGGATCGGGAAAGCATCTTGAAATACCCACCTCCAAGAGTATTGATGCAAAATTTCAGCGACAGTTCAGTGGATTTTAGAGTGTTGTTTTGGATAGACAATATGAACAATATGCTATTGATCCGAAATGAGGTGATGTCTGAAATCTACATGGCATTCAAAGCCAATGACATTGAAATCCCCTATCCCAAAAGAGATCTTTATTTAAAATCACTTCCTACGCAATTCCGATCCATCTCCAATCCGGAGGATCAACAAAAATCCCCCGAATCTTAAAGTTTCGGGGGATCTGATAAGCTAAAACATTCTGATGAATATATTAGGCCTTTTTGACGTTGATGGCGTTGGGTCCTTTTTTACCATCTTTGATGTCGTAGGTAACTTTGTCGTTTTGAGCAACTTTGTCAACTAACCCAGTAGCGTGAACAAACACATCTCCCTGAGTTTCGTCATCAACGATAAATCCGAAACCTTTGGCTTCATTGTAAAATTTTACTGTTCCGGTAAACATAATGAATTGTGATAAATTGTAATTGAAAGAGGCTTAAATGTAAATATTTGATTAAAAAAAACAAAATAATCGTTTTTTTTCTGCCAAAATGAAGAAAATTATTTTGATCCGACATGCCAAATCTGCTTGGGATAATCCCTGGCTAAGCGACCATGACCGCCCACTTGCCGATAGGGGAAAGCGGGATGCCCCTATGATGGCCAAGAGACTTAAAAAAAGGGGGATAAAACCCGACATCATTCTCTCATCTACTGCAAAACGGGCAGCTGAAACCGCCTTGATCACTGCTCAGGAACTTGAATTTCCTGTTCAGGAAATCTCTTGGGAAAATAACTTATATCACTCCAGCCCATCTACCATTTTGAAATATATCCATCTTCAAAAAGACTCCAAAAACACTATGCTAATTTTTGGACATAATCCTGGGCTTAACGATTTGATCGAATATTTGGGAGGGAACTTGGACAATCTTCCCACTTCAGGTCAATTTGGCTTCACTTTAAAGTCAGAACATTGGAATGAACTGAGCCCTAAAACCGCCCAAGTGTGGTTTGTCGATTACCCAAAGAAAAAGGGTTAATAATTTCTCACATCCTGCACTACTTCAGGGAAAAGCTCCGGATGAGAAATCAACTGAAAAATTTTAGCTGCCACTTCCTCCGGAGTACTGAGTTTCCCTTCTGATTTATAGCCAATGAAGCGTTCCAAGGCAGGAAAATCCTGTTGATCGGCCCTTCTTATTTCTGACTGCATCCCGGTATCCACTATCCCAGGGGCTACTGAAAACACCCGGAATCCCAATCCATTCAATTCCTCATGAGCCACTTTGGAAAACATCGCCAATCCCGCTTTACCTGTACAATACTCACTCCAGCCAGGCAAAGGCTTTTGGGCAGCACCCGAGCTGACGTTTAAAATGATTTTTTCAGCCTGATGATTCCGATAGGCTTTCACAAAAGCATCTGTCAGCGTCATTGGGGCCAAGAGGTTCACATTCATGGCTCTTTGGATGCCCTTGGGATTAAGTTTCCCCACTGGCTTTACTTCCCCAATCCAACCTGCGTTGTTGATCAAAATGCATCTTTCAAAACCTTCTGCTTTCGGAAATACCTTCGGAATAGTGGCTTCCAGGGCATCAAGGTCACTCAAGTCCAATTGAATTTCTTTCAAATTGGAATGGGCCAGGTCGAGTGAAGTTCTTGATAACGCTACGACTTGGACAGACTCCAAGGAAAGGAATACATCCAAAATCGCATGCCCCAGTCCTTTGGTATGACCGGTTAGGATAAGAAGTGTACGCATATGCCTTAAAAGTCAATTACTTTTAATCATCCTCAAGCTTAAAGAATATACTGGGACAAATCCCTGTTTTTCACCAAAGTACTGAGTCGCTGCTCGACCATTTCTTTGGTCACCATGATTTTGGAATTAGGCTCAATCAGATCTGGAACTTCAAAGAGAAAATCATTCAATAAGTGACTCATCACAGTGTGCAGTCGACGGGCTCCGATATTTTCCACTTCCTGATTGATCAAAAATGCCAGTCGTGCAATCTCCTCCACCGCATCCTCGGTAAAATCCAAGAAAACTTGTTCTGCTTCAAATAGCGCCATGTATTGCTTGGTGAGGGCATTTTTGGGTTCACGCAGAATCCGAGAAAAATCCTCTTGGGTCAAACTCTGAAGCTCTACTCGGATTGGGAATCGACCTTGAAGCTCAGGGATCAAATCTGAAGGCTTGCTTACGTGAAAAGCTCCTGCTGCAATAAAGAGAATGTGGTCTGTATTGATCACTCCGTATTTGGTGTTCACGCTGGATCCTTCGACAATAGGAAGTAAGTCGCGCTGCACTCCTTCTCGGCTGACATCAGGCCCCCCTCCGTTTTTTCCAGACTTGGAAGCAATCTTATCGATCTCATCGATAAAAATGATTCCATTATTTTCCGCCAAACGAATCGCTTCTTCCTTGACCTCATCAAAGTCAATCAACTTGGACATTTCCTCTTCCAGGAGGACTTTGCGAGCTTCTGCAATGGTGAGTTTCCGCTTCTTGGTTTTCTTGGGCATCATCCCTGAAATCATATCCTGAAGCCCGGCCATGCTTGCGTCATCCATCATGCCGTTGCCGATCATGCCAATTCCCACGGGGGAACTGGCTTTGACATTAATTTCGATTTTTCGCTCGTCCAGCTCACCATTTCTCAATTTTTCACGGAACCGCTCACGAGTACGCTCATTCAATTCTGAATCAGAGTTGGGATCTGTATCCAATTCAGTACTGATGGACATCGGTCTGGTAAAGCCGGCGCTTTTTACCGGAGGAATCAGAATATCCAGAATCACTTCCTCCACCGCATCGGCTGCCTTGACTTTCACCTCTTCCTTTTTCACTTCTCTGACTAGATGGACACTCTGTTCGACCAGATCCCTGACCATACTTTCCACATCCCTGCCGACGTATCCTACTTCAGTAAATTTGGAAGCTTCTACTTTGGTGAACGGTGCTTGGGCAATCTTTGCCAATCTCCTGGCTATTTCGGTTTTTCCGACACCGGTACTACCGATCATGAGGATATTGTTGGGGACGATGTCCTTTTGAATATCAGACTTGACCATCATGCGACGGATTCGGTTTCGTAAGGCGATTGCCACGTTTCGCTTGGCGTCTTTCTGCCCGATAATGTATTTATCCAACTCTTCAACAATCTGTCTGGGAGTAAGTGATTCGATTGAATTCATGTTGTTGTGGTTTAGTTAAATGGAGCCAAATCGGCTTCCAAAAGAAAAATGGCCTCCATGTGTTCAAGGAGGCCATTCTCCGAAAGGAATCCTTATAGACTGGACTTTGACTCTGAAGTCAGGGAAAACTTCAACGGATTTTCTACTTTGGTTTTGGTCAGGGCAATCTCCAATACTTCATCCACTTTGTCTACAAAATGGAATTCTACTCCTTTGACATACTGTGGATCAATTTCCTCGATATCCCGCTTGTTCTTTTTGCAAAGGATGATTTCTTTGATTCCGGCACGTTTGGCAGCTAAGATTTTTTCTTTGATTCCCCCGACAGGCATTACTTTTCCAATGAGGCTTATCTCCCCGGTCATGGCGACTTTTGCTTTGACACGTCGCTGGGTATAGACCGAGGCCATAGCGGTCAACATCGTAATCCCCGCAGATGGGCCATCTTTAGGCACAGCACCGGCAGGTACGTGGATATGGAGATCGTACTGCTCAAAAACCCGGTGATCAATTCCCAATTTTTCGGCTTTGGATCTCAAGTAGGAAAGTGCTGTCATGGCAGACTCTTTCATTACCTCACCCAACTGCCCGGAGAGGGTCAATTTCCCTCTACCTTTGCTCAAACTGGTTTCAATAAACAGTATTTCCCCACCCACACTGGTCCAAGCCAGCCCGGTCACCACGCCGGCGACACTGTTGTCCTGATATGTTTCCTTGTCAAAAATCTCCGAACCCAAAATCTTCCGAACCGCTTCAGGGGTGATCTTACGCTCGTACTCCTCTTCCATGGCTATAGACTTGGCGATGTTTCGGATGACTTTTCCAATGGCACGCTCCAAGCTTCTGACTCCGGATTCTCGGGTATAGTCTTCAATGATCTTGACCAAGGCGGCCTTTTCAAAGGAAACATCCTTGGATTTCAAACCATGTTCTTTGCGCTGCTTCGGCACCAGGTGGCGCTTGGCAATCTCCAGTTTTTCTTCTTGCGTGTAGCCCGTGACTTCAATGATTTCCATACGGTCTCGAAGTGCTGGCTGAATGGTATCCAGAGAGTTGGCCGTAGCGATAAACAGCACCTTACTCAGGTCGTACTCGACCTCGAGGTAGTTGTCCAAGAATGCACTGTTTTGCTCCGGATCCAAGACTTCCAAAAATGCAGAAGAAGGATCTCCTCTGAAGTCTGAAGAAAGCTTATCGATCTCATCCAGTACATAGACCGGATTGGAGATTTTCACCTTTTTCATGTTTTGGATGATCTTACCGGGCATTGCTCCCACGTAAGTCTTCCGATGTCCACGGATCTCAGCCTCATCATGCAGGCCGCCCAGCGACATTCGGATGTATTTTCTCCCCAAGGCGGAAGCTATGGATTTCCCCAAAGAAGTTTTACCCACACCTGGAGGTCCGTAAAGGCAAAGAATTGGGCCTTTGAGGTCATTCTTTAATTTCAATACGGCCAGGTACTCAATGATTCTATCCTTGACCTTTTCCAGCCCAAAATGATCCGAGTCAAGAATGGCACGGGCATGCTTCAGGTCAAAATTATCCTGGGTAAACTCATTCCAAGGCAATTCAACCATGGTCTCCGCATAGTTCAGCGCGATGGGATATTCGGCAGCAGATGGATTGATCCGTAGGATTTTATCCAACTCTTTTTCAAAATGCTTCTTGACTTCCAGCGGCCAGTTTTTCTTTTCCCCTCGGACACGAAGATCTTCCACTTCTTTCTCGGGCCCTTCTTCTCCGAGTTCGGTTTGAAGTACCTTCATTTGTTGACGAAGGAAATAATCCCGCTGCTGTTGGTCAATATCAGTATGTACCTTCTTTTGGATCTCCGACTTCAACTCCAGCATCTGGATGTCTTTCATCATGAACTCAAGCAAAAGCGTGGCCCGCTCCACCCCGTCATTGATCTCAAGAAGGCGCTGTTTGGCTTCGACGGGCGCATTGATATTGGAAGAAAGGAAGTGCGTCAGGAAAGGCGTATTGTCGATATTATCCAAGGCCACCTGCGCTTCACGTGGGATCTCCGGGTTGAGATGAAGGATCTTTGTCGCCGCGTCTTTGAGTGACTCTTCGAGCGCTTTGATTTTCTTGGAATTTCTTGGGAAATTCTCCTCCAGGTAGTCGACTTTGGCGATAAAATAGGGGTCATCAGTGACCTGCTCGCGAATTTTGAATCGCTTTTTGCCCTGAATAATAATGGTGGTATTGCCATCAGGAAGCACGATCATTTTGATGATTTTGGCCAGCGTGCCTACTTGGTAGATGTCTTCCCACGATGGATCGTCATGATTGGGGTTGAGCTGTGCGCACACACCGATCAGCTTATTTCCTTTTTGGGCTTTTTTCACCAAGCGGATAGACCGTTGCCGGCCCACGGTAATCGGGATCACCACTCCGGGAAAAAGAACTGTATTGCGTACAGAAAGTATCGGGATCTCATCCTCAAACTCCTCCCTACCCGTTTCCTCCTCTTCTTCGTCGGTGATCAACTGAATAAGGTCTCCCTCACCGGCATAATCGCCGTTCATAAGATTTTGGAATAATGAATTTTCGAATTGGCTCATATAGACAGATTGACAGCAGGGCTGTCACGAATTAGCTAAAATAAAAGAAGAACCTTCAATATGCGAAGGTTCTTCCAAAAGGTTCAATAGAGATGCCAAAAGGTTTTGTCGACAAATTGGCAGGACTTCATTTTTCTTAAAGCAGGTCAGGGCGGAAATCGTATATAGAATTTCCAAAAATAAACCACAACGATTTCCCTTTTCTAAACATTGGATAATTGTGCGGCTCTGCAGACATGTTACCAATATTTCTAAAGTTTTTAGTCATGAGATCAAATTCAACTATTGGATGATATATGCTCGAAAAATATACCTTATTGTCAATAACCATTGGGTTGTCCTGAATAATACCACCCAGACTGACATCTACTTTTTTCACAAACTGCCAAGAATCCTCCATGCCTGTTTTCTGATACAATTCTCGATTTCCGTTCATTTCATTGTAGAAAATACCAAAATGCTGTTGACCCAAACTAAATAAAGTCGAAGAACCAATGGTTTGGGTACTTGCAAGTTGCTTCCATTTTTTTTCCCGAATTGAATAAAGCCACCTTTCATTATTATCGATTCGTTCAGATGAGTTTTCAGAATAGGTTATCCCTCCTTCAAATACAATCCCATCATTTACTTCATAAATTCTTGAAAAAGAGCTATTTGATGTTGGTAAAAGTGAAAGATTTTCCCATTGTTTATTTTCTATCGAATACAGATAAACAGGACTTGAAGATCGATCAAGACTAATGCCTCCACCTACCACAAAATAGCTTTCGGTAGCTGAAATAATCGAATGACCATAGATACTGCTGTATGAAGGCAATGTAGAAATCTGTTGGATTTGGATAGGTAGAGACGAAAAGTCATACTGGAAGATATATTTGGAAGTTATGGCATATCCAAAATCACCTTGCTGGATAATTCCCCGAATATCCTCGATATAATGCTGCAATCCTGAACTTTTAAGTCTAATCCCGGGGATCTCCACTTTTACTTTTACAGAATTGGAAAGGCTACCAAAATTTTTGACCTGAAATGAAAAATCCCGACCACTGTATTCCATGGAATGGAGATTAATAATCAAGCTATCCGGATATGCCTTTTCAACAACAAAGTTCAATCTCTCACCAGTTTCCCCTATGAATTGATTATCCTCTGGCCCAGAACGAGTTGAAAAATTACTGCCGCGAAGAACAAATCGGTTGTTTTTGAATACAATTTCAGAATCCAGCAACTGTGTTGGCTTGATTTTAAATACTTTTCCCAGGTTATACTCCACTCCTCGAACAGTCACGATTACATCAGGATCAAGAACATCGTGTTCTCCCATTACATAATCCTTGTAAGGAAAAAATCTGAATTCATTTTTGTTGCTAATCGAAAGACTGGACCTTAAGATTGAATTATACTTTAGACCAATTTGTCCCAAATCCAAAAAATCCCCCTTAATTACTACCTCTTGGTCAAAATTGATCAACTGAAGTGGCAACTTCTCAAATACGGGCTCTTGAAAGGTGACTATTTTCTTCTGAGTAAAGCTCTTCCCTGCTACCTGTAGATTCAATTCCACTTCTTTTTCTTTCCCTGTGGTTTCTGTCAAAAGTTGACTGGGCAAATCCACAATCAAGGTATTGGAATCCAATAATGAAAAGGAGACATTATATTGATCAATTTTTACCTGATAGTTCGAAAGCGATCGACTTAAGCGCTGACCTTTAATCGTCAGGCTTTGAAATTTATAGATTTTCTCTGGCCATTCCACTGAGGTAATCAGGAATCCGTCCGAACCCTGGCTTACAAATTCCTCGGATTTGGAATAAATCACCAAGTCTTCGGTTTTCATAAATGCCGCCACATAGTATTTCTGCCCAACTTGCAAAGAATGATTGGCAAACAGCTCAAAATAATCCCCTGGCCGTCCTTTGACACTGACCATATCATCCATAGTGGTCTTGGGATTAATATTGTTTTTGCTGTAAACGAATCCATATTCGATCACTTCCTGCGAACCAATTTCAAACACATTGGCTCCAAACTGTACTCCTTTTTCAGAAACCTCCTGAACCAATGCTACCCCAAACCGGGGATGTTTGATCGGTTCGAGTGCTTCCTGTGACTCACATCCACTCAGAGAAAAAAACAAAATCACCGGCAAAACCAGTATCCAAAATGACTTCATATCCTTAGAAAATAAAATTCAACCCCAATCCGGCTTCCACTCGGTTGTAAATGCTCGTGTCCTGTTGAAGCTTCAAGCTGTAATAACCCTGCATAAACCGGGTCCGCATAAAAACTTCAATCTGCTGCCCTCCAGCCATGGAAAACCGGCCTCCTACACTGCCATGATAATAAACCATAGTTCCTTTCATACTCACAAAGGATCCCTCTTCCAGGCTCACCACTGGAATTGCCCCTATCTGCTGATCCCGGATCGCGTAAGTACTGTTGGTTCGTGACATTGCCATTCCTAAACCACCTCCTACATAGTATTCACTGCGCTTTTGTTTTGCCAATTGATAGTTCAACTGTAAGGGAATGGAGAGCATGGTCACACGCATTTTTTGGGTTCCCGAATAGCTGAAATTGATCGTCTGATACCTTGAATCCGATTCATATCCAAAAAACTCATAGGCAAAAGCCGCTTCGGCTGACAGCTTTGGGTATTTACGAATTTGATGGAGTCGAATTCCTCCCTGCACTTGAATGACCGGTGATAGGGTTAACACATCTTTTCTGAATTCCGAAACCTGCTTGGAATTTATTCCCGACGAATACGCTGTGACCCCAATTACTTTAGACCAAACCAATTCGGGTCTGATTTGACCGTAAATGGTCGTATTTTCATTCTTAAGGCAGTCATAATATTTAGTAAAAAGCCAAACCAAATCAACTTCCTCCAGATCGACTCCTTTAATCGTAGACCTGATTTGAGACAGGCATTCTCCTGTCATCAACTTCATCAAAACCTCTTCATGTTGATTGTTTTTCTTCTGGGAGCCAGTTTCACCCAATTTTTGTAATTCTTGACTGGTCCCTGCATAGAATACTCCCTGGTAGCGAAAAAGCCAAACTGGACCACTTGCCAGCACTTGGACAAATTTGAGCGACGGGGAATCAGGCAATGCCAAGGACATAAAATATTCCCCAGAACCCAAACCAAAGGCTTCAAGCTCACCGGGACTGTAGGAAATGGTTTCCCCCCTACGGAGGAAATCTATCTTCTCAAAATTTAACTGTCCTGCGCTTCGCAATAAGGAACCATCAAACCTGCGTCCATTGGATAAAATGATATAATCCACATCGGGAATTGCATTTTGAGCAAAAATCGGAAAGATGGTGCTTCCCAAAATCACCAAGAGTAAAATGGTGTTTTTAAGGCAAAGGCCAAAGCTGTTTTTCATATTATCGTGAGACAAAAAGTTCTCTAAATCCTAAAAATGAAGAAAACTAAAACTAAAGAAGCAAAGCTATGATTAATTTCAAAAAAAATTAGTCGAGTGGAAAAGAATTAAATTACAACTAATTGATTTCCAATATTTTTTTTTCATAGATAATCCAATCTCATTTTCTGGTTGAAGATTCAAGTTGATCTTTTAAACTTATCCATAAAAAAACAGCATAGCTTTGGCAGGTGACTAGATTGTCAGTTTTTGGTTACTTAAACAATGTATCTTTTAAACTTACTCTTTACTCAGATAGGGAAAAAAGCCCGAATCGCTCCGGGCTTTCTTTTCATCTTAAGAAAGGTTAGCTAAAAAGCTTTAGAATATCATTGCCAATCGCAAAGACCATCAAGGCGAGCAAAATGACCATCCCAACCTTTTGCGCATTTTCCAAAAATTTATCTGAAGGTGCCCTGCCAGATACCATTTCATACAATAGGAACATGACATGACCACCATCCAATGCCGGAATAGGCAACAGGTTCATAAAGGCCAAAATCATGGAAATCAACCCCGTAATACTCCAGAATTTGATCCAATCCCATGATGCACCGTAGATTTTTGCCATGCCGATCGGACCGCTGACGTTTTTGGTAGAAACTTCTCCGGTAAACATTTTACCCAAAGCTCTTGCATTGACGATGACTACCCCAAATGCTCTTGAAGTTCCTTTACTCAAAGCCTCGCCAAAGCCATAATCCCTCCTGACAGGTTCAATCAACGGACTGACTGCAATTCCAATTCTAGCCTCCTCAGTCACAGGAATCGTCAAGGTATCCATGCCAGATTCACGTTGACGAACTATCTGAGCAGATTGATTTTTCAAAGTCTGCAACGCACTTTGCATCTGATCAAAATAGGTAACTGGCATATTATTTACGGCCAAAATCCGATCGCCTGCCTCAATTCCGGCTTGTTCGGCGCCACTGCCTTTATCTACCGCCCCAACTTCAAACGGGAAACGAATCGCCACAAACTTGTTGAATGATTCCTCAGAATTGAAGGTGTTAATGAAACCTCTTGGTATTTCTATTTGGAGAATTTCACCGTTTCGATCCACCGTATAATATCCGTTTTCACTCAACAATGCCGATCCACTCGTCAGATCGTTAATACTATTATATGGCTCACCGTTGATATCGAGGATTTTATCTCCTGTCTTCAGTCCGATTGCTTCGCCATATTCATAGGCTACGATCCCGTTTTGGATGACTTGATCTCTTGAAAAATAGGTCTCGCCATTGTTCCATACCAGCACCACAAAAATCACGATACCGGTAATCACGTTGACAATGATCCCTCCGAGCATCACGATCAGTCGCTGCCAGGCGGGTTTGGATCGAAATTCCCAAGGTTGCGGTTCGGAAGCCATTTGAGCAGTATCCATGGATTCATCGACCATGCCGGAAATTTTTACAAATCCCCCCAAAGGAATCGCTCCGATGGAATATTCCGTTTCTCCCCATTGGAATCCTGCAATTTTCGGAGGAAATCCGATGGAGAATTTTTCCACTCTCATGCCAAATAGCTTGGCAGTAAGCAAGTGACCCAGCTCGTGAAGGCCCACCAGGATTGATAATCCCAGGAGCAGCTGACCCACCATAATTAATGTTTCCATTTATACTTTAGACTTAATTAAATTTTCAGTAATCATTCTTGCCTCGGCATCGCTTGCCACATAATCATCCAAACTAGGATGAGCTACAAAGGCGGCTTTTGCCATGGTCTCCGCAATCAGGTCGGACATCTCCAAGAATCCGACTTCCCGATTTAGAAATGCGGCCACTGCAATTTCATTGGCCGCATTGAGAACACAAGGAGCATTTCCACCTTTTGCTAAAGCGTCAAAAGCCAGCTGAAGGTTCCGGAAAGTTTTCATATCCGGCTGCTCAAAGGTCAAATTGGGATACTTTGAGAAATTGAACCGCTCAAAATCACTCTTCAATCGATCAGGATAACTCAGCGCAAATTGGATGGGAATACGCATATCGGGCAAGCCGAGTTGTGCTTTGATGGATCCGTCTTCAAACTGTACCAAGGAATGAATGATACTCTGCGGATGGACCACGACTTCGATTTGCTCCGTTCTCAAGCCAAAAAGCCACTTGGCTTCGATGACTTCCAAACCCTTATTCATCAAAGAAGCGGAATCAATCGTGATCTTGGCCCCCATATCCCAATTGGGATGCTTGAGTGCTTGCTCTCGGGTGACGGTTTCCAAAAAAGCCCTGTCTTTTCCACGGAAAGGGCCTCCTGAAGCGGTAAGGATGATTTTTTCGATCGGATTGTGAAACTCCCCCACCAAGCATTGAAAAATCGCCGAATGCTCAGAATCCACCGGATAAATATTGACCCCGTTTTCCTTGGCTAGAGCAGTAATGATTTCTCCGGCTACCACCAACGTTTCCTTATTGGCCAAGGCAATTTGCTTTCCGGCTTTGATCGCTTGCACGGTTGGAATCAAACCGGAATACCCAACCAAAGCTGTCAAAACCACATCAATGGTTTCCATTTCTACCACTTGAGCGATTGCTTTATGTCCTGCAAACACCTTGATATCATGCGGAAGCAGCGCTTCTTTCACTTTTTGGTAATTGTGCTCATTTCCGATCACCACGGCATTGGGTTTGAATTCCAAAGCTTGTGCGATCAACAGATCGCAATTGTTTTGGGCGGTGAGGACCTCCACTTCAAAATCTTCCGGATGCTGCCGGACGACTTCCAGCGTTTGGGTTCCGATACTTCCTGTACTGCCTAGGATGGCGATTCGTTTGGGTTGGGTCATTCAAAAGGACTTTGGGATCAAACAAAAACCTTCCGATAGGCGGAAGGTTCGATCCGAGACTGACAAAATTACCAATTGCAGGGAGTTTTCCTTGTACACTTCGTCACAATTTGGCTTTTGGGACAATTTTTGATTCCAAATTGAGAAAAAATGGTCTTAAAAAATGTGAATGGAATGACCGTCTTCCAACCAATTTTCCTGCATTCAGTAAATTAAAACCATGAACACTATCCTGAAATCATTCGCAATCCCCTTTGTCTCCGGCGTCGCCGGTGCAGCACTTTGGATGTCTATTCAGGCACCCCAATCTGACCAGACCAACTTAGATTTTGTCGACATCTCCCGAATTCCCAGCCAAGTCGCCAGCCAACCCGCAACTACCACTCTGAGGACAGATCCACCGCTCTCCTTTATAAAAGCGTCCCAAAACAGCACCGAATCGGTGGTTTTTATTAAAAACTTCAGCGGAACCGATCCCCGTCGCTACAGCATGTTTGATTATTTCTTTGGCACAGGACCCTCCCAGCAGGTCAGTACCGGCTCAGGGGTGATCATTTCCAAAGACGGGTATATCATTACCAACAATCACGTCATCGATCGGGCAGAAACCATCGAAGTCGTGCACCAAAAAAGAACCTACAAAGCCAAACTGGTAGGCACAGATAAAAACACGGACATCGCAGTCCTGAAAATCGAAGCTGAAAATTTACCCGAAATCAAACGTGGATCCAGCCGTAATCTCCAAATCGGAGAGTGGGTTCTGGCCGTCGGAAACCCTTTCAACCTGACCTCCACCGTGACAGCCGGTATAGTTTCGGCAAAGGAGCGTCAGATCAACATTCTGGGGGGTGATTTTCCTCTAGAGAGCTTTATCCAAACTGACGCACCGATCAACCCTGGCAACTCTGGAGGTGCCTTGGTCAATGTAGAAGGAGAATTAGTAGGAATCAACACGGCAATCTTGTCCCGAACAGGTTCGTATACCGGTTATGGATTCGCAGTTCCCGTGGATATGGCAATGAAAATTGCCAATGACTTGATCAAATTCGGTGAAGTTCAAAAGGCTATCCCAGGCGTGGATGTAGTAGAAATTACTCCGGAATTAGCCGAAGAAATGAAACTCAAAAATCTGGATGGAGTCATCATCACCCATACCTTAAGAAGCGGTGCCGCAGAAGCTGCCGGTCTTCAGAAAAATGACGTGATCACTCGCATCGGCGATTGGAAAATCACCGGAAAGGGCAGCTTTGAAGAAGCACTTTCTTACTACTATCCCGGAGACAAACTCACAGTAGAGTACATGCGGGGTGGATCGCCCAAAACCGCCACCCTCACATTACAAAACCTGGAGGGCAGTACAGGAATCATCAAGCGGGAATACTATTCTTCCGCATTGATCGGAGCCAGACTAGAGGCGGTCAATACCATTGAAAAAGATCGGCTTAAAATCCCTTATGGAGTTAAAATAAGCTCCCTCACTCGAGGTTACTTGAGAGATCTGGGCTTTAGAGATGGTTTTGTCATCACCCATGTCAACGAGATGCCAGCCAAAGATCCTAAAGCCCTCGGGGAATACCTGGAAAAATTCAGCGGCCGACTCAAGCTCGAAGGGGTAGCACCAAATGGGCAGCCATTTATGCAGAGTTATAATGTGAGGTAATGAGGACTTTAAACCAATAAAGAGTATCTTCAATTATGGAATCGATCGCTTTAAACCTCGATGAGCTGGCAAAACTCAGGAAAATATTATCCGAAAACGGGGTTTCGAAGGCATTCCTTTTTGGATCTGTGGTCACGAAAAACTTTGATCCTGACAAAAGCGATTTGGATATCTTAGTTGACTTGGAGGAAAAAGACCCCCTAAAACGAGGAGAAAAATTACTCTCCATTTGGGATGAAATTGAATTCGCCTTAGGTCGAAGAGTGGATTTGGTCAATCTTGAGTCACTAAAAAACCCAATCCTAATAGAAGAAATTCATAAGTCCAAAGTCCTTTGCTATGACAGAGAAGGAGAAAAAATGGATGTTTGACCTATTCAATGCCATTGTGAACATTGAAAATTTCATAGAAAAAAGCTCTTTTGAGGATTACCTGAAGGATTTCAAAACCCAATCGGCAGTAGAAAGACAACTAGGAATAATTGGAGAGGTCCTTTCAAAACTTAGAAATTCTGAATCGAAACTGATACTCAATGAAAGCGAAAAAATAATAGGACTTAGAAACCGAATAATTCATGCGTATGACGGGATAGATCAATCAATAATTTGGAAGATTATTAAAAGCCATCTACCTTCTCTTAAAATAGAGAAGTTAAAAAATTTATCTAGTTAACACTTTACAACCTGATGAAAACCCTCCCTCAAACCTGTGAGCAATGCCTGGAACTCTATTCCAAAGCCCTGGAAGATTTGGAACTCTATGCACAGCGGGCTAAAAAGCTGAATACCACAGAAGCCAATCGGGAACTGATCATCAATTTTGAGATCACTCATGAATTGGCGCTCAAGGTCATGGCAAAATTCTTCGAGAAAATCGGAAAAGGCCCCTTCTCAGGAAGCCGGGACGCCACCGTGGAGGCTTTCCATGCGGAGTTGATCGACGATGGCAAAGCATGGTTGGATATTGTGATCGATCGGATCAAATACAATCCGGTCTACGAGATGGACACCCAACAGGACTTTGTGGAGCGGATTCAAAAAATCTACATCCCTCTGCTTGAGAAGTTTGAAGATAATATGTCCAAAAAACTGGATGAATAATAAAAGAGCTGCCTCGATCGAGGCAGCTCTTGTTAATTTGGCTAAATCCTAGTCCTCGAATATGAATTCCGATTGGTCGTATTCTTAAAAACTTTTAAATTCAATTCCACAAAAAGCATAACTTTTATGGAATACGATCCACAAAAAGCTTTACTTCCATGGATTCCCCATCACCTCTTTTGCCCGCAGGCCTGCTTGAAGCAGGCAAGCATCGCAGAAAATTCGGCAGATCAACGCAAAAGTGATTAATCTTGAGACTGACCACTGAGACTGCTTACTTCTTCTTCCCAACCTCCAAACTCCCCAACTTATTTATCTTACCAAAAATCCGGAAGGCCCTCTTCCAACTTCAAGGGTCTTGACTACAGATCCGTCTTTTCGATACACGATCACTTCCCCATTGCCTTGGAAGCCTTTGGAATTGGCCACGTAGATTTCTTGGCGGGCTTTGTCGAAGCCAATCCCGTAAAACCCACTGCCTGCTTTCCAGCTTGGAATCAAGGTAGAATCAAAAATTGAAGTCACTGCAATACCGTCTTTGTAATCCGGCCAACCTGTACTCGTCAAAATGTAAATCCGATCGTCTTCCCCTAAAGCGATCCGACTGGTAGCATTCGCAATCGGTACTTGGAGAAAGTTCTTTTTAGTCAGATTGTCCCGATGAAAAGACTGGAAATACACGTTTTCCCGATCATAAGAATACACCCACAAATCTCCCCGCTGCTCAAAAAACTGTACAGGCTTTCCGCTCACTTCCAGTGTCTTAGTCACTGTTTCGGTATCCGCATCAATGATCTCCACTTTCTTTTCTTCCGAACCCGCCACAAACACATATTTCCCAGAAGCAAACAGATCCTCGGGCTTGTTCGAAACCTCGATTTTCTTTTTCACCATGCCACCATCCAATCCGGAAACCACTGCTACGTAGGAATCAGGTGTTCTGAAACTCGCATCATAAGGCCCATAATCGGAGATGAAAAGTTTTCCTCGAGCCGTAGCCAAGGATCTTGGCTGATCCAAATCGCCAATCACGGCACCGATTGACTTGAAATCACCCGGATTCACGATCTCGACCTTTCCTGTATTGGCCACCAAATAAAGTCGGTCTTCCTCGAGCACCATATCCTCCAGCAAGCCTGCAAAAGGCCGGTTATTTTCCGTTTCAAAAATATTTTGAGTCAAAGTCCCGGAAGCAGGATCAAAATGAAAAACCTCCCCGTCATTGGCTCCAAAAGCGCCTTCATTCATTAATAAAATCCCCGAATCATACTTCCCAAGTGGACGCTCATCATCTCCGTTTTCACAGGAGAAAAGCAAAAGGATCAGGGCAAGTGCCCAAAGCTGTTTTGTAAACAAATACTTCATAGTATAAGAGTTAGATTAAATTGATAAGATCGACCGGGCATAGCCCGGAGGTAAAGCACTTGGTAGTCCCGATCTAGCAGATTAAGCACCTGAAAGCTGATCGGGAGCTGGAGTTTTTTCCATCGGAGTTGGGAAAAAGAAAGACCCGCATTCCAGAGTTGATAGCCCGCTAAGACTCGAGCATTGCCGGTGCCGATGGAGCGAGAACCGACATAAAAAGTGGAAAGATTCATTGAAAATCCGTTTCGCTCCGTTTCTAAACTCCCATTCGCCTGCTGCTTGGGCGTATAGGGAAGTTGTCGGGGATTTTGGGAATCAGAGGTCAAATCCAAGGCTTGGGAAAAGGTATAGCTTACTCGGGCTTCCCAGTTCCACAAACCGGTTTTCCAAGTCATTTTTCCCTGATATTCCACTCCCTGATTTTGCACTTCACGGATATTCTGCGGACTCCAAATGGCTCCCTGAGGCAGCCAAATGATCCAATTGTCCACCTGCATGCGGTAGTAAGTCAGGCTTTGCTCCCAGGCAAAACCGCCTTTTTTGAGCCAATGAAGACCGATTTCTCCATTTACACTTTTCTCAGGAAGCAAATCAGGATTTCCTCCCGGGCTCCAAAAACGGTCGTTGAGTGTAGGCACTTTGAAGCCCTTTCCCGCTGAGGCTTTGAGCAAAAGTTGATGGTTTACTTTTTCCCAAATCAAAAAATCCATCCCCAATCCCGGAAGAAAAGGCTCCATCTGATCCTGATAACCCAACTGACGGAAATTCGCAGAAAGAGAAAGTCGATCACTCGTCTCCCACTTGGCACTTTGATACAATTCTAGTCGCTGATCAGAGGCCGAATAGGTACTCAGATCGCCTTTGGCAAAAGTTCCTCGGGCGCCCACTTTGAACGTCCAATTTTCAATTTTTTGGATATCCCAATCTGTAGCCAAGAGAAATTGACGGGTGCGGTTTTCGCTTCCGTTGAAAGTGAGTTGGTCTGCCACCCAACCCGCTTTGACATTCCAAATCGACCCTTCCCCAAAACGGAAATAGTCCAGTACAGCACGCCAACTTTGATCTTGTTGGGTGTCCAGAGTGGCCGAACCCATCACCGGCTGAATCTGCCGATCGGCCCGATTCCACCAAAGGGAGGCTTTCAGCTGACTTTTCTCGGAAAGATTCCAGGCCGCATCCTGCACCCATCCCACTTGCTCGGTTTGGGCATTTTCGGCTCGGATTTCCGGAGTCCCGGGCCTGGAAAGGTCTCGAAAGGGAAAATCATTTTGTGCAAACTGTCGGTAAAGCTTAGTTTGAGTGCTGAAGCTTTTCCCCGAAAAACCAGCTGAAATAGCCGAATTACTCAAGCCAAAGCTGCCAAACGTTTGGCTCATTCTTCCGGTAAACCCTTGTCCAAATTGGGCCTTGGTGCCTAAATGCACACTTCCTCCGATGGCCTCATTGCCAAAAAGCGCTCCCGAACTCCCAAAATGAACTTCTGCCTGATCAATGGCTTGGATGGGTAAAATGCTCAAATCGCTTTGGCCCAGCGAAATGCTGTTGATCGGCAAGCCATTCCAAAAAACGGCGGTGTGTCCTGCCGAGGTCCCTCGAAACGAAGGTGAAGCTAGCATTCCTGCTCCATATTGCCGCACAAAAACGGGGGACTTTTCCTGAAGCAAATCGCCGAGGGATCGCGCGGAATAGGCTTCCAAGTCCCTTTTTTCAAAGGAAATCACTTTTTGCCCTTGAGCAAAACGATCCAAGACAGGCGCATACACCGCCACCTCAGCCAAAGCCACTGTGTCCTGAGAGGCCGAAAAGCCCAACAGGGAAAACACCCAAAACACCAAGGTCATATCCGATCGAATAGGTTTAGTCCAATCGATTCGGCCTTGAGAGAAATTAAGAAAGAAATGAATGGTTTCACCACCGACCAAGTCGGCTGAGAAATCGACAAGTCTTCTTCGCTTTTCCTCCGAAAGCACAGAATCAGCTGATCAAGGCAGGTCTCCTGGCTCGTCTGACTTTTGCTGGCCTTCTCAAGCCGATAGCTATCGGCTCAATGGCTAAGTGGTACAAAAGTACTTCCCCTTGTTGCGAAGGGGCAGACTTACAGTTGCGGGGACAGCTCCGGTTTTGCACCGGATTCCCTTTTAATCCCAAGCTCCAATCCCGATAGCTATCGGGATGGTTTGAGAACCAAAATCGATTCAAAGTAAAGCGATTTTTATTCGGGAGAAAAGCCTCAGAATGTTAAAAATTTTGGAAAGCAGGGAAAATCACGGTTACCTTGGCAGGAAATTTTGCCAATACCTTGAGATGAAGAAAACCATTTACCCCATCACTTCTCCTTATTTTTCAGCACATTACCTACTTTTCTTAGGAATGATGGTTCTCATTTTTTCCTGCGAAAAAAAATCTGAAACCGCTTTGGAAAAAACTCCGGTTCCTTTGGAGTTTGCCCAGGGCTTTGAACTTTTTAGAGGTGAAAATTTCTGGGAAATCCACGTGACCCAAGGCTACACGGGAGCGGAAAAAACCTACCGATATTTGGTTTTGGAGGAAGGTGCTCCAGTCGAAAAAAGCGGGTTCGATGCCGTCGTTCAACTGCCGATTTCCAAAGTCATTTTGACTTCTACCACGCAGGTTCCTCACCTCGATATGTTGGGTGAAACCGACAAACTCATCGGTTTCCCGCAGACCGATTTGATCTCATCTATTCCCACTCGTGCTCGAATAGATGCTGGAAAAGTCACCGATTTGGGCAGCGGACCTTCGGCCAATCCGGAAATGGTTATTGACTCACAGCCGGACTGGATGATGATTTCGACTTTGGGAGAAGATCTGCGCTACTTGGATCTCTTTGCCCAAGCAGGAATTCCCGCCTTGATCAACGGCGAATATGTGGAACAAAATCCACTCGGAAGGGCCGAATGGATCAAGTTTACAGGGATTTTGCTGGGAAAATATGAGGATGCCGTCGCCGAATTTGAGCAAATCAAAGCAGCCTATCAGGAAGCTGAAAAGCTAGCATCTCAAATTCCTGCCAACAATCGTCCCAAAGTACTCAGCGGGGTCATGTATCAGGACATCTGGTACGCTCCGGGAGCCGAAAGTTGGGGAGCACAGATTCTCCAAAATGCAGGCGGGGACTATGTTTTCGCTGACCAAAAAGGTTCTGGAAGCTTGCAACTCAACTATGAATTCGTTCTCGATCGGGCTGCGGAAGCGGAGGTTTGGATTGGTTCGGCGGACTTTCCGGACGTAAAAACTATGGGAAGCAACGAGCCGAGATACCGGAATTTTCAAGCTTGGAAAACAGGCCAAATCTATACCTACACCGCAAAAAAAGGAGCTACAGGAGGCTTGGAATACTTTGAACTCGGCTATGTCCGTCCCGATCTGATTCTCAAGGACCTGATCAAAATCCTCCACCCGGAACTTTTGCCCGAGTATGAGTTATACTTCTATCAAAGGCTTGATTAAAACCTAAATGCAATATTGATCTGTGCTACTAAATGGAATACCCGATCGGGTATAAACAAATCAAATATCAAAAAATTATACCCGATCGAGTATATTTTAGCCATGGTCTGAATCCTCCAAGACCACTAAAAATCAATAAATGAATCCGAAAAATTACCTTTTCCCCATTGCCTTCCTAATCCTTGGGCTGAGCTTTTTGCTCAATCTGAGCTTGGGTTCGGTGTGGATTCCCTTTGGAGAGATTGTTGGCGGATTGGTTTCGGGCGACTGGACCAAAACTTCCTGGGAGCAAATCATCCTCAACTACCGCCTTCCCAAGGCCTTGGTGGCCATTTTTGCAGGAATTGGGCTGAGCTTGAGCGGCTTGCAGATGCAGACCTTTTTTCGAAATCCATTGGCCGGACCTTTCGTTTTGGGGATCAGTTTAGGTGCAGGTTTAGGAGTTGCTATCTTGATGTTGGCAGGTTCGGCTTTAGGTTTTGCCTTAAGCGGAATTAACTCTTGGGCCATTGCCACAGCCGGGATTTTAGGAGCGGGCTTGGTCCTTTCGGGGGTGAGTTTGGTGGCTTGGCGGGTCAAAGACAGCATGACTTTATTGATCGTCGGACTGATGTTTGGAAGTGCGGTTTCGGCAGTGGTTTCGGTTTTGTCATTTTTCTCAGGAGCTGAAGCTTTGAAACTTTACACGGTGTGGTCCATGGGAAGCTTGGGTGCTTTGGGTTGGTCTCAGGTTTCAATTTTGGGGATCCTGATTGCTTTGGGCAGCCTGCCCGTTTTTCTTTCCATCAAGTCCTATAATGCACTTTTGCTTGGAGAAAACTACGCCCGAAGCATGGGTATCCGAACCGGACAAATGCGCTGGGTGATGATCGTAAGCACGGGGATTTTGGCAGGGGGAATCACGGCATTTTGCGGGCCGATTGCCTTTTTGGGCATTGCAGTGCCGCATTTGGCAAGGATGGTTTGGAAAAGTTCGGACCATCGGGTGCTGTTTCCGGGTTCGGCACTGATCGGAGCGATTTTGCTATTGCTCTGCGATGCGGTGGGGCAATTGCCAGGTTTGGCGAGCACCTTGCCGATCAATGCCGTCACTTCGCTGGTCGGAGCACCCATTGTGATTACCCTGATTTTGAGAAAAAACTTCAGTAAAGATTTTTAAGGTTATGAAGAGACTGATCGCTGCTTGCAACCAAAATTTGAAAAAAATCCCCCTACCCCCCTTTGAAAAAGGGGGAGTTGCCGAATGGAAGCGTCAACACCCTCCCTTAATTCTTTCCAAGAATTTCATAAAAAGACTATAAGTCATGGAAAGGATTCAAAAACATATCGCCTTGTCAGGCAAGGAATTAGCCCTTGGTTATTTTCACCAAAAAGCTAAAAAAGAGATCCTTTCAAATTTGGATTTTACCCTTTTCTCAGGCGAACTCACCTGTCTGCTCGGACCCAATGGAGTCGGGAAATCCACGCTGATCAAAGCCATTTTGGGACAAATCCACCCCTGCAAAGGAAGCATCCAACTCGATCAGCGATCCATTACAGACTATTCGATCGAAGAACTTGCCAAGCGAATCGCTGTGGTGCTGACTGATCCGGTTTTCCCGGGAAATATGACCGTGGGGCAACTCGTGGCTTTGGGACGGACTCCGCATACGGGTTGGTCGGGAAAGCTGAATCCAGCTGACCGCGATGTCGTCGAAAAAGCCCTTTCCGACACCAAAATAACCTACCTGCGAGACGAGCGACTCAGCGAAATCAGCGACGGTCAGCGCCAAAAAGCCATGATTGCAAGGGCCTTGGCACAGGATGGACAGGTGATGATCCTTGACGAACCCACAGCCCATTTGGACTTAGTCAATCGCTTTGAGATCATGAGTTTGTTGCGGGATATTGCTCATGCTCAGCGCAAAGCCATTTTGGTGGTAACCCATGATTTGGACATTGCGATAGAGACCGCGGACCGATTTTGGCTGCTTAACTGCGGTACTCCCTTAATCTCAGGCAAACCCGAGGACTTGATCCTTTCCGGTCAGATCAACCAATTGCTCCCAAATAATACGTATCGATTTAGCCTGAGTCGGGGAAGAATGGAGGCTGAGGAACCAGACTTAAATTTTAAGATTGAAGGACCTCAAGAATTGATTTTTTGGGTGGAAAAGGCGCTGATCAAAGCGGGCATTAAGAACTTGGATTCGACGATTTCGGTTTCCCACAAACCATTTTTGATCAGGCATCAGGAAAAGGAATTTCTCTCAGTGGAAGAGCTCGTATTTTTTTTAAAACATTGAGAAATTGAGGGGATTAAGGAGGTTTTTAAGTTAATCGAAGCCTAGCCAAAAACCCAGTGTTATGCTGCTTTTCCGAAAGCAGCATTTTCTTTAACTAAAACCAGCCCAACGTCTGGAGACGTAGGACAGCAGAAATCATTCAAATCCAATAAATCTTCTCTTAGCGACCTCCTTTTTATCCTCTGTGACCTTAGTGGTTAAAATCCTCAACAGTTAAATTTTCTTTGATCTCAAACGCATTCCTTCTATTTTGTCATTTGATTGATTTTCAAAAGAAATCAAGCCGATAACCCCAAAAACCTATGAAAAAACCTATTCTAGCCTTGGCCGCTCTTGGCCTGCTCACTTTTTCCTGCGACACCACCAAGCCCCAACTTACCCAAGAACAGTACGATGCCCTCACCGATGAGCAAAAACGCTCGGTGGAATTTGCACTGGATGGGATCGAGGTACTGGATGACCGATTGCAACTGACGCTTTTCGCCACCGAACCCATGATGACCAACCCGACCAACATGGACATCGATGATCGCGGTCGGGTGTGGATCACCGAGGCCTACAACTACCGAAATCAACTCAATCCCAAAAACCCTGTCAAAGCCGAAGGAGACCGTATCCTGATCCTGGAAGATACCGACGGAGATGGTCAGGCGGACAAATCAACGGTCTTCTACCAGGGAACTGACATCAATGCCGCCTTGGGCATCGCTGTTTTTGGCAATAAAGTGTTCGTCTCAGTCAGCCCGAATGTCTTTGTTTTCACCGATGAAAACGGGGACGATGTGCCCGATAAAAAAGAAGTGCTTTTCACCGGAGTGGGTGGTGTGCAGCACGATCACGGCATGCATGCCTTCACCTTTGGACCTGACGGAAAGCTCTATTTCAACTACGGCAACGAGGGCAAAGGCCTGCACCATGCCGATGGAACCCCGATTTTGGATCCATTGGGTCGCCCCGTCACCTCCGAAACAGCTCCCTATCAGGAAGGCATGGTCTTCCGCTGCGATCAGGACGGCAGCAATCCGGAAGTTCTGGCCTGGAACTTCCGAAACAACTACGAACTCGCCGTGGACAGCTACGGACGCATGTGGCAGAGTGACAACGATGACGACGGCAACCGCTCCACGCGAATCAATTTTGTGATGGACTACGGCAACTACGGTTTCAAAGACGAAATGACCAAGGCCGACTGGAGAACCCGCCGTGTGAATATGGAAGATTCGGTTTGGCGCCAGCATTGGCACCTGAATGATCCCGGAGTCGTGCCCAATTTGATCCAAAACTATGCGGGTTCGCCGACTGGAATCCTCGTCTACGAAGGCAAACTCCTCCCCGCTGAATACCAAAATCAGGTCATCCATGCCGATGCCGGACCCAATGTGATTCGGATGTATCCTGTCCAAGCGGCTGGGGCAGGCTTTACGGGAGAGGTAAAACCGATTTTAGACGGAAACAAGCGTGATAATTGGTTTCGCCCATCGGATGTGACGGTAGCGCCTGACGGTTCGATCTTCATCTCCGACTGGTACGATCCGGGAGTGGGCGGGCATGCCGTGGGTGATTTGGAAAAAGGCCGGGTCTATCGCCTTGCTCCGAAAAAGTCCAAATACAAAGTCAGCAAGCCTGATTATTCCTCCGTCGAATCCCTGATTGAACTCCTGCAAAACCCAAATCGTGCGATCCACTTCAAGGCATTTATGGCCCTGAAGGAAAAAGGAGCCGAGGCAAAAGATGCCTTGGAAAAGCTCTATGCCTCCGAGGACTCCCGCATGAAAGCCCGCGCCTTTTGGTTGCTGAGCAAGCTGCCCAATGGGGAAGAATACATCCGCCAAGCTGCAGCGGATGACGATGAAAATATCCGGGTGGCAGCAGTTCGGGCTTCCCGAATGAGCAAGCTGAACGATCCCTCCTTCTTGCCTGTACTCGCTGCCGATCCTTCCGATCAGGTGCGTCGGGAAGTGGCGGTGGCGATCCGGTATGAGGATGCTCTAGACGTTTGGTTGAAACTGGCCGAAGGCTATCGAAGTGGAGATCGCTGGTATTTAGAAGCTTTAGGCATCGCGGCGGAATACCGTTGGGATAGCTATTTGCCGGCCTATCTGGCCAAATTGGGTCAAGGCTGGAGCAATTCGCCTGAGGCGAAAGACCTGATTTGGAGGTCGAGATCGGCAGCTACACCGGCACTCTTGGAGGAATTGATCCTGGCGGAAAACAGTCCTGCAGATCATCGCTACTACCGGGCTTTGGACTTCCAAACCGCCGATCTGAAAAACCAATCCCTCAAAAACCTCCTGGCAAAAGGCCAAAACGAAGATCAGGTCATCATCCTGAGACAGGTGGTTTTTGATTCCAAAAAACCGGATGCCCAACTCCTCAACCTGGCCAAAGCCAAGGCAGGTGAAATCGCTGATGACCGGGATTTCCTCGAGATCGTGCGCAAATACCAGTTGAAAGACCAGAAAGAGCGCCTTCTTGGTTTGGTGTATCAGGACGAAGACCGTGGCTTGGCTAATCAATCGGCTGGACTTTTCGCTTCACTCTACGGCATGGGTGAGATCGAGCAGGCCATGAAGAATTCGGACGAAACCAAAGCCATCGCCGCCATCCGTAAGTTTGGCTCAGTGGATACCCCAGATATGGCTAAACTGCTGGCTAAATTCTGGAAAAACGACCAAGCCTCCACCGCTGTCCGAACCGCGGCCATGGAAGAAGCCAAAGGCTATCAGTCCGAGGCTGTGCTTTGGGAACTGGCTAAATCAGATCAGATTCCTGCAGAACTGCTCCCTATCGCACAGAAGATCCTGATGAGCAGCTGGAATGGAAATATCCGTGTGCTTGCCCTGGAAAAATACGGGGATAGCATCGCCCAAGGCTATGACTTGGTCAAAATGCTCTCTGCCAAAGGGGAAGTGGAAAAGGGAAAAACTCTGGCTTCCACCTACTGCGTGGCCTGTCATAAGATCGGAAATGAAGGCGTGGACTTCGGCCCTGCTCTTTCCCAAATCGGAGGCAAACTCAGCAGGGAAGGACTCATCAATGCCATCATCAATCCCTCCGAAGGCATGGGCTTCGGATACGAAACCCAACTGGTCAAATTCAAAGACGGCAAGGAAATCTGCTGCATCGTCAACTCCAAGACCGAAAACGACTTGATCGTAAAGCTCGTCGGCAGCAGTGATCAAACCATCTACAAGCTCGCCGACATCGCCTCCATCACCCAACTTTCCGAATCCCTGATGCCTGCCTTTCCACTGACCGAACAGGAACTGGTGGATTTGGTGAGTTATTTGGAGGGGATGAGGTGAGATGAGAAGCTAATTGCAAGGATATCTGAGTGAGATTTCCAACTTAACCCAGTCTATGCTGCGATTTGACTACACCGAGCGAGTGTTCAATTCAGGGAAAACTTAGATAATTGAGTTATTCCATTTAAAATCAATAAATTAGAGCTAATGAAAAAGATTTTAATTGGGTTTTTGTTTTTTGGGTTTTCCTTGATCTCCCTTGCTCAGGGAAGAATGGAGAGAAAAGAGTTTTTGGCTGCTTCTCTGCAAATGAACCAAGCGGGAGAAGATCCATTAAGGCAAGTGACCGTCTACCTTCCTCCTGATTACGATCAAGGCACCAAACGCTATCCGGTTGTGTATGTACTTCATGGGTATGGTGGAACTGACAGTTTAATGATGCATGTTTGGATCGACTTCAAAAGGTTGCTCGACGAGGCAATCAAAACTGGTAGGATGCGCCCGATGATTGTGGTGGCACCAAACAGTATGACCAAACTGTTGGGGAGCTTTTATACTAATTCGGCTGTATCCGGCGATTGGGCAGATTACATTGCAAAAGATGTGGTCCAGTTCATAGATAAAAATTACCGGACAATTCCCGACAGGAAAAGCAGGGGGCTTTGTGGGCATTCGATGGGAGGCAATGGAGCGTTGAAGTTGGGGATGCAGTATGCAGACACCTTCAGTGCAGTCTATGCACTAAGCCCTGCAGTGCTCGATTGGCACAATGATTTTTCGCTTTCCAGTTCCGGCTTCAAACGAGTCATTGAACTAAACAACGAAAAGGCAATCGTTGAGCCGCTGATTGAATCTGACAGACCTGCTGATTTCAATTCTTTTTATGCAGCTGTGTTAACTGCCATGGCCAGGGTTTATTCACCCAATGGATCCAACAAAACGCTTTTGGCCGATTTACCGGTTACCTATATTGGAGATAGTGCAGTGTTCCATACTGAGATCGTGAGCAAATGGGAAGCCCAGTTTCCCCACCACATGATTGATTACTATCTTCCTCAGCTGCGAAGTCTCACCGCTTTGAAAATGGATTGGGGCCGCAATGAGGAATTTTCCCATATTCCCTTCACAAGTCTACAGTTCAGTAAAAAATTGGAAGCCTATGGCATCAACCACTTTGCTGAGGAATACATGGGAGACCATGGGAATATGCTTGATGGGTTTGAAGGAAGGATTTACAACGAGCTGCTGCCTTTTTTTGAAAAATACCTTTTAGGCGGTGAGTCGGGCTCAGAAAGATAACTCTTTGGATTCTGAATCCATATTGGACTACTTCCATCCTGTTTATCCAGGATTAAGCAGGTTTGAAAGGGCTATGCAAACATTGAATATGTGATTCCAAAGACTATTACAAAGTTCCGAACGGGGACTCTTTGTCAGAAAACCACCCCTATGTTCATCATCATTGGGTGAATAAATAGAAAACTTGAAAGGGTTAAAGCATTCAACAAGTTAAAAAAGGGTAAAGACTAAACTGTATAATTCTTAACTGATCAGGAATGAAACAAAATATTATAATTCTAATGGCAATTATTTTTTGCAATTGCTCTCCTCAGAAAAGAACTTCAGACGTAGTTGCTCCGGTTTCGGATCTAGGACATGTGGACTTGGTGCTTGATTCTGAGGCTTTTTATGCAATTGTGAGCGATAGTTTTCTCACCAAGGAATTCTCGGTTTTCTTCCAGGATACTACGATGTATTCCAAGCCCAGCTATGATTTGTACCTATTGGGTAGTGAGGCCTTTTTACATATCAGTCTGGCCAAGGAATATTGGGAAAATAAAGCGGGAAGTGGGGTGATGATTTTTCAGACAAGAAAACCTGAAAAACATGATTCGCTTCTTTTAGCTTGGAAGCATTATTTCAAAGATTCACTAAGTACAAAAAATTTTGAAGGGGGTGATTTCTTGACGGGTGAAGTTCTCCCTTACCGAAAAAAGGATCCATCCAAACCTGCCGAACCAAATTTTACACCCATTCTCATGTCTTATTCAGTCCAAGGGTTTAAAAACTGGGGATTTTCTGATTCTATAATTACCAATGGAGTGTCCATGCAGGAATTCATGCACTCTTGGGATACCACCTCACAAGAAAAACTGTTCCAGAAAATCAAAGCCCTTCATGTCCAAGTCACCAAGCAAGAGTTTGCTGAATTGGAATCTGCCTTGTATGCCATGGGGTACACCTTTCACACCGATCATTTTATGCATGAATTCAATCCGGATGTCCATTACACGGTTACCGAATTCAATGTCGTGCCCAAATACACTAGAATTGAAATTGAGCTTTCCGAACCAACTGCAAAAAGAGAAATCCGGCTAGGAACTATGTATACCATTCATATCAATGGGAAAGACATGATTATTGAGCAGGTAAAGTGATTAGGTTAATGAACAGGGAATTATGAATCGGAAATTAATTCTGAGTCTGTTTACTTTTTTATATGCCATTCATTTGCAGGCGCAAACATGGCCGGACAAACAGCGCTTGGATCATGCAATTGATTCCATCTTTAGAAACAACAACAGCACCCCCATCTGAGCGTAGATTCTATACAGCATCTCTAAAGTTCAGTTTGGGGCTGAGTCGAACCCGACAGCTGTGCGGGAGCTATTCGACCCTAGTATTCTAAGCATCCCGAGAGCTATCGGGATGCAATTGGTCTTCCTACCCTTTCCCCAGTTCCTCCTAGCGTAGTTTTACGCTGGACTGAGCGGAGTTTGCCCACCCTGCAAGCTGGCCTCCTCGGTGGGGTTTATTGTTAAAAAGTTCGATTGAATCTACACTTATCTCGACGGAATAAGAGATGTCTAAGGTCATTAAAAGAGCATCAGAAGCTTACCTCCGTCCGGTTATTCATCAGTTGACTAATCGCTATTTGCAATTCCCAACGAAGTTCACTTTTTTGACATTCTAAGTGGTAATTATCAACTAGTCGCAGATGAAACAAAATTCAAAACTTATCTGGATAGGAATGATCACCCTCATTCTCTCCTGCATCATCGAATACTTGGGTTGGGTACTTGCCTCGAATTATTCCATCCAGGGGGAAAAGGCTGTTTTTCTTTCACTCCAAACCCTTGGTAGTATCTTCCAAAATACCATTGGAGCCATTCTTTTTTCTGTTCCCTTTATCGCTTTTGCTTTTTTCTTTCCCTCTTTCAGGAAAAACTGGAAAAGTAAAATCCACATTCCGATCTGGATAGGAGTCCTGCTTTTTTGCACGACATTAATCCTTTTGACAATCTGGGGAATACTGAGTGTTTAGGCTGATCCAGTATTGGAGGGATCGCTTCCTTAGTCGAAGTTTAAAGCCAGCCTAGGCGTAGTCCCAATGATTTGAAACAAAAGTTAGTACCCCTGCCTAGGCGTAGTTTAACGCTGGCCTGGGCGAGTTTGCAACTACGCTCTCCTATCGAATCGAATTTGCAATTCGCTGGAAATTCCATCCTTATTTTTACGGTTTCCTGACTTTCTTCTTTTGGAAATATCGGTCATTCCTAAGGGCATTTTTGGAAAACTGATGCTTATTCCATTATACCAGCCTTTAATAGTTCGACTTGGTTCGACTTCCCTCACCAACCGCCGCTCACCAACCATGTCTGGCTAGGTAATCGGTCATGCCTACGGCATTGGCTCATATTTCTCCTTTCGGGACGCCCCATCCTAAATCCAGAGGTTTCAACTTCTGGATTTAGGATGAGCGAAAAGTGTTTATTCTAAAATAGTCGCATCCTGATCCTCTCCTTCACCGTAGACATTTCTCAATAGCTTTATCGACTTCTATTATGAACATTTACATTCTTATTCTTTCGGTAATTTTGCTCCAATTTTTCGAAACCCTCCAGTCCAAAGAGAAGAGCAATAGTTTCACCACTATTTGTTCTTCCCATGTTTATATTGAAGAGGATGATTTTGGCCGTGGAACCCTCATGAAAACCAAGCCTATTCGAGTAGCCGATGGTTTTTGGATATCTTCTTCATCAGTAGGAGATGAAAAAAAACTTTATGTAAGCCTGGTTTTCACTGGAACATCAAACCACCAAATTAATCCTACGGAAGTTCATGAATTTAGCTTTGACAGCTCAGCTGGAAAAATTATTGTCCAAATGACTCCTTCGGAGATTAAAAGCCCCGTGTCCAAAACCCAAGTCACAGGAGGCTCTGAGTATATCCCATTATCCACCTCCAATACGACGACTTATACCTTGATTTATGACCTCAACGAGGAATCATTCCTGTATTTTAAAACCAATCTTTTAAGTTCTATCAGAATAAACAGCCTCTCCTCTGTCTTTCCATTTAAGGCAACCAGAATTTCTAAACTGAATTTATTCAGAAATGCCATGGCCTGCTTGGAACAGTAATCGGTTTCACACATTTGCCCCCCCTCATCCGCAGACTGAGCCTGAAACTGTGCCTTTCGATCCAAACGATCCCATTCAGCTGTAGGGGTATAAATCGTGGGAAAATACCTACAAATTAAATTCAGTCCCCAAATTTTAAGAATCAACAACTTGTTTTGCGGTGAAAAAGAGTCATTTTTACCGCATTATCTGCGGTGGTAATCATGTACATTCATGATTCTAAAGGCCTCTTCATCACCAAAAAGACGTATATTCATGTCATGGAAAAGGTACTAAAGATTACTACTTTAAAAGATACCGCCTCTGACTTTGCCTTTTGGTCTACCAAAAGTCCTATCGAACGCCTGGAAGCTGTAGAACTCCTTCGACAGCAATTTTTTAGCCTCAACAAAGATGTTCAGCCAAGACTTCAAAGAGTTTGTAGAGTTATTAAACAAGCATAAAGCGAAATTCATACTGGTTGAAGGATAGCAAAGAATTCGCTTCGATATTTTTCTAAATAGCATGATTTTTAAGATGTACCATTGCAAATTCACCTTTTGTATTACAACCCAATTTTTAACCAGCTATTCGGAACTGTTGAGAAAGCAACAAAGCATTGGTTTACTAAAAAAAGCCTTACTCCTGTCCTGTATATTATTGATTCAGAGTTGTGTCTCGGAGGATCCGACGGTACTTTCCGGAGAGGTAGTGGATACAAAAACCGGTTTGAAAATTCCAGGGGTTACGGTATTAGTCAGTGTTTATGAAAAGGCTTCGTTTCTTACCATTCCAGCCCTATACAGAGAAGACACCCTAGTATCAGATAGCCAGGGAAAATTTCGTCTCGTGGCGCCTTACAATGAACAGTATTCCCGTTTCACCATAAACGTTTTGAAAGAGGTAGCCAGCGGCACCTTTGAATTTGCCAACGGGCAAGATTGCTCTCCTTATGATTGCAGTTCCTTCCTTCCCGGAAAAGTGCATCAATTCAGAGTACGGATTCCTCTGGATTCACTTTAGGAAGGAAATTCAAAAACTACCTGTTTAAGCTCAAAAAGCCGCCTTCGAAAAAGTTTATCTTCATGAAGAACCTCTTTTTGCTTTTTACAAAAAGCATTTTGTATTTTTGCTTTATGTAAAAACTATTTTTGGTTTTTGCTTTTTGAAAAAACCAATTTATGGAATACTTGATCGAGAAGTCCGCACGCAAATCCAAACAAGTTCAAAGTAAGAAGAAACGATATCTCTACGAGCAGATTGACTGGCAACAGCGGTTGATTCTACTGCTTGGGTATCGAGGCGCGGGCAAAACGACTATTTTGCTACAGCAGCTACTTGCCTCATCTGAGCAGGGTATTTACATGAGTTTGGATGATTTCTATTTTGAGACCCACCGGTTGGTAGAGACGGTAGCAGAGCTTTATGGAATGGGTTATCGCTTGTTTTTACTGGATGAGGTACATCGGTATGAGATGTGGTCAAAGGATCTCAAGCAGCTGTATGATGACTATGAAGACATCAGAGTAGTAGCCACAGGGTCTTCTATTTTGGATATCAGCCAAGGAAATGCCGACTTGTCAAGAAGGGCGTCCGTCTATCATTTGCACGGATTATCCTTTCGTGAGTATCTGAGTTTTAAGAAAAATCTGGTGCTAAAAAGCCTCCCATTACAGGAAATCCTAACCCACCATCATCTGATCACCCCTGATCTGCTTGACAAATTTGACTTTGAATCTGATTTTCAGAACTATCTCAAATCTGGCTATTTCCCGTTCTTTTTAGAAGCAAACAAAACCTACTTCCAAAAGCTCCAGGAAACTATTCACTTGGTCATCGACTCGGATATTACACCTTACGAACAGTTACAGCACGCCACAACCAAGACTTTAAAAAAACTCTTATTCGTACTGAGTGAATCCGTACCCTTCACACCAAACATCAATAAGCTGGCTGAAAAGCTAGAAACCCCTAGAAACACGGTACTCAGGCTTCTGGATATTTTGGAAAAAGCCCAGATTTTGCTCTTACTCAGGTCATCTACTTCTGGGATCAGCTATTTGCAGAAACCGGAAAAAATTTACCTCCACAACCCCAATTTCATCCATCTTTTCTCGCCCACCATGGCCAATTTGGGCAATATCAGAGAAACTTTCTTCTTTAATCAGGTAAATGCTGTGCATGCAGTGACCTCCTCCAAATTTGGAGATTTCATGGTAGACGACACCTTCGTTTTTGAGATTGGAGGACCTTCCAAAACCAGCGAGCAAATCCGTGGAGTTCCCAATTCCTACTTGGCCTTAGATATAGCAGGAGGAAATGATAAAAGAATCCCACTTTGGCTGTTTGGCATGCTGTATTAAAACCAAATCTGAATTAAGCTCAAATAATTTAACCTGATTTTCCCCCAGAAAACCAATATCTTACTCCTTTCAAACCCAAAAAACCTCAACCCATGAACAAACTGATCAAATCAGGCTTTATCGCCTTGATGCTGGTAATTTCCGGCCAAGTTTTTGCCCAAGATGGCACCATCTACCCGCTCGAAAATCCCGCAGAACCCAACGCCATCCTTCTCGGCACCGGCGGAGTGGAAAATCAACCTGCACCCGAAACCTGGTTTCGCCAATGGGGTGATCCTATGGCGCGAAATATCTCCACGGCGACTTTGACTCCTTTCCTTCCCGAACCCGGAAAAGCCAACGGCACCGCCGTGATCGTGGCACCGGGAGGCGGATTCAGCTGGCTGTCCATGGGCAATGAAGGCTGGGAAGTGGCCGAAGCACTCGCCAAGCAGGGAATCGCTGCTTTTGTGTTGAAATACCGATTGAATCCTACACCACCCTCACTCGAGGACTTTTCTGCTTGGATGAACCGGCCTCGCCCTGCCGCGCCAGCCCCGCCTGCTTCCGGCGCTTCAGCATCGTCTACCCCAGCCCCCCGACCTCCACAGCGCGACCTCTCCAATCAGCTCGAAGATGCGGAAGCTGCTTATGCCATGATAGTCAACCGAGCCAAAGAGTGGGGAGTAGACATCAACCGAATAGGAATGATCGGCTTTTCGGCCGGGGCAGGACTGACTATGCACGCCACACTGAATTCCAAAACGATGAAACTGGCCTTTATTGGCCCGATCTACGGCGGCATGGGTCCGGTAGAAGTGCCTGCAGATGCCCCTCCGATGTTTAATGTGATTGCCACAGATGACTTCCTTTACAACGGCCAATCCGGCATCATCGAATCTTGGTACAAGGCGGGTCGACCGGTTGAATTTCACCTCTACCAAAACGGAGGTCATGGCTTCGGGCTCGGCAACCCCAACCGCACCAGCAACCGATGGTTTGATGCCTTTTTGCATTGGTTGGACGTGAATCAGTTTCTGGCTGGTAAAAATTAATACCATTGATTTACAAAGGATTGCTTATCCATAATGATGAGCAATCTCTTTCTGCCTAAAACCCCTACATTTCTAAAAGAAAGCAATTTTCCTTCGTTGAGAATTGCTCCTTTGAGTCATGAAAAAGCTATTCACTATCGCTATAGTCATAATCGCCTTTGGAATCGTTGGCTATGGCATGATACCCGGCAAAGTAAGCCTAATGGAAGATACATTAACATTTTCCGGAAGGTATGGAATAAAGCTGAAGCTATCCGAGATCGCAAGTGTATCCTTGATCGATAGACTCCCTCCAATCAAATCCAGAACCAACGGATTAAGCGCACTTGGAGTAAAAAAAGGATTTTTCAATCTGGAGGGGTATGGGAAAAGCAGACTTTTGGTTAACGCTTCCCAACCGCCTTTTCTTCTGATTATGACCAACAACCAAGAAACAATTATCCTAAATCTGAAAGATCCTAAGGATACAAAAAGTGCATTTGAGCAGATTAAAGAAGGAATTTAGGACTTGGAAAAAGGATTCACATTTCACATTTTGAAATAAAATCCCAATACTGAACCTGATTTTCGCTCGTTGAAAACGAGCACTCATTTGCCCAAATACCTGGATAGCATGGAGAAAAACGCACAAAAAAGGAATAACATCAACCTATTCGGCAAAGGACAGCAGCCCATGATCTTTGCCCACGGATTTGGGTGTGACCAAAACATGTGGAGATTTGTCACTCCTGCCTTTGAGGACACTCACCGCATTGTTTTAATGGACCATGTTGGTTCCGGCCACTCAGACCATGCTGCCTATGATTTTGAAAAATACAATTCGCTTACGGGTTACGCCCAGGATCTTATTGAAGTATGTGAAGAACTCCAACTGCAGGATGTGATCGCGGTGGCGCACTCGGTGAGCTGTATGATCGCAGTACTTGCAGCCGCAGCCCGGCCTGAATTATTTGACAAATTGATTTTGATTGGACCTTCGCCCTGCTACATCAACGATCAGGACTACTTTGGAGGATTTGACCCCAAAGACATCGAGGAACTCATAACAACTCTGGAAAGCAATTACCTGGGCTGGTCGAGCTACATTACACCGGTTATTATCGGCAATCCCGAAAAGCCTGAGTTTTCAGAAGAATTGAACCGGAGTTTCTGCACCATGAATCCCGAAATCGCAAAACACTTTGCAAAAGTCACCTTTGGAGGGGATAATCGGGCAGATTTGGCAAAAGTCAGAACCGATTCGCTGATAATTCAATGCCATCCCGATGTCATTGCCCCGGTGGAGGTGGGTCAATTTGTACATAAAAACATCCGAAACAGCAGCTTTGTCCAGTTGAACACTTCAGGTCATTGCCCCCACCTCACTGCGCCGGAATTAGTCATCTCCAGCATCAAAAATTACCTCTACGCTTGACAGAACCCATTTACATAGAAGACGCAGAAGAACTCTACCAAGACGCCCCCTTCGGTTACCTGACCATGTATGGAAACGGGAAAATCCTTAACATCAACAATACCTTTTTGGATTGGATGGGATATAACCGAATGGAAATCCTTGGTCAAAAATCCTTCTCGTCTCTGCTGAGCATCGGAGGGCGGATTTACCTGGAAACCCACATCATGCCCATTCTTCAATTGCGGGGAGAAATAGCGGAGATCAATATCGAGTTTAAGAAAAAAGACGGTACCAAATTGCCCACGCTGATCAACGCCAAAAAGGTAAAAAAGCACGCGATGAGTCAACCGGTTTTCAGACTCTCTGTACTTGACATCTCCCAGCGGAAGCATTATGAATTGGAACTGATGAAAGCCCAGAAAAAGGCAGAGCAGATGGTTCAGCGTCTTCAGCAAATCAATCAGGAGTTGGAAGAATTTGCCTATACCGCATCGCATGATTTGCAGGCACCTCTTAGTACCATTTCCGGTCTGATTGGATTACTGGAAAAAAAGGGCATGCTGAAGCACGACGCGAAAGCAGCCAAGTATTTCTCGGTAATCAAAAACAACACTGATCGAATGAAACTGATGATTCGGGACCTCTTGGAATACGCCAAAATTGACGGAAAAGAACCCGAAATGCTCCAAGTCTCACTCAATGAAGTTTGTGATATTACCTTGGAGATTCTCGAAGAGCAAATCCATCTTCATCAGGCTACCGTGATCATTCCCGAGCTCCCTTTGGTGGTAGGAGACAAAAATCAACTGATTCGGCTGTTTCAGAATCTCATTGGAAATTCTCTCAAATACCGTTCGGAAAGCGCTCCCAGAATTTTGGTGGAGTTTGAAGAACGGGAGCAGGAGTTCTGTTTTTTTGTCAAAGACAACGGAATGGGATTTAACCAGAGTTTAGCCCCTCAATTATTTGAATTTATGAAACGATTGCACTCCCATTCCACGATAGCTGGAACTGGCATCGGGCTTTCGGCTTGCAAGCGGATTGTTGAACTCCATGGAGGGATCATCGGAGCTACCTCTGAAGAAGGAAAGGGGAGCACCTTTTATTTCACCCTTCCCAAAAAAGAAATCGGTTGATACAGGTTTCTCAAATTTCCTTGATGTCAATTCTTCAACTGGCTGGCTTCGAAAATTCAGGCACACGATAAGGTGGTCAATTCCCTATTCGCCCACTTTCTCAAACACCAAAAAGTGCTGAATTTTCATAAACTGCCCATTTTGAACCAGCTTAAACCCATTAGCCGTGAGTTCTTTTTCTGCTTGCTTCACGGTCATTTTGTGTAGGGGTTTGATCGCCACCTCCGGATCTTCCCCTCTGTATTCAATCAACAGCAATTTACCTCCAGGCTTTAGCGATTGTCGGATCGATGCCAGCATTTCGACCGGATACTCCAGCTCATGATACACATCCACCATGATGGCCAAATCCACCGATGCAGTCGGCAGATTAGGACTTTTCTCTGATCCCATCACAGGAACTACGTTGGAAATGCCGAGCTCTTGGGATTTTTCCTTGAGGTAATTGATCGCCTTTTCTTGGATCTCTACCGCATAGACTTTTCCTTTGGGCACTTTTGGGGCGATTTTGAATGTATAATAACCCGAACCCGCACCGATATCTGCCACCACGCTGGATTCGCTCACCGGCAGATTTTTGATGGCCAAAGACACGCTTTCCTCCTGTTCCCGGCTCCTTCGCTCCAACCAAGCCATTCCCTCAAATCCCATCACAAAGGAAATTTCCCTTCCCATATAGACCTTGCCGATGCCATCGTAACTGGGATTTTTATTGGTGTATCCTGGATTTTTAGCTGGCTGTTGCGCAAAGCTTTCTCCGATTGATCCCATCCACAGGGAAACCAAGGCCAGGACATGGTATTTTTTTAGATTCATACTCCACATAACTCCTCAGACTAAGCGGCTGTTTCGTTTTTAAGTTTCAATTACCTGATTAGATGCCTAAAAGGAACTTTAGCTGTAGCCCAAATTAGAGGTCAGAAGTCTGAGTAATCGCCATGATTCGCTCCTCTTCGGTCATCGGTCGCCTGTGCTGAGCGCTGTCGAAGTATCCAACCTCTACATCAAAGGAAAACTTGTCAACTGGCAGGACAGCAATTAAAGAGTCGATTATTTCATCCTCTCCAACAAACTCTTTGTCGATAAAAACAGAACGTTGATCTCATAAAAACAGCCTGTCGTCTATTTCTCTACCAGTATTTATTCCGTCAAAAACCAACTATCCAAAATAAGAGTATAATTACCTGTCTTTGCTCACACTATTATTTTATAAAATACTTAAATTCAAAACACTTCATCCTAAAACCCAGCAAATCGATGAAAAAACTCAGCATCCTACCGGCAGCCGCCTTGCTCGGACTGCTTTTTCTTCAGGCCAACCCAAAGCCTGAAGCCGACACATTACTGGCCCTGCACCCTGAGGCCCCGGCACTACCGACCGATGTCAAAGCCATCGTTCAGCAAAAATGCTACGGCTGCCACAATGCCGATTCCAAAAATGAAAAAGGCAAAGCCAAACTGGATTGGGACGCATTGGAGGCCGCCAAAAAAGCCAAATCCCTTGCCACCATGGGCAAAATCACCGAAGCACTGGAAGAAGGCTCCATGCCTCCTGCACGATTTCTGGAGTCCAATCCTGACAAAAAACTGACCACAGAGGAAGTGGCTACGCTGATGCAATGGAGCACCGGTAAAAAGAAAAAAGAATGAAAACCTGGCAATACTTGGTTGGAGGAATTGTTGTGGTCGGTTTAGCCATCCAACTTGTACCGCACGAACTTCCGGCAGTAGAAAGCAACAATCCGGCTGACCTGATCGGATCGGGAGTCGTGGATGGCGAAGTGGCCAATTTGCTCAAAACCGCCTGCTACGACTGCCACAGCAATGAAACGAAGTACCCTTGGTATTCCCAGGTGGCTCCCGTGTCCTGGTTGGTGGGCAAAGACACCCGAGAAGGCCGGGAGGAGCTTAACTTTTCTACCTGGCAGGAATATGACATGATGGAAAAGCTCAAAAAACTGGATGACCTTGTCATCGAAGTCAAAGAGGGCGAAATGCCGATGAAAATCTATACTCTTATCCACACGGAAGCCAGACTGAGTGATGCTCAACGTCAACAACTCGTGGAATGGGCAGAAACCATGATGGACATCGTGGCCGAAGAGGAGGATGGGGAAGAATAAATCACCCTTTCGGAAAAACCCCATGCAAAAGTCAACCCGGCGGGTTGACTTTTTTTTTCAGCACCAAGGATTTTCACAAACTTTTCCCTGTTGTAAAAATCTTGTTTCCATCATCTTTTTTCCTGTCTCGGACTACTCGGCTTTTCGAAAAAACTCCCCTGCCCCTTTGACAAACTTCTCTACCCTTGGGCATAGAGAGAAATTAAAGGGGAGTTCGGCTAACCTATTCATTTGGACCCACTCTTTTACCTTGGTTCTAATCTCTTGTTTCAATCATCTAGCCATTTTCCTCATGACACCATCTTCTCAACTTTGACACTTTTTATAAACGGTGGCCCGTTTTCATCGAATTCAAGTAAAATAGCAGGAGATTAATCCAAGATCAAGGATTGATTAAGCTTGTCCGACGGTAGATCAGTTTCCTTTCGCTACCGCTAATTTGCCCCTCAAAACCCCAGTAATTGACATGAAGAAAAAAATCATTTTCATCTTGGCCCTATCTCTTGCTGTCAGTCCAGCTTGGGCTCAGAAAAAAGCCAAAAACCCAAAAAACATCATTCTCATGGTCGGAGACGGCATGGGTGTTTCCCAGATTTATGCCGGCATGACCGGAAATTTTGGCCAACTCAACCTGGAACGAATGCCCGTGGTCGGCTTTCATAAAAATCAGGCGAGCAATTCCTTTGTCGTAGACTCAGCTGCCGGCGCTACCGCTTTTTCCTGTGGGGTAAAAACCTACAATGGAGCCATCGGCGTCGATGCCGCAGGAAATCCAGTCCCGACCATTTTGGAAATCGCGGAGGAAAACGGACTGTCTACCGGACTGATCGCTACCTGCTCGATCACACATGCTACTCCGGCAAGCTTTATTTCCCATCAGCCTTCCCGGTCTCTGGACGAAGACATTGCCAAAGATTTCTTGGCTACTGATATTGATGTGTTTATCGGAGGAGGCAGAAAGTTTTTCGCCAACCGCAAAGACGGGCTCAATCTCATCGATTCACTCCGATCCAGAAATTATCAAATTGCCAACTCCATCGAAGAGGTGCAGCAGGTCAAAAACGGAAAACTTGCGGCTTTCCTGGCCGAAGAGCAACAAGCACGGGTGTCGGAAGGGCGAGGTGACGAACTTGTCAAGTCTACCGAAGTAGGCCTTCAACTGCTCCAAACCAATAAAAAAGGAATGTTTCTGATGATCGAAGGCTCTCAGATCGATTGGGGAGGTCATGGCAACAACACCCAATACATCGTCGAGGAAATGATCGATTTTGACAAGGCCATCGGCAGAGTACTGGACTTTGCTGAAAAGGACGGAAACACCCTGGTGATCATCACGGCTGACCACGAAACCGGCGGATTTTCGGTAAATAAAGGTGATACCAAGACGGGAATGGTAGAAGGAAAATTCACCACAGGAAGCCATACCGGGGTGATGATTCCGGTGTTTGCTTATGGTCCGGGTTCGGAAAAATTCGCAGGATTTTACGAAAACACGGAGATTTTCCATAAAATGGTGGAGGCATTTGGCTTCAAAAAATAACTCAACACTATGGATCGCTCAGAAAACTGGCCCGCAGAAGTAGCGCGCCTTAGAGAAATCATCCGAAAAACCGGTTTGGAGGAAACCATCAAATGGGGAGAAAGAGTCTATACCCATAAAGGAAAAAACGTGGTGAGCTGCATGGGTTTCAAAAATCACTTTGTCCTTTGGTTTTACAATGGAGTATTCCTGTCTGATCCCTACCAAGTCCTTCAAAATGCACAGGAAGGAAAGACCAAGGCGATGAGACAATGGAGATTTCATTCCGCTGATGAAATAGACGAATCCAAGGTTTTGGAATATATCCTTGAGGCGATTCGAAATGAAGAGGAAGGAAAGGTCTGGAAGCCAGAGAAGTCTCCTGATTTGGAAATCCCAGCCCTTTTCCAGAGCAAGCTGAATGAAGACAGCCTTCTGAAGACTGCCTTTGAGGAATTAACTCCCTTCAAACGAAAAGAATATCTTGAATACCTGCTTACTGCCAAGCGGGAGGCCACTCAACTCAGCCGAATCGAAAAAATCACGCCGATGATTCTGGAAGGAAAAGGGTTGAATGATAAGTATAGATAAACCTCCCATTCGCCACTATCCTTATAATAAAGAGAAAGCCTCCCGAGTTTCAGGAGGCTTTCTGTCATTAAGATCCCAGGAGAATCTCCAAGTCAAGTTGATCTTCCACCTTGACCAGCCCCCCAAACTTGCTCGGTGGACTGAGATTGAGCAGTTCAAAATTGAGAATCAACTTTCCGCTCAATCCTTTGGGGCTTCTTTCAAGCATCAAATCCGGAAATTCGAGTTTTTTGCCGACGAGGTCCAAACTCAAGTGGTAGAAAATTTTCCCTGATTTCTCTCTGAAATTTGCGACACGCACATGGGCAAAAGGAAAATCTTCGGCTTTCAGAGTGGATCGAAAATCATTGTTGAGTAAGAAATTACCGCAGGAAAAGTGCTTCACCGGAATCTTAAACTCAAGCCCTTTTTTCACCTCACCGGAATTGAAACGAAGCGTATCCGCCAACCCCACCTTCGAAAAATCACAGTTGAATTTGCCTACGGAGGTATATCCGCTTACCTGGATTTTTTGTTGGGTGATGACCAGTTCTTTTCTCTCCTGGGATCCAGCAGAGAAAAGAATCAGGCCAATGAGGAGGAGGATACGCATGGTATGAAGTATTAGAATCCTATGACACCTTCGATCATCAATCCGTTGAATTTACCGCCGTTTCGGATATCGTTAGCTGCAAATCCATTGTAGTTTTGGGTTACATATTCCAGTTTGGCCAGGATGTTTTTGGAGATAAACCAGCCACCGCCGATTTGGGTACGATCCAGACTTACATCCAAGCCACTGCCTGCCAGTTTACCTTCTACTTTGTTGTATCGGCCTGCAAGGTAGAATTTGTCAGCTGCGCCAAATCTGTAGACCAAATCAGCACCCAGTTGGTTCCAAGTTCTGTCTACGGTTTCATTCGCTGCACGTCCTTTGGATTTTTCAAAATTACCGAAGAACTCCAAGCCTTTAAATTTGATGAAGGGGTTCAGAACTGTTGCGGTAATGTTGTCAGTTTGACCGGGATTGATTCTGCCGGAAGTAAATTGAGCGGTTGGAGTGGCCAAGGTATTTTCCAGCACCATGTAGTATCGAGAACCTGCCCGGTCACCCCCGTAGAGGGTATTTCTTGCAGAACCTGAAGTGGTGTATATGGACCCGGTAATTCTCACTCTCAAGTCATCGGACAACTGCTTGTCATATCCTGCCTTACCTATCCAAGACAATTCACGGTCATTTGGTCTGGTAATACCTCCTTGGATTTCGCCTCCGGTCACACCTGCCATCAAAATGAAGCCGTTGTTTTGGAAGGTCAAGTCGCCGCCCACCTCGGTGGTGAAGGCGTCCATGATGTAGTTACCCACAAATGGGTTGTACATCGCGTTACCGTTGTCTGTTCTTCTGAAGTGAGCATCACCGTAGTTGATCTCCATGTGACCTACTCTCAAAGTCAGGTATTTGGAGAACCACTCGGGATTCCCAAGGAATGGAAGTTTGTCAAATTGGAGGTAACCGCCTTTCACCCAAGTTTCTTGGTGGTGTCTGGAAGAAAGATAGGTGACGAGATTCAAGCGCACCCCATCCATCACTTCTACGTCGATGTTGAGGTTGGCTGTAGCCAGGTTGCTCCCTGTACCGATTTCGAGGAGCTGATTGAGGTTGACTCCTTGAGCATTGAGTACCGGAGTGGCTTTATTTTCATGGCTGAGGCTTTGAAGCTGCTGAGTAAAGTGACCCCCTACCCGCACTTTGATTCCTTCGAAAGCCACGGTGTCCAGCTTGCCGGTTTCAAATATATTGACGCCTCTTTGATCATACGGTCTCCAATATTGGACGTCTCGTTGGAGCCCCTGTGCCAACCCGGTGGCGGAAATTCCTGCGGCGAGGATGGCGGAAAATAGATACTTTTTCATCGTATTTTAGATTTAAATGTTGGGTTGAAATGTTGATTTGAAAGAAAGCTTGATGTTGTCTTCAGTTTTGACAGTACCCATCAGAGCCGTTGGAGGTGTCACCGAGAAATGGGTCAACTTGGTATCCAAGCTTCCTTCAAAGGTGAATTTGCCTGCACTCGAGGTCATTTTTACAGGAATGCTAACTGGCTTGGTCACTCCTGCAATTGTCAGGTCTCCTTTGGCGACATAGGAGGCCCCACTGCCAGTCAGTTCCTTGAGCACAAACTTGATTTCTTTGTTTTTCTCGGTATTGAGTGCCTTGTATGCATTGGTATCTAAGCCTTTGGTTCCACTCTTTAAGGTCTCAGCAGGTAGAGAAACAGCCAGGCTTTTTACCGATTTGAATTGACCGTTTTCGATCAGGAACAGTCCTTCACCGGTACCGGATTTGGAAACCATCGCCCAGTCATGTAGGGTAGACCCTCCCTCGACCTTAAATTCAGGAGATGCGGCAAGCACATATTTGGTTTGGGAAAAACCGGTCATTGAACCTGCAAACAGCAGGAGAACCAGTAGAATTATGGGATTTGGGACTGAAGTTTTCATCATCTTTTTCACTTGGTTTGATGATGCTAAACTCCGAACGAATTGGTGCTTTTTAGCTGACGAAAATCAGTTAATGGGATGATTGATCACAGCCCAAAAACTGACATTTTCAAAATTTTGTATGGATCGCGCTAAAAAAGAAAAGAAATACAATCAAAAAAATCGTGAATTAATAAAATTTCCAACAATAATTTTGAGTTATTCCAAACCACAGAATAAACTTGATCCCCGGCATTTCAACCCACTCTATAGCCATTAAAACATCAAAAAATGGCCAAATAACCGGCTAGTCTCCCAAATTCTCCAAGAATCCGGGTTTTAGGTTTTTATCCCGATCAAAAAGCAATGGATAATTGGTTCTACCCCTGACCGGCCAATTATTCAACCAACTTCTTCCGTCATGAAGTCCCCAAAAAGTCACCCGGGTGATTTTGTCCGAATGCTTTTGAAAAAGCCTGAACAAGGATGCATAGCGATTTACTAAGTCGTGTTGGATCAGAAGAGGAAGTCCCGCCCGGTATGGATTCCATTGCTCAGATTCAGCAAAATTGATATTCAGGTCTGCTCCGTCCGAGTCGGATGGCCTGGGCAACACATCCACATCCAATTCGGTCACGTGAACCTCAAATCCCGCTTGGTGAATATCCAATATGGCCTGTTCGATTTGAGCGAGCGTGGGAAAATTCAATCGATAATGCCCTTGCATGCCGATACCATCTATCCTGACACCCTGCTTTTTCAACTCCACTGCCATATCTAAGATGGCTTTTCGCTTTTCCGGTTTCCACACGTTGTAGTCATTATAATAGAGTGATGCATCCGGGTCAACCTCATGTGCTTTTTGAAAGGCTATTTTGATAAAGTCGGGACCTATTAGGTTATACCAATGGGTTTTCCGCCAGGTGCCATCATCCTCAAAAGCTTCATTGACCACATCCCAACCATCTATTTTGCCTTTGTACCGACCGACCACCGTCTCGATATGCTCTTCCATCCGCTCAGTCAAGCCCTGCCTATTGAGAAATCCTCCTTTTTCATCCTGGAAAACCCAAGCCGGGGTCTGTTGATGCCATACCAGTGTATGACCGACAATAAAGGCTCCCATCCGCTCTCCCATGGCTACAAAAGCATCCCCGAATTCAAACTTATACGTAGTGGGTTCAGGATGCACGGGTCCCCATTTCAACCCGTTCTCGGCCGTGATCGAATTGAAATGAAGGGTCAACAAGGAATCAGCCCCCTGCTCCATGCCGGTCACCTGAGCCAAGTTGACCGCTGTACCAAGGTAAAAATGCGGTTCAAAACGATCTTTTAGGCCCTCTTTCTGGGAGGATGAGGCGGCAAACACAAGAAATAAAATGGCGAGCGTAGACAACATTCTAATCATGCTCTAAAATAAAAAACCTGCTTCATCGAAACAGGTTATTCAAATGATCTTTAGACCGTTGGATAAATTGTTGGTAAAATTTGACCTGATCAAAATCCAAAATTGAAAGGAGTCAGCATCAATCCTTCCCACTCCCTTTAAACTGATCTTCTTTGTAGGCAAAAAGCACGTTGAAGGTGGTCAAAGATCCGCAGCATCTTGTGATGTATTGCTGAAGCCCAACCCGATCTTCATCGTCAAGTTTCGGGTGATTATTGATGTTTTGTTCCAGAACCCGAAGTTTTTCCCTGACCATTACAATTTTATGAAAAAATGTTTCGACCGGAATCTCCTTGCCCTGCAGATTTTTGTCATAAGGCTCAATGACCAATCGGCCGCCCATCCACTTGCCGCCCAAGGGAACCAAGGGTGCCCTTTCTGAGGTAGCTTGGAGAGCTTCACGGATCGCTTTTTCGACATCCTTAATCGAAAGCATGGGAAAGTCGGGTACCTTGGCCTCTTCGATGGTATATCCATCAAAATCCCGCGCCAGGGTTTTGACCTCCTCACTTGAGGAGAAGTAGATCTTATAATATTGGGCATCCACAGACACAATCACCCCTGATCCAAACTTGGGATGGCCAATACGGCTCCCAATACCTAATTCATTTGCAGACATAGTTCATTAGCTTTTGAACAGAAAGATAAATAGAAGGCTATAAAAAGTGCAAGATCCTATATTCAACTGGGAAGCTGGACCATTTTCATCCAAAATGTCTCAATCGCTCCGATGGCCTCTTCCAGGGAATTCATCTCCGAAGGCTTGGTCAAAAAGAGATTGGCGTAGTTAAAATAGGAATGATGAATATCTTCCGGAGAGCTGGAACTAGTCAACATAATCACGGGAATTTTTCGGGTAACCTCTCCGGTTTTGAGTTCCCTCAACACTTCAAGGCCATTTTTAAGCGGCAAATTAATATCCAACAGAACCAGATCGGGCCGATCCTCGGATGCCAGGGTATTGAAAATATAATCAAGCCCCTCTTGACCATTTTTCGCGACGGTTACTTTTTCAACAGATTTTCGCTCACCCAGCAATTCTGTCAACAGAAAAATATCCCCTTCATTATCCTCAACCAGTAAAATATGCATGGCTATTATTTTAATTTTTTCGGTAAGATAAAATAAAATACTGTACCCTCGCCAAATTTTGACTCAAGCCAGATCTTTCCGCCCAAATTATCCACTATCTTTTTAACTATGGCCAAGCCAATCCCGGTACCCTGAAACTCCTCTTTGGCATGGAGCCGCTGAAAAATGACGAAAATCTTCTGAAAATATTCTTCCTTGATCCCCAGCCCATTGTCTTTGACGGTAAACAAGTACGATTCACCCTGATCCACACAGGAAACCTCCACTTTGGGAGAAATACCTTTTCGATGGTATTTCAGGCCATTCCCAATAAGATTTTGAAGCAGCTGAATGGTGGGGGTTTTATAGCCAAAAAACCCATCGCATCCTGAATAAACCACTTCTCCTTGGGATTCTTCAATCAGACTTCGCTGAAGTTGTGACACCTCCTGAATGACTTCTGGAATATCAATCCATTCCAGATTCTCCTCATGTTTTCCAATTCTGGAAAACTCCAGCAAATCAAGAATGATTTGCCGCATGCGAACCGCTCCATCCACTGCGAAACGGATGTATTGTTTGGCTTTATCATCGAGTTGCTTTTGGTATTTCCGCTCCAATTGGCTCAGAAAACTCGAAACCATCCGGAGCGGTTCCTGCAAATCATGGGATGCTACGTAGGCAAACTGCTCCAATTCAGCATTGGAAATAGCCAATTCTTTCGCTTGAATCTCCAGGTTTTGATTGAGGACTTTAAGGGATTCTTCCTGTCTTTTTCGCTCTGTCAAATCTGTAATTGCCCCAATGATCCGGATTAGCCTTCCTTTTTCATTTCGAATGAAGGTGGCTCTGTTGATGACAAAGGCATAGGCTCCATCTGCTTTTCTAAATCGATATTCATCGTTCCAGCTTTGCTTGGAAGAGTCCTTTTGGTGATTAATCAGCTTTTCGATCACGCTTTCCCGATCCTCAGGATGAATAAATTCCGTCATCACCTCAAAAGTTTGCCCCAAGGAATCCAGATCATATCCAAAAAGGGATTGGAATCCCCTGCCCCAATAGACCTGATTGGATTCGATTTGATAATCCCAAATCGCATCATTGGTCGCTTGAGCCGCTTTTTCAAACCGCTCATTGGACTCCCGAATCATTTGTTCAGCCAGTTTGGCTGAGGTGATATCTTTGAAATATACCGTCAAACCAGACGGAGAAGGAAATGCCGAGATGGAAAACCAAGTATCGAGCTTGTCATAAAATTCCTCAAAATGAATAGTCTCACCCGTTTCCATTGCCTGATGATACATCGCATAAGAAAGGGTATCCTCCTCTTGATTGAAAACTTCCCAAAGCCCCTTACCTATGATGACCTCCTTAGGCACATGAAGCAGCAGTTCCGCTTGATGATTCCAATAGGTCACTGTCCAATTTCTATCCAAAGCAAAAAAGCCGTCACCGATACTTTCCAGAATCGAATCTCTTTCATAGAACAGGCGCTTGAGCTCCAATTCTGCTAATTTGCGGTCGTGGATATCCTGAAAACTACCAAATGCTCTGACCACTTTCCCATCGAAAAGCTGCGCTTGTCCAAGACATCGCACCCATTTAGGTTTTCCTTTTCCGGTCGTCAAAAGAAGTTCTAAATCAAAAGGAGCACCTTTGGTCAATAGGTTGTACATCCCCTGCTTGACAATCTCCTGTGAATCCTTGGAATACACATGAATGGCCTCAGAAAGGACAATCCCATCCAACTCACTTTCAATGATATCCGCGGTAGTTTTAGACCAACTGAGATAGAAGGGTTCGGTTCGGGCATCGATTTCCCAACTGCCGATTTTGGCCATTTTGGCCGATTGCTCAAGAAGAAACTCAAGATGCTTCCGCTCCGTGACATCCATGACCAAAGAATCCCAGATGATGGTGCCGTCCGATTTTCGTACCGGCGTCCCCATCCCATGATGCCATCGGATCTGACCGTCTTTGGCAAGGATTCTCCACTCAAAATTCCATTTCTCGAGCGAAGCTGCTGAATCCAAAATACTCTGCTGAAGGGCAGACATATCCCCCCCTCCTGCGACCTGTGACCAGATTTTTGAGCTGTCTTCCATGCATTCCTCCGGAGTCAAGCCCCAAATCAACTGGGATCCCTTGCTGACATAGATCAAGGCATCTGTACCATCAGGCTTTAGGACGTATTGAAAAATAGCCCCGGGCACATTGTCAGAAATCCCTCTCAGACGTTCTTCGATAACCTTATTGGCATGAATATCCTGTATGGATCCAAAAATCCGATGAGTTTTTCCTTGAACACGCTCTGCATGCCCAATTGCTCTTACCCATCGCTCATTACCTTTGGCGGTCACTATGACTGCCTCAAAATCAAAAGGTTCTCCCCATTCTATCGCTGCACCAACTTTTTCTGCGACCATCGCACGGAAATCCTCCCGATAAAAATTAATCGCCTGATCCAGTTCATTGACAGAAAATTCATCCAGCTCATGGATCTCCCGGGTGACTCTGGACCAATGCGTGATATTTCGGATCAAATCTATCTCCCAACCGCCTACCCGGGAAACCTGAGAGGCATTTTGAAGCAATTCTTCCATTTTTTTGAATTCGGTCACATCCCGACCGTAGGCAAATACCTGTTGGCTGGGCCCAAATACATCCGAAGAACTCCAGGAAATGTGACGGTAAGCCCCTGATTTGGTTCGATACCGATTCACAAAGTTATTTGCAAGGCGAGCCCCGGTGGAGGTTTCATTAAATTCATTAGTGGTTTGGACCAAATCATCGGGATGAAGAAACTCGATAAACGGCACTGTTGTAAGTTCCTCTTCGGTGTAGCCCAAAAGCTTGCAAAAAGCAGGGTTCACCTTGGTAAAATATCCCCGAGGAGAAGCGATGGCCAGGATATCCGGAGAATAATTGAAAAAAAGCTGTAATTCTTCTTCCTGCTGTTTACGGCGAAGTTCTGCACCCACAAATGGAATCAAATCTTGCAGAATGGTGAATCGGGAGCTTTTTTCGCGAATCTCATCTTTGCCAAACATCAGGCAAACACCCAAGATTTGATCGCCATATAAAAAGGGCAGACCCACCCCCACTTTAAGCCCAAACCGGGAAGCCCACTTTTTCCTGAAAAAATGCTCCTCATTTTCCAGATCATTCCAATAAACCAAGGACTGGGATTCCCAAACTTTCCCCGGAAACCCTTGCCTTCTGCTTAAGGTTTCAATAGGCGTCGGGTCCTTCTGATACAGCCCATCCTCCGCCCACTTGCCGGAAGTGGCTTCCAGCACCAGCCCTGATGTCTCTTTGTTTACAATCCAGATTTCTCCGGCCTCCCATCCACCTACTCCTCGAAGCTCGTCCAGTACCGCCTGCAAGACCTGAGCAGTAGGGAGATCTTGTCTGAAATGCTGTGCGATTTTTTCTTCGGATTTTTTGCGGATTTGAGTGGTATAGTGCTCTGTCCGGTCTCTTAGTACACCCACCATCCGGAGAGGGTTGCCCCGATGATCCCTGACCATATACGCATGTTCCTCCACGTAGGCGTAGGTTCCGTTTGCCCTTCTCAGCCTAAATTGATTTTCCCAGCGGTCTTGTTTGGGATCAATCATAAACTTTTCCCACTCCTTGTCTTTCAATCCACGATCTGAAGGATGGGTCAACTCCACCCAATTTTCCAACTTAAACGCCTTGGACTTGAAATCATGCCCAAAAACACGACGAAGACTATCTCCCCAGGTAAACTTATCCTGCTTTACATCCCAGTCGAAAATGGCTTCATTGGTAGATTTGTTGACGATTTCGTAGCGTTCATTGTCTTTGTGGATTTTTTCCAAATAGCTGAATTTGGCCATGACAATCCCCACAAACCGATGCGCACGTTCCAAAACAGTCAATTCAATCCCAAAAGCCTTCTTTTCTTCCGGAAAATAGTTGGCTATGGTCGCAATCACCTGCCCCTCTGAGTTATGGATAGGAAAAGACCAACATGCCCCTATATTAAATTGCTTCGCAAGCTCCCTGTAATTCTCCCAATAGGGATCGGTAAAGACATTTTGAACCAGGACTTTCCGATTGAGATAGGCAGCGGTGCCACAGGAACCTTGACCTATGCCAATCGGTAGCCCCTGAATAGCGAAAATCAACCCCGGATCCAAAGAGGGAGAGGCAAAATTGGAAAGTTTGCCATCGATGATTTTGACAATGGAGCCTTTCATTTTGGGAAAAAGCGACTCAAGCCTTCGGAGGTAGTGTGCGAATATTTCTTTCTCCTTGGCATCTTCATTGAGACTGTTTTCAATGAGCTCCTTTTCGTATTCGTCCAATTTCAGAGCAATATGCTCTTTGGTAATATCCCTCATTGCTCCGACGACCCGCACAGTTCTCCCCTCCAAGTCAGTGAGTCTAATGGATCGGTCAAAAATATACACGTACTCTCCATCTCCTTTTCGTAAGCGGTATTCCCGCTCCCAAATGGTCTTGGAAGGATCGGCCAAAGCAATCAGGAATTCCTCCACAGCTCTATCTCTATCCTCCGGATGAAGGCTGTCGTAGATGGTTTGAAAATTTTCCTTTTCAGTTTTGATATCAATACCCAAATCCTCCTGGAATGAATCACTCAACCATATTTCGTTGGTATTGGGATTGAAATCATAGATACTTTCCGATCCTGCTCTCAGGACTAATTCAAATCGCTCATTTGCAATTTTTAGCTGATTCTGGATGGTGAGTGTTTCACTGATATCTACCGAATTGACTACTATTCCATTGATATCGGGGTCATCAAGCAGATTGGTAGCAACCGAACGTACCCATTTCCAACCTTCCTGATGATGAGCATACCTGAAAGGACTGGAAATGACCTGTTTTTGCTGAAGAAGCAATCCAAACTCGTCTAAGAGCTTAGGCACATCATCAGGATGAATAAATTCAAACGCATTTCTTCCCAGACATGACTCGAAGTCTGGCCCGAGGTAATTTTTATAGTTTGGACTTAGATAATGATAATTTCCATGGAGATCCGTGATCGTCACCAAATCGGCACCTTCCAGTACCAACTTCTTAAACCTACGCTCACTCTGAACGAGTTTTTGCTCAGCGAGAACTTCCTCGGTAACATCTTTGAAATTGTCGATGATTCCATTGATCACGGGATCATGCAGCATGCTGGTAATAGTTGCTGAAAGCCATCGCCAACTGCCATCTTTATGCCGAACCCTTCCGGTATGCCCTGCGACAGGTATCCCAGGTTTTTGGAGTGCGGATTTAAAATGCTCGGCCACTTTTTCCTTATCTTCAGGATGAATCACCTCAAATAGATTAAGCTCCATAGCTTCCTGCTCGGTATATCCCAGCACTCTGCCAATAGAGGCGGAAACGTAGGTGGGTTTCCCATTCAGATCCAAAATCGCAAATGCATCATCCGAATTTTCAATCAGCGTTCGGAATTTCTTTTCACGAACTGCCAATTGTTCCTTTGCGGCAACCTGTAAAGTAATGTCCGTATGGGTACCAAACATCACTTCAGGCAAGCCTTCCTCATCCCAGGACATCACTTGCCCGCGATCCAACACCCATACCCACTGCCCTTGCTTATGCTTCATCCGCACTTCGCATTGGTAGATTTTGGAATTCCCGGTGAGGTATTCTTTGAGTTTTTTTTCAGAAGAAACAAGATCATCTGGATGAATTAAAAAATTTCGGGTCTTTCGGGAAATTGCCCCAAGTTCTTCCAATGAATATCCAAGCATTTCGGCCCAACTGGGAGAATAAACCATGTCTCCGGTTTTAACCTGCCATTCCCAAGTACCGACCTCCGTAGCTCCTATGATATTCTGAAGCCTCATGTGCTCCCGCACCAACTCCTGCTTGGCCGATTGAAGCAGAAGTTTGTCTCGAGTATGCTCTATCAAACTGACTACCTGCATCGCCAGCTTATCTATTGCCTCCAATTGGGCTTTTTCCAAAGTTCGAGGCTGATAATCCATCACACAAAGAGTCCCCAAAAGAATACCGTCCTCTCCGGTAAGAGGAACACCAAGGTAAAAAACAATCGAAGGTTGCCCGGTGACCACTCTCAGTGATTTGAACTGCTCATCCTCCCTAAGGTCGGGGACTAAAGTCCTTTGATTCGGATTGGAAATAATTTTGGCACACAAACTATCAGTAGCCGAAACCTCACTTGAAGACAATCCTAAACTGGACTTGAAAAAAAGTCGTTTGCCGTCAAAAAGGGTAATAATTGCGATGGGTGTTTGACATATCAATGCCGCCAATTCGGTCAGCTGATCAAATTCACGTTGGGGCAAAAGCTCCACCGGAAAACCCGGAGTCCTTTCCGGCCTTTTATCAGCTTGATGAGAAATACTCATGTTATAAATTGGTTAAAAAACTAAAGATATGATGACTTCATACCCGGGATTGTGATAAACCTGCTAAAGGGAAATTAAACTAAATCATTTGCGGGTTAAAAACCAGAGATTTGTTTTTAAACCTGCTTTTTTGAAGGAAAAAAGACAAATTAATCCCAAAATTGTTTCTTTTTGTAAACCAAATGAACAACAATTTTCATCAGACACTATCGGCATTTTTGGGCTTCACATTTTGGAGTGCGGGAATGGTCAAACTTTTTTCGGGTCATTTGTTTATCGGATGGATAGGACCACCCACCCTGGTCGAACAGCTGAGTGAATACAATCTTGGACTCTACGCCCAATTCATCGCCGGATCTCAGATCGTGATCGGATATATGCTTTTGACCACTCGCTTCAAGTTGCTTGGGGGGATCATGCTCATACCCATGATCGCCAACATTTTGGTGGTGACTATCTCCCAAAAGTGGACTGGCACCCCTTACGTCCTGAGTGTTCTTCTTGGACTTAATTTTTTGTTGCTTTGGCAGTATCGTCCGTTTTTCCTTCCCCTGTTCAATGAGACGATGATGTATTCGACCACGGCCATCTCAAAAGGTAAAAGCAAACTTGGACATTTGGTTTGGTTGGTAGGACTTGCCATGCAATTTGTGGCGGTTTGGTTTTCCTTTCAGAGTCTGGTTTTGGGATTTGTCCTATCCGGAATCGGGGTGTTATTAGGTATTTTGGCATTTCGGGTGGATAGATATTACTTTCGTAAAGCAACCCACTCCTTATCAAAATGACCGAAATATTTTTCAACATACTTTTGGCACTCCATATTTTAGGTGGAACAATCGGACTTGTTTGCGGGATTCTGATCTTTATCTTGAGAAAAGGCACAAGAGCGCATGCCATTTTAGGCAAAATGTTTATCCCGGGAATGCTTCTCGCCGGTATCACTTCCTTGATTATGGCCATCCTACACCCCAACTCCTTCTTGTTTATGGTCGGCGTTTTCACGGTCTATTTAGTGGGCACAGGAGCAAGAACCATTTCCTCCAAAAATCCGATTGCCAATCAGCCACTGGACCGGTTACTTCAGCTTGGGATGGTTTGCTCCGGACTGTCTTTAGGTTACCTAGGCACTGTAGGTATTCTGAATGGAAATAATTTCGGGATTGTTTACCTTGTATTTGCCAGCATTGGCCTGCTGATGGTCATGCAGGATTTCAAAAATTCAAAAGGACAACAATTGGACAAAAAAGCCTACCTGAGAAAGCACCTGCAGCGGCTGGGTGGAGGTTTTATCGCATCTTCTACTGCTTTTTTGGTGGTCAATCTTCGTGAACTTCCGGATTGGTTCCCCGTGTGGGCACTTTGGTTATTGCCCACCTTATTGATTTCTCCCCTGATTTCATTTCATTCAAAAAAATATAAACCAACCCCATAAGCACTATGAATCTTTATCCTTACCTCAACTTCGACGGAAAAGCCGAAGAAGCCATGACCTTTTATCAATCTGTACTCGGTGGAGAATTCGAGGGCGGAATCAGTTATTTTGGCGAAGCTCCGGGAATGAATCTCCCTGAAGAGGAAAAAAAACGGGTAATGCATATTTCCCTGAAAATCAGCAATGAAGTCAAAATCATGGCCTCTGATACCAGCCCCAGCATGGGACAGGTTTGGAAAAAAGGCAATCACAACTACATCTCCATCAATGCAGACTCTAAATCCGAAGGGGATCGACTGTTCAAGGGACTGTCAGCCGGAGGGAAAATCGAGATGGAGTACCAAAAAACCTTCTGGGGAGCCTATTTTGGTAGTTTTGAAGACCAATTCGGCATTGGCTGGATGGTAAACTATGATCTGAAGGAGGGGGAAGAGTAGGTGATTGGAGACATAAGACGCTAGACCCAAGAAGCAAGACTTAAGACCTTAGAAACAAGACTTTAGCCAAGGGAAATTGGTAATATCCTATCAAAGTCTTGACATTAAAATCTGGTTTATGGCTTCTTGCCTCAAGTATCTTGGTTCAAAACTCCTGATCCTTACTTCTTGATCCTTGACACTAAAATCTTGATACTTGTGTCTTGATACTTGTTTAGACTCTTGCATCTAGCTTCTTGCCTCTTAAAAAATGATCAAACTCGCCATCCTCGCCTCCGGTAGCGGCTCCAATGCCGAAAAAATCATGGCCCATTTTCAGGGTTCCGCCAAAGCAGAGATTGCGCTAATTGCTTCTAATAAAGCTGATGCCTTCGTCCTGGAGCGTGCCAAAAAATTCGGGGTCCCAACTTTCACTTTCACACGCAAGGAAATGGATGCTGGAGTCCTTTTGGCCAAGCTCCAGGAAGAAAAGATCGATTGGGTGATTTTGGCAGGTTTTCTACTCAAAATACCGGAAGAGTTAATCCGTGCTTTTCCCAACCGAATGGTCAATATTCACCCGGCACTTTTGCCGAAATATGGAGGAAAAGGAATGTATGGGCATCATGTGCATGAAGCGGTGAAGGCTGCAGGAGACACGGAAACCGGCATTACCATTCACTTGGTCAATGAGCATTACGATGAGGGAAAAATCATCTTTCAGGCGGCTACTTCTGTGACCCCAGAAGACACGCCTGACTCTATTGCTCAAAAAGTACACGCCTTGGAGCATCGGTATTTTCCAGAGGTGATTGGAAGTTTGTTGGGGAGTTAGGAAGTTTGGATGTAGGGAGGATTGGAGGTTAGATGTTGGTAGCTATATAAACTTCCCTGACGCTCATTACTTTCCAGAAAGTAAAATTTTTGAACACCCAAAATCCCCTTAATTCCGATCAACATGCTCACCTCCATCGCCCCCAAGCTCCCCATGCGGGACAAATCAGCCACTAAGGAATTTTACCATAAGCTGGGTTTCTCGGAATTTGGCAAATCAGACTTTCCCGGCTATTTAATAATTCGAAAAGAAGGCATTGAACTTCACTTCTTTGAGTTTGCCGAGCTCAATCCCATGGAAAATTACGGACAGGTATATATCCGGGTGAGTCAGATCGAGCTGGTTTACCAAGACTTTTTGGACAAAGGAGTGGCTATCCATCCCAATGGCCCACTTCAAACCAAACCCTGGGGTCAGAAGGAATTTTCACTCCTCGATCCGGACCACAACCTCTTGACTTTTGGAGAGGGGATATGAGTTTGATCTGAATCTGCCCTTCAAATTAAATTCAACCAACTTTTCAAAACCTTTGAGGTTTCCAAAACCCCAAAGGTTTCCAGCTTGCTCATTTTTCCTACCTTTGCGCTTTCCAAAGCGTTCAAACCAATCCATTCCCCAATGGCCACCAAAAAAATACAATCTGCCCTCATCTCAGTCTATTACAAAGACAACCTCGAACCGATCATCGCCCTCCTGAAAAAACACGGAGTGAAAATCTACTCCACTGGAGGCACCCAGAAGTTCATCGAAGAGCAAGGCGCAGAAGTAATTCCTGTTGAAGAATTGACCTCCTACCCTTCCATCTTCGGAGGTAGAGTGAAGACCCTCCACCCAAAAATCTTCGGGGGCATCTTGTATCGCAGAGAAAATGAAGGCGACGTGGCCCAAGCTGCCGAATACGATATTCCAGCAATCGACTTGGTGATTGTGGACTTGTATCCGTTTGAAGAAACCGTGGCTTCCGGTGCATCTGAGGCCGACATTATCGAAAAAATCGACATCGGTGGAATCTCCCTTATCCGTGCCGCTGCCAAAAACTTCAAGGACGTGATCATCATCGCTTCCAAAAACCAGTACGGAGAACTTGAAGCCAAACTGGAAGCGCAAGACGGAGGCACCACGATTGAAGACCGTCGATACTTTGCGGCACAGGCATTTCAAGTATCTTCCAATTACGATACCCATATTTTCAATTACTTCAACCGTGCTGAGAACATCCCGGCACTGAAAGTCTCCGAAAGCAAAGCCAAGGCACTTCGCTATGGAGAAAACCCGCATCAGGCGGCTCATTTCTACGGAAACTTGGAAGATCTTTTTGACCAACTGAACGGCAAAGAACTCTCTTACAACAACCTGGTGGATGTGGATGCTGCGGTGAATCTAATAGCAGAATTCCCTGATCAAACGGCATTCGCCATCTTGAAGCACACCAATGCCTGCGGCTGTGCGACGGCAGACACCGTGAAAGAAGCTTACAAGAAGGCTTTTGCCGCTGATACGACTTCGGCATTTGGCGGTGTTTTGGTGACCAATAAAACCGTGGACAAAGAAGCAGCTGAGGAAATGAATTCCCTGTTCTTCGAAGTCTTGATTGCTCCGGAATTCACCGAAGAGGCCTTGACTGTATTGAAAGGAAAGAAAAACCGAATTCTCCTTCGTCAAAAAATGGATTTGCCCGGCACCAAGATGATCAAAACCCTGCTCAATGGCGTGATCGAGCAGGACAAAGATCTGGCGACCGAAAGCAAGGCAGATTTCAAAGTAGTAACCAAAGTCGCTCCGACTGAGAAGGAGTTGGATGCTTTGGTCTTCGCAGCGAAAGTCTGCAAGCACACCAAGTCCAATACCATCGTCTTGAGCAACGATTCCCAACTGTTTGCTTCAGGTGTAGGACAAACTTCCCGAGTGGATGCCCTCCGTCAGGCCATCATCAAAGCCGGAGAATTTGGCTTTGACTTGAAAGGTGCGGTGATGGCTTCCGATGCCTTCTTCCCATTCCCTGACTGTGTGGAGATTGCGCATGAAGCCGGAATCACCGCGGTAGTTCAGCCCGGCGGATCCATCAAAGATCAAGACAGCATTGATTTCTGCGACGCCCATGGCATGAGCATGGTGATGACCGGAGTGAGACATTTCAAACATTGATAGTCTGACCTTTGAGGTTTCAAAAACCTCGAAGGTCTTGCATAAAATCTCAAAAACCTCCAGTTCGAATAGGATCGGAGGTTTTTTGTTTATCTAACCATTGAGGAATTTAGAGAATTAAGAATAGGAAGGAGACGAAGCACATCCAGTCTTAATTTCTTAATGTTTTAAAAAAACTGAAGTTTAGAAAAGTCAGTCATAGCCTCTTTGATTTTTGGAGAAGCTTACGATTGACCTCCAGTTCGAATAGGATCGGAGGTTTTTTGTTTTTATGGTTGGCCATACCCTCTCTCCAAAGGATTAAATGCCAAAGGCATTTCCTGTCTCAGCCCAGAATTCAATTCTGGGTGTGTAGGTTTTCAAAAGAGTTTTAAGAGTGCCAAAGGCACGATCAGTTCATTTTTACGGATCGCCCATTCAGGGCAATCAAAAATCAAATGTTCAAAGCCCCAAATTGAATTTGGAGCTACTACGAGTTGCCCTTTCATCGCATTTTTCCATTCATATAGCAAAACTCTCAATGTAATTAAAATCTAAACCGGGATTTATTGCCTAGCTTTTTCAAGGTTTTCTACCAAAGTCTTTTCTCTGCCCAATTCTTTATTTTAACTTTCAATATTCATCCATTAACTTGATTCTAAATCCCTCGAGAAAATGAAAACCCTGAGAATCAAAGCATATCCTAAAAACAAACAGCAAATTCAGTCTATCGCTGATTTTTTGAAGAAAGAAGGGATTGAATTTGAGTTGGTGGAAAAAGAAGAATTCCTGGAATTCATATCAGAAGTAAAATCTAGCCTAGGTCAGATAAAACAAATACAGGAGGGGAAACAAAAAAAAGAGCTGGCAAAAGACTTTTTGAATGAATTATGAAGTCATTCTAACACCTGATTTTAAAAAGTTCTTTAAAAGGCTTTTTAAAAAGTATCCTTCTCTAAAGGATGATCTACTCAAACTCATACAGAGTTTGAAAAGGACTACAAAATTGGCACTCCTTTAGGCTCAAACCTTTTTAAAATCAGAATTTCTATATCAAGTAAAAACAAAGGAAAATCGGGAGGAGCGAGAGTAATTTACTTTTTTGTGAGTGAACAAAATGAGATTTACCTGATCCATATTTTTGATAAAAGTGAATTTGAAAACCTACCCAAAGAGAGTTTTGTTGATCTTTTGAAGAATGCAGGCTTGATCTAAAGAAAAAATCAAGTCGGAAAAATCCTATTACTATTTACCTGATCCAACTTTTCCAAAGTTTGGAAGTTTGGAAAAGATTGAAACAACCTCTTTGGAAAAGTTAACCAGCTCTAGTTTCCATTTCTTTTCATTTCCCAAGCCAAAACCGCTATTTTGCAGCCCGAACCTAAAATCCGGTTTTCCGGTTTTAGGTTCTTGAATCTCGCTTCTAGCCTCTCGAAATGAAATCGCATCAACTCAAGGTATACAACACCCTTTCCCGCCAAAAAGAGGATTTTGCACCCATCAACCCGCCTTTTGTAGGCATGTATGTCTGCGGACCGACCGTCTATGGAGATGCACATTTGGGCCATGGACGGCCTGCGGTCACATTTGATACGGTCAACAGATATCTAACTCATCTCGGTTTTCGGGTGCGCTATGTCCGCAACATCACCGATGTGGGCCACTTAACGGGTGATGCAGACGAGGGAGAAGATAAAATCGCCAAAAAAGCCAAGCTTGAGCAGCTCGAGCCCATGGAAGTGGCGCAGCAATACACCGACACTTACCATCGGGATATGGCCTTGCTCAACACTTGGAAACCCAGCATCGAGCCCCGTGCGACAGGCCACATTCCAGAGCAAATCGCTTTGGTAGAAGCCATCCTCAAGGAAGGATTGGCCTACGAAGTCAACGGTTCGGTCTATTTCGATGTCTTGAAATACAACAATACCTACAAATACGGTAAACTTTCCGGTCGAGTCCTTGACGAGTTAATCAGCGGGAGCAGAGACCTCGATGGACAAGGCGAAAAACGCAATTCAGTGGATTTTGCCCTCTGGAAAAATGCGTCTCCAGAGCACCTGATGAAGTGGGATTCCCCTTGGGGAGTTGGCTTTCCAGGCTGGCATCTTGAGTGTACTGCCATGAGCAGCAAGTACCTCGGGACGCAGTTTGACATCCATGGAGGCGGGATGGACCTGATGTTCCCACACCACGAGTGTGAAATCGCTCAGGGCAACGCCTGCAACCATCGCGATCCGGCCAAATACTGGATGCACAACAACATGATCACCATCAACGGACAGAAGATGGGCAAGTCCTTGGGCAACTTCATCACGCTACAGGAGCTTTTCACCGGCAATCACCGACTCTTGGAGCAAGCGTACAGCCCAATGACGATCCGCTACTTCATGCTCACAGCGCATTACCGGTCGACCTTGGACTTTTCCAACGATGCGCTAAAAGCTGCACAAAAAGGCTACAAAAAGATCATCAACGGACTGAGAATTGCCCGAGCTTTGGAATACGCACCAAATGCTGAAATTGCTTTAGATCCGGAGCAAATCAAGCAGGTGGAAAACAGCATCTCCGCTGCCTACCGAGCAATGGATGATGACTTCAACACAGCTCAGGCTATCGGACATCTCTTCAATCTTTTGAAAAAGATCAATTCCATTTTCACCGGACAGCTCGCTTCGGCAGTTTTTGGAGAAGAAGTTTTTCAAAAAATGAAAGACACCTTCATCACGTTTGTGGTGGATATTTTAGGTTTGATTGAAGAAAAAAGCGACGTGCAGGACTCCATGATTGAGCTTTTGCTAAAGCTTTATGCTGAAGCTAAAACTGCCCGTGATTATGCGAAAGTAGATGAAATCCGGGCTGGATTGAAAGCCATGGGCTTTGTAGTCAAAGACATGAAAGAGAAAATCGATTGGGCATATGAAGAATAGTAAAATCTGGCTTTTAGCCCTGTTGGTTTTTGCTTGGGCCTGTTCGGGAGAAAAGACCACAGAGACCACTGCTCCAGAGGTCGTCATCAAGCCCTACCCTGCCTTCAATGCCGATTCAGCCTATGCCTTTGTGCAAAAGCAGGTGGATTTTGGTCCGCGTGTACCCGGCACCAAAGGTCATGCAGACACCAAAGCCTGGATAATTTCTTCCTTGGAAAAATACGGCTGGGATGTAAAGACACAGGATTTCCAAGCCAAAACCTATGATGGACTGACCTGGAACCTCAGCAACGTGATTGCATCTTACAATCCTCAGGCGACCAAACGAATCCTTCTGGCTGCTCATTGGGATACCCGCCGAATCGCAGACAAAGACACCGAGCGACTCAACGAACCCATTGATGGGGCCAATGATGGGGGCTCAGGGGTGGCTGTCTTGATGGAAATTGCACGGGTGATCGGAGGACAAGAAATCAAACCTGAAGTAGGCATTGACCTGATTTTCTTTGACGGTGAGGATGATGGGGAACCAGAAATGACCAGAACTCCAAACAACTCCCAGATCTGGTGGTGTCACGGTTCCCAGTATTGGTCAAAAAACAAACATGTGCCAAACTATTCTGCCTACTTTGGCATTTTGGTCGATCTCGTAGGTGGAAAAAATGCCCGTTTCTATCGGGAAGGTTATTCCAGAAAGTATGCCAGTGGAATATTAACCAAAGTCTGGGGCAATGCATCCCAATTGGGCCATTCTGGTTTCTTTATCCAGCAAGATGCACCTGAGATTTTGGACGACCATGTTTTTGTAAATGAATGGGCAAAAATACCCATGATCGATATCATTGAGTTTTCACCTGAAATGGGGTTTGGGCACTATCACCACACCCATCGGGACAATATGGAGCTGATTGATTCCCGAACTCTCCAAGCTGTCGGAGAGACTGTTTTATTTACAGTTTATCAGGAATAACAGTTTTTCTGAAAATCTTTGCTTTATTCGTAATTGCAGACGATTGCAGGGAACGAAAACTCAACGGTAAACCATGAAAAAGGGCCATCAGATCACGATGAAGGAAATCGCCAAAAAACTCGGCGTGTCGGTTTCCACCATTTCCAGGGCACTTAAGGATTCTCCGGAATTGCATCCTGAGACCAAGCGAAAGATCGTGGAAGCAGCTAAAGAGATGAACTACCAACCGAATCTCTTGGCTCAAAGTCTCCGAATCAGCCGTTCCAAAACCCTTGGCGTCATCGTACCTGAGATCACCTCGCACTTTTTCGCTTCCTGTATCAGCGGTATCCAAGATACCGCCAACAAACGTGGCTACAACGTGATGATCTGCCAAAGCAATGAATCCATTGAACAGGAAAAAGCAAACATCCGAACCCTGGTTTCCAGCCAGGTGGATGGGCTTTTGATTTCCCTGAGTAGGGAAACCAACAAGTTTGATCACCTGTACGACCTCTATGACCGGGAGATCAATTTCGTGTTGTTTGATCGGGTTCAGGAGGATATTCCTGTTTCCAAAGTCACCTTCAACGATGCAGGCGGAGCCTATCAGGTGACCAAGCATTTGTTGGAAAATGGTTCCAGACGGATCGTCTATGTCTCTGGTCCGGAGGATTTGTACATTTCCAAAAAAAGAAAAGAAGGATACCTTCGAGCCTTGGGGGAGTTTGGTGTACATCAGGATAACTCCCTGATCAAAATCACCGACCTCACTGAAGCTGGTAATATAAAAGTAGCAAGAGATATTTTAACTATGCGGCCTCGACCAGATGCAGTTTTTTGCATGATTGATCCGGTGGCAGTGGATGTGTTGACCGAATGGAAGGCTCAAGAAATACGAGTCCCTGAAGATATTGCATTAGCAGGATTTACCAACAACCCTACTGCTGCTGTAGTCGAGCCTCCGCTGACTACGGTTGCCCAGCCCGGCTATGAAATGGGAAAACTGGCTGTAAGCCACCTTTTGGATCAATTGGATGGCATCGCTTCCGAGGATCCGATTTCCATTGTTTTGGAAACCACCCTGGTGCCAAGAAAATCTTCCCAGCATTTTTAACATCGCTGAATTTAATCTTCATCCTTAGTAAATAGTAAACTGTAAGTGGTGAGTAATGAAAATCTACTTACTACTTACCCCTCACCGCTTACATCATCTATGCACACTCAACTCTCCAAGACCTTTCAATCCTATTTTGCCACTACTCCACTTGTAGCCTTTGCGCCCGGAAGGATCAACCTGATCGGAGAGCATACCGATTATCAGGAAGGATTCGTATTTCCTGCAGCTGTTTCACAGGGGATTTGGGTTGGGATTCAGAAGAATGGACTGACGGTGTGCAGGCTGTATTCCATGGATTTTGCACAGGAATTCAGTTTCGAGTTGGATTTTATCTCTCCAAAAAACGGGCATTGGGCCACTTATGTCATGGGCATGTGTGCTTTGATGAAGCAGTCAGGCTATGAAGTGGCTGGTTTTGATATGGTAATTGGAGGAAACATCCCAGTGGGTTCAGGACTTTCTTCTTCTGCCGCGCTATCGGTAGCTATTGGGACTGCGATATCGGGTTTGTTTGAATTTGAGATTCCCAAGAAAAATATCGTCCTCTACGCCCAAAAATCAGAGCACCTCTACGCCGGAGTAAAATGCGGCATCATGGATCCTTACGCCTCTGCATTTGGTGCTGAAGGAAAGGCTCTTTTACTGGATTGCCGAAACAATAACCATATGGAAATCCCTGTTGATCTGGGGGATTTCTCCCTCCTACTGGTCAACTCTAAAGTAAAGCACTCCTTGGCTGATTCTGCCTATAACAAACGAAGGGAAGCTTGTGAGGAAAGTGTTCGACACCTTCAAGCTGAGTTTCCGGAGATGCTTACGCTTAGGGATTTGACTATTTCCGATTTGGAAAAAGTGGAGAAAATCCTTCCTACCACCCTTTTTCCAAAAGCCAAACACGTCATCACCGAATGTGCAAGAGTGCACGAAGCAGCGGCAGCTTTACAGTCGGGAGATTTGAAATCCTTCGGCAAACTACTCAATGCATCTCACCAAAGTCTTAGCCAGGACTTTGAAGTAAGCTGCCCAGAATTGGATTTTCTTGCTGAAAAAGCCCAAAGTCTAGGTTATGTTTTAGGATCACGAATGATGGGCGGGGGATTCGGAGGCTGCACGATCAATCTGGTGAGAAAAACCGAATACCATGATTTTCAATCTATCCTTTCAGATGCCTACTCCCGTCAGTTTGCGAAATCTCCCGATTTTATTCCTGTAGCCATTGGAGATGGAGCAAGGTTAGTCTGATCCAAATTTTTCATCGACAAAATCGACCGATTGATCCATAATATTCCCCTATATACCGCTTCGCAATCAAGCGTTTGTACTTTTTTCCTATTTTCCCAAAAAATTTATCCAAACCTTATGAATTACCCGAAAAACCTACGTAGCCTGCTCTTGTTGCTTGTGCTGTTGGGAGTCGGCCTGGCTTCTTGCTCCAAAAAACGGGAAGGCCAACCGAAAGTGTTGATTTTCAGTAAAACGGCAGGATTCTATCATGAATCCATTCCCCAAGGCATTGCCGCCATCCAAAAATTGGGAGCTGAAAATGGCTTCACAGTGGACACAACGAAAAACGCTGAATTGATTAATGAAGAAAATCTGGCACAATATGCCGCGGTGATCTTCCTCAGCACCACCGGAGATGTCTTGGATCATTACCAAGAGGCGGACTTCGAACGCTACATCCAATCAGGCGGTGGCTTCGTCGGTATCCACGCCGCAGCCGACACCGAGTATGAGTGGGGCTGGTATGGGAGACTTGTGGGTGGATACTTTTCAGACCATCCCGGGATCAATGATCCGCATCCCAATGTACAGCCGGGTAAAATCACCAAAACCGGAGAAAAGCACCCTTCGGTGGACTTCTTACCCGAGACTTGGGAGCGTACTGACGAATGGTACAGCTATAAGAAAGTCAATCCGAATACCAAAAAACTCCTCATGCTGGACGAGGCTTCCTACCAGGGAGGTGCTGACATGGGCGAGCATCCGATTGCTTGGTACCATGATTTTGACGGAGGCCGTGCTTACTATACCGGAGGTGGTCATACCAAAGAATCCTACGAAGAAGCAGATTTCTTGAAGCATTTGCTGTCAGGAATTCAATATGCGATTGGAGACAACCTGCAGTTGGATTACAGCAAAGCCAAGTCTAAGCGTACGCCTGAAGAAAACAGATTTACCAAGACTACCCTTTCGATCGGTCAGTTTACCGAACCGACAGAAATGACCATCCTTCCTAATTTGGACATTTTGGTAGCTCAGCGAAGAGGTGAAATTCTTCACTATAACAATGCAACCGGTGAATTGAAAGAAATCGTGAAACTGGATGTGTATTGGAAAACCGAGGTAAAAGGTGTCAACGCAGAGGAAGGCTTGATGGGCTTGCAAAAAGATCCCAACTATGCCACCAACAATTGGGTATATGCCTTCTACGCACCTACCGGTGACAAAGAGATCAACCGACTTTCCCGATTCAAGTTTGCCAATGGCACTTGGGATATGGCTTCCGAGCAAATCATCCTGGAATTGTATTCCCAGCGTGACATCTGTTGCCATACAGGTGGTTCGATTACCTTTGACAAGGAAGGAAACCTATACCTTTCCACTGGTGACAACTCTACTCCTTTCAACCAGCCAGATTCCAAATACAGGCTCAATGGCTATGCGCCACTGGATGGTCGTGACGGCAACAAGCAGTGGGATGCTCGAAGAAGCTCCGGAAACTCCAATGACCTAAGAGGAAAAATCCTGCGAATCAAAGTAGCTGAAGACGGAAGCTATACCATTCCTGAAGGAAACTTATACCCTCAAGGTACAGAAGGAACCCGTCCTGAAATCTATGTCCAAGGCATGAGAAATCCTTACCGAATCTCTGTGGATCAGAAAACAGGCTTCCTCTATTGGGGTGAAGTGGGCCCAGATGCCAGCAATGACTCCTTGGATTTAAAAGGGCCACGAGGGTATGACGAGGTAAATCAGGCCAGAAAAGCCGGTAACTTTGGCTGGCCTTATACGATTGGAAACAACTTCGCCTATCGTGAATTCAACTATGAAACCGGAGAACCCGGTCAGGCTTTTGACATCAACGGACCTGAAAACAATTCTCCAAACAATACCGGATTGAAAAAATTACCTCCGGTAGAACCGGCCTTTATCTGGTATCCTTATGCCGTGTCACCAGACTTCCCGCAATTGGGCACAGGAGGCCGTAACGCCATGGCAGGCCCGGTATACTACTCTGACATGTACCCCAAAGAAACCAGATTTCCCGATTATTTTGACGGCAAACTCTTTATCTATGACTGGATTAGAGGCTGGATCAAGGTGGTGACTATGCAGGAAAACGGGGATTATGACAAGATGGAGCCGTTTATGAAAGGAACCAAATTCAACGCCTTGATGGATATGGAAATGGGACCTGACGGAAAAATCTACATCCTTGAGTATGGAAACGGCTGGTTTACCAAAAACCCGGATGCAGGTCTTTTCCGAATCGACTACAATGGAGGAAACAGAGCTCCTGTGGTATCCGACTTGACGGTAGATAAGACCTCAGGAAAGAACCCGCTCACCGTGACCCTGACAGCTACTGCTGCGGATCCTGAAAAAGATCCGTTAAGCTACACCTGGGATTTGGGCAATGGTGAAACCAAAACGACTACCGAACCAACCCTGACCCATACTTTTAACACCGTGGGTGAATACGAAATCAAAGTGACAGCCAACGATCCTGCGGGATTGGCAGGAACAAGTACCTTGGTATCTGTGTATTCAGGTAACGTTGCACCGGTGGTGGCCATCCAAGTAGAAGGCAATCAATCTTTCTACTTCCCTGGAAAGAAAGTGAACTATACCGTATCTGTATCGGACGAAGATCATCCCGATGCTGCCTCTGATATGTCTAGCCTCTATGTTGCAGCGGACTACCTCCAAGGCATCGATCAGGCCGAAGCAGACATGGGACACAAGGTCATGAGCGAAGCGATGACTGGAAAGTCACTGGTGCAGTCCTTGACGTGTAAAACTTGCCATAAAGAAAATGAAGCCTCTATTGGCCCTGCTTACACCGAGGTGGCTAAAAAATACAGAGAGCGAAACCGTGATTACCTGGTGGAGAAAATCAGAAAAGGCGGAGGCGGAGTATGGGGCGAGACAGTCATGCCGGCAAATCCAGACTTGAAAACATCTGAAGTCAATGCATTGGTTACCTACATTCTTTCTTTGAGACAAGAAAGCAAGCCTAGCCTCGCGGCAAAGGGAAGTGTGGATCCGACCTTAGGCAAGCCGGCCTCCCCAACAGGATCATTGGTGATTTCGGCATCCTACACCGATAAGGGAGGTGAAAACATCAAACCAATGACCGGTTCTTCTTCTTTGGTACTGATGCCAAATGCTGTCGATCTGGCAAAGGCCGGTGATTTTGCGACGTATACCAAGATGGTCTTCGACGGCAGAACCTTGCTGATGGTACCTAATACCAAGGGTTCATTTGCTTTGCCTGCCATAGATTTGACGGGAATTGGTTCGGTGACTTTGATGACGGCTTCCCAAGAGCCGCTAAAAGCTCCGATAAAATTTGAAATCAGACTCGACAGTCCTACCGGACCGGTAGTCGCTGAAGGTATCCATCAGGAGAGTGAAGGCTTTAAGGCCCCAAATATGCCAATCCTGATGCACCAGGCAAACATCCCGATATCCGGAACCACAGACGGCAAAAAGCATAAGCTTTACTTCGTAAGTGATGCCAATGGCGCCGAATTGGGTACGTTTATCCTGATGGGAATCACCTTCAATGCGAAGTAATCACTAATACATTCCACTAACCTGGCCAATTTCTTCAAAGGCCAATAAAATAAAAGCCAGCCCGAACTCATTTCAGGCTGGCTTTTTACTTTAGTATAAATGGAAATTTAAGAGAAGTTACAAACCGAATTCGAAGGCTTCCAAATCACTTTTTGACCATTTAAATCTGTTAAACTTATTTCCCCTTCTACTGGATTTCCTTGACAGTCTCTCACGATCAAAGCCCAATTTGCAAGTGGATCACAATACCCAAAAAAGAAGACGGTTTCACCTTGATAATTTGCTTGTTTCAAGTAAGAATATGCAACACTGTTGGGAAACCCCATGCTTTGAATTTGTTCCTTAACCCAAGCAAGATCCTCTACCGGATTCTCGACTCCACAAACCGCCGGTCTTTCTTCGTCATTACAGGAAAAAATGAGCGCAGAACAAACTAAAAGGAAAAGATACTTTTTCATAGATACAAAATTTTTGATTTAGTAATGATACGAATCAGATAGGTCATTGGCTACAATACTTTGAAAAAAAGCCACCCTGATCAATTCAGAGTGGCCTCAAATGATTGTTTCTTTTGAAAACTTATGGACTTTATTAAATATGGAATATCGAAGTATGAACAACATCCTAACTTCCATGCTTCCTTGCCTCTTATTTCATCGGAGAAAAAGGCAAAGCCTTGTAAAATACCGCATCGATCTTTTCCACGATTTTACCATCAGCTTCTGAAGCATCACGAGCCTTGATCCAATCCGGATCGGCAACAAATCGCTTGAATGCTTCATTGTAGGCTTCCTTAGAATCATGGCCAAGGATATATACCAACTTTGGCTGAGATCCGTCTTTCTCCACCGTCAACCAATAAGGATAGTTTTTCAAACCCTGTCTGGCAAACAGATCTCTGGTATGATCCCGGAATCGGGTTTGGATATTTTCGATTCTTCCCGGCAAACAATAGTAGGTTCGCATTTGAAGGATTCCGCTTGGCTTGGGCTTTTTATGATCATTCAGATTATTAGCCCAAACCATGAACGTCTGATCCACTTTTTGAACCAAGGGACCATTGGCTTCTGAAGCCGTTCTGGCGGCTACCCAAGCTGGATCATTGGCAAATTTGTTCCAAAGTACATCTCGCGAAGCCTCATCCGGATACCCCAAAATGAAAGTCAAAGTCTTTTCCGGATTTTCATCAGAGATAAAATAGGCGACATTTTCGATCCCGTTTTTCTTAAACAGTTTCAAAGTATGATTCTCAAATCGCTTGATCAGATCGGGCATTTTTCCTTCATGGGCGGTATAAGTCCGCATTTCGAAGTACTTAGACTTGATGCCCTGCTGGGCAAAGGTGACTACCGCCAAGGTCAAGGCGAGCAGAAGCGTGGTGATTTTTTTCATCAGGTTTAAGGGTTTGATTTTATTGGAAATTGATTTGAAATACATGGAAATAGTTGGAAATACACCTGAAATATTGCCTCCTTCGGAGGTAGAAATACCTTGGAAGTACCTCTTGAAATCTATTTCTACCCTATTTCATCGAGCGAAGCGAGATGTATTTCTATTGTATTTCTATTGTATTTCTATAGTATTTCTATAGTCTTAAATTTTCTACTTTTTCCAAGCTTTATACAAGGCGGGACTTAAAACCAAAGCAATGGTAAGAAGTCCAAAGGTCTCCCGATTTTCTTCCATCTGCGGAGTCTTCATGGTCAGGTCTTTTTGGGCCCACTCATCGGCAATCCAATCCCCCACTCCTCCCGGAAAAAAGTAAATCGCTCCAAGAACTGCCAATATGACCACCAAGGTCAACGGTAGTTTAGGAAAAATCCCCCTCACTCCGAGCAAACAAAAGATCATCGCTGCGCCATAAATGCTCACCCAGACTTCCGGATCAGGATCGTTAAATTGCCAGTAAGCAAAGAGGGCAAACAGGAAAAACCAGATACTGAAGTAGATTTTATTGAATCGCATAGGCATTTGGGTTGATGCGCTAAACTAAGCAATTTCAAAAACAAACCATCCTGCCTGGGATAATCGGTCGAGAATGATTTTTAGCAGAAAAATGATCCTATTTTACAGCCAAAATTCCAGACCTTATGGCTCAAATCCGAATCGCCAAAACAGCATCTGATCTCCAGGGAATTCTGGACCTTCAATGGGAAAACCACCTCAGTCGTGTTTCTGATGAAGTCAGACAGGCAGATGGTTTTGTCACGGTAAGACACACCCCTGAACAGCTTCTAGCGCTTCAGTCCATCGCCCCTCATGTGATTGCCTTGGAAGAGGATCAGGTGGTGGGGTATGTATTGGCGATGACCAAAGCCAGTAGGGATCTGATCCCGGTTCTGATCCCCATGTTTGATCAGTTTGATCAGGTCTATTATAAGGGTAAAAAAATAGCAGATCACGACTACCTTGTAATAGGTCAGGTCTGTGTCGGAAAAAATCAGCGGGGAAAGGGGCTTTTTGATCAATTGTATGAAGCCTACAAAAACCAATTCTCCGGCCAATTTTCCTTTGCAATTACCGAGATCGCCAAAAGCAATACCCGATCATTGGCAGCACACAGACGGGTCGGCTTTGAAGTCATTCACGAGTTTGAAGAGGTAACCCAATCCTGGGCAATTGTGGCCTGGGATTGGAAATAATTTTTAGAAGCAGGTCAGAGAAGGATAGTTTGAAGTATTCAAAGATTTAATTTCATCCTACTTATAGGGTAATAAGTAAATGATTGGGTAAGGAAACGGGGACCTACGGGTTCCCGTTTTTAATTTCCAAAAAGCCTAAACACTGGATTAGGACGATGCGCCTGCCGGATCAATCCCTCCAATTCCGCCACTTTTTTAGGATTCGCTTCCGCAAGATTTTTACTTTCTCCTGGGTCCGTGGCCAAATCAAATAACTCCACAGTCGTTTTTGAAGGGTCTTTCACCTGATACTTTACCAACTTCCAATTGCCCTGACGTACAGCCTGTCTTCCACCCAACTCATGAAATTCCCAATACAAATGATCGTGACCAAGTTGATCTGATTTGCCCAAAAGCGCTGGCAAGAATGAAATTCCGTCGATCGCCTCAGGGACTTTTTTTCCTAAAATATCAGCAAACGTAGGCAACCAATCCCAAAAGGCGGAAACATGATCCGATCGGCTTCCCTCCTTCACTTTTCCCGGCCATTTGACGATCATGGGAACCCGGATTCCCCCTTCATACAAATCCCTTTTTAAGCCCCTAAAAGGCCCATTGCTGTCGAAGAACTCAGGATCTGCTCCTCCTTCAAAATGGGCTCCATTATCTGAGGTGAAGATCACGAGGGTATTTTCTGCGAGACCCAGTTCTTCCAATTTGGCCAAAACTTCACCCACATAGCGATCGGTTCGCTCCACCATCGCAGCAAATGCCGCATGAGGAAAGGGTTCAGACTGATAGCCGGGAATTTTCATTTCCGGCCCATAGTCGCCTCCTTCAGGTGCCTGATGCGCTTTTTCCTCCCCGAATTTTGCCCGATACTTTTGGAAAATTTCATCGTCTGGAGCTGCCAGTTCGGCATGAGGCATCACGATCGGCATGAAAAGGAAAAAGGGATTTTTCTGATTTGATTCAATGAAAGCCAAGGTCTTTTCCTGAATCAAATCCGGAGCGTAAGTCACTTTATTGGTCCAGTCATTTCCCGGGAGATCCACTTGGGTTTGATTCTCCCAAAGGTAAGCAGGATAGTACCGATGCGCATAGCGCTGACAGTTGTACCCATAAAACTGCTCAAAGCCCTGATTGCTCGGATCACCGGAAGTACCGACAAAACCCAAGCCCCATTTCCCAAAAGCTCCAGTCGCATAACCTGCCTGCTGAAAGATCTTGCTCAGCGTCTGAAGCGTGTCCGGCATGGGATATTGCCCTTCGGGTTGAACCTCAAAATTCCCCCGCACAGGCGTGTGCCCGGTGTGAAGCCCTGTAATCAGGGCCGAGCGGGAAGGGGCACACACGGGTGCCCCGGCATAATGCTGGGTAAAAAACATCCCTTCTCTAGCCAGACGGTCAATATTCGGGGTCTCGATGTACGGTTGTCCCAAAAAGCCCAAATCTCCATAGCCCAAGTCATCGGCAAGGATGAAGATGACGTTTGGAGGTGAATCATTGGATTTTTCTTCTGCGTTATTGCAGGAAAAGCTTACGAGTAGGATCAGAATAATCAGCAGGCGAAAAGGCATAGTTTTAGATTTTTTCAGAAATTAGGAAGGACAAACCAAAATTTCAGCCTGCTATACTTTTTTCTCTAAAAATAGCCTTGCGACAATCATTACTTGAATCAGCATCGCCTTTAATTAACCTAAAACTATTGTTCTGGCTCAAAACAGTCAATCGATATCAAATGGACAATTTGGAGGATTGGAAGGAGCGGATGAAAGTATTGAAATGATCACCTCCCCCCCTGATTGATAGTGAAATATTCTTTTGAAAAAGAAAATATTCTTTGTCGAATTAAAAAAAATAAGTAACTGGTGTTTAAGTAACCTTTTTAAACAAACTTTTAACAGCTCAATACTATGAAAAACATTTACCTAACCTTGTTGCTGTTTTTTGCTTTCGCATTCTTGGCAAATGCCCAAAAGAAAGATACTCCATCCTTAATTTCAAGGTCAAGATTATCGGAAAGCAATCTTTCACAGCTGGATAAAAACCAGCTTGAAAAATTAAAAAATTTAGATTACCTCAATTCCGTTTCTTTAATTGACATTGTAAATATTGATGACCTCATGGGTCGTGATGAAATTTCCATTACAATTCCTGGATTAGATAAAAATATTGTTTCCAGAAAGATAATGGGGCAACGCAATTCCGAAGCATCAATGTGGATAGGAGAAGGTGAAAATAGTCAAATTGTCCTTTCATCCACAAAAGGAGAAGTATCCGGACACATTTCTACTGGTAATCAGTCTTTTGAGATTCAGCACTTACCTGATGGACAAGCGATATTGTTAGATTATAATATGGAGAAGATAAACTTGCTAGAATGTGATCAGCCACATTCAACGAGTAAAGATTCAAATTCTAAAGAAAATGACTTTAAGCCTACTTCTAAAGTTTCTAGTGAAACAGGAGATCAAAACAATAGGATAGCCAACACTTCGGCCGTAGTGAGAGTACTCTTCCTATTTACTCCCGCTGCGGCAAACTCAGGACAAAACCTAGTAAATATGGCAAATACGGCACTTGCCCAATGGCAAACTGCTGTAATTAACAGTAACACTTTGGTAGCTTTAGAACTTGCAGGGGTTTTGCCTCTAAATTTTAATGAACGACAAAACAGTCAAACTATTAACACAAATCTTGCAGATGATGTAACTGATTTGGCCAATAACATAAATGCTCAACAACTCCGAAATGAAAATGAAGCAGATGTAGTTATATTACTGACTAATAGTTCAAATTATGGCGCGCTAGGAAGGGTTGTAGAAATTGGACCAAATGAACCTTTGGCCTACGGCATATCTCAAGTAAGTGCGGGAATCGCAAACTTTACAATCGTTCATGAGATCGGTCATTTATTGGGTGCAAGACACGATACCGACCCGGCACCGGGAGATGCACATGCCCACCTTTGGATTTCCGGTTCTTTCCCAAGACGTAATCATTGGAGATCAATAATGGGCGTTCTTCCTCCATTTGGCCCTAATTACACCAGAGTACTTCATTTTTCTAATCCATTCCGCACCCATAATGGCGAACCAACAGGAGTTGTTAATGTATCAAACAATAATCGTAACATTAATTTAAATGGCCCAACAGTCGAAGCTTTCAGATTTTCAATTCCCGCATTGTGGGCTTCTATTCTTGGGCCTGGGACAGCAGGAAATGGTCAAACACTTAATTTCAGTCCAAACATTCAAGGTGGCATAGCACCATATTCCACAAGCTGGCAATTAAATAACGGCTCAGGATACTACTTCGCAGGAAACGGAACAACCTTGACAACCACCATGCCCACAAACCAAAATTTAGAGGTTATGCTGGTGGTAACTGACCAAAACAACTCAACATTTACTGCGTATAGAACTGTTCAAAACGATTTCCTTGGAGGAGGATGTACTGTCTGTCCTGATTTAGGCGATTTAGAAGATGTTGGTGAAAATCTGAACAATGATGTAATTCTGTTTCCAAATCCTACCTCGGATAAAATAACAATTAAATCTTCCGATAGAGGAAATGGATTCTATTCCTTTGAAGTTACAGATGTAAAAAATCGCACAATCGTAACCTCTCAAATCCGTGTTGAATCACAAAATGAACAACAAATTATTCTTTCTGTCGATAAATTAAAACCAGGAGTATATTTATTCAGCTATCAAAACTCCTTAAATGAAATTATTCACCTGCGATTTATTAAAAACTAATTATGAAAAAGTTAATTGTTATACTGATTATAGCAGGTGCCTTTTTTTCTTGTAACCAAGAAGATGTCGACCCTGAATTTCTCCCATTTAAGGGGAATGGAAGCATAACAGCCTTTTTAAATGGTGCTAAATGGGAATCCCCGATAAAGTTTACCCTCGCTGACTCCTTAGTATGCAATTCAAACAGAATAACAATTCCACAGTCATTTCATTTAATTGGATTAGATGAGACTGAATATATATGGAAACACCTGTCAGTTGGTTACATTCAACCAACTTTTGAAAAGCAGTCTGCTTCATTATTGAAAAAAAATTATCTAAGGCAGAATAATGGAAATATAAAAGCTCCTCGGTATTTCACTAGTGTGTCTTTTGATGCCGGTTCATCCACATATGAATTGGACACTAGTAAAGTTGGTGATTTTCTACAATTGACTCATTATGATAGTAAAAAGGGAGAAATTTATGGGGAATTTCAACTTTCTTTTATTCTAACATATAGAGGTTCTAGTGAACCCAATGCACCTGATCGGATAGAGTTTACAGAAGGGAAATTTGTAGCCAAAGCACCGGAAGAATGGTTTCAGTTGGGCAAAGAATGTGACCTTAAATAAAAGCGATATAGGCTAAAAACAGAAACGGGAAGAATTTCTTGCGAAAATCTTCCCGTTTAATGACTTGAAAACCATAGTCCTCAAACCATTCCAAGCTACAGTTTATGTGGCTTTTCCCGGTTGCCCGAGTCAAAACCGACAGTCTGCAGTCGCTCCGAAGAGCATGTCCCAATTTTCAGATACCTTTTTGCATTTCTGCGGTTGCCCTTCTCAGACTTTTCTTTCGAAAAGCCCCTTCATGCCCGGTATCCTGAATCTGCCCGAAAGCAAATTCTTGGGCCGATCGTGATAGCACTTCTGCGGTGGTCCGTTTCAAACTGCTGCATTTGAGCAGCCGTTCCTTTGTGCCCGATGAGGTTTACTTTTCACCCGAAGGTTCCAAGCGCTGATGAATCCGTCTTTGCATTTCTGGAGTTTCCCCTTTCAACCGTGAAATTTCTTCCCCGATCCTTCATGCCCGGAAATTTGATTTCTCCGAAGAGAAGCTCAAACTCAGCCCATCGTTTTTGGCACTTCTGCGGTTTCCCGTCTCAGGAATTTTCCTTTCGAAAAACTCCCCTTCGCGCCTGATCTCAATCTGTCAAACTACGGTCCGAAATCTTACTTCCGGCCTTTTATCTCTCACTTGGTATAATCAAAGTTGACTGATTTTCAGCCTGATTCCAAATTTTCAACTAAAAACTTTCCCACAACTTTTCCCCAAATAAAAAGCCTCAGAAACACAGGATATCCACCATCATCTAGGGGGTTATGCACATTTTTCAAAATAAATTTCCAAAAAGATGATTTCTATCAGCATTTTGATTGGCCTCCATTTTTCTCTCTTTGTGTTTTCAATTATTTTGACAATTCATCCAACAGCCCATTTCCCAAATGACCCGAAGAAGATCTTTTATCCAACAATCAGCCCTCATCGCCGGAGGCCTATGGCTTTCCCCAACTCTCCTTCATGCCCGACAACAAACTGCACCAAGCGATCGAGTCCGCGTGGCACTGATTGGCGCCAATAATATGGGATTCGGAATTCTGCGTCATCATCTCGCTCTTGCTGAAGTGGACTGCGTAGCAATCTGCGACGTGGATCAGAATGTTTTGGAAAAGCGCCTCAAAGAAGTGGAAGATGCGACCGGAAAAAGACCCGAAGGATTTACAGATTTCCGTAAGCTGTTGGAGAAAAAGGATCTCGACGCAGTCATCATCGGCACACCGGATCACTGGCATTGTCTGATTGCCGTGGCCGCCTGCCAAGCCGGAAAAGATGTCTATGTAGAAAAACCCATGGCCAACTCCATAGGAGAATGCGACTTGATGACCCAGGCTGCCGCCAAGTACAGCCGAATCATGCAAGTAGGGCAACAGCAGCGGGCCGGACAGGCTTTTATCGAATCCAGAGATTTGGTCAAAAGCGGTTACTTGGGAAAAATCCGAAAAGTAAACATCTGGTCCAATTTCAATTATGGTTTGGGCAATGAAATCAAACCGTTGACGACTGTACCGGAAGGAGTGGATTATGACTTTTGGCTAGGCCCTGCCCCCAAGCGGGAGTTTAACCCCAATCGCTTTCACGGCAGTTGGAGACACTTTTGGGACTACGGAGGAGGCTTGATGTCTGACTGGGGAGTACACCTGCTGGACATGGCCATCTGGGTAGAGGAAAATCCCTCCGCCCCCTCCATAGTCATGACCTATGCCAAAAATGTAAACAAAGAAAACCGGGATCGGGACACTTTTGACACGATGAATGTGCTTTTCCCAAAAAAGGACTTCCTAATCAACTATGACATGAACGGTGGCTTGCAAAGCGGTCCCTACAACAAACCTTATGGTATTGCCTATGTCGGGGAATTGGGAACGCTGATCGTAAACCGAAACGGCTATGAAATCTATCCCGAATGGGACGGAACTGCAAAAGCTCCAAAATGTGAAGCCAAAAAACTCGAAGGCACCACCGAATCTCACAACCTCCACGTGGCCAATTTTGTGGAATGTATCAAAGCAAGAAATCAACCCAGTTGCCCTCCCGAAGCCGGAAGATTGGCGGCTCTCCATGCTCATATTCCGAATATTGCTGCCCGAATTGGTGCAGAACAGTTGATTTGGGATGACCAAAAAAGAGAATTCGTAGGCAATGCTGCAGCCAATGCATTGATTTGGCCGGAATATCGGGAGCCTTGGACTTTGCCGAAGGTTTGACCGTCATTGCGAGGGGCTTAATTTTCACACAAATTGGATCTGAGGTCTCCGGTACCCCGAAGCAATCTCTTCCTGTAGAATTAATTAAGACTGCTTCGTCGCAATAAAGAAATTCCAGAAATTTATTGACAAGAATGCTCCCCACCTTGACGGCTAACCTATAACCCCGATGTTCAAGGCTTCAACTTTACTATACTATCAATTTCGGACTATTGAAAAGATTGCTTCGGGATTGCCATGCTTAAGAATAATTTGGTAATCAGAAAAATTCCTCGCACTGACGCCAAAAGTGCTGCTTTAGGAGAAGCAGCACAACCTCCTACCCCCAGACTTCCTACTCCCCAACACCCTTACTTCAAGGCTATTCTCATCAAATACGCATCCGCCGTCATATACAGATACTTTTCATCGGCATCAAAGGCACAATTTGCTGTACCGTTTTCGGTCAGGATTGTCCCGAGATGCTTTCCTTCCGGACTGATCACCAAAACCCCTCCAGGACCTGTGGCAAAAAGGACTCCACTGGAATGCACTTTGAGTCCGTCAGGAAGGCCCTTTCTGGTTTCGCTTTGGAATGCAGTCGCATCAAAAAGCACTTTTCCAGCAATCACGTTTCCGCTCTCATCCAGATCAAAAGCATAGTATCTCGCTTTTTCCGGATCGGATTGGGCAATATAGAGCGTCTTTTGATCGGGACTTAGCGCGATCCCATTGGGTCGCGAAAGGGTATCCACCAGTAAATTCACTTTCCCATCGGAGTCCAAACGATACACGCCCTGAAAATCCAGCTGCTTCTCATCCCAAGGGTCCATCCCATAAGGCGGATCAGTGAAAAAAAGTTGACCCCAAGAATTGAAAACCAAATCATTGGGACTATTGAAACGCTTACCCTCATATCCGGTGGCCAATGCTTCAAATTCCGATTTTGGTACCTCAAGCGAAGCCAGCATTTTGCCTAATTGTCGCTCTCCATGCTGGCATAAAATCAGGTTTCCCCCTGCATCTAAGGCCAGGCCATTGGCCCCAGGTTCGCGTTTATCGGTACGATCTCCCAAGTAGCCCGAAGGACTCAAGTAAAGCGAAAGACTGTCTTTTTCCGTCCATTTCCAGATTTTATTGGTGGGAACGTCGGTAAAAATCAAGGCTTGCTGCTCCTCCAGCCAAAGCGGTCCCTCCGCCCATTCGAAACCCGAAGCCAACACTTCGATTTTGGCATCCGCAGGAATCAGGGCATTTATTGAAGTATCAAGTCGCTCCACCGAACCGATAGTCATGACTTCCTGCTCAAGGGATACCTGAGATTGAGGTGCGGAACATGCCGCAAGTGCAAAAAGGATTAACCAAAAGGAATTTTTCATAGTGGGTTGAGTTTTGGGAAAGAGGAAGTTAACCCAATCTGCTGAAAAGTCCGAATCCAATCTCAATCCTAGATTTAAAAGCCCCAACTTCACAAATTCAATGAAATTTGTGAAGTTGACTTCATGAATTTAGCAAAATTTGTGAAGTTTAATTCATAAATTTAGCTAAATTTGTGAAGTTATATTCATGAATTTAGATCAAACGAACTCGTGCAAGTATCCCGAACCATTATCGCCCAACTCGAAGATCAGCTTTTCAAAGGAAAAGTCCTGATCCTCTATGGTGCAAGAAGGACTGGAAAAACCACTTTGGTGAAACACCTACTAGGGAAGTTTCCTGAAAAATCGGCATATATAAATTGTGAACTTCAAGAATACAAAGACGCCCTTTCCACGACTAATTCAGGGCTTTTGGCCGAGTTTATCGGAAATCGCGAGTTGATCATTTTTGATGAGGCCCAGCATATCGCAAATATCGGTTTGGTATTGAAAGTACTGGTAGACACCTTTCCGCAGGTTCAATTTATAGCCACAGGTTCTTCCAGCTTCGAACTTTCGGGAATGGTCTCCGAGCCACTGACCGGCAGATCGCGTCAATTTCTGCTGCTGCCTTTTTCCCTCGAAGAAATCGGTCAGTCGCTCAATCCCATTCAGATCAAAGCCAATCTGCCCAATTTCCTGAGATTTGGACTCTATCCGCAGGTTTTCAACAGTATTGGGGACGAAAAAATCGAAGAACTCGCCGAGATCTCTTCCAATTACCTGTACAAAGACCTGTTCCAGTTTGAGCAAATTAAAAAGCCGGACTTGCTATTCAAGCTTTTGGCAGCCATTGCCTTGCAGACCGGAAGTGAGTCTTCACTGAATGAACTGGCGCAAATCACCGGAACAAATGTGCATACGGTTAAGCGATACTTGGAGCTGCTGGAAAAATCCTTTGTGATCTTCCGACTGAACTCATTCAGCAGAAACCTAAGGAAGGAACTGGCTAAAAGCCAAAAAATCTACTTCTATGATGTGGGAATCCGCAACGCCGTGATCCGCAACTTCAATGAAATGAATCTCCGTACTGATGTGGGAGGACTTTGGGAAAACTTCTGCATCACTGAACGGATCAAATTCAACCAAAACCACCGAAGATTTATCAATACCTACTTTTGGAGGACCTATGACCAAAAGGAGATCGACTACATCGAAGAAAAAGACGGGCACCTGACCTGCTTTGAATTCAAGTATGCAGAAGGAGCTACGGGAAAGTTTCCCGCGGAATTTTCCGAAACGTACCCCAATTCAAGCTTTAAGGTGATTACGCCGGGGAATTTCTATGAGCTGTATAAGTGAGTTACAACCCACTCGCCTGGGCATTTTTTCCCCGTTTAGCAATTAGGCTCTCCCTGATTTTTTCTCGCCGGTAAAAGTCCAAAGGTGCAGCCTCTCCTCCACTCTGGATTCGCGCCTCTCTAACCAAAGGCCTTACATCGGTTAAAAACGCTTCTTGCAGCACTTCCTGAGCCCCCACCACATCTCCTTCATTTTGGCATTGAGTCAATTTTTCACGGTCCACCAAAAGCGCCTTGGCATAAGCCTGGGAAATGGCCTCGAGCGCCTGAATCAAATCCTCGAGCGGATCTTTGGTATTGTGACTGGCATCGATCATCCAAGAAATTGAATCCCACGCTTGGGCCCCTTCAGCCGCTCCGCCGATCAGTTCGCAAAAGATCAAGAAGAGCTGATAGGGCTTCACGCTTCCAGTACTTAGATCATCGTCTCCATATTTACTGTCGTTGAAGTGAAATCCTGCCAATAGATTTTGATGCATCAGGGTAGCCACAATCTGCTCGATATTGGTATTGGGCAGGTGATGGCCCAGATCCACCAGCACCTTAGCCCGATCTCCCAGCTGTCGGCAAATCAGCGCAGAGGTGCCCCAATCCGGAATCACGGTATGGTAAAAATTGGGCTCGTAGGGCTTGTACTCCAAGAGCAATTTCCAGTCATGAGGCATTTCAGCATAGATTTCCTTCAGGGATTCCGTGGTCCATTGCAGCGCCTTTCGGAAATGGGCCTGCCCGGGAAAGTTGCTTCCATCTGCCAGCCACACGGTCAGTCCTTTACTTCCCAGACTCTTTCCGATATCGATCACCTGAAGATTATGTTCCACGGCCTGAGCACGCACAGCTGAATCGGAATTACTCAACGAACCCATTTTATAGGAAAGCGGCTGCCCGTAATCCTGAAAGGTATTGCTGTTCATCGCGTCAAAACTGATCCCCAGACTTGCAGCTTTTTGCTTCACTGCTTGAGAATCTTGGGGAATATCCCAGGGAATATGCAGTGATACGGCATCTGTTCGCTTGGTCAGTTTGGACAGAAGTCCGATATCCTCCAGTTTTTCCTCCAAGTTTCTGGGTTCGCCTCCAATCGAAAACCGCCCAAATCTCGTCCCTCCCGCACCCAAGGCCCAACTCGGTACCGCAATCTGAAAGGCAGAAATCCGGGAAACCAGCTCAGCTGCTTTTATTCCTTTTGCACCCAGCTGTTCAGAAAGCAAGGAAAATGATCGTGCGTGAAAGTCGGTATTCATCGATTAAAGTAATGAGGGTTATTGGAAAATTAGATCCTGACCAGAGAGCCTTGAATATTGACCATTGAATATGGTCATTGTCCCGAGCCTCGGGATGGTTATTGAATTGTATTGATTATTGATCCTTGAAATTGGTCATTGATTATTGATTTTTGATTATTGGTCATTGATTATTGGTCATTGATTATTGGTCATTGAATTTGGTCATTTTTCTTCCGTCTCCGGTCTTCTGTCTTCCTGCTGTCTATTTATCCAAAACGGTGCAGTCACCATCCAAGCGAGCATCCCGATTCCCATCCAAAGCTTCATGGAGTCAATTTCAATTTGGCCCAAAAAGAAAAGAACCGGAGGTACAATGGTCAACATCAAACCGATCAGAGAACCTATTTTCAACATAATTTTCATCCGGCAAGGGTTTTAGTCAATGGATATTTCATTTTGGATACGATCACATAAATGGCCACGGCCACAAACCATCCCGGAAGGCCAAGGAAAAAGATCTCCACTCCATAAATGAAATTCAATCCCAAGCAAAACACCAAAGTCAACACCCAACTCAGCAGTGCCGGCCAACTAAAATCCGACTTGGAACTCAAGGCTCCTTCCGAGCGGAAACCCATTTTCTCAGCAAAATAAAAATCCGCAAAAATCACCGCCCCCATCGGCATCAATAGCAATCCATAAAGTGCCACAAAGTCCAATAGCTTCATCACGAGGGCTGGAAAACAAGCCGCCAAACTGGTGATTCCACCCACGATGGCTGTAATTTTCCAAGTAGGAACCTTCGGGAATATTCCTTGCAAAGCCAATCCTGCTCTATATATAGTCGGGTTGGCAGTAGTCCAGCCCGCGATAATCACGCAAACTGCCCCGGCAATGCCTAAGGTTTGATAAGCAATCTGTCCCGGAGCAAATTCCTGGGAACCGGTATTCGCCTGAAGAAACACGGCATACAAAATTCCGGAAGCAATCCAAGCTACAAAATGCCCCAAATACACCCCTGCAAACACTGAAAATCCGGAAGTCCAAGATTTGGCGTATCGCAAAATGGTCAGATCCGACATGCCGATATGCATGGCCATATTGCAAAACCAGGCAAAAAAGATGATATGCCAGATCGTAAATCGGGACATCCCAGGAAGGGGAACCCCGTTCCAAATCACCTCCTGCGCCACAGAAAACAAGCTTTCAGCCGAGCCGACCCCCAACTGAGCCAATCCGACAATCCCCGCAGCGACGAAAATCAGAATCATCCAGGGCGACATCACATTGGCAAACTTGGATACCTGATTGTACCCTTGGATTGCTACCAAGGTAATCACAGCCCCCATCAACAGGACCGTTACGATCCAACCGGGAGTTCGGGGAAGCCAGTCATTCAACGTCGGCATCTCCAGATTAAAAGGAATCCCTACCGCAGTCGCAGAAACAGCAATCATCGAGCCTGCCAAAAAACAAAACATCAATGCATTGACCAGATTATACCAGCGAACCACCTGTTTTCCGGCGATTCGTTCGAGTTGGTAATATAGCGTCATGCGTTTAGCGGTGGCAATCGGTGCAGTAATCAATCCCCAACTCAATACAGCAAGTAGATTGCCGAGTAAAAGGCCCAAAACCAAATCCCCCGCACTGACTCCATGTGCCACAAACAGCGGCCCGATGACAAATTCGGTTCCGGCGGTATGTTCTCCCGCATACATTCCCAAAAAGCTACGATTGCCTTTGAGTTCGGAAGCAGGAATCGGCGTACGCTCGTATTCATTGGTTTTGGCTACAATTTTCTTAAATAAACCCTGACTCATTCCGTTTTATTTTGAAGAAAGAAACTAAATCCGGCTTCTTTGGCTATCCTGTCCTATCGGAAGGGAAATTCCACCTTTTATCCTTAGATTATTTTGTAAAAAAGGATTCAAGAGCTAGATTTTAGTCAATAAAAGGGACTTAGCCAAAACGGTATTTTTCTAAACGGAAAAATTTTATCGAAAAAAATAATCTTCACTCACGACACTACAGGATACCTACTGACCCGATTTATAGGAAATTCATCCTAACATCAGCAGTAGACCTAAGATATGAATACACCAATTATGAGTTTCAAACACGTAAGTTACCTCTGGGACGAAGCAAAAGCTGCGAAGCTGGAAGGAAATGAAGTTGACCTTTTGATATATCGATCCAATATCCTCGGGGCCGACCTGAGAATCACCAATTACGGAGGAGGAAATACTTCCTGCAAAACCATTGAACTCGATCCGCTGACCAAGGAACCGGTCGAAGTGATGTGGATCAAAGGTTCGGGTGGAGACATTGGCACCATGACCCGTGCAGGATTGGCAGGACTTTATGTGGACAAACTTCGTTCTCTAAAGGGAATTTACCGAGGCATTGAGTTTGAAGACGAAATGGTGGAGCTATTCAACCATTGCATTTATGACCTAGCCTCCAAGGCACCTTCCATCGACACCCCGCTTCATGGATTTTTACCATTCAAGCATATTGACCACCTTCATCCGGATGCTGCGATTGCCATTGCTGCATCCAAAGATGGGGAAAAAATCACCCAGGAACTCTGGAAAGGCGCCATTGCATGGGTTCCTTGGCAGCGTCCCGGCTTTGATCTCGGTCTGAAACTCAAGGAAGCTCTTGATAAAAATCCAGGAATCCGCGGAATCATGCTCGGAGGACACGGCTTGTTTACTTGGGGAGATACCGCTTACGAATGCTACCTCAATAGCCTCGAAGTCATTGAGGCTGCCTCAGCCTATCTTACTGCCAATTATGGCAAAAAACGACCAGTCTTTGGTGGTGAAAAAGTAAGCTCTCTCGAGGCCTCACAGCGAAAATCTCAAGCCGCTAAGCTTGCTCCGATCTTGAGAGGGCTTGCCTCTTCTGAAAAACGAATGGTCGGCACCTTCAATGACAATGAAACTGTTTTACAATTCATCAATAGTCATGATCTTGGAAAATTAGCACCTATGGGCACCTCTTGCCCAGACCACTTTTTGAGAACCAAAATCAGTCCATTGGTTTTGGACTTGGCTCCCAATGCGGATCTGAGCGATGTTCTAGGCCTCAAAGAAAAAATCGGCAAAGCATTTCAGGCTTATCGGGAGATGTACGCCGAGTATTATCAAAAGCATAAGCACCCCAACAGTCCAGCCATGCGCGACCCCAATCCGGTGGTCATTCTTTGGCCGGGAGTAGGGCTGTTTAGCTACGCCAAGGACAAACAAACCAGCCGGGTTGCCTCGGAATTTTACATCAACGCGATCAACGTGATGCGAGGAGCTGAGGCTGTCTCTGAATACGTTTCCCTTCCGCTTCAGGAAGCCTTTGATATTGAATACTGGCTCCTTGAGGAAGCCAAACTACAGCGGATGCCCAAAGAAAAGCCGCTTTCCAGAAAGATTGCCCTGATCACCGGAAGTGCGGGAGGAATCGGAAAGGGAATCGCCGAACGGTATGTGCAGGAAGGCGCCTGTGTGGTACTAACCGATATCGATCAGGAAAGACTGAATGGTACCGTGGCTGATTTTGAAAAGAAATATGGAAAAGATGTCGTCCTCGGAGTTCGCTTGGATGTCACAGATACCGGAAGCCTAGCCGAAGCCGTTCAGGCGACTTGTCTCAAATTCGGCGGATTGGATATCGTGGTCAACAATGCAGGAATATCCATCTCCAGAGCATTTGAAGCCCATACGGATGAGGATTGGGCCAGGCTGAATGACATCTTGGTGATGGGACAATACCATGTATCCAAGGCAGGAGTACAAATCCTTCGTGAACAAGGTCTCGGCGGCGACATTGTCAATGTGGTGAGCAAAAATGCTTTAGTGGCCGGACCGAAAAATGTGGCTTATGGCACTGCCAAGGCAGCCCAACTTCACATGTCTCGCCTCATGGCAGCCGAACTTGCTGAGGACAAAATCCGCGTCAACGTGGTCAATCCGGATGCTGTGATCGAAAATTCCAACATCTGGGAAGGAGGCTGGGCGGAAAACCGCGCCAAAGCCTATGGCATCGATGTAAAGGACCTTCCTCAATACTATGCAAACAGAACCCTGCTAAAAGAAAGCGTGAAAGTCAGCGACATTGCTGATGCAGCTTTTGCTTTCGTCGGTGGACTTTTAAGCAAGTCAACCGGAAATATGCTCAACGTGGACGGCGGCCTAGCGGCGGCTTTCCCTCGGTAAGCACGAAATTACCTTTTACCCTGTAACAACCTAACCCAATAAACCCCAGTAACCTATGCTTCTCGACAAATCTGAAAAAATCGCCGTGGATTCGCGCACGCCGAAGTACCTACAGGTAGTCAATTTGATCTTGGAGGACATTGAAAAAGGGAAACTTAAAATCGGAGATCGGATTCCTTCTATCAATGAGACCAGTTTTGACTTTCTTTTATCCCGTGACACCGTGGAAAAAGCTTATAATGAATTAAGAGACCGTGGAATCATCTCTTCCGTTCGAGGCAAAGGTTTTTACATTTCTTCAACGAACATGGGAAATAAAGTGAAGGTTTTATTACTGTTCAACAAACTTAGTTCTTACAAAAAAATCATCTATTACTCCATTCTCGACAAGCTGGGCTCACAGGCCACTGTGGATCTTTACATTCACCATTACAACAGGAATTTGCTGGAGGATTTGTTGGAACAGAACCTGGGGAACTACAACCAATATGTGTTGGCTCCGCATTTCTTTGATCAAAATGGGCATCCCGAAACTGCCTATGACTTGGTCAAGCGAATTCCAAAAGAAAAATTACTGATCATTGATCGGGCAGTGAAAGGCCACGAAAACGAATTCCCGGGTGTGTATCAAGACTTTGCCAAAGACATCTTTGAGGTGCTGGAATCCGGGATTTCCCACCTGAGGAAATACGAACGACTGATTTTGGTATTTCCCAAAGGCGATCTTTATCCGGTAGAAATCATGGATGGATTTAAGCGGTTTTGCTTTTTCCATGACTTCAAAAACTTAATCGTAGACGGAGTGGACGATGACGAACCTTTGGATGTAGGTGACTGCTATATCGTTTTGGCGGAATCTGATTTGGTCAACCTGGTAAAAAAGTCAAGAGAACAGCTGCTCAAATTGGGACGGGAGGTAGGAGTAATATCCTACAATGACACCCCGCTTAAAGAAATTCTGGCGGAAGGGATCACCACGATTTCCACGGATTTTGTCCACATGGGCAAATCTATCGCAGAGCAAATTCTGGGTATTGAAGATCGAATCCCGATCAAAAATCCTTTCCGGATGACTCTTAGAAAGTCACTTTAAACAAAAATCAAAGAGAGTCCGGATCACAAATTCAGACTCTCTTTTTCTTGATATCATGCACTACACAAGATCCTTTCTTGCTTCTTGTGTCTAGCATCTTGATTCTCTAATCACCATGTCCAAAATCCCCGTAACCGCCGTCTTTGACATCGGAAAAACCAACAAAAAATTCTTCCTTTTTGACGAAAACCTCAAGGAGGTCTACAGCACTTACACCAGGCTGGAAGCGGTGCCGGATGAGGATGGATTTCCGAGCGAGCCGGTACTTCCGATGAGGGAATGGATGATCAAAACCTTTCAGGAAGCTTTGAAATCGCCTGATTTTGAAATCAAAAAACTGAATTTTTCAGGACACGGAGCATCCTTTGTTCACGTCGATGAATCGGGCGAACCCGCCACGCCGCTGTATGATTACCTAAAGCCCTTTCCGGAAGATCTGTTGGATCGATTTTATTCTGAAAACGGAGGGAAAATGGAATTTTGTACACAAACCTCCTCTCCTCCCCTGGCTATGCTCAATTCCGGACTTCAATTGTTTTTTTTGAAATACGCCAAGCCGGAACAATACCAAAAAATCCATCATAGCCTGCACCTGCCGCAATACCTGAGTTTTATTTTCACAGGAAAAATGGTATCTGATTTCACCAGTATCGGATGTCATACGGGGCTTTGGGATTTTGAGAAAATGGATTACCACAGCTGGGTAAAAATAGAGGGAATCGAAGCACTGTTACCCCCGATTTTACCCGGAGACAGCTTGCTAATCACCAAACCCGATCTGGGATCGGTGCCTTGTGGCATTGGGGTGCATGATTCATCGGGAGCCCTATTGCCCTACCTACGACGGGAAAAAGAGCCTTTTGCACTTCTGTCCACCGGCACTTGGGCGATCAGCATCAATCCTTTCAATAAAACATCGCTCACAGAGTCGGAATTGAATAAAGATTGTCTTCAGTTTCTCAGCATTTCGGGTCAACCCATCAAAATCTCCCGCTTGTTTATCGGCGAGGAGCATAAGTATCAGGTTGACGAAATGTATGCCCATTGGAATCTTCCTTTAGGCACCTATAAAAAGCTTCAATTCGATCCGTCGATTTTTGAAAAAGTAGCTGCCAACGCTCAAAAAAGAATCGGATTCCATTACCTCAAACCGGAAGATTATGGGTTGGAAAAAGCGGATTTCACGGATTGGAGCAGTTTTTCAGATTTTACCGAAGCGTATTACACCTTTATTCACGAGCTGACGGATATTCAGGTCGCTTCTTTGAAGTTGGTTTTGGACGGAGCACCGGTGGATCGGATTTTTGTAGACGGAGGATTCAATGCCAATTCTATTTTCCTTGAACTACTTCGCATCAAACTTCCGGGCATCGAAATTATTCCGAGTGATTTTCCAAATGGTTCGGCTTTAGGTGCAGCATTGCTGGTGAATTCTCATCGAGGAGATTAACTTACTATCATGAATTTGACTTCGCCCCATATCGGACTTTTTATCCCCTGCTACGTGGATCAATTTTACCCAAAAGTGGGGATTGCCACCTTGGAACTGCTTGAAAAATTCGGTTGCCAAGTAAGCTTTCCCTTGGGGCAAACCTGCTGCGGACAACCCATGGCCAATGCGGGATATGAGCGGGATACCGTAGGGACAGCTCGGCATTTCATCGAACTGTTCAAAGATTTCGATTACATCGTTGCTCCTTCCGGAAGCTGCGTGCTGCATGTCAAGGAGCATTTTCCAGTAATCTCAGGTTTGGAAAAAGAACAACAGGAAATCCATGACAAAATTTTTGAGCTGACCGAGTTTTTGACGGACATTCTGAATGTCAACCATCTCTCGGGGCGATTTCCGCACAAAGTCGGCTACCACGCCTCCTGCCATGGACAACGGGGGCTTCGATTGGCCTCAAGCTCAGAAATGAACAGCACCCCGTTCAATAAGGCAAAAAGCCTTTTGGAGAATCTGGAAGGGCTGGAATGGATAACCCTAAGCCGAACGGACGAATGTTGCGGATTTGGAGGGACCTTTTCAGTCACGGAGGAAGCCCTTTCTCTCCGAATGGGCAGAGACCGACTGGATGATCATGCCCAACATGAGGTGGAAATCCTGACCGGAGGAGATATGTCCTGCATCATGCACCTGCAGGGCATAGCCAGTAGAGAAGGTAGAAATGTGAAGTTTATGCATCTGGCCGAAATCCTAAATCAAGCTATCCAATGAGTCACCCACAGGCAGCGACCGAATTTCTAAAAGACCAAGCCAAAGCCAAATGGCATGATGAAACCCTGTGGTTTGTACGGGACAAGCGTGACCGCATCAGCAAAACGATTCCAGAATGGGAAGAATTGAGAAATCTCGCTTCCCAGATTAAGGAAAATGTACTGTCCCAATTGGATGTGTACCTGGAGGAATTTGAGCAGAACGCCCAAAAAAACGGCATCCAAGTCCACTGGGCCAAAGACGCCGAAGAACACAATGAGATCGTGCTTTCCATCTTGCAAAAGCAAAAGTGCAGGGCAATCGTCAAGAGTAAATCCATCCTGACCGAGGAATGTCACCTCAATCCTTATCTCGAAAAAAACGGGATCGAAGTAGTGGACACCGATTTGGGTGAGCGGATCGTGCAGTTTCTCAATCAGCCTCCGAGCCATATCGTATTGCCGGCCATTCACCTGAAGAAAGGGGAGATTTCCGAGCTTTTCCATGAAAAGCTCCACACCCAAAAAGGAAATGAGGACCCTACCTACCTCACCCATGCGGCCCGACTGCATTTAAGAGAAAAATTTCTGAAAGCCAAAGTAGCCATCACCGGGGTCAATTTTGCAGTGGCGGAGACAGGTGAATTTGTCGTCTGCACCAATGAAGGTAATGCCGATATGGGGGTTCATCTCGCAGATGTCCATATCGCCTGCATGGGAATCGAAAAAATTATTCCAAGAAGGAAAGACCTTGGCGTATTCCTTCGATTACTAGCGAGGTCTGCTACCGGTCAGCCTGTCACAAACTATAATTCGCATTTCAGAAGCCCTTCTCCAGGAAAAGAAATTCACCTGATTCTCGTAGACAATGGGCGAACGGCTCAATTGGCTCGGGAAAAATTTCGGAACTCCCTAAAATGCATCCGCTGCGGAGCCTGCATGAATACCTGCCCGATCTACCGCCGGAGTGGAGGATACAGCTATGGAAGCACGGTCCCTGGACCGATAGGCTCCATCCTTTCACCGGGCTTGGATATGAAAAAACACAGCACCTTGCCATTTGCCTCCACACTCTGCGGGAGCTGCTCGGACGTATGCCCTGTGAAAATCAACATCCACGAGCAACTCTATGAGTGGAGACAGGAAATCACCAAAACTCACGGCGAACTCGGAAAAGGGCTTTCCATGAAACTGGCCAATGGGATTTTCAAAAGTCCTCTAGCCTATAAAATCTCCGGAAACCTCATGCGGGCTGCGCTCAAAACCCTTCCCAAGTCTTTGATTTATCATCCGATAAACAGCTGGGGAAAAGGGCGGAATCTTCCCGAAACACCCAACGAATCCTTCAAAGATTGGTATCAAAGAAACAGGAAATGAGCAGTAAAGCATTTATTCTGAGCGCAATCCGGGGTATTGGACAGAAAGGAAAGCCCTTACCTGAGTTGCCCTCTTTCGGAATTGAAGAGGAATTAGAAAGCGCATTCAGGAAATCTATCGAAGCAAATAAGGGTCAAGTGGTAAATCAGGAAGAATTTTCGGAATGGCTTCGAGCGAATAATTTTCCGAAAATAGTTGTTGCTTCCACGAGCATTCCTTTTTCCGCTACTATTTCTTTACCGGAGGACCCCCATGAGCTGGATGATTTAAATCTGGCAATTTTGGAGGGACAGTTAGGGGTGGCTGAAAATGGGGCCATCTGGCTGGATGACCGACATCTGCCTCATCGGGCGCTTCCCTTTATCACCGAGCATTTGGTGATCGTATTACTTAAAAGCAGACTTTTCCCAACGATGCATCAGGCTTACGAGGAAATAGGAAATCAGCATTCCGGATTTGGTCTATTTATCGCAGGCCCGTCCAAAACAGCAGATATTGAACAATCCTTAGTAATCGGCGCCCATGGCGCAATGAGTTTGAGGGTGATTTTGGTTTAACCTGAAATATGCACCAGAAAATCCACTACGAATTCTAAGGCATCATCCGGATTTAATTTATCGCTATCTCCAAAAAAAAGAGATTGGTATTGGGACTTGCTGCCTGATATCCCAGCTTCATCCCCAGACTCTCAGCGATTTTTTTGCATAAGGACAAGCCTATTCCAGTCCCTTTTTCCTTTTGAGTCCCAAAAGAGGATTTTGCCCCAAATTCAAATAGGGAAGGCTGCAGTTCTTCAGGGATGTTTTCTCCAGGATTTAGGACTTCCCAACGAATTTGCTCCGGGGACAAAACCAGATGGAGCCGAATGATTTCTCCGGATTTGGCAAACTTAATCGCATTGTCCAGGAGGTTCTTGAGTATTATTTTGACTTCTTTTGACTCAAGATACACTTGCTGATTGGACCCAAATAGCTCAAAATCTATACGTTGATTCTTTCGCATTGCCTGAATCTGCATGGTTTCCCTCATCAATTCCCCCAACTGCTTCAGATCGGTGAGGTGCTTCTCTGAAGACTTGGTTTCCAACTCGGAAGTCACCCAGTCGAGGGTATTGTCCAAAACCTGATTGAGTTGGAAGCTTTGGGATTTGAGAAGCTCCAGTATTTCCCCTAATTCTCTCCCATCCAAGATCCCTTGCTCTACCAACTCCAGGGTGGAATTGAGTGAATAAATGGGGCCCTTCAAATCGTGAGAAAGTAAGGCTATCAAGTCATTCTTTTTGCGGTCAAGGGAAGTGAGTTCGGCCAGTTGCTGCTCATTTTCTTTCTGCAAACTGAGGAGATTTTCTTGCTGTTTTTGATAGTTTATGATCAAAAGATAAATGCCTATAAATATAAAAATGGCACATAGGAAAATCGAGATGGCATTGTCCCAAAACAAATCCATGGGAAGCGAATAGTTTTTGGAAACCAGAATTACTTCCCGTATTTCCAGGTAAAAAAGCAACAAATACCCTCCGATGCAGGCTACCCACCAGATCAAATTCCATGGTTTTTTAAAGAAAATGGCTACTGCAACCACGAAAACGAAGAGGTTGAAAATCGTAGGCCCTTGGAAGCCATCATTGAAAAAGTAATTAAACATGGAAAAGGCTAAGATTAACCCCAACATAAGATTCATGGCCAAAAAAAACTTTTGGTAACGAACCATCAAGACAAAGCATGCTGCAAACAAAATGGCATACACCACTCTGACTTTTCCCAAAATGGGATTGAGTCCAAGCAAATAGTCGGTGACTCCAAAAATAAGAATCGCCGAAAAGGTCAAAAAAACAAAAATTAATGCAATGCGGTGTTGGAGTTGTTCCAGGTTTCCGGGATCATTTTCTTTTGTAAAAAACCTATTGAGCATGAATTCTATCCGGTGATTATGAACTAAAGGCGTAAAGCTAAGCTGTTGTTTAAAAAAACTCCAATAAAAAGTAACCTTTAGGCTTTGGAATGGATCGCGATCCGGTTTCCTTCCGAATCCAGAAATACGCCCATATACCCGATATCCGGAGCTATGAGTCGCTTTTCTATTTGGACAGTTCCTCCAGCCTCTGTTACTTTGGCCAATTCCAGGGCACAATCTTCGGAGGAGAAATAAATTAAGGCCCCTGCATGGGCGCTTGGAGCATAGAATTGCCGGTGAAAAACCAAACTGCCTCCGGCACCGCCTTTACTTTCATCCCAAGGAAACCAAGCCATTTGAAAATCACCCATGACTTGCTTGTCCAATTTGCAATCGAATACTTTTTCGTAAAATCCGATGGCCCGATCCATGTCCTGAACCGGAATTTCAAACCATCCTACGGTGACTGATTTCATGGTGTTTTTCGTTATTGGATAATAGTTAAATATGATTGTCCGCTATTGCACCACCAGCCAAATTCTCTTTGTTTAATAGGGCGGAAGACCGATGACCGAAGACCGAAGGATTCTTGATTTCTGCCTTTTTGAGAAATTTCTTAAGCTAGCTAAGCCTACTGGTATGAAAACGGATATACAGATAGTTAAATTATCAATGGTCAATTTTCAAGGAATACCAGACGTTGAGTCTCACTTGAGTAATTGTCCATTGCTCATTGTCCATTGCTCATTTAATTTAAACCCGTGTCAACTTGATCGGATAGCTTTTTCCTGCATTCCATTGGCAGACATAGATATTTTCATCCTGATCGATACAGACATCGTGACAATGCTTGAAGACCGATTCTTTCTGAACCATCAGCTGCAACTCCCCATTTCGATATTCCGGGGCAGTTCCTCCGGGATTAGAGACGACTTGATTGTTTTTGTCCAAAATGGTCACAAAACCAGAATTATCAGTTTGCTCGAGATAGCGTAATCTTGACCAGCAAACCCCAGCGTATAAATTTTCGCCATGGATCACAGGACGACAAACGAACGCTCCGGGAAGAAAAATCGTCTCGAGATACTTCCCATCCAGGGTAAATCGCTTGAAGGAATTATGGCCACGGGAGGTACAAATCAGCGTGGGTTCCTTTCCACCCCGCTGATCGACAGCGATCCCATGCGCCGTACTAAATTGTCCATCTTCCTTGCCTGACCCTCCAAATTTGCGGATAAACTTCCCATTGCGATCATAGTGCAGAAAATATTGAGAGCCATACCCATCAGCGATATACAGATCTCCGTTTGGAGCTACGGCTGTTTCAGTCGGCACCCAACGCATCTTTTCTTCATAGATCCCTTCACTCACCGGATTGGGGATTTCAGCGACGAGCTTTCCATCCAGGCTGGTTTTGATCACTCGCCCTCCATTATCTACAATCCACAAATATTCCGCATCTCCTTCATCCACCAGGGACAATCCATGGGCAGCATTGAGACCAAGCGTCCAAATATCCAGCAATTTTCCACTTTGATCGTAGATGATGACATTATTTTTGGGCTCGTCTGTGAGGAGAATCATTCGCTTTTTCCGATCCATGACCATCTCATGACAATTGACTACAGGTACTTGAGTGGGGTCAAGGTTTCCCCATTGGGTATCCACTTTATATCGAAAATCCCCATGCCCAAGGATTTGATCCTGGGCTGCAAGGAGTGAAAAGTCGGGTTTAAGACTCATGGCTAGACTGAGTAAGGAAGCGTTTTGGATAAATTTTCTTCGAGAGTGCATCGTATTCAAAAAAGAGAACGAACGTTGAAAATATGGAAAAATAACTGCTTGATAAAATAACTTAGCATTAATTACCTTTCCTTCAAATGAAGAAATAAGTACCTTAGAAAAACTCAAAATCAACCTGCTATGAACATCAGACGCCTATTACTTTCCCTGCTGTTGCTCTGCCCTTTGAGCCTCAGCGCTCAGGAAATCGCACTTCAACTCTATTCGCTCCGAAATGAAATGAAAATAGATCCGGTCAAATACCACCAACTGATCGGTCAGTGGGGAATATCTGCCCTGGAAGGGGGTGGTGGATATGGCATGTCGGACAGCGAATATCAAAAACTGCTGAATGACAACAACCTTCGCGTGGTCGGTGTAGGAGCAGATTACAACAAACTCAAAACCGATCCAGCCTCTATCCTTTCGGAAGCTAAAAAATACGGTGCCAAATTCGCCACCTGCTATTGGATTCCTCATGCTGAAGGACCGATCAGCCTGGAAGAAATGAAAGCCGCCACTGAGCTATTCAATCAAGTAGGAGAGCAATTTGCCAAGGAGGGAGTCACCTTGACCTATCATCCACACGGCTATGAATTTGTCAAGTCCGGGTCAGGAACTCCCATGGATTACATGCTGGAAAATGCCAAACATTTCAAATTCAACATGGATGTATTCTGGGTACAAATGGGAGGCGGAGATCCATTGGCTATAATGAAATCTCATCCCGGCAAATTCCCTCAACTCCACTTAAAAGACCGAAAGAAAGGTACTCCCGGATCACCGGACGGCAGAGGAGATGTCGAGGCCAATGTCGTCTTAGGTACGGGCGATATTGATATCGCTGGGTTGATCAAGGAAGCCAAAAAACAAGGAACAAAATACCTCGTAATCGAGGATGAGAGTTCGCGATCTGTTGAACAGATTCCTCAGAGTGTTGCTTATATAAAAAGTGTTTTGAATCAATAAGTTTCCAGCCCATCCAAAAAAGATGGGCTTTTTTATTTTTCCTTGTAGCACTCTTTTCCAATCGTTCGTTTGGCAGATAGGTTCTTTGATCTCATTCTAATTCTGAAAGCTATGAAAACACCAAGACTCATTAAGGCATTTCTGATTTTGGCAAGTGGATTGTTTTTTTCTTGCGAAGATCAAATCAATACCACCTACACCTACCGGACGATGATGCCGGTGTATTTGGAGATGAGTGACGTACGGGCAAGGATGATTGCCGTGGAACCTGCCCAGCCCTTGGACAATCCCGGTAAAATCTACCTGTACAAAGACTATCTCCTGGTAAATGAGCCCACGAAGGGAATTCACATTCTGGACAATTCAAATCCCTCGAGTCCGGTCAATTTGAGCTTTATCCCGATCGAAGGCAATGTAGATCTGGCGGTTAACAGCGACATTCTCTATGCGGACAATTATGTCGATCTTTTAGCTTTTGACATCAGCAAGATCAGTAATATCAAGCTTATCAATCGAGTAGAGGATGTTTTCACCCACATGTATCGTCATGATACGGGACAGATCATCACGTTCAAAGACACCGTGATCACGACCGATAGCCCTCGATGGGAAACTTGGCGTGGATGGGCTGTGAGATCAGACATGAGTTTCGCCGCCAATTTCTCTGCAGCCTCCCAGAGTTATGGGACTGGGGGATCGATGGCGAGATTTACCCTCATGGACGGACATCTGTATGCGGTAGATGAGACTACCCTTCGGGTATTTGATGTCAAAACTCCCAATGAGCCCAAATTTGTCAAGCCAATCGATCTCGGTTGGGGAATCGAAACCATTTTTCCTTTTCAGAAAAAACTATTTATCGGATCTAATCGAGGAATGCATATATACGACGCCTCTACTCCGCACTCTCCCACTAGAATGGCCGTCTACGAGCACGCAGTAGCCTGTGATCCTGTGGTGGTCAATGAAGAACATGCCTTTGTAACCCTGCGAAGCGGGAATTTCTGTGTGAATAATATCAACCAACTTCAGGTCATCGATATCAAAGATCCTTATAAGCCAACCTTGAAAAAGGCTTACCCCATGTTGAACCCCCATGGATTGGGATTGGCGGGAGACTTTCTCTATATCGCCGAAGGGAGGCATGGACTGAAGAGTTTCAATGTCAAAAACGTCATGGCCATCGATCAAAACCAATTGGAGTTTTTGGAAAACATGAAATCCGTCGACCTGATTCCTGGACCTAAATCATTGATTGTCATCGGTCCTGATGGAGTGTGCCAGTTTGATTACAGCACGCCTTCCAAACTGAGAAAACTCAGCTGCATTCAAGTCAATAATCCCGTAGTGATCAAATAAACCGATGCGAAACAGGGTTATTTACCTTATCCTTTTGTTTTTTTTCTCCTATGTCAAAGGCTTGGCGCAGGAAAGGGCCTACTTTAATCAAACGGAAGTCGGATTTCTATGGGGAAAGGGAACCAAATCCTGGGAAGGAGATTATGAAAATCGGATGAATCTGACAGTATCTTCTTTTCATGGTGCCAAGATCAATGCACATCATGTAGTAGGTTTCGGCATTGGCTACGACCAATACGAAAATCTTTCCCTGATTCCCATTTCACTGGGGTGGAGAGGTTTCTTGGGAAAAGAAGGTAGATCTCAGTTGTTCGGAGGAATGGATTTGGGCGGAGGATCGACCCTTTTGGAAAAAAAAGAAACCACAGATTGGTATTCCAATTGGTATGAAGGCGGATTGATGCTCCACCCCTCCCTTGGGATCCGACTACCCGCAAAAAATGGAAAATGGGCGCTGTCAGGAACCTTGGGTTACAAAAGACAACAGGCCTATTTTTTCGAGGGATCATTTGACAGATCAGGAAATCAGCCGCTTCCTGGAAGCTCTACCTTGCCTAGGGGTTACTCTGCCATGACAGAAACCAGCTTTTTATTCCACAGTCTGGTTTTCCGAATGGGTGTGATGTTTTAATTGAAAGTGGGTCGAAACCACTTCATGGCATTGTGATAGTATATTTTGTCAATCACGTCTTTGGGGAGCTTTAATCCCTGAAAAGGTCCATTGACTTCAGAAACTTCCATCCTCTCATCGGTTACAAAATATTTCCAATCCCTTAGCCAAGTGGACTTGGCATTTGCCTTTATTCGTTCCGGATCAGGATTGCCGGAAATACCCAAATCTGTCCCATAAATCAGCCGGTCTTGATATTTGATCATAAAATCGCGGATTCTTTTGCGATCCTTTTGACTTTGAAATTGGAGATGACCGATTCTCGCAGCCATATCCACTGCCAGATTGGGATAGCGATCCAGTCGCTTTGCCAGTTCATCCACGTCCCACTCCAAGCTTCCCAAATGTGCTCCGACAAACCGGATATTGGGAAACTTGGCCAACAGTCTGTCCCGAGCCTCAATCTGTTGCTCATAGCTTGGATATTTGGGATGCAAGTACATGTGGTATTCCGGATGCTCTTTGAAATAGGTACGGTCATTGTTTACAGTCATTTCCTCAAGAGGCAGCCAGCAATTTTTGGGCTCTCCCAGATGGGCCATCAACGTCTTGTCTTGCGCCTCCACAAACCTGAATATGGGTTCGAGTCTGGGATGATCCGCCATAATAAACTCCCCTTTTTCATCCCGATAGGTCATCCCGATATTTTTCCAGATTTTGATCCCTATTGCTCCTTGCTCAAAAGTGGCCGCAATACGCTTGATTTCCTTTTCTGCCCAATCCGGGTCCTTCCAATCCGCTAGTGAAATGGTGGAAAGAAAATCGATATGGGTTGGATTTGCACTTTTCTGAAGAAGGGAAAGTCGGATCTGCTCGGTAAGAGGTGGGTAACTGGGCACATCGACATTGACAGTAAGAAGGAAAAAATTAGATTCCCTCCCAGCCTCTATCAATGCGGTACTTTCCGAATTGTGATGGGTATGCGTATCGATTTTTCTGACTTTTTGAAAATCATCCAAAGTATAATAGCGCTCTTCAAAATCAATCAACAGTCCAAAAACTAAAGGAGCAAAAAACGGAAGAAGGAAGGTAAGCATAGTGGATGAGGTTGGGAATCCACTAAAGTTAAAAAAATACGGTGCTAATTTACGAATAGGGTCAGGTTACATCAATCTTTTGATCGTCCACACGATCAGGGCAAACAAAAAGACCAAAATGGAAATTTTGTTGATTCCGTGCATCATTCGTAGGTTGAAATTAGTCGGTTTGTTTGGATCCGGTTTTCGGAAAATGTTGAGGAAATAATTTCCAACCTCACCCAACTTGAAGAATTCTTTGACTTGATTTTTCTCTGACATGATGCTTGCGTTTTATGCTTTAACCAAGTTTAGACGAAATTGATTTCCTTTTTGAAAATTGAGATTCTGAAATACCATTGAAATAAAGACCGCTTCGCGGTCTGAAATACCCAGAGAAACATTGTATTTCAACTGTATTTCAACTGTATTTTTTTTTAAATAGTCTCCGGCTCATTCCACATGCCGTCTTCACGGATAATATTGATCAGTTCGTCCACGGCCTTTTCCGAAGGCACAGATTTCTTGACCACTTCTTTCCCTTTGTAAAGCGTGATTTTTCCTTTTCCGGAACCTACATAACCATAGTCGGCATCAGCCATTTCTCCCGGACCGTTTACGATGCAGCCCATGATTCCGATTTTCACTCCTTTCAGGTGGTCTGTTCTTTTACGGATCATGGCCGTAGTTTCCTGTAGATCAAAGAGTGTACGTCCACAGGAAGGACAGGAAATGTATTCCGTCTTTGACATGCGCGTACGGGCTGCCTGCAGCACCCCAAAACTTACCGTATTATGCAACTTGATCTGACCCAACACTTCTTGACGGGAATGTTCTCCCTCCTTTTCCAGAGAAATCAAAATCCCATCACCCAAGCCATCTACCAGCAACCCTCCCACATCTGTAGCCGAATAGAGCATAGTCATATCCGCTGACTGATCTTGATAGCTCACTTTCACTACTACCGGCAAGTCACACTTGGCATCCAACAGACTGACAAATGCTCTTCGCAAGGCGGGCATACTGTGCACATTGGACGTTTTCAGGATGAGAATGGTATCTTTTCTCCCTGTAACCGCCGGGATGACCTGATCTATTTCGGTATCCGCTACTTCGAGGAAATTTAGTTCGGAATGGAATCTAGAGGCTTCCTGATATTGATCTAGGTGAAAAAGTGGGAATTTATTTACCTGATCAGGAGTTTTTTCCCAAACAGATACATCCTGAATCTCCTTCATGCCATTGGGCAGCATGAACGGGATAGGATTGGAACCTGAATAGACAAAATCAGACCCTAAATCGTTCATTTTCCACTTGTCCAACTCGGGAAGATAGAAGTGTCCGACCGCTTTCATCTCCCGGTCGGTAATTTTTTCAACCTTGGAAATATCTGCAATTACTCTCGGCACATGGTGCCCGCCGAAATTGTAGAGCTCTGAGACATGTCTCTTGTTATATTCAAATGGAGTAATCGGATAATGCCTGATTTCGGGAATGGATGCATGACCTCCACGGGTTGCATAGCGATCGATCAGGGCTCTTGCTACCGGAGCTTCAAACTCGGGATCTTCTGTCAGAGAAACCCTAACGGTATCTCCCAATCCATCTTCCAGCAAGGTGCCAATACCTACTGCTGACTTGATGCGACCATCTTCGGCCTCTCCAGCCTCGGTTACGCCCAAGTGAAGGGGGTAAGGTTTGAATCCTCCCTCATTGAGCTTTTGAACCAAAAGGCGATACGCCTGGACCATAACCTGCGTATTGGAAGACTTCATAGAGATGACGATGTCAAAAAACTTCTCGTCTTCGCAAATTCTCAAAAACTCCAGCGCAGACTCTACCATCCCCAGCGGAGTGTCCCCGTATCGACTCATGATTCGGTCAGAAAGCGAACCATGGTTGGTACCGATACGCATCGCGGTACCGTTTTCCTTGCAGATTTTCACCAAAGGCAAAAACCGCTCTCTGATCCGCTCCAGTTCCTCAGCGTAGGAAGCATCGGTGTAGTCGATGACTTCAAATTTCTTTTTATCCGCATAATTGCCAGGATTGATTCTCACCTTCTCCACAATTCGTGCAGCAAGTTCAGCTGCATTTGGGGTGAAGTGAATGTCCGCCACCAAGGGAGTCTGGTAGCCTCTTTTTCGAAGCTCCGACTTGATATTTCTCAGGTTTTCTGCCTCCTTGATGGAAGGGGCTGTGATTCGGATCAATTCGCAACCCGAATCGATCATTCGGATGCATTGCTCCACGGAGCCGAGGGTATCCATGGTATCCACCGTCGTCATTGATTGAACCACGATGGGATTTTCCCCTCCGATGATCACATCACCTACGTTTACGGGAATGGTCCTTCTACGGGAATACTGCGTCAGACTGTCGCAATAGCGGGAATCCAAGCTTTTGATCAAAGGCTCCATAGGTCAAATATCTCCAAGTTGTGGGCGGATAATTAGTTCTTCAACAACGGTTTGGGGGGAAAGGTTATAGGCAGCCCAAACACTCTCTGCCACGTCCTGCGCACGGATAAAACGCTCACTGGGTAACTCAACACCTGCCCAGCTATCGGTCAGGGTGGCGCCAGCCAAAATGGAGGTCACCTTGATCTGATGAGGCTTCAATTCCTCCCGAAGACATTTAGTCATCCCTAGCATGGCCCATTTGGACACGGCATAACTTCCCCCATTGGGATAAGCAGTCAATCCTGCAATAGAGCCCATACTAAATAAATGACCTGATCTGCGCTGGATCATCTCCCTAATAAAGGCTCGACTGAGGTAATAAGCAGAGAAAAGGTTGGTATGCATAATAAATTCGAAGTTGCCCTCCGGCTCATCATGCAAAGCCCCGGGAAGAAAAATTCCCGTATTATTTACCAAAACATCCGGAAGGGCTCTTTCCTTTACCTCATTGGAAAAGCGAAATACCTCCTCCTTTTTTGAAAGGTCTGCTACTGAAACAAAAACATGAATGTCCGGATATTTAGCCTCTAAGGAAGCTTTCAAAGCAAGCAAATCGGCCTCATTTCGCGAACAGGTAAAGACATCAAATCCCTCTGCCGCAAACCGCTCTATGATCGCCCTGCCGATCCCTTTTGTACCTCCTGTCACCAGGATACTTTTCCTCATTTGTTTAGCAGTTTAATAGTTAGTATGACAACTATCTAACGCGAACAAAGTTACATTTTTTTATTAAAAGAGTGCGGAGACTTGCATTCGTCCCACATGGACCACCCGATCCAGACCTTCAGAATTTCTTCCCTCGTAGACTAGGTTAAGTTGCAAGCCTGTTCCAATTTTTTGCAACCAACTCACAGTCCATGTGACATTGGTACCTGCTGTGAGGGCTTGGAGCATTTCATAGCCCACGGGTGAATTTACTTCGCCATTGTAATCGATTTGGATGAGTTTGAGATTTCCTGTCAAAGTGGTCTTAATGGCTTTTGCGTATCGCAAATCCACCCCGACTTGATGGATTTTGGCTAGTTCCTCGAACTCTAGGTTTTGTGTATTTTCTTTTCCGGTGTAAGAGTAAGAGCCGGTGGTTCTGAAAAATGGGGAAGGCTGCCATGCCAATTCAGGGCCAAGTGATCGCTGTCGAATCGTGTAATTTCGGTTTTCCAAAAAATCAGAGGCTGAAATTCTGTTCCCCACTCCCCCAATTAGTCTTAGTGTCGTAATCGAGTTGAAGTTGAATCGCGTATTCAGCTTCCAATCTTGTTGAATCTGATCTTCAAATCCCCCTGAAAGAAGCTGCTTTAACTGCGAATCAAAAAGAGAAAGATCAAAGCCATACTTGGCAGAAGCCCGATTGAAAAAAAAGGAAGTTCGGATCACCTGACGAAGCGAAAGAATCCGATCCCGATCAACTCCCCCGATGAAGGGACTGATCCGGCTTACAAAATCATCCGAAGTGACTTTCTTTTCCACACTCAAGCTGGATGTATTGGAAAACTTATGCAAGAAGGACTTAAACCCTCCAGCACTTTTCCATTCCTCGGGAAATCGAGCTTGAATCCGATAATTGAGCAGCGTGGTATAGGCTTCGACATAGGTATCGGTAGGAACGAAAATTTTGATGTACAATCTTTCTTCTGGATTGATCGCAAGGTAAAACTCGTTCAGCTGCTGAATCCCGTCCCCGTTGTCATCACGCCAAGTATGTGTACCATCTCCATTGGGAGCAGGCAAAAAGACAAATTCCCGCTGAAGTTCCCGGCCATTGCCCAAGGCATAGCTGATTTCGTTTCTGATGAGATTTTTCCCCAAAGACCCCGAATAATCCACTTTGCTGAGCAAGGTGAGCTCTCCGGCTGATTCCCGCTGCAAAAACTCAAGCTCCCTGTAGGTGAAAGTGCTGCTCAGGTTATGATTGGCCCATTGTTTACGGAAGGTAAAATTGGCCGTAAACGCCTCCGTATCATCCAAAAGTCTCCCACTCACCGGCAATCGGTCCCGCCTCCATGCTGCATCAGCAGAAAACGCATAGCTCAGCGTGTCATTACTTTTCAGGAATACCAAGTGTTCTTTGAAATTCATGGCTGTACTCAGCACGGAGTCACGCGCTGCCAATCGAAGCGTATTTTGGTCCAAAGAAAACTGGTAACCGGGAACGAGAATTTTGGATCGGTAGCTGACATTCCCCAAATACCTCACCCAATCGGACTGGAGTGAATCTTTGGATGAATTCAGTCTAAAAAACTCCTGCTTGATTCCCACCCTTTTTCCCAACTCGGTATTCCAGGCAGCCGTGTGCTGAGAACCTGAGAGTTTATCTGCCCGGTTTCTCAAATAGATTTTATAGAGAAAATTGTTTCGGGCATCCTTGTCCAAGGCTACTTGTGTCCAGAAAAAACGCTCAGCCGCTGCCTGTTGCAGATCTGCTGCATCCAATCCCCAATCCCGGTCAAACTCGATATAGCGAAAACGATCAATGAAATTGAAATTCGTCGAATTGTACTCCAGCTCGGTTTGGGCTTTCAGCTTATATCCTTTAAGCAGTCCGATTTCCCGATCCTCGGACTGAAGCCCCACTTTCCAGGCAATTCCCTGATTATCTTCATTGTCTATTTCAGAAAAAAGATTCTTGTCCTGAGAAGAAAGAGCCAACTCAGTATATATTTTTTCATGGTTGCCAAATTTGATCCGGGTACCGGCGGTGGTCATCCGCTTGGAGTCAGGTGCGGGAAGTTGAGTCAGAATGGAATAATCTGCCTGAGGCTGTCCATTGATCCTCGGCACGTATTCGAACACAGTCCCGTTGGTCAGTTGATTGACTCGCTTGTAATCTCCCAGGCCTGCACCCACTTGAGAAAACCCGAGTACGAAAAAAGCTTTTTGTGGATCGGTGGAGTAGCGATAAAAAGTGATGGGCCTGCCCAGATCATCTTCATCCTCCACCTTTTCATACATGATCCGTGTGGGGTCAAACGCGATGGAATCAATCCTGGGGATCACCGCATCCAATATCTGATCCCCTACCGATGCCAATAGCGCTTGTTCGCCGGGGGAAAACGCTGTAAAAAGCGGACGGTTTCTGTTGTCTTTTTCTTGGTAAAAATTGAGGTAAAAATCCACTTTCCCATTGGTTTGCAAATGATTTGCCCCAAGAATCGATCGGGAATAATTCCGCTCCGCAAACTCAAAATCCACTCTTACCCTGGAATATTGTGTAATTAACACCCTTGGGGTAAAGGTGATTTCAGCTTGATTGTAATCGATCACATAGTCGGCGTTGAACCCCCTTTGGAGCAGTTTTCCATCCAAAAACACGCGTTCGGAATTGGCCATGATGATTACGAAACGCTCTCCATTTGGCCCATTGACCCGGTATGGACCCAACACACCTTCCAAAATCGGAAGCTGTATCGAGGCAAACTTACCTTTGGCAACGGAAACAAAGCCTTGTGTACTGGCATCCCAATTTTTACCCGTTTGGTACTTGGTGGTCAGCTGGAGTCCTTGTACATTCTTGTAATATCTGAGAAACTCGGACTGTCGCTGCTGCAATACCACATCCCCTGCTGCCAATCTGAAATTATCATTGTAAAGTTCGATCAGTACGTTGTCGAAATCCTGGATTTGCTGGGTATTCCCTTCTGGCTGAAAAGGGACATTTTGGTCAGTGATACTTGCCCGGATTTTCAGATTCTCTCCGATATCACCCTCCAGTTGAAGGTTTAAGGCAGAATTGACAAAGACATTTTGAGTATTCCCAAAAGACACCCCTCTGGTAAGACTTCCGGTTTTGTAAAGGTTGGAGCTGGGGAAAAGCTCTTCTTGAATATCCAAACTGGGTACAGCGGCCACTCGGGTATCCCGGAATCTTGCTGTGGAATCATAATCTTCTTCGAGTGTCCTTTTTGCAATACTCCTATCCAACCTGACCGCCAAGGTTTTGTAACAAACCATCAGGGAATCGGGGGGATTGGGATCTGAAAATTGAATTTGAAGTGTTCGCTGCGAAGTAGAATATACAAAGGAGTAAACCTGTCCTTGAGCATCCACTACGCGAATACTTGTTTCCAAAGCAGTCAAGGAATCCAGGATTTGAGGAAATGCAAAATCCTTTGCAATCACCCAACGGCACTTTTCCTGTGCGGAAGCTGCAAGTACTATCGCAAAAAAGAATATCCAGAAACCGATCAATCGCCGCATTAGACCCTTGGAGGCATTTTCTTTCAAGGTACTAAAAAGCTCAAACTATTGAACCAATGGAAAAGTCAGGTAAAATGTGGTCCCTTTTCCCACCTCGGTTTCAAACCATATTTTTCCGCCTGCGGTCTCCACCCCACTTTTGGCAATGGCCAATCCCAATCCGGAGCCCTGGCTTTTGGTGCTGAAGTTGGGGATGAAGATTTTGTCCCGAAGTTCGGGAGCGATCCCTTTGCCGTTATCCGTAATTTCCAAAAACACCGCCTGCTCAGTGAGCCATAGCCAGATTCGGATATGAGGTGTTTTTCCGGGCTCTACTGCCTGAATGCCATTGATGATCAGGTTTGAGATCACCCGTCCAAACAGCTTGTCATCTCCCATGATCGGAATATTCTCCGTGTAGGAATCATCCTGAAAATCAAGCTGGACCCGCTTGTCATTGACAAAGAGGTCCAGAACCTTATTCAGAACCTGCTTGAAATTCATCAGCTCATTTTTGGGCAAAGGCATCTTGGCAAAGGTGGAAAATGAAGATGCGATCCCACTCAAGGCATCCACTTGGTGAATTAGGGTTTCGAGTGACTTTTTGAGCTTTTCCTGATCTTCTAGCTTCCCTTCCTGCTCCAACCTCAACAAATGCTGAAGGGTGAGTTTCATGGGGGTTAGCGGGTTTTTGATCTCATGGGCCACCTGCTTGGCCATTTCCCGCCAGGCAGATTCCTTTTCGGTAGAAGCGAGCACTTTCTTACTGGCCTCCAACTTGTAGAGCATGTTGTTGTATTCAGTCACCAAAAGCCCGATTTCATCCTTTGAGGCCCAATACATAGGCTCATTATTATCGAGATTGGTAGCCTTTAGTTTTTGGGTGAGTAGCTTAAAAGGCAAAGTCAGATTTTTGGAAACAAAGGAGGAAACAATCAAAAACAGGATAAATATGACTACGAAGGCATTGAAGATATTACTCAACACATCTGCTATCAGGGAATTGAGCTCTGCCTCTGATTCAAAAAATGGAACTGCCAACACAGCGATCACAGACTGATCGACCTGAGAGGGAACCGCCAAATAGACACTCTGGTATTTGAGTTTCCCGATCTGCTCCTCGACTAGGATTTGAGAAAGATTTTTCTCCATGACTCCAGCCAATGCAGCAGGGTTGATCTGAGGTGCCAGTATTTTTTTCTCAAAGATATTGCTGCGGTTTGAGGCCTCAAGAAATCCTTCCTTGGTATACAGGTGAATATCGCTGGCTATAGTATTGGCCAAGGCATTCACTTCCTCGTTGAGTAAATCTCGGTCGGGCTGGGCATTGCCCTGACTGCTGAAAAAGGTGACCAGATTGCTCTGAATCAAGGATGCCTTTTGGACATATTGCCGATTGAGATCATCCCGATAGCTGCCTGCAAGCAATCCCACCGTAATGATGGAAATGATGATGATCGGAAAAAAGAAGGCAAAATTGAGATAGAGCTGCAATTTGGTGGAATAATTGAACTCAAAATTCCTATAGCCTTTCAGCAGCGTATTGATAAGGATGGCCAAAAAAGTGAGAAAAACAAAGGCAACGAAGTACAGAGAAATATTTCCAAAAAACTGGGAAATGGTATGTGTGGGCGAGGAAAGGATAATTAATTCTTCTCCATTCCTCATTCCAAAATGGTGAAAACCAAGACTGATAATCCCGGTTTCAAACAATTGCTCCCGATCTAATTCCTTTTTGAATTCTTCCTGATTATAGTTGAAAGTACCCGTGCTGCGAACCAGCTCTCCTTCTCTGATTACTGCATAGTCAAAGGAAATGGGATCAAGCTTTTCCGCATATTTTTTATCCAACAGCAATTTGGGGTACACACTTCCCGGCTGAATCCTGAGTTGCTTGAGCTCCAAATAAATAGTACCGAGGAGATTGTTCTCCCTCAAAACGGGTACAAAGGCAACGAATTTATTGCTGAGATTGGCTTCCTTGCCTCTAACAAAGTACAAGTCACGAACTCCCGTAGCATAATCGCTTTTCACAAAAGTCTGTCTCAACTGCCTTAGGTCTCCTCCCTCACTCGGCCCCAACACTTGAGCTCCGGAGGTTGAAAATACTCGGATCACCACTTCAAACTGGTCAAAGTAATTGTCCAAATAGATTTTTCTGATTTTTGATTCTATGGGATCTTTGGAAAGTAAGGGGTCGGCCAGACGATTTTGGATAAACAGGTCATTTCTCAGTCGGGAAAAAATATCCCCGAGAAAAAACTCGGTCATGACGTCATTTTCAATCAGGTTTTGATTGGCAAATCGGACCTTAGACTGAATCAAGCGTTCGCGCTCGGTCTGAAAAGTACTAATACCGGAGATCAGGGCAGTAATCAAGCAGGCATAGAAAAAAGTCAGGAATGTATCCAAGCCCAGGCGAAATACATTTTGGAACAATTCAAACCGAATGATTGAAAACAGAAAAACAAAGTGGATCACGCTGGCTATACCAAACCAAAAACCAGTCATAAAACACGCTGCCATCACCGGAATGGCTAGAAATACGAGAAACCGATAATAGATTCCCTTCTCCTTTTTTAAATGAAAAAGAAGACTTAGTAAGGTGAGGCTTACCAAGACATACACCGACCCCCAAAGAAAAAGAATCAAAAAGCTCAGTCCTTTAAACCAGTCGAAAGAGGGGATAGATCGAATGTCAAGAATCCATTGGGAATTGAAAATCAAATCTCTGGGAAGAAACCAAATCAACAAGTAAAACAAAGTCGAGCCTCCGAAAGCCAATCCGATCAAGCCCTCCAACCGGACTTTCCGACTCCATCCGATTGATTTTTCAAAGGAAGTTTTAGAAGCCAGTTCAAAAATCATCAAACCGAAGATCAACCCTGCACAGAGGGTATTCAACAATAAGTCACCCAAGCTGGGATTGAACCAGGAACTGGCATAATTAGAAGGATCAAAAAGTGACAAATCCAGGTAATCCCCCGGAAAATCCAATCCGATCATTACCAATCGGACTCCCCCCAAGATCAAAAAGCCATACCCAATCGTTTGCCAAGGATAGCCCTTTTTCCACTTTTTCCTCAAAAAATCAAATGAGAAAAGAAAATACAACAAAAACACCGAGCATATAAACACCAACAAAGGAGTGTTGGACACCCGCCCGACCGGGTCAAATCCCAATTGAAAATTGATTCCAAAAAGCGGCTTACCGGATTGGGTCTTGACTTGATGGGCACCTTCTTCAGGATTGGCAAAAATCTGAAAACGGTCATTCCCAAATATCTCCGGGTTAGGCCCAGTCTTCAAAAAATCATTATCTATCGTTCCGGGCCAGATAAGCCTGAATGTTTGAACCAAAAAATAATCCGAGGTATTTCTTTTGAGTTTCCTGGTTTTGACCAGAAAAGTCCCATAGGGGTCTTCCAAAATTTGATACTCTCTTCCTAAATCCAGATTGGAAAAATCCAAGGTGACGGTAAAGTCGGACCAAAAAAGCAATTTTCCTTCCGGATCAAGGATAAAAAAGGGATAGGAATGCCGCTGGTTACTGACTCGCTCAAAAGAAATAGGGTCCTCAGGACGTATGTCCATCAGTACCTGAATGAAATCCGCATCAAACCTCTTGTCTACCTGCTGGATTCTCCGTTGAATAGATTCAAGATATTCTTCCTCCTGACTTTTCTGAAAAACAAAAAAATTCAAGATCAGCACGATCAAGAGGAGAATAACACTGGCCACGATGACCAAGCTGCGGAAGGTGAGCTTCATGTAGGCTAAAAATAAAAAAGCAAAGTCTGGTATCAAACTTTGCTATGGAATCTATTACCTCAAAGTGAGTTTTGCCTTCCTTTTCTTGGCCGTTCTATACCAGAGATACCCAATAATGGCGGCCATCAGATAGGGCATGACAAACAGGTACAAAATCCCGTTGTTTAGCCCTGCCCCGATAGAAGTCTCACCATTGCTCACGTTGTTTTCCACGGACGCACGGCACATGGCACATTGTGCCGAAGCAGCGAAATCCAACAAAAATGAAAGAAGGATTAAACAGACTATTTTAAGTTTCATCAGCTTTTCTTTTCGAGTCAATCCAAAACGACTAAGATGGACTTAGTGAATATAATAAGGAGATATCATCAGATACACTACCACACCGGTCACCGAGACATACAGCCAAATCGGATAGGCAAATTTAACCACTTTTCGGTGTTTTTCCAGCTGATCGGTATAGCCATAATAGTAGGCAAACAGAATAGGAAACAATGCAACAGCGGCCAGGATGATATGGGTAATCAGGAGAAAATAATAGACAGGACGTATCCACCCCTCTCCACCAAAAGAAGTACTTTCTGCTGCGCTGTGATAAATCACATAAGAGACCAGAAAGATGGCACCTAATACAAAGGCCACTGTCATGGTGGCGCCATGTAGGGTGTATTTTTTCTGCTTGATAAATACCAGTCCCAAAACCAAGGCCAGTGAAGCGGCTGTATTTACGACCGCATTGAGATGGGGAAGGAAATACACCCAATCGCCTAAAGAGGTGATTTTTGCAGGCATAAACAAGAGTACCGCCACCGCCAAGGGAATCGCAACTGAGATCCCTATAATCCAACTTTTCACTTTGGCTTCATCTCGTAAGCCTATGGAATTACTTGCTTTTGCCATATAACAACACTTTAGTCTCCAACATTAACAAATCTACATCTTCCCGGTTGGTACCGCTATAATACCCCCGAATCCTCCCCATCTCATCCACAAGGATAAACTTATCACTGTGTACGAAATCATCCGGCACCCCATTTCCATCCAGTGCCGGAAGTACAAATCCGCAACGGGCCAGCCGATAAGTCTCCTCTTTCGGGCCAGAAAGAAAATGCCATTTTCCCGGGATCGCCTGATGATCATCGGCATACTGCTTCAAAATCTCAGGAGTATCAAATTCCGGATCAATGCTGATGGAAAAAATTTGGACCTTGGGTTCATCTCTGAACATATCATTTACCCGTTCCATCTCTTTGGACATCACAGGACAGATACTTGGACATGACGTAAAAAAGAAATCCACAATCGTGATTTTTCCCTCCATCTCCTTTCTGCCTATCCTTGAACCTTCCTGACTGGCAAAGGAAAATTCCGGAATCACATGCTGGGTGGAATCCGATATTGAACACTCCAAAAAGGGATTGTCTACCCCATTTTGAAAATAAACCGGAAGATCGTATTCATTTTTCCCAAATCCCCGGAGAAACATGAAGATAAGCACGGGGATCAGTAGGATACAGACCAAGACTAGGCCTTGTAGAACTCTCAAACTTCTCATATCGATTCTTTAACAAAAAAGAAGGTTGAAGTGATTCACTCCAACCTGTCTTTTCATCAATTATTTTTAGAGGATTACCAACGCATCAAAAAGATATCAGAACCTTCCTTAATCAGAGCGATGACCAACCATACCAGGAAAATCAAAGGAACAATAATGGAATAGAACAAAGGCTTTACTTCGTCGCCTAAGTGCATAAACTCCATCATAATGTACTTAGCCTTCCAAATGGTGAGAAGAATAAACAAGGCATAAAGTAAAATCCCTCGGTCCATGGTAAAGGCCATGATGAATTCGGCAACGGTAATCGCCAAAAGGATTCCAGCTGTTTTCCAGATTTTTTTGATCTTCTCCTCGTTTCTAGGTTCTACCTGAAGCGTGGATTTAGTGTCTTGAATTTCCATATTTCGAAGATTTTTTTCTTAAATCAAATAGAACAAAGTAAACACGAACACCCATACCAAGTCTACAAAGTGCCAGTATAAACCAATCTTTTCCACCATCTCGTAGTGGCCTCTTTTGTCATAAACCCCTACGGCTGCTTGGTAAAAGCAAAGGAATAAAAGAAATACCCCTACTGTCACGTGGAAACCATGGAATCCTGTAATGAAGAAGAAAAGCTGGGCAAATGCTGCTGGTCCGTATTCATTGACCACCAAATTGGCTCCAAAAACCGTTTCTGTCACATTTTGTCCAAGAGAATTAACATAAGTCAAGACTGAACCACCGTCCGTACCATGAATAAAGTGAGACCATTCCCAAGCCTGACAGCTCAAGAAAGTGATACCACCCAAAAGTGTCCAAAGCATCCATTTGACCACATCTGATCGATCATTTCGATGTCCTGCTTCCACAGCCAATACCATTGTTACCGAACTGGCAATCAGGATAAAAGTCATAATTCCCACAAATACCAGAGGCGCGTGAACCCCATGTAGAAAAGGGACAGCTTCAAATACCAATTCCGGCACAGGCCAGTATTCATTGGATCCCGTAAATGTATCGGCTGCCCCTGCATAAGCCGGATAGCTGACTCGGATGGCGAGATAGCTGATTAGAAATGCAGCAAAAGTGAAGATGTCGGAGAGCAGGAAAAACCACATCATGAGTTTTCCATAGCTGGCCTTAAGGGGTTCATTACCTCCACCCCAAACGCCTCTTTTCGAGCTTACTCCTATAGCAGTAGAATGCGCAGACATAAATTATTTATTTGTACCAGGTTAATTTTAATGATTCAAAAGAAGAAACATGAACAGATAGAGCCACAAGCCACCCAAGAAATGCCAATAGGTGGTGGCCATTTCCATCGTGTTCAAAGATTTGGAATGAACCTTCAGTCTGAAGGTCGAAATTAGCACAATAATCAGAAATATCACACCGCTGATCAGGTGCAAGGCATGCAATCCGGTGAAAACATACAGAAACGAACCCGCAGGATTTCCGACAAAGAACACATCTCTATCCACCAAAGCGATCCAACTGTACCATTGCCCTACCAAAAATGCAATCCCAAGTAACACAGTGAGCAGCATTCCCAGTCTCAGGGATACGAAATTGTCTTTTTTTGCAGAGACATAAGACCACTGTAGGGTTACAGAACTCAAAAGAACAATTCCGGATGTTACCCAGAAAATCTCGGGCAACTCATATTCCAACCAATTTCCTTCGGATTGACGGACAATGTAAGCACTGGTCAAGGCTGCAAAGATCATCACCACCGTTACCAAAAACAGCCATAAGGCAAACTTCTTGGGGTGCATGCTGATCGGCTGCTCGACAATGTCAATATATTTTAATTCCTTTTCCATGAGTTAGGGCAATTTGTCAAGCAAATACGCAATCTGTACAATCGGCAAATAGAGAAAAGAACCAAACATGATTTTAAGCGCTGATTTTCTGGAACAATCTCTCATCAATGAGAAAGTCTGCGCAAGAAATAATACCCCGCATACTGTAGCAACGATACCGGAATTAAGACCAGTTAATCCAAAGTAACTTGGCAACAAGCCCAAAGGAAGTAAAAACAGGGTATAGATCATGATCTGAATAGCAGTATTCAAATCCTGACCCCCACCGCTTGGAAGCAATTTGAAACCAGCACGCTTGTAATCTTCGTCACTTACCCACGCAATTGCCCAAAAATGAGGGAATTGCCAGATAAATTGAATGCCGAAAATAATCAGCGCCTCATAGCTTATCTGCCCAGTGGCGGCAGTCCATCCCAAAAGCGGAGGCATTGCACCAGGAATAGCTCCTACAAACACGGCAATCGGACCGACTCGTTTGAGTGGAGTATAGGCAAATACATATAGAACCATGCTCAGGATACCAAGCCAAGTTGTAAGCGGATTGGTAAATACCCACAACAAGAATATCCCGAGGATAGCCACCAATGAGGTGAACCAATATGCCTCCTGAAGTGAGATGATTTGAAGGGGAAGGGGTCTATTCTGTGTCCGCTTCATTAACTTGTCCAGGTCCCGCTCCATAATTTCATTGGCGGCACCGGATGCTCCTGAAATCAAGAATCCTCCCAGGGCCAAGCCCAAGAAACCAGACCAGCCGAAGCTTGTACCTCGATCACCAAGGATATAGCCAAAGACGGCTGAAAAGGTGACCAAAGCTGACAACCTCAACTTAATCAGATCAGAATAAGCTTTGATCCGTGCGAGAATCAAAGTAGCTATAGAATGGTCAGTTACACCAACTGTCCTCATGATCAATTTGAGTTAAACTTAATTTGTTTTAAATCTCTCAATTGAAGAATCAGAATAAACTGAATTCCCAATATCAAAGATCCAAGCAGCAAATGAATCGGCTGTAAAAAAGCCGGAATTCCAAAATAAGCCATGCCAATCCCAGAGCCTATTTCAAGAAGAAGAATCACCATCAACAGTTGACTCCAAAGATTCACTTTGGACTTCCGGAGGGTATATTTGAAAGCCCAAAAGAAATACAGTATATGAATCCCTAGCAGAACCAAAGAGAATGAGCGGTGAATCAGAAAGTCGATTCCTACTCGATCAACCCATTCCTCCCGAAACATATTTCCCAAAGCAAAGGAAATCTGATCGATTTGCTCCCGGACTTGGGTCCCGAGAATGACTTGAATAAGCATCAGAATCGTCCCGGAAATCAGTACAACTTTCACCTTACCTGGAACACGGTCTTCTTTTTCTTTTGGGTGCAGAAGTCTGTAGGAGCGATGATTTGCATATAGCAAAACAGCTACCAAAGCCAAGGCAAGAAGCATGTGGAAGGTGATCATCCAATGCAGCAAATTGGTAGAAACTACAATCGAACCAATCCACCCTGTAAACAACACAAGAACCAAGGCAATTCCAGAATTGATCGGGATCCATTTATCCAGAGACCAAAGACTCAATGATTTCCAAAGGGTGGCAATAATCAAGAGACCAATCAGCACCCCAATCAGTCGGTTGATATATTCAATCCAGGTTTTGGTAGCATTAAACTCTTCCTCGACAAGGATAGATTTATCATTGGCGATTTCATTCGCAGTCTTGGTGAATCCCAACTTTTCAAGTGTAGCCACGAACCGTTCGTTCTTAGCTAATCGTTTTTCGAGGTAAATCTCTTGATAATTTTTTGGGAGCTGATTCTCGCTTGTTGGCGGAATCACACTCCCAAAGCATTTTGGCCAGTCGGGACAACCCATTCCAGAACCAGTGCTCCGGACTATCCCACCTACCAAGATCAAGAAGTAAACAGCGATCACCGTCCATGTAGACAAACGGCGAAAGCTGTTTAGTTTAGTATCAGTGTTTGGATTCATTTGCAACCAAAACCTCTGCCTCGTCTTTCATGATTTCCAATTCCAACTTCACCAGTTCTTGTTCATGAGGAAGGTTGGATTCTGGAGTTTGAGATAAAGGAACGGTCTGAGGGATAAAATCTTCAGCTGCACCGGGCTTGGAATAATCATATGGCCAACGATACACTGTTGGAATTTCTCCAGGCCAGTTGCCGTGACCGGGCTCGATAGGAGTTGTCCATTCCAAAGTGGTGGATCTCCATGGATTTTGAGTTGCTTTTCTACCTCTGTACATGCTATAGAAGAAGTTGAACAAGAAAATGAACTGCGCCGCAAAGGTGATGATGGCCGCTACAGATACAAACATGTTCAAATCAGTATACATGTTGGAAAACTCAAAATTGGTCCAAGAGTAATATCTTCTTGGGAAACCGGCGATTCCGATGTAGTGCATTGGGAAGAACACCATGTAAACTCCTACAAATGTCAACCAGAAGTGGATGTAACCAAGACGAGCATCCAACATTCTTCCAAACATCTTAGGGAACCAGTGATAAACCCCTGCCAAAAGTCCAAAGAAAGAAGCAGATCCCATTACCAAGTGGAAGTGGGCAACTACGAAATAAGTATCATGCAATTGGATATCGATGGCAGAGTTACCCAAGAAAATACCTGTCAAACCTCCTGAAATAAAGAAGGATACCAGACCGATGGAGAATAACATCGCCGGTGTAAAGATCAAATTACCTCTCCAAAGTGTGGTGAGGTAGTTAAATACTTTCACCGCGGAAGGAACTGCAATGATCAGCGTCAAGAACATGAAGATCGATCCCAAGAAAGGATTCATTCCGGAAACAAACATGTGGTGCGCCCAAACGATAAATGAAAGTATGGTGATTCCCAACATAGAAACAACCATGGCTTTGTAACCGAAAATAGGCTTTCTCGAGTTTGTAGCAATTACTTCAGAAGTAATACCCAAAGCAGGTAACAATACAATGTAAACCTCTGGGTGCCCCAAGAACCAGAACAAGTGCTGATAGAGAACCGGGCTACCCCCAGTATTAGGTAAGGCTTCACCTGCTACATAGATATCAGACAAATAGAAGGACGTACCAAAACTTCTGTCAAACACCAACAGCAAAGCAGCTGCAAACAACACCGGGAAAGACAACAATCCAATCACGGCAGTCAAAAAGAACGCCCAAATGGTCAGCGGAAGTCTGGAGAATGACATTCCCTTCGTTCTCAGGTTAATGACCGTAGTGATATAGTTGATACCTCCCAACAGGGAAGATGCAATAAAGAAGGTCATCGCTACCAACCAAAGTGTCATACCTAAACCTGATCCTGGAATAGCTTGCTCAAGGGCAGAAAGCGGCGGATACACTACCCAACCACCACCGGCAGGACCTGTTTTGATAAACAAAGAGATAAACATGATCACACTGGACAAGAAGAAGAACCAGTAAGAAAGCATGTTCATAAATCCGGATGCCATATCACGAGCACCGATTTGAAGAGGAATCAGAAAGTTGGAGAATGTACCGCTCAAACCCGCTGTCAAAACAAAGAATACCATGATGGTACCATGCATCGTGACCAAAGCCAGGTAGAATGTCGGATCCAATTTTCCTCCTTCATCTATCCAGCCCCCTAATAGGGGACGAAGAAATTCCAAATTCATTTCCGGGAAACCCAGTTGAAGTCGGAAAAGTATAGACAGGAAACCACCAATAATCGCCCAGAAAATACCGGTAACCAAAAACTGCTTACCGATCATTTTATGGTCAGTACTGAAAATGTACTTTGTTATAAAATTATCATGATGCTCATGATCGTGATGATCGTGAACTGCGCCGTCATGATGTGCAACAGATGCTGTAGCCATAACCTATAATTTTATTTTTTACTTTCGCTCAATTGAATTTCTGCAAGTTCTTTCATCTCAGGAGTCAACCCTTCCGCCAAGGCAGGATTTTGCTGAATAAAAGACTTTTGTTCCGCCAACCACTTTTGGTAAGCCTCAGGCTCTACCACCTCAATCACCTTCTTCATAGAGAAGTGCCCACGCCCACAGATTTCTGTACAAGCGATTTCATATTCAAATTCAGGATCATTCAATTCTGCTCTCATTTCTTCGGTCGTCTTAGTAGGGACGAACCAGAAGCGAGTAGGCATACCCGGAACGGCATCCATCTTCAACCTCATGTGAGGAGCAAAAACGGAGTGCAGAACATCACGCGCACGGATCTTGAATAGTACAGGCTCACCTTTTGGAATGACCACTTTCGGAGAAGGAAAGTCGTCCAATGAATTTTTGTCTGTAAAATCAACACCATGGGAATTAGAAGCCGTGATCAATCGGTAATCATAGTCGCCCAAAACATTGTCCTTGCCAGGATATCTTACATCCCATGCAAATTGGTACCCCATGATTTCAACCACATGCGCTTTCTCAGGTGCAGGTGCTGTGATGTCAGACCAAGCCATCCAACCAGAAATAACCAATCCAGCAAGAACAACACCCGGTACTACAGTCCAAATGATTTCAAGCTTATTGTTATCCGGATAGAAAGATGCTTTTCTGTCTTCCTTGTATTGATACTTGTATGGGAAGATGAACAAAAGCACGTGAGTGATCAAAAACACAATCCCGGTTACTGCCATAGTAATCCAGAAAAGCTGATCAGTGATTACCCCATGTTCAGAAGCCACGGGCAACTGATAATTATCGAATTCCTTAATGGAATACCAAAACATCAGAAAACCAGTGCCTAGCAGGAAAACAACAAATAGAATTGCATTGATCTTATTGCTTCCAGTAGCAATCTTCTTGTCTGAACCTTTAACAACAGACACCAAGGTTTGAATTCTGTAAACCATCCAAATGATGGAAAGCAACAGAAGAACCCCTACTCCAATCAGAAATCCGTACATATCTTAGTTTTTTCGGATAATTAATTAAATGTGATGATTATAGCTTTCTTCAAGCATTGGGTGATTTTTCGCAATCAGGTTTTTCTTCGCCAGACCTCCAAGCACCACCAACGCCACCGCTGACCCATAAACCAGGAACATACCCACTTCCATTAAACCAATTCCACCATTGTGTCCCAAAGTACCAGGCTGAACCATCAAGAAGAAGTCAATCCAGTGACCTACGAGGAGAATAGAGCAAACCAGTTTAAGGAAAACACCATGTCTTTTGGCATCTCTTGTCATCAAAACTAAGAAAGGCAAGAAGAAGTTTAGCCCAAGATTCACAAAAATGAAAGGACTGTAAATATCGCTTGTCAATCTTTCTACAAAATACACAGACTCCTCAGGAATGTTGGCGTAGTAAATAAGCAAGAATTGGGAGAACCATAGGTACGTCCAGAAAATAGAGAAGCCGAATACAAACTTCCCAAGGTCATGTACGTGGTTTTCATTAACCATTTCAAGGTATCCTTTGCCTCTTAGGAAAAGGACAAGCAAGGTGATTGCCGAAAGTCCGGAAACAAACCAAGATGCAAAGACATACCAGCCAAACAAGGTAGAGAACCAGTGAGTATCAATAGACATTACCCAGTCCCATGCGGCAATGGAGGAAGAAACTGCGAAGAAAACCAGGAAATACGCAGACCAACTTCTCATTTTAAACCAGTGTGATGTACCTCCCAACTGATCTTCCTGATCAGAAATTTTCTTGAATTTATTGAAGAAAAACACCCAGAAAAGGAAGAAGATGACCATTCTGGCGATGTAGAATACCGGGAAGGTACCTTTTTCCATCGGCCAATAAAAGAACGCTCCTTTTCCATCAATGATCTTGTCATATTGAGGATCATTCGTATCAAACAGATAAGAATGTGTCCAATGGAAAAGATCATGATTGGCAATAAAGAAAGTTACAATCATCAGGACACCGGCAATTGGCAGCCAATTGCCAAAAGACAGCATCACTCTCAGAATAGGGGCAGACCATCCAGCCTGAGCGGCAAATTGAATGGCGAAGAAGAAAACGCCTACAATAGCTATGCCTGTGAAGAATACGTTATTGATCCAAAGATTGGCATACAACCGCTCATACCAATGAAACGCATGTCCGCCGGCTTCGCCTGCCTCTTCGTGGTGACCTCCAGTCATAGCCAAGACAATACCTAAACCCAAAAGAACTGCACCGATGACCAAAACGGTCATGATAGACTTTTTAATTGAGGCAGAGAATTCAAATCTCTGATCCAAATTATAATGATGTTCGCCGTGATGAGCCATGATTAATTCGCTGGGGTTACTTGTGCTACCGCGGTAGAATCTGCAACAGGAGCTGACTCAGCCGTTACAGCCTGACCTTGGATTACTTGTTTTACATAGTGGACAATTTTCCATCTGCTCTCAGCAGGGATTTGAGAACCATGAGCGCCCATCCTTCCCTTACCTTTGGTAATCACATGGAAAATATGGCCTTCAGGAAGATTGACATAGGCTCCGCCTTTAAGATTGGCTACACCACCGATTACTTCTCCTGCTTTGCCATCCCCTTCTCCGCCTTTACCATGACAGGCATTGCAGTACTGTAGGTAAAGCTTCTCTCCATCTTTAAGAACCTGATCAGAAGTTGCGACCGGATTTTTGATCAAGGCCGCTTGCTCCAATTCAAATTGCTTCAGTCGATGAGGCAAATATCCTTGCTTATTTCTTGGAACGGTATTTTCTACCGGTTCTCTCATGTTCATACCATGTGGATTATACACATTGGAATTAAAGAATTCCCCTTTGCCATCCTCTCTATTGGAAAGCCATGAACCTTGGGATTCATCCTTGATTTGAGTCAATGGTTCATAAGCTACAGAGTGATACATCTGAGGCGCATATTCCAGCCCCGGATTGTCGCCATTAGCTTTGCAGCCTGCCATTAGGGAAACAGCAAGAGCAGAACCTGCGAATAATAATGCGTTAGCAATTTTCATATATCCGGTATTTCTATTCAAAACTTTTATTATTCACTTCCGTCGCACCAGATGCCTTCAGAATTTCTTTGATTTTTTCAATCTCCAATGCACTGTTGTGAGCGATGTCAATAGCCATCACATGCTTATCATCGGTGCTTCGAATATCAAAGATCCTGGGTTGAGCCCAAGGCTTCAGATTTGAGCTGACCATAAAGACACCTACCATTCCGAATGCGGCCAATAGGACCGTCATTTCGAAAGTAACAGGTATAAAATCAGGGAAAGCGGCAAAGTCTTTACCACCTATGATCATAGGCCAGTCAAATCTCATCATGTAAAACTGCATGGTAAGTGCCAAGCTGGTACCCAGCATGCCAAAAAGAAATGCGGCAATTGGGAGCCGGCTTCTTTTGTAGCCTAGGACATGCTCCAGCCCATGAACAGGATATGGAGAATAAACCTCGTGAATTTTGACTCCATTCCCTCTTACTTTTTCCACTGCGTGGAGCAATACGTCTTCATCGTCGTACACTCCAAGAATAAAATGAGTATCTCTTTCCATGATTAGTTGTGTGCTTTATCAGATGAAGATTTCAATACAGATTTAACTTCAGCCATGTTGATCACCGGGAAAAACTTCGCAAAAAGGAAGAATAGGGTGAAAAACAATCCGAAAGTGAACATATAGACTCCCACATCGGCCCAAGTTGGATAAAACATCGCCCAAGAAGAAGGCAAGAAGTCACGGTGAAGAGAAGTCACGATGATTACAAATCGCTCAAACCACATCCCGATATTTACCACTAGGGAAAGAATAAAGGTGGCGATGATGGAAGTTCTGATTTTTTTGAACCAGAAAAGTTGAGGAGAGATCACGTTGCAGGTCATCATTGACCAGTAAGCCCACCAATAAGGTCCTGTTGCTCGGTTGATAAATGCATACTGTTCTGCCTCCACCCCGGAATACCAAGCGATGAAAAACTCTGTGATGTAAGCAATACCCACTATAGAACCCGTGATGATGATGACAATATTCATCAACTCAATGTGTCCCATCGTGATGTAATCTTCCAACTTGAACACTTTTCTGGTGATGATCATCAAGGTCAATACCATCGCAAATCCGGAGAAAATCGCACCGGCAACGAAGTATGGAGGGAAGATAGTCGTGTGCCATCCAGGGATTACCGAAGTTGCAAAGTCAAAGGATACGATGGTGTGAACTGAAAGTACCAAAGGAGTAGCCAAACCGGCCAAAATCAAGGATACCGATTCATATCTCATCCAAGTTTTGGCTGCGCCATCCCAACCAAAGGAAAGTGCACCGTAAATGGTTTTTCTCAATCCGGTAGCCCGGTCACGAATAGTCGCGAAATCAGGGATCAAACCGATATACCAGAATACAAGGGATACAGAGAAATAAGTGGAGATTGCGAATACGTCCCAAAGAAGCGGTGAGTTGAAGTTAACCCAAAGCGAACCGAAGGTGTTGGGAAGAGGAAGGGCCCAATAGGCTCCCAACCATGGTCGTCCCATGTGGATAACCGGGAACATCGCTGCGCAAATAACCGCAAAAATGGTCATCGCCTCGGCAGCACGGTTGATGGATGTTCTCCATTTCTGTCTGAAAAGCAACAAAACCGCGGAAATCAATGTACCTGCGTGACCGATACCGACCCACCACACGAAGTTGGTAATGTCCCAAGCCCAGCCGATTGTTTTGTTAAGACCCCACATTCCGATCCCTTCCCAGAGGGTAGCAAGAAGGGCAATTGATCCTAGAGCCAATACCCCGGCGGCAGTCAGGAAAGCCAAAAACCAAAGTTTGGTCGGCTTACCTTCTACCTGACGTGCCACATCATGTGTCACATCATGGTAGGATTTACCCCCGGTAACTAACGGCTCGCGTACGGATGAAGTAACCTGCATAGTTTATAAAATTATGATTACGCTTCGTTTTTATCTTTATTTCTGATCTTGGTGAAGTACCAAACGTTAGGACTCACGTTGATTTCTTCCAGCACGTGATACGCTCTTTCCTCCCCTACTTCTTTGATTGCAGAGTCTGTCTCTTCAATCTTCAGTAGTTTGGAAACTTTACTGTTTGGATCATTCATATCACCAAACACCAACGCATCAGTAGGACAAGCTACCGCGCAGGCTACATTTACCTCACCGTCTTCCAGCTTACGCTTCTCACGTTTTGCAGTCAACTTACCCGCCTGAATTCGCTGCACACACATGGAGCATTTTTCCATTACCCCACGCACTCGCACAGTTACATCCGGGTTCAATACCATTTTACCCAAATCATCGTTTTGAGCAACGTTTACTCCAGCAAAGTCTTTGTTGTCGTGATATTTGAACCAATTGAATCGACGCACTTTATATGGACAGTTGTTGGCACAATATCTAGTACCGATACATCTGTTGTAAGTCATTTGGTTTAGCCCCTCAGATGAGTGAGTGGTTGCAGCTACTGGACATACCGTTTCACAAGGTGCGTTATTACACTGCTGGCACATCATGGGTTGGAAAGTAACCTCCGGATTTTCAGAAGCAATCTCCAAACCACTCAAATCATCAGCGGCTGCATCAGAGGAGTAGTAGCGATCGATTCTGATCCACGCCATTTCTCTTCTATTCAAGACCTCCTGCTTACCGACTACAGCCACATTGTTTTCAACCTGACAAGCCACTGTACACGCTCCACAACCGATACAAGAGTTCATATCGATGGCAAGACCCCAATGATGCTGGCTGTATTTATGGCCACTCCAAAGGGAAATCTTGGAAGGTTTTACAAACTCTCCATCCTTATAAATCTCAGGCTTGTATCGTCCCGCTGAAGCGTCTTGCTTATAATCCGCTAACACCGCTTCCTGAATCACGTTTTCGCGAGCCATGAAAGTCTGGTGAGTTTGAGTTCTTGCTATTTTATAGGAATCGCCGGTAACGGCTACTTCCACACCTGAAGTAATATCAAAGTTCACAAAGCCTTTGGAGGAATCCAGAAGGTCATAGGCATTCACCCCTACTCCATCGGCTACTCTTCCTGCTTTGGTTCGACCGTATCCCAATGCCAAACCAAAGGTACCATCTGCCTGGCCTGGCTGAACCAAGATCGGAACGATAAGAGTCTTCCCGTTCACTGAGATTTGAGCTTTCTTGGTGTTTTCTTCCACCATAGTCACGCCATTTGCAATCGCCCATTTTTGAGAGACCGTCAGATAGTTGTCCCAAGTCGCTTTGGTGATTGGATCTGGCATTTCCTGAAGCCAAGGGTTATTGGCGAATGTACCGTTGCCGATACCTACTTTCGAATAAATCACCAATTCTGAACCTGCATTGTCGGCGGCGTATGTTTTTGCCACTTCTGCAGCTGCTGCTGAAGCATCAGTGATCGGAGCAATCGCAGAAGGTGTGGATTCAGAAGCAATAACACCGTTGAACAATGATCTATCCCAGAATTCTTGGAAAGAAACTCCACCACCCATCGATGGATAAAGTGTGGTATTCCAATTAGCCTGGAGATAATCATAGTAGTTTGTAGTCGAACCAGCCCAAGTCAAGAAAGAATCCTGAGCCTGACGGGTGTCAAACAAAGGAGAAATGGTAGGTTGAGCTAAAGAGAAATGCCCTTTTTTAGGCTGATAGTCATTCCAAGACTCCAAAAAGTGATGATCGGGAGCCACAATCTGCACCAAAGATGCAGTTTCGTCCATGGTACCGTTGGTAGCGATACTTACTTTAGCTTTAGCAATTCCTTCCGCGATTTCAGCACCTCTGGCATGATCATATACCGGGTTACAGTTGTAGAAAATAACTCCGCCCACTTGTCCGCCTTTCAATTCAGCGATGAATTGATTCATGCGGGCATCATTTCCTTTTCTGAAGTATACCGGAGTGGAGAAATCCACCGTAGCACCATTGTTTCCAAGAAGTTCGTTGATGGCGTTTACCACAATCTGAACATTAGGATCATTTGAACCTGAAACTACCAAAGAAGCACCTTTAGCAGCCCAAAGGTCATTTGCAGCTTTGTCAAGGTTTGCAATTTCAACTTTAGCGGCAGAAACTGTTGCTGCTCCGGCTTTGGAAGCAATAGCGTTATACAGCGCCAGTACAGCCAGCCCAGACTGAGAAGCTTTGATTGGAGTCCTGTAATCAGCATTGGCACCAGTCAATGACAGGTTAGACTCAAACTGATAATGACGGGACATTTCAGGCTTCTCTTTGCTCACCTTCCGGGTTTTGGCATAGGCCGCAGCAAATTCTATCGGAGATATCCAAGTGCCCAAAAAGTCTGCGCCAAAGGAGACAATAGTTTTGGCTTTATCGAAATGATAAGAAGGGATTACCGCCTGACCATAGAAAGTTTCAGCCGCTTTAGAAATACCATAGTTTGAGATCGGATCATACATGATCACCTCTGCTCCACCAAAAGCAGCTCCAAATTCTTGGATAGCTTTCTCAGTGGAAGGAGACAAAATGGTATTTGCGACGATCTTTATTGAACCTGCAGAAGCAAGTTTGGATTTAACTTGCTCGTCCACTGTTTTCCAGTCAGACTTGGCACCTGCCACCATCGGTCCAGCTAATCTTTGCTTATCGTAAAGAGAAAGCACAGAAGCTTCTACGATGGCATTTACTTTTCCTTTATTTATAGGTGAGAGGTCATTTCCGTCGATCTTGATCGGACGCCCTTCTCTTGTTTTCACCACCACAGCAGCATAATCACCGCCTGATGCGAAAGTAGATGCATAATAGTTTGGAATGGATGGATTGACATCCACCGGCTTATTAACATATGGAATCGCCTTTCTCACAGGGGCCTCACAAGCCGCAAGAGAAGCTGCTGCCAAGCTGAAACCCATCAATTTGAGAAAATCTCTCCTGGAAGCACTGCCATCCTCATTCATGTTGGTAGGAAGTTCTGCAAACTCCCTGTCGGCATGCTTCACAAACTCCGGATCGTTGCTGAGTTGCTCGAGCCCTTTCCAGTAGGTTTTTTTATTTTCCTTCATTTTTATTTCTAGGAATGAATTAGCAAAAGGATAAGGAATTAATAGTGGCACTTAGCACATTCCAAGCCGCCGATGTCTTTTACTTTCAAAGCATCTTTAGAGGTGGAGTGCAACTGAACCAACTTATCATAATAGGCATTGCCTTCGGTAGCAATTTCGGTTTGTCTGTGACAGTCAATACACCAGCCCATGGTCAATGAACTGTGCTGACCCACTACTTCCATCTCTTGGATAGGACCATGACAGGTTTGACATTCGATGCCACCTACTGCCACGTGCTGCGCATGATTGAAATAGGCCAAGTCGGGAAGGTTGTGAACCCTTACCCATTCGATAGGCTGATTATTGTCTACGGCTGCGTAGATTTTGGCAATTTCAGGGGATATTCCTTCTTTACCACCCACATTTTGGATATGAGTGTGACAGTTCATACAAATATTGGCTGAAGGGATATTGGCGGACTTACCGATTTCTACCCCGGTATGGCAATACTGGCAGGCGATTTCATATTGGCCCGCGTGAAGTGCATGGGAAAATGCGATCGGTTGGGCTGGAGCATAACCTTGCTGAACCCCTACAGAATAAAGGCCGTCAATGGCAGTTTTAGCGACTAAGGCTATCACCAGGGCAGTTACTATAATAATAAAGGCATCGCTCTTGAATACCTTGGAAAGGTCTGACTTTTGAGAAACGAACTCCTTGTCATCCTCAGAAAGATCCTGTTTGTTGATGTATTTGGTAAGAACCGAAATAATCAAGCCCAAGACTACGAGGATCAGTAAGAGCACGAGAACCAATACTCCCAGAATAATGGACAGATATTCACTTGGAATTCCTCCACTAGCTGCTGCTCCGGAAGCATCACCTCCGGTGACGGCCGCAGCAGCTGGATCCACTTTATCCCCGTATTCGATATAAGCCAACAAATTGCTCAAATCGCCATCGGTCAAAAAAGTGTGAGAAGGCATGACCGTATTGTTGTACTCCTTGTACAATGCATTGGCGTAGGCATCTCCTGAAGCAATAACTGCCTGAGAATTTACAATAAAAGCTTTTGCCCACTCTATGGTCTGTCTTTCTGTAATTCCCCTCAAGGCTGGACCAACACTTTTTTGATCGAGCTTATGGCATTGTTTACAGTTTGCATTGAAGACAGTTTTACCTGCCGCAATTGCTTCGTCACTGCTTGCCACCGCTGGGTCTACAGCATAAGCCGAAACTCCAATCAGCAAGAAAAACAGCACTGCCAGCGTCTGGAAACTCCATCGAATCCCTACTAACGAGCGTTTGGATAACATATTTTAGCTAATTAAATAGTTTTTAAGGTTCTCTTTAACCCCTGCAAAGGTACTATCGGACGTTAATTTTTCAAACATGAATTCCAAACCCCCATTTCTGAGCAATACTCAACTTTCAAACTGATAGGATATTGATTTACAGCATATTGAGTCTTTTTTTTTGATCCTGATATTATTTGGAATAATTATAAATAGCATAATTTTCAAGCCGGATTCTTAGGGGCTTGATTATCAGGATTTGAGGGATAAAAAGGTTTATAAATCCACTTCATTTAGATTTTTTTTGATCTTGTGAACTCAAAAAATCAAATTGGGATTATTTGAACAAGCAAAGAATATCTCTACATTTGCACTCCATTAGAAAATGGTCGCGTGGCCGAGTGGCTAGGCAGAGGTCTGCAAAACCTTGTACAGCGGTTCGAATCCGCTCGCGACCTCAACAGAAAAAGCATCCGCCAAAACGGATGCTTTTTTACGTTTCAATACCTTCATTACCCGATTTTTTCAAGTTCCGATAGTAATTCATAACCTATCCCGACCATCAGCCCCTTCTTAAATTGGTATTGGCCAATTGATTTTTTATTTTAAAGACCAACCATTGTCACAAAAAAGTGAAGGAGCCAATCAAACTTAACGTCAATTCGGAAAACAAGACCTTCTCGGCAGACCCTTCAGAGCCGCTTTTGTACATTCTCCGTGAAGAGTTTGGAATCAACAGTGCCAAATTCGGATGCGGACTGCAACAGTGCGGAGCGTGCCTAGTGCTCTTGGATGGAGAAGCCGAACCCTCTTGCTTGTTACCTTGCCAATCTGCTCAGACCAAATCAATACTAACCCTAGAAGGACTCGAAAAAGATGGAAAACTTCACCCAGTCCAGGAAGCATTCATTGAAACCCAAGCGGCACAGTGCGGATACTGCATCAATGGAATGATAATTTCCGCTGTCAGTCTGTTGAAAAAAAATTCCAATCCATCAGACGGTGAGATCCGGGAAACCCTTCACCGGGTCATTTGTAGGTGCGGCACACATTCCAGATTTATTCAGGCAGTGAAGACCGCAGCGAAATCAACTGAATCCTTCTGAGATATGAAAAATACAGAATCAACGGATTTCTCAAGACGGAAATTCCTGAGGTCCACTGGACAACTTGTACTGGGATTTCAACTTATGCCTTTACTTTCATGTACCGGAAGCACAAATTCACAACCTGGTACATACCAAGGCATTCCGGTTAGACCTCATGTTGACAAGGATTTGATCGATTCTTGGATCAGATTGGATGCCAATGGTCATGTGACTATCCTTACAGGAAAGCAGGAGTTGGGTCAGGGCATACGCACCACACTTCTCCAAATGGCCGCTGAAGAACTGGATGTTCCATTTGAGATTTGCCACATCATCAATGGTGACACCGGACAGACCGCCAACGAAGGCTACACCGCCGGTAGTAATTCGGTGGAAGGAAGCGGAAAAGCCATCAGACAGGCTGCAGCGGAAGCGAGACTGTATCTGCTTACTCTTGCTGCAAACGCATGGAATGAGAACATATCCAACCTCAGCGTGCAAAATGGCATCATCAAAAGCAAATCGAACCAGGCAATTTCCTATTGGGAACTTTTGGCAGGAAAAAATCTGGAGGGCAAAATCACGGGAAATGCAATTCTCAAAAAGTATCAAGAACATCAACTAGTCGGCAAACCCATTGCCAGAGATGATATTAAAAACTTGGTGAGAGGAAAGGCCCACTTTGTACAGGACCTTCGGATTGATGGGATGGTTCACGCAAGGGTTTTACATCCCCCAACCTATGGAGCAAAATTGATAACGAATGATTTTTCAGAAGTTTCAATGCTGGAAGGGGTTCTGAAGGTAGTTCGTAACGGGAGCTTTTTGGCGGTGATAGCCACCCGCGAATATCAGGCGGTGAAAGCTTGGATGGTCTTGAAAGCCACTTGCGAATGGGAAACACCTCAAATCAAAGTTTCTCAAGCCTCACTCTTCGAAGACATGAAAGCCAAATCCATGTCACCCGAGACCATAGAAGATTCTGCAGATATTTCAAAAAATCTGAAAATTGCCTCCAAGAAATTAATACAGGAATACCACCGCCCTTACCACATGCATGCCTCTACAGGTCCTTCCTGTGCAGTGGCGCAATGGAAAGCCGGTAACCTCACTGTTTGGTCCCCTTCACAAGGAGTTTATCCCCTTCAGAATTCCTTATCCGATTTGTTCGGGCTGGACAAAGAAAAAATCAGATGCATCGGAATACCGGGATCGGGATGCTATGGTCACAATGGGGCAGATGATGTTTCAGCTGAGGCAGCCTTGATTGCAAGAGAATTTCCCGAAAAACCGGTCCGACTTCAATGGATGCGAGAGGATGAACATCAGTGGGAACCTTATGGCTCTGCCATGGTCATACAACTGGAGGCGGGTTTGAATCCGGAAGGAAAAATTATCGCTTGGGACACCAATCTATTTTCAGATACGCATAGTACCCGTCCCAATGGAAATGGAGGACATTATGTATCAGCACGACATTTGGAAAAGCCTTTTGAATTCAAAAAAGGAGGATTTTCAGGAGGCTCGTACAGAAATGCCATTCCGCTTTACACCATTCCTTCAAAGCGACTGCTTCTTCATAACTACGATGGACCACTCAGGACCTCAGCCCTAAGAGGATTGGGGGCTTATGGGAATATTTTTGCCTTGGAATCATTTATTGATGAACTCGCCTCAGCAGCAGAGATAGATCCAATCGAGTTTCGAATACAGAATCTAGATGACGATCGCGCAAAGGCAGTTTTACAATCAGTCGCCGAAAAAACAAACTGGAATACGGCTCAAAACGCAGTAAATAAAGGTTTTGGTGTCGCTTTTGCCAAATACAAAAACTCTGCCTCTTACTTTGCTGTGGTCGCGGAAGTATCGATTGATAAATCCTCTAAAACATTCAAACTGGAAAAACTCACCGGAGTAATCGATTCCGGTCAATGTATCAATCCCGATGGGCTGAAGAACCAAACCGAAGGAGGAATGATCCAATCAGCCAGTTGGACATTGCTGGAAAAGGTAGATTTCGATGAACATGGTGTGCTGAGTACCGACTGGAACTCCTATCCCATTCTCCGAGCAAAAGAGGTGCCTGTCGTAGAAGTACACATTATTAATAGACCGGAACTTCCTCCCTTGGGTGCCGGTGAAGCTGCACAAGGACCTGTGTCAGCGGCAATTGCCAATGCAGTCTTTAACGGGACAGGCACCAGGGTTCGGGAATTACCGATTTCGGCAGAAAAAGTGGACTGGAATAACGTAAGCTGAGCCCTATCGAAGGCCTAAATTTTCTTAAAAACATAAAAACATCCCTCAAAGCATGAGGGTGAAATAATCAGTTGATCCTTTTCTCTTTTCAGCCTGAATAGTTGAGTTTTTACTGGATCATCACATTGGAAAATCATGGTCAGGATTTGGTCTGTTACACTGTATTCCCCTTCATCACATTCAAAAAAATCAACTGATTCCCACTCTCCGTCTGAGAAAAAAGTGATTGTCTTCCCTGTTGATTCGTATTCTGTTTCAAATTTTTCTATACCGGTACTTCCCCGGTATTGGTACTGCTCCCAGGTTCCCACCAGTCCCTCGGCAGTTAGTTCAAAAGGAAGATCATCTTCTCTATCACATGAAGAAAGAACAAAAAGTACAAGAATCATGATCCCAATAAATCTCACAGCTAGCGTCGATTGAAAAAAGTTAGTTAAAACCGATACCCAATTCCCAATTGAACTCCAAACTCACGTAAGATATCTTTCCCGCTTCCATTATTCTCAAAAGGAATGACGCTGTGTCTTTTGTAATTGGGAAAAAGTGAGAACGAAAATTTTTCAGTTTTCACTTTCCCCCCAAATCCTACCAAATAGCCCAATCCACTTTGATCCGTAATATTGTTTCCTTCAGAAAGCTGGAAATCCAGGATAGGTCCTGCAGCAGCGTAAAAGAAATCTCCTAAGGCATATTCTGCAAATACTGGAATAGAAAGCATTTTGAAATCAGGATTATGAGCAAAAAGATCATTTACACCACAATTCGGACAGGGAGGAGGTGTAAATTGTACTGCTGAATAGGAATAAGTTAACCCGCTCTTTAACCTGATGTTTGGCCCGATTTCTTGAGAGAGAATTAATCCAAACTCTTTCAGGTTTTTCATTTCCCCTGAGCTCCCGCCGATAAATTCCTGTTTTGGACCGAGAATAGTGCTAGAAAATCCAACAAACCCTTTCAACTCCAGACCACTTTGACCAAAAGCAAAGACCGAATTCAAAAGCATAAAAGTAAAAAGCAAGTTCTTTTTCATCTGTTTATAATTTGATTTTCATTTGCCACATAGCCTGTCCCGATCTTTCATCGGGAGAATGCCCCGGATAATCATCCCCCTGTGTGAGAAGCATTTTCTCATGGGTATTTCATCATTTTTTAAAGTGGAAAGTGATTTACTGAATATACAATGACCTTACGAAGAACCAAGTAGAATCGCTACAAGCTCTCACAGACAACTTAAGACATGGCAGGTTTTAAACAAAAAAACGCCGACTTTTTAGCCGGCGCTTCTTTTATTTACTGTAATTAGTCTTGATTCTAATGTCTAGAATCTAGCTTCTTATTTTTTACCTTCCATTTTCTCTTTCAACTCAGCTAGAGCATCGATGTCTCCGAGAGTAGATTTTTCAGCTTGGGCAGGCATTTCGACTGCATCTTCCTTCTTCTTGCCAGCTGGTACTGCTGCTTTCTTAGCCGCTTTAGCTTCTTCTCTGAAGGTAGCTGTGTGAGAAAGAACAATACGCTTATCGTCCTTAGAGAATTCGGTCACTTTGAAATCCAAAGATTCACCAATTTCTACCTAAGTACCGTCTTCTTTCTCCAAGTTTTTCACAGTGGCGAAGCCTTCCAGTCCGTAAGGAAGCTCAAGGACAGCACCTTTGTCGTTTTTGGAGTTGACAGTACACTTATGCACTGAACCTACAGGGAATACCGTTTCGAACGTATCCCATGGGTTTTCTTCCAACTGCTTGTGACCCAAAGCCAATCTTCTGTTGTCCACGTCAAGTTCAAGAACAGCTACTTCTAGCTCGTCTCCAACTTTTACAAACTCAGAAGGATGCTTAATTTTCTTAGTCCAGGAAAGGTCAGATACGTGAACCAATCCGTCGATTCCTTCTTCCAATTCAAGGAAGAGACCGAAGTTGGTCAAGTTTCTTACCACGCCTTTGTGCTTGGTACCTACCGCATATTTGGTAGACATATCACCTTTTGTCCAAGGATCTTCGGTAAGCTGCTTGATACCCAAAGACATCTTTCTGTCATCCTTATCCAAAGTCAATACTACTGCTTCGATCTCGTCACCTACTTTTACAAAGTCAGCTGGGTTTCTCAAGTGCTGAGACCAGCTCATTTCGGAAACGTGGATCAAACCTTCTACACCCGGAGCCAATTCCAAGAATGCACCGTAGTCAGCTACGTTGACAATCTTACCTTGTACTCTGGATCCAACCTCAAGGTTAGCAGCCAAAGAATCCCATGGATGTGAAGTCAACTGCTTCATACCCAACGAAATTCTCTTCTTGTCATCATCGAAATCAAGAACAACAATCTGAACCTTCTGGTCAAGCTGCAATACTTCCTCCGGATGATTGATACGGCCCCAAGAGATATCTGTAATGTGAAGTAGACCATCTACACCACCCAAATCGATGAATACACCGAAGTTGGTCATGTTCTTGATCACACCTTCCAAAACTTGACCTTTCTCGAGGTTGTTGAGGATTTCTGCCTTTTGCTTTTCGAGATCTTTCTCGATCAACACTTTGTGAGAAACTACTACGTTATCGTTGGTGTGGTTGATTTTCACCACTTTTACTTCCATTTTCTTACCTACATAGATATCGAAATCTCTGATAGGCTTCACGTCGATCTGAGAACCTGGCAAGAAGGCCTCTACCCCGTAGATATCTACGATCAGACCACCCTTGGTTCTTCTCTTCACCAAACCTTCGATCACGCTGTCATTTTCAAGAGCGCTTTCGATGTCCTGCCAAGCACGGACGATTTTGGCTTTCTTACGGGAAAGGATCAACTGACCCAATGCATTCTCCTGCTCCTCGATGAATACTTCCACCTCGTCGCCTGGCTTGATGCTGGCTACATCCCGGAATTCAGAAAGCGGCACAAGTCCGTCAGATTTGAACCCGATGTTGATGATTACATCCTTGTCGTTTACTCCTACTACCACACCTTTGATCACTTCTTTTTCAGTGATCTCATTCAAGGTTCCGGCGTACATGGCTTCCATCTGAGCTCTTTGCTCTTTGGAATAGCCTTCTCCGAAACCTTTGGTGCCGAAGTTGTCCCAATTAAATTCTTTTGAACTAGACATAAATAAAATTGACTCTGAAAACCAACAGTCCTAGAGTCATGAGACTGCTGCTTTTTTGGTTAGAAATCAGCGCTTTGCAAACGCAAAACACCCCATTCACCCGAACGGATTGCAAAGGTAAGGTTTTTTTGAAAAAGGAGAATAAGTGGTGGAAGATTATTCAACAATTTTACAAATCAAAAAAACAGTTCATTATCTCACCTTAGCTTTAATTACAACAAAGTTATCATTTTGAAAATCATGTTCATTTTTTTTATAAAACTGATGAATGCCATCCGGTTTATTAAAATCATTAGAACTGATTGATTTTCCCCCAAAACTTTTGAGATATTCTTTTTGAAAACTTCTTGAATCCTTGGATAAAATAATATTCCCGTTGAATTGAGAAATTGGCGAAAAATCGCCCTCAAAATTATCGATATCGTTGATAAATTTCGAAGCAACTGTATAACTTTTTAAGTCTTCATTTAAAATAACGTATTTGGCCTTTAATCCGATTTGAACAATTGTTGCCAAGAAATTACTCTTAAGTGGAAGAAACGAAAATATATTTTCTACCATATTATTCTCCCTTAAATAAGTATAACGTTCAGGAGAAAGCCCGAATTCCTTTCTCTTTTGATCTGAAAAATTATACCGTCCAAAATCAAATTCAATCTCATTTTCGATATTTCCAGTTTCATCAAAAATAACTACTTCATAAGATGTGTCAAGTTTCAAAAAAATCTTTTTCCTTAAATCGTCTTTTAAGAAGCCAGCAGTTGAAGAATAATTTATCCCTATGAATTCTTCTTTTACTTTTTTCATCCCTGAAAGCTCATTCTTATTTTTTCCAACAATAGAAAAATTCTTGTACTCAGGCCTATTAGCAAAATACATTAATAGTCGATTGCTTGATTGATGAATGTTGTATGGGTGAAATTCAATTTTACTTTCCTCTTTAAATCTTCCCAACAAATCAAACTTTATTAATTTCTTTAAATTATTATCCAATATTAAAATTTCATCTAGGAGAATTTGGAAATCTTCCAGATTTAAGAATTCACCAGGTCCAGGCCCAGATGATTTAATGATTCTTTCAAATTTACCTGAACTACTAAATATTAATAAATTATCTTGGTCTCTATCCTGAACAAAAATCCCGAATTCATTTATTGTTAATTTAACAGGGTTTATAAGAGGTACACTATCAGGTATTTGAAGATAAATATATTCAAAACTCTGAAAAATTTCCGAATACTTCAAATCTTTAGTATCGTTCAAGTTAATCGAAATTTTCTCTTTGTCGATTTCTTTTGTACAGCTAAAGAAAACGACCAGTACAATGCAAAAGAAATATGTTTTCATAATACAATTTTAAAAAAATAAGCCTAGATGAATAACCATTTCATAAAGGCTTATTTAAATTTAACCTTCGGCTTCGGCACATGGAATTTGAGCAGAAACTGAACATGATGCATCCTCCAATGGCCTGCACTTAACGACCCAAAGTGTACCAGCAACTATAGGATAGCTGAAAGGTTCAAGCTTTGGTTCATAGCCCTGTTCTGGAAGAGATGCTTGGCTTTGTACTTTCCCAGAAGATAACAACATTACCACCATTGCAAAAGTGAATGTGGCTGATAAAAGGTACTTTTTCATTTTACGAAAAGATTAAGTTGAACATGATCTGAATTTCAATAAAAAAAAAATAAAAGTCACTTTGGATGAAACCTATTAATATCGTCTGAACGGCATAATTTTGATTTAAAAGAATTTGAATTAGTTAAAAAAAGGTCCCATTTTGAACTTAATCAAACTGGGACCTGCAAGCAAAGAGTTGAAGGATAATTAACGAACCCAAATTTAACTCAATTTCGCCAATGATCAAGTTCTTCCAGTGGATTTACACCCTCTATTCTGCACTGATCTTTATCGCTCTATTGTTGATGCTCGGAATATTCATTGTCATCCCGATATTGGTCGCAGACCGGGGGGACAAGGTTTCCATTCGGCTTATTCGTGTTTGGGCAGGGATTTGGGCTTTTCTTTCCGGGATCCGGTTTGAAGTCCATGGCAAAGAAAGAATCGATCCGACCAAACCATACATCTATATTTTCAACCATCGCTCGTTTATTGATGCACCGGTCATCCCCATGGCCATTCCTCAAGCGCTTCGGGCACTGGGAAAGAAAGAACTTTCCAAAATTCCATTCTTTGGTTGGGTAGTGGGGAAATTGGCCGTATGGGTGGATCGTACTTCCGTGGAATCAAGAAGAGCTAGTTTGGAAAAGCTGATCGGCATTTTGGAAAAGGGAATTTCTGTGGTGGTGGCACCGGAAGGCACCCGGAACGACAGCTCGGATCTTCTTCTTCCCTTTCAGAAAGGCGCTTTTCGGCTTTCCATTGATACTCGGATCCCCATTTTACCTATGGCAGTGATCGGTGCAGATCAGATTATGAAAAGAGGCTCTATCCTCCTCACACCCGGAAAAGTGAGGATCTACTTTTCAGACCCGATCAATCCACCTATCCCGAGCGAAAACGCGGTGAATGAATTTGCTTCCAAATGCCGGAATAGGCTGGAAGCTATGCTTCTGGCCCATGAGTGATCCCGGCGCCTTCCTCAGAGAATACCTCCTGAGTCATATCCTCAAAAATCACATACAACACCAAAAAAGTCATCGGAAAGCTGACCAAAAGTCCGATGCCTGCCAAAAGAAGTCCAAGCAAGTTCATGGCTATCAAAATCATTAGCAATGCGAAAAACTGCCACCAATTTCGGGTGATCAATTTTCTGCTCCATTCCATTGCTGACCACACGTCCAAGCCACCAAAAATCCCCATCAACATGGCAAAAAGGTAACCTACCGCCAAATACACTCCAGGGATCACCAAGGCAAACAACCCTAAGGCAACGAGCACCTGAGAAAGCAATGAAATCCCTACAAGAGGCAACCAAAACCGAAAACCCCCGAAATAATCAGGATAAATCACGGGTTCTCCGCGACTGATTTTGTTGGCTACCAAAAAGAATCCCGAATAGAGAGCTGGAGCCAAAAAAGCACTGTAAATAATCATGTACTCCTGAACGTAGATCACCACAAGTCCCTGAATCGATAGAATCAAAAGCATGTACATGACATGAAACAAAGCCTGGGATTTGAATAATTCCCAGGCTTTTACAAATGATTCTTTGATATCAAAATCTACCGATACAGTCAAAAGCTTGTTTAGCCGTTCTGCCTCCATAATTAATTGGTAAACGCCTCCAGGATATCATGCTTGGTGATGATATGGATGCTGTCAAATGTATCTCTCACCAAAACTGCTTTTTCTTTCTCCACCATAGATGAAAGTACATCCAACGTAGAGTCCAAAGCGACAAATTTCATCGAAGGCTCCATCACCTCGGCAACAGAAGCATCTTTGAGCAAAGGATTGTCGATGATTTTGGAAAGCAGCTTATTATCGGTCAAGCTGCCCACCACCTCGTCCCCGTCAACTACAGGAATCTGGGAAATGCTTTTGCCATTCATCATGGCAATGGCTTCTTTTACCGAATCTGTCTTTTTCACAGACAGCAAGTGATAGTTTCCACTACGCTGCGCAATGATATCCCGGGCTGTAGAAAATGTTTTGTCTTCCAAAAAGCCGTGATTTCGCATCCACTCGTCATTGTAGATCTTACCCAAATAGCGCGTACCATGATCCGGTAGAATGATCACCATCACATCGCCTTCTTTTAAATGGTCTTTGGCATATTCCAAAGCTCCATGCACCGCCGATCCACAAGACCATCCCACAAAAAGTCCTTCCTCACGAGCCAACCGTCGGGTCATTACTGCGGCATCCTTATCCGTCACCTTGATGAAATGATCGATCAAACTGAAATCGACATTCTTGGGAAGAATATCCTCGCCGATTCCTTCGGTCAGATATGGATAGATTTCTTTCTCGTCAAAAATTCCGGTCTCTTTATATTTTTTGAATACAGAACCATAGGTATCGATCCCGACTGTCACCAAATCAGGATTTTGCTCCTTCAAAAACTTAGCTGTTCCACACATCGATCCACCGGTACCTACTCCAGCTGCATAATGGGTGATTCGGCCCCCGGTATCTTTCCAGATTTCCGGACCTGTGGTCTCATAATGGGCCGCGGTGTTGGAGAGGTTGTCGTATTGATTGGGGTAAAAAGAATTGGGAATATCGCGATTCAGTTTTCTGGCTACTGAATAGTAAGATCGGGGATCATCCGGAGTCACATTGGTGGGACATACGACCACCTCAGCACCGACCGCCTTGAGGATGTCTATTTTTTCTTTGGACTGTTTGTCCGCCATGGTAAAAATACACTTGTACCCCTTTGCCACCGCGGCCAAAGCCAAACCCATCCCGGTATTTCCGGATGTACCTTCGATGATGGTTCCGCCTGGTTTTAATATCCCTGCTTTCTCTGCATCCTCCACCATTTTGATAGCCATCCGGTCTTTCATGGAATTTCCGGGATTGAAATATTCCACTTTGACCAAGACCTCTCCTTTGATTCCTTTGGAAAGTTTGTTGAGCCGGATCATCGGGGTATTTCCGATGGTATCGATGATGGAGTTATAAATCATAGCATTGTTATATTTGGAATTCAAAATTACAGGATTTTTTCAGGCCAAAAGGATTTTCCATTCGGAAAACCAAATAATATTTTGCCCACTTCAGGTTCTGAAAAGAGTTAATTGAAGTACTCTTGGTTCACTTTCCAAACTGCTAAGCTTGTCCTAAATCTCTTTGAACTCAAGCCTTTTCAAAATATCCAAGGTCACATGGATGAGAATAGCTGCTATAAACCCAAGTCCGAGGACCATGACCAACATCCCCAGAAAAAACTGGTCGGTAAGAGCCAATACGATCACGGACAAAATGAAAAAAGGAATCAATCCAAACAGGAAAATCCCTCCAATCATAAGGGGCTTGATCAAAATCCTGTCCCACCCTTCTTCCAGCCCAACCTGTGGGATAAGGTTGATCGCCAACCCCACCAGGTAAGAAAAAATCATCCCCAAAGGAAAAATCAAAATCAACCAAGGGTCTATCTGCGCGAGAAACACCGACGGCACAATCAACAAAATTGAAAAGATCAGGGTTTGGACCAAGTCCAGCTTGATCATATTCCAAAATTTGGATGCCCAGCTCGATGGGACCAATATAAACCAAGGCTTTTTGAGATCTCCAATATTTGCCCTTCCTATCCCAGCCAAAAAGTAAAAAGCAACCATAAAGCAGAGGTAGAAATAAAGCACCTTGTGCGAAAACCAATCAAAATTGGACAGACCTGCAAACAGAATACCCAAGAGCGCCATACCCATGGAATAAACTCCGATCAAAGGATGGAAATCCTGCCTGCTACTGTGTACATAATTTCTCCAATAAAAAGCTTTGGCTCCCACTCCGAATTCAGGCAAGGCCAACTGCTTTTTGGCATTGAGGCTATACGTGTCTTCGGTTACTTCACGCTTTCCGAGCGCCTTTTCCAGTTTTTCCTCATTGGACTTGGTAGACTCTAATACATCCTCGTAATAGTAGCCTGAATATCGGATCACCAGCTTGACCACCGTAAAATAACTCAGACCGTAAAGCACCAAAAACCCGACAGATAAGATCCAGTTTTGGGTAACAAAATATCCCATCATCCCTCTACTCCAACCCACCAAAGGAAACAAATCAAACCAAGGAGAAGCAATCCACGAAAACAGGCCCTGCCAAAACTTCTCAGCCATAAAACCGGGAATCAAAATCACCGAAGCCAACACAACTCCCAGTATGACAATCCCCCCTCTGAGGTATTCGACAATTCCAAAACGGGTGTGAAGCGTGTAAATCAAAAACCTGAGCGGAAAAATCATAAAGAAAAACAGGGCAAACCCCAAGAGCAGAAATATGGCTCCCAGTGCTCCCAGTTCAAAATCTCTGGCCATCTGACCTCCACTGTACACCAAAAAAAAGAGCGAACCTCCCAATGCCGGAAGAATAGACCTTGCCATGTAATAGATCAGAAGATTTTCAGGTTTGACAGGAGCAGTAAACAACAGATTGACATCGGCCATTTTGAAAAACGTGACGTTGTTTTTGGTCGCCCGATACAATTGAAACATCAAAAATCCCAAGGCGAGAATAGTCACTCCTCCGATGAGATTCTGCATGGCAAAATCCACTTCACCCGCAGCATCCAAATTGATCTCCTCAGTGGAAACACGATCACGCCCCATCCTTCGGGTGTAGATAAAAATAAAATACCCCACCGCCACAGCATAAGGGATAAGCCGGGTAGGATTTCGAAATATCAGCAGGATATTGTTTTTCAGGATCCAAAGATCCTTGCGGAGCAACAATCGGATCTCATTCATCTTTGGTCAATTCTAAAAACAAATCTTCTAAACTCAAGCCCTGTCCGGAAGCAGCCTGAGTTTTGAGATTTTCAATAGTGTCATTGCCGATGATACGACCGTCTTTCATGATCATGATCCGGTCGGCAATGGACTCCACACTGTCAATCAGATGGGTGGACACCAGAATGGTTTTCCCCTGTTCCTTGAGTTTTTTAAACAAGATTTTGGTGTTTTTGATGGCCTTGGGATCTAAGCCGATCATGGGTTCATCGAAAAACAACAGCTGAGGGTCCGGCAATAATGCACAGCAGATGGAAACTTTTTGCCTCATCCCTTTTGACAAATCTCTACCCAATTTTTTCTCCTTATCGTCCAATTCGTAAAGGGAAAGGAGTTCTTTGGCTCTGGGTTGCCAATCCCTTACCCCATAAGCCTGTGCGATAAACTGCATATGTTCCCAGACCGTCAAAAGATCATAGACATAAGGGGTTTCGGGGATGTAGCTGAAAAATTTCTTGGCTTCGACACTGAGATGATCATGCCCTCCGATGGTTATCTCTCCGGCTGATTTTCTCAAAAGCCCCACGATGCATTTCATGGTAGTACTCTTACCGGCACCATTGGGACCTAGCAAACCTACCACTTCTCCACCTTCCAGATGAAAACTAATATCGTCTACGGCGTTTTGTTTTCCGTATTTTTTGGTCAAATCAGTGACTGTAAGCATAAAACTCTTTTTGCGAGATTGTCTAAAATTTGGAACTTTTTCCAGTACGAATGTCAGGATCGAAGTATTCCGTCCATCATCGAAGGTAAAAGATTGTCAACCATCATTTGGTTTGGAATTGAACCATCGGTCCATATCCCAAGTACTGGCCTATTTGGTTTAATTTTTGGAATCCTTTTTGCAACCGCAAGCTCTTAAAAATTCACAAATTCTATGAAAAAACTTCTCGGAGTTCTATTGGTTTTTATTCTTGTACATTCTGCCATGGCTCAGCGGGCAGGTGGATTTAGGTTGAGTACAGATTTGGGAGCTGCAATTCCTAAAGATGGGGGAATCGGTGCTCTTTTTCATCTCGAACCCCAGATCTTGCTCAGGGACAATTTGGCCTTTGGGTTAAGATTTGGAGTGGCTGGATTGGCCAAGGATGTTACCTATTACACGATTTCAGAAGATTTTGAAGGAGAGGTTTCCGGCAATGCTTCGATCACCGGTACCCTGAATTACTATTTCAATAACGGCAACAGTAGAGTTGCTCCCTATATAGGTGCAGGGTTTGGATATTATGCCTTGAGCTCGGTAAAAATAGATGATTCAGACATTGACTATGAAACAGGAACCTTAGAGGCAAGCTTTGCCTGGGCTCCCATGGTGAGAGCAGGTGTGGAATTGGGCAAATTCCGTATCGGAGCCGAGTACAATATCGTACCACCAAGTGACCTTCAGAACGTCAGTGGACAAGTAATCGGAGAAGCCATCAATCAATATTATGGAATCACCCTAGGCTTCTTTGTAGGCGGAGGAAAATGGGGGAAATAATTTTGGAATTGGAATCTCGGATTTCGGAAAATAAATATTCGGAATCTTGCCAGTAGCATTTCTAAAGGTCAGAAGACCAAGTTAACGCCATATTTTTGGGAATCTTCGGTCTTCGGCCATCGGTCTTCCAGCCCAAAATCAGTGGAATATTCGTCAACTGGCAGAATAGCGTATAATCAGTTTTCGGAATCCAATAATCATATTGATCTTTGATCCAACCATAAACAAAAACGGTGAGACCGAAATCTCACCCTTATTTACTGCATAGATTCACGTCGATCTCGGAATCTAATGACACGCATCCTGTTTATTAAGTCTAAACCCTGGCATCTTGATACCGGATTCTTAATACTTGGTGCAATTTAACCTTTTGCTCCTGCCAGGAGATAGAGTACCGCCATCCTCACAGCCACCCCATTTTCTACCTGATCGAGAATGATGGATTGGTCAGAATCAGCTGCATCGGAACTCAATTCTACACCCCTATTGATGGGGCCTGGGTGCATGACTACGATTTTTTTATCCAAGGCATCGAGCATTTTCTTATTGATTCCGTAATAGAGCGAATATTCTCTCAAACTCGGAAAATACTTGATCTGCTGACGTTCGAGCTGAATCCGGAGGACATTGGCCACATCACACCACTCCAGTGCTTTCTTCACATCCAGTTCAACTTTCACTCCCAAGCTGGTAATATACTTGGGCAACAAGGTAATCGGACCACAGACCATCACTTCAGCACCCAGCTTTTGCAGGCAAAAAATATTCGAAAGAGCCACTCTACTGTGCAGGATGTCGCCGATGATCGCGATCTTTTTTCCGGCCAAATCCCCCAATTTTTCCTGCATGGAAAACGCATCCAACAGCGCTTGGGTAGGATGCTCATGAGTGCCATCGCCTGCATTGACAATGTTTGCTTTGACATTCCGAGAGAGAAAGTGAGGAGCTCCCGGACTGGCATGACGCATCACGACCATGTCCACTTTCATCGCCAGAATATTATTCACTGTGTCTACCAGGGTCTCCCCTTTTTTCACGGAACTGTTGGAAGAGGAAAAATTGACCACATCGGCACTGAGTCTTTTCTCGGCCAGTTCAAATGAAAGGCGTGTGCGGGTGGAGTTTTCAAAGAAAATATTCGCGATTGTAATGTCTCTCAGTGATGGTACTTTCTTGATAGGTCTGTTTATTACTTCTTTGAAGTTGGCGGCTGTTTCCAGAATCAGGCGAATATCAGTTTCTGAAATATCCTTAATCCCGAGCAGGTGTCTGGTGCTGAGTTGAGACATGGTTAGCTTTTTTCTTTCTCTGTAATCCAAATTGCATCCTGAGGAAGACCTTGGTCCTTCCATTCTACCACCACGTGCTGCGAATCCAAGGTATTGACCTTGATCCCCACATAATCGGGCATAATCGGAAAATCCCTGGTCAACCTTCGGTCTACCAAGACCATCAATTCAACCTTTTGAGGCCTTCCAAAAGCAATCATCGCGTCCATTGCCGCTCTGACCGATCTGCCTTTGTAGAGTACATCATCAATAAGAATCACCTTTTTTCCCTCTACCAAAAAATCAATCTTGGTCTCATTGGCCTTAAGCGGAAAATCCCTTCGTCTGAAATCGTCTCGGTGGAAAGTAGCATCCAAATACCCGGAAGGCACTTCAATTCTGGCAATTTCTTTTAAAAGTGCCACAATCTTGTCCAAAAGGATAATGCCCCTGGGCTGTAGTCCTAAAAGTACTGTATTTTCGAAATCGTCATGATTTTCGATAAGTTGGTAGCAGAAGCGTTTTAAAGTGATGGCGATCTGCTGCTGATCGAGTACAAGCCGTTTTTGCATGGAGGAGATTTGGGCGTAAATATAGAAAATAAAACTAGTCTCGGGACTCCTCCGGCTGGTACAAATCCCCATCCACCAAAATTTTATCCATAAAGAAAACCTCTTTGATTTCTTCCATATTTTGGGCGTTCAGATAGCGAACGGTCTGTTTTCCTGACAACAGAAAATACCGATCATACCAATGGACCAGCCGCAGCGATCCGGAATCGGTGGATTTCACCCTTCCGTTTTCATCCGGCAAGACCAGATCAAAGGTCATATTTTCAAACACTTTTTCGCCATTACGGAAAAAACTGGCCCTGATTTGATCATTGACTGTATAGAGGTGAAACAAGTCCTCCCCAACCACCGCCATTTCGCCGAAAGGTTCCGGATAGTTAGTGGAAAAATCACGATAAGACGCCGCGTTATCCCATAGTACCTGACCTGTCTTGGCTACTTTTACAAAGTGAGCAGACTGGTATTGGTATTCGGTGTATAGTGAGAAGGACTGCAAGGGCATATTGGGAGACACAAAAGGGTCCATGTAATAGGGTACATACCCGAGCCGATTGATCCGATCATACCGGTAGGCATTATTCGCCGAAATAGCCCCTCTTCCCCCTCCCCTCGAGGTAAGAATATTGAGTTGATCAAAATAGACCACAAATGAATCCTCGGTCTCCCAGACATCGCGGACCACATAGGTATATCGGATATTGGGGATTTTGCCTTTTTCCAAGTCATTTAATACTGCTGCATCCTGCTTGGCTTTTCGCTTTTCCGACATGTAGTTGTAAAAGTTCGGGAAATCCTCCAGGGTGTACAGCTTGAATTCATATTCTCCAAACTCATTGATCTCCAGAACATACATTCCTTGGTAGGAATTGCGCGCCATCAAGCCAAACGACCCGATCATCACCTGCTGGAAATTTTGGTCAGCCAGCAATACCCCATCCATGATCTCCTGCCCCTGCTCTCCAAACTGATCCACTTTGACCTCCCTGAGAAGATTCCCCATCATGTCAAAGGTGAGGATGGAAGTTTCCCGTGATTTATACTGACCGCGACGATTGACGACTACTTCCAACGCTTGAAGTTCCGCCATTTTTCGGATCTGTAGCACCTGAGTATTGTTGCCATAGATTCCCTGTACGGTATGCAGGCTTTTATTCTCCAGATTCAATATTTGCAAAACAGGCCGCCCTTCGGCATTTCCCATAAAGACTGCTTTGCTGTCCAAAACCAAGAATTCTATTAAATCCAGGGGTAATAAATTGTCAGCGGGAAACTCTATCCCTTGATTGGATTGTAAATCTATCTGAAGAATGTATTTGTCCGCCCCCGAATTGAACCCTCTGGAAAGTAGGATGTAGAGATTTTCCTGATCGGTGTCATAGCCTATCATATCGTAGCCACTTTTGATAGCCACTTCATTCAATCCTCCGGACTTGAGATTAAAATCCGTTTTGTAGAATTGAAAAACACGTTCGGCACTGAAACTTTTCGCTTGGAAGGTTCGGAATGAAACCAATCCTCCGGGTATCCTCATGATCTCATAGATGGGCTCTGATAAGGTGGAGGGAATTTCATGTCGCTGAAAAAATTTGATCTGGGCAAAACCCGAAAGAGCCGAAAACCAAAAGACCAGCACGAATAAACACTTCTTCATCAGATATTTAATTTATATGATTGCCCGCAATAGCACCTCAAGTCAAATCCTCTTTGATTGATGGGCCGAAAGCCTACCCACCGGAAGACAGGACCGATATTTCGACAAGCTCAGTCCAAGCGACCGAAGGATTCCTGATTTCAACATTTACGAGAAATTTAATAAAGTAGCTAAACCTACTGTTAAGAAAGCGGATATACCTTTTTTATTTATAAGAGAACCTAAATCCTGCCTACAGATAGAAGATTGCAGAATCCACAAGTGCCTTTTCATCAAGGCAGGTACAGCAAAGGAATCGAGTAGTCATTTGCTTAGTCTCATCAGGAGTTCAAATTCCGCTTGGGTGACTGACATGACCGAAAGTCGGCTCTGTCGAAGCATCAACATCTCTGATAATCGATCCTCCTCTTTGATGGCTTGAAGGCTAACGGATTTTGGCAAGCTACTTTTGGCCTTCAATCGTACCGCTACCCAATCCGCATCCTTGGGATCCGGAAACGCCTCCTCAGAAACCTCCGCCAATCCGACTACTGCCCTGTCTTTTCCGCTATGGTAAACTAATACGGGATCTCCCAACTTCATTTCTTTCAGGAAGTTCCTTGCTTGATAATTTCTGACCCCATCCCAAATCTCTTCCTTTTTAGACAGTAAATCCTCCCAGGAATATGAGCTTGGTTCTGTTTTGACCATCCAGTAGTTCATAAATTGGTTATTAGGTTTATTGACCCTTTGATCCATTGGCTTTGATCATTGAGCTTGTTCATTGATAATTGATTCTTGAGTTTGATCATTGATGATCTTTTTCAAGTTACCCCTTTGCCCTTTAATTTGAAACAATAATTAAAGACATTTGTCTGACTACTGACCCTAAAACCCAAGAATTTTGGATCACAAGACCATTTTGAAAAAACTCAAGCTGGCTATTCAGCTGATGGAGTTGCACGATGAAAACCCTTTCAAAATCAGAAGCTATCAAAGTGCCCTCATTTCACTCGAACGGGGAGATCAAGATATCATGGACCTGAGCGAGGAGGAACTTGGAAAGATCAATGGGGTGGGAAAAAGTATTTTGGAAGCTATTCGGTCACTAAAAGAAACAGAAACTTTTCCAGCCTTGGAGGAACTTCTTGCCAAAACTCCGGAAGGAATTCTTGAAATCCTTCAAATCAAAGGCTTGGGTCCAAAAAAAGTAAAAATTCTATGGGAAGAAATCGGCATTACTTCCATCCATGAATTGATGGAAGCCTGCCAAAGTGGAATAGTTGCCAAAACCAAAGGATTTGGAGAAAAAACTCAGGAAACCATCATCCAAAATCTGGAATTCAAAGCCTCCAATGCCGGAAAGTGGCTCTATGCGGACATTGAACCCTTCATCCAGGAACTGAATACCACCTTCAATACCTTGTTTGAACATGCGCAAGTGACCCCAGTGGGCGAATTTGCCAGAAAATTGGAAATCATTTCCGAAGTCGAATTTTTGATTTCCTCAGCTACTCTTACCAGTCTAAAATCCCATTTAAGCACCTTTGAGCCCATCGAATGGAACTGGACTCAATCCGGTCCCATGACCTGGAGAGGGACCACTCGGGATCCGCAGGTAAAGATCAAAATTCATTTTTGCCATCCTGAAGACTTCCTTTGGAAAAAACTTCTCCTCGAAGGTTCTAAAGCTCATCTGAATTCTCCGGTGGAACAAGGAGAATCCATTTCGGAAAAAATTCTAAAAAAAGACTTTTCTTCCGAAGAGGAGTTTTTTCAAAAAAACAAGCTTCAGCCTATCCCCTTGGAAATGCGTGAAGGCTTTGGAGAAGTTGAGCAGGCAAAGGAAAATAAAATCCCTATCCTGTTGGAAGATTCCGATCTGAAAGGAATTCTGCACAATCACTCTACCTATTCCGATGGCAAGCACAGTCTTCGGCAAATGGCCGAGCACTGCAAAGCTCTCGGCTACGAATACCTAGGTATCTCAGACCACAGCCGTACCGCGAGCTATGCCGGAGGACTTGATATAGAAAAAGTTCTGAAACAACATCAGGAAATTGATCAACTCAACGCGGAACTAGCTCCTTTCAAAATTTTCAAAGGCATAGAGTCGGATATTTTGGGTGATGGAAGCCTGGACTATCCCACGGAAGTGTTGGCCAGTTTTGACTTCATTGTTTCTTCGGTTCATTCCATTCTCAATATGGATGTGCGACGGGCCACAGATCGCCTGATTACCGCCATTTCCAATCCATACACCACCATTTTGGGTCACCCGACTGGACGACTTTTGCTTCGAAGAGAAGGCTATCCGATCGATCACCGGGCCGTGATCGATGCCTGTGCGGCACATGACGTGGTCATCGAAATCAATGCAAATCCCTGGAGACTCGATCTGGATTGGAGATGGGTAAGGTATGCGATGGAGCAGGGAGTCAAACTCTCCATCAATCCGGATGCTCACGAAATGGACGGCTACGCCGATATGAAATATGGTGTCCTGGTCGGCAGAAAAGGAGGACTTTCCAAAGAAATGACGTTCAATGCCCTAAGCAGAGAAGAAATTGCTGCTTACTTTGCAACGCGAAAAGCTAAAATCAAATAAACCCTAAAAACTAAATCTCATAAAGAACTCCGCCCATAAATTTTTATCCTCTAGCTTCTCGCTTCTAAACTCTTGCCTCTATAAAATGAAACTAACCGACCTTCCAGAACCCATCCTCCTTCAGCGCTCTTTTCTTTTTGGACTTACCGGAATCATTCTCGGGGCACTTTCTATTCTGAATACCAATCTTCAATGGCTGGATGCTCCCATGGGCCCATTGAATGGAGTTAGCTTTTTCCTCCAGTTTGCGGGGATTGGCATGTCAATCATTGTTCTCCGCCGAAGAAAAGTCGCGCAAGAGTACAAGGAAAAGTCACAAATGATGATCCTGATCATGAGTGTAGCCTTGTTGTTTTTTATTTTTTCCCTTTAAGCGCCTGATTTTTTTTTATTTCCAAACCATCTGATTTACAGTCGATTTAGAACACTTTCAAAAAAAGATTTAACTTTTTTTAATTTCCAGCGCAACCCTTTTTTCGGGGCTTGCATCTACCCATTTGAAAGCCAACCGGAATGTTTAACAGAACCAACTTTTCTACTGAAGACGGACTCCTCAAGGGTTGCCTACGCGGCGACCGCGCAGCACAGCGCCACTTGTACGAATCCTATTCTGGGAAATTTCTGGCCATCTGTATGCGATACCTCAAAGATCGCGAACATGCCGAGGACGTGATGATCGAAAGCTTCATGAAAATATTCGACAAACTCCCCCAATACCAGTCCAAAGGGAGTTTTGAAGGCTGGATGAAGCGAATCGTCGTCACGCAGGCGCTCATGAAACTGAGAAGCAACCGTCATCTGATGATGGAAGTCAACTTGGAGTTTGAGGCCGATTACCAAGATCATCAGTACGAACTGACTCACCTCGAGGCAGCCGAACTGATGGATCTGGTCAAAAGCCTCCCGGTAGGTTACCGGACGGTGTTCAACCTCTATGCGATCGAAGGATATTCCCACCAGGAAATCGCCGATCTCCTGGGTATCACCGAAAGCACCTCCAAATCTCAGCTCAATCGCGCCCGAACCGCGCTCAAAGAAAAAATCGCCAGTCTGCAACCCAAAACCAAGACAAACCATGGCTAAGCAAAACGAACAACTCGACCGGTTTTTCAGAGAAAAGCTGGAAGGTCATCAAGAAAAGCCCAGCATGCTCGCTTGGGAACGCCTGGAATCTCAGCTTCCTTCCTCCCGATCCTCCAATCGGGGAATTTGGTGGGCAGTCGCAGCTTCGGCTTCTGTACTGCTGGTAGCCGGTTGGTTCTTCTGGAAAAACACCGGGGAACTAGAACCCGATCAGCTGCTGGCAGAAGATGGATCAGCAACCAAAGAAGTCCCCACCGAAACTCAATCAGTGGAAAATGCTGAAGCAAATCCGGAAATCCTTCCAGAATTGCCTGCTGTCGAACCTCAAATCACGAAAACGACAGCGACACCTGCGAAATCAAATCAAACCCAATCCACTCCAAAACAGCATATCAAATCCCTTCCGAATTCTTCCACAGAACAAAAACCTCAAAACCTGATCGCTGAAGCAGAAATTCCACAAAAAGAAATCCAAATCGGAACTCCACAAATTGGATTGGAAATCAACGAAGTAAAATTACCTGAAATCCAACCAAACACTATTCAGCAAGCAGTAGCAGAGGCTAAAGCATCTGAAGAAGAGGCTCCCCTTTACCGAATCAACATTTATTCGGATGGATTGAAAAAGGGAGTCGAACCGGAGAAAAACCTGATCACGGAAGTGGGTAAGACGGTGAGCAAAGTGGAAGGCCTCCTCGGAAAAGTAGATGAGGGTTTTGCAGAACTTCAAGACAAAAAAAACAATCTGTTCGCTTCGCTTACCTCCAGAAAGCAAGCTGACGAATAACAAAAAACTAAACCAACTACCACCTTTTAAAATCTGAAAAAATGAAAAAGTACCTGCTTTTATTTTGCCTGATGGCTTTGGTTCAAGTGGCCTTTGCCAATTCCGAAAATCCATTTTCCAAACTAAACGAGCACGCGATCCAAAAAGACAGTGTTGTAGTCGAGTTCGGAAAATCAGGCAAAGTCGTCATCATCGTTGATTCTAAAGAAGATTTCGAAAAACTCAAACTGATGAACATCAATCAGATCATCAGCGAACTCGATCTGGTCGAAAACAAAGAGACCGGTGAGTTGACCATCGTCGAGATCCGAAAAAGAGACGGATCGGTCAAAGAAGTGGTCAAAGTACGAGAAGACGGAGCCGAAACCGAAGTCCGTGTAGGTGGGATGCGTGTCTATGTAGATGAATCCGGAGCAAATACCAAAGTCAAGGTGGAAACCGGTGGAGGCAAACCCAAGCATGACAAGCCTTTCCGCACCTATTTCAACTTTGACCTGGGGATCAACAATCTGCTGGAAGATGGAAAATTCCCGACTTCCGACAATCCCTACTCCGTCAAAGGTTGGGGCAGCTGGAATGTGGGCATGAACTGGATGGCCTCACAGAAGATCAGCAACGGCTTTTATTGGGATTTTGGGCTGGGTTTCCAATGGTACAACTTCAAGTTGGAAAACCGGGACTTTCAGGCAGTCCGAGGAAACGGGTCCATTGAATTCCTGGAGCGGAATGATGTAGACGGCATGAAAAGCAAAATCTCCGCTTCTTACCTGACTGCCATGACACTTTTTAAATTGGACTTTGGAAAGATGGACGGTGACGGCAAAAGAGGACTTCAGCTGGCTGCAGGTCCTTATGTGGGATATCGTCTGGGTGGCAGATCCAAATTTGTCTATGAAGAGATCGGAGGTTCAGGACGCCGCAAAGACAAAGAAGCGACCGGACTTTATCTGGAAAATCTCCGATACGGTGTACGTGGCGAACTGGGCATCGGCCGGGTGAAATTCTACACTACTTACGACCTCAACAACCTCTTCCAAGAAGGCAAAGGTCCTGCTGTAACCCCGATTTCTTTTGGTGTAATTTTCTAAAAAACGGGGAGCCAAACCTCCCCTCACTTCTACTTCTTTAAACCAACTATTTTATGAAAAAAGCCTACCCTATTCTTCTCGTCCTGGCCATGAGTTTACCCATTTTGGGTTTTTCTCAAGAAAGCAAAACCGTTGTGAAGTCTAAAACTTTTCACTTTCTGGGAGAAGACTGGACTTATCAAAAATTCAGTGATGGCACTAAATCCTGGGAAGCAGATATTGAGGAAAAAAACTGGAATGATACGAATGGCACGATCAAAAAATCGTCCAAATACTCCGGAGATATCGCCACTGATTTGGGTATTAACCTTTGGAATCCCAGCGACCAAACGCCTGCCGTCAAGCCTTGGGGATCCTGGAATGTTGAAGTGAAATATTTAGGCCGATATAAGGCTTCCAAAAACTTTCACCTCAACACTTCCCTGGGAGTCAACTGGTTCAACTACAAATTGGAAGATCGAAATCTGATCGCGGCAAGAACGCCGAACGGAATAATTTGGGAAGAATTTACCGAAGGAGAAGGTACCAAAAGCAAAATCTCCGCTTCCTATGCCAACCTAACTTTTGTGCCCACCCTGCTGAGCAACAACCAAAAGTTGCGCATTGGATTTGGTGGCTATGCGGGATTGAGACTCGGAGGCCGAGGAAAGTTTGTATATGAGGATGACAACGGCAATTCCCGAAAACAATTCGATAAAGTAAATATGTTCGCATCCAATGTGCGCTATGGGTTGCGAACAGAGATCGGTGTAGGAGATGTCAATGTATTCCTCGATTACGATCTCAACAATTTCTTTATGGCAGACAAAGGCCCTGAAGTTCAAGCCATCAGCTTTGGTATTTCATTCAAATAAACCTCCCAAAAATCTATGAAAAAATCATTCTCAGTCTTCATTTGCGTTTGTCTCCTGCTAGTAGGAGGCCATAATGCACTAGCTCAAAATGTCTTGGTGGACACCCAAAAATCCTACCCCAACATCAAGACCATCGAGGTAAACGGCGGGTGGCTGGATGTAAGTTATCAAGGAGGAAGTTCAAGCACTGTGGATGTCACAGCCTACTTGGCCTCCAATGACAACGATCAGGACATCATCTTTGTAACGGTCGGAGATGTACTCAAAATCAGCCTTGAACGCAAGCAGAGCAACTATTCCTGGAACAGCCGGAATAAAGGCTTCATCAAAATCACAGGTCCTGAGACTATGAATGTGAAATTCAGAAACAGTTCAGGAAGCCTTTCTGTAGATCGGGTAAGCGCCCCTGAAACCTCCCTTCAGGTAAGTTCGGGAAAAGTATCCGCTTCCAATATCTCAGGAGATTTGCAAATCGGTGCCAGCTCAGGCAATCTGCAGGTAAATGGAGTAAAAGGAGATGTTCAGGCAAAAGTCACTTCCGGAAATGCTTCCATCAATCAGGTAGAAGGAAATGTGACCTACCAATCCACCAGCGGATCATTGGACGCAGACGGTGTGAAAGGATTGTTGTCCGTCTCCCTGACCTCCGGAAATGCCAAACTGAACAATATTGGCTCTCTGGGAAAGCTACAGTTTACTTCCGGAAATATCCGGGCCACCATGGCGGGACTGAGTGATCAGACCCAGTTCAACGGAACCTCCGGCAACTTCAACATTCAGACAACAAGTGACCTCAAAAGCTTCAACTATTCGCTAAAAGCATCTTCAGGTAACCTTAAAGTTGGGACTGTTTCCACCGGAAAAACGCTGGAATTGTCCAATGGTGCCGCGGCTACCATCCGTGGAAATATCAGCTCAGGAAATATCACCATACAGAATTAAAGGTTGGAGATTTGAAGTTTGAGATTTAGATTTTCGATATACGGAACTTTGCCAGCAGCCTAGCTAGAAATTCAAATGAACTAGTAAATGAAAATTCTTGGATTTCTTCGGTCTTCCGTCTACGGTCTCCCAGCCCAAAATCAAAGGAATATTTGTCTACGGGCAGAATAGCGTATAATCAGATTTAGAATTTCAAACCTCAAATCCCCAATTTCAACTACTTATTGAGGCCGGGCAATTTCTCTCAGAATTTCCCGGTCTTCTTTTTTCAACTTCATCAGTCGTGTCATCCGGTCAGGACTGGGCTTGGCCAGTGAGAAAAACACCAAGGTCAAGGCAAAAATGATAATGAAAAGGGGATTACCACTGAAAAGTAATCCGATTGTACTACAAATAGACACCAAAAACAGAAACAAAAACCGCTGGGAAGTGGCTTTGGTATAGATTTTCACTTTTTCAAGCAATTCGGTCTGAGCAAAGGACTTTTTAAGATTGACATGAAAAGCCCAATACTGCCCTACCAATAAGGTTACCGAAAAAGTTATTAAAAATCCGTTAAAGAAACCTGAGAGCTGCGGGAGATCCTTGGAGATACTACCCGAATTGTGATACAGGTAAACCATCCCAAAAGCCGGAAGGGCTATCAATAAAATGATCAGCGTCAAGCGTTCTGTTCGATGGTAAATTTTTCGTAGTTCCTGAGTTTCCAAGTGGGATTGAATTATTCGATGGTGATTTTGATATCGTCGGTCAAGGGTCTGGACACGCAGCACAACACATATCCAGCTGCCAATTCCTTTTCACTCAATCCTGCATCCTCATCCATTTTCACCTGCCCGCTGAGCACCCGGCCTCGGCAAGCGGTGCAAAGCCCACTTTGACAACTGTAAGGCATATTGAGCCCTGCTGCCAATCCTGATTCCAGAACTGTTTTGCTTGGTGGCACAGTTACTACATGTTCCTCACCTTCCAGAATGATGGTCACATCTCGGGTTAAGATCCCATTGTTTATTCCTTTCAGGGCATCTTCATGCGCTTGGTGGGCTGCCGCAGAAAAGAAACTCTCGCGATGGATTCGCTCCCTTTCCACTCCCAATTCATCCAGCACTTGTTGGGTAGTCTCCATGATCCCTTCCGGCCCACACATAAAGTAAATTTCCTCATACCGCGGCTCATATTCTGCTTTTGCAAAGAGCTCTTTCAGAACTATCGGCGAAAGTCTTCCTTTCAGCCCTTTCCAATTTTCAGAAGGCTGGCTTAGGTTATGAATGACAGTCAATCGATCCGGATTGGCAAGTTGAAGAAGCTCCAGTTGTTTGTTGAAGATGATCTGCTCCTCGTTACGGCTACAATAGATCAAGGAAATGATCGATTGAGGTTCGTTGACCAAGACAGATTTCAAAATCCCCATAATGGGCGTAATTCCGCTTCCTCCTGCAATCAGAAAGAAATGGCGGCGGTTTTTGGAATGAAACTCAGTGGTAAAGTTCCCCATTGGCTTCACCACATTCAGGGTCTTTCCCGGGAAAACTTTTTCATTTAAGAAATTGGAAAAAAGTCCTTCAGGAACCCGCTTGACGGAAATCCCCGGAAAAGGATCGACAAAGGGAGAGGTGCAAAGCGAATAGGATCTGCGTTGCTCTTTTCCATCAAACTCCATGACCAAAGTCAAAAACTGACCGGGTTTGTATTCCAGATACGGCTCGGGTTGTTCGAAATAGAGTGTGACTGTATCTGAAGTTTCCCGGACTACTTCCCGTACTTTAAGCGGTAAAAATGGATTTACTTTGACCTCTTTTTCCTTTTTCTTGAAGAAATTGAACATCTGATCTTTTGGTGAATTGGCTGCAAAATTAATCTCCGAAGCGGGAAAATGACCATATACTCAGGAAATTTCAGTCAATAACCCCGAAAAGGAAGAGTAAGTTTGCTCAGCTGGGATAAATATTGAGCCAAAGTCCTGTTTTTGGCACCAAGCCCTTACCTTTGCGACTTCCGAGTTATAGACTGAATTTATCTTTTGCGCAGCAAATCAAACTGATATGGAATTAAATGCCCTCACCGCTGTCTCCTCTGTAGATGGACGCTATGCCGGCAAAACCGCCCCTCTACGTGCTTTTTTTTCAGAATTTGCCCTGATCAAGTATCGGGTACATGTGGAAGTGGAATATTTTATCGCCCTCTGCCAATTGCCCTTGCCTCAGCTGGCTAACTTTGACCATGCACTTTTCCCCCAGCTCCGGGATTGGGTGAAGCACTTTTCCATGGAAGATGCCAACTGGATCAAAACCACCGAGCGCACTACCAATCACGACGTGAAAGCCGTGGAATACTTTTTAAAAGAAAAATTCGATGAACTAGGCTTGGAGCCCTATAAAGAATTCATCCATTTCGGCCTCACCTCCCAAGATATCAACAATACGGCTACGCCTCTGATGCTCAAGCGTGGAGTTCAGGAAGTAATCTTGCCTGCCTTGGAGGAAGTGATCGAAAAGCTTGCTGACCTCGCTGATCAATGGTCTGAAATCCCCATGCTGGCCAAAACCCACGGGCAGCCCGCCTCTCCCACCCGACTGGGTAAGGAGATCAATGTCTTTGTGGTGAGGTTAAGAAAGCAGCTCGAACTCCTGGAACAGGTGCCTTATTCTGCCAAGTTTGGCGGCGCCACCGGCAACATGAACGCCCACGTTGTCGCTTACCCAGACTTCGAGTGGAATGAGTTTGCCTTCACGTTTGTGGAAAATTACCTCGGACTGGAGCGTTCGTTCCCAACTACCCAAATCGAGCATTACGACAATCTGGCTGCTGTCTTTGACGGACTGAAGCGTATCAACACCATCTTGCTCGATCTGTCCAAAGACGTGTGGCAGTATGTGGCGATGAACTATTTCAAGCAAAAAATCAAAGCGGGAGAGGTAGGTTCCTCTGCCATGCCTCACAAGGTAAACCCGATTGATTTTGAAAATGCGGAAGGCAACCTGGGTATCGCCAATGCCCTTTTGGAGCATTTGGCAGCCAAACTCCCCATTTCCAGATTGCAGCGTGACTTGACGGACAGCACCGTATTGCGGGTCATTGGAGTACCGCTGGCCCATATGCTGATTTCTCTGGAGTCTTTGCAAAAAGGCTTGGGCAAACTGGAACTGAATCAGGCAGCGATCGATGCGGATTTGGAGGAAAACTGGGCCGTGGTCGCCGAAGCGATTCAGACCATCCTGCGAAGAGAAGGCTTCCCCAAACCTTACGAAGCTCTACGCGATCTGACCCGTACCAACAGCAAAATCACCGAAGAATCCATCGCGGAATTTGTGGAAAACCTACCGATTTCCACCGAACTGAAAATCGAATTGCGAGCAATTACGCCTTTTAATTACACCGGGATTTAAGAGAGCAGTGATGCAGTCTCAGTTGGCAGAGTGAATCGGTCAACTGAGGCTATGCTGCCGTGAGTGTCAAAATTTACGACCGTGAGTACTTAACTTTGCCGCCGTGAGTGTCCCCACTCACGGCTTTTTATAACTTTTACTGAGTACCCAACTTTTAAATCCTCTCCCCTATATGAGTCAAAAACCCAAAGCGATCTTTACCTGTCTCATAAAATTCAAAGGAAGAAAACGGGTATTCAAGAGGATTATCAACCAACATCCATTTCCCCCGACACGGATTATGGTGGATGTAATCAAGCTTTTGATAGATAACATTCGGATTAAACAACTCCACTGGAAGTGAATCCCTTTGCCAAAAAGAATGAGATTTATTGACCTCTTCCACCGCAAAACTTCTAAGTAATTCAGAATTCTCTTTTCTCAATTTTTTCAAAAATTCATGTCCCGTAAACTTCAAAAAACTGGCATGAGGGGATTCCTTTCCGTTCAATCCCATCATTTCCCAAATGACATGTATATGATTTGGCATGATGACAAAAGCATAGACTCGGATTAAGGATTTCGAAACCAAATAGGCTAGGCTATTCAGGATGATTTGTTTGAATTCCCTTTTATCAAAAAGAGGGATCCAGTCCTTTATGGTGGCGGTGAAAAAGTAGAGTTTTTCAAGTTCCATTTTTCATTCAAAAAATTGATTTATAGCAGGTTAAATATCTGAAAAAACTTGAAAAATACTTCAGATAATTTATTTGTAGTCGTGAGTGGAGACTTGCCGTGAGGTAATCAGACTCTCAAGAAGAGAAATCCAAGATTCCTACAACCTTAAAACTTGCCTTTTGTGTACAAAGGACTTATTGATTTGATTTTCATCTGTGAGTGGGGACACTCACAGGGGCGAAGTGATTAATCCGTTTAATTACACTGGGGTTTTAAGTTAAGTTGGCAAAAATAAGTGATCAGTTCCCAGTTAACTGAGCACTTCACTGTCTTAAGTCCCATGCCGCCGTGAGTGTCCACTCACGGTTTTTCGTTTTTCTCCGCCTATATAGTTTCTGAACACTACCAGCGCCCTTACGCCTTCGGCAAAAAAACCTCCGCCATCATGCACCTCACGGATCCGCCTCCGAGCTTTTCGATGGTGGGAATGGCCGGACTGATGATCGTCGTGTACTTTTCAATTTGCTGGATTTGACCCACATTGAGTGAATCCAACGCCGCCTGAGACATCACGGTAAACTTCTCGCCACCGTCATTGCTCACTTCCAGCATATTTCCGGCAAACTGAAACTTTTGCCTTGCTGTGATCGGAATGACTTTTTTTCCCGAATTGGCCAATCCATCCTTTACTTTTTGACGGTCGGCAGATTTGACGATGGTCTCCAGACACACCACGGCAATGTCCGTACCCACATGCATCATTACATTGGTATGATAGATCGGCGAAAGCCTCCCTCCCACTTCCTGCATGGCCTCAAAACTTACCACTTGATAGCCAAGCAACTTACCTACATACTCGAGGGGAACAGGATGAGTCCGCTCCGAAAAGCAGGCATAAATCACCTTTGCCTGCCGGTCCAGCACCATACTTCCAGTTCCCTCCAAAAACTGTCCATGCTCCTCGAAAAAGCTTAAATCAATGATCTCGGATATCCCAAAACCCAAATGAAGCAACTGCTCCAAAATCTCCTTTCTCCTTTCCAAGCGACGGTTGGGGGAAAGCATGGGATACAAAATCACCTTGCCGTCGGGATGGGTACTCAGCCAGTTGTTGGGGAAAATGGCATCGGTTTTCATCGGACTTTCGCTATCCTCTACCACCAACACTTCCACACCTTGGTCTCTCAAAAGCGCAACAAAACCGTCAAACTCAGCCACAGCCAGCTGTTGGATTTCCTTTTCTGCACGCGAGTCCCTTTTTTGATAAAAGTTGCTTTCTGCCGTTTCAGGATTAAATCCAAAATGAGCAGGTCTTACCATCAATATCACCGAACTGATATGTTTCATAGTCTTTTTGGAAATCTGTAAAGGGTCGGGTGGATATTGAATCGCTTTTCGCTGATGGTAAAAAATGAATTACCGCTAGGATTGAAGCCAATAGCTTCCCCTTGGGGTTCGGGTACGTAAGGCAGTCGTTTCGGCACCCTTTGAAGGGCCTGAGGAATACTCTCCCCTGTCTTGCGCTCCCAATAGTAAATGGTAAAGTAATTTTTGATCAGAATTTTGCTTCCATCGCTGGAAATATCACCCGCGACTGAACTGGTAAAATCGAGATTATGCAGTTTTTCAAGCGTGGCCTTCCCCTTGGAAAAAGCTGATTGAGGAACCCGATAAAGGGTATTTTTATCATCCCGTTTGGACACAATAAACAAATCCCCCGAAATCGGATCCACCATGAGGGTCTCCGCATCTCTGGCACCTCCGGGATAGGTAAGCCTCAAAACTTCTGGTTTGACAGTGCTATTGGCTGTGATGGAATTGGGTTCGGGAAAACGGATAATACAGATTTCACTATGAATGGCCGCATTATCGCCTATCTCGGCCACAAAAACATAAGGCTTTCCGCCTGGACCAGGCCCTACGGCAATATCTTCCCAATCCCGGTTTTTTACTCCTTCCAGCTCCATGACACCCAATTCTTTTCCCAGGGAATCCAACAAGTACACTGCTGCTTCCCCTCCACTATCGGTATGGACATAAATCAGATTGGGATGCTTTTGGGAAAAAGCCAAACCGCTTATTTCTTCCAAAATGGGATTGTTGATCACCCCCTGAGGAATGCCCGCAAGGTAAACGGAATCAATTTTTAGATCCTTTTGAGCAAAAGAAAACTGGGTACAAAAACTAAAAAACAGCGTAAAAACTGAAATGAGTCGAATGTGCTTCATGTCCAAAAGTACGAATTGACGCGCGAAATGCTGCATTCGGAAAAGCTGCAGAATCATAGAAAAGTGCCAACGGCACGTTCTGTCCAAACCCAGAATTCAATTCTGGGTTTTTTGAAATCCTCAAGAATCAAGAGTGCTGAAGGCACGTTCTGTATTGTTTTGGCACTTATTGCTTACAAACCCAACCCAATCTCTAATCAAAAATTCCTTTAGGTAATACGGTCGCCCCTTCAGGGCTCGTGGACTTCACTCTGATTTTTGCCCCAAATAGAATTTGAGGCTCACACATTTAGCGCCTTCAGCGCAGGTGTTTTTCATTTAACAGGAAAAACATATCTTCTTTCTCAAAGAAAAAAATATCCCGAGCGGCTTAGCGAGGATACGATCTGCTCTGCTGTCCTGCGTCATCAGACGCTGGACCTATTCCCTAAAAACAGGAAATGCTGCTTTCGGAAAAGCAGCATAACCATTAGCATTTATCAAAGAATCAAATCTTAAACGGCAATTCATAAATCCGTTTACCCGTGAGTTTGTACACCGCATTGGCCAAGGCCGGAATGTAGGGTGGCACCGGAGGTTCGCCCACACCGGTTGGCTTTTCGGTGCTTGGGATAATGTGAACTTCGATCTTTTTGGGTGACTGAGGCATGCGGATGATCTGATAGGAATCAAAGTTATGTTGCTGCACCCTACCTTTATCAAAAGTAATCGCGGAAGTCATCGCCAAGCTGGTGGCAAACTGCGCACCGCCTTCAAACTGGGATTTGATCCGGTCGGTATTGACTCCGACTCCACAGTCTACGGCATAGTGAACCTCAGGAATATTGAGATTTCCATTGGCGTCTTTTTCCACCATCACCACACAGGCGACATAAGTCAGGAAGCTTTTGTGCGCTGCAAATCCCATGGCTTTGCCGGCAGCTAGATTTTGTGACCAGTTGGATTTTTCGGCAACGGCTTGGATTACCTTTTTCATCCGACCCGTATTCCAAGGGAAGTCTTCGATCTTCTCCCCATAGTTTTCATACTTTCCGCCTGTTTCTTCGGCAAAATTCAAGTCCCGATCTTCTCCCAACAGCTCAATCGCCTGCTGAACCGGATCCACGCCTCTTGCTTCGGCGATCTCGTCCATCATGCACTGGGCAGCAAAGGCATGGTTGATATTGCTTACCGAGCGAAGCCAACCAATCCGGGTATGGGCCTTAGACTCGTGTGTTTCAATTCGGATGTTTGGCACGTCAAATGGAAAGTCGGTACATCCTAAGCCCAATTCTCCGTCAGAAGGATGCAATTCATCCGGATTTCCTGTGGCTCCAATGGCCGGAAAAACAGAATGTTGATTCCAACCGGTGAGCTTTCCTGATCCATCCAAGGTAGCCACGATCCGCTGGGCACTATGGGAATGGTAGAAATCATGGTGCAAATCATCCTCCCGAGTCCACTGCACACGAACAGGAGTTTTGGCTGCTTTGGAAAGAAGCGCTGCTTCCACCACTCCATCGGGTTTGGATTTTCGCCCGAATCCTCCTCCTAAGAGCGTTACATTGATTTTCACTTGAGAAAGCTCGATACCCAAAGCTCCGGCCACTGCGCCTCGTGCCCACTGCGGATGCTGGGAAGGTGCCCATATTTCTACACTTCCATCACCTTTATAATCTGCGATCACTGCAATAGGCTCCATGGTGGCATGGGCATAAAATGGAATTTTGAACGTTTTGTCCAAGGTCTTGGCAGCGCCTGATTTGGCCGCATTAAAATTGCCTCGCTCACGTCTCACCTTGCCATTTTGCAGGGTGGACTTGGCCATGGCCTCGAGTTGGGCGGTGGAGTTATAGTCTTGGTTTGGGCCAAGATCCCATTCGATTTCTAAGGCTTCCCGGCCCTTTTTGGCGGCCCAGGTATTGGAAGCGAGAACGGCAAGCCCTTCCAATGGCTTATCCAAACCGGGAGGAATGCCTGCTCCTTCTATTTTCACGACCTGATTTACTCCGGGTACAGCGAGGGCTTTGGCATCATTGTAAGAAATGATTTTGGCTCCTACCACCGGACTGCGGGCGATCATAGCAATCTGCATGTTGGGCAAGTCCACATCTGCACCAAAAACCGCTTTTCCGGTTGCGATATCCTTGGCATCGTAGATGGCCACATCGGTTCCGACCAATTTGTATTCGCTAAGCTCCTTGGATTTCACCGCAGCCGGATCAGGTAGTGGCATGACCAACAAGTCCTGAACGAGATCTCCAAAGGTGACTTTTTTCCGACTTTCCTTCAGATGAACTTCGGAATTTTCGGTGTAGCATTCGGAGGGATCTACCCCCCACTTGGCGGCAGCGGCTTGGATCAGCATGTGTCGGGCCGTGGCTCCTGCCTTTCGCATGGGTTCAAAAAACATCCGCACCGAGAAGGATCCATCGGTATTTTGATTCCCATATTTGTCTTCATCGCCTTCGGCTTGTACGATCTTGATTTTGCTCCAATCTGCCCCGAGTTCGTCCGCCATGATCATCGGCAAGGAAGTACGAATCCCAGTACCCATTTCCGAGCGGTGAGCGATCAGTGTTACCTGATTGTCTGAATCGAAAGAGATGTACACGTTGGGAGCAAAAGTCACCACTTCCCCTTTGGGACCGGAACATTGGAAATTGACTCCCAGCAAAAAACCACCTGTAGCCAGCGAACCGATTTTGAGAAAATCCCTTCTGGAGGCCACAAAAATCTTGGAGCGATCTTCTGAGGCCTTGTTTTTATCCTTGAAAACTGGAATAAAATTTTTCATAGCGTTTCAGTTTTGGAATTAGCGGGAAGCTGCGGTTTGGATAGCTGACTTGATTCGGTTGTAGGTTCCGCATCGACAGAGATTGCCTTGCATGGCAGCTTCGATTTCGGCCTCTGAAGGGGTTGGATTCTGTTTAAGCAAAGCTGCTGCAGTCATAATCTGACCTCCTTGGCAATACCCGCACTGGGGCACGACATGCTCCACCCAAGCTTCTTGAAGCGGATGGTCTCCTTTTTCGGAAAGTCCTTCGATCGTCGTAATATTTCCGGCTCCTACTTCCGAAATCGGTAAGCTGCAAGACCGAATGGCCACGTCATCCAAGTGAACGGTACAAGCTCCGCAAAGCGCCTGTCCGCATCCAAACTTGGTTCCTTTCATATTCAAAAGGTCCCTGAGAACCCAAAGAAGCGGCATATCAGGCTCGGCTGAAACTTCTTGCTTCTTTCCGTTGATGGTGAGTGTATAGTTTTCCATAGACTGGACTTTGATAAGTTGCTTTAAGATAGGGAATTAGAAAATAAGAATGGATTTAGATTAGGTTTTCCACTCTCGTTGAAGATTAATGTCTGTTTGGATAAGTGAAAATCACTTCCACCTTCCCACCATTATCCCGGATTGGGATTTGTTGGCCGCCAAATAATCACTCAGCGGCATGCTGGAAATTTCCACTTCCTTGTTTTTGGAGCTGGCGTGCATGAGGTGAATCCGGCCATTTCGCTCAAAAGCAAAACCTACATGCACCATGTCGAGATTCTTGATCGAAGTGGTGATAGCGATCATATCCCCGGATTGGATCTTGGATTCCAAAGACTGGATTTTGTCCTTTGGGATATAGTGAAAGGACTTTTTGGCCAGCTCTGCTTCTACTTTCTTCAGCTCCTCCACATTTTTTGGATCGCTCAGTTGGGGATAAAACTGAGGATTCTCCGTCATAAAAGTAGGTGCATTCGGGTACGCTACCCCGCCGATTTCCTGGGTGATATCGGTGAGAATTCCTTTTGTTTCATTTTGTGCCAGCCAATCTGAGAAATAATGAAGTCTGCTCGGATAGCCTTCATTTTTGCTATGTCGATAACGAATAGTTTCTAACTCTTTTTCGAAAGCTTCCATGCTGTTTTCACCTTGCTTGGCCAACCTCGTCAAGGCCACGACTGACTCCAAATAGGTCGTGCAGTCCACGCCCTGCAAGTTGATCACCAGTTGCTCGGGACCGGGGATCTCCAGGGTTTTCTCCACGTATTCCGTTTTCAAAAACCATTGACCGATCTCGGCGGCCAGTTCATTCGCCGATTGGTTTTTGTCCAAAGACTCGAGTTTGGTTAAAAACGATTCCAGCTTGGCACGGCTTTCTGGAGTGCAGACGGTTTGGGAAAATCCTAGAAAAGGAAGTAATAAGTGGATAAGGAAAATGGGGAGTTTTTTCATGACTTAAAGAGATACAGAAAACTAGTAACTCCCGCTAAAAGCCACAACAAAAATCTGTGAAGCCTAAAAAAAAGGGCCGACTTCAACAATCGACCCTTTCCAAAACATGATCAGTTTTGACTTAATCGTAGATTCAATCACGCCGATCAAATTCCACCAATTTGCCTACCATCAGATACTATTTCCATATTCAAGTTCAAATCACCAAATTTTCCAAAAGGATCGCATCCAAATCCTCTCCAGGAAGAGAAATGATTCGCTCAGCAACTGGGTCCCACTCGATTTTTCGACCGGTTTTGTAAGACAATCCTGCCATGTGCGCGGTAATTGCCTCCTCAAATCCCTCATCGATCCCACAGCTCGGATTGCCTCCGTTTCGGATGCAACTCAGCCACTCCCGAATATGCAGGAAGGTAGAATCAACCCGCTTTCCGTCCCGGTAGGTCCAGAGTAAACCTTTGTTGGCGAAGTACTTGGCAGTAGCGGAAGTCACCGCATCCACCCCTTCGGCGGTGGGATCGTATTGATAGATTGGCACCTGAGGATCGATTCGGCCTTCTTTGATCAGGTCTTTGTACTTGGTAGAGCGGGGATCGGCGTAGATGGTCAGGATATTTCCCAACTCCATACTCGCATCGTGGCCCATCAGGACAGTACCCCGATCAAACTGATTGCCCAAAGTTGCCGAATAAACCAAGGTCATTCCTTTTTCTTTTCCGTCCTCCTGACTAGAACCCGTGCTGAAATCCGGAAAGTCCATATTGACCTGCATCACATCGGGGACGTTCCGTCCATCCCGATGGGTATAAATCCCTCCTGAAGCAGTGACGTACTTAGGAATTCCCATTTTCAACACACAGTTGACGCGATCGTAATCGTGGGTCAAGAGGTCTCCTGAAAGTCCTGAACCATAGGCCCACCATTTTCTCCAACGGAAGAAATGTTCGGCATTAAATGGAACCTGCGGTGCCGCACCCAAAAACGCATTCCAATCAATGGTTTCAGGAGAGGCTTCGGGATGAATTTCATATTGCCAAGCTCCATTGTCATCGTTTCGGTTGGTATTGGTGACAACCAAAGAGATGTGACCTAGTGTATTTTTGGCAATGGCATCTTGGGCGGTCAGGAAGCTGAGGGTCTGCCGGTGCTGATGTCCTACGGCCAAAATAGAACCCGGATGGTTTCTTACCGCTTCGCGGAGTCGATACGTCTCCTCGATGGTATGCGTCATGGGCTTTTCGATGTAGGCATGAACTCCAGCCTCTATCGCCGCCTGTGCCATGGGTGCATGCCAGTGGTCGGGCGTAGCGATGATGACCGCATCCACTTCACCACTATGAATCAAATCGAGGTAAGAGGTGTAGCGCTTACAGGGATTGGCCTCCGTATGGAAGGAGCGAAGTGCCTTTTCAGCCCTCACATCAAAAATATCGCAGATCGCAGTAAGCTTGACATTTAGGTTTTCCTGCGCCAAAAAATCCTCCAATCGCTTGTCTTTGGGATCTTCTTGGGCTGACTTGGCCATGGATTCCATCCACTCCTGAGTTGCAAATCCCAAGGCACGCATCAGTTGCTCTCCCCTGATTCCAAATCCGATCAATCCAATGCGGAGCGAGTTTCCGCTCATTGGACCTGAGGCAGGAGGAGCACTGGCTTTGATGTTCAGTTTCTCCAGCCAAAAGTCTTTTTCCAGCTTGGATTTTTTGGTGGTGTCAATTCCTGCCGCCCATACTGCACCTAAAATCGGAACCCCAGCCAGGCTTTTGAGCAAATCTCTTCTGGAAAATGCCGCGAATAGTTTTTTGTCGGTTGCCATGATGTCGTGGGGTTAATGGGTTTGAGAGGAAAGGGATCTTTTGGCAAAAAATCGCTCTAGACCGAAGGATACCGAGGTAGGAAAGAGGAAAACCACCAGCAATGCGGCTGCTTCGATCAGGTTTTTGTTGATGATCCAGTAACTGCCCTCAGCAGGTCCCAAGGGATAGCCAGGAAAGGGCGGATGAGCAAAGTAATACAGGAGCAGAAGCCCTACTCCGATCAGACTGGCCAATTGGGTTTTAAAACCCAGAATCAAGGCAGCGCCTACGAAAAGCAGGGCAGCGATATTCAGGGTATCGATCGTGGAAATCATGGATTCACTTGCCAACCAATGGAAAAAAGACTCCATATAGGTCGCGCTGAGCAGGTAGCCTTTGGCGGTCCATCCCGGGCTGTACAGTTTGATGACACCCTCGTAAAGAAAGTGCCATCCGATCAGCAGTCGGAGCAAAACCAGCACTCCGGTTTGCGTTGAGGTAAGAGGGGAAGTTTGGGTCATACCGTGGGTTGTTTTGATTAACGTCCACGATATTAGGCACCTTAGCTTTGGAATTGCCTGATGTTTGTCAGGTAAAAAGGTGATTTAAAATGAGGTAAACCATAGTTTAAAAACCATCTGATCATACGCTTTTCTACCAGTCTTGTATCCATTCTACATCCTCCATCAAACCGTGATCATCGTGATAGGTTACTACTTCTGCCAGTGGGAATGGAGCATCGGGCTTAAATATTGGACGATTGCCTTGGGAACTTTGGGAATCTGTCTTGGAATTTATTTTGGAATGATTCGGCCCATGAATTGGACGAGGTATTTATTCGGGATGAAAGTGAAAAAGTAATACCTGCAAGTGAAGCATATTGGCCGTCGAGCTTCATGAAAGTGAAATGACCTGACCCTCATCATTTACTGTCAATTCCAAATACTTCTTTTTATCTGTAGACAGATTTTTTAGAAATAATTCCATTTTTGAGTCACTGAAAGATCACCTATGGAGACCATCACCCCTCAACAAGCGGAAAGACTTGATTACCTGATTGAAAAATACAGTGACATCCTGATAGAAAGAGGAATGGAACTGGTAGAATCTGATCAAGTCCTTCTTCTTGATGAAGATTCGGATGAATTTACTTTCGAGGTTCAGGGATCCAGAAAAAGACCCTATATCGTCAGAGTCAGACTTGAGCACCAAGAAGACAAACGGAAAAAGCCTTCATTCGCGAATGACACCTATTGTGAGTGCCCCTATTTCGAGGACCGGGATGTATGCAAGCACGTGGCTGCGGCTTTATTGGTGCTTTCTGAATTCGAAGTGATTAATCCACAAATTGATCTGTGGAATAATCAATTTAACAAAACAAAAGAGCTGATCGCCTCCAAAAAGAATAGGGATCCAGAATACCCTGGCACTTTTCAGGTTTCCGACGAAGACTGGGATCGGATTTTGGATATTTTACCCAATCCCAGCTTGCCCAAAGGATATGTCCTTTCCAAAATACAACTGGTTGAGGATGGCATCTTTTACACCGCTTTCATCCAAGGCTATCCCATAGAGATAAAAGTCTCCTACATTCATCGAAACCAGAGATTGGAGATCGACTTCCCTAAAAGCGCCAGACGTTTTGTTCCCTATATTTTTCAATACATTCGGGGCCGATTTTCAGAGCCTTACTATGACCAGGATTTTATCACTCAAAAGATAAGGCTGGAGTCCAAAAGGAAGTTTTTAGAGCAAAACAACCTGTTGGATAAAGTTAAAGATCCGGAAAAAGCAGTGGATCTGGTTCTCTATGGAGACCGAATCGGGTATAAGTATAGCGGGGAACTGGCCGGTTTGAGAAATCTGGAAGAACTTCAAGCCAAAATCGCTGAATTGCTTCCCAAAGCCAAGGAGGATGAATTTATCCAAAACCTCAAAGAATCAGACCGGTCCAAGGAAGCGGGTAAATACAATGTGGGCATCGTCATCGCCTTATCTTCTCACCAGGGCAGTTTTGAATTTCACCCTATCATCGGCAAGGGAAAGAAAAACAATCCAAAAGGACTCGACACCAAAATCGAGATCTTGACTGATTCATTGGATTACCGGATTGCAGAGTACAAAGGAGTTGCTGAAATGACTCAAGCCTTGAGATCCTTCTATTGGTCTCAGTTGAGAAAAAGTCCAGAGGAAGCCTGGAAAGCAGGAGTCAGATTCTTTATTCTGGCAAAACAATTCCCCTGTTTCAATTTGGGTTATAACCTGCATCCTACAAAAGTTTCGGCCAAAGACTTAATCAATCAGGTCAAGATTTATGGGGCTCAAGCCAAAATGAAACTCATAGAAACAGGCTATTTCTACGATCTTCAATTAGTCCTTACCTACAATGGACAGGAGGAAGTTTATCAGTGGAAGCCGGGACAATCGGTTTTCCATAACGGCTTTTTGCTGAGAGACAACCAGGTACTCTATTTAGAAAACTTCCGGCAGGCAGAGGGCGTGAATAGCCTCCAGCAGATTTTGCCATTCAAATTTCCGAAAGAGCGCATTCGGGAAATCGTGACCGAGGTCATTCGGCCTTTAAGTGCTTTTTTGCCCTATGAAGATGAGCTGAATTTTCTCGCTTGGACCACCCAAGAAGGACAAATCACCGAAGAAATCTACATTACCGAACTGGGAGGCTTGGTGGCTTTTGTACCCAAGATGATTTATGGGGATCAGCTCAGCGTCAATCCTTTAGATCCATCGCTTATCGTGCATCCGGAGACAGGTGATTTTCTGGAGCGAAACCAGGAGGCCGAGCAGCAATTTTTACTCTTTATCAAGGAGCTACATCCGGATTTTGAAAAGAATGCCCCCAAGTTTTTGTTTTCGCTCACGGCGGCCCAGTTTGCCGAGGGGGTATGGTTTTTGGAAGCTTTCGAAAAACTGAAAGAGCGAGGAGTCAAAACCTACGGACTGGAAAATATCAAGGTGAAACGGTATTCTCCTTTTCCTGCAAGAGTCAACACCCAGTTTTCTTCCTCTCCGGACTGGTTTGGTGTTCACAGTGATGTGAGCTTCGGAGATGAAATCATCCCACTCTCCCGGCTCAAGCGCACGTGGGAAAGCGGAGAAAAATTTATCCAACTAGGGGATGGCAGTCTGGGGAAAATACCGGAAGAGTGGATGCGAAAAATGGTCCGGATCCTCCGATCTGGCGAGTTGGCGGGAGAGGAAATCCGGCTTTCCAAAGTTCATTTTATGCTTCTGGAGGACTGGGAGGACACCGCGGAATTTGCCAAAATCCAAGCTGAGGTAAATCAGAAAAAACAAAAAATGCAGCAGTTTGAGGGGATTCAGGATGTAGCACTTCCCAACAAGCTCCAAGCCGAACTCAGACCTTACCAAAAAACCGGTCTCAACTGGCTCAATTTCCTGAGGGATTTTAATTGGGGAGGGATTTTGGCTGATGACATGGGATTGGGCAAAACCCTTCAAATGATCACGTTGATCTGCCAGCTCGAGGAGAAAAACCCAAGCGTCAAAATCCTGATCGTGGCACCGACAACCCTGCTGTTCAACTGGAAAAAGGAATTGGAGAAGTTTTCCCCGCATCTGGATTACTTCATCCATCACGGTCAACGCTACGAAAACGCGGAGGAACTCAACCGACATCAGTTAGTCATGACCAGCTACGGTCTGGTAATCAACGACCTCGAACTACTTCGGCAAATCGAGTGGGATCTGATCATCGCCGATGAATCCCAAGCCATCAAAAACACGAGCTCGCTCCGCTACAAAGCCATGGTCAGGCTGCGTGGAAAGCAAAAAATCGCGCTCACCGGCACCCCTATCGAAAATGGCATCCAGGAACTTTATGCCCAGATGAACTTTACCAACCCGGGCTTTTTCAAGACTTTCAACCACTTCACCGAAAACTTTCTTTCCCCGATCAAAAAAGGAGACCCGGATATTTCCCAAACGCTCCGAAAACAGATCACCCCATTTGTTCTACGCCGGACCAAAAAGGAGGTATTGACCGAGCTGCCGGACAAAATTGAGGAGTTTCTCTACTGCGAAATGGGAGCCGTACAGCGGGGAATCTATGAGGCCAAGCGAAAAGAATACAAAGATTCACTGATGAAAAAGTTTGACGAAAGCGGGGCAGACCAATCCAAGATGTTTGTATTGGAAGGTCTTACCCGCCTGAGGCAAATCTGCGATTCTCCCAAGCTGACCGGCGATACCGAGGCGATTGCCAGTGCCAAAATCGATCTTCTCAAAGAGCATATTCTGGAAAAGACCGGGAATCACAAGATTTTGGTGTTCAGTCAATTTGTGAAGATGCTGGATTTGATCCGAGATCAACTCCAGCAGCATCAGATTCCTTTCTCCTACCTCGATGGGCAGACCAGCCTGAGCGAACGGGAGCGGCAGGTGCAGCGGTTTCAGGAAAATGATTCTGTTCGTGTATTCCTCATCAGTCTCAAGGCTGGAGGTACGGGGCTCAACTTGACCGCAGCCGACTATGTCTATATTGTGGATCCTTGGTGGAATCCCGCCGTGGAAAATCAGGCCATCGACCGATGCTATCGCATGGGACAGGAAAAGCACGTGGTCGCCTATCGGATGATCTGCCAAAACACCATCGAAGAAAAAATCATGGAGCTCCAATCCGCCAAAAGCCAACTGGCCAAAGACATCATCGGCGAAGGCGAGGGAATCCTCGCCGGCTTGGATCGGGAAGGGATGTTGGAGTTGTTTTCCTGAGAAATTGAGTTAACCCATTTGCTCAGACTTGAAGTCGTTCCAGCGTCTAACAAAATTCTCAGCCGGGCGAAAATACCCCTTCTCACCATTACGGGTGGTAAAAGTCTCGGCTTGATCCTCAAAGTCAAGGGGTAAATCGAGCTGTCTGTTCTCAAATGCAAGGTAATAGGACTTGGAATAATCAAGGTCGATTTTAAGTCGACTGAGATTTGCCATGGCGCCTCGGTGAGTTTGCGTAAGTCGCCCATAACCATTAATGGATTTGAAGTAATCCATGTAGTCGGGAAGTATTTCTTTCAATTTTTCCTCGAGGACTTTTTTGAAATGATTCATAAAGTTGGCCTTGGGATCTACCTTATACGGTCCAAGACAAAGGCTGAATCTGGAAACCTCATTGCAGATGATCAGGTATTTGGCCCGATTCAGAAAATAGACATCTGCATACCAGCAATAAATCGGATGAACCGAATTCGGATCTACTTCCGGATTTTCGGAAACGAATTTTTTACCAAGATGGGGTAGCAGTTTCTTAGAGGAATAGAGGGAGAGTGTCATCGGTCTATGAAAGCTTGAGACAATATTATTCCAAATATGGAAATAAAGCACAACCTCTATTAGTTCTTAGAATCTCAGAGTTGTAGATTTAGCTACAAAAACAAAAAAGCCCTCAGAATTGATTCTGAAGGCCTTTTTTTGATGCTCCCCCTCTAGGGCTTGAACCTAGGACCCCATGATTAACAGTCATGTGCTCTAACCAACTGAGCTAAGGAGGAATTTTACTTTTTTTGATCTCCCTTTCGGAAATCGTGTTGCAAATGTAGAGGCATGATCCATTTTTTCCAAACCCATTTTTGAAAAATTATTCAAATCATCCCTCAATCCCCTTTTTCTAATTCTATTTCAGGGACTTATTTTTCTTTCTTTCTCCCTAAATACTGCGGCCCTATTTCTAAAAGCAAGGAATATCAAACCAATCCGTCTTGAATGATTGCTTTACCTAACCATCTCACCATTTTTTATCCCAAATAAAAAACCTCCGATGACAGATCACCGGAGGTTTCTTTGGCTATCAAAATCAAGGCTATTTGAAATTCAATTGATACACTTCATCCAACTGCTCTTCTGAGTCGATATTTACCTCGAGGTCCTTAATAATACCCGATCCGACTCCATACACCCAGCCGTGAAGGGAAAGTTGCTTTCCTCCCCTCCAAGCATTTTGAACAATCGAAGTTTTGGCCAAATCGTGCACCTGCTCGATGACATTGAGCTCGACGAAGCGGTTGAACCGCTCCGTTTCATCAAAAATCAGATCCAATTCTTCTCGGTGAAAACGGTACACATCCTTGATATGCCGGATCCAATTGTCAATCAGGCCGTAAGTTTCAGAGCCCATGGCGGCTTTCACTCCCCCGCAACCATAATGACCACACACGATGATATGTTTCACATTTAATACATTGACCGCATAATCCAGCACACTGAGCATATTCATATCCGAATGCACCACCATGTTGGCAATATTTCGATGGACAAAAACCTCTCCCGGTTGGGCACCGATAATTTCGTTGGCAGGCACACGGCTGTCTGCGCATCCGATCCAAAGCAAAGGAGGCTGCTGCCCATTCGCTAATCTTTCAAAAAACTGAGGATCCAAATCCAATTTGGTAGACACCCATTTTTTATTGTTTTCAAGAAGTTGCTTATAAAATTTGGTATTCATTTCAGTGTTGGGTTGAGATTAATGTGCTGGTACTGGTGCGGGTAATCCAAAGAAAAGGCTGTATTTCTCCGGGTTTTCCACCACACCGGTAGGAGAAATCAGCTTGATCCGTATGTTTCTTTCTTTGGCTTTGGCTGAAAAGTCTTCAAGAATTTCCAAGACATCGTAATTCATCCGGATGGTTTTCCTTACATCAAGGTCAAGAAGAGTCCCCTCGGGCAATCTGCTCAGTTCTTTCAAAATCGCACCTTTGTTGAGGAAAGAGAGTTCCTCTGCAAGGGTCATGGTGATGTGATTTTCACGACCACTCTCTTTCTCGATATGGAGAAAATGAGAGTTTCTATAGTTCTCAATCAGGATATGGATAATAGCCACTGACATTCCGAGGCCTATTCCCACCAAAATATCTGTAAAAACCACACCCAGAACTGTCACCATAAAGGGGATAAACTGGGACTTACCCAAACGAAACATGGATTTGAACAAGGCAGGATTGGCCAATTTGTATCCCACCATCAACAGGACCGCTGCCAAAACAGCCAAAGGAATCTTATTCAGGAATCTTGGAATCAAAATGATCGAAAGCAAGAGCAAAAGGCCATGGACGATGGTCGAAAGCTTGGATTTCCCGCCTGATTGCACATTGGCCGAAGACCTGACAATCACCTGAGTCAATGGCAAACCTCCAATCAAGCCGGAGATGATATTGCCTGCCCCTTGCGCAAAGAGCTCCCGATTGGTTGGGGTCACCCGCTTTTCAGGATCAATCTTATCCGCAGCCTCTACGGAGAGCAGGGTTTCCAAACTGGCTACTACCGCCAGCGTAAAGGCCACCGTCCAAACTTCAATCATGCCGATCGCTCCGAAGTTGGGAAGTGTAAATTGACCTAAAAACATCTCGACATTTTCAGGAATGGGAACATTCACCAAGTGGCTTGATTCAATAAAGAACACAGATCCTTCTGGAACCAAACTGGTAAATACCAAACCCAAAATTACCGCAGCCAAGGGTCCGGGAAACACTTTGAAAATCTGATGCTTTTTACTCAACACCTTTTCCCAGAGAATCAAAATAGCCAACGCACTCAGCGAAAGCACTATGGCTCCAGGAGTAAGGGATTGAAACATCGAAATCAAAGCCGAAAACGTATTTTCCCCATCGGGCTGGACAAAACTCAAATCCCCTTCATAATCGGCATCATACCCCAAGGCATGAGGTATCTGCTTCAGCACGATAATAATCCCAATCGCTGCCAGCATTCCTTTGATCACTGCACTGGGAAAATAATACCCAATCACGCCTGCTTTCATCACGCCGAATAGAATTTGGATCACTCCTGCGATCAATACTGCCAAAAGGAAATTTTCAAAAGTTCCTAAAGTTCCGATTGCGGTCAATACAATGACTGCCAAACCGGCAGCAGGCCCACTCACTCCAACGGAAGAACCACTAAGCGAGCCCACTACTATACCGCCCACAATTCCGGCAATCAACCCGGAAAACAAGGGGGCTCCACTTGCCAATGCGATTCCCAAACAAAGGGGCAAGGCCACAAAGAACACAACTATACTGGCCGACAGATCTTTGCCGGCATACTTAAATAAGGATGTCATACATAAGGTTTAAATAAGAGAATAGGACTTGGGTCAACCCAAGCCTGCCAATTGCGAAAAATTCTAAACCAAGTCTGGAGGCGGAGGAGGCACTTCTCTTACAAATCCAAAAAATTCTTCATCCCAGTGAGCCTGATGAACCAATTGTGCTTCTTTTTTATCCAAAGCTCTAAAGGAATAGAGATGAATATAGTAATCCACCTTTTTCTCAAGGTCCTTTTCCAATTGCTCTTGCAGGGGATTCTTCTCCACCAACTCTTCGGCAGCCGGTTGAATAAAGCCATAGAAAGAGCCCGCAACCAAATGGAGCGCCATCAATAGACTGAATATCACAACCAAATTTCGAAACATGGAGTAGAGGTTAGCTCTTATTGGGATAGGTGAGCGAGGAGAACGGTCAGTAATCCCTACGGCGAAATAAATATTTCAAATGGTTTTTATAAAATATTTTTTTAAAAAAGATCGAAAACCCAATTTAAGCGCGAGGGACCCCACACAGAATTCAAAATAGTGTTGAAAAAAAATCCATTTTTTCCATTCGGAGAAGCCAGCATTTCTTGCATTTGAAAATAGATTGAAGTCCTGAACCTGCATTTTCCTTTTTTCCAACTGAGGGTGCATCTTTTTCACCAATGCGCAGAATTCTCATTATTTTCCGGTATGAAAAAAGCCCCTATTCTTCTTGGACTTCTATTCCTCCTCACCCAGCTGCATGCACAGCAAGCTTCTGAAACACTTAAGCTCCAGGAAGTACTCGAAAAACAATTGAAAGAGGAAATGCCCGGCATCCTTTTCCATATCCAATCTGAAGATGGGAAGATCCGATGGTCAGGCACCGCGGGAGTTTCTGAAAAGGAAACTGGAAAAAAGCTGCTTCCCAATCAGACCTTTCGGATCGCCAGCGTGACCAAGACTTTTGTTGCCGCTTCGATTTTAAGACTTTGGGAAGGGGGCAAACTGCAACTCGAAGACCCTGTGGCAAGCTACATTTCCACCGAGCACGCCCAAATCCTGAGTCAGGACTACGACTTGGATAAAATCAGTATTCTTCAGGTTTTGCAGCACAATGCCGGATTTTTTGACCACACCCATGCGCCTGTTTTCTTCGAAAAAGTCCTCCAACCCGGTGGACACGAATGGACCCGGACCGAACAGCTAAAACTCTGCGTAGAAGCCGGAGAGCCGATTGGAAAGCCCGGAGAAAAGTTCAGCTACTCGGACACGGGATATATTATTCTAGGAGAAATCATTGAACGTATTCAGGGAAAGACGCTGGGACTTGCCATTCCGGAAATTCTTGAATTTGAAAAGTTGGGACTTGCAAACACCGCCTTCGAAGGCCTAAATCCCCAAATCGATCAGGCCCGGATGCATCAATATTTTCAAGGGCAGGACACTTATTCTTTTCACCCCAGCATGGATTATTTCGGAGGTGGGGGCCTATTGTCAACTACGGAGGATTTAAGCCGGTTTTTTCTTGCCTTGTTTCATGGAAAAGTATTCAAAAACCCCAGGACTTTGAAAAAAATGCTCGAGGCCCCTGCTTACTCCGAGACTCCCATGATGGACTATCGGATCGGGATCTACCGGATTGAAGTCAACGGTGTGGAAGCCTTTTCGCATGCGGGATTTTGGGGAACCCAGGTGGCTTATTTCCCATCCTTGGATCTAGCCATGGCGACCAACTACAGCCAAATCTGGAAAGGAAGAGTGCCTCCCGTGTTTGGTGAAGCTTTGGATGTTTTAAGCAGGAAATAAAGAATTCCCTATTTCATTGCCAGGTAAGGGGATAGCAAGAGGCCTAGGGGGTAAAATTGTAATCCTTTACTTTCTCATCCACAAACTTTCTGCTCGAGCGTCATGGTGATGAAGTCCTGGTAGCCTCTCCAAAAAACTCTTTTCTTTTTTTCCTGCCTAGGTGCTTGAGACACCTAAATGGAAATGCGCTTTGCGGCTTTCCCTCTTTTCGAGAAACCTTATTGAAAATCTTTCTCAATCGAGCGGTTCTTTTTCCTTGCCCTGGAAAATGATGACGGTTCCAGAGCCCCTTTTCGTATCCAGCGCTTGGGTGATTTTGTGTTTTTTTTTTACAAAGGTTTTACTCCTACGGGGCATGGCTACTGACGCAATTCTAGACCCTGAAAGGCCGGCAAAGGCAGGGTCAAATCGTGAATAGCCCAGGGTTTCAACCCTGGGATTTTGAATTTGTACGTGAATTCCAGCGCTGGTGTAGGATCATGATTTGGAAAATCCAGCCTGATACCAGCGCAATGGAACAGAATAGTCAGTAAGTTTTTTTTCCACATATAAAAAAAAAGACACTGGCCGCAACTAGAAAAAACTTTAGCTTTTCCTCTTCTCTTTGACCATTGCGATGAGTTTCAAAAAGCAGTCTGAGGACTAATCGGTACCTAACTGACAATCCCATCATTTTTCTTAATTTCCCTTTTAAACCAAGCCTCCAAGCACTTGAAAATCAAAACAAATCACCTTAGTGCTGTTTTCTTTTATACCATCCTCTTACTCATCGGATGTAAACCCAATTCATCCACCCAAGAATCCGATTCCCCAACAGGATATATTCTTCAGGAATCTGACTTGCCCGATTATGAAAAAGACATTGACCATCGGGGGCTGCTTACTGCATTGGACGACCGATACGATGAATCCATCCGAACCGGCGAGCACATTTATAACAATACCTGCTTTAACTGCCATGGAAATCCCGATCAGGAAGGTTCCATGCCCAATGCCTTCAAATTTTGGGAAGGTGAATTTAAAGTTGGAAAAGACCCCTATTCCATCTACCAAACCCTCACCCGGGGCTATGGATCTATGCCTCCACAAATCAACCTGACTCCTACCGAAAAGTATGACCTCATCAATTACCTGAGGGAAACCTTCATCAAAGAGAAAAATCCGGGCCAGTTCATAGAAATCGACTCAACCTATCTGGCCAGTCTTCCCATCGGAACGAATAAAGGCCCCGCACCTAAAGAATTTAAGCCTTGGGCAGAAATGGACTATGGCAACTTCCTGATCAACACCTGTGAACTGGTTGGATTGAATGCTCCGGAGCGAGAGCGATCCTCTGGCCCCTCACCCCTTCCCGATGAAAATTTGGTCAAGGCAAATTTTGCTTACAAAGGAATCGCGGTGCGATTGGATCAAGGTTCAGGAGGAGTGGCCGCAGGCAAAGCCTGGATAATGTTTGACCACGACCTGATGCGGGTAGCCGGAGCATGGACGGGGAAGGGCTTTATCGATTGGGAAGCGATTCTGTTCAATGGAAAGCATAATATTTCCCCCAGAACGGTCGGGGACCTCCACTTCTCCAACCCCGTGGCGCCAGCTTGGGCCAACCCGGAGACTGGGAAATTTGACGATCCCCGTTTCCAAGCTCGGGATGGAAGAAAATTTGGGCCACTCCCGAGGGAATGGGCGCAGTATAAAGGGCTTTATCAATTTAGGGATAGAGTGATCCTTTCCTACACAGTGGGAAGTGCCAAGGTGCTGGAAACCTTTGGGCTCGAAATGCTGGAAAACCAGCACATTTTTACTCGAACCCTGAATATTTCTCCCTCGGAAAAGCCATTAAAGATGCGGATCGCACCAAAAGGAACGGCTGTGGCCTTGGTTGGTGAAGGGGCTGTTTTGAAAGAAGAAAGTGGATTCTTGGTAATGGAGACTTCCCCTTCGCAAATGATCAAGGTCAAAATCCTGATCAGGAAATCCGGCATCAATGGACTAGCGCAATATGCGAAAACCTCCAGCCCTCCGGAAGATTTGGAGATCATGATCAAAGGAGGCCCATCGCGATATCCTCAAAAATTAACTTCAGAGGTATTGGCTGGAACCCAAGAAGGACCATTTCAGGTGGACATCATGAATCCACCCTTTGACAGCCCATGGAAAAACCAATTCCGACTGAGCGGATTGGATTTTTTCAAAGATCCCAACAAAGGGGTGATCTGCTCTACTGACGGAGATGTTTGGTTGGTGGAGGGATTCACGAAAAACTCCGGCAAACTCACCTGGCAACGAATCGCATCGGGCTTATTTCAGCCTTTGGGCATCAAAGTGGTCAACGAGGAAATCTTTGTCACTTGCCGGGACCAACTGGTGAAGTTGCATGACTTCAACGGGGACAAGGAAACCGATTATTACGAAGCCTTTAACGGTGACCACCTAGTCACCGATCACTTCCACGAATTTGCCATGGGGCTGCAAACCGACAAAGAGGGGAATTTCTACTATGCCAAAAGTGCCCGACATGCCCGGGAAGCCTTAGTCCCTCAGCATGGCACCTTGATCAAAGTCAGCCGAGACGGACAAAAAACAGAAATCGTAGCTACCGGCTTCCGCGCTGCCAATGGGGTGTGCATCAATCCCGACGGAACCTTTATCGTGACCGACCAAGAAGGGCATTGGAATCCAATGAATCGCATCAATTGGGTCAAAAAAGGAGGATTTTATGGAAACATGTTTGGGTTTAATCCACCAAAAGACAGTACCAAAGCTGGCATGGAGCAACCCTTGGTATGGGTGGAAAGAGACCGGGACCAGTCCCCATCCGAACTCCTTTGGGTGGACAGCAAAAAGTGGGGTGCACTCAACGGAAAGCTGCTGAACCTCTCCTATGGCTATGGAAAAGTGTTTGTGGTTCCTTTTGAAAAAATAGGCACTCAAGTGCAGGGAGGAATTTTTGAATTACCGGTTCCCAGATTTTCCACGGGGGTCATGCGTGGCCGATTCAATCCCGGAGACGGACAATTGTACCTTTGCGGCCTGTCTGCTTGGGGTTCCACCCAACCTCAGCTGGGAGGATTATATCGGATCCGAAAAGTCGATCAGCCAATGGTCATCCCTGTAGGGATCGAAGCAACCAAAACCGGATTAGCCCTAACCTTCACTGATCATCTTGACGAGGCAAGTGTTCAGGACACCTCCCATTTTACCATAAAAACATGGGATTTGGTCCGATCCCGAAAGTATGGTTCCAAACATCACAACGAGCAGATTTTGCAAGTCACCAAAGCCGAATTAAGTCCCGACAAAAAGACCATCAAACTGACCATCCCTAACATCAAACCTACTTGGGTGATGGAAATCCAATACCATATCAAGGATGATCAAGGGGTTTTAAGAGAAGGATTGGTTCAGAATACGATCCATCAGTTGGGGGAAGGAACGACTTGGTAATCAATGGATTGTGCTCTAACACGTTGTGCTTATTTTTCCAGAAACAGTACTTGGGAATCAAAGCTACTTTAAGAGAAGCCTCATTACCCAATAAATTAAAAAACCGGTCAAATTCTTGATTTTGAGATCTACCAGGCATAGGCTAACTTTGGTTAATATTCAATCGAATAAAAATGAATACTGTGGACAAGAAATTTGGAGGTCTAAATGAGGTGCAGCTGAGCCTTCTTCGGATGTTCAGCAGAGAGATGAGTAACGAAGAATCTCTGGAGATTCGGGATCTGCTTACCAAACACTATTCTCAAAAATTAAAAGCTGAAGTAGATCAGGTAGTTTCTGATAAAAAGATTTCAGAAGGTAATTATGACCTGCTAAGAGAAAAGTGAGCGATTTGGCCGAGAAACGAAGACCAAAATTGGTGCTTGACACGAATGTCCTCATCACCACCCTCAACAGGAAAAATCCTGAGTTTGCCATCTACACCGCTTTCGAACAAAAATCTTTTGATTGGATAGTCAGTACAGAGGTACACGCTGAGTATGAAGAGAAATAGCAGATTTTTATTCTGCAACTACAGCAAATTTGGTGTTCGACATTTTGTGCACCGCAACCAATGTAATTTTTACTGAGCCTTTTTTTCGTTGGGGAATAATTCAAGAGGATCCTGATGACAACAAATTTGCAGATTTAGCCATTTCTGCATCTGCAGATGGGTTAGTTACTTTTGACAGGCATTATCAGATTTTTAAGGATCTTTCTTTTCCAATACTTCCGATCCTCCATCCCAAAGATTTCCAGTCATTTATGAAAAACTGGGCATAACAAGTTTAAATCAACAACTCTTATAAAACTGCTTCTGCCCCAATTTCAGCTCGATTTCTTTGGCAGCTTTGGTGATCGAAAGTCCTCCCAAATTGGTACATCTCAGGGTATTGGGAATGCTTTTCCCTACTTCATACATCGTCTCAATCACCTGGTCCAAGGGAATCAAATGGTCATAATCGGCTAAGGCCATATTGGCGCAGGAGAGCGCATTGGACGCAGCCATTACGTTTCGGTTGAGGCATGGTGCTTCCACACGGTTTCCGATCGGATCGCAGATCATTCCCAAAGAACTCTGCAACGCCATGGAAGCAGCAGAGATGCTTTGGTTTAAGTTGCCTCCTGCCAAGTGGACAATCGCCGCTGCGGCCATAGTTGCCCCGGAACCGCATTCTGCTTGGCAGCCTCCAACCTCCGCAGCAAAAGTGGAATGGGCTGCTATGAACACTCCGATCAAGCCGGCAATGAGTAATGCTTTATTGGTTTCTTCATCCGAAAGCCCCAAAGAATCCGCCACACCCAACACTGCCCCGGGCATAGCCCCACATGAACCTGCCGTCGGGGCGGCGACGATCACTCCCATGGAGCTTTTCACCTCCATGATGGCTGATACATACATGATGATCCGATTCAATACATCTCCATCGACCAGCTTCCGTTCCTCCATCAAGGACTTGAATTTTACGGATTGAGGACCCAAAATACGATCCTCGAATTTGGTTCCCTTTAAGCCTGTCTCCACCGCATTCTTCAGGATTAGCCGGATGTCGTTCATTTTTGACAATACTTCCTCTTCCGAAATATTGCCACGCATGCTTTCATACCTCGCTGCGAGTTGCCAAAGGCTGAGATTCTTGCCTTCATTGTAGGCAAACATTTCATCGCAAGTGATGAACGGAACTGAGGTGTTTTTCCTCGTAAGTACCGGTAAAACAGGCTTCACTTGTTTAATGGAAATGACGCCATCTATGGCTTTCAGTTCTTCCAAGTAGGCTTCGTTCAGAAAAGCCTGAGATTTCAAAATCAGGATTCCTTGATCATTTGCATGGATTTCCAAGTCCTCCGGCAAACTGGCTTCACGGAGATAAGCATCAAGCTTTTGAGAATCTGAGGAATAGACGAGCGTCAAAAAGCAGTCTCCTGCCAAGGATACCTTCACGCCATCAATTTCCAAGACCTCAATCATCCCCCCTCCGGTGGAAATGGCAATGACCTGGTGGGTTTCCCAAGGATTACGAAGGGTGATTTGATAGGTATTCGGATGTTTTTCTTTCAGCTCTTTGATGGAAATAATAGCCCGGATTCCCGCCGCCCCCAAATGCATTTCGGAATCAACCAATCGTTCGTCATAGGCTTCCCAACCCAAAAACCCTCCAAACAAACCCATATCCGATCCTTGGTCCTTGTGCGTAGTGGCCAAGGATCCCTCCGGATCAAAGTCGATTTCAATGTCAGAAATCCGACCATCCATCAAATCATGGCAGATCCTCCCGATTCTCAGGGAAGCAGCACAGTGAGAACTGGAAGGACCTCTCATCACCGGGCCGATCACGTCGTTAAAAATGCTGGGAAAATTCATAGTGCTGAGGATTAGAATAGATACCCTTCAAGTTAGAGAATTCATTCTTTCGAAGTCAAAAATTTCGGAATTATTCAAAAATGCGATTGGAATCACTTATCATTTCGAGGAACCGCAGGTCTTTTACCTTTTGCAATTGAGCCTTGCTTTTACTAGCTTTTTCATTCCAAATCACCCGATATGAAAAAAGCATTCCTTTCTTTCGCCCTTCTGTTTTTTGCTTATTCCTTGGCTTTTTCTCAAGGAAAACCGCTCCGAATCCTAATGATCGGAGCTCATCCGGACGACTGCGACATCAAAGGCGGAGGCACTGCGGCCCTTTTTGCCAAAATGGGGCATGAAGTCAAGTTTCTCTCCATTACCAATGGAGATGCGGGACATATGGAAATGGGCGGTGGCATGCTGGCCAAGCGTCGCTATGCCGAAACTCAGGAAGTAGCTAAGAGATTGGGAATCCAATATGACGTCTTGGACAATCATGACGGAGAGCTACTCCCAACTTTGGAAATCAGACTCGATGTAATCCGAAAAATCCGGGAATGGGGCGCAGACGTGGTGATTTCCCATCGACCCAATGACTACCACCCTGACCACCGCTACACAGGCGTATTGGTTCAGGATGCGGCATTTATGGTAGGCGTCCCAAATATCGCTGCTGATACGCCTCCCCTTCGAAAAAATCCAGTCTTTCTCTACTATCAGGACAATTTCCAAAAGCCCAATCCTTTTTCACCTGACATCGTGATCGACATCACCTCGGTAATTGATCAGAAAATTCATGCCTTGGACGCTCACACTTCACAGTTTTATGAGTGGCTTCCTTGGATCGGCAATGAGACCGATATCATTCCTGAAGGAAAAGAAGAGCGGATCGCCTGGCTGAAATCCAAGCGGGCATCTGAGCCAAACCCATCCGTCAAAAAAGCTCTGGAAGAATGGTATGGAACCGAAAAAGCAGCTCAGGTGAAATTTGCCGAGGCATTTGAAATCTGCGAATACGGCAGCAGACCGAGTCGGGAAGATATTCTCAGGTTGTTCCCGATGATGGGAAAATAAGCAATGACCAATTTTCAAGGATTGACCTACTTGAACATTGATCCTTGAATTTGATCATCCACACCATTACCATGCCCCTATCTGACCATCGATCCAAGTTGCACGCTCGGTCAGAAAAATCTTTAGATTCTGGACTGCCTGATCATAATTGACACCTATCCCCTGATCCCATTTGGCATAATTACGCTCCACAGCACCATTTTTTTTCAAATATTCCACCGCATCATCTACGATTTTTTGGATTTGGGACGGGCTGAGTTCTCCTTGTCTCAACGCCTGCCAGCGAATTTTCACAGCCTGTTTAAATCGAGGATCCTCCAACAATCGATCCCACCAAAAAGGGACCATCCAAGGATCGTTGTTTACATAATCATTATAATTAGCCACCCAATCGGTAATTGGAATTCTCCCTCCTTCATCAAACCCGATATTCATATCCCATACCGGTCCCATCGCCAATTTTCCATTTCGGTCTTTTTGCAAAAAAGTACTGATCCGATAGGCATCCACATTGCGGCACAGCTCGGTGACGATAAAATAATCCACAAATGATCCCAAATCAATAAAATCCGTGTAGGTCCTTGTAGATTCTGAAAAATCATCTGAAATCAAGGCCTGTTCAAAGTCATCGATGTACTTAGCGATGTAGGCTTTTTGAGCAGAGGTAATGTTTTCTGCACTGGGATATTCATACCAAAAATAGGTCTCCAAAAACTGTTGGGAATGATAGGGTGCCTGAAAAGCCGGAAAGGAAAGGGGATTTTTGAAAATGTCAAAATTGCTCCGAAAACTGTTGAAAGCCGTGTAGCGGGCATCATCATCCCAATTGTTCATAAAATAGGAAAGGGGCTTACTGTCATGTTCAGAACCCGGATCAGCCTTATCGATTTTTAGAATATAACCTCCGGTAAGATTGGTCGAGGAGGCATTCAGAGACATCAGGTTGATTCGGTTGGTATCTCGCTTGAGTTTTTCGCAGAAATAATAAACCCCCAAATACTCTCCATTGACCTCTATTTCGACAAACTGTCCCCTACTGGCATATTTTCCGATCTTATTGGACAGTTCATAGCCCACATGGTTGTAGATCAGGCTTCGATCCCAGATATATTTATCCTTGAGATTAACCACATGCCCGATCAATCTCCAATCTTCTTCCACAGGCATACCAAAAAAAGACACATCCATTCCTTCGCCTGAGGCATCTACCGTTTCAAAATTGAAGCCTTTTTTGTCGGATAACCTGAAGGAAGTCTTTCCTCGGTATTCCAAATCAATGGCCTGCTCCTGGATCAGCTTTTTTCGCTGATAAATCTTCATTTTGGCCATTACACCAGGTTCGTAGGGGATATCTTTCCCTTGGGTATCGATCACCAGATACGGCAACTCGCTCTCTTGAGTATCGATTGCAAAAACCTGTCCATCATCACCTTTGGAAACCGGTGTTTCTTTTATCTCCTGACATGAAAAAAGGGCAGCCGCCAGGAGGAATCGCAAAGACCAACAACCTACCCACCTATATTCTTTAAAAAGCTTCATCTCAAATTTACTTTACTTATTCCCAAGTTGATAAAATTTGCGAAGATGACCTCCAAGTTGGACAAGAACCTCAAAAAAAAGAAAAGTTGCCCTCGCAAAAAGGCAACTTTTCCTCTACGCAATCTATCTATTTACCTACCAAGGTTTACCCGTACCTTGGATGATCCAGGTCTTTGACCATTGATTGTTGGCTCCTCTTCCCCGCTCATAGGGTGTCAATTCCAGGCGGGAAATCGCCTTTTCCACTTCTGCATTGTTGAAGTTGATCTCATTTCCGCCATAGATAAATCTAACAGGCACCACAGGTTCTGGAGAAGCAGGACCCGGCTTCAATTCTGGGAATCCCGTCCTTCGGAAATCAAACCATGCCTCTGCTGCATTGGTCCAGCTTGCCACCCACTTTTGTTCGATGACCTGTTTCACAGTTCCATTGAAGGCTACTTTAGGCTGCTTGATATACGCATCAAAGGAATTGGTTACTCCCCATGTCTTCAGGGAGGATTGAACTCCATTTCGGTAGTGCGTCTCGGCATTTCCCACGGCATATCCCTTCAAAGCTGCCTCTGCCAGGATGAAATGCACCTCAGCCGCTGAGATAATTCTGGCTTTCAACAACGCATGTCGGGTCTGACGGTAGACATCTGCAAGCTGTGAAGCATGCTGGTTTTCCAAGGTCTGACCGGGTGTAGGGTTTCTATTGTGCTCGGAAGGTGCCAAAGCCCCGGGAGGCAATCCCACATAGATTCGAGTATCCAACTTGGAACCCAACAAATCCGGGTTGTAGTGGCGGGTAAACTTATTGCCGGCGGCAATCTGAGTCAGGTACTGCTCATCCGTAAGGGAAACCACTCCCTGCTGAAGCACCCCGTTTCGCCGGATAAACGGATCCACCGCGGTAGCTAATGTTTTATCCTCCACCCACTGACAGTGGACTTCTCTAAACCACACCTTGATTCTCGGATCTTGGTTTTCCAACATAAAATCCAGCAGGGTATTGCAAGGCTTCAATCTTCGGAAATTCGATCCCGCATCAAAAGAGGTAGCCGTGGGCCAGGAATCTCCGGCCGAGGCACCGATGTAATCCATGACCACATCTTCGGCCGCATCGGTCAGAAAAACCCCCGACCTGGAAACCTCCTCAATCCCAGCTTTAGCCACATCAGGCAGCTTGGAAGAGATCCTCATGTAATAGCGCAGCAAAAGTGAGTTGGTAAACTTATGCCATCTCACCACATTTCCACCGAAATACACATCATACTGAGCGATGACCGTGGAATTGTTGGCAGAAGCAAAAATCGCTGAAGCAGCCTTGAGATCATCGATGATCCCCCGATAGATTGCTTCCTGATTGTCATACTCGGGAAACTGAAACTCCCGACCTGATTTGTCGCCCTGTAGCGCTTTGGAGTACGGGGCATCACCCCACAAATCCGTAATCATCCCAAAAATCAGCGATTTCATGGTCAGTCCCACCGCTTTATGAAAAGGTGAATTGACCTCGTCCGCTCTTTGAATCATAAATTGATTGGTCCGTAACAGGCCATACCAGCCACTCCAATCCTGAAGTCCCCACTCGTAATGGTTATGCCCCCCATTCCAACCGTCTTTCTGGGTATGCTGCACGACTCCGGCCAAATCCTGATAGCCCAAGTTGACCATATTCTGTCCCACTCCGACCAGAACGGTCGGCATAAGCATGTTCACATTGGCGTTGGATGGAGACACCCCATTGGGGTTCTCGTTGATTTCATCCAAGTCCTTGCATCCTCCTATCAACAGAGAAAACAACAAGGCAAAGGTTCCGATTTTTATATTCCAGTTGTTCATGACTTTTGTTTTTCAGTTGAGATTAAAAATTGGCGCTGAATTTAAATCCAAACGGCATGGTCCAAGGATTTACGTTTTGCAACTCAATTCCCTGACGGAAAAGATTAGCCGAGTCGCCCTGCTTAGACGCGGTGATCTGGAAAGCTCTTTCCGGATCGATCCCAATATCCGCCTTGGTCCAAAGGATCAGGTTTCGGGTGTAAATTGAGACATGGGCATTTTGAAAGCCTTTCAATGCGGGAAGCATATAGCCAATCGAAAGCTCTCTCATCTTTAGAAAAGAGGCATCAAAGGTGATCTGCTCATTGTAATTCCAGGCATAGGCCGAAGACGCAGGATAAATTTTAGTTCCCGGGCCTCCAAGATGCTCTACATATTCTCCATTGGCATTTCGAATTACCCCCGGTACAAAAACTCCGTCATTTCCCGGAGTAGCCATGTTGACCACCAATCCACCCGAAGCCTGATCGTAGCCTCCCACTCTTGGGAAATTGCCGTTTTTAGGAATGATGTAGCGTTCAGGGTCTGATTTAAGTAAAGCAATCAATTGCTCTTGGGTATACAATCCTCCCGGGATCAAAAGGTCTTTCTGTCTCTTGGATTTCCAGTCCGATTCTCCATAGCGGTAAGTGTAGGACATAAAGTCTCCACCCAATCTCATGTCGAAACTCGCATCCAAAGTGAATCGCTTATAGCTCAGTCTGGTTTGAACCCCTATCAAGGCATCCGGATTGAAATTCCCCACCTTTCTTCTGTCCTCTCTGCCATTGAGTGGAATCCAGGAGCCGTTGGCATTGAGAATCGGCCAGCGATAGTAAGGTGAACTCGGATCTGTCACGGTGGCAAATCCACGGCTGTACAAATCTCCGATCTGTCCTCCTACAAAGGTGGAAGCTCCCCCGTTGTTGTCTTCCCAAAGAGTAATGAAATCCATCCCATCAGCCAATTCCTCTAGGGTAGTTCGGATTCGGGTAAAATTCGCATTGATATCCCAGGTAAATCCTTTTGCATTTTTGATGGGTGTGCCGCCGATCTGAATTTCCCAGCCTTTGGAGGAAATCAACCCGGCATTGACCTGCTTTTGCGAATAGCCAGATGAGGCAGGAGAAGGAACACTCAGGATTTGGTTTTCATTTTTCTGATAAAAATAAGTCCCTTCAAATCGCACCCGATTGTCCCAAAGATTGAAGTCCAACCCCAGTTCTTGAGAGGTGTTGATCTCAGGCTTCAGATTTGGGTTCAACAGGGTACCGGGGTAATTGGTTGTGATCAGCGTACCCCAATTGGAGGTGCCTAAAATGGGATCCAGTGCATAGGGATTGGTATCATTACCTGCCTGGGCAAATCCCGCTCTGAATTTCAGCAAGGAAATGGTTTCGGGAAGGTTGAAGGTATAATTGGCCAACCAGCTTAGCGATACAGAAGGATAAAAATAAGATCGGTTATTAGCAGGAAGTGTAGAGGACCAGTCATTTCTACCTGAAATATCCAAGTAAAGCTGATCCATAAAGCCCAAAGACGCTACCGCAAAGACTGAATAAATCGCCTTTTCCGAGTCAAAGTTGGAATACCTCAGTCCTGTATTGGGGATATTGCTGATTCGGTACAAGCCCGGCACGATCAAGCCTGCATTGGGAGCACTTCCCATGTAGTTGTCCCGATAAAACTGCCGCATAATGTTCCCTCCACCATTCAGTGTAAAATTAAAGTTGGTGAAAGACTTGGTGTAGGTCGTTAAGAATTCGATGTTGGACTCTGTCCTGGCGATATCCTGAAGGTGATAGGCTCCTCTCCGCTCACGGGTATATGACCATGGAATTTTAGTTTCCCTGTTTTCGGTATAGGTATCCAAGGTCAATCGGACATAAGAGGAGAGTGCATCGGTCCACTTGTAGTCCAATTTCATATTTCCAAAAACCCGATCCCGGACAAATCCATTGTTGATCCCGTAGGCAATGAAATAGGGATTATCATGGTTGACCGAAACTGTTTTTTGCTGAATATCCTCCTGACCTTCCAGCCAATAATCCCGGAGATCATTGATATTCACATGAGACCAGTTGTACACTGCTTCCAGAGGATTTGCACCTCGATTGGTCGTCGCAGCCCGGTTATTGGATTTGGATCGGGAAAGATTGATATCTGCACTCAGGCTAAACTTGGGACTGAATTGATAGGAATTTGATAGCGTAAGATTATTTCGGTGCAGATCCGTGTTGGGGATCATCCCGTCGTGAATCATATTGGTAAATCCCAGCCGGTAAACCGCCTTGTCAGTCGATCCGGAAATGCTAACCGCATTGGTTGAGGTGACTCCAGTTTCCAGAAAATCCCGCATGTTGTTGGGATAAGACTTGAGTTCGGTTGGGATCTTGTTTCCGTCCGGACCAACGGGACTGTTCCACTGAACTGCTTTGATTCCCTGATCCAGGGGAAGACCCGCCCAATAGGCAGAACGTTCATCCAAAAGATCAGTCCGGTTTCCATTGGCGTATTGGTAGTGGAAATTCAAATAACGATAGGGGCGCTCAAACACATTGCTGGTCGTAAAATTGACCTTCATGGCCTCCCCCTTTTTTCCCTTCTTTGTTGTGATCAGAATGACCCCATTCCCTGCCCGAGAGCCATAGAGCGCAGCGGCACTTGGACCCTTCAGCACGGTGATGTCTTCGATATCTTCCGGGCTCAAGTCCGATATGGGATTACCATAATCCACCTCATTCCGGTCACCCATATTTCTCACATTATTTAAAGTGTTGGAAACGGGCACTCCATCGATCACAAACAAGGGCTGATTGTCACTGCTTAAGGACGTGGCCCCGCGGATGATCACACTTGTGGACGAACCTACCCCACTCATTTGGTTGATGGAAACCCCGGCTACCCGACCGGCAAGAGCGTTGATGGGGTTTTCTTGTGCGACAGTCCGCAAATCTTCCCCTTTTACCTCACCGACTGAATACCCCAAGGAGCGTTTTTCCCGCTCGATACCCAAGGCTGTCACGACCACTTCACTCATCGCCTGCACGTTTTCCTCCATAGCCAAATCCACACTAGTTTGTCCTCCTACAGGCACTTCTACCGAAGTAAATCCGATGTAGGAAAAGACCAACACCGGGCGCTCACTTCGGAGGACTAGCGTATAGTTGCCTTCGATGTCGGTGATGGTCCCATTTGAAGTTCCCTTTTCGAGGACGGTCACGCCAGGCAAAGGCATTCCATCCACCTTGGAAGTCACTTTTCCACGGATTTGACTTTGGGTCTGAAAAAACTCCTCCTCAAAAATGGAGGCACCGACTGACATCCCTTCTGCCCAGGAGGGCAGCAAGATCAGGAAACCCATCGCTAAACCCAGGCTGAAGCCCCGGTCTATTTTGGATTTGAGCAAGTAAAGCAATTGGTTCATAGTAAATGGGTATAGGTTAGTTTAAGTAGTTTGATTATTCTCCGGTGTAGCCCCAAATTGATTGGTTCGCTCACCTTTTTCGATTAACCGATCAAAAAGCTCCCGAAAGCCTTGATCGTACTCTTTTGCCTGACCAGCATCTTCGAGTCCTTCCAAAAAAAGCCCAAATTCTTCCCGGGAAATCTCTCCGGATTCCAGCTTTTTGATCAGTACCGATGCATCAGGACGCTTCATTTGGATCTTATTCATTGGGGATACCCTGACCAAGAAAAAAAGGACTATCTCCATACATTTTTTGTGGATTAGTCTCTTTTTGACTTATCTAGGTATTGATTTCAGAATTGACCTAATGGCCCAACCTTCATGTATCATCCCACTTCAGCATTAAAAAATCTGCTTTTCAGTGCCTTATTTTCCTTTTCCTTTTGCACAGCACCTCCCAAAAATCTTCCCGACCTCAAGACTACCGTAGATCAGATCGTCACCCGGCTCTATGAAGAAATTCCCTCCGACAGCCTCAATTTGCTGGATGAAGCTTTTTTCGACTCCTATTTGACCGAGGAGGAAAAGGCGGTGATGAGTACGCAGTACTGGATTTTTGAAGTCAACCAGCCTGTGAGAATATCACTCATGCGCCATGTAGACCAAAAGACGGTTCCCTTTTGGCTTGAAAAATCGGGTTTTGTCAAAACCAACCTGCTGGTCAAAAACGAACTCTCTTCATATGAGGTCTGGCAAAAAGAAGAGCACTCGGGAAAAGTCAACTTGGGCATCAATGGACTTGACAAACACCGACCGGTGTATTTTATCAGTCTCAAACCTTTGGAAAAAGGAAAAAAACTGGAAATCACACCGATTTTTCCCGCGCAACAGCATTTCGAAACTTTGGAACCCGGAGCATTTACCTATCACGACTGGGATGGGCTGAAAATCACCGAAGTCCCCGATGAAATCCGTGGAGAAATACTCTTTACCACCATCCGTGGACGGGCGAGAGAAGCTCATTTGGTCCAAGCCTTCCGAAGTACCGATTTTCCATCTTCGGAACTTCCGGATCTACCGGTGTTGCACTGGCATGCTGATCCCAAAACCTCCATTTCCATCAATTGGCGCACTTCTCCAAAATCTACGACAAGTAAGGTCCTCTATTGGAAAAAAGGAGGAAAAGACACGCTCAGCTTGGCATCTTCCCCTCAGGAAATAGAAGACCGCCTACTTCAGAACGACCGCTTTACCCTTCGCCATACCGCGCGAATCTCCGGTCTCAATCCGGGAACTGCTTACCACTACCAAATCCAGTCCGATGACGAGCTCAGTCCGGTTTATTCCTTTGAGACAGCAGCTGACCGCACACCCAATTTTTCTTTCATTTGGTTTGGTGATATGCACAACGATCCCAAAACAGGCCAACTGGCAAAAGATGCTACTACGCGTTTTCCTGAAACCAAATTCTACATTTCCTCAGGCGACTTGGTCAATACCGGACTTCATCGGGATGATTGGGACAAGCTGTTTGCCTTCACCGGAGAAAGCTTTGCGCATCGCCCCTTTATGCCCGTACCCGGCAACCACGACTCACAGGATGGGTTGGGCGCAGGCATGTTTCAGGCGCAATTTGACCTTCCTGTCAATGGGCCCGGAGGAGAATATTCCGAGAGAACCTATTTTTTCAGATATGGTGAGGCTCTTTTCTTGATGATGGATGGCACGCTTTCTATCCCTGACCAAGCGCCTTGGTTGGAAAAAGTACTCGCCGAAAATCCTGCCCGTTGGAAGTTCTTGACCGTCCATTTCCCTGCTTACAATTCTGTAGAACCTTATCCCGAAATCCAGGACTTCTGGGTTCCCATTTTGGAAAAGCACGAGGTGGACCTGTACTTCAGTGGGCATTTTCATTACTACATGCGATCCAAACCTTTGAGGGAATTCAAGCCCGGATCAAACTCCAACCTGATTTTTGTCCACTCGGCTTCGGCACATGGGAAGGGTTTCGAAAGCGATAAGCAGGACCAGTCCTTCACCGTTCTTTCCTACCCCGATGATTACCTCTACCAAAAAATCGACATCCATGGAAATACCCTTACACTGAGTTCCTATCTCGCCGACGGCAAACTCCTGGATCAATTCACCATCAAAAAGTAAAGAGGTTGTCCCAAGAAAATTCCCTCGTTTATCTTTCAGACGGTCTGACGCCTTCAGATCGCAGGTAAATGCATGTCAAAACGATAGCAATCTCTTTGGATTTGGTTCTGCACTCAATGACCTCAATTTCTATATATCAACCATCCCCATAACTTCAGCCCATCATTCAAAACCGCGTCTGCATCCCAGGCAATCCTTCATGAAGGGAAGAGGAAATCGCCGCCAACAGGATCAAAAGGCCCAAAATCAGAAAAAACAATTTCCAGATTCCAGCCCCTTGGATTCCCTCCAATGAGAATTGAGCAGAACTTTTGGGAACCAAAAACCAAATCAGCCCAAAGTTGACCAAATACAAAAATTGCTCAGGTCGATATCCGCTCATGAATGAGCCCGTGATCAAAAACGTGTAGGCCAAATAAGCCAAAAACAAGGACCAACAGACCGATTGAAGAACCGAAACCGTATTGACTGCCAGATCATTTTTCAGCGTTTTTGCTTTTTTCCAGGCTAATCCCAGCAATCCCAACCAGATCAAAAATGCCATGGCGGGTATGGCTTTAGCCCAAAAATCCAATTGTCCGGGGGCTACCTTTTCCAGCATTGGGGTGATCTCTTTTTCCCAAAAACTCTGCTCCCACACGAAAAACGGAATCAGTACAGCTAATCCATAAATCGGCCAAACGGACTTCTCAGCTGCTTTTTTAGCAGGCTGCCAAGAGGAGGTCAAAGCCCCATAGGCCATCCCGATTCCGCCAAAAAATCCCAAGGAATACTCCATCACATTCCAAAAATTGAATGTCAAACCGGACAATTGACCCATCGTTTGAAGAAAATTACCAAAGCCAAAACCAAAACCGGCCCCCAACCCGGAAAACAGAGCTACACGGAGGGCATTTCGATAGCCGCTCCGGTAAAGAAAATAAGCCAAAGCCAAGGCGGCACCGGCACATACTCCCCAGGCCTCAGACCGTGGCGGAGTCATCAGCCAACCCAGTTGCTCGATGATGAAATAGTAAAAAATCAATCCGCCGACAGTCAATTCTACCGTGACCTGATGCCACGGCACTTTCCTCTCTTTCGAATCGGTCAATCCCAGTCCAAACAATCCCCCGCCTAAAAATCCGTACAATCCCCCCACCACCAAGAGGCTCAATAGTCCATAGGAAGCATTCAGAAAATCTGATGATTTTCCATACCCGACCAGCACGCCATAACTCATCATTCCTCCCAATCCCCAACCTACCGCTCCAAAAAAAGAGGCTTTCAGTCCAGATTCCGCCCATTCACTCCTTTTGGTCACCATCACCAGCATCAAACAGGCTATCGCTCCGGCCCAGGCGGCCCCTTGCTCATGGCCAAATTGCCCGCGAATGGCCCAGGTGGTACCCAAAGTCATGGCGGTAAGAAGAATAGGAAGTAAATTTTTCTTAGGCATGGCGTTTATTGGTAGTTACCTCCCCGGCCCAAAAAGAGACTACTTAAACATTTTATCTGCCTTGGCTTTCTCCACAAATCTCCTTCGATACTCCAACGGTGTGCATCCCATCACCTGTCTAAACTGACGGGCAATATTTTTACTGTCAGAAAGGCCCATTTCCAAGGCAATTTCGAATACAGACATCTCACTGCTGACCAGTCTCTGGGCCAGCTTTTCGATCCGCAGCTTAAAAATGTACTTGTAGATGGGCAGCCCCGTCACCTCCACAAATCGTTTTTCCAGGGATCTCCTCGACATCGGAACCTCTTTTACGATATGATCTACGAGGAGATTTTGGTCGATATTTTTATGGATAAAATCCAACACGGTGGCTACATAGTCATCCTGTGAGGCATAGATATCGGTGGAGTTTCGTGTGACTACCTTCAGGGGAGGCACCAAAATATCCCGGTAAAATTTGGCCCTTCCGGTGATCATCAAGTCCATCGCCCGAGCCGTATCGTAGCCCGCCCGCTCGATATCCAATTCGATGCTCGACAGGGGTGGATCGGAAAGTTCACAGAGCATGACATCATTATCCACTCCCAAGACAGCAACCTCCTGAGGCACACGGATATTGTTTTGCTTGCAGGCTTCCGTGATATGAACCCCCTGATTATCATCACAGGCCATCAGCGCGATGGGCTTGGGCAGACTTTTCAGCCATTTGCTTAGTGAGTTGCTTTTGTAGTACCAGATATCCGTGGAGCGGGCTTTTTTATGCTCAAAATAGTGCACATGAAATCCCGCCTGATTCACTGCGGATTCAAATCCTTCGGCTCGTTCACGGGACCAAACGATGTTGTTGAATCCATAAAAGGCAAATTGGGTGTACCCTTTGTTCAAAAAATACTCCGCACCGAGCTTGCCCGTCTCCCGATATTGCCCGGTGATATTGGGAATAAATCTGAACCGCTCCTTGAAATCCTGTGCGATCACCGGAATGGGAGATTGATACAGATCATTCTCCATCTCATTGTACAGCTGCCCGATGATCCCATGCGCCTTCCAGTCCTTGGCCCAGTTCAAAATTCCTTTGGCCCCCAGTGTCTCCCGATAGTACAAAGGCATCCGACAAAAACTCCAATGTCCGTGTTCAGCGGAATATTTACTGATCCCCTTCAGCAGGCACTTGCTGTATTCTTCGGCAAAATCCAGAAGCAAAATGATCTTGTACATGACTTACTTGGCAGAAAAGAGATCCTTCAAAGAGCTGACCCGGGCATTGCTGACCAAGGGTTTGGCCCAGATGCCTACCGAGAAAATGTAAGCCAATGGCAAAAACAAAAAGAACATCGCTGACTGCAAGCCTATCCAATCAGCCAGACCTCCCACGATCAAGGGCATGACCGCACCTCCCATGATCCCTGAACACAGAATCCCGGCCAAAGTCCCATGTGCAAAATCAACCGAATTGAGGGCAAGGGAAATCAAAATCGACCACATCACCGAAAGAAAAAAGCCACTCAAGGCAAATGCCACTAAAACCATCGCTCCCGAACCGAGCAAGCCCATGCCCAAACACACCATGGCTCCTAGTGTGAAAATCATCAAAACCCGCTTGCTGTCCATCAATTTAAGCAGAACCAATCCCAACAGGCATCCCACCGTCAGCAATCCCCAGAAATAGGAAATCACCTGAGCTCCGGTGGTAGCAGGATCCACGCCATGATAGTCCTGCAAATACTGACTGACCCAATTGGCGATCCCCTGTTCTGTCCCCACATAGCAAAAGACTCCCAAGAAAAACAGCCAGACCTTCCCTTGGCTCAGTAATCGGCCCAAGTCTCGGCCTAAGTTGACTTTTTCATCGGATTTCAACTCCACCTCGGGAAATTTCACCCGCGTAATCACCAAAAACATCAACAGGGCAATCACCGCAAAAAGGAAATAGACCGATACCCAAGGCATAGATTCGGGCACCCATTTTTCCAGGATTCGGATCATAAAGAAGTCATTCCCTGAAAAAAGATTCTGCACCAGATAGCTATACAACCAAGGGCTCATGAAAGACGCAGCCCCAAAAGCCAACTGCCCCAACACGGAATTGAACGCAAAATGCTCCTCTCCTCCCGCAACCCGAAGCAGGGGATTGATCACCACCTGCAGCATCGCCATCCCGACACCGATGATAAAAAGCGAAATCAAAGCAAACTGGAATTCAGGATTCAGTGCAAAAACCAAAGCGCCCAAAACGCCCAGAAAAAACGCCAGCAGGAGGATCCGCTTTTCCCGATACTTCTCCACCAATAGACCGGAGGGCAAAGACATGACGCCATACGCCACAAAAAAAGAGAACGGCAAAAAACCCGCTAATCCCATACTCAGCGAGAAACTCGATATCAGATCCGGAATGATTGGCCCCAGGATATTTGACATCAGGGAAATGACGAAAAATATCAGGAAAATCAATAGGAGGATCAGGGTTCGTTGCTTCATCGTGCTGAGATTGAGGGTGTACCCCGTCAATATACAAAAGCCCGAAAGGAAAAAAATCCTGTTCGGGCTTGAGATTCGATTTTTAGCAACAAAATAAAATTTCGACAAAAGAATAGCCTGATTTGGAAACAATCAGGTAATATTCCAGACAAACCACATTTATTTCCCCATTAGACATGCGTACAAACAGGTACTTGACCTCAGTTTCGATCATTCTCACCGGCTTGCTGATCGCTTGCTCCTCCCCCAAGACAGAATCCGAATCCAACGCTAACGCATCTACTGTCACCCTTCAAGAGGTAAGCCGAAGCATGGTCTTCGATTCCCATCCGGGCTTTGCCCAGGCACATGCCTCCACTGTTGAATCCCTGGGAAATGGCACTTATCTCGTCGCGTGGTTTGGAGGATCTTATGAAAAGCACGACGACGTGGGAATCTGGTTGTCCAAAGGCGACGGCACTACCTGGTCCGAACCTCGGGTGGTTGCCAAAGTCCGAAATGATCCGCATTGGAATCCTGTCCTTCACCGGGATGAGAATGGCAAAATCGTGCTTTTCTTCAAAGTCGGGAAAGAAATCGACCACTGGGAAACTTGGATTCAATATTCGGAAGATGGAGGTGAAACCTGGTCCACTGCCACCGAACTTGTTCCCGGTGACAAAGGAGGACGAGGTCCCGTGCGTAATCACCTGACGATTCTTTCGGATGGCACGTGGCTGGCTCCCGCTTCCCATGAGTTAAATAAAGTTTGGAATGCCTTTGTGGACCTCAGCAAGGACCAGGGAAAAACCTGGGAGCGAACTCCCTACTTCGATATCGACCGCAATCTGATTCCTGAGGAAGGAATCATCCAACCTACGGCTTGGGAATCTACTCCGGGAAAAATCCACCTTCTCCTACGAAGCTCTGCCGGAAAAATCGCCCGTACCGACTCCAATGACGGAGGAAAAACCTGGGCACCGGTGTACCTCACTGACCTACCTAATAATAACAGTGCGATCGAAGTCGCTCATCTCGGCGGAGAAAAAATCGCGCTCCTCTACAATCCGGTCGAAGGCAATTGGGGCGACCGAAACATCATTGAACTGGCCGTTTCCTTGGACAACGGAAAAACCTGGCCTGTCCGTCACACGGTGGAAGAGACTCCCGATCCTGACGGAGAATTTTCCTATCCCTCCCTGATTTTGGACGGAGACCACTTGGTGTACACCTATACCTGGAACCGTAAAAAGGTGGCATTTGGCAAAGTGAAAATCGAAGGACTGAAATAACCAAAGCCGAGAATGAAAAAGTCTATTTTTCTAAGTCTAAGTTTAATTGTTTTTTTCTGGGCAAGTTCCAGCCCAGCTCGTGGGCAAACCTATGCCGAAAAGCTAGGGTATCCCAAGGGCAAAAAAGTGGTCATCTTTCATGTGGATGATGCAGGCATGTCCTATGAGTCCAACCAAGGGACCATGCAATCACTGGATTTTGGAATTGCCACTTCCTGCAGCATCATGATGCCTTGTCCTTGGGCTGCAAATTTTATCCATCAGGCCAAAGCGCATCCGGAATGGGACTTAGGCCTTCACCTCGTCCTGACTTCCGAATGGAAAACTTATCGTTGGGAGCCTTTGGCTGGAAAGCAATTGGTTCCCGGACTCCATGACCCGGACGGTGCGTTTTGGCACACCGTAGAGCAAGTCGTCCAGCATGCAAGCCCAGAGGAAGTTTACATCGAACTCAAAGCTCAAATCGAAAGGGCATTACGCCTTGGACTGAAGCCCACACATCTCGATTCGCACATGGGGACACTCTTTGCCCATGATAAATTTTTGGAGAAATACATCCAAGTCGGTGTGGAGTACGACATCCCGGTGATGTTTCCCGGAGGCAACAATGTCCTTTTGGAGGAAAGTATGACAGCCCCTATCATCAGAAAACTCAAAGCAGAAGGAAAATACCACGACGGTATGCCCATCCCCAAACCGGAAATCCTCCTCAAAAGCCAAGCGCTGGGAAAGCAAATCTGGGAAATGGGCCTACCCGTATTGGATGACCTTCATACCATCAGCGGAGATTGGAAGCCGGACCACGCCCACTCCCATGAGGAACTGGGGCAATACAAGGTCGACCAGTTTAAGCGGATTTTGGAAAAAATGGAGCCCGGTTTGGCGATGATCATCATTCACAGCATCGAGTACTCAGACTTTTTCAAAAGGTTTTCCGGATCCGGAGACTCCCGATACGGGGACCTGCTTGCGATGACCGATCCGGAGTTGAAATCCTATATCGAAAAAGAAGGAATCATCCTGACCACTTGGAGGGAAGTGATGGAGCGAAGAAAAAGACTCATTCAACCATGAAAAATAGATTCAAGACACCGATTCGTAGCTGGATAGGTAGATTGGTGATGTGGTGCTGGGCTGGCCCTGTGCTCGCCCAGACCACTATCCTTCCCGCTGAGGTTCGACAGGAGATTTTCCCTCCTCAAACGCAGCATGTGCATGGCAGCAGTTTGGCGGCCTTGCCAAACGGAGATTTACTCGCGGTTTGGTTTCAAGGATCGGGTGAGCGCACCGCCAATGACGTCAAGCTCATGGGGGCCCGGAAAAGCAAAAATGCCGACACTTGGTCAGCGCCTTTTCTTATGGCAGACACTCCTGATGTCCCCGACTGCAACCCGGTGCTTTTTCTCAATCAAAAAAATGAATTGTTCCTCGTCTGGATCGCTGTCCTGGGCAACCGATGGGAGCAATCGGTATTGCGGGTTCGGAGAAGTACCGACTTCCAAAATCCCGGGGCGCCTCGCTGGCATTGGCAGGACAATATTTTACTCCAACCTGGAGAGGAGTTTGTCGAAGAAGTAAAAATCCGGATGAAAGAACTTCCCGACTCCCATCAAGGCTGGTCAGAATATGCCCCCTCCTACGAAAACCTGATTCTCGAAGCCATCACCGATTCCAAAAAGAGGAGCATCGGCTGGATGACCCGGATCAAGCCATTGATTTCTGAAGAAAAAATCATCCTTCCCCTGTACTCCGACGGGTTCAACTTTTCCCTGATGGCCATCTCCGAAGATGAAGGAAATACCTGGAAACCCAGCAAGCCTGTGGTAGGGAAAGGCCCTATCCAACCGGCTTTGGCCCAACGGAAAAACGGGGACATCGTCGCCATGATGCGGGATTCTGGGGATTCTCCTACGAGGATTCAGCAAAGCATTTCCAAAGACAGGGGCATCTCCTGGTCCGCTGCTCAAAAGACTTCTTTTCCCAACACTGCCAGTGTGGAACTAGCAGTATTGCAGGATGGTCGCTGGTGGATGGTCGGCAATGACCTGCATGATGGGCGTTATCGCTTGGCACTTTGGATTTCTTCAGACGAAGGACAAACCTGGTCCAATCCCCGGTATTTGGAAGATGATCCGGAGAAAAAGGGGGGCTTCTCCTATCCTAGCCTGATTCAAGACAGTTCGGGCAAAGTGCACCTGAGTTATTCCAGGCATTTTCCTTCCGCTAAGACCATCCAATACCTTCAACTCGATCCTCAAAAAATCCGATAATCATGCTATTCAACACCTGCGTCAGACTACTCCTAGGATGCTTCTTTTTACCGCTTTTTGTTCACGGCCAAACAGCCAAGCAAGTACATCGTGACCGGGTATTTCAACAGGATTATGCTGTGAAATATGTGGGCGACAATGAGGCAAAAGAGCGGTTTAGCCTGGCGGTTGATCGCAATGGGACGATTCAGGTTTTGGAAAAAGGGAAGTTGCTCCGTCCTGCATTTGGAGCATTTCAGCAAGATGGCATTTTGGTCGCTGATCAAAGCTACCTCCCGATGAAAGACAAAAACATCCTTGCCATCATCCAGCATGAAGATCAACTGGTCTACTTGGACGATAAGGCCGTCCTCAGCAATGCCTGGGCAGGTGATCTGTATTTGATGCACGATCTGAAAAATCCTTATGCACTGACTGGAGGAAAAGAGATGGATTTTGTAGTCGTCAGTCCAAATCAACTTCAATACCTCAAAAAAGGACAAAAGACCTCAGCCATCTCCATTTCTGAGCCGATTTTGGACCTCCGGTTTGATTCCAAAAGAAATCGGTTTTTGCTCTTGCAAGCTTCGGGAATTTCATCCTATTCACCAGGAGGAACCCAAATTTCACCAATTGCCAAAGGAGAAAAACTCAAAGCTTTTGCCTTGGACACTCAAAAAGACCTGGCCGTAATCGGGACTGAAAACGGATTTTTCACCCTGAATCTATCTACCAATCAAGCCTCTGGACTTCAGACCAAACTCCCTTGGACCGAAATCACAGCAGTGGAGGTCAATGGGTCAGATTATTGGTTTGGGAGCAAAAAGGGAGTATTCCGATTGGATGAAAAAGGCACGGTTTCCTACTATTTCGGAGACCGTTGGATGCCGGGAGAGGAAGTACGGGATTTGGCTTTGAACAAAAATCGGGTCCATGTCCTGACTGAAAAAGGGCTTTCCACCCTGGTGTTTGAGGAGATGACTTTGGCACAAAAAGCAGAAATACTCGAAGCCCAAGTCCGGAAAATGCATATCCGAAACGGGTTCAACGCCTCCCTCCAACTCGCTGAAAAGGGAAATATCAGCACGGGCCGGCTCAAAGATTCCGACAACGACGGACTTTGGACAGCCATGTATTTGGGTGGACAGGCATTCCGATATGCAGTAACCCAAGATCCTGAAGCTTTGGCCAATTGCAAAGAATCGCTTTTGGCCATGGAGCGGCTCTATACCATCAATCCGGTCGAGGGTTTTCCTTCCCGATCTTTCGAGAGAAGTGGCTATATCACCCAACTATCCGATCCCGATCGCTGGCAACATGCCTCGGATCCGGAATGGGACTGGAAAGCCACTACCAGCAGCGATGAAGCCATCGGACATGTGTTTGTATTTGGAGTCCTGGCAGAGATCGTCGATGATCCCTGGATCAAGGCCAAGTCCGTTGAGCTTCTCGACGCACTCATGAACCACATCGTCAAAAATGACCTGTATCTGATAGACTACGATGGGAAACCTACGCTTTGGGGCAAGTGGCATCCAGACTATGTCAATGGATTTCCCAAGCAAGTGGGGGATCGTAAGCTGAATTCCTCCAATATCATTGCCATGCTTCAGTCGGCCTTTCACTTCACCGGTAAGCAAGTGTACAAAGACAAGGCCTTCGAGCTGATGGAAAAGCACGGCTACTTGGAAAACCTGATGCGCCCCATGTCAGTCATCGGACAGGCCGGAGACGGAAGCGATGACTGGAGCAAAATGCTCTCCGAATCCTGGAATCATTCCGATGACGAGATGTACTTCTTGGGGTATTGGGGACTGTATCGATATGCGTTTACTCCGGAATTGAAAGCGCAGTTCAAAAAGTCCATTTTAGACCACTGGGAGGCAGAAAGACCGGAAAAAGAAGCCCTTTGGAATATTTTCACGGCTCTGGTACAACCAGAAAACTTTGACTTGGAGCCCTCCATTTGGTTCTTGGAGCGTCACCCCATCGATTTGATCAGCTGGAATACCCAAAACAGCCACCGCAAAGACATCAAGACCCTTCCGGCTAATTTCCGCAGACAGTCTACGGAAACCGTTTTGCCTCCTTCCGAAACCCGGATCATGAAGCACAATGCCAACCGATTTACCCTAGACGGAGGAAGTCAGGGACTTAGCGTGTACAGTGCCGGCGACATTTGGCTGCTGCCATACTGGATGGGCAGGTATTTGGGAGTGATTGAATAGAGGGAGGACATGATCTAGGAATTGGAATTCTGATTAAACCCTATTCTGCCATTAGATGAAGTTTCCCCGATTTTGGGCTGATTCTGGTTTTGGTGAGCTAAGAAATTACCGCGTAGACACTATCCAACTCGACAATCCTGCTTCTGGAGAAGCAGTGCATTTCACTTTAGAAATTAGTCCTAGTTGAGGATCCTGCTTCTGGAGAAGCAGGATAGCAGAAACCTCTATGTTTTTAAGCGGGGATTCCCAGTTAAACTCTCCTATTTACAATTTGGTAATCTTCAGCCTCATTTGTTGAATTTTTTAAAGAAAAGTAAACGGTTCTTAGTCAATTTTCACCCAAATTTTATGGAGAATTGATATTGGCGTAATCTATTCATTTTGAACCATCTAGAATTGCCATGCCACTTAAAAGATTTTCGCAAATCGAGGATTTTTATTCGCAATTAGCGTTAAAACTTGGGCTGATTTTTTCAAAATTTCTACTGCCAATCCAGCCCAGCACTATGAATTTGTCAGATCCTATCCTCCTCCAGGACTTCAAAAATGGAGAAAAACACGCGGTTGATGCGTTTTACTCCCTTTATAAGAAGCCCGTATTGCGTTTTATCCTTTCGATGGTCAAAGACCCCTTCGAATCCGAAGGGATTTTCCATGAAGTATTTTTGAAAATCTTCCGAAAACGCTGTGAACTCGAATCCAGCGACCGCGTGCAGTCTTACATTTTTACTATCACCAAAAATGAGGTCATTGATTACTTCAAGCGACTGAAGCGGGATCGGGAACGCTTGGAAAGTTTTTATAAAAACAGGATTGAGGACAGCACCGGTGAGGAAATGGCCGCCGAAGAGATGATTTTCCAACGACTGGAATCGGCGGTGGACACACTCCCCTACCAGCGAAAAAAAGTACTGGAACTCTCCTGACTTCCGCGCTGGGACACCCGGATTAAAATCCGAAAAGGTCCTGAATCATTTTCTGCTCTTCGGTCAGGATCATGGTTTTTCTTAAGACTT